>NVXO02000002.1 GCA_002733945.2 Sulfurimonas sp. | reverse complement strand
CCATTGTGCAATATTCCTCACTGCTGCCTCCCGTAGGAGTCTGGTCCGTGTCTCAGTACCAGTGTGGCGGATCATCCTCTCAAACCCGCTACCCGTCATAGGCTTGGTAGTCTCTTACACTACCAACTACCTGATGGGATATAGACCGATCTCTTAGCGAAAAACTTTCCCAACTCTCATTGTAGAGAGAAGGAGTATCCAGTATTAATCATCGTTTCCAATGGCTATCCCAGACTAAGAGGCACGTTATCTATATATTACTCACCCGTGCGCCACTAATCCACCTAGCAAGCTAGGTTTCATCGTTCGACTTGCATGTGTTAAGCACGCCGCCAGCGTTCATTCTGAGCCAGGATCAAACTCTCCATAATTAATATGAAAAGAAAAAGTAAATTTATTACTGATCTTTCTGCCCAAGAATTAAAATTCATTGGCTTTGTTTTTACTCGTATCAAAACTGCTTAAAGTCTTTAATCAGAGCTTTCAATAGAAGTTAATCTATTGAAGTATAGTTATCTATACTATTTAGGGAACTTAGATAAATAAATATCTAAGAATTCAAATAGAATAGACGGTTGTTGTTTATTAGTTATTTCTAAGTAATATCAACTATTGTTGTTTAACATTAGTCTTCTTACTTGCTTAGTTTTCAATGATCTCAAACTGACTCTTAACTCTTCAACATGAAGGGTTCGTMWCYKYKTGTGDMTCDGDDTGTBDVTGKBADTBDWHGGGDMDTAYDVBTDAGHGKTBVHTTAANYGGTRAAGGBWWTTBTAAAGAVTTTTTDHDTTBGTTTTTGTNAGGGAWTATWTKWVDMAWTTAWCTMMTAAATATACBYATACTATATGATGTTGCTATCTATTTACTCTTTAGATATAAACTTTTACATACAAAACATGTGTCTATATATAGAAGATACATTATAAGGAATATATTATGGGTTTATATGATCGCGATTATGCAAGAGGTAATACTGCCTCTTATGAAACACAAAGCCGTGGTGAGACACAGATAATCTCTTTTGTTAAAGAGACTTACAAACTATTTGCTGCCTCTATGATGGCTGGTGCTGTTGGTGCTTATGTAGGTGTTCCTTTAGCTGGAACTATCGCTGCATACTTTTGGCCGCTGTTTGCTTTAGAGATTGGTCTTCTTATTGGGCTTCAGTTTGTAAAACGTAAAGCAGGTATCAATCTTATGGTTATGTTTGCATTTGTATTTATGACAGGTCTTATGCTTGCACCTTTACTTGCTCGTACACTTGGCATGAGTGGTGGAGCATCTATCATTGGTAATGCTTTTGCTATGACATCAGTTGTTTTTGGTGCTATGAGTTTTTATGCTATCAAAACTACTAAAGATTTTACTGGATATGGAAAACCTCTTATGATTGCTCTTCTTGTAATCATTGGTTTCTCAATTCTCAATATCTTTCTTGGTAACCCAATGATACATGTGATCATCTCTGGTGCAATTGTTATACTCTTTAGTATCTTGGTTATCTATGATACTCAAAACATTATGCGTGGTGCCTATGAGACTCCTATTGATGGAGCTATAGCACTTTACTTAGACTTTTTAAATATCTTTACAGCACTTCTTCAACTTTTTGGTATCTTTGGAARTGATGACTAAGTTYTTATAAAGACAACTTCAAACTCTAAATAATTTAGAGGATACTCTCGCATAAGCTTTTTAGTTTGTGTGTAAGAGAGTAGATTTCTCGAACCACTCACTCCAGACCTCTTTATATAACGAAACATCTCTCTAACMTTCTCAAACTCTAACTTGTACTCTACTATCTCAAAGTTTGCATTAAAGTATTTCTTTTGTAGTCTATCTATCTCTTTATAATCACATAAAAGAGGTTCTATTCCTGCTTGAGTATGCAGTGTTTTAAAAGTCCCTGAAGTAAAGATAGCCAAAGAGAGTTTAGTCTTTAGGTCTGCTATGTTAGCAAAGAGTGTATCTAAGTCTTTTGACCACTGTAGTGCTGAAGCTGAAAATATATGTTCAAACCTATAAGCTTTTAAACTGTTAAAAAGACTCTTATCATTGAAGTCTCCATACATAACTTCTATATTTTTTGCTTTTGGGTGCAGTTCTAGCATAGCTGGAGCGAAATCAATGCCAACAAACTGCTCATACTTCCATGCWATACTCTTGCATAAGTTTCCATTACCACAGCCAAGGTCTAAAATATGCTGAGGCTCACCTTGCATATCTTCTAAGAGTTTGTCAATRACTTTYTTTTGAATAATATTGTGAGACTCATACTCTGATGCATGYTTAGAGAATTCTTCGCTTATTTTCATTTTTTATTTGCGACAAGTGAAAGTATAAAAAGTGAGATAACSGTTAGMACAATTGTTGCACCTGAGGGCAAAGAGAAGTAAAAAGAGAGACTCATACCAAAGACTACRCTAAAGAGTGCAAAAAACAGGGATATTAGTATAGTGTTTTTAAAACCAACCCTATACTGCAATGCAGCAGAAGTTGGGATAACCATWARTGCACCAATAAGTAAACTGCCTACRACACGAATAGAGAGTGCTATTATAATTGCTACAACTGTTACAAGTAGAAAGTTGAGTAATTTTACTTTTATCCCACTTGTTTTTGCAACTTCTTCATCATAAGCAATAAAGTATAGTTCTTTAGAAAAGAGAAGTAATAAAACTAACGCTGGTGTGCCAAATATCCCTATAGTAAGGACATCTTCATAACTCACAGAGAGTATAGAGCCAAAAAGATATGAAAAGAGCGAGTTGTTAAATGCTCCACCTAAAGAGACAATAATGACAGCCAATGCYAAAGAACCCGAAAGAATGATAGAYAGAATAGCATCAGAGTACAGAGAAAAATTACTTCTAAGGTACTCTATAAGCCAAGCAGAGAGTATGGCTACTATCACAGCAACCCATAAAGGATTGTATCCARCTACAAGACCAACAGCTACACCCACTAATGCAGAATGYGCTAAAGTTTCACTCATTAGCGAATAGCGTTTAAGGACTATAAATGTTCCACTAATTGATGCAAGCACAGCTATAAATATTCCTGCAATAAAGGCTCTTTGCATAAACTCATACTCAAATATCTCTAACATACATGGTCCTCGTGCTTATGGTTGTGAATAAGGTGTGCATCTATACCGTAAAGAGTAGAGACATCTTCACATGAGAGTGTCTCTTTTGGATCATTACAGATAGTTGCTTTTTGATTTATTGTGAAGAGTCTTCCTATATCATCTGCTATTACACCAATATCATGTGTTATAAAAACTATAGTAATTTTCTCTTCTTTGTTGAGTTTTGCYAGTAGTTTATAAAAACGCTGCTGTGAAACCATATCTACACCTGTGTTAGGCTCATCAAGAATAAGTATCTCTGGGTTAGAAGCTAAGGCACGTGCTATCATCACACGTTGRCGTTGTCCRCCGGAGAGTGTACCCACCATCTTTCCTTTTAAGTCTACTATATCCATCTTAAGCATTGCATCTTCTACTATTTTGGCATCTTCCCTTGAAAAACCTGCAAAGATTCCGCGATTAGCGATTCTACCCATTTTAACTATATCTTCTACAGTTGCAGGAAAGTTCTCATCCACAAGTGAAGCACGTTGTGGAACAAAACCTATTTTATACCACTCTTTAAAGTTTTTGAGTTTTTTACCAAAGAGTCTAACTTCACCACTACTTGGCTTTTCTAAACCTAAAAGCATACGGATAAGCGTGGTTTTCCCACCACCATTTGGTCCTATAATAGCAATATACTCACCATTAAAAATCTCTAAAGAAATATTTGAGAGGATATTTACACCACGAACCCTAAAACTTAAGTTTTTTACATCAAAGATAGGTACTTTAAAGTTTAGTGACAAAGCATAGCCTTAGAGAGTTTATTCAGGTTCACTAGCATCAAAGACTCGTATGTAGCATTTACACTTGCTTCATCTGCTGTAATGTTACCTAGTGGCTGTAATACATCTATCTCAACATGAGAATCACTAGCAATAGCCTGTATCACTTTAGCATTTACAAAACTTTCATAAAAAATCGTTCTTACACCACTTTGGCTTATCTCTTGTAAAACTCTTTTAATGTCACTTGCACTTGACTCAGCTTCTGGAGAGAGACCACTTAATGAGTCTACRTGAAAATGATACTTCTCTGCTAGGTATCCTAAGGAGTTATGATTTAAAATAACACTATCTATCTTACAAGATGATAGTTCAGCTCTATAAAGAGAATCTAGTCTGTTTAACATCTTTATATATGTATCTCGATTTTTCTCATACATCTCTTTATGCTCTGGTGCAATAACTACAAGTTCTCTTGTTATCACTTCTGCCATTTTTTGCATATTTTTAAAATCTAACCAATAATGTGGGTCAAGTGTACCATGAGAGCAATGCTCATCATGATGTTCATGTTCTTCTTCATTCTCATGAGTCTCTAATGCTCTTAAATCTACAAACTTACTTATATCTATTGGTACTGTAGTAAAAGAAATCGTTTCAATCCAAGGCTCAAGCCCTGCTCCACTATAAAAGACCAAGGTGCTTTTTTCTATTTTAGCCATTATCTTTGGTGTGAGTTCAAAATTATGTGGATCAACACCAAAAGGAAGTATGTTTAGAACTTCTATACTCTCTCCTGCTATATGTTTTGTTATATCATATAAAGAAAATGTACTCACAGACACAAGTGGTTTATCAAGTTTAACCTCTGAATCAAAACTAAAGGCAATAAGTTCCAAGAATAGGAATAATACAAGTAAGAAAACTGCTACAATTTTAAAAATCTTCATTCTACACCATTTATAAATTTATATTTTTGTAATTATACCCTTTTAAACATAAGTTTGATTATAGAAGTTTATTTAGATATAATTCGCCACTTTAAATATAACAGGAATCTATTTATGACAACTAGTCTTTTACTTATAGTTCAAATCGTTTTAGTGATAATAATTGTTATCGCTGTACTTCTACAAAAAAGCTCAAGCATCGGTCTTGGTGCATATAGTGGTTCAAATGACTCTGTATTTGGTGCGAAAGGTCCAAGTAGTTTTTTAGCAAAAGCCACTTTTACTATCGGATTTTTATTTGTTGTCAACACAATCACTTTAGGGTATATGTACTCTCAAAGTTCTCAAGCTTCAGTTCTTGATGCAATGGTTGAAAACACAAATGTTGTAGCTCCAGCAGCTGTTGAGACAAAAGAAGGAAATAAAAATGTTAAATGAGATTTTTGACAATTGTAACACTAAAATGCAAGGTAGTGTTGACCATATGCACCGTGACTTTAAAACACTTAGAACGGGTAAGGTTCTTATCTCTGTTTTAGACAATGTAAAAATTGATTACTATGGTACACCTACGCCACTTGATCAAATTGGTTCAGTTATAGCTACTGATGCTACTACTATAGTTGTAAATCCTTGGGAAAAGAATCTTTTATCTGATGTTGAATCTGCAATTTTTGCTGCAAATATTGGTGTAAACCCAAATAATGACGGTGATGTGATTAAATTATTTTTTCCACCAATGACAGTTGAACAACGTAAAGAATCTGTAAAGCAGATGAAAACAATGGGTGAAAATGCAAAAGTTTCTATTCGTAATGATAGACGTGATGCAAATGATAAAGTAAAGAAACTAGAAAAAGATAAAGAAATCACTACTGATGAGTCTAAATCTGGACAAGACACTATACAAAAAACAACTGATAAATTTATCTCTCAAATTGATTCTATATTAAAAGTCAAAGAACAAGAGATTTTAAAGGTTTAATGATGGATGTTAAAAAGATTTATATGGATGCTGATGCTCTTTTAGAGGGTCACTTCAAGTTAAGTTCTGGAAATCATTCACAGTTTTATCTTCAGTCTGCTAAGGTTCTCGAAGACCCTAAAACTGCAAAACTTTTAGCTGAAGCTTTAACAGTTCAAATCAGAGAAAGTGGTTTAGAGATAGATACAGTATGTGCACCTGCTCTAGGTGGTCTTATCGCTGGATTTGCTCTTGCAACTGCTCTTGATGTACGTTTTATCTTTGCTGAGCGTGTTGAAGGTGTTATGACTATTCGCCGTGGTTTTGAAGTTAGTGAGGGTGAGAAAGTTTTAATGTGTGAAGACATCATTACGACAGGTGGTTCTGCAATGGAAGCTGCTCACGCAGTTGAAGCTTTAGGTGGAACTATCGTTGGTGCAGCAGCTCTTGCTAACCGTGGTTTTTGTAAACGTGAAAACAGTGATATCACCACAAAACCAAACTGTAAACTTCCACTGGATATACCATTTTTTGCTCTTGCAGACTTTACATTTGAGATGTATGCACCTGATGCATGTCCTCTTTGTAAAGATGGTAGCGAAGCTATCAAACCAGGTTCAAGAGGCAACTAAGAAATTTTTTTCTTAGTTTATTAACCTAACAATCCAACTAAATTAGACTTATTAGCATTCCCCTGTGCTTGAGCAAAAGTTCCTGTTTGTGTAAAAATATTTTGTCGTGAAAAATTAGCACTCTCTAAAGCAAAATCAACATCTCTTAATTGTGATGCGGCTGATGCTGCGTTTATCTGACTTACTGATGTATTTCTAATACTTGAAGCAAGACCATTTTGTGCTGCACCTAAATTTGCTCTAATATTACTTATCTCTTTAAGTCCACCATCCAAACTTGTTAGTGCTGTATCTCTACCAGCTTGTGTTGTTACATCTATATTACCAATCAAAGTGGAAGCTCGTGCATCACCTATACTAACACTATGAGTATCTCCACTATCTGGTCCGTTTTGCGTTACAAAAGTACCATTACCCCTACTACCACCACTTCCATCAAGAAGCTTAATTCCATTATAGCTTGTAGATGTAGCGATATCTTCTGAAGACTCAGAAAGAGAATCTATCTCCTGCTGAATGATTGCTCTATCTCCATCATTGAGTGTATCATTAGATGCTTGAAGAGTTAGAGTTCTTATTCTTTGAGTATTGTCTTCAATGCCCAAAAGAGCACCATCTGCCACTTGTATAAGCCCTATACTTTCATTAGCATTTTGAATAGCCTGACCTGAACCTGAAATTAAGGCCAAAAGCTTTTCAGAAATAGCTAGACTTGCCGCATCAGTTGCTGCACTACTGAGCTTATCAGCAGAAGAGAGTGCTGAGAGAGTTTTATTTAAATTGTTTTGATTCTGATTTGCATAGAAGTTTGACTGCTGCGAACCTATGTTAGAGTTGATTGAAAAGCTCATAATTTATCCTTGAGTTATAGAATACTTATCTCAAAAGTATACTCTTTTCTTGGATAATAGTCTAATTAACTATAGTTTAACTGACAACTTATCATGCGCTCAACGAGTACCCTTGCCACTTCAAGTTTCCCATCAACAACAACGGTAATACCTAAGTCCTTGAGTTCCTCTTTTTCTTCAAGAGAGACCACTTTTACTATCAAGTTAGCATCCTTAGAGTGTTTTAAAACTGCCTCACAAATGAGTCGCTTTTTCTCTAAATTATCTAGTGTGACTATTATAGCAGCTGCCTTATCAATGTTAAGTGCATTTAAAATTTGACTCTTTGAGGCATCCCCTAGATATGCTTCGATATCCTCATCTAAGGCCTCTTTTACATGTTTGTTAGAATTGTCTACAACTATATATGGCATGTCTAACTCTTCAAGCTCTTGTGTCACAAACTTTCCAACGATACTATATCCACATACGATAACATGATTATGTCTTGATGCTAAAGGTGTCATATCTGTCACAATATCTGTTGTTTTGATAATTTTTTCAACAAAAGTATTAATACGAGTAATAAAAAATGGTGTTACTATCATAGAAAATATAACAACTAAAACAAGTAAACTCACAAGAGAAGAATCCATAATATTTCCAGCCGATGCCACTGCAAAAATTACAAAGGAAAACTCCCCAACTTGAGAGAGTGCTAATGCACTCTTAAGTGATGTAGGACTATTGTTTGATAAACGTAGAAGTGCAAACATTATCAAGGCTTTGAAAATAAAAACTAAGACAAATAGTCCAATAATTGTACCTATATTGGCAAAAAACATATTAATATCTATTTTCATTCCAACAGTCACAAAAAATGTTCCAAGTAGGATGTCTTTAAAAGGTGCTATTTCTGACTCAACCTTATGATGAAACTTAGTCTCAGCTATAATCATACCTGCAACAAACGCTCCAAGGGAGTAAGTAAATCCCATTGTAGAAGCAAAAAGAGAGGCCCCAACGACGATAAAAAGTACTGAACCCATAAAAAGTTCATCCAGTTCAGATGAAGCGGAAAAGTGAAGAAGATACGTCACTACTTTTTTCCCAACTACAAAAAGAAGTCCGACTACAAAAATTGCACTCAATATAGTATGTCCCAAGATGATATAAATACTTTCATCTCCCTCACTTGTTAAAAAACCAATAAAGATTAAAATAGGGATAACAGCTATATCTTGAAATATAAGAATTCCAGTTGCTCTTTGACCATAAGGCGTGTATATTTCTTTTGAACTTTTTAAGTAACTGAGCACTACGGCGGTTGAAGATAGAGAGAAAGCCAGTGCAATAATAATAGAAGCAGTTAAATCAATACTAAAGAAGTTGTATGCAATCATATAGATGATAAAAGTACTTAATCCAACTTGCATTAAACCGTTCCCAAATATCTCTTTTTTCATACTACCCATCTTGGCTAAAGATATCTCTAAACCAATTGTAAACATGAGAAACACTATACCAAATTCCCCTACCATCTCTAACTCATGAGAGTGACTGAGATCAAAAGCATATACGATAATAGTACCTGTGAGTATATAACCTATAATTTGACTTATGCCTAGTTTTTTTAAAAAAATATTGACTACTATGGATATGCCTAAGGCAATTATAATATAAAGAAGTATGTTATTCATGATGATTATTATAACATATTAGATAATATAAAAGACTATAAGTAATATTTATACTTATTTTACACTTMTTKGATATATTTTCTCACCTAAAGGATAAAATTTGAAAAAAACCATCTTTATATCTATACTATTAATCTTATATACTCTTGGCACTGCTTTTTATGCTAATTATTTATTCAAAGAGAAAAAAGAAGCATCATATATAAAATTATCTCATCAACTAAAAAATGAACTCAACAATGAAAAACGCTTTTCTAAAGATATAGGAATAATAAATGCAATATCAATTGCAGAAAATGTAAATATTAAACAAGCACTCCTTACTAACAACAGAGAACTTGCAATAAAATCCTTACAAAAAATGGAACAAAATTTTGCAGAAAAGACAAGTATCAAACACCTTAAAGTACACATTCACACCAAAAATACACGAGCATTTGTAAGAAGTTGGAAACTGGATAAATTTGGTGATGATCTTACTGGTTTTAGAAAGGCTATCGTTCAAGTTAGAATTACGCAAGAACCATTTTTTGGCTTTGAGGTAGGAAGAATGGGTTTAACACTGCGTTCTATCGTTCCTGTTTTAAATGATAACAAATTTATAGGTTCTTTAGAGTTTATACAGAACTTTGATAAGATTGTTAAAAGATTTAAAAGAAAAGATTATAGTTATCTTTTACTGATAGATAAGTCCTTACTTAAGATAGCCAAATACCTAAAAGATGCTCCAGAAATTGGGCCTTATGTATTATCATCAAAAGAATATGACAAAGTATTCTTAAATACATCTCAGAAAATTGATTTTGCACTCTTACATCAAAATGGTTACTTTATATCAAAGACTCTAGAAATACTCTTGTTGGTATACACCTTTTAGCAATGCCTATTGATAATCTTATAAAAGAGATAGAGTCAGATGAAAAGAATATCATCAAAAGTGTAGCGACACAAACTCTATTTTTATTCTTATTTTTAGGCATCATCACTATTTTATACCTTTTAATCTCTTCAAGTCGTTTTTCTAAATAAGAGATTAAACAAGTTTATAATATAATCGCGTTTATAATTTAAAATATTTATGGAGCACTTATATGACTAAATACATCTTTGTAACCGGTGGCGTTTTATCTTCTCTTGGAAAAGGGATAACTGCAGCTAGTGTTGGAACCCTTCTCAAACACTCTGGTTTTGATGTTGGTATGCTCAAAATCGATCCCTACATCAATGTCGACCCTGGGACAATGAGTCCATTAGAGCATGGTGAAGTTTTTGTTACTAAAGATGGTGCTGAAACTGACCTTGACATCGGAAATTATGAACGTTTCCTAGATGCTTCATTTCTAAAATCTGCTAACTTTACAACAGGACAAGTCTACTCTTCTGTTATCGAGAGAGAACGTGCAGGTGGTTACCTTGGTCAAACTATCCAAGTTATTCCACATATCGTTGGTGAAATTGTTAACCGTATTAAACAAGCAGGTGAATCACACGACATCTTAGTTGTTGAACTTGGTGGAACCGTTGGAGATATCGAAGGTCTTCCATTTATGGAAGCGATTCGCCAGATGAAACATGATGATGAAGTTGAAGGTACTTTCTTTATCCATGTTACACTTATTCCATACATCAAAGCAGCGGGTGAGTTAAAGTCTAAACCAACGCAACATTCTGTTCAAGAGCTTCGTCGTATTGGTATTACACCTCAGATGATTATCGCTAGAAGTGAAAACAGCTTACCAAAAACTTTTAAGAAGAAACTTGCGATGAGCTGTGATGTTCATCCTGATTGTGTTATTGAAGCAGTTGATGCCAAGTCTATCTATAGTATTCCTGTAACATTTTTACGTCAAAATATCTTAAAACCAATCGCTAAAGAATTAGGTTTTGATGAACTCAATCCTGATATGGAAAAATGGGATACACTAGTTAAACGTATAGTGCAACCTCAAACTAAAACTGTAGTTGGTTTTGTAGGAAAGTATCTCGAACTCAAAGAGGCTTATAAGTCACTAACAGAGTCACTTATCCACTGTGGAGCGCACTTAGATACTCGTGTAGAAATAAACTGGGTTGATAGTGAAGAGATAGAAGAGAAAGGGGCTGAGGCACTTTTAGCTGATTGTGATAGTGTGCTTGTCGCTGGTGGATTTGGTTCACGTGGTGTTGAGGGTAAAATTCAAGCGATTGAGTATGCTCGTGTTAACAAAGTACCATACCTTGGTATCTGTCTTGGAATGCAACTCACACTTGTTGAATATGCGAGAAATGTACTTGGCTTAGAAGGTGCAAACTCTATCGAGTTTGATGAGAACACTCCACATCCTATGATTTATCTTATAGATAACTTCTTAGATCAAAGTGGTGGTATGCAACTTCGTACTCACGAATCCCCAATGGGTGGAACTATGCGTTTAGGTGAATATCCTTGCGATACTAAAAAAGGTTCTATCCTTCGTAGTGCTTACAATGGTGAGAAAACTATACTTGAACGCCATCGCCACCGTTACGAAGCAAACCCTATATATCGTAAACAATTAGAAAAAGCAGGAATGATAGTTACTGGTGAATCAAATGGTCTAATTGAAACAGTAGAAATCGAGGGTCATCCTTGGTTCTTAGGTGTACAGTTTCACCCAGAATTTACTTCCCGCTTACAGACACCAAACCCTGCAGTTTTGGCATTTGTTCAAGCATCTTTAAGTGTAGAGTAGCACTAAGCAACTCTCTGAAGATTAGTATACCAGTCATCATTAAAATATCTTTTATCATTCGATAGTTTAATGCTTAAAGACTCTATGCACTCTGCTGGTACTTCTAAACCTTCAAAAAGACACTCTTCAATTAACTCTATTGCTAGTGTATCATTATAATCAATTTCCAAACTTTCAGTTTTCATTACAAACTCTCTTATTTGCATCTGCTTACACCCTCAAATTAAATAAAAAAATTATAATCTTTGTTGATTATAAATCTATTACTTTGAAACTTCGTAATATGTTTGTAATCATCTTTCTCTATAGTTTTACAAACAATTAGGAGTAAATCATGAGTTATTTTAAGAAGGCTAAAATTGGTGATATCGTATACGGAATAATTTTTGGAAAAGGTAAGATTACAGATGTTTATGAGGATAGTCATTATGTGATAATGGTGACTTTTGATAATGGCTATGAGGTGCCATTTACATCTGAAGGTATTCCTGGTTGGGGTAATTTTAAAAAGCAGACCTGTTTTTACAAGAATGATATTGACTTAGACAAGGTAGACTACTCGCCAAGTGATAAGGTTCTAAGTTACAAAAAAATCATAAAATATAAAGAAAATGGTAAACTCCAAGTACGTGTTCCATCTGGGGCATGGGTAAATGTAAAAAAATGTCCTCTTGAGTATATAGAAAATATTTGTGAAAATGAGCGTTATCATTTATTTAGAAAAAATAAAAAAAATAAAAAATAAACTTTACAAAATTGACATTTTGTCATATTTTATAAAGCTCTACTTTTTTTACTCTATAATTCCTCTATGAATATACCAACTCTAACAAAAAATGAACTTTATGAACTTTTATCATCTCGTTTTCATACAGAAGATAAAAAATTAGCAGATATCCCTAATCCAGCTCTTATGTACAATGCACCTGCAGCTGCAAAAAAAATAGTAGAAGCAATTCGTGCCAACAAAAAGATAACGTTAGTTGGAGACTATGATGTCGATGGAGTGAGCTCTACTGCTATTGTTGTTGATTTCTTTCGACAGATCCCTTATCCTCTTGAGGCTATCATTCCAAATAGGTTTCGGGATGGGTATGGTGTGAGCCCAAATGTTTTAGAACGAATTGATTCTGACTTAATCATTACTGTTGATAATGGCATCTCTGCAATTGGTGCAGCACATATATGTAAAGAAAGAGGTATTGATCTTATTATTACTGATCATCATACACCAGGAGATATTTTGCCAGATGCAACTCTCATAGTTGATCCAAAACTTGAAGAGTGTAAGTATCCATTTAAAGAGATATGTGGTGCACAGGTTGCATGGTTATTGATGGGTTTAGTAAAAAAAGAGTTAGCCCTACAGATAGATATGCGACAGTTTTTAGATATCTTAGCAATAGCCATTATCGCAGATATCATGCCTCTAATCGACATAAATAGAACGATAGTCAAAGAGGGTTTAAAACTAATAGCGACATCAACAAGACCCTCTTCAATAATCATCAGAGATTTTTTAAACAAAAAAGTTATCACAAGTGAAGACATCGCATTTAGTATAGCACCCCGTATAAACTCTGCTGGACGCCTTGAAGATGCGAGTATCGCTTTGGAGTTTTATACAGCGAGAGATACAAACACAGCATATAAACAGTTTGAACTTCTAGGACAACTCAATGAACTTCGTAAAGAGACAGAAGCACAAACAACTAAAAAAGCCATCCTTGMAGTTAATGCGGATGACTTAGTCATTGTAGTGAGTGGTGAGAATTGGCATGAGGGTGTTGTTGGAATAATCGCCTCGCGTTTAGTAGATAAATTTGGTAAACCTGCCATCGTTCTAAATGTAGAAAATGGTGTGGCTAAAGGGAGTGCTAGAAGTATAGGTGATGTAAGTATTTACGAACTTATCAAAGAAAATAATTCTTATCTAGAAAAGTTTGGAGGTCATAAAATGGCTGCTGGTATGGGTTTAAAAGCAGATAATATTATCGCATTTAGAGAAGCTATCAATGAAAGTGCCAAAAAAATTAATCCAAAAGATTTTGAGCCCAAAGAGATGATTAGTGGAATTTTAGATACTGATGATATTGACTTAGAGCTCTTAGCACTTTTAGAGGGTTTTGAGCCTTATGGTGAAGCTAACCTTCGTCCTTCCTTTTTACTCAAAGATGCTGAAGTTGTAAATATAAAACTCATGGGAGCAGATAAATCTCACTCTCGCATAGAAATCAGACAATATCCTCATCAAAGAAAAACTGTAGAGATAATAGCATTTAGAACTGTGTATGAAATGCCTGAAAATAAAAAAATAACTTGTAGCTATAAGGTGGCAAAAAATGAATTTAATGGAAAAATAAACGTTCAACTTTTATGTAATAAGATTTATTAAGCATTAAGCCTGTAAAATAATCATATTTATTATAAAAGGTTAATTATGAAGAATCAAAATTTATCACGTCGCGATGCCATTAAACTTATGGGAATTTCTCCTATTGCTGCTGGCGTACTCGCGTCTACRAGTGGAAGCTCTATTGCTGAAGCAAGTGCCGATGTAAGTGGTAAGATTGTCATTGTTGGTGGTGGTTCGGGTGCTATTATGGCACTATCACTTCTTAGTCGTGCCATTAAAAATCCAGACATCACCATCATAGCTCCAAATGAAGTACATCTTTATCAACCTGGACAGGTCTTTGTTGCTGCAGGAGAAATAAAGTTTGACGATTTAGTTCTTGATAATAATGACTACATTAATCAAGATGAAGTCACTTGGATAAAAGATGAAGTGAAAACTTTTGATGCTGATAATAACCTAGTAGTAACTCGTTCTGGYAAAAAAGTAAACTATGATATCTTAGTTGTRGCAGTTGGAATCCAGTACCACTACGAGAAGATAAAAGGTCTTACARAAAAAGAYATTGGAACTAATGGCATCACAAGTGTCTAYCTTAGCGACTTRGAAAAAGGAACAGCTCGTGGTGCTACTGCAACATGGGATTGGTTTAATGAGTTAAAAGAAGTAGCAAAAAYAARAACACCAAAGGTAATCTATACACAACCTAACACACCTATAAAATGTGGTGGTGCWCCACAAAAGATGCTCTATCTCAGYGCAGACTATCTYAAAMAAGARGGSTATAGTGCTGAGTATAYCTTTGCTACAAGTCAAACAAAACTCTTCTCRCTRCCTACGATAGATAAAGCTCTYCATAAAGTGCAAACSCAGTATGATACCATCACTAATAAATTTCAACATCACCTTAAAGCTATAGATGTAAAAGYAAAAAAAGCCACTTTTATTTATGCCTGGGATGAAGAGGTAATCGATGAAGACTTTGGAACAAAAGAGATAGTCAATCATGCAGACAAAGTWGTTTTAGATTATGACTTTATCCATGTTGTACCMCCAATGAGTCCTGTTGATGCCATCATGAAATCAAAGCTCATCTCAAAAGCTRGTTGGTTAGATGTAGATAAACATACCTTACAACATACAAAATATAAAAATATTTTYGGYATAGGTGATGTTTGTGGAATTCCTATGGGTAAAACTGGTGGTTCYGCTCGTCATCATGGACCAGTYATCACACAAAATATTCTCGATGTTATGCAAGATAAAGCTCCCTCTGCTTCTTTTGATGGATATACAGTCTGTCCAATTAAAACAGAGTATGGAAAAATCATCATGGCAGAGTTTAACTACAAAGGTCCTGCTCCAACTATGCCTTTAGCATTTGAAAAACCAAGATGGTTTTGGTGGGCATTTGATCTTTACATGTTACAACCAATGTAYCAACACCTAATGTTAMCTGGTAGRTTCTAATATACTATGCTTACAAAACATGGCTGCTATAMAGCTCGTTCAGMGATTACAGCATTTACCCTACTCAGTGATGATAGDATAGCCTTTAGTACCGCTATTCACGGTGCTAAAATCTTCTCTCAYCAAAAATGTAGTGCACTTAAAAATATCTCATTAGAGTTTCTTGGACAAAATACAACTGCTRTTTGTTTTAGTAAAGACTCAAATATATTAGCTTTTGCAAATAATAACATTATTTATATAGTAAATACTGAAAATAAATTACTAATACAAAAGATTCGAACTTACGAAGGAACTATACAGCTCATTGAATTCGCTCCAAACTCAAAATATCTTATAACAGGTACAAAAGATGGTCGAGTAATGCAGTATAGGTATGATGGACGCTCCGGGCTCTCGCGTTTATGCTCTTTTGGAGAACTCGAAAAAAAGAGTGAAAGAACGRTAMGMAACAAYTATGTAAGTGCATTTGCCTTTTATGAYAATCTKCTTGCATGTAGTGGGTATGGTGGAAGTATTACTATACTTAAAATACACTCACTCTCCTCAAAATATACAATACCCTCTTCTTCTCTACGTATTRATGCCTTATGCTTCTACGATAAAGACACACTTATAAGTGGTAGTGTTGATGGTATATTACATATACACTCTCTCAAACAAAAAAAGATACGGACAACACTCAGTACTCCATTTAACAAGATAAATACCATACTAATAATGCCAAATCCTCAGTATGTAATGGTGAGCGGTGCTTCAGAGCAACTCTGTATAGTTGATGTAGAAAATGCAAAAGTTATCAGTACTTCATATCTTATTTTTAAACATAAWGTCTTAAACATCACACTTACACAAGAGGATAATCTACTTGTAGTTCTAGACTCAAAAGAGTTTTTTAAAGTTGAAATGCCTAAGGTTGAGCATCTTAAAAATTTTATACTYAATGGAGATTTAGACAAGGCTTATGCTCTGATAGATATTGACCCTATGTTAAAAGGCACAAGGGAGCATAAACGGGTTGAAGTAATGTATGATAAACTTATTTCTCAAGCAATAGAGGCACTAATAAACTCAAATACTAARGGAGCACGACTTCTTATGYGTAAGTTTAACGATGTTCCAAGTAAAAAAGATGATATYAACTCTATCTTTAAAGCATTTGAGTTTTATCCTAGATTTAATACTCTATACTTAGAAAAGAAATACTCTTTGGCCTATGCCCTAGCAGATAAGCACCCTGCCCTTAAATATACGAGACAGTATAAGAAAATGGAAGAGGTATTTAAAGAAACATACTCTTTTGCTCAAAAACAGATACTAATGGGCCGTCATGACGTAGCAGAGGAAATCCTCTCCGTTTATATAACTGTTCTTTCAAAGAAGCCAATGCTTCACCTTATACTTAAGCAAAATGAAGACTTTATACAGTTTTTAAAAGCTATAAGTGATAAAAATTTTAAGACTATAGAAAAACTTATCAGAAAAAATGAGATATTTTCACAAATACCTACTTATATTAAACTCAAAAAATCAGTACAATTGGCACTCGACACTATACAAAACAATATTAATAAAGGGGATGTTGATAGTGCTATTGATACTATCAAAAAACATTTACAGATACCAAGCATCAAAGAAGAATTACAAGACCTATATAGAGATGCAAAACTTGTAAAAAAGTTACAGGAGAGTTATAAAAATAATGATTTCAGGTCTTGTTATGAGATCATAGACTCTTCTCAAAATCTTTACTCACTTGAATTAAGTAAACTCCTAGAGAAATACTGGTCTAAACTTGTCTCTGAGTGTGAAGAGTATGCACTTAGAGGTGATTTTTCTAGTATAAAAAAGAAGTTTGGTCTACTTATCAGTGTAAAAACTCGACTTGATAAAATAGGAGACCTCTTGCGTTTGAGTTTTCATACAAAAATCAAAGCACTTTTATCAAAAAGAAGTTTTAAAAATGCAGAAAATATAATTTAYTCTTACATAGATACATTTGGAACTGATAGYGAAATGCTACTTATYATGAGAACATATGAAAAGGCTTCAGCAACTMAACTAGCACTCACTGCAAACMAAGATACTAGAAAAGCTAGAGATAGCTGGTTAGACTCTCCTATAGTTAAGAGTTAACCTGCATTAACTCAATCAAAGTATTAGAGCTAGTATCAAAATCTTCTTGATACATTGCACCCTGAGAGATAAACTCTTCCATTTTAGTTTTTTTATCTATKGCTTCATCGAGTTCTTCATCACTSCCTTTGGTGTATGCCCCGATTCTAATAAGTGTTTCATTCTCCTTAAGTAGCGTATAAAGTCTTCGAAACTTCATAACTGCCTTAAAATGCTTTTCACTTATAATGTCATTCATCACACGTGAAGCAGAATTGAGTATATGCACAGGAGGATAGATACCAAAATCTGTCATCTCTCGTGAAAGYACTATATGCCCATCTAAGATAGAACGTGATTGATCAGCGATAGGGTCACTCATATCATCACCCTCAATAAGCACTGTAAAAAAYGCAGTGATACTTCCCTTACCTTCTTCTTTACCTGCTCTCTCCATTAGTTGTGGTAAAAGAGTTAGAGATGAAGGGGGATAGCCTTTTGATGTTGGAGGTTCACCAAGTGCTAAACCAATCTCACGCTGTGCCATTGCAAAACGTGTAACAGAGTCCATAATAAAAAGGACATCCAGCCCTTTATCTTTAAAAAACTCCGCCACACTCATAGCAGCAAATGCACCATACTTTCTCATCAAAGGAGAATCATCACTAGTTGCAACGATGATAACTGTATTTGTTAAGTCACCACCAAGATTTTTATCTATAAACTCAGGAACTTCACGACCACGCTCACCGATAAGGGCAACTACTTTTATAGGAGTATCTGCACCACGAACTATCATACCCATAAGAGTAGACTTTCCCACCCCACTTCCTGCAAAGATACCGAGTTTTTGACCTTTTCCACATGTAAGTAAACCATCTATACTTTTTACACCAACACTAAAGACTTCATCAATCATTCCACGTTTCATTGCAGCAATAGGAGCTTTTATAATAGGACTTAGTTTAGAGTCTTTTATACTACCTTTACCGTCAATTGGTCGCATAAAGGGATCTACTACTCGACCTAAAAGAGAATCTCCAACAGGGATATTCAAACCTGTTGAATCTAAAAAGACTTTATCCCCCGAAGCAAAACCCTCAACAAATGAAAAGGGAGTTATAAAAAAAGTTTTTCCATCTATCTCCGTAACCATACCAACAATATCTTTATTTGTTTCATTTGAAACTATTTTCACCATATCACTGATACTTACATTAAGCCCCTGTGCGGTAATAACAGTTGCGTTTATTTTTACAACTTCACCAAAAGATACAGCATAGCTTTTTGCTCCTGCAAGTCTATCTTTGAGTGAACTCAGGGACATTTAGTACCTAGTACCTGTTGGAGAGTTAATAAGAGAGAAGAATTCTGCACGAGTCTTTTCATCACGCTTAAAGAGTCCACGAAGTGCAGATGTGGTTGTAGTTGAGTTTATCTTTTCAACACCACGCATCTCCATGCACATATGACGTGCTTGAATTACAACTGCTACACCCTTAGGTGCAATCGCGTTCATAATTGCATCTGCGATCTGTTCAGTTAATTGTTCTTGAATTTGCATACGACGAGCAAATACATCCACTACACGAGGAATTTTTGAAAGTCCTACTACTTTTCCGTCTGGGATATATGCCACATGAACACGACCAATAATAGGAAGAAGATGATGCTCACAAGTAGAGTAGAACTCTATATCACGTATGAGTACCATCTCTTCGTTCGAGCTTGTAAAGAGTGCTTTTGAGAGTATCTCTTGTGGGTCGTCTTTATAGCCACCATAGATAAACTCATATGCTTTTCGTACACGAGAAGGTGTTTCAAGTAAGCCTTCTCTATCAGGGTTTTCTCCTACATGAAGCATCATAGATTTTACTGCGTTTTCAAACTGTTCATTCTCTTGTTTTGACAAAATAGTGCCCTTAAAGTTTTAATTAGTGCAAGAGTAACAGTTATTTGCTGAAAGACTGATGTAATAAAACACTTAACAAGCTTCAGCACAAGTACATTTATAAAAAACCACCCTATTCCTTCCATTTTCTTTGGCTTCATAGAGTGCATCATCTATATTTTTAAGCAGTTTTTCTTTGTCACTAAAACTATTACAAACACTCAGTCCTATACTGATAGTAATATTCCCTACCGTGTTAAAATCATACTCATAAACATTTTTACGAATTTTTTCAGCAAGGGCCTTTGCACCCTTAGTATTTTCACCTGGAGCAAGAACCAAGAACTCCTCCCCTCCCCATCTGGCAAATACATCAGTATCACGTATAGTTTTCTCTACTATAGTACTAAACTCTTTTAGAATATAGTCGCCCACATCATGTCCATAGGTATCATTGACTTTTTTAAAAAAATCTATATCAAGCATCATTAAAGCAAAGGAACTGCCATAGCGTTTAATTCTATTCATCTCATTTGTTATATGTTGATTCATACTATATCTATTTTTAATGCCTGTTAGCAGATCTGTTGTAGCAAGTACTTTCATCTTCTCTTGCATCTGTACATGCTCAGTTACATCTTTACTTGTTGAGACGAAGTACTCTATCTCCCCACTCTCTTCATTTAAAATAGGACTGATAATCTGGTCTTCGTGGTAGTGTTCACCATTTTTCTTTGCATTGACAAAAGTAGCTTGAAAACTTTTTCTTTTATGGATAGTCTCATACATTTTTTGATAAAAACTATCACTATGCTCACCAGACTTAAAGATCTTATTTGATTTCCCTATGAGCTCACTTTTTTTATATCCGGTATATCGGGTAAGGGCTTCATTAACATACATAATATACCCTTCTTTATCGCTAATACGAACCATCTCATCCATCTGCTCTATCGCTTGAGCAAGCTGCTTTAAACGATTTTGGATATGAAGGATATCAGTAATATCAATAACCGTTCCCAAACCTGCATATCCACCATCTTGCGGGATTGTGTCCGCTCCTATTCTCACAGTTATTTCTGTTGCATCTTTTCTTACTAACAATATATCGCTATAAGTTGCTGGAAAATAATCTCCAGCAATACGTCGAAAGGCAATCTTTTTAAACTTTTCCTGTATCTCTTGTGGCACAATAGTCCAAGGTTCCATATTTAGCATTTCTTCTTCACTGTAACCCAAAATATTACACATGGCACTATTTACATAAACAAACTTCTCTTTATATATGAATATACCCATCTGGGCTGTTTGTGAGATTTTCCTAAACTTCTCTTCACTCTCTTTGAGTTGCTCCGCTGCTTTTTTTGATTCTATCTCGTTTATGCACTTCTCTATTCGAAACTTCAGCTTATCAAAGTCTACTGGTTTTGCTATATAACCATCTACTTGTAACTCAACTGCACGAAATAGATACTCACTATCGATATGTGCTGTTGTAAAGATAACAAGCTGTCTTTGGTTTTTCTTTTTTATGGTCTCTACCATCTCGATACCATTCATTTTAGGCATTTTAATATCAGAAATGACGATGTCAACTTTATGCTTGCTATAGAGTGCTAAACCCTCTTCTCCATTCTCCCCAACATAAAGTTCTCCACAAAAACGTGAAATAAATCTAGCCAACATTTCGCGAACATTTTTCTCATCTTCAACATATAGTATCTTTATCCTTTTATATCTCATCAAAATCCATCCTAAACTCAGCTCCATCTACTCCATTTCGTACACTCAGCTTAGCATTCATATTCTCTTCTATAATCATTTTAGACATATAAAGACCCATTCCCGTTCCTTTTCCTTGATCTTTGGTCGTAAAATAAGGCTCAAAAATTCGACCCAAAATCTCTTCTGGCATACCGCCAGCATTATCTTTTATGATAATGCTTTTATCTTCTAATTCTATCATTATTTTTGCATGTTTTACTTTATTTTCAAGGAGTGCATCTTTAGCATTATTTATAATATTGAGGACTACTTGTAAAAACTCATTTCTGTAGCCATTTATCTCAAAACTTTCACCGCTTATAAAAGTTGCGATATCATTGTTTATTAACTGTGCCATCTGCAAAGAGAGTGTCTTATTGATAGCTTCTTTAGCATCAAATAGCTCCTTAGTTTTATCTACCCTATAAAAACTTCTAAAATCATCTATAGTGTTTGACATAAAGTGAATAACCTCTTTGTTTTTTTCTATAAACTCCTGTAAAAAATCTGCATCCACACGACCATCTTCATACTCATACTTCAGACTCTGTATCGATATGCTTATCTCATTAAGTGGTTGTCGCCATTGATGTGCAATCGCCCCAATCATCGCACCCATTGAAGCCATTTTACTCTGCTCTTGCATTGCTTTAAGCTGTTTTATATTCTCTTGTGTTTTCTTTTGTACTATATGTTCAAGATTTCCATTTAAATCATGTAGCTCTTTTGTTCTACTCTTAACCTTCTGCTCTATCTCTTTCTTTGAGTTATCAATTCGCTCAACCATAACACTCAGTGCTTTCGAGAGCTCTCCTATCTCATCATTACGGCTGATTATCTCAAACTCTATAGGGTTATTTAAATCCTTTGTAGTTATCGCTGTTGCTTGTTTTGTCAGTTTTATCACAGGAGATATAAAAAAGCGCATGAACAAAAGTGAAAAAAACACTATAATCATTGTGATTAAAATAATATATATTGCAAGATCTTTTTGATAAGCGCCTGATTGCTCTTGTAAAAATCTGTCACTTGTTTGTAGAGCAACTATAATGTACCTCTCTTTATTTATAAAAACTTTTCTGTGTACAAAAGCCCTATTCTGCTCAAAGTATGCATCTACATCAAAATGAAAATCATTCTCTATCTTATACTCTCTACCTAAATCAAACCCGAAACATTTTTCATTCTGTTTGTTATAGATATAGTAGCCCTCTTCATTAGCTAAGTAAATACTTTTATCTGCAGCTACATTGCTACTTATAATAGAAAAAAGTTGATTAATATTTGCATTAATAATCAAAATACCGAATACTTTATCCTCCATATAGATGGGAAGAGCAATTCTTAAGGTATGGATATAAGGAATAGAAAATACACCATTCTCCTTATTGAGATTTATTCGTGAAATATAAGTATCACTCTCAGCTAAGGCTATCGCCTCTTTAAAGTAGGGACGAGTAGCTTTATTTTGCAAGGCACTCTCATCTTTCACTATAACTTTTCCCTTTGCATCCTTTACACTGACAACAAGCTCCATTCCTGAAACTGCTATGAGTCGTATGTTAAAATAGGCATGATTATGCTCTAAAAGAGACTTAAATGTTTTTCCTAGTTTCATTTTAAGTGAGGATAGAGTATCGTTACTCATGGCATCATAATTATATTTGTTTATACTAGCCCTATAAATAGCGGGAATTTGCTCATTATTAGTGAGAAGCTTTACATCCTTTATCATATTGTCTATATCTTTGTTAAGCTGTTTTGCATCTCCATCTAATTCAAATCGTAAAGAACTTAAAATATTTTCTTTTACATATGTTCTTACTTGGGTATATGAGAGAATAGATACAAGCAAAATTCCGCTTCCTGCGATAAAAAAGGTTCCAATAGCAACCTTTAAAGAGAGGCTAATTTTCATAATTACCCTCCTTTATAATACTGCTAAGCATATACTCAATGTTCTCAACAACTTCATATACATCCGTAGGTGTTTTACTTGTTTTAAGTACACTTACTTCTTGAACTCTAGGTATCGCATAAAAAACATCTATCTCTGAAATAGTTGCACTAATAATTCTCAAAGCATTATAAACAGAAGTTGGGGTTACTATCTCATCTTGAGAGAGAATGATTTTTGCAGATTTAAAATTTCCTCTTCTTTTTATTAGTTCTAGTTTTTTTAATATTTGTAGAGACTTTGCAAATACATCACTCGGTCTCTTTACTTTATATTTTTTATGTTTAACACTTAAATTTTTTCCTAAAAAATATTTCTGCATTAGTAAAAGATCGCTCTCTATGTTTTTTGCTAAAACATATGTTTCATTTGGAGTATACTCTTCATTTAAAATTGTATCTAGTTCATAAGATATTTTCCATAAGTTGTCATATACATCTGACGATGTTTTCTTGTTATACTGTTTCTTTCCTGATATAGCACGATAAGAATGCAAGGCTATATTATCCAAAAAAACATTCTTATACATTATTCCCAACTCATCATCAAGTCTTAAAATCAACTCATAGACCTCGCTAGGAGTGATGTTCTCTGTAGTTGGATTAGGGACCTGAGAAGCTCTAATTCCTTCGTTTTCTTTTAATTTTGCAAGCTTTTCCAAATTTTCAATTCCTTTTTCATAGACATGAATTGGTTTAAGCTCATAAATGTAGGTTGTCTCTCTCGCTCTTATTTTAATACCTTTTTGCACTTTGATATACTCTAACTTTCGTAGTATATGTTCGCTCAGACCAAAAACATCATTTGGTGTTTTTAAAAGTGTTATTTTTGGATACTGCTTGAGTGTTTTATTAAAGCTAAACGATGGGAGTAAAGCTATTGCATATTCCAAGTTTTGCACAACATCCGCTGGATTCTTTTTTCCCTCAGATGCTTTAAACTCAAAAGCATGTTCCACTCCAAGACGTCTAGATATCCTATTGAGTTCAGCAATTACTGTTTGAAGTGAGTCATATACTTCTGTAGGCGAGATAACCTTCTCTTCTACCTTAGGCACTGGGACTGCATACATCCATAGTTTTTTTTCAATTATGTTTATTTGTTTTATCAATTCTACAGATTTATAAAGAGCATGATTTGGATGTTGATTTTCTCTAAGGGGTGGTATATCTACCTTGTTCTTTTCCCTTTGAGAAAGTCTTAGAAAGCTTATAGTTTCTACTACTTGCTGTGTCTGAGTATATACATCAGTGGGGGTAAAGCCCTGCCCTAAAAGTTTGTCAAATCCCATAGATATTATCCATAACTCTCTATAAACATCAGCAGACGATTTATTATAATATTGTTTATAGATAAATTGCTTTTTATACGAACTCTTTTTACCCTGTAGTAGATAAAAGACCTCTTGCTTGAGTCTCTCTACATTCTTATATACATCTTGTGGCATGATATCGCGTGGGGGAACAGGAGGAACAGATATCTCTCCCATCGAATGAATTTCTCTATATTTATTTACTTTTCTTAAGACTTCTATACTTTTTTGGAGTACATTACGAGGTACTTTGTCTTTTTGTGCATCTATCTTGTAAAAAGCCTCAACTACTCCATTCTCATGACGCAAAACTTTAACCATATCTTTTAGAACTATTGCTTCGGAATAGACATCAGAAGGAGTTTTAACAGCTGAGAAGAGGAGACTTGTAAGAAGTATGGGTAAATATAATAGTTTCATGTAGCACCTTTAATTATATTATCTATCAACTATTATTAAAAGTAAGTAAAAGAGGGGATTCTTATAAGGAGAGTTAAACTCTCCTTATAAAGGTTTTTTTAGTGAACTAACATATGTGGAACGATAAGTGGGTACTTTTTCATTTTTCTAAAGATATGTTTACGAACAACTTGACGAACATCATTTTCTAAGGCACGAGAGTTGTCAATAAGACCTGGTTTGATATTTGTTAAGAAGATTTCAAGTACATCTTCTATCTCTTTAGCAAATGCTTTATCAAGTCTATCTGGAACGATACCAAATGTAGTAACTTTTGGTTTATCTAACATTTTAGAGTTCTGCTCGCTAATTTCAGCAACTATCATAACTACACCATCCGATGCAAGTTTTTGACGGTCTAAGATGATATCATCATCAATCTTATGATTGTTTTGATTATCAATGTAAGTCTTACCAGTTTTTACAGTTTTAACTTTTCTCATGTACTTAGGTGCAATTTCTATCTGCTCACCATCTGTCATAAGAAGGATATTTCTCTCTGGAACTCCACACATCATACCAGTTTCACGGTGACGCATAACATGGTTGTACTCACCATGGATAGGTAAGAAGAACTTAGGATTTACAAGACGTAACATAAGTTTTTGCTCTTCCATAGAAGCATGACCTGAAACATGAATGTCTTTACTCATAGCAATACTTGCACCTGCACGTTGTAGGTGGTTAAGCATAGCAGAGATAGAACCTTCGTTACCAGGAATAGCACGAGATGAAAGAACGATTAAATCACTAGGTTTAATTTTAATATGTCTATGCTCACCAATACTCATTCTAAAGAGCGCTGAATTTGCCTCTCCTTGAGAACCTGTTGTAACGATAAGAACTTCTTTATCTTCAAGCTGTGCCACTTCATCTGGATCAACAAAGATATTTTTAGCAAAACGTACATAATCATACTGCATTGCAAGTTCAATATTTCTCTCCATTGAACGACCAATAACACAAATCTTACGACCATACTTAATACCATACTGAATAGCTTGTTGAACACGGTGAATGTTTGAGCTAAAAGTAGAAAGAAGGATACGACCTTCTGCCTTACTGAAGATTCTATCTAATGCAGGAGCAACACTTAACTCTGAACCTGTTGCAGTAGGGTTGTGTGAGTTAGTTGAGTCTGAAAGAAGACAAAGAACACCTTTATCTCCATAGTATGCTAAACGGTGTAAGTCAGCAGTATATCCATCAACGGGAGTATAATCTATCTTAAAGTCACCCGTATGGATAAGAGTTCCAGCGTCAGTAGTAACCGCAATAGTTGAAGAGTCAATGATCGAGTGAGTCATATGCATCCACTCTATTTTAAAGTCATTTCCTATCTCATATACTTGGCGTTTAACGATAGGGTTAAAATGTTTTCTATGCTCTTTAATATGATGCTCATCAAACTTGTTACCAATCATAGCAAGTGGAAGAGGTGTACCGTATATAGGGAATTGCATCTCTTTATAAAGATACGGCATCGCACCAATGTGATCTTCATGAGCATGCGTAATAATAACAGCAACAATTTTATCTTTTATCTCTCTAAGGTAAGAAAAATCAGGGATTAAAATATCAACACCGTGCATAGTCTCATCTGGGAAACTCATACCGATATCAATAAGAATAGCTTCGTTATCAGTCTCCATAACCATGATGTTTCCACCGATTTCACCAAGCCCACCTAGTGGAGTAATACGTATTTTTGCCTTAGAGTTAAGGTCAAGTTTATAGTGAGGGTTAAGACGTTGCTTATGTGCTTCTTGATTTTTTGTAACAAATGCTTTTAGATTTTCATCAACTGGGGTAGGTTGTCTACGGTGACGGTTTTTATTTTTATTACGGTTGTTATTAGGTTTGTTACCTGCTGGTTTATCACCATTGGCATTTCTATTTTGATTAGGATTAGGTTTACGGTTATTAGGTCTTCTATTATTGTTTCTATTGTGTACCGGTTTAGCTGTACCTTCTTGTGTTTTCACTTCTGGTTTTGACTCTGTTGGCTTTGATTCTGTTTTTGCTTGCATATTTGCTTTTACTTCTGTTTTAGGTGTCGTAGTATTTTCTACTGACCCTCTGTTTTCTTCTTGCATCCAAACTCCTTTGTATATTTATATTATTTTATAGAGTTGGTGATAGTCCTGAGTGTCCACCTGATGAGGGCG
This sequence comes from Sulfurimonas sp., assembly GCA_002733945.2. Taxonomy (GTDB): domain Bacteria; phylum Campylobacterota; class Campylobacteria; order Campylobacterales; family Sulfurimonadaceae; genus Sulfurimonas. The sequence goes on along the minus strand of NVXO02000002.1, from coordinate 508,774 downwards.
AATCGTATGTATTAGATTCAGTCTCTCAAAAGCTTCAATTAGAGTTGGTTTATCATACTTTTGTGAGAGATTTTTCATAAGAGTTTTTCGAGGTTGCGTAAATGCAACTCTAAGCATGTCCTCGAACTCTTTATCAGATCTATCAGCATTTTTTTGTATGAGAAAAACAGCGGAGTCTACTTTTGGCTGTGGATCAAACGCAGTTGGAGGAACTTTTGTGACTATTGTCGCAGTTCCTATACTTTGAGCTATAATACTCAAAGAACCAAATACTTTCTCACCAGCAGTCGCACAAAACTTCTCTGCAACTTCTAATTGAACCATTACTAGTATATTTTTACACATTGGATCTGCGAGTGCTTTTAGTATGATGTTCGTAGCTATATAATAGGGCAGATTAGCCACTAAGTCATACGCTTCATCCACTAAAGAACTCTTCCAAGCTTGTAGAACATCCCCACAGTTTATGTGGAGTCGCTTGGTATCGATCTCTTCTTTAAATGTACTTTGTAATAGTTTACACAAATCGGTATCTACCTCAAAAGCTTCTACACTTCTGACATCAACTAAAAATTTAGTTAAATCACCTAAGCCAGGTCCAATTTCAACAAGTTTATTCTCATTTTTGGGCATCGCTTCGACGATCTTTCTTAAAACTGATTGGTCTTTTAAAAAATTTTGTCCGAATTTTTTCTTTGCTATTACACTTTGGATATTCATAACAGCTATATTATACTAATAATACTTATAAAAAGGTAACAAATATGAAAAATTACTATATTTACTACTTTTCAACAAACATTTTAAGATAAAGCCTCTATTTTTCATCTAATAGAGCAGTTAGAAGGTGTTCGAGTCTAGCCTATCTCATTTTCTAGTTCAGTCACAAATTCCTGTATTTTCTCATAATACTCAAGGCTAGTCCTTCTTCCTCAGCTGAAATAGATTTTTTATTAACACCTGGCATCTTTAAAAAAAACCTTTCTTTTAGCTCTCTCCACAATAAATATTAAAATTCATTATATATAACTATATTAAATAAATATTTTCTCAATGTTTCACATGAAACATTTCTAGCTTAAAAAGCATTACYHAATTATAAGTCTAAAGTTGTATAATTCAAAATATATAATATAAGGGGTATTTCTATTVAGTTATACATAACTAAAATTAGAACTTCCCATAAGGAACTCAAAGTATGAATTATTTTGCAAAAAGAATCATTCCTTGTTTAGATGTAAAAGATGGACGAGTTGTAAAGGGTGTAAACTTTGTTGGTCTAAAAGATGCAGGTGATCCTGTAGAAGTAGCAAGGCGATACAACGAGGAGGGTGCTGACGAATTAACATTTTTAGATATAACTGCCTCAAGTGATAACCGCGATACTATAGTAGATATAGTTGCACAAGTAGCACGAGAGATTTTTATACCTCTTACAGTTGGTGGTGGCATACGTAAACTTGATGATATCTATAAACTACTAAACGTTGGTTGTGATAAAGTAAGTGTGAATTCAGCTGCCATAAAACGGCCAGAGCTAATAAACGAAAGTTCTAAACGCTTTGGCTCTCAGTGTATAGTAACTGCAATCGATGTTAAACGCACCGACTCAGGAAAGTACCATGTCTTTTTAAATGGTGGTCGTGTTGACACAGGACTTGATGCTGTGGAATGGGCCAAAGAAGTAGTTGAACGCGGTAGTGGCGAGATACTCTTAACATCTATGGATGCCGATGGTACGAAAGCAGGTTTTGAGCTTAACATAACGAGACAGATAAGTAAGGCTGTAAATGTTCCAGTCATTGCTAGTGGTGGAGCAGGAACGATGGAGCATATAAAAGATGCTTTTGATTGTGGAGCTGATGCGGCACTCGCTGCTTCAATTTTTCACTATAAAGAGATAGATATYATGGATTTAAAACATTATCTCCATGAACAAAATATACCAGTTAGACTTTAAAGGATACATTTACTATGATTATATGTGCAGGAAACAACGAAACTTTTAACTTTGCTCAACCTATGGGTGTTGGACTTGTAGAAATAGCAATGAACTTAACTAGACTTTGTCTTTTTGATAAACCAGAGTTTATACTCTTTGTTGGAAGTGCAGGGTCTTATGGTGATGCAAAAATATTTGATATTATTGAGAGTAAAACAGCATCAAATATTGAACTTGCTTTTCTCTCAAACGATGCTTATACGCCTCTTGATAATGTTGTAACAACAAATCTAACGAATGTAAAGGATATAGTAGTAAACTCTTCTAACTATATTAGTACAAATGAGGAACTAACAAAGAACTTTTTAAAGTTTGGCGTAGGCATAGAAAGTATGGAGTTTTTTGCAGTTCTTAAAATTGCACAAGAGTTTAATATACCAGCCGGTGGAGTCTTTTGTGTTACTAACTTTACTAACACTAACGCTCATGAAGATTTTTTAAAAAACCATGAAGAAGCAAAAAAGTTACTCGCTGAGCATRTTAAAAAACGTATTAATGAGCTAACAAAAAAATGAGTGAGTTAAAACCATCTTTAATGGACTACACTCTTAAAGAGTTAGAGTCTCTTATTTCTCCAAAGTTTAGAGTCAAACAGATTTATGGCTGGCTTTATCATCACTATGCCTCAGTCTATGAAGACATGAAGAATATTCCAAAAGCACTCAAAGAAGAACTAGATGAAAAGTATCTAGTAAACCCACTTTCTATCAAAAATAAAGAAGAGTCGACTGATGGGACTATAAAATATCTTTTAGAACTTCAAGATGGTAAAACTATGGAAGCTGTTTGGCTAAAGATGAAAGATGAACAGCTAGATGAGTCTGGAAATATCTGTCAAGAAGCAAAATATACTATCTGTGTTTCAACTCAAGTTGGCTGTAAAGTAGGCTGTACCTTTTGTCTAACAGCAAAAGGTGGTTTTACTCGTGACTTAAGTGCTGGTGAGATAGTTGCACAAGTTGTAACATTAAAAAAAGACAACAATCACAAACACTCTCGTAAGATAAACATAGTCTATATGGGAATGGGTGAACCTCTTGATAACCTAACAAACTTAGCAAAAGCCATAGAAATCTTTAAAGAAGATGAAGGACTTAGCATAGGTGGTAAACGCCAAACTGTTAGCACTAGTGGACTTAGTTCAAAAATAGATAAACTAGGAGAAATGGACTTAGGCGTGCATATAGCCATCTCTTTACATGCAGTTGACGATGAACTTCGCTCAGAGCTTATACCTATGAATAAAGCACATAATATTCAATCAATAATGGATGCTGTTAAACGCTTTCCAATCGATACTCGTAAGCGTGTAATGTTTGAATACCTTGTGATAAAAGGGAAAAATGATGATATTGCTAGTGCTAAGAAACTTGTAAAATTACTTGCAGACATTAAAGCCAAAGTAAATCTTATCTACTTTAACCCTTATCCTGGTACTCCTTATCATAGACCTTCCAAAGCTTCTATGCTATCTTTTCAAGAGTACTTGGTTAAACATGGTCTTTTATGTACCATAAGAGACTCTAAAGGCATAGATATAAGTGCTGCATGTGGTCAGCTTAAAGAGAAAGTAGAAGTAGAAGGAGAAGGAGAAGCATAATGTCGTTTAGTGGTGTAGATATAGCAGAAGTATTTCTAATCATAATAGTTTTTACAATAGGTGTTGGTGGTTTCATGTATGCAGCACTCAAAGATGATGATAAAAAGTAATGTAATCCAATCAATACTTTTAATATGGTAAAATAACTTTAAATCAACTCAAGGAATTACTGATGTCAGAAAAAATGGATTCAGATAGAATAAAAGAGATATATAAACTTTGTAAGGGTCACTTCGGTGATGTACGCTTTGTTGGTATCAAATACCATAATAAAATAGGCTGGATGGCTAAAGCACAACTGGGTGATGATTTTGAGAACCTGACAGCAGATGGTAAAACTAGTTCTGATGCACTACGAAACCTTAGAGCACGTGTTAAAAAAATTATAAAAAGATACAATGGGGTTTAAATAGAGTGAARTAATTCATTCTTAAAGAAGCAAAACGACCAACACACCAGGGAGGCCGTCTCTGAGTGTAATAATATCATACTTTTCTTATAAACAAATAACAAATAACATCTTACTAAAAATACTTACTTTTGAAAACATATTTCTTATTCATAAAAAGTTTTAAATTCACATCCGAGTGTGTATTATTCACACAGTGTTCTAACTTGTGAATAATAATACATATATAGACGATAAATTTCTAAATTCTTTTTCAATTTAAGAAATTATTTATATAAATTTATGCTGAAAATGAATATAAATATTAGCTTAAACCCCTATAATAGGGAGTTTAATGAAATTTTATACAAAAGAGTAAACTTTTTATATTTACCTCTCTTTCACTCTAAAAGTTATTCACATCCATACTATCCATACAGACCTTTAGAAAGTCCGTCTTACTCTTAATAGAGTACATCTTACTATATAACTCAAACTCAAGTTCACAAGCATGCAAAAGAAGCCTTGATGCCCCTCCATTATTTATTCTATCTTGAGGTGAGAGTTCTTTATCAAGAAACTTCACAAGCATATCTTGGCTCTGTCCATAAATTGGCTCTCCAACAATGGTATGTTTCACGTGAAACAGATGAACACGTATCTGATGTTGTCTACCAGTATGAGGAGAACATTCAACTAAAGTCATATCTCTTTGAGGAAAATACTCTAAAGGTTTAAAAGTAGTTTTAGACGCTTTCCCATCTGGATGCACTTTGACAATCATCCTTACCATTGCTGAACTTTGATCTTGTGAACGCAGTAATGGTTCTTCTACAATCAGCTCCTCTTTCATCTCACCATGAACCATCGCAAAGTACTTCTTCTTCATATCTCTTTCTTGGAACATCATTTTGATTTCACGTTCACTTGTTTTATTCTTTGCACATAGAACAAGTCCGCTTGTTTCTTGGTCTATCCGATGAGCGATGTTTGCATCACGGCCATACTGGAACTTAAGTTCATCTATGAGAGAGTAGGGTGTGCGTTTTGTTTGTGGGTGAACAAGCACTCCACTAGGTTTGTCAAAGACTACAAACTCTTGGGACTCATACGTTGGTTTAAGCCCTTTGGTAATAGGTTCAAAATGAATGAACTCTATCTCTCCCTCAATCTCTCCAGCAGTTTTAACCATCTTTTCACCATTTACTAAGACACGCCCCTTTGATATAAAACGCTGTGCCTCTCTTTGAGAATATCCAAGTTCATTCATAAGATAAAATACTGCTCTTTGTTTTGTCTTTACTATATATTTGTTTTTTACAAATGGCAAATGAAGTCCTTTGATGTTTAATTGGTTTATTATGAATATTCAAGTAAAATGCTATTCATATATAAAGCGAATTTTAGCGCAATAAATTTCTTAATAAAAAGGTAATAAAATGGTAGAAAGATATTCACGTCCTGAGATGGCAAGTAAATGGACACAACATGCAAGATATGCCGCATGGCTTGAAGTAGAAAAAGCTGCTGTAAAAGCTTGGGCAAAGTTAGGAAAGATTCCTCAAGACGATGCAGATAAAATCGTAAAAAATGCAACTTTCTCCGTTGAGCGTATAGAAGAGATAGAAGCAGTAACAAGACATGACCTTATCGCGTTTAACACAAGTGTATCTGAAAGCCTTGGTGAAGAGTCAAGATGGTTCCACTATGGTATGACTTCTTCAGATGCAGTTGATACTGGTGTTGCTATTCAGATGAGAGACTCTCTCAACATTATCATTGATGACGTAAAGACTTTAATGGAGTCAATAAAGAAACGTGCAGAGGAACATAAGATGACTCTTATGGTTGGACGTTCTCATGGTATTCATGGTGAGCCTATCACTTTTGGTCTTACTCTTGCAGTTTGGTATGACGAAGTTGCTCGTCACCTGTTAAACCTTGAGCAGACTATGGATGTAATCGCAGTTGGACAAATCTCTGGAGCGATGGGTAACTTTGCTCATGCACCTTTAGAGTTAGAAGAGTATGCGATGGAAGAACTTGGATTAAAATCTGAGCCATGTTCAAACCAAGTTGTTCACCGTGATCGTTATGCAAGACTAGCAACTACTCTAGCACTACTAGCTTCTTCAGTAGAAAAGTTTGCAGTTCAAGTAAGACACTTGCAACGTACAGAAGTGTATGAAGCTGAAGAGTTTTTTGCAAAAGGCCAAAAAGGGTCTTCTGCCATGCCACACAAACGTAATCCTATTCTTACAGAAAATATTACAGGACTTGCACGTATCATTAGAACTTGTGTTACTCCTGCAATGGAAAATGTAGCACTATGGCATGAGCGTGATATCTCTCACTCTTCTACTGAGCGTTTTTGGTTACCTGATGCTTTCATTACTATGGACTTTATGCTTCACCGCATGAACAATGTTATAGCAAACCTTACAGTATTTCCTCAAAACATGATGAAAAACCTAAACCTTACAGGTGGACTTGTTTTCTCTCAACGTGTTTTACTAGAGTTACCACTTCAAGGTGTGTCTCGTGAAGATGCTTACCGTATAGTTCAGAGAAATGCTATGAAAGTTTGGGAAGAGATTCAAGCTGGTCGTGCTACAACTGATGAAAGTGGTGAGTCACTTTACCTAAACCACCTCTTAGCAGATGATGAGTTACGTAAATCACTAAGCGAAGAAGAAATTCGTGAATGTTTTAACTACGACTATTACACTAAAAATGTTGATAACATTTTCAAACGTGTTTTTAAATAACATTAAAACTTCTCTTTAGTATAACCTTTTGGTTATGCTAATTATTACTCTTATTTATCTACAAAAATTCTTTATTTTTTTTTCCTAATTTCAGAATTCCATTACTATTGTTTAGATAAAATCAATTTCCATAAAGTCTAGTTTTTACTGAAAAATTCACATGGATATTTAAGTAAAAACTATCTTTAACGATAGCCAAAAGGAAGTATATTTATGATAACAATTTTAAAACGTAACGGCAGAACAGAACCTTTAGATATTACAAAAATTCAAAAATACACATCAGCAGCTGTTAAAGGTTTAAGCAATGTTTCTCAAAGTGAACTAGAAGTTGATGCACAGATTCACTTTCGTGATGGTATCACTTCTAGAGAGATCCAAGAGACTCTAATAAAAACTGCTGTAGATAAGATAGATATAGATGCGCCTAACTGGACTTTTGTAGCATCACGCCTTTTCATCTTTAATCTTTATCACCAAGTAAATGGTTTTACAGGTTACTGCAAACTAGAGAAGTACTTCCTTAAAGGTGAAAAAGAAGGACGTATCCTTTTAGGTCTCAAAGAGATGTATGACCTTGACGAACTTGAAAAGCATCTTGTTCCCGAACGCGACTTTCAGTTTAACTATCTTGGTGTCAAAACTCTATATGATAGATACCTTATAAAAGATAGAGATTCAAATCCTATAGAACTTCCACAGCATATGTTTATGGCTATCGCAATGTTCTTAGCACAACGCGAGGAAAACCGTCAAGAGTGGGCTATCAAGTTTTACAACATGATAAGTACATTTCAAGTAATGCTTGCAACTCCAACTCTCTCAAATGCGAGAACAACAAGACACCAACTAAGCTCATGCTACATCGGTTCAACTCCGGACAACATCGAAGGTATCTTTGATGCTTACCAAGAGATGGCAATGCTATCTAAGTTTGGTGGAGGAATCGGYTGGGACTGGACACAGGTTCGTTCAATGGGTTCATTTATTGATGGACATAAAAATGCAGCGGGTGGAACAGTTCCATTTCTAAAAATTACAAATGACATCGCAATTGCAGTTGACCAACTGGGAACTCGTAAAGGTGCTATCGCTGTTTATCTTGAGCCTTGGCATATAGATATCAACGATTTCTTAGACCTTAAGAAAAACTCTGGTGAAGAGCGTCGTCGTGCTCATGATCTTTTTCCATCCCTTTGGTTAAACGATATGTTTATGCATCGTGTACAAGAAGATGCAATCTGGACTCTTTTTGATCCTTATGATGTAAGAGAACTAACAAACATACATGGCGAAGAGTTTAACAAACGTTATCTTGAACTTGAACAAGATGACTCAATTATAAAAGAGAAGATTAAAGCAAAAGATTTATGGAAAAAGATTCTAACATCTTACTTCGAGACAGGTTCACCTTTCCTCTGCTTTAAAGATAACGCTAACCGTGCTAACCCAAATGATCACTTTGGTATCATCAGAAGCTCAAACCTCTGTACTGAAATCTTTCAAAATACAGAACCAAACCATTATAAAATAAAGTTTATTTTTGAAAATGGCGAAAGTATCAGTTATGAAGAAGATGAACTTATTACAGTAGACAGTGGTATAGAAAAACCAGCAAAAAAAGTAACAGCACTAGACTCCCTAGGTGGACTTCCAATCTTCGTAGTAGAGAAAGAGAAAGTAAATGGTTCAACTGCGGTATGTAACCTTGCTTCTATTAACCTCTCTCGTATAAATACAAAAGAGGAAATCAATCGTATCGTTCCAATAGCTGTTAGATGCTTAGATAACGTTATAGATCTAAACTTCTACCCTGTTGAAAAAGTAAAACGCACTAACATGAAAAGCCGTTCTATCGGCTTAGGCGTTATGGGTGAAGCACAGATGTTAGCAGAACAAGGTATCCCTTGGGGTACTCAAGAACACTTCGATAAGATAGATGAAATTATGGAGTCTGTTTCTTATAACACTATTAATGCATCATCGGACTTGGCAAAAGAGAAGGGAGCTTATCCTGAATTTATAGGTTCAAAATGGAGCCGTGGTATTTTTCCTCAAGACCATGCAAACGCAGAGGTTATAAATCTAGTTGACCGTGGTGGACTTTTTGCATCCACATATGAGTGGGATGACCTTCGTGCTAAAGTTAAAGCTCAAGGTATGAGAAATGGTTACTTAATGGCTGTTGCCCCTACTAGTTCTATTTCTATTCTTACAGGAACTACACAGGCTATTGAACCTGTCTTTAAACGCAAGTGGTTTGAAGAGAACTTATCTGGTCTTATTCCAGTTGTTGTTCCTAAGCTCTCTCCTGAGACATGGGCCTATTATACACCTGCATATGACTTGAACCAAACACTACTTATTAAAGCGGCTGCAATTCGTCAAAAGTGGATAGATCAAGGCCAGTCACTAAACATCTTTATCACTCTAGACAAAGCAAGCGGTAAGTACTTAAACGAAATCTACATGCTCGCATGGAAACTTGGTTTAAAATCTACATACTACCTACGTTCACAGTCTCCTGAAGTTGCCGGAGATGTAGAAGATAGAAGTATGGAGTGTGTTGGTTGTCAATAGGCACTTTCGGATGAAACCACTTACACTTAAGGAACTCCCTGCATTTAATGAACGTTTCTCGTCATTTAAAGATGCTGAGTTTCGTTCTTTAAATATAATCTCCCCCCTACAAATTCAAACTACCTTTGCTGTTCAAGACAGTGCTAGAGCATATGACTGGATAACAATAACACTAGAATTTAATGGTGTTAGTGATGCAAGACTTTTAGAAAGCAGCCGCCTTGGACTAGTAGATATGAGCGATGGAGCAAATATCTTAAAAGATGAAAGTTTATTTGCTTTTGGTATTGGAGAGTGCTATAATATATCAGCAATAAAGAGCTCTTCGTGTTATATAATAGCTAATACTCTTAAATATGAAGAAGGCTTATTTTAAAGGAATACAATGAGTTATGATGTTCGCGGAGAACTGTTAGGCTTTCCTGACACACGCACAGTTACTATCACCGAGATAGATTCTCTCTTTTCTACACTAAAAGATACAACAAATGATACAGCAACTTTTACAGTTGTTAATCCTTATGCCTTAAGAGAATACTCATTTAATATTCCCATAGACATTAAAATACTTTTAGACATAAATGAAAAATCAAATCTTAGCGTATACAATATTTTAATACTACAAAAACCAATTGAAGACTCATATATAAACTTTTTAGCACCTATTGTTATCAATAATGATAACAACAAACTTGCACAGATTGTTCTTGAACCAAGAAAACATCCAGATTTTGGTATGACTGAAACAATAAAGTCATTTAAGGAGTAAAAATGAGAGTAATCTGCCCACACTGTCTAATGGTAAACAATGTACCTAAAAAAGAGACTTATAAAAAAGCTAACTGTGGAAAATGTAAAGAATCTCTTTTAAAAAATGAACCTCTAGTTCTTACAGAAGCTACTTTTGATGAAGTGCTTGTTAACAGTGAGCCAGTTGTTATAGTTGACTTCTGGGCACCATGGTGTGGTCCATGTAAAATGTTTGGACCTATATTTGAAAAAACTGCAAGAAATTTTCCTCTTAAGGCTCTTTTTTGTAAAGTAAATACAGAAGATCAAAATAACTTAGGTGCTCGCATGGGTATTCGTAGCATACCAACTCTCATCGTATTTAAAAATGGAAAAGAGGTAAAACGAGTAAGTGGAGCACTGGATGAGACAAGTCTCAAACAGTTAGTTTCGCAGTTTATAGACTAAAGTACACAGATGCGCTTTAGCCCTTGCAGTAAAAGGTTTAGTCTTTAATATACGAGCAGCAGTAATCTGTTGGTGTCGTAACCTTTACATCAAACGATGAGTTTGCAGGTACATTAAAAGTCTCCGGAGTGTTAAGAGTTTTCCACTCTTCTCCAGGAAGTTTAACAGCAATCTCACCACTCATAATTTCCATAATCTCAGCTTCATTAGTTGCAAAAGTATACTCACCAGGAAGCATAATTCCTAATGACTTAATTGTACCATCACTAAACTCTAGTGTACGAGATGTTACATTCCCATCGAAGTAAATATTTGCAGCTTTAACTGCTGTTACGTTTTCAAATTTTGACATATCTTTTTCCTCTTTTTGTTTATGAAATAATACCCTAAAATAGTATACATTACGGCCTGCATGCATAAATGGAGTGATAATCTAAATTCATACAAAAATTTAAACAATTCTAATATTTTTAAGTTTTACATTTTACCATGCTTCATTAATGCTCATAAAGGCATTTCAAGAAATATAGAGGAGAACTGTCGATAAAAGTTTTACACATATTTATCTTGGAAATTCTTTGTTATCATAACTTATCCGGCTGGAATAGCAAAAAGAGTAATAAAGACTAACATAAGTGCTAAAGCACTCATAAAAAACTTCTGCAGTATACTTTTAGATATGCTCATAGCCACAAGAGTTTGTAACAAATAGTAAAAAGCAAAAGCACGTGAGGCAAGAGCTAATATCTCTAGTGTTCCAATACTCCATGTTATAATAACTGCACTAACACCGACTAAAAGATAAGACATTTTTGAATCTACCTTTCCAACAAACACCTCTTTAATGTTTCCTGTAGCCGCAAGTGTATCTGCAACTGCTGCTGAGAACTGAGAAAGTGCTGCTACAACTATAAGTGGAACAACAAGAATCGGAGCGACAATAGTGACTAACTCTATAAGTGCGTTATCTGAGTAGACACCATTAAGAAAATGTGTAACAGGCAGGGCTAAAGAGATAAATATAAGATATATAATAGTTGAGACAATCTGTGCATATCTCGAAGTCATGATACGCATTTCACTAGAATAACTCTCACCCAAGTAACGACTTGTCTCAAAACCTTGAACAACTATAAGCATACCCGCTAAAATAGCTACTATCTCATAAGTTGAGTGCTCAGTAGGCATAGGCATTATAAAACTCTTAGTTACAGTAAAAATATTATAGTCATACAATCCAAACGCGACTATAAGTAAAATAACTATAAATATTGTTATCTCTAAGGCATATTTTTCTAAAATTTCTAAAGGTTTTAATCCCTTGATAATTCCAATAGCAGTAATCATAACTATGATAGAAGTTGTAAGAATCTTTTCATTAAACGCGGAGTCAACACCCAAACCTGTTAAAACAAACGCAGACAAGATGTTAAGATACAGACTAACCGAGACAACATAAGCAAGAACAAGGGAGATGTCTGAGAAACACTCAAAAAAAGCAGCTCGTTTATTACTCTTTTCTTTTAAAATTGCTTCTGCATACTTGATGTTAAAACGGATAACACTTCCAACACTATAAGCTAACAAAGCTATAAAAAACATCGCTACACTTGCATAAGAACCAACCGTTCCAATTAAAATAGGAACCATGACTAAAAAACCACTACCAAATATAGATGCTAAAGGTGTAGTCCTCGCGTTCATAAACTCTTTTATATTAATCGCCATTACTTTGCTACTTTAATCTTACCCGCTGAGAGTGTGTGATAGCAACTGCCATTGCATCACTTATATCGAGTGGTTTTATCTCTTGTTTAATCTTTAAAAGTCTTTTTACCATAAAGTTTACCTGTTTTTTAGAGGCCTTGCCTTTTCCTGTGAGTGCTTTTTTTACTTGAAGAGCTGTATATTCACTAAACTGTCCAAACTCTTGAAGGATTTTGAGCATGATAGCTCCACGAAATTGTGCAAGTTTTATAGTAGTAGCTGGATTATGCGCATAAAATATATCTTCCATAGCAACTTCGTCTATCTTAAACTCAGAAAAAATTCTACCCATTCCCTCTACCATCTGTGGTATTTGAAACTGCAAGTCTTCTGCTTTCATCTTTATGAGCCCTGCTGCGACTAAAGAAATTTTACTATTTTCAAGTTTTATGAGTGCATATCCCATATTTCTAGTACCTGGGTCGATGCCAAGAATTATCATTTAAGAAACTACTACATCACCAAAGAATAGTTCTCTATTCTTATCAAAATTATCAGCGAGAGTTCCAAAACATCCACCAAGTTCACGAACTATTTCTATGTTTGGCTCTATGTATATCTTATTGCCTTTTTTCTCCATAGTGATTATGTTTGCTTCACGTAATTCTTTTAGATGTTTAGAAATAGTAGGAAGAGAAAACTCAAAATGTTCAGCAATAGTACTAACGCAAGTTGCATGAGGACTAACTTCTACTTTAGGATCTTTTTTGTCAATACTACAAGTATATCCACCAGTAAAAACATTTTTAAAAATTAAAAACCTTGTTTTATTCCCTAAGGCCTTAAAAATTTTTATCTTTGCTTGCATATCTAACATAAAGTTCCTTGACATTTTAATTGTAAAAGTATACCATAGCATTATCTATTTAGTTAAATGCCTAATTATGCATTTAGTTATTTACTTGTTACAATCAAAAAGGAAATTTGAATATGAAAAAGAGATTATTAAACATCGTTACACTTATTGCACTTACGTCAACAAGTACATTGATGGCAGGTTTTGCCAACACTGATAAACTTTTAGCATCTGCTAAAAAAGAGGCTGGAGAGATGGATCCTATAAAATTAAAAGTTCTTATAGATAAAGAAGAACCTGTTGTTGTTTTAGATGTTAGAGAGAGTGAACAACGTAGTGAGGGTGAGATATATGCGGATGAATCGTATGCAATTACGCGTGGAAACTTAGAGTTTGTAATAGGTAACAAGGTAAAAGATAAAAATGCAATCATAGTGACATACTGCCGTAGCGGTGGTCGTGGTGCATTAGCTGCACAACAACTTCGTCATCTTGGTTATAACAACGCAACAAACTTAAAAGGTGGGCTTAAGGCTTGGGCAAAATCTGGTTACCCAGTTGAGACAGGTTTAGGTACTGTTATCATTACAAAAGAAGCAGAATAATTTTTACGTGAATAACTTTTTATTCACGCTGCTTTTTAACCCTATTTTATGCAAATAGAGGGTATTATTCACCTATATACTAATAAATAGGGTTTAACGTGAATATTGGTCAAGAAATACTAGAATTACTTAAAGAAGAAGTCACTGAGAGCGAATATAACCGCTACATTAAACAACTTCAGTATGATGTGAAAAAGTCTACACCAGAACTTGCTATATTTTATGCTCCAAATGCTCTAGTGCTCAACTGGATAAAAAATAAATACACTTCAAAGATAGCCCATCTCTTTGAAGTGAAGTCTCATAACAAAGTAACTGTGCGAATAGCCCTTAAAAACAGTGTAATTCAAAGTAAAAAAGTAAAAACTGTTGAAGTAAAACAAGGAAGTTCACTTCTTAACCCATCACACTCTTTTTCAAACTTCATGGTTGGTGGTTCAAACCAATTTGCTTATGCTGCTGTTAAAAGTGTAAGTGAAAATGCAGGAAGAGTTTATAACCCACTTTTTCTTTATGGTGGGGTTGGACTTGGAAAAACTCACCTTATGCAATCAGCAGGTAATGTTTTTCAAAATGAGGGAAAAGTTGTTATCTATACAACTGTTGAGCAGTTTTTAAATGACTTTACTCGAAGTATTCGTAACAACACAATGGAACGTTATCGTGAGAAGTACCGTACTTGTGATGTTTTACTCATAGATGATATTCAATTTTTATCAAATAAAGAAGGTATTCAAGAAGAACTCTTTCACACTTTTGAAGCACTCAAAGGTGATGGTAAACAGATTATATTTACTGCTGATAAACATCCAAAAAAGATAGCAGGACTTGAAGCAAGGTTACAGAGTCGTTTTGAATGGGGTTTAGTAGCAGACATACAACCCCCAGAGCTTGAGACAAAAATAGCCATAATAGAAAAAAAATGTGAGATAAATAAAGTTGTTTTATCAAAAGACATCGTTAACTATATAGCAACAGTTATAGACTCTAATGTCCGTGAAATAGAGGGTATACTCTCTAAACTCCATGCTTATTCACAACTAATGCATGTAGATATAGACTTAGAGTTTACAAAAAACGTACTCAAAGATCAAATAGCAGAAAAACGCGAAAATCTAACTATGGACAATATAACAGAGGTCGTGGCTAAAGACTTAAATATAAAACCAAGTGAAATTCGTTCAAAAGGTCGTAGTAAAAATATAGTCTATTCAAGAAGGATAGCTATTTATATATGCCGTGAACTTACACAAAATACTATGCCACAACTCGCTCAGTACTTTGGTATGAAAGATCATACTGCCATAAGTCATACTATCAAAAAAATTAATCAATTAATACAAGATGATGAAGATTTTAAAGTAAAAATAGACGAGTTAAGTAATAAACTTACAAATATAGAATAAAAAAGATATAATTGTAAAAGTGAATAGACGTGAGTAAACTCATATGAAGTCATCACGTCTAAATAAGTACTGTTTTAGGGCTATGAAGTGGTTTTTCACCTATTCACGTTCCCCTACTACTACTTACTAAAATTATATAAATATATAGGGAATTTAGATGATCATAACTATTGGTAAATCAGTATTAGAAAATATACTTATTCATTCAGCACCTTTTCTTGAAAAAAAAGATACTTCACAAATTACTTCTCATGTATACTTAAATGCTTCAAACAATAATTTAACTATTAAAGCTACTGACTACGAAATAGGTTTTTTAGTTACTACTGATAATGTAACTATCGAAAAAGAAGGAAGTATYACTGCTAATGGTAAAAAGTTCTTAGATATCGTTCGYATACTTAAAGATGGRAACATYAACYTAGAAGTAAAAAATGATACYCTTCATATAACTCAAGGTCAYTCWAACTTTAAACTACCTACTTTCTCTTTTAATGACTTTCCAGARTTTCCATCATATGAAGGAAAAGCACGTATCTCAATAGAGTCACATACTCTCATAGARTCTCTTAAAAAGATTACCCCTGCTATAGATACTAATAATCCTAAATTTGAGCTAAATGGTGCCTTAATAGACATHAAACTAGATAGTATAAACTTTGCATCAACTGATACACGTCGTTTAGCTGTDGTAAATRTDGTAAATGCTAGTCAAAGTGAGTTAAGTATTATCATTCCTAAAAAAGCTATCATAGAAATTCAAAAACTTTTCTTTGACAACATTGAGTTATATTATGATGATACAAACTTAATTATTCACTCTGCTCAGTATACTTTTTTTACAAAACTTATTAATGGTAAATTTCCTGAATATTCTCGTAT
The DNA here is from genome assembly GCA_002733945.2 of Sulfurimonas sp. Classification (GTDB taxonomy): domain Bacteria; phylum Campylobacterota; class Campylobacteria; order Campylobacterales; family Sulfurimonadaceae; genus Sulfurimonas. The sequence goes on along the minus strand of NVXO02000002.1, from coordinate 492,783 downwards.
TATTCCAAAAGAGATAAAAACTTCACTTTTACTTCCAAAAGCAGTTATGATTGATTCTATTAAACAGATAACTACTATTTCTAGTGATTTAAAGATTACATTTTTAGGTGATGTTATTACATTTGAGAGTTTAAGTGATGATAATATTGAAGCAAAAACTGAGATAGGTTTTGCAACTGGTTTTAGTGAGCCATTTTCATTAGCAATYAATTCACGYTATTTATTAGACTTTTTAGGAAGCATAAATAACTCTGAGTTTAAGATAGGACTTAACGAAGGGAACTTACCTTTTATATTAAGTGACGATAACTTTAAAACAATAGTTATGCCTATCGTTATTTAAGTAAATATTTCTACCTTATAAGGTAGAAATATTTATAAATCTACCAAGCGACAGCTTTACCACTTGCACGTTTACCTATGATAGTTTCACCTTCCCAAGTAGCAAAYCCATTATTTAAATCAGTTAATGTTAACATGAAGTAGTATTCTACTTGTTGTTTACCATTACCCATATTTATATTACGTTGTAAAATTTTTCCAGAAAGAGACATGTCAGGAGCTATAAGAGTTCCTTTTTTAGAAACACTAGAGTTTCTAAACTCATCGTCTTCTCTTAGTGCTCTAGCTTTTTTATTCATTTTATCTTCAGCATYACCAATTGCAGTAGTTACATACACTTTCCCACTATTTAAAAGTTCTATACGAATCTTTTTAATAAGTTGATCAGTATCAATATGTTGCATAGTATCATTTTTTACATCTGATATAGCAAGTATATATCTACCTCCACCTGGTTTAGAAAGTGCAGGAGAACGAAGCATTGATTGHGTAGCTTCACTTGCAGCTAGTTGAAAGTCTCTATAGTCTAGACCAATCACTTGGTCACCAGTGTCATTATTTATATCTATCTTGCTAACTTTATCTGCACATCCACTAAGAAGTGCAAGACATAAAGCAGATACTGTTAATATTGCTATTTTCATACTTTGTCCTTATTCGCTTAGATAAACTTGATAAGCAGTTGCTTTAGCMGAAGGTGCTACAATATTTATTTTAAATTTTGAATTTTTATGAGCTGGAAAATCTGCCCATTTTGAAGATAGCGAAGGGATTAAAAAACCATCTTTATCTTGCCAATCAACACGGTATTTAAAGAGTTTATACTCGTTCGTATCATTTTGAGCATTTATCTGTATCTCTAAAAGACCATCATCGCGTATACGTTCTTTTATATCTTGYACATTTACATATTCTGCTACTTCATTRTCTACTATTTTAACATAGGACTTTTGGGCACATCCAGTAAATAGTAGAGYAACAGCAAAAATAAAACCTATTGCTAACTTCATCTTATCTCCTTTAAAATGGTATAACTTTAACTGATGCCTGTGCATTAGTTGTAGCTATTCTAACATAAATTAGCGTATGTTGTGTCTTAGGTATTTTTATATTTTTTATRAATATRYTATTTGATGTAGTTATAGTTATGTTTCCATTTTTTGGTCTTTTAAAACGTGCGAGTTGAAACTCTTTAGGYAGTGTTCTCCAAGATCTCGTATCTGCATGTGTTGAAGCTATTTGATAAATGACAGTAGCAACRCTAACAAACGCAGCAAGCCCTGAATTATTATCTTTTGTCTGTTCTTGAAYAGCATAGTTRATAGCAGCTTTTGTAGCAGWTGAYAGTATRGCTCTACGGACAGTTACATCATAACTTTTGGCAAACTCAGTTTGTATAACTCTATCCATACTTGAGAGAAAACTTGTTTGYGTYGTTTTATYAKTATCGTCTTTTATTACTAAATAGTTGTAAGCCTTGTATCTTGGTACAAGTTTGGGAAGAGCAACTGATATATAACTCAGTTTATTTGTAAAGATCCAAATAGGAAAATCAATTCGCCACTCTTTTAAAACAGGTGCCTGACCATTCTCAAAAACTAACCATACTGTAGGTTCTGTTATATCCTCTTCTAAATCTATTCTAACATTTTCATTTTTTSGCATCATTCCATAGGCTTCTTTTAACAGTGAGTCTGCTTTAGAATTTGCACCATCTGCTTTRGCAAAAAGTCCAGCTAGATAAGTTGTGATTGGATTTATAAAGTCAGGRTAGGGTTCATAAGCATGTAAAGAAGGATATTTTTGATTGATTAAACTATTTCTATMTGAATCATTTACTTCAAGATTTTTCCCATCTCTTTTAYTCTCTTGCTCTTTTTTCTTTATAGCAGCGCGTTCTTTATTTATCATCTGAGAGAAAAATATTTTAGCACGACGYTGACGATCAAYAGCACGGTTAAACTCAACTCTAGCTCCATCGGTATCTTTAAGTGCCATATAAGATATTGCCTTATAGGTGTTTGCCATGATTCCATCATACTCASTACCTATATAGGGTCTAGTTGTATCATTTAMAAGAGTTGATTTAAGTGTTTGACTGACATCTTTTATAAGTATTTGTTGACGATAATGCTTCATAATAGCTTCACTATCATTAAAGTATTTTATACTTGCATTGTWATCTGATGCATAGAAGTATGAAATAGCACTCTGCAGGGACCATAAAAGATTATTTTTTGCATATAAATYATCTTTATCTATTTTTGAATCAGTAAATTTAGCTGCTTCTTTATAAKCACCATGAGCAACTAGGACATCTGCTTTTAACATATCTTGTTTTGGAGCACATGCATTCATAAATAKTATAAAAAAGAAAAATAATAAAAGAAAAATAATTTTCATTARTAGACCTTTTTATGTTAATTATAGCTTATTTATTTTCTATAAATATTATATTTAGTAAAAAHTAGGTAGAATAACTTAATTATGTTAACGGAGTTATAAATGGAAGAAAATTATGGTGCTAGTAATATTAAAGTCCTCAAAGGACTAGAAGCTGTTAGAAAACGTCCTGGTATGTACATTGGTGATACAAGTCACCGTGGACTACACCATTTAGTTTACGAAGTTATTGATAACTCTATTGATGAGGCAATGGCTGGWYACTGTGATACTATTAATGTAACTCTTACAAAAAATGGAACATGTAAAGTTTCAGATAATGGTCGTGGTATTCCTACAGATATGCATCCAACTGAAGGTATGAGYGCAGCAACTGTTGTTCTTACTGTTCTTCATGCYGGTGGTAAGTTTGATAAAGATACTTATAAGGTTTCTGGTGGACTTCACGGWGTTGGTGTTTCAGTTGTAAATGCACTCTCGTGTGATTTAAAAATGACTATTTACCGTCAAGGTGAGATTTTTGAGCAGAATTTTAAAGAAGGAATTCCTCAAGAAGCTTTAGCTGTAATAGGAACTACTCGCAAAACTGGTACTACTATTGAATTTGCAGCTGATCCAACTATATTTACTGATACTATTACTTTTGAGTACGAGTATCTCTCAAAACGTTTTAAAGAACTTGCATACCTAAATCCATTTATAACTATCAAATTTAATGACGAACGYRATGGAACAAAAGAGGAGTATCACTTTGAAGGTGGTATTGCTCAGTATGTGACTGACATGAATAAAAAAGCTGTAGTAGCTGATGTTTTTAGTTTTACTCAAAAAGTTGAAGACATTGAGTTTGATGTTGCACTTATGTACAATGAAGCCTATGAAGAAAAACTTGCATCTTTTGTAAACAATATTAGAACACCAAATGGTGGAACTCACGAAGCTGGTTTTCGTGCAGCACTTACACGTGTTATCTCTAACTATAACTCAAAAAATGGTGCAGCAAAAGAGAAAGATGTAAAAATATCTGGTGATGAYGTAAGAGAAGGTCTTATAGCAATCGTTTCAGCTCGTGTTCCAGAGCCTCAGTTTGAGGGTCAAACAAAGGGTAAATTAGGAAACACTTATGTACGCCCTTTAGTACAAAAAGCAACAGGTGAAGCACTTTCTAAATACTTCGAAGAAAACCCTATTCAAGCGAAATCTATCGTTGCAAAAGCACTTGCAGCAGCGCGCGGTCGAGAGGCAGCTAAAAAAGCAAGAGATTTAACKCGTCGTAAAGACAGTATGTCAGTTGGAACACTTCCTGGTAAACTAGCAGATTGTCAATCTAAAGATGCAAGTATCTGTGAACTATACCTAGTGGAAGGGGATTCTGCGGGTGGTTCAGCKAAAATGGGTCGTGACCGTGTTTTTCAAGCGATTTTACCACTTAAGGGTAAAATTTTAAATGTTGAAAAAGCACGTTTAGAAAAAATACTTAAATCTGATGAAATTACAAATATGATTACAGCTATGGGCTGTGGAATTGGTGAAGAGTTTAATGAAGAGAAACTTCGTTATCACAAACTTATCATCATGACSGATGCGGATGTTGATGGTAGCCATATCCAGACACTRCTTTTAACTTTCTTCTTTAGACATTTCAGATCTRTTGTAGAAAATGGWTAYCTTTATCTTGCRCAGCCACCAYTKTAYCGTTATAAAAAAGGTAAAAAAGAGATTTACTTTAAAGATGAYAGAGAGATGAATGACTTCTTAATTGATAACGGTATCGAATCTTTAGAGAATCAAACTTTGGGTCATAATGACCTTCTGTCTTACTTTAAAATGGTTGATCATTATGCTGGAAGTTTAAATGCACTAGAGCGTCGTTATGCACTTGTTAGTCTTATTCGTCACTTTGTTGAAAACCCTGACTTGATTGCATTAGGTGCAAAAGCTTTATATGCAAAAATTGAAGAATTTTTAGCAAGTATTGATAATAATATACTTACAAAAACAATTAATGAAGAGACTAACGAGATTCACCTTTTTGTACAAACTAAAGGTGGAATGGAAGAGTTACTTATAAATGATGATCTYTTTACTGCACCACACTTTACTGAAGCAGACTTTGTTTACAAGAAGATTCAAGAGTGGGATTTAAATTTTGATGAAGATATTTTAAAAGTGCTTGAAAATATTAAAGATTTTGCWMRWAAAGGTTCTTATATYCARCGTTACAAAGGTCTTGGYGAGATGAATCCTGATCAACTTTGGGAAACAACTATGACACCTGAAAACCGTATACTTCTTCAAGTKACTATTGATGATGCAGAGGTTGCCAGTGATGCWTTTACACTCTTTATGGGCGATGAAGTTGAACCACGTCGTAACTACATAGAAACACATGCAAAAGATGTAAAACACCTCGACGTATAGAGAATTTATATGTTACTACCACAAACCAAAGAGAGAGAGTACCGTTTTAGGTTAGCACTTAGAATGGGACTTCCTATTTTTGGTCTTATTTTAGCCCTTTTAATACACACATTTTTAGAAAACTCCCAGACACTTCAAGCCTCTTTTTATGTAGAGTCTTTAATCCTTTTAGTTTTTAGTATTTACTTCATTTTATACCTTATTTATAATGGTTTTGATGTCAAAATCACAGATGATGTGAGTAAAACATTTACACGTGAATATCTTTTTAGCTATATAAAAGAGAAACTTAAAAAAGAGAAAGATTACACACTTATTTTAATGAGTGTAGATAATTTAGATGATATAAACTCACTCTATGGAATCAAAAATGGTGATAGAGTTTTAAAAGAAGTCGCAATATGGATAGCTGAGTACTTAAAAGCACAAAAGATAGAAAATTTTCCACTCGGACATATCAAAGGTGGAGATTTTATCATAGGTTTTGAAGGGCTTAAAAATGAGTATACGACTATATTAGAATTAATGTGCCTTAAGTCAAAAGAGTTTAAAGTAGATGATATAGAAGTGAAACTCTCCGGAGCGATAAGTGATACAAATTATTCGTGTGAACTAGACTACATAGTTGAAAATCTTTTTGAACTACAAGAACAGAGAAAAGAGTTAAAAAAAGAGATAAAGCCTGAAGTAATTAACCCAAATGAGTTAGAGTTTTTTGTCATAGATGCGATAAACAAACGTGCTGTAAGTGTAATGAGTCAAGATGTATTTGAAGGGGATAAAGTTGCTTTTAAAGAGTGTTTTATCAAACTAAAATCTAGCAACGGAAAACTACTTTATCCGAAAAACTATACAAAAGTTATTAACAAATTAGGACTTGTCATTGAGTATGACTTAATGGTTTTAGAAGAGATAGTTTTGCAAACTTCAAATGATGCAGATATTATTTATGCATTAGGGATTTCTCCTACATCGCTTAGAAATCCTAAATTTTTGTCAAGTACAAAAGAGCTGATAAAAAACTCAAAGAAAAAGATTATGTTTATTTTATCTGAGCATGAGTATTATAGTCATACTAAAAAATATAACTCAATTATAAAAACATTGAAAGATATTGGTGTGATGATAGCTATAGATAAATTAGGTTCCTACCATACAAGTTTTCTGTATTTAAAAGACTTAGATATAGATGTTATACGCTTTGATACACAGTATTCGGCATATGAAAAAATGAAGAATAACAGTGCAATTCTTGAAGGTTTTAAAGTTATGGCTACACATAAGAAGATTAAGACTTGGATAAAAAACATAGAGACTTCAGAAGCTTGTGAAGTCGCAAAAAAGTTTGATATAGACTACTTACAAGGAAAGTACTTAAGTCCTTTAAATCCAATTTACGAAAGTGAAGTTAGATAAGTTTTTAACCATTTTTGTGCCTCTTTTAGAGTTGTAAACTTCCCCTTTTTTTGTGCTTCATAAGCTTGGACTAATATCACACTAAACTCTTTAGATGGAACTAGTCCACATTTTATAAGGTCTTTTCCTTCAATAAGAGCAGGTAATGGAGAGTTGAAAATATATAACTTTTTAGCAGTATCCCTGAGTATATTGATTTGAAGAGTTTCTTTACCAGAGTGATAGGCATCAAGATACAGTAGAAAGAACTCAATCTTTACTTTTTTGGCTAATGAATATAGGGCATATGCACTAGAGTCTTTGATATCAAAATCTTTTTGTACTTCTATATAAAGAGCTATACTTGTTAATAGTTTTTGCTCTTTACTTAGTTTGTCAATAAGCTCTAGAGTTTCTTGTGTATACAAGAGTGATAAAAATATAAGTATGTTCAGCTTTTCATCTAAAGTTTTATGTTTTGAAAAATAATCAACTTGTTCATAGTTTTCACTAAATCCAAAATAGTCCATGAGATGCAATTGCTTGAGTAAAACTAATCCTAAAGATGGAGAAGAAGATTTTAAAAACATTTTTTTGAGTTCTTCATATATTCTTTCTCTGGGTAGTTCATCGAGTACTCTATTGTTTATAAGAGTTTTAAATAGAGAAAGGAGTTGTGTATCAAGTGAAAAATTAAACCTTGAACTAAACTGTATACCCCTGAGTACTCTTAAGGGGTCCTCTGCAAATTTATCTATATCTACAGCTCGGAGTATTTTATTTTCTATATCTTTTTGACCCCCATAAGGATCAAGTAATTTCTTTTCTTTGACATCGTAACCCATAGCATTTATAGTAAAGTCGCGTCTACTTGCTGCAGATTTGAAATCTAGGTTTTTATCAGTTGTAACACTAAAACCTTTATGTCCTGAAGAGATTTTAGAATCAGTTCTAGGAAGTGAAAAGTCTATCTCTAAATTGTGAAAATCAAGTTTGCACACTCCAAAACTCTTACCAACAGTGTTTATATCACCAAACTCTTTTAAAATATTTTCTAGGGAATCTAAAGAATTAAGACCATAAAGTTCGATATCTATGTCTTTTGAGTCTAATTGTAAAATATTATCACGAACATAACCACCTACGATAATAGGTTTTATCCCAAATAAGTACAGTTTATTAAATATAATATCTAATTTATTTGGATAATCTAACATATTACTCTTTTTTATTTCATAGAACATTAAATAACAAAAAATTATTTAAAKSKWKRTMYKTKAWWRACWWMRWAMWMYWMWTYWTWMRWYKATTCTATTTTYTACAATAAASCTTTAGTGTATAAGTATATCACTTATTTTACATATATATTATAATTATTTAGGTATAATTCGCAAAATATTCCAAAAAGGATACCCTTATGCAAAAAATAAGAAACATTGCCGTTATCGCTCACGTTGACCACGGTAAAACTACACTAGTTGATGGTTTACTAGAACAATCTGGTACATTTGGCGATCATGAACAACATGATGAAAGAGCTATGGATAGTAACGATATYGAGAAAGAACGTGGAATTACGATTCTTTCTAAGAATACTGCTATTCGTTATAATGGTTATAAGATTAACATTATCGATACTCCGGGTCACGCTGACTTCGGTGGTGAAGTTGAACGTGTTCTTAAGATGGTTGATGGTGTTTTAGTTCTTGTTGATGCTTATGAGGGTGTTATGCCTCAAACTAAGTTTGTTGTTAAAAAGATGCTTGCACTTGGTATCAAACCAATTGTTGTAATTAACAAAATTGACAAACCTTCTGCTGAGCCAGAYCGYGTTGTTGATGAGATGTTTGACCTATTTGCAGATATGGGTGCAACTGATGAGCAACAAGATTTCCCAATCATTTATGCTGCTGCTCGTGATGGTATAGCTAAGATGGATATGTCTGATCCTGATGCAGATTTTACTTGTATTTTTGATGCAATTATTAACGATGTTCCTGAGCCTCAGGGTGATGCTGCTAAYCCACTTCAAGCACAAGTWTTYACACTTGATTATGACAACTATGTTGGTAAAATCGGTATTAGCCGTATTTTTAACGGTACAGTTARAAAAGGTGATAACATTATGCTTGCAAAAGCTGATGGTGAAATGGTTAARGGTAAGATMTCTAAACTTATCGGTTTCCTYGGTCTAAACCGTATGGAAATAGATGAAGCAGAAGCTGGTGATATTGTTGCATTTGCTGGTATGGAAACTGTTGATGTTGGTGATACTGTTGCYGAYCCTGTTAATCCTGTAGCACTWGACCCTATGCAYGTTGAAGAGCCTACTCTTACAGTTGTATTTGCBGTTAATGATTCTCCTCTTGCYGGTAAAGAAGGTAAACACGTAACATCTAACAAGCTTCGTGAGCGTTTAGAGTTTGAAATGAACACTAATGTTGCTATGAAACTTGAAGTTGTTGGTGAAGGTAAGTTTAAAGTTTCAGGTCGTGGTGAGCTTCAGATTACTGTTCTTGCTGAGAACATGCGTAGAGAAGATTTTGAGTTCTCTATCTCTCGTCCAGAAGTTATCGTTAAAGAGATCGAAGGTGTTAAATGCGAGCCATTTGAGCATTTAGTTATTGATGTTCCTGAAGATCTTTCAGGTGGTGTTATCGAGCGTCTTGGTAAGAGAAAAGCTGAGATGAAATCAATGCTTCCAATGGGTCAAGGTTTCCAAAGAATCGAGTTTGAAATTCCAGCTCGTGCACTTATCGGTTTCCGTGGTCAGTTCTTAACWGABACAAAAGGTGAGGGTGTTATGAATCACTCTTTBATHGARTTCCGTCCATATAGTGGTGGTGTTGAGTCTCGTTCTTATGGTGCACTTGTATCTATGACTGCTGGATCTACTCTTGCATTCTCACTCTTTGGTATTCAAAATCGTGGTACTCTTTACATCGGTGTTCAGACTGAAGTATACGAAGGTATGATTGTTGGTGAGCACTCACGTGATAATGACCTTGTTGTTAACCCTATTAAAGGTAAGGCACAGTCAAATGTACGTTCATCTGGTGCTGATGAAGCTATTAAGCTTATTCCACCACGTGATATGTCTTTAGAGCGTGCTCTAGAGTGGATCGAAGATGATGAGATTCTTGAGATTACTCCTAAGTCTATTCGTATTCGTAAAAAGTTCCTTACAGAAGCTGAGCGTAAGCGTCACTCTCGTAAATCTCCTAAGTAGATTTACTTAGTGCCCTTTATGGGCACTTCTTTAACAAATACAGTGTACTAAGTCTTTAAAAAATCTACTATCTTTTTTTCTAACCAATATTCTGGTTTAAAAATACTTCCAGCTACAAAACCTACATGTCCACCATTTTTTGTTATATGCTATGTTTATCATACTTTTTATCTAATGCTATTTTAAGATCTTTAATGAGTCTATATTGGTAGTATTTTGAAAAGCCTTTGTCCATGGTACTTGCACATATATCTAATTGCATAGGAGGGGAGACTGCTACCACTTTTGTCAAAAGTGATTTTTCTTTTTCTTCTCCAAGTAATTTTAAAAGCATATTAGCACCAAGAGAGTATGCAACTCCATAAAGTTTGCTATGGGGAAGTTCTTTATGTATACTTGTGATAAACGCTAAAGCATCACCTGTCTCACCACTATGATAAGAATGGGGCAAAAGGTTTTCTTCTCGTCCACACCCTCGAAAGTGCATTAGTACAGAGTTAAAACCATTAGTAGAGAGTTCTTGCATGACACCTTGAATATAAGGAGACTGATAGGAACCGGTTAGTCCATGAAAAAGTATAACTGTAGATGTGTTGTGATTTGGGTTATTTGTGTAATGCCAATAGGATTCAAGAAAGTCACCATCACTCAGTCTAAATTCTTTTTTTGTAAAATTTAGAGGGATGGTTTTTCTAAAAAGTGTAGAGTAGACAGTCTATATATGTCTATTTTTCAAAAAGAATGAGGGCGAAAATTCTTTTATTTTTGACCCTTATCTTGGAGGATTCTATCAAGTGTTGAGAAAATGTTTTTACTACCACTTTCCATCTCTTGTAAGGCTTGCATGATACTCTCGTTGTTTAAATCTTCTTGAGCAATATTGTCAAAAATTTTGAGTGTTGCATTATGCACTGTAGCATGAGGTGTTTCTAGGCTTCTAAAAGAAGATATATTTGCAAAGTTTTCTTGTCCTTCTCCCTCATAGTACCATTTTCCAAGGCGACAGTTATGATGATCAACAAAAGTAAACTGTTCTTGGAGTGTTTGAACCGAGTAGTATGTATTAACCTTCCATAAAATATGGTCTAGTTTAGCTAAAGACATAAAGATTCTATCATTTGTAAATGTAAAAGATGCAAATGAACTTTGAAGATCTTTATTGTTTACATCTACATAACCATTGAGTTCACTAATTAAGGTACTTGAACTCGTAACATTATCTTGAATAGAGTTAAACTGCTCGGACATACTATCTACATCTTGTTTCATTGATTGTAGTGAAATATTAATCTCACTTACGGCCTTATCTGTTCTATCTGCAAGTTTACGTACTTCATCGGCAACAACAGCAAAACCACGACCATGCTCACCAGCACGTGCGGCTTCAATAGCTGCGTTTAGTGCTAAAGGGTTTGTCTGATCAGAGATATCTTTAATGAGAGAGAGTATGGTGGTAATATCAGTTGTACGTTCTGAGAGACCTTGTACTGTACTGTATGAAGTGTCGGACAACTCATGAAGATTTTCTAAAACGGAACTAATTGAGCTTGTTTTTTCACCTATGTGATTGAGACTATTAAGCAGTTCCTCTGTAGTTTCAAGGTTCTTTTTAGAGCTATTGATTGACTCGCTGAGATTACTTTGAATATCTACGATATTTTCTCGAAGGTTAGTAGACTGGAGTTCGCTAAAGTCAAGTTTATTTGACTCGTCATTTTGACTCAAACTCTGTGTAAGCTGAAATTCTAAATCGTTTACTTTCTCTTCTAGTAGTCTATTTTTTTGCAAAAGTGTTGTATTCTCTTCTTGTAAACTTTCATGTATCTTTTTTGGCACACTTCTTTTTGTAAAAAAAGCTATTAATATCTTCCCTATGTACTTAAATTTTGATTGATTAATATTAATAAATCTTATCGCATAAGATATAAAAAGATGCTGAATAATTTTGCTTTAATCACTAGGAAGCTATAATCATAAACTTAATAAATTGGAGCTCAAAAAATGGATAGAAAAAAGATTTATAATCCTGAATCAACTGAAAATGTAAATGATAGAAAAATTTTTGGTGGTAACCCGACGGGTATCTTTGAGCTTAATAATATAAAATATCAGTGGGCATACAATCTTTGGGAAATGATGTTAAACAATACATGGTTTCCTAAAGAAGTAGATATGACACGTGATGTAAATGACTACAAAAACCTTACAACAGCAGAAAAAACAGCATACGACAAGGCACTTTCACAGTTAATCTTTATGGATTCACTCCAGACAAATAACATCATAGATAACATCAATCCTTATGTTACTTCTCCGGAGGTGAACCTCATTTTAGTACGTCAGTCATTTGAAGAAGCATTGCACTCACAATCTTATGCAGTTATGGTTGATAGTATCTCAACAAATAGCGAAGAGATTTATGAGTTATGGCGTAGAGATATGATGCTAAAGAATAAAAATGATGCTATCGCTAAAATATATCTAGAGCTTGCAAAAAATCCAAGTGAGACAAACTTTGTTAAAGCATGTTTTGCAAACCAGATACTTGAAGGTATCTACTTTTATAGTGGTTTTACTTACATCTACACTCTTGCGCGCTCAGGTAAAATGTTAGGAAGTGCACAAATGATTCGTTTTATACAACGTGATGAAGTGACACACTTAGTTCTTTTTCAAAATCTTATAAACACACTTCGTAAAGAGAGAGCAGATCTGTTTACGCACGAGTTAAAAGCAGAAGTAATAGAGATGTTTAAAGAGGCTGTAGAGTTAGAAACTGAATGGGGACAGTACATCACGCAGGGACAGATTTTAGGTCTAACAGATGATATCGTTGCGCAGTATATTAAGTTCTTAGCAGATGAGAGACTTACCGCAGTTGGTTTTGATAAACTCTATGATGTGAACAATCCTATCAAATGGGTAGATGATTTTGCAAAGTTTAATGACCAAAAAACAAACTTTTTTGAGGGAACGGTGACAAACTATTCTAAGGGAAGTCTCTCTTTTGATGATGACTTCTAAAACAAAAGAGCAGAATCTCTGCTCTTTACTCTTTGAGACAACTCCCGACTACTCCACAAATCTTCAAACACTTTTACAACTTATAGAACAGACCAGCACTAATACAATTATATTAGCTCATGAAGTATGTTTGACTGGTTTTGATTATGAGAACTTAGATAAGGCTACTGCGTTTAGTTTGTATGCGACTCGGGAACTTCTCAGTACCTCTAAAGATAAAACAATAGTTTTAACTATGTTAGAAAAAAGAGAGGGTGAAGTTTTTAATGTAGTCAAGGTTTTTCATAATGAAAAGATTTTGCATCAGAGAGCTAAAACGAGACTGTTTAGACTTGGGAGTGAAGAGAAGTATATGAGTGAAGGTGATGATGAGGCCTTTGAGATTTTTGAGATAGATGGCATCAAATGTGCTCTTTTTATCTGTTTTGAGCTGCGTTTTAAAGAGTTATGGTTAAAAGCTGAAGGTACTGATCTTATTTTAGTACCTGCATGGTGGGGCAAACCACGTAGTGAGCATTTTAAAACACTAACACAGGCTCTAGCTTTGATGAATGAATGTTATGTGATTGCCTCTGATGCATTAAACATAGAGTGTAGTGCTATGAGTGCTATTATAACACCGCAGGGCGAAGTGACCTTAAATGGGAATAAGCCTTGCTTAATACAGAAATATAATCAAAAAAATATAACTTTAATGCGAAGATATATTGACATAGGTATAAACTAATTTGGACAAAATTACAGCAACAAGAACAGCACGAATGGCAGACGAGATAGAGAAGATATTTTCGCTATCACCAGAGGTAAAAGAGGCAATAGCTAAAACAAATAGAGCAGCATTTGTTGCAACAGGTTTTAAGCATAGTGCATATAAACTCGATGCCCTTCCAATAGGAGAAGCTCAATTTATAAGTTCACCTTTAACTGTGGCAAAAATGACGGAGTATCTCTTTCCACGTGGGGCAGATAGAGTCCTTGAAATTGGTTGCGGTAGTGGTTATCAAGCGGCTGTTCTTGCACAACTTTTTCGTGGTGTTTTTAGTATCGAGCGAATAGAGCCACTTATGATTCAAGCAAAAAAACGTTTTAAGAATTTGGGTATTCAAAATATTCACACACGAACAGATGATGGACAAAATGGTTGGATATCCTATGCCCCTTATGACCGTATACTCTTCTCAGCAACTGCAAAAGAGATACCAGCTAAACTCTTTGAACAGTTAGCTGATGGTGGAATTCTCGTCGCTCCAATGGAGAAAGATGGTAAACAAGTCATCACAAGGTTTATCAAAAATGGAGAGCACATAGAAGAAGAAGAACTAGAAGATTGTGACTTTGTTCCTGTTTTGGATGGTGTACAAAAATAAATGAAGACAATAATGATACTAATAGCTTTGATATTAAGCTTATTCGCTAAAAATAGTGAATATAAAGATGCAGTGTATGTAGGTGTACATGGAGAAGTATCAAAGAACAAAGAGGCCCTATTTCAGACTTTAAATGAGATAGAAGATAAAGAGACTCGAAACACTATTTATCAGTATAGTCAATCAATTTTTAATATAAAAGCACACCATACAAACTATCTTTTACCTTTAAGTGTTAGAACAAATGGGGACTACAATGATCAGACAAAAGTAAGAGATACTTATAGGACTGAGGTGGAGTTTCAATTCAGTATAAAGTATGACTTTGCTCCAAACCTTTTAGGTTTAGGTGAGCTTTACACGCTTGCTTATACACAACATTCTTTTTGGCAGTACTATGTAGGTGATGCTTATTTTAGAGCCAATGATTATAACCCTGAAGTCTATGTTACTGTTCCGATGCATACAAAGTACTTTAAAGCACTGCGTTTATCATTGGCACATAAGTCCAATGGTCTGGGTGTTCCTCAAGAGAGAGCTTGGAACTATGTAAGCCTCTACACTTACTTTCAATACAAGTCTATTTTTACAGAGTTAGCAGTGTGGAAAAGAGTTGGAGATAATTATGATTATAATCCCAAGCTGATTGATACAATGGGGCATGGACATGTGAAATTTATATTTCCATATAAAAAGCATATGGTAACTACTCTTTTTAGAAATAACTTTAAGGGTAAGGGTGCCGTAGATGCTAGCTATAGTTATCCACTTTTTGGAGAGAGTCTTTTTCTCTATGTAAAAGCTTTTGTTGGTTATGGCGAGAGTATGGACACTTATGCAGGAAACGAAGATTATAGAGGTCGAACTCAAATGTATGATGCATATGTTGAGAAAATTGGAATTGGTTTTAGTTTATCACGTTAAATCAAGAGTATTTTTATGAAGATAATAGTAAAATACATCTATAAGGGGTACTGAGATGGAAGATGTTTATGGTATAAAGTATACAAAACCAGAAGTGGTTTTACTGCAAGATACAGGGATTGGAGTAGCTGAAAGTGCTGCTCGAACTTGTTATGACTCTTTTACTAACTCTGAAAATGATGTTATAAAAAACATTGAGTACACTATGCCAGATGAAGCGATGTGTGATGAGATAAATGCCATTGATGATTCTGCACTTTTAGATGACCTTGCTTGGACATACTTTCACCACTCCATACTTGAACATGCTAACCTCTCTTTTCTTATTCGTGGGACTTCTCGTGGTGTACTTCAAGAACATGCTCGTCACCGTATTCAAGCTATAAGTGTGCGTAGTACTCGTTATACCATGAGTGGACTTATTAATGCTTTTGTAGCTTCACATCAAGGTGGAGGAAAAGATTTTTTTATAAATACTGTACTTACTTATGATATGTTTGTTGTGAGTGATGATGCATATAACCGATTAGAAATTGGTGCTATGTATGATAAACTTGCATTTCAAAAACAGCTAGTAGAAGACTTTTATGCTATTAGTGTTGCAAAAAGTTCCCTTCCCTTTTTAGAAGAGTTTGCAGGTGATAGTGCTAAACTATATGAAGCATTACAAGGTGGAAAGAAAAAACGCAATGTTGGTGATGCTTTTAAACATATTATCTCTGATAATGTAAAAGTAGACATGGTAGTAACTTTTAACCTAAGAAGTCTTAAAAACTACTTTACACTTCGCGATAGTGGTGCTGCATTTTTTCAGATACAGTGGTTAGCACAAGCGATGATGGATGTGACACCTAAAAAGTATCTAGATTTAATAATAAAGAAGAAAAATGTATAAATATATAATCTTTACTGCCTTAGCACTAAGTGGTTGTGCAAACTTTACAATAAATAGCACTATGTGTGATCAAGTAGCTCGTGACCCAGGTGCAAAAATGCCTCAAGAGTGTAGAAACTATAATGAAAAAGATGCTGACAAGGCTTTCCATAAAGTTGTCCAAGAGAAAAAAGTATCTGATAAAGATATAAAATTTGATAAAGAAGAAAATGAATAATGGAAAATAGAATAAGAAGTAAAGTTCAATGCAGGGAGGCACTAAATGCCGAGTCGTAGTAGTATATGTGAACTATGTGGTAGTGATGATAATGTGAGTGTAGTTGAACTACCTGTAAGTGATGCAAGTGAAGAACAGAGTATATATCTTTGTGCAAACTGTAATACCCAGATAGAGTCTGGTGACTTAGATGAGACGCATTTCAACTGTTTAAACGACTCTATGTGGTCTGAAATACCAGCAGCAAAGATAATGTCATACATCCTTTGGAATAGACTAGGTCGTCAAGATATGATAGAGATGATGTATTTAGAAGAAGATGAGTTAAAGTTAGCAGAACAAGCTGTAAATGCAGAAGCAAACAAGCTTGTTTATAGAGATGCAAATGGTGTTGAACTTAAAGAGGGTGACTCTATAGTAATCCTAAAAGACCTTGAAGTAAAAGGTGCTGGATTTACTGCTAAACGCGGTACTACTGTTACGCGTATAGGACTTGCTCCCGGTGATGCAGGTCATGTTGAAGGTCGTGTTAATGGCACAAAAATTTTTATAAAAACAGAGTTTATTAAAAAAGCATAATGAAAAAAGATGAACGATTCTACAAGATAGATAAAGATTTTCGTAACCCTTTTGCACGTGATCGTGATAGGATTATCCACTCTGGATCATTTCGTAAGCTAGAGTATAAAACACAAGTTTTTTTAAACCATGAGGGTGATTTCTTCCGTACACGACTGACACACTCTATAGAAGTCTCACAAATTGCTCGCTCAATCACTTCAACTTTAGGGCTTAATGAGTCTTTGGCTGAGGCCATAGCGCTTGCTCATGACTTAGGGCATACTCCTTTTGGGCATGTTGGTGGCGATACCTTAGATGAGTGTTTAAAAGAAGATGGTTTCGTTAATGGTTTTGAGCATAACTTTCAGAGTTTTCGTGTAGTATCGCGTTTAGAAAAACGCTATAAAAACTTCGATGGACTGAACCTTACCTTTGCTACTTTAGAGGGTATTTTAAAACATTCATATCCTTACCATAAGTCATTTTTACCAGATTCTATCCATGAGCAGTTTAATTTAGATAAACACCCCTCTTTCGAGGCGATGATAGTAGATAGGGCAGATGAGATAGCTTATACAAGCCATGATATAGATGACGGTGTAAACTCAGGACTTATTAGTTTTGAAGATTTAAAAGAGAGTGAACTTGTGCAAGAAATTCTTGCTAAGGTTGAGGCTGAAGGTGTTGGTACGGAGAATGATGAGATGTTTCGTTATAGATTTAGCTCACACCTGATAAATCATCTTGTGTATTCACTACTTGAGTACTCAGAACCTCGCCTTAAAGATGACAAAAACGAGACACCAATTGGTATGGACAAAGCGTTAGAAAGAAAGCTCAAAAAGCTCAAAAAGCTCATGTTTACAAAGATGTACCAACATAAAAGTATAGTACGGAAAATGTACGCGGGAAAACAAGCTATAAAAGGTTTATATAATGGTCTGATGGAAGAGGAAAAGATGCTTCCAGAGTTTTACTATAAACAGTTAAAAACTCGTAAAAAACATAGAGTTATAGCGGACTATATAGCAAGTATGAGTGATAGGTATGCCATAAATTTTTATAATGAAATGTATGGAAAGCTCTGATAAGTGAAAGTTTTTTTTCTAATAAGTCTATTTTTTCTCTCTTTACATGCAGCTCATAGTGATAACAATCTTCAAGTGATGGTAGTTAAAGATACCTCAGGTCTTAGTGATGATGCAATTCGTCTAAAAGCGACAGTATTAGATGCGAAAGAAGAGCCCACAGTGCCTGTTAATAAAATTGGACAGGATTTTTCAAAAATTTCACCGATACCTGTAAAGTATGACTGGATAAAAACAAAATCTGGTGAGTGGTTTAAGGGTAGAATAAGAGCTCTTTATAACAATAGACTAGAGTTTGCTAGTTCAGCAATAGGACTTTATAGTTTTAAGTTTGATAATATTATTTGGATAAAGAGTTATCAAATTATGAGCGTAAACATAGAGAATCTTGCTACATTTCCAGGTGTACTGCGTTTAAAAGGGGATAAGCTTACCATCATTCAAGGAGAGAATGAGTATGATTTTGCACGTAAAGACATAATATCTTTTGCTCCAGATGGTGAGTATGAGAGAAAATTTTGGTCAGGAAAAGCAACACTCAGTTTTGATATCCGTAGTGGAAATACTAATCAATATGATTATAGTGCTAAAATAAATATGCTGAGACGATCTTCCGTTTCCCGTTTTAGTTTAGACTATCTTGGAAGAATCACAGAGAAAGATGGAACTGAAATATCAAATAATCATCGTCTAAATCAAAAATATGATAGATACCTAACTCGTCATTTCTTTTGGACTCCAGTTTTTAGTGAGTTATATAGTGATACATATATAAATATTCAACAGCAATTGACAGCAGGAGTGGGTGTTGGTTATACTTTAATTGACAATAAAAAGGTAAGGTGGAGCTTTTCTGGCGGTCCCGCATTTGTATATACAAAATATGAAACAGTCGCATTTGGAAATAAAACAGAAGATTTTTCTCCTGCTCTGGAGTTTAGCACGAAGTATGAAAATGAATTAAACTCTATAATTGATTTAATATATGACTACAAGTTAACATATGTAAATAGTGCTGCAGGTACATACAAGCATCATATGCTTTTAACATTAGAAAATGAATTGACATCTTGGTTAGACTTAGATATAACAGGAGTTTGGGATTATATACTAGATCCGCAAGAGACATCACAGCAGACTATACCAAAGCAGAATGATTTTCAGTTATTGATAGGGTTTGGTTTGAAGTTTTAGAGAAGTTTGTTTTGTATGTAGTGAAACGAGTCTCCCGAAGGAGAAACGCTTACAGGCGTGATTCGTAACGTCTCATCATATAAAGACGCTTAAGCATTTTCTTACGAGAAGCTATTTTAAATTTCTTACGTTTTTCAGTTTCCGTTTCGTGGAAACGGCGAGCACGAGCTTCAGTAACGATTAAGTTACGGTCAGTTTGCTTTTTGAAACGACGGTAAGATGCATCAAAATTATCATCATGGCGTAGTACTATACCTGGCATATCACATCACCCACTTTCTTTTTAAATTTGATTGACATTATAGCATAAAAATAAGAGATTTGAAATTAATCTTTTTTACAGCCAGTATTTGCTTTATAGTTTTATCTATCCTCTATAGTAGATAGCAAATAGTGAAGTGTTTTATCCTGAGCAAGTTTATATATAATCCACTTTCCATCTTTTTTTAAGTGTCTTGATACTAAGGGTTGTGATAGCTCTAAGGTATCACATATCTCAAATACACAGAGTTCATGTTCGCGTTTGAGTAAAGAGAGTATCTCCACTCTGTTTAGATCACTGAAAGTATTTGCTAATATAACTAGTTTTTGCATCTAATCTCTTTTAAAGTTAAAATATATAACAATATAGTTATATGAATTATAGCATAAAAGGAATGATATATGAAAAAGTTATTTTTAGTACTAGTTTTGGGTATGAGTTCATTATTTGCTTCAAGTATGAGTGCATGGCTTAATGATGCAAATAAAACAACTCAAGTGTATGAGATGAAAGCTAAAAACAAAGTGTACACGAAATATGGTGTTGGTAAGTACGCTTCTAAACAAACTTCTAAAAGTAGTGCCGCCAAATGTGGCACTGTCAATATCCCGACTCACTAGGAGTATACATGGAATATTTAACACTTTTTTTATATGCTCTTGTAGATTTAAGTAATGCAATGGCTCCTTACATTTTGTTTGGACTCATTTTTGCAGGAATATTGCATGAGTTGGTACCAGATACTATTGTTAAAAATCATCTAGGTAAAGATTCTGTATGGTCAGTGATCAAAGCGACTATATTTGGTATACCTTTGCCTGTCTGTTCTTGTGGGGTTATTCCTCTTGCTACAAGTATAAAAAAGAGTGGAGCTAGTAATGGTTCAACACTCTCTTTTCTTATCTCGACTCCTATTACTGGCGTTGATAGTATTTTAGCGACATACGGTATGTTTGGATGGGCGTTTACCATCTACCGTGTAATTACCTCTATGATTATTTCTATTATCGCTGGAATCTTAGCAAACTTTTATGGGGAACAAGAAGAAGAGTTAGTCAAAGAAGTTAAACCGGCGTTTAGCATGGCTGGACCAACTGCTTCAGGACAAGCTGTTAAAAACTTTTCAGTCACTCAAGCACCAAAAGCACAAGTTGTTGAGAAAAAGAGTTTCATTAAACTCATACAAGATGCCCTCTCTTACGCTTTTGGAACACTTCTGAGCGATATAGCTTCACCTCTTTTAGTAGGACTTTTTCTCGGTGCTCTTATAGCAGTTGCCATTCCTGAGAACTTAAGCGCACTTCTTTTAGAGTACTCATGGCTTTCATACATTATAGTTATGGCTATTGCAGTTCCTATGTACGTATGTGCGACAGCATCTCTTCCTATAGCTGCTGGACTTATGCTAGCAGGTGTTTCTCCTGGTGCTGCGTTTGTTTTTCTCTCAGCAGGACCCGCGACAAATACAGTAACTATAGGCGTAGTTAAAAAAATGCTTGGCACTCGTACTTTGTATATTTATCTTGGAACTATCATTGTTGGTTCAGTGCTGTTTGGATTTGGACTTGATTATATTTTAAGTGGTGTGGATGTTAAAGACTTAGTTCATATGCATGAAGAAGCAAGTGTAATAGCAATGGTTTCAAGTGTAGTGCTTTGGGCTTTTGTTCTCTACTATATGCTCAAGCCTTATTTAAACAAAAAAGATGAGTGTGATGGCGGGAGCTGCTGCTCGGCTTAAGGGACATAATGTCCTTTTAGCCCGACATATGACAATTCACTCTCATTTATGTTCAAACAATGGACGTTTCAACATTAAACACACACTTTTTTCTTCAGTTTCAGTAATACTTCTCTCTATATAATCTTATAAAATTTATAAAATCCCAATAATAGGGGAATTCATGTAAATACAAGGAAACACTTTTTATATGTGTTATTGTTTGTTTATTAGGCTAAAGTGTATATAATGGGATTGAATAAAGAGTTGTACCTTCCCGCGGAGCGAGAACGTACAACGGCGAAGCTGAGCCCTAAACGGGGCACCAACCATTTGTTGTATCCCAGAAAATCATACACGAATTTTCCGAAATATACATTAATGGAGCTCAGCTTCGCCGTTATCTATTAAATGGGAGATGAATATGAAATATAAGATATTAGGGATTATTATTGTTATAATAGTAGTAATACAATTCATACCATATGGTATGGATCATACTAACCCACCTGTCCTTGCAGAACCTGCATGGGACAGTCCAAAAACAAAAGAGTTGTTTGATCGTGCTTGTGCAGATTGTCATAGTAACGAAACAAAATGGCCTTGGTACAGTAACATGGCTCCAATATCTTGGTTGGTTAAATATGATGTAGAAGAAGGTCGCGAACATTTTAATACCTCTATGTGGGGTAAACAAAAAAAGAATGATGGAGATGAAGCAAAAGAAGAGCTTGAAGATGGTGAAATGCCTCCTTGGTTCTATGTTCTTCCTCATCCTGAGGCTAAATTATCAGAAAGTGAAACAAAAGAGTTAGCTAAAGGACTTTTAGCGACATTTGGTGAAGAAAATGATGATTAGTTTTTAAAAATTTATTTTGCAAAGATAACAAAACTTTGGAGAGAAATAGTTAACCCTGTGGGCACAACTATTTCTCAAGTCAAACGGTATACAAAAAATAAAGATTTGTAAACCGTATTGCTGTTAATTGATAATATCTTTACTCCTAGATGTAGTATAAATGAGAATATGACTAAAGATGAAATAAAAGAACATAGTCTCCTTTTAATCTAAATAGAGACTATGAATTAGTATTTTATAATTTTGATTGTGTTTTGTTGATTCATCGCCAATAATTACGAGTGTTTCATTGTCATCATCAAAGTGAAAATTCTGCTGCGTGATTTTTAATTGTGTTTCAAATTCAATGTCATTTATTTCAGGTAAGACAACATTTATGTCACTTGGCATGTGAATATTAAAAATTACAGGCGTCATTTCACGAAATATTCTAGTATCCCCGACATGATAAGCTACTTCAAATTTATGATATCCCATAGCAGTCTCTGGCGTGATACCGTTATAGGCTAAAAAAGTGCTAATCGCTTCTTTGTTTATTTCTTCTTTTGTAAGTGACATACTCATTCCTTCAAGATATTATTATGGAGTAATTTTAGCTATTTTTGACTTAATTACAAATACAGAAATAATTAAGAGGAGTAAACTTTCCCTATTAATCTGTCGTAATTATAATTATGGTAAAATTTTATTTGAAAATAAAAGAATACTCATCTTAATTTTAATAATACATTTTAATACAAAAAAGGATATATAATGATATATAARATCACAACAGATACACCCTTAGAGCAAGTAAAAAAAGAATTAGCAGAGCACTCAAAAGAGAGTGGTTTTGGAGTACTTGGTTCTTACGAGTTTAAAAAAATKCTTCAATCAAAAGGATTYCCAATAGACAAAGACATTACTGTTTATGAGGTRTGTAATCCAAGTGCAGCRCAAGAAGTACTTGAGGCTATGCCCSTGATGTCAGTGTTTTTACCTTGTCGTCTCTCTGTGTATGAAGAAAATTCTAAAACAGTAATTGCAACAATAAATATGAAAACACTTGTTGACTCTATGGATACAGATGAAGCTTTTAAAGCACATATATATAGTGTCTATGAGTATCTAGAAAATATAATGAAATCATGGAAGTAAAATACTAACACTTCGCTAACACTTATATGTGATACTACGACTATCAAAAACAAAAGGAGTCAAAGATGACTAAATTAGCAACAACATTAATCCTATTAGGTGGTTTAACTTTAGGTGTAGCAGCGACTGATACAACTACTACAGACACACAAGTGAGTACAGAGCAGCGTGTAGAGCAGATGAATGAAATGAAAGTGAAGTTAATGAATATGGCTCCATCAGATCGTCAAACTGCAATGCAAGATATGCAAGCCGATATGCCAGCAGACATGAAAGAGCAGATGGAAGCAAGAATGGAGCAGATGCAAGAAAAAGTAAGTGAAATGCAGGCAAATGCAGGTGAAAGACAAGACCGTGCGGCAGAGATGAAAGAACATGCTTTAGAGATGCAAGCAGAACATTCTCAAGAGTTAAATGAGTACCAAAATATGAATCAAAATCAGATTGGTCAAGAACTTGAACATGATATAGCATCTGGAAGAAGATCAACAGATGATGTCAGAAATATGATGAATCGATAGTAATTTAGATAGGGTACTTTTTCCCTATCTAAATTTTTTATTTTCCAATTTAATAAATATTTTGTTGATAGTCACTATAGAGTATTAGCAAATTGATATATCATCTTTATCATGATATAATAGAAAGGAAATAGAGACAATGACAAGATATTTTATAATTTTGATATTTTTTGGTACAATTGTTTTTGCTGATATAWGTAGCACACTGGACATTGATGCACAGATTCAAGAGATTCAAACCGCATCACCTGAGATGCGTGTTCAGTTGATGAATGAGTTTAAAAAACGGCTCGCTCAAATGAATCAGAGTGAAAGACTCGATGCTATTAAATCAATGCAAACAAAAACACAGCCAAAATCTTCTCAGGCTATGCAAAAGAAARTYATGCAGATAGATACGAATGAAGATTTAGTTAAATATCAAAATATGAATCAAGAGCAAGCTGGTAATCGAGAATCTCAAATACAAAGACCAGAATATCAAAATCATCAAAATCATCAAAATCATCAAAATTTTAATGATGGTCAGTTTTAACCTTACAAGGAGTGTAATTTTATGAAAAAAATAGTTTCAATAGCATTAGTTTTAGCAACAACATCTCTGTTCGCATATGTGGACACAGATTTTGATGGTGTAGAGGATGGGATTGACTTATGTCCAAACACATCATTTACAGAATTAGTAGATATTAAAGGGTGTCCTATTAAATCTTTAGTCTCCCCACATAAGTTTGATATTATTGTTGGTGCAAGCTATTCTGACATAAACAATCAGTCAGCATCACAAACACAAACACTCTCTAGCAGTGTTCAGTTTGACTACTACTATAAAAATTTTTCCTTAAGTGCTTCAACTTCATACTTTAATACATCRAGTGATACWTATTCAGATWCTGGRTTAAAYGATTCATTTATAGGSGCATCATATACTATAAAACCTATAGACTCTCTCTATATCCGTTTAAATGCAGGAGTCATCCTTCCTACTTATGAGACAACACTTAATAATAATGAAACAGACTATACAGGCTCAGCGAGTCTAAGTTATACTGTGTCGGGAGTGAGCTTGTTTGGTGGTTACTCATATACTCTTATCAATGATCTTGATACAACAGTCACAGATGTAAATGGTACATCAACACCTATTACATATCAAAATACAGCAGCTTACAATGTAGGTGTTGGTAGATCTTTAACTGATAAGCTTTATATGAGTGTTTCATATAACTCTGCAGATAGTGTTTATGCAACTTCAAAAGATATTGAAACAGCATCTCTTTATGGGTACTACGGCATAGATACTCACTGGTTTACTACATTTTCGTATGCTCGCGGTTTAAGTGATACTGCAAGTGATAACTATGCTTCTATTCGTTTAGGGTATATTTTTTAGAGGGATAACAGTTGCCTAAAATACTTCTTTTAGAAGATGATTATGAACTAGCAGAGACTATTAAAGAACTGCTAGAAGAGAGTAGTTACAGTGTTGACATGGTTTATACCGGTAATGATGCTGTAGACTACTCTTACGATAATAAATATGATTTGTATGTATTTGACATAAATGTTCCTGATATGACAGGGATTGCACTACTGGAGAGTCTCCGTAGTGTGGATGATAATACACCTGCTATCTTTATAAGTGCATTAGTAGATATGAACTCCATTGCTAAAGCATTTGATGTTGGTGCAGACGATTATATTAAAAAACCTTTTTTTCCTCAAGAGTTACTTATTCGTGTCAATGCAAAGTTTACTCAAAAATCTCAAACTATTATCTATAAAGACTTAGAGTACTTTTCAAATACAAAAGAGTTGTATCTCAATGGTTCCATAGTCTCTCTTGGTGAAGTCCAAGAGAGTTTATGTGATATCTTTATGAACAATATTGGTAATGTACTTGACAAAAGTATTTTGATGGACTGTCTCGTTAAGCCTTCAGACACAGCTTTACGAGTAGCATTAAACAAACTCAAACAAACAACGATGCTTCCTATAAAAAATATTCGTGGTGTTGGATATATTCTTGAAAAAAGTTGAGATAGAGTCACTTCTTAAAAGTTTTACTCTGTTTTTTATTTCACAGCTTATTCTTGTGGGAGCTATCTTTTTTATAGACTATMAAAGAGAGGTTCAAGTACTAGATGAGARYATGTTTTCAAAAATGAGGATATGCAGTTTTAACTTAAAGTGTTCAGAGTTTGAGATAGATTTTGCAGATGCAGAGTCTAATGAACTGTATAAGTTAAATAAAACAAGCGATGCCCTGAGTGCTTACTTTTCTATACCAAACTCAAGTAAAAATGTCTTAAAAATTTATCTACCAATACAAAAGTATACTAACAAACTCAATACTCTTAGGGAGAAAATATTTTTACAGTTTGGTATTGTGCTGTTTGTGATTATTGTACTCTCTTCGTTTTTTTCTCTTTATACTATTTCACCTTTGAGAAATGCACTTCGACTAACTGAAGAGTTTATCAAAGACATTCTTCATGACTTTAACACTCCTATCTCAACCCTGCGTTTAAATGTAAGTATGCTTGAGAGTGAAATTGGTTCCAATAAAAAGATTAGCAGAATAGAAAAAAGTGTACAAAATATTTTAAATCTCCAAAATCATCTGAAGTCTTACCTGGATAATCATGAGGCACAAAAAGAACAATTTAACTTAGATAGTTTTTTACAAGAGAGAGTATCACTTTTAGAAAATAACTATAATGGGATTAAGTTTGATGTAGAGTTGAAAAATAGTGTGCAGCTTTTTACTAATAAAGAGGCATTTACACGTATTGTTGACAATATTTTATCAAATGCTGCAAAATATAATAAGCAAGAGGGAACAGTGACTATCCTTTTTACAGGTACTATCCTCGAAATTAAAGATACAGGGAAGGGTATTAAAAACCCTAAAAAAGTTTTTGACCGTTTTTATAAAGAGCAAGAAAGAGGTATCGGTATTGGGCTACATATAGTTAAAAAGTTTTGTGATGAACTGAGGATTAGTATATCTTTAAAAAGTAAGATAGGAGAGGGGAGTAGTTTTTACTTAGATTTAAGAGCACTAATACTTCGCTAACATATCCAAGGTATACTTTCACATAACAAAAAAGGATTTAAAATGAAAAAGACAATTATAAGCATATCATTACTAGCGACACTACTTTGTGCAGGAGATGTAAACTACTCAGAGGGTTTAAGTATTCTTGCTGATGATGTAAAAGTGTTAAATACAACAGCTATGAGTTCAATTGATAAGTTGGCAAATAGTGATACAAAACTTGAAGAGTACTCTCAAAAACTAGATAAGTATGAGACTCAAATGTCAGAACTCATGGGCGATATTCAAAATAATTTTGCAAGTAAAGATGATGCTTTAGTAGCAATGGATAAGGTAGAGAACTTAAGCTCTCAGTCGGTTGTATTAGCAAAAACTGTAGCATATCTTGCATCACATCAAGGTGGCAATGTAAGTGACTCATATTCAGAGACATTAAAAAGTGTTTCTTCAACCGTCCTTCGTCTCTCCGATGACATTGGTACAATGGCTGATAGAATTCTTGTGATGGCAGACAATATTGGGATAATGGCAGATAGAATTGTAAAAACTCAAGAGATTCAATCTGCAAATCTAAATGCTACAACACAACTTGTACAAGTAGCAATGGGTGCAACACAAATGCAGATGAATAGTTCACAGTCTCAGGGAATGCAAAATAGCTCTTCTATGAGTCACTCTTCTTCATCTGCAGCTTCGGGGTCAATGTCAGCAGGTGCAATGCCACAAAGATAAATTATAAGGCTATTTTTAACTAAACTCGTCTCTTATTGATGTTATTGGGAAACTATGTGGAGCTTCTTTTACAGTTACTAAAACATCTTTATGATTCTTCCCAATAACTGCTTATATTTCATGCTAATTCTTTATTTTTTTGGTTGAAATAGATTAGCAGATTATTGGTTAATCCTCTTTTTCAACTTTTTCAACTTACTTCAAACAAATTGCACTTATTTTTACTACTGGATGCTAATATGTATATATCTCACATATATTGGTAAGATTGTCTTTTAATAAAAAGGAATTGTGCTATAGTTTGTATATAAGGAAACATTATGAATAGTGAAAAAATGGCTATAAGTCGTAAACAAATTTCTACTGAAGCACCCATGGTTACAAATGAGGTTACAGAGCAGTGTATCTATACAGGGCTTTTTGGCTCTCTTGATTCATCAAGAATGAATACTGTAGTAAGCAAAATAACTCAGTTATGTGAAAAAAGAGAGATTAGTGTTGTTATAATTGATTTAGGCAATGTAGATGCACTTGATACTGCTGTAGCAGGTCACCTAAGTCACCTTGGCAGTATTTTAAAACTTGTAGGGGTTGCGCCTATCCTATGTGGCTTGAAATCAGAACTTGCAAAAACTATGGTGCTGGCAGGTGTTACACTTAAGGATTTATTTATTGTAAGAAACTTTAAAGAAGCACTTAAAGAGAGTTTTCGTATGACAGGTTATGAACTAGTTAAGAAGTAAGTTACTAGATAATGCCTTCTCTCTTTCAAATCAATACAAAAAACGATGCTTATGCTTGCGTTCTTGTACTAAGAAACTTCGCTATGGATTTTGGATTTTCCGAGTTTGATGCATCTCTTATGGCAAATGCAGGTTCTGAACTTTTTGTAAATAGCTTGTGTTATGCAAATGGTTCTGTCGTAGAAATTTTTTATACAAAAAATGGACTGGGTATTGAAGTGAAGGTCGATGATAATGGAGAGGGCATAGTAGATATTGATAAGTGTTTTATGGATGGCTACACAACATCAAAAACAAGTTTAGGCCTTGGGCTTGGTTCCATCAAGCGCTCTGTTGATGAGTTAATTATAAATAAAAATGATGCTGATGGTTTAAGTATATCACTTAGAAAGTATATAAATAAACCACTTTATGATAATGCAGAAATCTCTTTGAAAGAAGTGGGTGAAGAGTTTAATAGGGATGCTACTTTTGTCAAACATTATGATGGTGACAAAAGCTTATTTGTCATACTTGATGGAGCTGGTCATGGGATTAAGACTTATATGTCTACTCAAAAAGTTAAAGCAGTAATTTTAGAAAACTATAGACTCCCTTTAGATACAATGATTTATAAATGTTGTGAAGCTTTAAAAACTTCAAAGTTAACACGAACAGTGGAAGCGGTATTTGTTCGCATTAAACCAGAAAAGTTTGAGTATATAATTTTAGGTAATCAGTTTATTAGGTGTTATCCTAAAAAATCATTACTTTTTACTCTAGGAAGTATGGGGAAAAATTTACCAAAAGATCTAGTTGTTCGGGAACTAGATCTAGCAGAAGCCTTTTGTATGAGCTTATGTAGTGATGGAATAGAAAAGGAGATGAATATATATGAACTTTATAGTAATACATCAGCTATCGCCTTGTGTGAAGCAATTTATAATCACTATAATCTAAATAATGATGATGACTCCAGTGTTATTGTTATTAAGCGAGGATAATTAGCATGGGAAATGAACAAAGTATTGCATTACACCAATATTTAAGAAGTATTATTACCAATATACCCTTTGGTATTATCACTGTTGCAAATGATTTAGATGTTGTAATGTTAAACTCAATAGTACTTTCTCTTTTAGGCTTTGATAACAAAAATCCAGAGGAGTTTGTTGATAACTCGTATACTCATATTTTTAAATATGTATCTAAAATTCAAGAAGAATTTGAGCAAGAAATTTTAATTAAAAAAGAAAGAAAATTTAATATATTAAAATTTTTCTTTAACAATAAAGTATTAAATATTAAATGTCGTGTAACACTTCATGGGACACTTTTTATCATCGAAGATATAACCCATCAGGCTAAACTAGAAGAAGATCTTATTCATAAGGCAAACTATGACATACTTACAGATCTTATCAACCGTCGGGAGTTTGAAAAACGAGTTGATAGTTTTGGGAAAAGAACTTCGGATAGTAACTTGGCTGGTGCCATTGTTTTTATAGACTTAGATAGATTTAAACCAGTTAATGACTTAGCTGGTCATAGTGCTGGTGATGCTCTTTTAAAAAAAGTTAGTGAGTTTATGAAGAAGGCAATTAGAAGAAAAGACACATTAGCCCGTGTAGGTGGGGATGAATTCATCATACTTCTTGAAAACTGTTCATTAGCTCAAGCAGTTAAGATAACAGAAAAAATTCGTAAAGAGATAGATGAGTACATCTTTACCTGGAATGAACATAGTTTTAGTATAGGTATTTCAGCAGGAATATCCACTATAACAAATAAATTAGAAAACTTTAATGAAGCGATAAACTCAGCTGATCAGGCTTGTTTGATCGCAAAAAACGAAGGTAGAAATAGAATTCATATAGCAGATGATGCAGAGAATGAATCTCGTCAGCATAAAGAAGAAGTTTCATGGATTAACATTATTAATAAGGGACTTAAGAACGATGAATTCGTTTTATTTAAACAAAAGATTCATGCTATTGGTCAGACAGAGAAACTTGGGCATTATGAACTTCTTTTACGTTTAAGAAATGATGCAGGTGAATTGTTATCACCAGCAGCATTTATGCCAGCGGCAGAAAGATATGAGTTAATGCTTAAAATTGATGAATGGGTTGTTAAAACGGCTTTTAAAAGTGTATCTAAGGATATACATTACTCGATAAATCTTTCGGGACAAACTATGTCTAACCCTGATTTCCCAAACTATGTAATAAGTATGGAAAAAGAGTTTAACATGAATCCTGCATGCATCACTTTTGAAATTACAGAAACAATGGCTATTAAATATTTTAAAGTAACACAAAAAACTATAACAACACTTTCAAAAAGAGGGTATACCTTTTCTCTTGATGATTTTGGAACAGGACTCTCTTCATACGAATATTTGAAAAAAATGTCAGTAGCATATTTAAAAATTGATGGTATGTTTATAAAAGATATAGTAGTAGATAAGGTGTCATACACTATGGTGAAATCTATTAATGAGATTGGAAAGGTAATGGGCTTAAAAACAATTGCAGAGTTCGTTGAGAATGAAAAAATTCTCCAAGTACTTCAAGAGATAGGTGTTGATTATGCACAAGGGTATCATATTCATAAACCAGAAGCTTTATAGGATTGTAAAGCATCATCAGTTTTTAACCAAAGAGTGAGTATAATCTAATTATGATAGCACAAGACTCCATAGAAGCCCTCAAAGCTCGACTTGATATTGTTGATGTTGTAGGGAACTATGTGGAGCTTAAAAAAGCAGGGGGAAACTTTAAAGCCCCTTGCCCCTTCCACGATGAAAAATCTCCCTCTTTTGTAGTAAGCCCTCAAAAACAAATATATCABTGTTTTGGGTGTCTTCCTCCATATCAAAAAATCACAACTCCAAATGGTTATACCRCGATACAAAATATTAAAATTGGCGATAAAGTTTTTGCTGCAAATGGTAGTCTAACTGAAGTGACAGAGATGGTTCATCACACTAGTGAGTTTGATATTCTTGCCTTTAAAACATCACTGAGTGCTAAACCTTCTTGTTTTACKCAAAACCATGATATGTTAGTTATAAAAAAAGAAGATGCTATCTCTGAACTTCCTTACCTAAGAGTAGAAAAAACAAGACCTTTAAAGTTTTATGGACGGATTAAAAAAACAAAACGAGAGTATGATTTATCAATAAAACGAGAGTTTGCAAACGATGTAAATGTAGGGGACTACTTTTTATATCCTCGTAATATTCAAACGATTAAAAAAGAGCATATAGATGTTTCTTCTTTTTGGGAGAAAAAAAACTTTGGTCCTGATGTAGAGAAGATAGAAAAGATACAACTTGACTCTGACTTTATGTGGTTGGCTGGTTTTTATGTTGCTGAGGGAAGTACATATAGAGGTGGGATAAAGTTCTCTATATCTTCAAAAGAAGACGATTATGCACAAGAGATAGTCCGTATAATCAAGAAACTTTTTAACAAAGAGGTAAAAATTTTCTTTAAAGAGAATAGACCTAATTCTCTTGAAGTGACTATATCAAGTACAAACTTAGAGTATATATTTTCAAAATTGTTTAACAAGGGTGCAGAAAATAAAGCATATCCATTTTGGTTTAATTCACTTGAGCAAAGTCTTAGAGAGGCTCTTTTTAAAGGTTTAATGGATGGTGATGGCTGTTACTCTCGTAACATATATGACACCATAAGTGAAACCTTAGCTGATAGTATTATTGACTTAGCAATCTCTTTACAGAAAATACCATCTTGTAGAGTCTCAAAACCGATGATAGATAAAAATGGAGTAGGACATAAACAAGCCTATACTATTTGCTTTAAACAGAGAGAATCTATAGAGAGTTTTTATGAACATATAAACGAAGTTGAGTATCTTTTTATAAGAGTAAAAGAGATACAAAATATTGGGCATGAAGAGATAGTCTATGATATTACAGTTAAAGATAAAACACATACTTTTTTAGCTAATCACTTTGCAGTAGGAAACTGCGGTGCTGGTGGAGATTCAGTAAATTTTGTGATGGAGTATGAGAAGCTTAACTATCCTGAAGCTCTTGAGAAACTAGCTGAGACCTATAACTTCACACTTACACACACAGATAACAAACATAACAAACCTCGCTCACAAGTTATGGACAGACTTAACGAATGGTATCAGACGCTACTTACTACACACAAAGTGGCGAATGCTTATGTACAAGAACGCGGTATTTATGAGAGTAGCGTTGAAAAGTTTGGTATTGGTTATGCTCCTGACTCTAATGCTACTTTAAACTACATTCGAGCACAACAGTTCGCTATAAAAGAGGCTATAGATATGGGTGTGGTTGGTTATGAACCATCTCGTAATCAAACATATGCGCGTTTTATTGAGAGAGTTACTTTTCCCATCCACTCTGCGAATGGTTCTATAGTTGGTTTTGGTGGTCGCACAATTTCTGGACATCAAGCCAAGTATGTAAACTCTCCCGAGACGGCTTATTTTAACAAGTCACGACTTCTCTATGCTTATCACCTAGCCAAACAAGCACTCTATAAAAAACAAGAGATTATCATAACAGAGGGTTATTTGGATGTTATTATGCTCCACCAGGCAGGTTTTGACAATGCAGTTGCAACACTTGGAACAGCACTTTCAGTAGAACATCTTCCACTACTGCGAAAAGGAACCCCAAGAGTTATTATGGCTTACGATGGTGACAAAGCAGGTCGTGCAGCAGCACTTAAAGCAAGTAAGTTACTCAGTGCGAGTGGTTTTAATGGGGGTGTTGTTGTTTTTGAGGGTGGACTTGATCCTGCTGACATGGTAAAAGATGGTCGAGTTGAAGAGTTGGCAAATATGTTTAGAGAGCCTAAGCCTTTTATAGAATTTGTTTTGGATGGCATACTGTCACTCTTTGATTTACGTAATCCTAAAGAAAAAGAGTCTTGTATGGGTGAGGGAGTATCTTACTTAAAAACACTTTCTCCTCTTTTACAAGAAGAGTATAAAACATATCTTGCCTCGCGTTTAGGTGGGATGGGAGTCTCTCCATCATTAGTAAAACTAAATTCTAATAACCAGCAGCCTAACAATGCACGACTTATGCAAACAAATTTGCATAAAGACTTTTGGGAACTAGCACTTATAAAAACAGTTATAGAAAAACCGGAATTTATAAACCAGATACTGGATGTTCTTGACCCTTCACTACTACAGTTTCACTCAAGAGAGTTTTCTCTAGCCCTGGCTGGGAAAATAGACGCTCCAGAACTTATGTCAATTATAGTTGATGAGAGTATAGTTGTACTTCAGGACGAAGCGGCGTTAAATGCAGAACTTGTTACTTTTCTTTCGCGTTATTATGAAAGAGAGTTGAGAAAAGTGAATATTGCACAAAATATCTCTTTTGAAGAAAAAGCCTTTTATATAAGAAAGTTTCGTGGGAAAATTGCACAAT
This sequence comes from Sulfurimonas sp., assembly GCA_002733945.2. Classification (GTDB taxonomy): domain Bacteria; phylum Campylobacterota; class Campylobacteria; order Campylobacterales; family Sulfurimonadaceae; genus Sulfurimonas. Next base: position 459,257 of record NVXO02000002.1, on the reverse strand, counting down.
TAAAACAGGGCGTACTTGTAGCATTTAATAGTTAGCCCTACAAGAAACCATTGTATTTAAAAGTAGTATATATTACAAATTCATAAATTTTTAGCTATACTTTAGGTAATTTAATTTTTAGGCAACTTCATGGCTGGAATACATTTTTCATTTGACAACTTTAAAGAACTACTTAGTCTTAATATAGGAATCTCTGCAAGACTAGATGAAAATCGTGCTGAGAGTTTTACTCTTTTGTATTGTAATTTTGAGGGTATAGCACCAGATGTGATTGATGCATCTTTAACAGAGATACTTCGAACATCAGATTCTATAGTACATGATGGAGCAGATTACTTTTTTGTTTTACCTTATACTGATAAGTATGGTGCGGAGATAGTAAAAAAGATGTTTGACGACTTTTTTGCGAAACATTTAGGTGCTTTTTTACTCGCTTATCCATCTGATGGTGAAGATGCCATTTCTTTAATGAGTAATATGCAAGACAGCACAAGCACATTTTTAAAGCATGACCTGCACTGTTTAGATAGATTTACTAGAAATTACTAAACCCCTTACTCTTAAACTTATAGTTTTTACTATCCCTATAAAAAGAGATGGCATCTGCTATCTTTTGCTCTTTATACACTTTTTTATCACACACCCATCTACATTTTATCTTTTTATTTTTCATAGCTGCTATATTTTCTAAAGAGGTTTTTTTTTCATAAATATGTTCGCTAAAAAGYAGTGTTGATAAAAGAAGTAGGGACAGTATTTTCATCTACACAAGATCGGCAAGACTAACAATAGSTTTAGTTAATGGAACAATATATGCTATATTTATTAAAAATCCCCGGAATATTACGGGAGACAAGGAGTAYAAGATGATTTCATTAGAGAGCAAAACACAGGCTTCTGCGACATCTTCCCCTCTAAACTTAGTACCAAAAGAGGAGAGTGGAGATCCAATACTCTCTTTCTCTGAACTTCTTCGTGGCGTAAGTGCAAAAAAAGATGATAAAATTATTCAAAACGGTGCATTAGTTTTAGCACTTGATGAAGAGGTGTCCGAGGATACAAAAGCATCAAGCACAAAAACAAGTTCTTTACTGGAGTTACTAAAAGGAGAGCAAAAAGAGGCTAGTAAATTACCTTTAGAGCTAAATCCTGAGACGATTAAAGACTTAACACCTAAAGAGATTAAAGTTCTTATAAAAGATGCTAAAGAGTATCTCAAAAATAAGATAATCTCTAGTGAGGGTTTCAAAAAAATAGAGATAGAAGCACTTCCAAAAACACTCAAAGGTTTAGCGCAAGTAGCACAAAAAATTGGAATAGATATTGGTAAAATTACTCTCCAAGAGGTAAAGAGTAGTGTAGTGCCTGCCAAACCTATACTAAATAACCCCGATATAGATTCTGAGGCACTTAACAAGAAATTATTAAAAACATCAGATATTCAAGAAAAACAAGTAGAGGTAAAATCTACACCTCTGTTTAAAGCACAAAATGTAAAAGAGATAACAACAGAGCARCTAGTAAATACAAAGATTAGTACACTAGAAGCAAATGTGCCTAAGAAAAAAGCAGATGAAACATTAAAGTTATTACTTCGTGGTGAAACAGTTACAAAAGCTGATAAAGGCTTTACAGCAGATTTTTCAGTTGCAACAGCGAGAGTTTTAGCACCTCAGGCAACTACAGATATAAGTAAATCTTTAGAGTCCCTCTTAAGAGGTGAGACAAAAGAGAGTATGCAAAATCAAAAGTTAGATGGTTTAAATATTGCAAAAGCAGATAGTTTTGAGATAAAACTAAATGAAGCAAAACAGATGACTAAATACTTGTCTCAAGATGTTAAAACTGCTATTGAGGATTATAAGTCTCCTTTTACTAGAATCAAGGTCGCACTTAATCCCCAAAGGTTAGGTTCTGTTGAACTTACAGTTGTCCAACGTGGTAAAAATTTACATATAAATCTAAGTTCAAACAATGCTGCAATTAATGCTTTAGCATTAAATGCAAATGATTTAAAGATTCAGCTAAATAATAGTGGAATAAATAATGCTACATTAAACTTTAATAACAACTCATCTAGTTCAGATCAAGGTAGTTTTGGACAACAACAGCACAACTCTCGAAATGGGAGAGAAGCTAAAGAAGAGTATAACTACTTTAAAAATGAAGAACAGAACGAAGAGATTTTAAACTCTTTGGAAATTGTAGTCCCGAACTACGCATAAAGGATATATTATGAGTATTACATCAACAACGAGCACAAGCGATGCTTTAGCCACAGCAACAAATGTTGCAGATGGAAATCCGAATGGTATACTTGGTAAAGATGATTTTTTAAAGTTACTCTTAGTTCAGTTACAGTATCAAGATCCTACAGCTCCAACAGATACAGAGACAATTTTAAATCAAACTTCTCAATTAGCAGCATTAGAGTCAACACAAAATACAACTGATGCTTTAGAAAAATTGTCTGCTTCACTCGCAAGTTCACAACAGTTTAGCACAATTGCAGCAATTGGAAAAACTGCTGATTTAGGCAGTGACTCTATCGCATACACTGAGGGTTCAAGCTCTACATTTGAGGTGTATTTTCCAAATTCAGTTGAGCAGGGAACGGTAAGCATTACTAACGAAGATGGTCAAACTGTTGGTACATTAGACTTAGGGACAAATCCAGCGGGAGTTTACCAGTTTACATGGGATGGACTCGATGCAGCAGGAAATGCAGCTTCAAGTGGGATTTATAGTGTTAATGCAAGCTATACGGATCAAGATGGTAATGCACAACAGACAAGACTAGGCGCTTATCCAATAGAGTCAATGAGATTTGAGAATGGTAACACTTTAGTCAAGGTCGGTTCTAACTATGTTCCCTTAGAGAATATAGTAGAAATTTACTAAGTAAGTTTACTCGTAAGAGGAGGATATTATGGCAATTCAAGCTTTTTATACAGGTATCTCAGGAATTCAAAACAGTTCAGTAGGTATTGATGTATTATCAAATAACATTGCAAATATCAACACCGTAGGGTATAGAGGCTACACAACAGAGTTTGCTAGTATGTTCGAAGATGCAATCTCTACTGGAACTGCATCTGCCGGTTCTATTGGTTCGGGTGTTAAGGTTCAAACAACAAGTATGATTCGTGACCAAGGTACTCTAGCTTCTTCAGATAGAAGTACAGACTTAGCAATCCTTGGTGAAGGCTGGTTCGGTATTTCGGGTGATGGTGATCCTCTTTATACTCGTGATGGTTCTTTTGGTTTTGATTCAAATAGTGACCTTGTAACAAAAGAGGGTTTTTATGTCTTAGGAACAAAGGGCAATAATATTAGTGATGATAATGTCTTAACAAATAAAATAGATGAGATTGCACTAGGAGAAGTTAAAACACAGGAAAAATTACGTTTTCCAAATACACTTACTTATCCAGCAGAAGCATCTACTCAAGCTAAATTTCTAGGAAACCTTGGTGTGGGAGTCGAACCCATTACTATGAGTGCCTCTATTGTTGACCCTTTAGGAAACAGAAATCAGTTGCGTTTAGAGTTTGTAAAAGATGCCGTTCAAGTACCACCGGGGAATCAGTACACAGTTACAGCAACCACACAGACATTTGATGGAGAGACTATTTATGATACACAAGTTGGGAGTGTAACATTCGATGAATCAGGAGCACTCACTACAAGTAGCTTAACAAGTATAGACAATAACGGAGCTGCTGTAGCTATTGACTTAGGAGCAGGTTTTGATGGGGTTACCTCAATTGATCTTCCTCTTGTTTCTGCTTCAAGTGTCGCTGATGGTACAATCGGTGGTGATTTAGTAGGGTATTCTATAAATAGAAATGCGGAAGTAATCGCTACCTTTACAAATGGTGAACAGAGTAGTGTTGGTAAAATTTCTGTTTTTCATTTTCAAAATGAACAAGGTTTGAATCGTGTAAATGGTACACGTTTCAGTGCAAGTTCAAATAGTGGACTTGCTCTATTTCGTAAAGATGAAAATGGGAATAATATCAATGGTGCGGAAGTTGTAAACTTCAGTCTTGAGGGTTCTAATATAGAACTATCATATGGTCTGACAGAACTAATTATCTTGCAACGTTCATACGATGCAAATTCAAAATCAATTACAACAGCCGATGAGATGATGCAAAAAGCCCTCTCTATGGGTGCATAAGAATTTCCTTAAAAGTTGGCACACTATGTGCTCTATATTCTTTACTAATACTCTCTTTTTGTGAGAGTCTAATAAAGGATTTAAAATGTTAAAATCACTTTTCTCCGGTGTATCGGGTCTCCAGTCGCACCAAGTGGCGATGGACATAGAATCAAATAATATTGCGAATGTTAATACGGTAGGTTATAAGTACTCACGTGCAAACTTCTCTGACCTCTTAGCACAGACAAAAGCAATAGCAACTGCGCCTCAAGGACAACTTGGTGGTAAAAATCCTGTTCAAATTGGACTAGGTTCTACTGTAAGTTCAGCTACGCGTATCTTTTCTCAAGGTAGTATCCAAAACTCTGATAAAAATACAGATGTTGCTATCCAAGGAGATGGTTTTTTTATCATTTCAGGGGATAATGGAAATACCTATAAGTATACCCGTGCAGGTGACTTTAAGTTTGACGCAGGTGGAAACTTTGTTGATAACAATGGTTTTATTGCACAAGGATGGTTGCGTGATCCTGTAACTGGTAAAGTAGACTCTACGGCTCCTATTACAAGTATTAATATTGCTCCGGGTTTGACAACTCCCGCTTCACCAACTGCAGAGGTAGTATTAAAAGCTAATCTCAATTCAGGTCCACTTATTGAGAGCTTTTCATCTGCATATGCAGTTGCAAGTGGTACACCCCCTAGTATTACAACTCCAGGAACTCCTGATGCTGTTGATGCAAATGGTAATCCTATACCTTCAGGTAACTTAGGTGTTATGTTTAATGAAACAGGAGAGGCTTTCTCTTTACAAAAARGTCAAGGTGTATGGGCTTCGTTTATTAGCGCAAGTTTAGCTGGTACTGTTGATGTGGCTGCGAGTACATTACCAGCTGATGCCAATGATGAGTTAGATATTACTTTTACACTCAACGATGGATCAACACAACAGATTACAACAACTGGCTCAACAGGAGCTGAGACTGCTACAGAAAATGCAAATAGATATATCTCAGCGATTAATGCACAGTCCGCAATTACAGGTGTTTCTGCAACACTAAACCTTACTTCTGGTAATCCTAGAATTGACTTTACAAATACAAATAATAGTGCAACAGCTTCAAAAAATATACAATTTACGACAGGTGCTAATGATAATAGTGGACTTGTTGCTTCAACTGTCACTACCGCATATAGATATCAGTACGATCCAGCAGCATCAGCAACAGGAGCAGGTTCTGATAAAACATTTACTACAATGTCTGATCTTCGTTATGCGATGGAGCAACAAGCTAAAGCGCAAGTTGATGATGGAGATGGTATTGTAGAGAGTAATATTAAAGTTATTATCAATGATCAAGGAAAATTTGTTATTACAAATCCTGGTGGGGCAGATGATGATTATGACATGAACTTAGCAATCACTGCTTATGTCTCAACAGGAGCTGGAATAGTAGAAAATACAAAGTTTACAAGAAATATGGAAGCTTTAAATTCAGTACTACCAGCAGGAAGTGGTGGACAAGCATTTTCACAAAGTTTTAATGCCGCAACACACTCAAGTTCGATTGATATCTTTGATTCTTTAGGHTCTAAACACACTATTAGAATGGAGTTTAGAAAAACTGCACTTGATATAGCAACGGGAAGTACATGGGCTATAAATATTTCAGTACCCGCACCTGCAACTATAGATACCACTGTACCATTTGATGAAAAAACAGGAAGTATCCGTTTYAACAACGATGGTTCTTTAGCAACATTTAATCCACCTAACCTTTCGTTTTCTGGTAATAATGGTTCTTCACCTGATCAGCAAGTGRRACTCTCWTTTGGTACTGCYAAYGCATTTGAYGGAATGACATCTTTTGATAGTAARWSWTCWACATCWGGYATCTCTCAAGATGGTTTTACMGGTGGAGAYTTARTAGRAATTAGAATCGATCAGTCTGGTACTTTAGTTGGTKCATTYTCWAATGGWCGYTCTTTTGGTYTWGCWCARATYGGTATGGCTAAATTTACAAATAATGAGGGSCTATCTGCWGAGGGTGGTAATGTTTATAACCAAACTGCCAACTCAGGTGACCCAATCATCGGTACAGCTGCAACAGCAGGACGTGGATTTATCCAGTCATCTGCTCTTGAAGCATCAAATGTTGACCTCTCACGAGCTCTAACACAACTCATCATCATTCAGCGTGGTTTCCAAGCGAATGGTAAAACGATTACAACTTCAGATCAACTTCTACAGACTCTAATCGGTCTTAAAAACTAGAACTAACTTAATAGTACCGATTCTTTCGGTGCTATAACATAAGAACCCATTACAAATAGTTACACTTTACCCCCCCCCAAAACATCACAACTAAATAATAATATAAAATAACTTTTTATGATATTATTATTCATTCGAATATTTTTTAAAAAGGCTTTATAATGTTAAATTTAATACAGAAACTATCATTACTCTTTCTCTTCTCGCTTACTCTTCAAGCACACAGTGGACTCTCCCAAGAACACTTAGTCTCTCTTTCTCCTGATAACACAGCACAAGGCATTGCAGCTGATACATCCATAGAGATAGAATATGACTTAACTATATCTAAAGACTCTATATCTAAAAACACACTAGTGTTGAAAAACTCAAATGACCAAAAGATAAAAGGAAAGACAAGAGTAAAAAATAACAAAACTCTTATTTTTACACCAAGCGCAGAGTTACACAGTGGAGTGTACAAGGTTAAAGTAAAAAAACTAAATCTTCAAGACTATACAGCAAATACAAGATTTAAAAGATATGCTAAAAAAGTTTGCTCTTACTTCTATGATGATGTAAAACAATGTAGACTCTACAACTATGCAACTAGAGTAAAAAGTAAAAAAATCAAATACACTTTTAGTGTAGACGACAACAAACCAAAAATAATAAGCCTAACTCTAAACAAATCAAACATACAACTAAATGAAGATAACACAACTACTATAAGTGTAAACGCCAAATATGATAATAATAAAACCATAGATGTCACAAACGAAGTAGAATGGATAACAAGTAACTCAAATATAGTAAAAATAGATAAAAATATAATCACTCCACTAAGTGAAGGAACAACAACTCTGCAAGCTAAACTTAACACTCAAACAACACAAGAAATCTCACTCACAGTATATAAAGAGATAAATGGTTATAAACTCCCACCTGAACCAGACGAAACACTTAACAACTCAACTCTTCTTGGGATAGATGTTAATAATAATGGTGTTCGGGATGATGTGGAGAGATATGTAATCAAACGCTATGCGAAAGACCCAGAGTTTCCAAAAACCAAGACTGCTCTTGCTATGCAGTATGTTTGGGCAGAACAGAAAATTATTGATAATCCAGTAATAGAGAGTAGAAAATTTATGACTGATTCTATTGATTGTGAGACATATTGGTTTCATCAAAAGCAAAAAGAGATAAATCAAAAAATAATAGAACTCGGTGAGACAAATTTTGATGAAGCAATTCAAGAAACAATTAAAGCAGGTAAATGGAGACAAGAACATAGTGTATTTAATGATACTGCAATAAACGATAAAATTTATAATACGAGAGAGAGAATAGAGAGAAGTTTTGAGTTTAATCAAGCCTGTAGTGGAAACATATTTGATGGAAGAGAAGCTAAACTAGACTATTGTCATACTAACTTAGATGAATTGGGAGAATAACATGAAAAATTTAATCAAATTAACAGTATTAATATCTCTTTTCTTTGGAACTCTTTATGCTCAAAATATAAACGAATGTAAAACAGATATTTACTTTGGAAATGGTGTCTGGAATAGTGCAAAAGGTACAGAAGCCAGTATAAGAGAGTTACATGAAAAAATCATTAATCCTTTTATCATAAAAAATGACCTAAAACTAAAAGCAAAATACGGACAAATAAAACTCCAATACAACTGGGGACAAGGAGCAATGCTTGATGTTTTAGAAACTTACTATCAACTTAAAGAAGCTGGACAAGTTTCAGACTATCAATTCTTTGCAGTTATAGCTATTTTAACAAAAGGTAATCCAATACTCACATTAGGAGCAGTAGCTTCAAAAGAGTTGATGGAACCATTTACAAGAGCCTGGGAACAGGGTAATGTTGATGATATGTGGCAAAAATATTATGATGAGAGTTTCAAACTCTCCCATAAAGTCCTACTTATCTCACATTCACAAGGAAACTTATTTGCAAATAGAATATATGACAAAATAAATCCAACAGGATATAAAGACTATTTTGCAAATATGCAAATAGCATCACCTGCAAGTGAAGTAAAAGCTCAAAAAGGAGACTATGTTACTCTCTCTACAGACTTAACATCTTTTGACCCAGTTATAAACTTTATCCCAGGTAGTATGAGTCCAAATGTTGCAGGAGAGAGTGGACATGAACTCGTAAGTGCCTATCTCTTACAAGCAGACCCTTTAAATAAAATTACCACAAAAATAAAACAACTTTTAGCAAACTTAGATGTAGAACCTTCCCAATGGGAACTAGAAAATGAGTTAAACAAAGGCACTAAAGATTATAAGATAACTCTAAAACATAGATTTGACACAAGTATCACAACAATGCAAGACATAGAGGTTTATCCATTCTCACCATCAAAGAAACTTTACTATGTACAAGGAATAATTTCAGGGTATGTTAAAGCTCGTTGCGGTGGGTTTAAAATTGAAACTACTTGGGTTGGGCAAGATACTGCAACAAAAATAGCGAAACTTTCTCACACAACAACACTACCACATGAATATATTGCACCGAAATGTGGTGTGGGATATCATTTTGAGGGGACTACTTGTGTGATTACTCCGTTTGTTGGTACAGTATATGTAAGTGGCGGGAATAATTACGATACTTGGAATGATTGGAGTGTTGGTCTTTGCTATTCTCAATTTACTGATTTTGAAGTACTTACTTTTGCAACAGCTTCTATTGGTGGACAATCAGATTGTAGCAATTTTATAATGGGTCAAAAACTCTACCCTAGACCTTATACAGATTATGATACAACACCAATACAAATAGCGTTTGAAGCAAGTATGGTTGAGCTGGGTGGTGCAGGCAAAGCTCTAGCGGGTTCATTAGTGTCACAAGCGACCACAGGTTTCCACCCATCAACATATACCATAACTACAACTGAAGATGACGGTACAGACATTTGGAATATTTGGATTTCTTATAAAATAACAGGTATATAAAGGAATAAAATCCGGGGAGAAAATCCGGGGACAGGAAAATCCGGGGACAGAAAATCCGGGGACAGTATATCAATTAATTTTACTTTATCATAAAAATTATCATTTCCACAGGGTTTTCCTGTTCTTGTTTTTCTTGTATAAAGTCTATGTGTACATGATTTGTGATAAGACAATCAAGCGACAACCTTTTGGAAGATATAAGCTCAAAGCATTTTAGAAAAACTAGATTAATTCTATTTTGATATAATTCCTTCACATAAAACGAAGGAATTATACTCATGCAATTCTCTGCACCCCTCAAATCAAACTCAAAAAAAGTAATGTTACTCGGTTCGGGCGAACTTGGAAAAGAAGTGGCTATTGAAGCACAGCGTTTAGGACTTGAAGTCATCGCAGTAGATAGATACCAAAATGCACCTGCTCATCATGTTGCACATAGAAGTTATGTTGTAGATATGCAAGATAAAGATGCTCTTCTTGAAATCATCTACCGTGAAAAACCTGACTATATTTTACCTGAGATTGAGGCTATAAGCATTGATGCTCTTTTTGCAGCGGAAGATAAGGGATACAATGTAATTCCTAATGCAAACGCAGTAAGCAAGACTATGAATAGAAAAAACATCCGTACATTTGCGGCAGAAGTTTTAGACCTTAAAACTGGTCCTTATGAGTTTGTTACAAGTGAARASGAGCTTTTAAGTGCTAGTAAACGCATGGGTTAYCCTTGTGTTATAAAACCTGTTATGAGYTCWTCWGGWCATGGTCAGAGTATCTGTMRWAGYGARGAAGATGTACCTAAGTCTTGGGAAATAGCAAAAGAAGCTCGTGGTGACGCGAGTGAGTTAATCGTTGAAGCTTTTATYGATTTTGACTATGAGATTACTATGCTTACAGCACGTAATGGWAGTGAGACTGTATTTTGTGAGCCTATTGGACATGAGCAGAGAGATGGTGATTACGTATTTTCATGGCAACCAATGCAGATGAGTGAGATTGCAAAACAAAAGTCTGAAGAAATGGCGAAAAAAATCACTGATGGTTTAGGTGGTCGTGGTCTTTTTGGTGTTGAGCTCTTTATCAAAGGTGATGAAGTTTACTTCTCAGAAGTATCTCCTCGCCCACACGATACAGGTATGGTTACACTTATCACTCAGTCTCAGAGTGAGTTTGCACTTCACCTTCGTGCTGTTCTTGGTCTTCCTCTTGGATTTACTTTTTATGGTTCTGGTGCATCTGCTGCATACAAAACGCAGATGGCACACTCAAATGCTCCTGTGATAAATGTAGATGAGTCACTTTTCTCTGACAACTCTTTTGTGAGAGTATTTTCTAAGCCAGAAGCACATAAAGGGCGTCGTTTAGCTGTTGCTTTAGTGTACGATGAAGTTGAGTCAGCAGTAGAACAAGCTAGAGAATTAATCCAAAAAATTAAAGACAACTAAGATGCAAATAGTTTTACTTGATGCCTTAACTTTTGAAGGCACAGACCTTAGTGCATTTGATGCTTTAGGTGATGTAGAAGTATTTGCTACAACTACACCTGAACAAACACAGACAAGAATAACAAACGCAGAGGTGATAGTTACTAACAAAGTTGTTATCACTAAAGAGTTTATGCTTGGTGCAAAGAATCTCAAACTTATCTGTATAGCTGCAACGGGTATGAACAATGTAGATCTAGATGCAGCAAAAGAGTTAAATATAGAAGTGAAAAATGTTGCTGGTTACTCAACTGATTCAGTCATACAACATACTTTTTCAATGCTTTTTTATCTTCTTGGAAACTCTCGTTATTATGATGAGAGTGTTAAAGATGGCTCTTACTCACGAAGTCCTATTTTTACAGATGTAAGCCGTCCTTTTTCTGAGATAAAAGGGAAAAAGTGGGGAATAATCGGTCTTGGAAGTATAGGTCGTGGTGTAGCCAATATCGCCAAAGCATTTGGGGCAGAAGTGTTTTACTACTCAACAAGTGGTGTAAACCGCACTGAGGATTTCCAAAGAACAACTTTAGATGATATGCTTAGTACTTGTGATATCATCACTATTCATGCTCCCTTAAATGACAAAACRAACAATCTTTTAGACTATGAACAGTTGTTAAYTTGTARAGAGGGAGCGACTATACTCAACCTAGGGCGCGGTGGTATCATMAATGAAGATGCAGTCGYTCGCATAATAGATGAGAAAAAYATCTCTTTTGGTTTAGATGTATTAACAAARGAACCTATGMKAGAAAATCATGCACTTTTGAGTGTRAAAAATARWGAWAGACTYTATATWACACCWCAYATYGCTTGGACWTCKKTWGARGCAAGAGAKAARCTTATMGYRGGTGTSGTAGAAAAYATAAAAGCTACACTCTAGGTTTATTATGGCAGAAATAGCACTTTTTATTTCTGCATTTCTCGCAGCAACTATTCTCCCTTTTTCTTCRGAAGCTGCRTTTTATTTAGCCATCAMAAAYGAGATGCCTATTTTAAATGCRATGCTWASTGCYTCMAGTGGAAATATCTTAGCCATAATCCTAAACTACTATCTCGGATTTTTTCTTTATGAAAAAACAAAAAATAAACTCTTCTCCTCTAAACTTGGAAAAAAATCATTTCTCTTGGGTCATAAGTATGGTTACTGGGCATTACTGCTTTCATGGTTACCCCTCATTGGCGATCCCCTAACACTTGTAGCAGGTCTTGTTAGGTTAAAGTTTGTTTGGTTTGTTATCATCGCGGGTTCACTTAGAATATTTCGTTACTATATCTTAACTCTTATGGTATAATTTACTTAATATAAAAATGGAAAAAATATGAATAAAAAATGTGATGTTTTAATTATTGGAGCAGGGGGAGCAGGCTTAACCGCTGCCCTTAATGCTAAAGAGAGTGGAGCTGATGTTTTAGTTCTCACCAAAGAGTACCCAACACGAAGTCAGACATGTATGGCTCAGGGTGGTATAAACGCAGCCCTTGGTAATTCCGGCGCGGATAGTGTAGAAGATCATATTGCTAACACTCTTAAATCTGCACACGGACAAGCGGACGAAGAAGCTATAGAATTTATGTGTAGTGAGGCTCCAAAAGCTATAGAGTGGTTAGATAGCATAGGTGTTTGTTTTTCACGTACAAGTGAGTCTAAAATCGCACAACGTGCTTTGGGTGGAGCGAGTGCTTCAAGAGCTTGTTATGCACAAGACTATACTGGTTTGAAGATTTTACATACTATTTATGATAGATGTTTAGAAGCAGATATAGAGATACAAAATGAGAAGTATTTATTAGAGATTTTAAAAGATGAAGCGGATGTTGTGTGTGGAGCAAAAATCTTAGATATACGAAGTGGTGAAGTTGAAATATATGAAGCAAACGCAGTGATCTTGGCGAGTGGAGGTTATAGTCGTATTTATGATAAAAACTCTACAAACTCAAGTGCTTCAACGGGTGATGGAATCGCAACAGCAAAGAGAGCAGGTGCAGAGCTTATAGACATGGAGTTTGTGCAGTTTCACCCAACGGGTCTGAAAAACTCTAGCATACTCATAAGTGAATCAGCACGTGGTGAAGGTGGATATGTTATCAACTCCAAGGGTGAGCGTTTTACGAAAGAGCTAGCCCCTCGGGATGTTTTAAGTAGAGCCATAGATGCGGAGATAAAAAAAGGTGAGAGTGTCTTTTTAGACATAAGACACTTAGGTGAAAAACTTATAGATGAGGGTCTACCTCAAGAGAGAAAATTAGCAAAACTCTATGAAAATGTAGACCCAGTTCATGAGTTAATGCCTATCCGTCCAGTAGCACACTACACTATGGGTGGGATTAAAGTTGACCGTAAATCGTCTACATCTTTAAAAGGACTCTTTGCTTGTGGGGAATGTGCAAACCATAGAGTTCACGGTGCAAATCGTTTAGGTGGAAACTCACTCTTAGAGATAGTAGTTTTTGGTAAAGAAGCAGGATTAAACGCAGCCCTTTACGCAAAAGAAAATGTAAGAACAAAGAGTGTAAACGCAGAGACTTCATCAGTTATAGATGAGATAAAAGAGTATGAAAATGTACTTGATTTTTATGCTAAACGCGAGCATATCGGTGATCTGTTTTATAAAAATGTAGGGATAGTAAGAACAAAAGAAGAACTACAAGAGGCACTTGACGAAGTACAAATTATCAAAGCTAACATTTTCAAGCTTGGGGTAAGTGACAAATCTAAAAAATACAATACTAACTTAGTTGAGTTTCTAGAGTTTAAAAACTCTTTGGATGTTTGTGAAACAGTAGTAAAGAGTGCATTAGCACGAGAAGTGAGCTGTGGTGCTCACTATATAGTTTAGTGGAGCAAATAAAATGAAAATAAGTATAAAAAAAGATGATGGATTTGTTGAGTACGAGACTACTTTACATGGTGCTACACTTTTAGAAGTTTTAAGTGACATAAAACATACAAAAGATAATAGCTTAGCTTTTAGTAGTGGCTGTCGTAGTAGTGTTTGTGGCTCTTGTTCTATGCGAGTAAATGAGGTTGAAGTCCTTGCTTGTTCATACAAGGTGCAAGATGGTGATAAAGTTGAACCACTTAAAAATGTAGAAGTAATCCGCGACTTAGTTGTAGACATGGATAAGGCATATAGTTTTAATCAAAAAGCTAAAGCATGGCTCTCTCGACTTTCATCAGGTACTAGTCTTAATGATGGCGACGCTAAAACAAACGCAGTGCAGAGTGACTGTATACTCTGTGGTTCTTGTTATAGCGCTTGTCCTGTTTACGCTGTAAATGGTGAGTTTATAGGACCATTTTCTTTGACTCGCGTTTGGAAATATGCAAGTGATAAAAGAGAAGAAAATGTAGAAGAAAAAGTCACAGATATACAGACGAATGGTATTTGGGACTGTACCCTTTGTGGAAACTGTACAGTTGTATGCCCTCAAAACATCTCAAGCAAGGCTGATATAGAGATGTTAAGAATGAAGTCGGCACAGTATGGTTTAATGGATCCGAACTTTGGCTCCTTTGATGGTGGATTTGGATTTGATGGAAGTCCTAGTTTTTAAAACAAACACCAAACTAACATCTATGTTATAATAACTAAAATAAAAAAGGTAAAAGAAATGGCAAAAGAGCACTCATTTGATATAACTGCAAAGATAGATATGCAAAACTTTAAAAATGCGATAAATTTAGTAGATAGAGAAGTCTCAAACCGTTATGACTTCAAAGGTACAACTTTCGAGGTTACTTACAATGAAAAAGCAAAAACTTTAATTCTCATCGCTTCATCTGATAATAAAATTGATGCACTAAAAGATATAGTTATTGCAAAGTTTTTAAAACAGAACCTCTCTTCAAAAGTTTTAGATGAGTTAAAAGTTGAAGACTCTAGCGGTGGTAATAGAAAGATGACTTTCAAAGTTGTTGACTACATCGAGTCTAAAGAAGCAAAAAAGATTACAGCGGACATCAAAAAGATGAAACTTAAAGTTAATGCTCAGATTGAAGGGGATAGTATCCGTGTTAAGGGTGCTAAACTTGATGACTTACAAAAAGTTATGAAGATGGTTAAAGAAGGCGAATGGGAAGCACCTTTAGTTTTTGAAAACATGAGATAAACAAAGGGACAAAAGATGAAAAAATTAACTGTTGCACAAGCTGCTGAGTATTTTGGAGTTTCAAAAGAGGCAATACATAACCGTGTTCGCCGTGGTTCTTTAGAGGTTATCGTTGAGAATGGTATCAAAATGGTACTTCTCAACCCAGATAAAATTATCAAACAACCTAGAAAACCTACCCAAGTTACAGCGGCCGTTAATAATGATGAACGTTACTATAAGCTCCTACAAGAGCAAAATGAAAAACTCCAAGAGAAAGTTGAAAAACTTGAAAGTGAAACAAGAAATCTTCGAGACCAAAAAGAGCTTATGCTTATAAATGAGAGAAAAAAGATAGAGACTATTTATCAAGAAAAAGATGAGCAACTCAAAAACATTCTCTCTACGCTCTCTTCTCAGTTTATGTTACTTCAAGATAAACCAGCAGAAATTGTTTGTGAAGATGAAGCTGTAGAAGTAGAGATACAAGAGCTGCCAAGTTCTAAAAAGAACTCTATTGTCTCTTTAAAAAAATATTTAAAATCACAAAAATATTCTGAAAAAAAATCAAAAAGAGTAAAAAAAGTTTTTTTAAAAAGAGTAAAAAAAGATGAAAGAATTACTGAGATAGATGGTAAAATTTATCTTGATTTTACCAAATATGATTACCTAGATTTACTGTAGTTTATAAATCATCTAACTTAAGGGTAAGTCCTTTTAAGTGTGATATAGGGTGTGAATAAGCTAGACCCTGACCTACACCAGTGAGGTCGAGTTCATCAACAACAGCTTTGATAATGGCATCAACTTTTTTACTTTGAGTTATAAACATTAAGTTCGAGTCAGATTCCCCTTCATGAAGACGGTTAAAAAAGTTGTCCATTCTCTCAAGACCCATACCTCTTGCTTTTGTAATAGTCACTCCTCGAGCTCCAGCACTACGAGCTGCAATAAGGACTTTTTCTTCTTTTTCTATAGGTACAATGATATGAATAGCTGAAAAAGGCATATCGTAAGAGTGGCGTTTGTCAGTTCCTTGAATGTTGATAGTTGAGAGGTTCATATTGTGAACGTCTTCAAGAGCATGGCGTAGTTCATCAAGATGTAGTAGTTCTTTCTCATGCTCACCTTTAACACCAATTCTCTCTGTGATAATTCCGTAAAGCATAACTGTAATCATAGGAAAAAGTGAAGCAAATGCGATAAGACCAAAACCATCTATAAGAGGATCACGGCCTGGTATATTTGTAGCAAGACCTAGTCCAAGAGCTGCAACTAGAGGAACTGTAACCGTTGAAGTTGTCACTCCACCGCTATCATAAGCGATAGGAATGATGTACTTTGGTGCGATAAACGTAAGTGCTATAACAAACATATATCCTGCCATGATATAGTAAACTATCTCACCACCAACGACTATACGATACGCCCCAAGGGAGATACCGATGGCAACACCAAGTGCAACAAACAGACGCAGGACAAAGTCATTTATCTTTCCATCACTTATCTCCTTGGCTTTTCTTGCAATTGCTGTAAGAGAAGGTTCCGCCATAGTAGTAGAAAAACCTATAAGAAAACCAAAAGAGTAGATGATGAAGTTGTTGTTATAACGAGTAAGYTCATAAGCCATAGTCTCACCAACYGAGAAAAGACCCATCTCYAAACCAACGATAAAAGCATCAAGACCAAGTATAACAAGACCAAAACCGATAATKACATTTTTAAGATTATMGATAGGCTTTTKGAGGATGATATACTGAAAGAAAAGTATTACAGCAAGTATAGGCACAACATCAATAACAACATTGATAAGGCCTTTTAGGATATYGAGTATYTTAAAGTCAAACTCTGCAGTGKTTGTRCYRAGTGTTTGTGCAACAGGAGCTAAGTCAACAGCTGCAACTATAGTAACTGCATCTACATACTCGTATACAAAAATACCRTAAAACTGCACAAAAATCATAGGGGTTAATGAGGCAAAGGCKATAAGTCCAAAACCATCTAAAACAGGRTTTCTTCCTTTGATATTTGAGGCTAAMCCAATACCTAGAGCAGCTACTAGAGGTACRGTTACAGTTGAAGTYGTTACTCCACCAAGGTCATATGCTAGACCYACTATCTCTTTTGGAGCAAACATCGTAGCACTTACAACCATCACATAACCCGTGATKATGTAGTAGTGGATAGGRTGCCCTTTGATAATGCGCCATACWCCAAGAACAATGGCAAAACCAACACTAAAYGCAACTACCATTCGAAGTGTTGTTGCATCTATKCGTCCAGCACTAATACCYGCTGCTTTTTGTGCGATAACTATGAGGGCAGGTTCTGCGACTGTTGTTCCAAAACCAATCATAAAAGCAAAAATAACTATCCATTTTGTGGAACCTTTTTTTGCAAAGTCACTWGCAAGTCCTTCTCCAACAGGAAAGATTCCTACTTCAAGACCAAGAAGAAAAACAGCTAAACCAACACCAACTATGGCAAGTCCTATGGTTGTACTGAGCCAATTGTCAGGTACAGACTGAATGATAGCAAGTTGAAAAAACATGATAACAAGGATGATAGGCATGAGATCACGAAATGATTCTTTTAAGAGTTGTAAAAATGAGGATATGCTTAACATACAAGACCTTTTATAATTTATGATGCAATCATAGCAAAATTCGATGAGAGTTGGTATAATTTGTGAATGAAAACATTATTTATAGGTGGCATAAAAAGTGGTAAATCTTTTAATGCTGAAAAATTTATACTAACAAATACAAATGAAAAGCCTATCTATTTGGCTACAACAGAGTTCTTTGATGACGAGATGAGAGATAAAGTGAAAAATCATAAGAAATTAAGAGGCGATAATTTTATCACGCTTGAAGAGCCCTTATCTCTTTGTAAAGCTTTAGAGTCACAACATAGCCCTGTTTTAATAGAGTGTGTCTCAATGTGGATAAAYAATATGATGTATCATAAAAAAAGTTACGAGCAAATGAGTGATGAGATAACAAAACTACTAAACCTAAAACAAGATATGGTGTTTGTTTTAAATGATGTAGGTTCAAGTGTCGTCTCAGAGAATAAACTAGTGCGAGAATTTGTAAATATAAATGGAAAACTATCACAACTTATAGCTAAAAAATGTGAGAATGTTTACCATGTAGTAGCTGGTATAAGTAGTAAAATAAAATGATAAATATACTTAAAGGCTTCGCTCTAGCTATCTCTATGCTCACAACATTACCATTTTTTAGAGTCCATGAATTTTACAAGGGCATAAATGGTTATAGTGTTATGTTTTACCCACTTGTCGGTTTTTTACTTGGAGTTATCCTTTATCTTATCTCTTTTGTTTTGACTCCTTATATGCCTTCTTTTCATATAGGAATAATTTTGTTCGCTTTATGGGCCCTTTTTACTGGAGGTTTACACCTAGATGGATACTGTGATACTGTTGATGGACTCTTTGTAGATAAGAGTAGGGCATTAGAAGTGATGAAAGACCCGCATAACGGTGGAATGGGTATGATATTTGGCGGAGTGTTCTTTATACTCAAGGCTTCATCTTTAGCTGCGTTTGAACTGTTGTATCTTCTTCCTATCATACTTATGTTACCGCGTTTAGCTGTAGTGTTTATGATATATGCTTACCCCTATGTCAGCAAAGCAGGTATGGGATCTTTAGCCAAAGAAGAGTTAAAAGGCTGGCAACTTTTTGTAGCCTTAGCCTATACCCTCGTTGTAGTTATATATTTTGAAGCATGGATACTTCTTTTAGCAACATTTGTTCTAACGTTTGTTATAAAGTATTTTTTCATTAAACGCTATGGTGGATTTACTGGTGATATTTACGGTTTTAGCATAGAAGTCATAGAGTTAGTTCTTTTAAACCTAGCCTTAGTAGGACTTGCGTGAAAATAATTCTAATAAGACACACAGAAGTAGATGAGGCTTATCATAAGTGCTATAACGGACATATCAACATTGGGCTCTCTTTAAGAGGGGAAAAACAAGCACAACTTTTAGCACAGGAGTTTAAAAATCATATATTTGATTTAGTTTACTGCTCCGATCTGCTACGAACAAGAGAGACTCTTTCTCCTTTTACTCAAAAAAAACAAGCGATTTATACAGAAAAACTTCGAGAAAAATCATGGGGAAAACATGAGGGTATGACTTTTGACGCGATTATAGCAGAGGGAGAGATAGAGTATGAAAATTTTCTTCAATGGATTAGAGCACTTGACGGAGAAGACTATGAGCTGTATATCTCTAGGATAAAAGAGTTTTTTTTAGAGTTTTTAATCAGACAAAAAGCTGAAAATATTTTAGTAGTAACCCATGCAGGAGTTATACGAGTTTTAATATCACTCATAAAAGACATAAGCCTCGAAGAGGTCTTCTCTTTTGATGTTTCTTATGGCGCTTATCTGATTTTAGATACAAAAACGATGAGTTTTAGCGAGGTTAAATATAAGCTTGGTTAAAATATCACTCTTCATACATGGTTCCGTGTCCGAGTGGCCGATGGTGCAACCTTGGAAAGGTTGTGTAGAGTAATCTACCGTGAGTTCGAATCTCACCGGGACCACCACAATCACCTCATTGTTTAATTCAATAGATTTAGCTAAAATAAACACTAACTATTTAAAATGGATTAATTTTATATGAATGAAGCTGAGACAAGAACGACTTTAATTGACAATGAGCTCCTTCAATCTGGATGGAACATTAAAGACATTACGAAAGTAATCCAAGAGTATGAAATTAAGATTGACGATAACTTACCAAAATTTTTTGATAGAACCAAACGCTTTGTTGATTATGTGCTTTTAAATAAAACTGGAAAAATTATTGCCATTATTGAAGCTAAAAGAGAAAGTAAAGCTGTTGGTTCTGCTAAAACTCAAGCAGAATACTATGCAAGAAGAATAAAAAACACTCAAGGTCTCGCTCCTTTTATATATATAACCAATGGACTTGAAGTAGAGTTTTGGGACAGCGAAAACTATCCAATCCGAAAAGTTTTATCATATCACTCCCTTGATGATTTAGAGACTTACAGAAAACGCAACGATAACTCTATTGTGCTATCTTCTGAACTGCTCAACAAAGAGATAGCAGGACGATACTACCAAGTAAACGCCATTACTAAATCACTTGAAATCTTATCAGATAAGCATAGAAGTATTTTATGGGTTATGGCTACTGGAACGGGTAAGACTAGAACGATTATCTCTCTGACAGATATTTTACTTCGCCAAGGTTTTATCAAAAGAGTTTTGTTCTTGTGCGATAGAAGAGAGTTAGCACGTCAAGCTATGGACAACTTCAAAGAACATCTACCAAACCAATCACGAGAGAGAATAGAAACGGGAAGTTTTCTTAAAGACAAAAGGCTTTATGTTTGCACTTATCAAACTATGATGAGCCTCCTTAAAAAAACAGATATATCGCAGGGCTTTTTTGATTTGATTATCGCAGATGAAAGCCATAGAAGTATTTACAACTATTACGGACAACTATTCTTGAAATTTGATGCTATTAAGTTGGGTTTGACAGCCACCCCTGTTGATTTTATAGATAGAGATACATTTGAGTTTTTTAGTGCTGATAAAGGTAATCCTACTTTTGCCTACACTTATGAAGAAGCTTTAAAAGATGAGTTTTTGTCACCTTATGATGTAGTAGATGTAAAAACAAACTTTCTAAGTGATGGGATACGGTTTGAATTATTGCCAAAAGAGGAACAAGAGAGACTTTTAGTAGATGGCTACAGTGGGGAGGAGATAGACTTTGAAGGTTCTAGCGTTGAAAGAATGGTTAAAAACGATGATACAAATAGACTTATCTTAACTACACTCATAGAAGACGGATATAAAAACCCTCTTACTAATTTACCTGCAAAAACTATTATCTTTGCTATAAACAAACCACATGCCTATAGACTTGCAAAACTTTTTGATGAACTCTATCCACATTACAATTCTCAAGTTGCTAAAGTCATAGTTTCAGACCTAAACAATACTGATGAGTTGATGAAACAGTTTCGTGATGAAAAAAGTGAGTTTAGCATAGCTATATCTGTTGGAATGCTTGACACGGGAATAGATGTTCCAAGTATAATGAATCTTGTTTTTGCAAAACCCATCTACTCTAAAGCTAAGTTTTGGCAGATGATAGGAAGAGGAACACGACTCTATGATGGAGATTTTTTAAAAGAAAAGTTTGTTATTTTTGATTTTTGGAGTAACTTTGAGTATTTCAACGAAACGCCAAGTGGAGTGATTCCTCCTGAGCAGAAATCTCTTTATAGACAAATATTTGAGCAAAACATAGAGTTGTTAAAAAGTTTAAACGAGGATGATGCCAAAGAGATAAAAAAAGAGATAAAAAAACACATAGAGCAGATACCAAAAAATGACTACTACATAAAACAACATGCTCAAGAGTTACATCCTTTTATAACTGATTTTGAAAATAATCTAGCTAATTTATCTACTATCTCTAAACTCTTTGACAGAATCACAGTTCAAAACTATAGTGAACTTAGGTTTAGACTACAAACAAAAAAACTTCAAACTTACAAAGTAATACAAGATGATGAGAAACTGCAAAAAAGCATAGAAAAAGTTGTAAGTGATGTTTTTAGACTGCAAAGAACTATAAGCGTAGTAAAAAATCAAGAGAAACTTTTAGAAGAATCGGAGGATGGCCTTTTTTGGTTAGAGCTTGATTTTTTGGAGTTAAACGCAGTGACAAATGTTTTAGCACCACTAATGATTTACAAGTCTAAGACACAAGATACCAAAGTGTATCATTTTGATCTAAAAGATGCCATAAAAAGTAAAACAGACATAAGCATAAATCATCCAAGTGTAGACATAAAAGCTTATGATGAGCATATACTCCAAGTGATACAAAGACTGACAAATGAAAGCCCTACATTACAACAGCTTTTTGTTGGGGGAGAGCTTCAAGATAGAGACATAGAAACACTTAAAAATGAACTTCTACAAGCAGAGATAGAACTAGAAAAACTTAGTGAGATGTTTGAGTGCAAGTCCAAGTCAATAGTAGATATATTTAAGGCAATAATAAAAAGAAAAGAGTATAAACTACCCTACCTTTTAGATACTTTTCTCTCAAAACACACACTAAGTTCTTCTCAGATAGACTTCATAAAAGCTATAAAGCACTATGTAGAAGAGAAACACGACATACAAAGAACAGACTTAGTAAAAAACCCATTTACAAAGTTTCATAAAATGGGAATACAAGGTATGTTCAAAGGCTCTACTTTGAATGAACTTGTAGAGATAATAGATGACAAAGAGGAAGAGGCTTAATGATAGGAAATATTCCTGCTGGGTGGAGAGTTGAAAAGATGGTTAATCTATCCAAGATTTTAGATGGGGATAGAGGAAAAAATTATCCAAAACGAGAAGACTTTTCTGACAATGATTATTGCTTATTTTTAACGACTAAAAATGTTTCAAAAAAAGGTTTCAAGTTTGATAGCACACAATTTATTTCAAAAGATAAAGATGAGATATTAAGAAAAGGTAGATTAGAAAGAAATGATTTAGTTATTACGACAAGGGGAACAGTAGGTAATATAGCATTTTTCAATCAAGATGTTCCATTTGACATTATTAGAATAAACTCTGGAATGGCGATAATAAGAATTACAGCAGAAGACTTATCTCATTCATTTGTAAATACATATTTTAAAAGCAATATTTTTTATAGATATGTTTCTGAAATAATTAGTGGTTCGGCTCAACCTCAAATTACTATTACAAAATTAAAAAATTTGACTATTCCAATCCCACCACCCCCACAACAAGAAAAGATAGTAAAAGTTCTTGATATTAGTTCGGCATTGATTGAGAAACAAAAAGAGCTTATATCAAACTATGATTTGTTCTTAAAATCAAAGTTTATAGAGATGTTCGGCGACCCTATTAAAAATCCTATGAAATGGGAAGTTGTTAATTTAGGTAATTGTTGTCATAAGGTTACAGATGGAACACACGATACCCCAGAAAGATTACCAAGTGGTATTAAATTTATTACAGGAAAACATATTAGACCATATAAAATAGATTACATAAATTCAGATTATGTCAACGAAATTATACATAAAGAGATTTACAAAAGATGTAATCCTGAATATGGAGATGTGTTATATACTAATATTGGTGTAAATCTTGGAACAGCAGCAATGAATATGGTTAATTATGAATTCAGTATGAAGAATGTTGCTTTACTAAAAAATGATATATCACGGTGTAATTCAAGATTTTTAGAAGCATATTTGAATAGTGAAAAATTTATATTTTTTATAAAAACAATTTCTTCGATAGGTGGAGCACAACAATTTTTAAGTCTTAAAGAGATTAAAAGGTTAAAGTTGTTTTTGCCTAATATTGTATTACAAAAACAATTTGCCAACATAGTAAAAAGAATCGATGAAATAAGAATAAAAGAAGAACAAAAATTAGAACATTTAGAAACACTTCATAAAAGTCTTATGGATAAAGCCTTTAAGGGAGAGGTTAAATGAAAAGGCGAGAGCAAAGTTTAAGTAAATCTTTTAAACCAATGAAAATTTATTATGATGATATTGAAGAGTTGTATAGTATTTTTAAAGAACACCCAGAAGAAGTTAAAATTGAAGCTGATGAATTTGAACTTGATAACCTTAAAGAAATTTTAAAAATAAAAAAAGATTATTTTACAAACTTAAAAATTTATGCTCATAGACCATATGTATCATTAGATTTTTCAAAAAGTGATATTCGTTTGTATATTAGTGATGATAGTCCCTTACAACGAGGGTTATACGAAAAATTAAATACAGTTTTACAACCAAAAGAAAGAATTTTTTTATCTAATATTATAAAATTTATAGATTATATGTTGTCTCCAATAATATTTGGTTTAAGCTTTTTAATTGATAATATTATTTTGAGAACTATTATTCAATTAGGTTCAGCGATATGGTGGATACTTGGGTTTATCTATAACTTTAAACTAACCTCAAAAATTATTCCTTTTAGAAAGCTTGAACGACCTAATTTTTTTCAAAGGAATAAAGACCAAATGATTACTTCTATTGTTTCAGCAATCATAGGTGGAGCGATAGTGTTATTTTTAACAAAATGGTTAGAGAAGTAATGTTTGAAAAAAGGAAATATGTAGAATGAGTATAGAATATAACATTTATTGTGATGAGAGTTGCCATTTAGAAAATGATGGTATCAGTGTAATGATTTTAGGAGCTATTAAATGCTCTATTGAACAAAGAAAAAGAATTTCAAAAGAGATTAAGGCTATCATAACAAGACATAATTTACCAACAAACTTTGAGATAAAATGGACAAAAGTATCAAAAACAAAACTACCTTTTTACCTTGAATTAATTAATTACTTTTTTAATACTCCTGAACTTTCGTTTAGAGGATTAATAATACCAGATAAATCTAAGTTAAATCATACTCAATATAATAATACACACGATGATTTTTGTTATAAAATGTATTTTTACCTTATAAATGCAATGTTGGAAAATTCAAATAAATACAATGTATATTTAGATATTAAAGATACACAAGGTAGTCAAAAGGTTCAAAAACTTGAAGAAGTATTGGCAAATGCTAATTATGATTTTGATAGAGATATGATACAAAAAATTCAACAAGTTCATTCTCACGAAGTGGAGCATTTACAACTAGCAGACTTAATAATTGGGGCATTAGGTTATGTCAATAGAGGACTTGAAACATCATCATCAAAATTAGAAATTATTACAAGAATACAAAAGCTCTCAGGATTTTCATTAAAGAAGAACACTTTATTATCTGCTAAAAAATTTAACCTTTTTGTTTGGAACGCACGATAATGAGCTTACCAGAGATATATGAATTTCACGGAAATTGGTCATCTTATGTAGAAGAACTTCATAAAAGCCTTATGGATAAAGCCTTTAAGGGAGAGATAGGATGAATGAAACAAGTATGTTGATATACCAAAGTGAAGATGGAACTACAAAGATAGAGACACGACTGATAGATGAAACAATTTGGTTAAGCATAGCGCAGATGAGTGATTTATTTCAAAAAAGTCGCTCTACGATAAATGAACATATTTTAAATATCTACAAAGAAAATGAAGTAAAAGAAGAACTAACAATTAGAAAAATCGGAATTTCCGATTTTTCTACTAAACCAACAAATTTTTACAACTTGGATGTAATCATCTCCGTTGGGTATAGAGTCCGTTCTAACCAAGGTACAAAGTTCCGCCAATGGGCAACAGCAAGACTAAAAGAGTACATAGTAAAAGGTTTTACTATGAATGATGAGATGCTAAAGCAAGTTGGTGGTGGAACTTACTTTGATGAATTACTTGCTCGTATTCGCGATATTCGTTCTTCTGAAAAAGTATTTTATAGAAAGGTTTTAGATATTTATGAGACAAGTGTTGACTATGATGCTTCGGCTGAGACTTCACTTACTTTTTTTAAGACTATTCAAAACAAGTTACACTTTGCAGCTCATGGTCATACAGCAGCAGAGATAATCTTTCAAAGAGCAGACTCTACAACTTTGCATATGGGTCTCACAACTTTTAAAGGTGAAACCCCAAATAAAAAAGAGATACAAATAGCAAAAAACTATCTGAGTGAAGATGAAGTAAACATTTTAAACAGAATAGTTACAGCATATCTTGAGATAGCAGAACTTCAAGCTCTTGATAAAAGACCAATGTATATGAAAGACTGGATAGAGGAGATGGATAACTTCTTAAAAATGACTAGAAAAGATGTCCTAACTCACAAAGGAAATAGAAGTCATACACAAGCGATAAACAGAGCCAAAGCTGAGTATGAAATCTATAAGGAAAAGCATAAAAATGAACTAACTAGAGTAGAAAAAGATTATATTGCTTTTATTGAGACAGCGCACAAAGAACTAAAAGGAAAATAAATGTTCATAAGAACTGAAGTGAAAAGTAAAATAGATAGTATCTGGGCAAAATTTTGGAGTGGTGGAATTGCCAATCCTCTAAACGCCATTGAGCAGATAACAGCATTGATTTTTCTAAAGATGCTTAGTGAAAAAGATACTCAAAAAATCTCTCAATCTTCTTTTACTGGGGAAGATTATGTATCTATTTTTGAAGATGATAAACAAGCTAAATGGGATAATTTCAAAGAGTTAGATAGTGAAAGTATGCTCCAAACTGTTAGAGATGTAGCATTCCCTTTTATCAAAACTTATAACGAAGGGAGTGAGTTTAATAAATCACTTAAAGATTTAGCTTTTATCATTACGAAGCCTTCATTACTCAGCGAGACCGTTGAGGCACTTGAAGAGGTATTTAACCTACTTGAAGCAGACGATAATGGTTTTATGGACAGTTTAGGGGATATGTATGAGTATTTACTAAGCGAGATAAGTTCAAGTGGTAAGAACGGACAGTTTAGAACGCCAAGACATATAATAAAAATGATAACAGAGCTTGTAAATCCACAAATCGGCGAGAGAGTTTTTGATCCGAGTTGTGGAACAGCAGGATTTTTAGTAAGTGCTTATACCCATATGCTTCAACCCTACACGGATAAAGATGGCAAGTTAGGAGCAAGTCTAACTGATAGCTCGTTATGGGATAAACTCTCTAGCGATACATTTTTTGGTAATGACAGCGATATAAGTATGATACGAATTTCTATGATGAATATGATGCTTCACGATATAGAAAACCCACATATTAAACAGACTGATACACTCTCAAAACGCTATACTGAGAAAGACAAGTATCAAGTGGTTTTAGCAAATCCACCATTCAAAGGTAGCATTGATAAAGAAGATAAAAGTGAAGATTTTAGTATAAGTTCAACGAAAACAGAACTTCTTTTTGTTGATTTGATTTCAAGAGTTTTAGATATTGGTGGTCGTTGTGGTGTAATTATTCCCGATGGTGTTCTTTTTGGTAGTTCAAAGGCTCATAAAACACTCAGAAAGAACCTTTTAGAGAACAACGAACTCAAAGCCGTTATATCTATGCCAAGTGGAGTGTTTAAACCCTATGCGGGGGTATCAACAGCAGTATTGGTTTTTGTAAAGGGTGGTTCAACTCAAAAAGTTTGGTTCTATGATATGCAAGCTGATGGATATAGCTTAGATGACAAACGCAACAAACAAGAGCAAAATGATATACCTGATATACTAAAACAATATACACAAAAAGATAGTGAAGCTTATGAAAATACCAAGAAACACTTTTTTGTTGATGTAGCTGAGATAGTTGAAAATGACTATGACCTATCTATCAACCGTTACAAGACAATAGAGTATGAAGAGATAGAATATCCACCTACGAAAGAGATTTTAGGGGATATAGAGGCATTGTCAGCAAGTATAGGTGATGATATAAGTGAACTTAAATTATTGATAGAGTAGAAGTGAGTGTTTTTAGTAGGCGAGGTTATTTTAAGACTTCAATATGATATAATCATATAAAATATTATAAAGGTTTTATATGAAAAACATCAAAGGGTATAGTTTAGTTTTTAGTCAGTTTTTCCTTATTCTTATTATGTTGCTCCCTTTAGGCACTCCCGCAAATAATTTTTTGATAGCACTTTTAATAATAACCCTTGGTGCTTGTATCGGTATTTCAGCTCTGTATGCAAACCGATTTTTTAACATTCGTCCTGATATAAAAGAACATGNTTCTTTAGTTACAACGGGAGTATATGCTTATATCCGTCATCCAATGTACACAGCGGTCTTAGTTATCATGTTTGGTGTTACTCTGCTGTACCCTGTACAATTTGTATTTGTTTCATACGGACTCCTTCTATTAACACTTTTGATTAAACTTTTTTATGAAGAGTCATTATGGAAAGCTCGTAGTGATGAGTATAGGGTTTATATGAAAAAAACAAAACGAHTAATACCATTTATTTTTTAAGACTTAAAAAATATTTTAGGACAATGTAATGGAGATAACATTCTTTGTAAAGTTTTTTGTTGGTTTAATAGCACTTTTAATGCTCTTAATRWTTTTTCTACTTTATAAACCAAAAAAGAAAAAAGTAGAAAAAAAACTATCTGAACCTAGAGAAAAATGGGATGGGGATTATAAAAGTTTAGATGAACTCTTAGAAGTCATAAAAAATAAACAATCTTCATCAGAGGAAATAGCTTCTGCCTTAGATTTAGTCATGAAGCATCATGGAACTATTCACAGTAAACTGGGTTTGCGTCTTCATCCTGAGTTTGATACTTATGGAGAGATACTTTTTAGAATATGTCGTCATCCAAATATTAACAAAAAAATACTTTTGAAATTTAACCGAGAGTTAGAAAAAAGAAATGAAGAGTACAAGCGAGAGATAAATGATTGTGTTACTAAGGGTTTAAATTCACGGGGATTTTAAGCCTGACGTTTGTTAAACCCAGATGTCCCGATTTTAGCATTTTGTATAAAGTCCCCAGTGTAAGGTTTAAGATAAGGTGGGATAGCTCTCCCTTTTAATTTCATCATATCATCAAGCATAGCATCGGCTACATCTTGTGTTTCTAGCTGTTTAACCTCTGTTAAATAGCCAAAAAGAAGCTCACCTAAACGCTGGAGTGAGATTTTCCAAGTAGAGTCTGTTTGCTCATATATCCAAAGCCCAAACGCATAGAAGTTCTTATATACGGACTCGTCTTTCCATAAAAGCTCTATAGATTTTTTAAAGTTCCCACTATTGTATGTTAAGTCCCAAAATCGTGCAAAACGTTTCATGATTTGGATGTCATTAAAAGATAAATCACTGTTTTTTAAAATGTCATAAGGGGGTATATCGCTATAGTGCATTTTAAAGTCTTCATCGTGGCGTTTTATATAAGTACCAGAGAGTTTTTTAAGTATGCCTATCTGTATCTCACAAGAACTCATACTCATAAGTTTATCAAGATTAGCTCCAAAACTATCGAGAGATTCACCAGGAAGACCCACTATAAGGTCAAGGTGAATATGGGCTGTCGTTTCATTTTCTAAAAAGGCTATGTTTTCTTCTATTTTGTCTAGTTTGAGTATTCGTGAGACATTTTTTGCCACTTCAAGGTTAAGTGTCTGTATCCCTATCTCTAACTGTAACGCACCATCAGGGAATTGTTTTATTTTTGAACGTAGCGAAGCTGGAAAATGATCAGGAATAACTTCAAAATGGGCAAAGTAAGGGGGCTTTTTACTTAAAAAGAAGTCTAATATGGCGTTTGCTGCTTTCATGTTTAAGTTAAAAGTTCTATCTACAAACTTAAAATTTCTAGCGCCACGTACCCAAAGCTTTTCAAACTCTTCTAAAATTTCCTCTAGATTAAAAGCTCTTACTTTTTCATCCATAGAAGAGAGGCAAAACTCACACTCAAAAGGACAACCCCTAGAGATTTCTACATAGATATAACGGTTTTTGATATCATCATCCGAATAGTACTCATAAGGGAGTTTTAGCTCTTTTAGTTTTGGTAGGGTCATTTTGATGATACGTTCGTTTGTAGTACCCTCTTGTATATCCTTACAGAGCTCATAAAATGCGGTATCACCTTCACCTTGAATAATATAATCAGCATCATCTAAATTTACGCGAAAAGGCTCGTATGTTACTTCGGGTCCACCTAAAATTATTTTGGTATCGGGTGAGACTTTTTTTATGATGTGAATTAGTTCTGCAACTTCGCTAACATTCCAGATATAGACACCTAGACCAATAATATCAGGTGAATCATAGAGAAGTTTTTCTGCGATAGTTTGGATGGCATCATTTATACTAAATTCTAAAATTTGAGTCTTGTTTTGAAGCTCATTCATATTTGCATAGAGGTAACGAAGACCGATTGCACTATGAGTAAAACGAGAATTTAAAGTGGTTAAAATGATTTTCATAATGGAATTTTACCGTAAATGGAGGAAAACATACAGGGAAATAAAAGGGGAAACCCTGCATGTTTAAAAATTGTTAGTATATTCTCTAATTATGAAAGGGGAAAACATAATTGAGATAGTCTAATTATAGGCAAACTTGGTTAATACCTCGTAAACATATAAAGTAAGTTAGCTACTTAAGAACAGTTCAAGTCAGCGATTAGATATAATTAGATATGAATATTTTACTCTCCTCTTTTTACTTTTTTTACTTTAGTGTTGTTGGTGTCTACATTATTTTCATTCCAAAGGTTTTAACTACTTTTGGCTATTCCGCGGAGCAGATAGGTATTATCTTTGCAGCTGGACCACTTGTGCGTTTTATCCTACCGATGCTATTTATTAGAGGTTTAAAACTGGAGAGAAAAGCCTTTAATATTTCACTAATTATTATGATTTTAAGTGCTTTGGCTTTTTACACTTTTATAGAGAACTTTTACCAACTTTTACTCTCAAACATATTCTTAGGCATAGGTTTGGGTGTTACACTGCCATATATAGAAGTAATAGCCTTAGAAAAACTTGGACGTGAAAATTATGGGAAAATTCGTCTTTTTGGTTCCTTAGGTTTTGTGTTAGTCGCATTAGTTCTAGTAAATGTCTTAAGTAGTCCCATAATAGCTTTAGAGTTTCTACTCTTGCTTACCCTCGCTACAGCCGTTTTTGCATTTTTTATAGTCCATGAGTTATATAAAACAAACAAACAAACAAAAGAAGAGTTGCAAAATGATATAAATCTGTTTAAAGATTGGAAGTTATGGTTTGGTTTAACTCTAATGCAGCTCTCTTTTGGCGCATTTTATAACTTTTTTACTATTTATGCCACTGATAATGGTATTTCACTGCAAGTGACTATCTATCTATGGAGTTTTGGTGTAGCGGCAGAGATAATTATGTTTAGATACCAAGCACGATTTCTTAGATCAAAACTACTACTTGTTTTACAAATAACTACACTATTAACAGCATTTCGTTGGTTTTTAGTTTTTGCATATCCGCAGAATATTTTTGTTTTATACTTTTCGCAAAGTTTACATGCCTTTAGTTTTGCACTTTTTCACTCTGCCGCTATTGCTTATCTACATCAGTTATATAAACATAAGGCTTTAGCACAGCAGTTTTTTGCAGGTATCACTTATGGTTTAGGTGGGTTTGCAGGTGCGCTACTTTCAGGTGTGATTTATGAGCAGTATCCAGAATATCTTTTCTTGAGTTCTTCAGTGATAGCATTTATGTCATTTGGTTTTATAGTTTTGTGGAAGAAGGTAGAAGAAGAAAGTATATCTTTAGGCATAAAGCCTAAAGATATTTAGTAGTCTAGACTAATCAACGCAGTAAGAGTGTTGTCTCTTTGAACAACACTGTTTGTCTCAACACACTCAAAAGAGAGTGTTTTTGTGCTTTTGCTGCCATCATAAGTGTGATGTAAGAGCTACGAGTTAAATAGTCTTGAAAAGAACTTTATGTTTCTCTTCTATAAACCTAGAGAGTTGGTAGTAGTCATTTAAATACGGAGACTCTACTTTAAAAAGGAGTTGTCTGTATTTAAGATACGTCATCCATATCTTCTTGCCTTGTTTAATTTTAGAGAGTTTATGAAGCTCAAAACTAACCGCTGCGTTTATAAAACCTTTGAGAAGCATAATTTCATTGTTCGTTTTCTCGAACCGACGTGGAAACCATATCTCTTCGAGTGCCTCATGTGCATCATAATATCTCTGCTCATTAAGACAGACTTTAAATTCTTCTATCTTTTCTAGTATCATTTGGGGGTATCCTCTAAAAGTTGCATATTTTTTCGCCAGTAGCCTCGCCCACCTTTGAGTGAGATACAGTGCATAGTTGGAAACTTGTTTCTGTACTCTTCTAAACGGTTTGAAGTTGCTTTACCACTGTCACAGTAGAAGACAAAAACAGAACCATCAGGATATTTACTGAGTTCATAAGGGTTGTAAACGACAGTATCAGCTTTTGTCATCGGAGAGAGAATAGTATCTATTAAAATAACTTCTACTCCCTCTTTCTCAAGTTTTAACTTATTTTCTAAGAACTCTTTTTGAGTCCATTCATTTGGATAATTCATATGACATTATATATTAATTTTAATATCGCTATAATTAAATCATAAATTTTTTTAGGGGTTTAATATGCAGTTAAAGTATGTGGGTGATATGCCTTTGATATCTAAAAATGGTGTAGGTTTTGATCATACCCAACCTGATAAGTATAAGTTACTTCATGCAGCAGTAGAGCTTCTAGAAGCACTATCTTATGGTGCAGGTGAGACAACCCAACATCTTTACAGAGCCCAAGACAAAGAGCTTTCATCCCAAGAGTTGATGGATACGATCAAAAAGTATGTATCAAACCTTGAGGCTATATTTAAATCTTGCGATTATAAGGCACATGAGTTAATACACGAACTTGTAGATCGTGTAAAAGCAAATGATGACATAAGTGAAGATGAAAAAGTAGCATGGCTTGAAAATATTAAAATTATGCGAGCATATTACTACCAGTATATCATCAATAAAAGTGCCTATGAGGCTGCACTTGAAATCCTTGGTAATGAGATATATATTGGGGGTATAAAAGAGGTGAGTGCCCCAATGTTTAAAAACTATGGTTCTGTTTTAAATGATTTGGTTGGAGTACTCGAGAGAAGAAAAGTACCAATAGACTCAGAGGTAAAGATAGAACAAAAGTCAGAGGGTTTGGTAGCTAAACTCATTATGAAACAGTCTTAAGCTAAGAGACTAATGGTTATAATTGCATATGTCAAACAAAAATAAGAAAAATTCTAAAATAAACCAAAAAATTCGAGCCTATTTCGGTGATGACCCTTTTGATGTAGGGATAGAACGGGTGAGTTTTGAGACTTTAAGTGAACTTTTTAATGCACTTGGTCTTTACGATATAGAGCATAATAAAAAGCTTATGATAAAAACAATTCGTATGATTTGGAGTGAGCCTGATGGTGGATACCGCTTAGATATTTTACGATTTTTTGAAAATAATGGTGAGGTTTATAGAGGCGAGAAAAGAGAGTTGCCCTCGTATGATAGAGATGARAAGATAGAAATGCTTTTAGCRCAACTTGACGTAAGYGCTGAGGAAGCAGTMTCTCTCTATGAAGCTTTTTCAACTATAAGAAGTAAAAAAATCACGATAGAAAAGATGGAGTCAAAACTTCGTCATATCCGTTATGAAGATAAACGTGAAAGTTTAGAGAGAGAGYTAGAAGGACAYTTTGACATAGACGAGAGTTTTGAGTTTAATGCATCTTTGCGTTACTCTGTATATGGGCAAACATTTCATAAAATCCTTACACTCAATACAAAACCCTATGAATATGAAGTACTCGATGCCTTATCATATGAAGAGATAGTACAAAAGATAGGGGATGATAAACTAGCAACTGTAAAAAATAAACAAGAGCAGATAAATAAATTCATATCTTCAATTAGAGCACCACATGCCTATCTTACAACTGATGAAATCATTACAGCATTTCGTGCTTCACCTCCTAAGTCAAAATTGCACTTTCCTCTAATAGGGGYTAAAATCCTTAAAAAGATAGTTGAAAATAAGATAGATTTTGCRACTATAGAACTCCATGATGAAGAGGTSTTTGTAAAACTTGAAGAGAGTTGCRCCCTTCCATACTCCGACATCAAACTCTACTACAAYCTAGAGTTACATATAGAACTAAATGGTTTRYTAGAAGAGATATGGAACTCACAGAAATTTAATTTTGACTCGTTRCATTTAGAAGAAAAARAAGAGTATGAGAAAGAGTTTTTTGTAKCACTTGATGATCTTATTRAGGAGTGCMAAAAATATGCRCTTCTTTTAAATCTCAGTGATGAAGAACTKCATTCTAAAGTGTATGAATTTCTACTTGATTTGATGCCACATTCACTGAACCTRACTCCTAAAGTAAAGAAAAAAGTGATACGCAGGTTTGTGCATTCTATCTCTGACTTACTTATCAAAAAACAGCGTCAGGAGTTACTBGCTCGTACTATACGTGACTTTAAAAACCTCTTTCCAATGGCTAGAGAGATGCGAAGAAAACTTACCCTTCACATAGGACCAACAAATAGTGGTAAAACATATGCTGCAATGCAACAACTCCAAGGGGCAGATACAGGTTATTATCTTGCACCTCTGCGTTTACTAGCACTTGAAGGTTATGAGGGATTAAAGAGCAAAGGAATTGAGTCTTCTCTCATCACAGGAGAAGAGCAGATACTCGATGATGAGGCTACTCATATAAGCTCGACCATTGAGATGATGAACTATGAGGTTGATGTTGATGTCTGCGTTATCGATGAGGTACAGATGATAGATGACCGTGACCGTGGTTGGGCATGGGCAAATGCAATCATTGGAGCACCTGCAAAAGAGATTATTATGACAGGTTCAGCAAATGCTAAAGAGGCGATTATCGCTTTAGCTGATTATCTTGGAGAAGAGTTAGAGATTATAGAGTTTGAGCGCAAAAATCCACTCACACTACTTGAAGCACCGACAGATGTCAACGATGTCCAAAAGGGAACTGCTATCATCGCATTTTCTCGTAAAGAAGTTCTGCGTTTAAAACAAAACTTTGCCAAAAACTTTAGTGTAAGTGTTGTGTATGGAAACCTTTCACCTGAGGTAAGACGAGAAGAGGCACGACGTTTTCGTGAGGGTGAGACTGATATAATGATAGCAACAGATGCTATTGCAATGGGTATGAATCTTCCTATAAAAACGATACTCTTCTCAAAAGCTGAGAAGTATGATGGTATAACCCAGCGTAATTTATTTCCCTCAGAAGTACATCAGATATCTGGTCGTGCTGGTCGATATGGTCTGAGTGAAGAGGGTCATGTAGGGGCTCTTAATCCTGAAGCACTTAAAATTGTGAAGAAAAACTTTTATAAAGAAGCTAAAGAGATTACTATTCCTTTTAAAGTGATGGCAAATTTAGAGCACATTAAACTCGTTGCAAAGATTTTAGAAGAGAACTCTTTAGAAGTAATACTTAGCTTTTTTGTGCAAAACATGGAGTTTAATGGTCCTTTTTATGCTTCTTCATTAGAAGATATGCTTGAGGTATCTAAGATAGTGGATGCTTATGACTTAGACATAGCAACAAAGTATCATCTTGCATGTGCTCCATTAACTCTTAAATCACCTTATATTATCGAAGCTTTCGAGTCTTATTTACATGCACTTGAACAAGAACAAAGTGTGCATTACATCCATCCAACACTCACAGGCAAGTATGCAAGAACAACAGATGAACTACTCCGTGCTGAGGATATGGTCAAAGAAATCTCTTTATATCTTTGGCTGACTTATAGGTTTGGTGAGTTTTTTGTAGATGAGAAAAAAGCGAGAGAATACAGAGGTGTCCTCAACAGATATATTGAACAGACCTTGCACCAAACGCAGCTAGCACAGATGTGTAAACTCTGCTCCGCTCCTTTACCAATGAACTCAAAGTATGCCATCTGTCAGAACTGCTTTAAGAAGAACTATACTCATAGTAGAAGAAAGTCACATAGGTAAATATATATTTTGGATGTTGAGCCTAAGAATTTTTTAAAAGTAGTAATTTAAAACGGCTCTATAAGTCTGTTCATCACTTTTTATAGAGTCTATTTCTCTATCTTTATAGTTGTATTTAAACTTTAACTGGAAGTTTTGAGAGAGTCTAAAACTTTGAGTTATTTTGAGAAGAGCTTGAGCTTCTCCCCCTGTATAGTACCTTTGAGTAGCTTCAAAATTTGTACTCATAAAATTAAAACCATCTATAACAAGACCTAAACTTGTTCCCGCACCACCAACAAAACCATCATTAATATAAAACAGTGGATCAATCATAATGTAAGAGTAGGCATATTTGTTTCCAATACTATAACCAGCACCAATGGTTGTTGTAAAACTTGAGGTATTATCAAGGTAGTCTCTGTTAAAACCAAGATTCATTCTCCATGAGAGACTAGAGAAAAATTCATTTCTTTGAGTTAGCGACACAATGGAAATAATAGTAGCATTTTCAACTTCTAATTTCTCTTTTTCACTGTATGATACAAGTAAGTCTAAAAACTCTATTTGAGTTCCTCTTAAGAAGCCTAAGTCACTATCTTCTAAGTCATGATAAGCAGGACGAAAACCTAAAAAACCTATAAGTTTACCTTCTCTGTAGCCAAAGTCTACTGTTGTTCTTATGGCTCTATGGCTGTTAATAGGATTAGCTGGCATTTTGATATTTAGTTTTTTACCTTGACCTAATGAAGCTCTATTTGTGGTGAGCGAGTGAAAAAGTTCTAAATAGGTCTCTTTATTCATATCATTTTTGCTAAAGGAGTACTCTAAAAACTCAATAGCTGCTTCAAGAGCATACATTTTTTGTTGTCTTGAGATCGTGTCAATTTTCATGAAATCTTTGATAGCTACTTTAGACACAACAATATCTCTAACATAATGAATATTCTCATCTGAAATTAATTCTTCATATTTGAGGAGAATAGTTCTCTTTGAAGGTCTATAGCTTTTTAAAGTAATAATGCCTTCTGCTTTTACTGCATGAACAGTCTCAAGAGGAATAACTTCAAAAGAAAAATACTCTCTTAAGTGAATAGATGGACGAGCAGCTTCGATAAACCAGAGCATATTATAAGAGCAGTTTTCTGTGAAAAAATAGTAGTCAGAGTGTGTACCGTTAAGTTCCCAAATATGACGAACCATCTGTCTTACTTCTTCTTCACTAAGGTCTAAATCATACTCCCAAATGTCACGTTTCTCTCCATCACGATACTCTTTGAGTTTTTCATAGTAGGGAAGAAGGGAGTACTTTCCATAGTAACCACCAAAAAGTCCTTTTATTGAAAATGCGATTGCATTCTCTTTATCAGGGTTTGCATCTGCTGCATAATTGATGGCATAGGCTAAAAGTCTTGACTTGTACTTTGAGTTTATACGTAAAAAAGTATGCCCAAACATAGAAGCTGGTGAGTTAATATGTGCAGAAGGAAAAACAAGAGTAGCTGAAGAGGGTGCTAATCTTTTGACAATGTTATCATATTCTATGCACTCTACTTCTGGAAAGTTTGTAATGTTAAGTTCATCACCGAGCCATTTCTTTCTTGCCGGAAACCTACAAGCCGTTGAGTTGTCATCAAATCTTGTCTCATTTAAAAGAGTATCAAGTGTGGCATCTAATTCATCTTTTGCATTAGTTTTTCCATTTGGTGAGAGAAAAAAGTGTGCATCGTCTATTTCACTCTCTCCGTTAACCATATGGAGTAAAATATTCCAGTATCTTTTTTCTGAAAGATTCAGTTCATCTGCTTGTGTTTTGTAGTCTGGTATTTGGGCATGTAAAAAGCTAATGCAAAAAATGAGTAAAAAAAGTAATTTTTGTAAGATGGAGTTGTCCTAGAAGATGAGTTGTAAAAGAAGTAAACTAGACGAATAAATGTCTAGTCTATTAGCACTATATAGTAGCTATGTTGTCAAGAACATCTGACATTTCAACTTTTTGTGAAGTGTAGATGCTATTGTAGTTGGCTTGAAGCTCTGCAGAAAAAGCAACTGTATCTTGAACTTTTAAAAGCTCAGCTAAAGTATCTAAAGACTCACCGTGACCTACAGAGATCTCTTTTGCAAGAATGTCCATGTTAGATGCAACGAATTCTTCAGCTCTTTCATTCATAGCGATTTTAGTTTTAGTACAACCTAAAGTTCCTGAAGTGATACCGAAAGTTTGATTCATTGAAGTACCATTTGTAGTTGCTTGAAGTGCAAGCATAACAGCAGATGAGTTATCTTTGATTAAAACTGAACCAAGACCACAACCAGTTTGATTGTTAGGAGTTGCAACAGCAGCAGTAGTTAAAGCAAGTACTGCGATAGCACTAAGTAGTATTTTTTTCATTTTTAGACCTTTTTTCTTAAGATAAAAGTATTATATGGATTTAAACCTTAATTGCATATTATTATTAATAAATATTAAACTTTAGTTTAGTAGTGTTGGTATTAATTTATGCAATGGATTATATATTGTAATAAATATAGATATCATAATTTAGTTACATACCGTACATTATAAGCTCAACAGCTTCTAGCATATCTCTGTTGGTCAGTGAGTTAGTTTTAGCATACTCGAAACAAGCTCCAGCATCAACTCAATATAATCTTGCTTGTGCACCTTTAACAATAAAATCTCCTTATAGAAGCTTTTGAGTCTTACATGTTATGTTCTTGAACAAGAACAGAGTGTTTACTATATCTCTCCAGCTATTGCAGGGAAGTTTTGCAAGAACAACGGATGAACTACTTCGTGCTGAGGATATGGTCAAAGAGATTTCTTTATACCTTTGGCTGACTTATAGGTTTGGTGAGTTTTTTGTAGATGAGAAAAAAGCGAGAGAATACAGAGGTGTCCTCAACAGATATATTGAACAGACCTTGCACAGATGTGTAAACTCTGCTCCGCTCCTTTACCGATGAACTCAAAGTATGCCATCTGTCAGAGATGTTTTAAGAAAAACTATACACATGGGAGAGGGAGAAAATCAAGCTGATTTTGAGATACATGATTTAAACTTGTTACTGAGAACAGCAGAGTCTCTTTCTAGCTTGTCTCATATTTTTAAGTACAGGTATCTTGGCGTTTGCCATGAACAAAAGTTTCTTGTTTTATTATTCCACCGAGGGCATTGTATGTGATACATTCTCCATGAAGTTTTCCCTCATGATATGTTTTAGTACTTTTTACAGTTTTTTCAGCTTTTGAAACTAGGTATCTTGTTTCTATCCCATGGCGTTTACCATCTACAAAAAACTCTTGTTTAGATAAAATACCATCAACGTTAAAATGTTTAACATCTTTGGTTCCGTCTTTCTCTTTTGTAAGTTCTTTAACATAGGCATCTTTTGCATCATAATAAAATTTTGTGACAAGAGTATTATCCTCTTGATATGTTTCTATCTTTATATTTTTACTTGGGTATGAGCTTATTATATTTTTTTTATTCATAGTAGTCCTTATGGCGAATTGTATCATACTAGGGCAGTATACGTTGAGAAAATTAGAAATTGTCTCGCGTATGTAGAAAAAATAAAGTTCTCTTTTAAATATCATTTTAGTTTATTTTAGTTATTCTGTACTAAAGTATAATTTTAGGGATGATAATGAATAAAGAGATGTTAGCACAAGTAAAAAATTTATCACAAACTTGGCAAAAAGAGATTTCATATAGTCGTCAAAGTCAAGAAAAAAAGTTTCATCGAATGATGATAAAAATGCTAAAAAACCCTAAAAATAAACTCTTTCTTATAGAGTTACTAGATCAAAGCTTTAGAGCTAGTAATACAAAAAGAATTACCCAGCAGCTAGAATTTTTGTTTAGTAAATATGAAAACATTAAATTTTTTACAGAGTTTGAAGAACTACTCATCTGGTCATTTCGACATATTGGAATATATATCTCCAGTATATCCGTACCACTCTTTATAGACTATCTCAGAAATGACATTAGCTCTATTGTTATAAAAGGGGAAGATAAACTACTCTCACAACACCTCAAGAGTCGAAAACTTGAAAACACTCGTGTAAATATCAACATAATTGGCGAGGCTGTTTTAGGGGAGGATGAAGCTAAAGAGAGAGTAGAGAAGTATATATCTGCATTGGAAAATCCCGATATTGACTACATATCCATAAAAATATCTACAATCTTTTCACAAATCGTTCCGCTTGCTCACGAATGGAGTGTAACTAAGATATCAGAACGAATTGCATCAATTTATGAAGCAGCAATAAAAAATAAATTTATAAATGCTCAGGGCATAGAGGAAAACAAGTTTGTAAACCTTGATATGGAGGAGTACAAAGATTTAAACTTAACAATAGATGCATTTATGAGAGTGCTTTCTTTAGAGAAGTTTAAAGATCTTCATGCAGGTATCGTTTTACAAACATATATACCCGATGCGTTAGCCTTAACAAAGAAACTAGCATTATGGGCTAAAGAGAGAGTAGAGAGTGGTGGTGCACCGATAAAGGTCAGAGTTGTTAAAGGTGCAAACCAAGAGATGGAGTTAACTGAGGCTAGTTCAAAAGATTGGCCCTGCGTTACATATGAAAAAAAGAGTGAGACAGATGCTAACTTTAAAATAGTACTAAACTTTTTACTATCTCTTGAGGTTGCACCATATGTATATGTTGGTGTTGCATCGCATAACCTCTTTGATCAAGCATTCGCGTACAAGCTAGCGAGGACAAGAGGAGTTTTAGAGTTTTATTGTGCTGAGATGCTTGAAGGCATGAGTGAGAGCGCTTATAGAGTTCTAAAAAACCATGGTATAGATGTGATTTTGTATGCTCCAACGGCTACAAAAAGCACTTTTACTAATGCTATCGCTTACTTAGTCCGTCGTTTTGATGAAAATACCGCAGAACAAAACTTTTTAAGACATAGTTTTGGTTTAAGCGTAGAGGATGAGGCTTGGCAAACACTCATAAAAAGTTTTGATGTTTCTATAGATGAAATGGACTCTCTACACTTAGAAGCATTTAGAACACAAGATAGACAGAGCGAAGAAGTTAAAACTATCCAAGATTTTGAGTCATATGAGTTTAAAAATGAGAGTGATACAGACTTCTCCCTTAGGACAAATATACTTTGGGCACAAACAATAGTGCAAAAGTGGTCTAAGATAGGAGAATCTGGTGGATATGATGCCCACTCGGTAATCGCTGGGGTCGAACTTATAACAGAAGATAAGGTAGTTGTTATTGATAAGTCACAACTCAGTGAGCATATAGAAGTAGGGACTTATACAAAAGCCACAAAAAATGACTTAGTGAATGCCTTAAATACAGCTACAAAAGACATAGATGAATGGTCTAAGACAAGTTCGATTCAAAGAGCTAAAATACTCATGAATGTGGCAAATGAGTTTAAAAAGTCGAGAGCAGATTTAATAGGAATAGCAGCTGCTGAAGTAGGAAAGGTATTTACTGAGACTGATGTTGAGATAAGTGAAGCTATAGATTTTTTAAACTTCTACCCATACTCTTATACTAAATTAGAAGCACTTGATGGGGTAGAGTTAAGTCCAAAGGGAGTTGGTTTAGTTATAAGCCCTTGGAACTTTCCTATCGCCATACCTGTAGGTGGAATAGCCGCAGCGCTTGCTTCTGGAAACCGTGTCATACTCAAAGCTGCATCGTCTTCAGTTTTATGTGCTCATAGACTATGTCAATGTTTTTGGGATGGGGGTGTGAGTAAAAACACTCTTCAGTTTGTTATAGCTGATGGTGAGGAAGTAAGTAGTGTGTTAGTAGCAGATGAAGATATTGACTTTGTAATATTTACAGGTTCAGAAGCAACAGCGTATAAGATGATACAAACACGTCCAAACTTGCATATTAGCGCAGAGACAGGTGGTAAAGATGCAACTATAGTTACAGCACTGTCAGACAGGGATCAAGCGATAAAAAATGTTGTAGCATCTGCGTTTAATAACTCTGGTCAAAAGTGTTCTGCAACTTCTTTACTTGTTTTAGAAGAGGAAGTTTATAATGATGAAGTCTTCAAAAAAACATTAGTAGATACAGCTCGTTCGTTAGAAGTTGGAAGTGTATGGGACTTACACAACAAGATAGGAACTCTTAGTTCTTTACCTAGTGGGAAGTTGGCTAAGGCATTAGAGTATCTTGAGGTGCATGAAGAGTGGCTTTTAAAACCTGAGTATGCAGATGACAATCCATATATGTTAAAACCTGCAATACGATGGGGAACACAAAATGGTGACTTTACTCACATGAATGAGTTGTTTGGTCCAGTGTTAAGTGTAATAAAAGCAAAAGACCTAAAAGCTGCTGTAAATATCGTAAACACCACGGGGTATGGTCTGACTTCTGGAATAGAGAGTTTGGATGAGAGAGAAAAAGAGTACTTTAAAGAAAATATTTTAGCGGGGAACTTGTATATAAACCGTATGACWACGGGAGCAATTGTAAGACGACAACCCTTTGGTGGTATGAGAAAGTCAAGTATAGGAAGCGGACGAAAAGCAGGTGGTTTTAATTATCTTACACAGTTTTGYAACATTAGTGCAAGTAGCTCAAAAACAAGTAAGATAAAAAGTAACGAACTCTTAGAAAAATACAAACAAGAGCTTAMTGTAGATGGACAGGATGAAATAGTAAATATATGTGCTAATTTTGTCTACTGGGTAGATAAAGAGTTTTCACATGAGCATGACTATTCCAACATAAGAGGTGAAAGTAATCATATCAAGTACCTTGGTGTCAAAAGTGTTTTACTCAGAGTGGATGAGAGTACACCTCTACGAGAGATTATCTGTTCAATTTTCGCTATTAGACTTATAGGAGCTACACTACACTTATCCCTACCAAAAGGGAGCAATATTGATAATAAGTCTATATTATTTGAAGAAGATGAGTTGTTTTATGAAAATGAAGAGGAGCTAATCCTGTCAATAAAAAATCATGAACGTATTAGGTTCCTTGCACATGAGCCAATTAGTAAAGGCATTTATGAAAGTCTTAGTGATGACGCGACTTATGTATCCCAAGAGACTTTTGTATCAAATGGACGTTTAGAGATGCTACACTATTATGTTGAGCAGAGCATCTCAGATAGTTACCATAGATATGGAAACCTTGGTGAGCATAAAGCTGTGGAACTCTCTTAAATTGCATACTTCTCTTTATAAACTTCTATTTCTTTAAGAACTTCCTCGACACTCTCAGCAAGTTCCCTTCCCATCTTTTTAATCTCATGAGGAAACTCATCTTGCATAAGAGTAATAAGTGCATACCAGATTGGCTTATATCTCTCTTTTAGTTGGTACTCTGGCATTTCTAGGATTTTTTTGGCTTGGTAAAACTGTCCTTTAGAGATTAATAATTTAAAATACTCAATGATAAATGTATCTTCATCCTCTTCCTGAAAATAATTTTCTACTACTTGATAACTTTTAGAAAAATCTTCATCCCATAATAGGATTAATCCATATAACATAGTATTGATTTTATTGTTTTGTTTTGTATAAAGGGATTGACTTATTGTTAGTGCCCTATCTTTACATTCTCCTGTGGTATAATATGCGATAGAAATGTTAGC
Organism: Sulfurimonas sp.; assembly: GCA_002733945.2. GTDB lineage: Bacteria > Campylobacterota > Campylobacteria > Campylobacterales > Sulfurimonadaceae > Sulfurimonas. Next base: position 416,138 of record NVXO02000002.1, on the reverse strand, counting down.
TGAAAATTGAGAGTTTTGTTTATAAAAAGATTTTTGAAAGTATTGTTCAGCATTTTCATATTGTTCTAATCTCAAATACATTTGAGCAAGCATATGATTTATTATAGAACTATCTTTCTTTGAATTGAGCAATAATAAAATTGCTGCATCAACTTCATTCTTCTGTTCAAGTTGTATTGCTTTACCTAAGATGTCATTATCGGATTCAGATAACTCTTTTGCAAAAGTCGAATTCTTCTTTAAGAGATGTTTTTTACTTTCCATTTTTAATTTGTTGTCAATATCTAAATCTAAACCAGCATAACTCAAAGCTTCAGTCATATGAAAAATAAATGATGAGCTTAATTTATCGTTTGTAATATTTTCTATTATATTTACAGCTCTCTCTTCTAACTCTTCTTGAGTACACCAGGACTGCAAAAATCGAATAAGCCACTCAACTCTTTGTCTATCTTTCTTACGACCAAAACGCATAAGATACCAGATGTTAAAAAATCTCTCTTTTATCTTATATATTTTATTTTTTCCTATAGACTCAGACTCAACTATCTCATATTTTTCAAGCTTTTTAAGTTGTGCTGATACTAGCTTACTCTCTAGCCTTAGTTTTTTGGCTATCTCTCCTGTTAGCATACCATCCCAGTTTATGGCGATAGTATGGACTATCTCTTGAAGTGCTGGGGGTAAGTCATCCATGCGGTGTTTGTAAAGAGGTGTAGCTTCATCAAGGATTTTAAGTAAGTCATCAAATGCATTTCCATCTTCGTCTAAAAAGATATCAAAGAGCATCACTAATGTTCTAGGAACTCCACCCGTTATGCGCCTGAGTGTTTCTACTCTAGCTGGAGAATTTTTTATGACATTCTGTATTTGCTCTTTTTGTTCCTCTTTTTCGATGCTGAGTAGAAATTCTCGACTTTCTTTAGCATTTAGACTTTTGAGCTTTATGATTTTAAAATACTCGTAAAAAGCTTTTGAGTAATCATGCTGATGTTCAAGCATTTTAGTTGAACCACCAACAATGCGAAAAATATTAGAACTTATGAGTATCTCTCGCAGTTGTCTCTGTTCTTTTTCACTCAGTTTTCCTATTAGCTCGTCTATATTGTCTATGAGTAAAAGTAGCTTTTTCCCTTTAGTTTTTACAACAGATTCTAAATAAGAAAAACACTTTAAATAATAGTCTTCATCTTCAAAATGTTCTTCCATATCATCAAGTACAGTAGTAAACTCATCTTCATAAAAAGTTTGTAGGTACTCAGCTACTTCTTCCCATAACCTACATAAAGAACGGATTTGGTACTGTTCTTCAGCAAACTTTATAGGAAGTAAAAACTTAGATAATTTTTTATCATTTTTCACTTCTATTTGTAGTTTTCTAAGAAGAGTTGTTTTTCCTTGACCCCGTTGTCCTATAAGTATATAGTGCTGATTTGTATTACTATCATCAGATGATTTAATATCTTCAAAAATATCACTAAATATATCTTCTCTGACTACAAATCTCTTTAAAAATTCATCTTCACTGATTTCATCCGGCGTATATTTATACCTACTATAACTAGTTTGCAACATTTTTATTCCACCATTGTCTTAGTATTGGAGAGTTGTATCTGTATACTTTAGGATTTTCATTGTTGTTAATATAACCATCATAGACTAAAGTACGAATCATATCCTTGGCTTCATCTTCATCAAGGGAGTGTTTTGCAGCTATGTTAATTATTGCGGATGATTCCATTGTATAATTTTCGGAAATGATATTTAGTACCTCTTTAGCAAATAAGTACTCTTCTTTAGAAAAAGACTCTTTAAGCTTAGTGTGCCATGATTCAAAATAACTTCTATGCTCTAGTGCCTTATCAATAGCTATATCAATACTACTCGCATCACTTAAACTCTCTGTATTTTCTCTTGATAGTATTTTCAGTTCTTGAATTAACAGTTGGAGATAGAATGGGATTAACCACTCTACTTTGTTTAAAAGATGATAAATGACTTCTTCTCTCAACTCTATTTTAGTGCTAAGACACAGTTGACTAACGAATTTAAATGCTTCGCTATTAGATAATGGCAGAACTTTTATACTATTTAAATCATTTATTATTTTAATAGAGTTTATTTTTGATACTACACTTTCTAGTCCTATTGAACCGGCATAAATAAAAGTTACCTTCTCCGATACTTTTTGGTTTTGTCTTAATGCACGGTGAGCTTTCAAAAGAGAGTTCGCATTTTTAATATCTTCATACTTTATGATATTTTCAATAGTTTGTGCAAACTCATCAACCATGATAATAAGTTTTTTATCTATCTCTAGATCTTTAACTAAGGTTTCAAAAGCTGCTAAATAATCAAGGGTTTGACCATCTCCAAACTTTACTCCAGAAGCAGAGACTTTTTTAATCCTTATATTTTTAACTCTTTCACATAACTTTTTTGACTTAGATTTAAGTCTATTTACAAACTCTTCTTCTTGCATTGCATTAAATATTTTATGCCAAAATTCATTTTCATTGTCTGCGGATTCTGTATCAATGTAGATGACGATGTAGCCCTCTTTAGGTTCATCTTTTATCTTATGCATTATAGAAGTTTTACCAACTCTTCTTGGAGCAACTAAGAGAATATGACTTCCAGAATCTATAGCATCCCAAATAGTTTCGAGTTCTGTTGTTCTATCCCAAAAATCATCACCACGTACAACCTGTCCAACACAATTTTTCATTTATGATTCCTTTTGACAACTTATTTGATGTCATTATATCTAACAACTTTTTTGTTGTCAAGTGTTGAATCAAACTAGAAAACTACATAGTGTACATGATGAGTTCAACTGCATCTAAAATATCTTTGTTAGTAAGTGAGTTAGTGTTTGCATACGCTAAAGCTGCTCCTGCTCCTACTCCCTCTTTAGCTTCACCATCATCATACTTTTTCAAAACAGGTATCTCTGCATTTGCAAAACTAAACTCTGTATATATCGCATTTGGAGTGTAGCTTAGTTGTTCTAGTATATGTTTGATATTTGAGTTTGTATCATTTGTAACCCAGCCAGTTGTAGCGATGGTAATGTTATCTGATTTTAGTCTCATAAGTATATCTTCACGGAGTTTGTCAGCTACAAGAAGGCAAGCGGCCATCTGTGTACCACCTGCAAGCACAACATGGAACCTACGACTAGCTTCTAGTAAAAAACCTGCACAAAAGATAAGCATATTGTCACTTACTAGAGAAAGTTTTTCAAATGTACTCATGCTATCATCCACTAATGCAAGAGCTGCGTTTATAGTCTTAGATCGTACATCATCAGGAACATTTAAAAAACTTGAAGAGAAGTCATTTGCCACATCATAACCTAAGGCTAAAGCAGTTGCAGTCGCTGTAGTTGTTCCACTTGGAGTAGACTCACCTAGGATGAGGTAAGAGCCTTTTAAATCATAACTCCTACCAAACGCCATACCTTTAGCAAAAATCGTCTCAGCGTCTATGGCTGCACCTGTAGCTATGGAGTCTGAAGGTTTGATGTCAAAATTATGGAGTGGTGTTTGCTCTGGTATAACCACTAAACCTAAGTCAAGTATCTCTATAGCGCTAAATGCACTGAGGTTGTGAACTGCTCGAGTAATAAGTGCGGGAGTAGGAACACCAGATGGAGTCTCTGCAATCTCTGGCATAGAGAAGAGTTTTTGACTGACGATAAACTCAGCATCAAGAGTTGGAGTGTAGGGGATTTTTCCTGGAATTCCAGCTTGAGTGATACCTGCTATCTCACATGTTTTTGTAACTGAGGCAGCAAGTAAAAAGTCTGCTTTCCCCTCTGGAAGTGTCGTCTCTTCGTTTGTAAAAATATTATATGTTTTCATTATGTTCCTGAATTTAAAAAATTTATTAATTTTTCTTTTAGTGAAGTTACACTCTCTTGAGCAGTTCTATTAAGGTATTCCATTATCTCTATATTTGACATATAGCTTCGTCCTGTTAAGTTACCATATAATACTTTGGGTTTCTTGTTGGGCTTAGCAGATTCAATACTTTTTGTATCTATATGTCTAGAATCAATAATTGAATCTAAGTTTCCTTGTAAGTACTCTTGGTATAAGTCCTTCTCTATACTCTCAAAAGGTATATAAAAAATATCTTCATGTACGCTATACTTTGGGTTCTGACTTTGGTCACCATCTAGAAGAGAAATTACTGTTTTTGTCCCCAAAAAATTAAGTTCTTTATTCCTTTGCATTAAGTCAACTGTTTGACCATGACCTGCAATATCAATAATCTTATATTTAGAAAAAAGTTGAGTTTCATCTCTGAGTAAGTATTCTATATAGATTACCAACATTTTATCTTCAGTTAAAATAATTTTGTCATAACCTTCAAATTGAAAAAGTAAGCTTTTTATATAATTATATGATTTGTTTTGAATACTTGTTTGTTCAGGAACAGTCTCCATATAAAAAAGCTCATTTTCTTTAAGAGATTTCATGACTGCGAGAGAATGAGTAGTAAACAAAATATTTATATTATGGTAACTTGTAAATTCTCTTAATCTTTTGAGTAAATTTACTTGTGCTGAACTATCTAATGAGATGTCCAGCTCATCAATTACAATTAATTTACACTGTTTTTTAATTAATTTATAGATTTGAATTATCATATATTCGCCAGAGCTAAAATCATCTTCTCTAATATAGTTTTTATCATCGAGAGGTAAGATATAGTATGGAGTGTCTTCAATGCTTATTTGTTCTAATGTATCAAAGTTTGAATGGCCATAAATTGACTTGAGTAACTCAATTAGCTCATCAGGTTTTGTGTCATATTGAGTTAATGAAAACTGAGTTTTTATCTTTTCGCCAATAGCACCTCCAAGCTTTCCATATTCATTAAATCTTATCCCTAGTGGGATAGGAAGTTCAGTAAAAATTCCAGATTTAATTATTTCAGAAATGGGTGTACTAGAATCTAATATATATCTATCTCCATCTAAGATAGGAGTAAAAATATTACTTTGATTATCGATAGTATATATAATCTTACTTGAGTCACTGATAATATTTAATCGTGATAACTTGTCTAAGGTATTTGTCTCTTTTAAGTTTTCAATGGCTTTAATAAGTGTTGTTTTCCCAACACCATTTTTTCCAACGATGCAATGAAGTTTATTTTGAGATAAATCAATTTCATATGTTAGTTTTTTAATATGTTGGATATCTGTTAGTTCTATTTTAAAGTTAGTTATCATTAATGTTTTACTCCATGTAAAAACTTATCTACAATAAAATTCCCATACTTTTTACGGAGTTTTAGAATAAATTGTTTATCTATATCATTTATATAGTTTAGAGTTCCATAAGCTCGACTCAAGTTGTTTTTAAATCTCTTTTGTAATAAAACAGTGAATTTATTTTTGTCATTGAGATAAAAATAGATAAGTTGAGATATGTTTTCTTTTGTCCATTTTTCTACGGTTATATGTCCATTTGGTAAAATCGATATTCCTAAAAAAGAAACTTTTTCTGTTTTATCAAAAAATCTCGTTTTACTGATATTGAGTTTAAATGCACTTGAATATAGAGAATTTAATGTTGATTCTATGACGGCAGGTAGACTTTTTATTGCATTATAGTCATCACTTGAAAATATTAAATCATCAGAGTAGCGAGAGTAACTTATTGAATGCTCTTGTGAATAGTTATCCATCAACTCATCAAATTTGTATAAAATTGCATTACTTATACTTGGAGAAGTTACATATCCAACAGGTAATGAATTGTTTACTGTAGTAATATTAACAATATTTTTATAATACTTTACATCCAATTCAAATGGAAAGTTAACTTTATTTTGAATGAGCACTTCATGAATCATTTGAGTACTAATAGAATAAAAAAAAGACTTGATATCAGTTGTGAAAAAGTTTTGATGTTCATTATGTATTTTTGCCAAGTCGTATATGTTGATATGCTTTCTATATGAAAAAACAGCCGCGTGAACTTTCATATAGTTACAAAATATATTTTTAATAAAAGTATGATACTCCCTCATTTTCATGGAATCTTTACTAAATGAGTTGTTTTCTTTGATGTAAGAGATGAATTTATAATTTTTATATTTATTAAATTTATAATGAATGTTTTGTTTTGGTATTATATTTAGGAAGTCTTGGAAATTGTATTGATTATGAAAGTATGAATTGAAAATATTTTCAAGTTCTTTTTTATGCAAGTGAATAGTCCTAATTTTACAAATACTCTAAACAAGTTTTAGAGTATATCATGTAATATTATCCTTATGATACTTAAATAACATACAATGGACTGAAATACATCTAGTCAGCTTTTAAGTGATAAATTATAGCATAAAAACTTAAATAATGGCTAATGCCTTATGCACATCATCTTCTTCTATCGTTTCTCTACCCTCGCCAAACACAGCCTTGTGTTTTACTTTTCCAAAGTAAGAAGTGTCTCCACCGAGTTGCACACCAAGCACTAAAGCCATAGCAGTTATGGGATGACCTGCGTTTGGCGAATCGTGCTTTTTCCCATCTTTATAAAAGGCGAAAAGGTTCTTTTGTTTGCCTAAAAGCATTATCAACACTGCTGTTAAACGCGAGGGAATGAAGTTAAGTACATCATCTAAGATGGCAGAAGCTTTTCCGTAGTTCTCGTACTTTTCATTTCTGTATCCGACCATTGAGTCAAGAGTATTCACTGTTTTGTAAAAAACAATGCCGGGTAGTCCAAAGAGAAGTAAAAATAGAAGTGGTGCGATAACTCCATCACTAAGATTTTCCCCGTAAGTCTCAATAGCTGCCTTATGTATATCACTCTCGCTCAAATCTTTTGTATCTCGACTCACTAGCATTGATATGGCATGGTGTTTATCCTCGGCTGTAATGACACCAAGAACAGCAGATCTGAGCATATTGTGGGCTATAAACATAGAGGAAATTATTGAGATGATAAAGACATTTAGAAAGTCTGGAAGTAAAGTTAAAACTTGAACTGTGAAAAATGAGAGAGCAAGAGTAATGGATAGGATAAAAAGAAGCAGAAAAACTCCTCTTAGAATACTATCTTGATAGAAGCGTTTCTCAAAAAACGTAATAAATTGACCAATGAGAATGACTGGATGTTTAACAAAAGCAAACTCACCAAACACTCTGTCGATAACATAAGCAAAAACAGTTATAAAAAGGTTAGTCATAAAGAGCATCTATTATGAGTGGCATATTTATGTTTTTATCTATATGATCGGCGAACTCAGCGATAGCATTTTTCTTATACTCTTTGAAGTTATAACCTTGATAGTCTGGGTTGATTTCTTTGAAGATATAAGCTCTCATAGAGTCGTTGTCAAAAAGACCATGAATGAAAGTTCCATAGAGATTTTTAGCRCTCTTACAGCGTTTTTTAGTGATGCCGTTATGTATCTCATAACCATCAACCATCAGCCCAAATATATTGTAAGAGCCTTTTTTAACAATCTTGTCTTTAGTAAATGTAACAGCACCTTTCAGTCGTCCAAAACCATCTATCTCTTTAAACTCAGACTCTATGGCTTCTTCATCTAAAATTTTCTCAAACATCATCTCGTAACCACCACAAATAGCTACTACACTAGTCTTTTTAGAACTGAGTTTTATCTCAAAACCTCTCTCTCTCAACCATGCCAAATCATCTATCACTCGTTTACTTCCTGGTAGGATTATGAGCTCACAAGAACTCATCTCACTGACAGACGTGATGAAACGCAGCTCTATCTCAGGGTCAACTACAAGAGGTTCAAAGTCTGTAAAGTTTGAGATATGTGGGAGTTTTATAACTCCGACTCTTATGATGGCATTTTGAGTATCTTGAGTGTACCCCATAAGCGATGCCGAATCTTCAAAACCAAGGTTAAATGGTTTAAAAGGAACAACACCTAAAACAGGTATTTTAAAATCGTTTTCTATGATTTTTACACCCTGGTCAAAGAGCGACATGTCACCCTGAAATTTGTTTATAACAACACCTATAACGTTTTTACGGAGTTTGTTAGGGAGTAAGTTGTAAACGCCATAGATAGAAGCAAATACACCACCGCGCTGTATATCTGCTACTAGTACTATTTTAGTGTTAAACTCATCTGCTATATAGATGTTGGAGAGGTCTTTTTCCATAAGGTTTAACTCAACTGGACTTCCAGCACCCTCAGCAACTATGCACTCGAACTCTTCTTGCAGACTCAAAAAGGCAGATTTAACTATGGGTTTGAGTTTTTTCATATTTCGGTAGTATTCCCAAACATCAGTATCGCCAACGCTTTTCCCGTTTATAATCATATGCGCACGACTAGCTCCACCTGACTTTAGTAATATAGGGTTCATAAGAGGTGACGTAGGAAGTCCAATAGCCTCAGCTGCAAAAGCTTGAGGAATAGCTATCTCCCCATCGTCTATATCCGTTACCTGAGAGTTGTTAGAGACATTTTGTGCCTTAAAAGGGGCTACCTTTATGCCTTGTTTATGAAGTAGATAAGTGATAGCAAAAGAGAGAGTAGATTTACCAGCATCACTACTTGTACCAAATATGCTGAGTGAGTTCATTTAGAGCCTTTTTATTATGGGTAAGTTATTGATTATTTTTGACATATGAATATAATATAGGTAATTTAATTACTTTTTTACCCATATGGTTGAGACTTAGGTAAAAAACCAAATTAAATACCCTTGTGTAGAAGTTTGAAAAGTTCTTTATTGATAAAGTATTTACTTCTTCCTATCTTTATTGAACCCAAGAGCTCTAAATCTTCAATCTGTTTGAGGTAACTAGAAGCTGTTTTTCTTGTGATACTAAGTCTAGTTACTAAAAAATCAATCTTGGTATATGGGTGCATAAATAAAATTTCTATCAAATCTTTAGAATAAATTTTAGGTAATCTTTCTTTTAGAATGCTTGCAGTCTCCTGCATCAGCCCATAAATACTTTCAACAAGTTCAATGGTTTCCAAAGCAGTCTGCTCTACACCATCAAGCATATACAAAATCCACTCTTCTAGTTTGCCCTCGGTTCTCACCTCTTGAAGTAGTCTATAATAATCACTTTTGTTTTGAATGATATATCGACTAAGATAAAGAATCGGAATATCAAGTAAACCCTGTAAAATAAGATACAAGATATTGATAATGCGACCAGTTCTACCATTACCATCATAAAAGGGATGAATGGTTTCAAACTGATAATGAATTATCGCCATATTTATAAGAGGGTCAACATCATTGGGCTCATTTATAAACTTCTCAAGATTACTTAAAAGGTTTTGTAATGTTTCATACTCTTGAGGTGGAGTAAAAATCACTTCACCCGTATGAGCATTTTTGAGATTTGTGCCACTCTGTTTTCTCACTCCCGCACTGTTTTGTTCTAATTCTTCTTGTATCTCAACGATGTACTTTTTGAGAAGCAGTTTGTTCTCTGTGACAAGCCCATAACCTTTTAAAAGTGCAGAGGAGTAGTTTTGTACCTCTTTGGCTTCATTTGTCACATCTGCGATATTTAAAGATGCACGGTAGAGCTCATCATGAGTCGTGATGATATTCTCTATCTCACTACTATCTTTAGCTTCTTGCAAAACTAAAGAGTTTATCAAAATAGCCTGATTAGGAATGATTTTAGCAACACCATTAAGTCGAGCTAAAGCACGATTTGCAGAGATAGTTTTTTTGAGAACCTTTGTCGTTTCTACTGTTTGAGTAAAGGGTAAAGGTTTTGGAATAAACTCTTTCATCGTAGTCTTAGCTCCTTTGTTTTACTAATTATACACTCAAGAGTTTTTAAGTCAAGTAGTGTCACAATAGTTTTAAACATTTAAAGGAAACAGCATGGATATAGATTATGGACCACTTACAAAACTTATAGGAACTTGGAAGGGTGATAAGGGGACAGACATCGCACCTGATCCAGATGAAGAAAAAGAAGTCAATGCTTTTTATGAAACCATCGTTTATACGGGCATAGGTACAGTGACAAACGCAGAAGAGCAAACCTTAGCAGCTGTGCATTATGTACTTAATGTTAACCGAATAGGGGACAATGCTCCCATCCACCATCAAACAGGTTACTGGATGTGGGACAAAGAGAATGATGAAGTGACTTTTTCTTTAGCTATTCCTAGAGCTGTATGTGTCGTTGCAAGTGGTAAGGCAGTAGAGAATGAGCAAAGTACTTCACTCGAAGTTACAACAGATATATCAGGAGTTGTACAGACTGAGTTTATGTCTAAAAAGGCAAAAACAACTTCATTTACAAAGAGTCTAAAAATTACGGGAGATACTCTACACTACTTCGAGACAACTATGGTAGACATCTATGGGAAGAGTTTTGAGCATACGGATGAGAATACTTTAAATAGAGTGAAGTAACGGTTGAAGATAGCCAATAAATTTCCGCTAGGTAATTTATTGGATACTCTGTTTTGTTAGTATATGCCCTCTTAATAGTTTTTGTAATAACAACTCTTCTACATTTTGTCTTGAATCAAAAATAGCCATAATATAAACAGTGTCCTGTTCAATTTTATACATAATTCTCCAAGGTTGTTCAATCAGTTCTCTATAAATAGTTATACCCTCTTTTAGAAGTTCAGGAACTACTCTACCTCTTAAAGGAAAAAAGTTGCTAGATTGTGCTTTTTCTTTTATTTGTCCATAAACTTTTCTTGCAGCACTTAAACTATCTTTTTTGATATAATCAATAATATTTAAAAGGTCATCTTTTGCATTTGAAGTCCATTTAACTTTATAAGTTTTACTCATTTGACAAGAGTTCTTCTACTGAGTTAAAGACATCTTCTTGGGTATGAAGATTCCCACTTCTAATATCTTCTTCTGCAAATGAAAGAAGCTTCATTATAGCAAGAGCATTTTTCATATCTTCATAACTCTTTGGATCTTGTATAACAGCTTTAGCTTCACCATTTTGTGTGATTATCATAGGTCTATGAGTTTCATTAATATATTTTAGAACATCAGCTGCTCTGCTTTTTAGATAGGTAACAGGCTTTATATCATTTACAATTTGCATAAAATCTCCTTCAGTCCTTTTATTGTACCAAATTAAGACTTAATATGCAAATGTGATGCTAACATTTGACTCCTCATACTTATTGTGTGCCTTTTAACTCAGTAACTTCTTCATCTCTTTATCAAAGTCAGACTCTATCTTTTGTATTTTATTAAACTCATCGTACTCTTTTGAAGCTTTTTCTTTAGCTTCTATATGAGATATTGAGCCTTTTCCCTCAAGAACTTGAAACTCATTAAATTCTAAAAACTTATTTACCGATTCACTTACATCTTTCATACTCAGTTCTTGTCTATTTTCAATAATTCTTTCAATATAGTCAAAATAGGCACCTATAGTTCTTTCGAGCTTCTTAATGTCACCCTCTTGTAGATAGTTTTTTGCAATAGATGTATCTGATTTTAAAACTCTTCCATCAGGTGAATTTTTCCAAGAAGTCAACCCCATATTGGGCTTTTTTATATCTGCATTTTCATATACAATTTCAGCAGCCGTTTTACCTGTGATGGCAAAGTGAAACTTGTTCTGTACGGTTGCATAAAAGTCTTTGGTAGTTTGTGAGTTCTTATCGTAGTCCATACTGCACTCTGCAAATATATCGGTGATTTGTTGGTATATTCGTCTTTCACTTGTACGAATAGAGCGAACTCTTTCAAGTAGCTCTTTAAAATAATCTTTACCAAAGTAGCGACCATTTTTCATTCTCTCATCATCCATCGCAAAGCCTTTGATGATGTACTCTTTTAAAACACTAGTAGCCCATATACGGAACTGTGTTGCCTTAGATGAATTTACGCGATAACCAACTGAAAGAATAACATCTAGGTTATAAACATTTACTTCGCGTTTCACTTCTCTTTTACCCTCAGTTTGAACTATTGGGAATTTCCCAATAGTTGCTTCTTCTTTGAGTTCATGGCTTTTGTAGATATTTTTAAGGTGTTCATTTATGGTTGAAACATCCACACCAAAAAGCTCTGCCATTCTCTTTTGAGGAAGCCAGACTGTTTCGTTGTGCATAAAAATTTCTATTTTGATGTCACTTTCATTGCTTGTATAAAGTAAAAATTCTGTTAATTCATCTTTTAAACTTAGTATATTCATTATTCTTTACCTACTTTTTCATTCGTATATAAAACAAGATCTTTTATAACTAGTTTTTTTAATTGCAGAGATAAGGGTTTACATTATTTTGTCATTGTAGCCATAAAGAATAGTCCATTTTGTTTATTAAACTTATTGTCTTTTGATTTCATAATCATAATGTTCTTAATTGAGTAACTTTTCTATATAACGGTTAAAGAGAGTCAATAAATTTCCGTTATACTTTTATTTAAGCCCATTTTAATTCAGGTTTCACATGCTTATGAGCACATTCAGTTAAATAAGAATTTATCAAATTTTGATAAGTTATACCTGTTTCTTTTGCTAAATCTTTAAAGTAATCAATTGTATCAATTTCAATACGAATTGAAATTTGTTTTTTGACATGCTTTGCATAAGGGTTTGTAACTGAGTTACTAAAATCGTATTCTTCTCTCATAATAAATACTCCTTGTATATTTTTGACTCTGGCTTTGTTGCTTTTCTTGCAGAGATAAGACGAATAATATTTTCTTCGTCTTTGTAGCAATGCACAACAACTAGAACTTTTAAAGAGCAACTTAATCCAAGTAAGATAAATCGATCTTCACTTTCAGAGTGATCTGGATCAGGAATTAACCTAGCAAAATCATCGTCAAAGACAGATTGAGCTTCTTTAAAAGAAACTTTATGCTTGGCAAGATTTTTTGTTGCCTTATTTTTGTCCCAATCAAATTTTAATGTATTCATAATTATATTATAATGATATTTTAATATTTAGTCAATGTTTGTGATGGAGTATAACGGCGAAGCTGAGCTCCATTAATGTATATTTCGGAAAATTCGCTTGCGATTTTCTGGAAGATACCTTGATGTGGGACTCCTGCCATTTGTTGTATGTAGCGTAGCGAAATACGACAAATGGTTGGTGACCCGTTTAGGGCTCAGCTTCGCCGTTGTACGTTCTCGCTCTGCGGGAACGTACAACTATTTATTCATCCCCATTATAGTTACATTAGCCTTAATATCTAGAATTAAAAGACACTAAAAATGTTACTAAAAAACAGAAGAAGAGCTTAAAATGGATGTTTTGGAGTATTTCTATAAACTTTACAGTAGGTTTCTTAAGGAAAAAGTGTCTTTTTAAGACAAAATATACTCTTATTGGAACATAATGTTCCCTTATTTGTCAAAAAAAGCATTAAAAGGACATAATGTCCCTTAAGAGAGTAGTGAAATGAGCGACTTTAACTCTTTACTTGATGCAGTGCTTCTTTGAGCGCTGTATGTGAGATGTCATCTTTGACAGCGAAACGCAGCCAGTTGTTGTTGAGATAGTCAAAACTTGCACATTTTCGTACAAGTATCTTTTTCTCGAGTAGCTTTTCCCATAACTCTTCGCCATTTGGAGTGTAGGCGAGGATGAAGTTACTGTCACTCTCTACTATCTCGGTGAAGAGTTTAGACTCAGTGAGTATGTTGTTTAGTTCTTCTTTTTGTGCTTTATGAAGCTCTCTGCTTTTTTGTGCAAAACTTTCATCTGCAAGACGTTGTTTTAAGAAGTTTACATCTAAACTTGATAGATGCCACAGTGGTGTTTGGAGTTTTTGTATATTGTTTTTGTTTGAAAATATCGCTCCGACTCTCACCCCTGCACAAGAGTAAAACTTTGAAAAAGACTGGATGATATAGAGCCTTTTGTAGTTGTTTATCTCTTCTCTCATTGATTCCAACTCTTCGAACTCTAAAAAACTCTCATCTAAAATGATAGTACACTCAAGTTCCATCCAAGAACTCATAAGCTCTTTGATGTTTTTATAGTAAGTGCCTTCTGGTGTAGAAGGGTTTACAAAAACAACTATAGAATCATCAAGAGGGGCCTGCGTTTCATCTTCTATTCGGTTGATTTTATAGATGTTCTTTTTTGCAGCCAGGGCTGCTTTTTCATACTCGCCATACAGAGGAGCGTATAAAAAAACATTCTTGCGTTTAAGGGAAGAAAAAAGCTCATAAATAGCCGTTGTTGCACCACAAAAGAGTGCTATTTGACTCTTTTTTAGTTCATATTTTTGTGCTAAAAATCCACGAAAATCTTTATACTCACTGTCTGGGTACTTTGCGACTTCTTTACTTGAGAGTGAAAAGTTTATCTCTGGTTGATAGAGGTTGATGTTTGAAGAGAAGTCTATTAACTCTTGTGGTTCACACTCTATTCTTTTGGCATACTTGTAAATATTTGCACCATGTTTCATATCTCAACATCATCCCAAAACTCATCAAAGTCTAAGTTTGTCATAGCATTTTCATTATCAAGGTTCTTTTCTAAAAGAATTTTTTGTTGTGCAGTAAAGTAGACCTCTAGGGCTTCATTTATTATAGTCGATTCATCTTTTTTGAGAATCTTTTTAAAGGTATCAAGGTTTTCATAGTTCTCTTGGTTTATGTGAATATTCATACTGTAATTTTACCTAAAATATAAGTTCTTTAGCACGCGAAGTGTTTTTATACTTGTTGATGCGAAGTAGGGCGTAAAACTTAGAAGCTAATTTGATGTTTTTTAAGAGTTGAGTTTTGTGTATCTTTTTTGGAGCTTTTTGGTTGTAGGTATTTAAAAATAGATTTAAGAAATAGGGGTTGTTTTTGTTAGTGTTAAAAGTGATAAGCGCTACTGCTATGTCAAAAACAAACTCGCCATTTGCAGCATCTATAAAGTCTATAACTCCTATTTTTTCGCCATCAAAGATGGTATTGTCTTTAAAAATATCTCCATGAATGATGCCATCATTTTGTTGTGTTAGGTTACGAAGTACTTGGAGCTTTTTATAATAAGCAAAGTAGTTGAGTTTAGTAAAAATAAGTACATTTTGGATGTTGTATCGGTGTATAAACTTAGAATGCGCACTCATTTTGGCAGTTTTTTTATGCATTTTAGCCATAAATCTTGCCAGTGCTTGAATATGAAAACTCTTCACATCTTTTGGCTGTTTGCCTTTTAGCTTTTCATACAGGTGCCATCCCTCAGAACTTGCTACAAAAGAGGGAACATTCAAACCAGATGCTTTAAGCTTTTTGAGTAGTTTTTTGTCTTGGTGTATCTTTTCATCTATATCTCTCTCGTACTTTTTTAAGATATAGGAGTGTGTGGCAGTTGAGACTATATATGTTGTGTCTATTATACCCTCGTGAGTCGCACGCAGTTTTGTAAAGGTAAAGGCTGGAAAGAGCATGTTTACATCCACTAAAGAGATGAAAGTTTTAACACCCATTGTTAGAGGATACACTGCTTCATTACGTTAGTCCACTCTAAATCAAAATGTTTCTCTACATAAGAACGGTGATGAGGAACACCACATTTTGAGCAGTCTTGGTGAATTTTATCTCCGTAAACACCTTGTCTACCATCTTTTGACTCTATGTTACAAAAGCTAAACTGTGTATTTTTCTCGACTTTTTTTATACCCTCATCATCAAAACGAAAGTTCGGACAGGCGCAGAGATAACAGTTGAGTTTTTCCATATCGTGGCATTTTTTATTTTTTGCATACATTGGACAAAAATCTGGCTCTGCTTTGAGCATGTTATCGAAGTCAAAGTAGTCTATTATTTGATCTKTAGCGTACTTTTTGGCTACAAGTTTAGTAACTATGATCTTATGTTTATCTGCATGTTCTTTGAACCAAGATGTATAACCCAAAAGATTTCCTTTTTTAAAATTATAGCAAGTACAGACTTATCTTAGGGTATCTTCAAATAAGGTATAATTTTACTAAAGGTTCCTTACAATGAAAAAACAAAACTTCTCTTATCACTTTACCCCTGCGGCTATTACTTCAAACTTTGTACCATTGATAGTTATACTCTATGGTAAAGAAGATATAAATTTAGAGGATTTTGAGTATAAAATGTGGAATGTTCTGCAGGTATGCTCTATTGATGCGCAAGAAGAAGCCTTAGAAAAACTGATAATAGAATTTTCTGAGACTTATGAATGTGAAGACTATATATTTGCTTATGGAGATACAAAAAGTGTGAAAGGGGCTATTTCTAAAGGAATCCTATCTGAAGAAAACACAATGCATGCAGATACATCAAAACTTGCTCAAAGAGATAACATTAAGAAAGTTTTAGATGAGTTTGAACGTATGGTGCCTGATCTCTAAAGCACTTCCGCATTTATCTTTTCTAATTCAGCATCACTCAAAACTAAACTACAAAGTTCTTTGACTAAAACTAAAAAACTTAGACTGCTAGAATGTGGAGAATACTTTGTGACTACAACTTTATGCTCATCAAAGAAGTCTACGATATCTGAGTCACATGTAAGTTCTATGAGTGCCTTGTATGTTTTGTAAATAGTGTTGGACTCAAAGGGGATGTCATCACAACCTTCTATGGTAAAGGTTGTAGAGTTGTGAGGCACTATAGTTATAGTGGAGTCGTCTTGTAGGACATAAGCGGAGTTTTTAGTCTCTATAATAACTTTTTTTTGTTTATTGGACTCAGGTTTAGAACTGTTTTGCTTTGCTATTAAAACATCAATAGCATCTTCGTCCCAAAATCCACCTTCATCGCCACCTTCAAAACCACCCATTTATAGAACCTTTGTAGCTTAAACTGCGTAAACTCTTATCTTTTCTGTTTCAAGTTGTCCATTAAGAATCCTTTGAATAGAAGTTAAAGTTCCACCTGAACTCTCACATGAACCACAAGCACCTACATAAGAGATGTAAACATCTGTAAGTCCATTTGTCTCTTTCACATCAATAAAATCTAAGTCTCCATCGTCAGCTTGAAGGAATTCTCTAATTTTTTCATCGATGATTACATCAATAGCATTTATCTTTTGAATAAGAGATAAGTTTTCAAACCCGATTTCTACCGCTTCTTTTGTTTTCATAATAATATCTTTGTGTTAAATTTAATTGTGGAATTTTACACTATTTATACTATATCGTGACTAAATTAGAAATGTTAATTTTAGAAGTTTATGTTAATATAGTTGGAAAAAAGGTTTTGATATATGTGTGCAGTATTTGGAATTTTAGGTGAGTATAATGAAAGTATGGCAAAAAAAGCCCTCTCAAAACTTTCTCATCGTGGACCTGACTACTGTGGAATCATTCAAAGAGAGAGACTTTTTTTTGCACATCAGCGTCTTAGTATTCAAGACTCGCATCACCGCTCACATCAACCCCTAAAACATAAAAACATTCTACTCTCTTTTAATGGTGAGGTTTATAATTTTAAAGAACTAAAAAAAGAGTTAGATTTTGAGTTTGTAACGCAGAGTGACACAGAAGTCATTCTTGCGGCATATCTTAAATGGGGAGTGGAGTTTGTCAGTCATCTTCGTGGTATGTTCGCTATAGCCTTGCTTGACTCTGACACTCTCTACCTTTTTCGTGACAGGCTTGGCAAAAAACCTCTCTATTATCTCAATGGAGACTCTTTTGTGTTTGCCTCGGAGATAAAAGCTCTTGTTCCTTTTTTGAAAAAAACAGAGATGAATGAGGACGCTCTCCTCTCTTACCTCTCTTTCTTAGCACCAACTCCACCCTATACTTTTTTTCAAGACATACATACTTTAGCAGCAGGAGAGTATGGGGTGTATAAAGACAATACTTTGCTTATCCGAAGATACTATGATATTTTATCTACTAAACCAAATATCATTACAGATAAGTATGAGGCCGTAGAGAGAATAGAGCAGGCTTTAGAGGAGTCAATGGAGCTGCGTTTAAATACAGATGTGCCAATGGCGGCACTCCTCTCAGGAGGGATAGATAGTGCAACTATCAACTACTATGCTTTACAACAGGGTTTAAACTTACCAACCTATACACTTGGGTATAAAGAGTTTGCTAAGTACGATGAGAGAAAAAATGCAAACGCAACAGCTGACTTTTTAGGGGTGAGCAACACTGAAGTAGAGATAGATGAGATGGCATTTATGGATGCTAGTGATAAGGTTTTAGATACGTTAGACCAACCACTTAATGACCCAGCGGCAGTTCCTTTGTATCTTCTTTTTGAGAAAATTAAAGCAGATGGACATAAGGTTGTACTCAGTGGAGAGGGGAGTGATGAACTCTTTTTAGGGTACAGACAGTACTTTGAGTATCTCGACATCGAAGGTGCGGGTAATTTAGCTCATAAGAACTGGCTCAAGAAGTACTTTCGTGCTAATTTTTCAATGAATAGAGAGTGGGAGTGGTACAAAAGAGTTTTTGACGACACATTACTTTTTCGTACAAGTGGCGAGAGTTTTACAGACCTACAAAAAAATGCTCTGATGAAAAGAAATGTAAAAGATAACTCTAGTTTAAAATATCTTGGGGCTTATAGGGAAAGGTTTTTAAACTCAGAGCACAAAGATGAGTCAATTTGGTACAGCTACATTGACCTTAACCTCTTTCAAGCTGAACATTTTTTAAGTAAACTAGACCGTATGAGTATGGCTCACTCAATAGAATCTCGTACTCCTTTTTTAGACCATAAACTCGTAGAGACTGTTTTTAGCATAGAGCCAAAACTCCGTTATGAGGATGGTATAACAAAGGCACTACTTAAAAAAGTTATGCATGGAAAACTAGATGAGAGTATATTAAAACGCAAGAAAAAAGGTTTTGCAAATCCTTACATGGAGTACCTCATTAGTTCTAAAAAAATAAAGCTTATTAAAGAGGTCAATAAAGAAACGGGACTCTTTAGAGAAAAAATCTTAGATGAGTATATATCAGGTGCTTCAAGAGGTTCTTTTAAACAGCATATTTGGGGGCTATATGTACTTTCGTACTGGATTAAGAAAAATTTACTTTAAGTATTAAATATTAACGTTCCACTAACATTAGATTGATACACTAAAATCGTGATAATAAGGAATGATTTTTGCTTATTTCACAAAATATATTTAAAGGATTTATCATGGCTATAGGTGCAACAAGTTCATCTCAACAAATGCAAATGCAACAGAGAAAAATGGATGGCTCAGGTCAAGGTCAAGGTAATGGTGGGATGAAAGATATCATGCAGAGTCTTTCATCAGAAGATAGAACAGCATTAAAAGAGAAAATGAGTTCTCTGAGTCAAGCTGATCGTTCTAGTATGGTTGAGCAGTTCAAACAAGTTGATGCAACAACTATGAGTGCAGATGAGTATTCTAAAACACTACTTGATATGCTTGATCAATCAAAAACAAAAAGTACGAGTAACTCTTCAGCCGCTTACGGCTTTTCTGCATACGCATAATTTCTATCTCAACTACAAGCATCTTTATGGTGTTTGTAGACTATCCATACATGCACTCTTAACAATCGCTTAATACTGAATAAGTACAATCACTTTAAACTAACAACAAGGTATACAGTATGACAACACTCACTAAAACAGGACTTTTTTTAGCACTAGCATTTACATCTCTACATGCAGAAGTGGACATGACAAAACCACTTCCACAGATTCAACTTAGTGGAGATAAAGGTGGCTACTATAGCGGTAAAGATTGGAACTCCGATATGCTCAAAGGTAAAACTAGTATGCTTATGTATGTAGATCCTGATGAGAAAAATCGTGGAGAAATTTTCAAACCAACTATAGAAAATTTTGAAAAAGATCTTGATTTTAACAAATTTCAAATCATAGTCATCATCAATCTAAAGGCTACTTGGAAACCAAATGCACTCATTAAAAAGATGATGAAGAGCAAGGTCGACACATACCCTAAACGCAGATATATCCTTGATACAGACTCTGTACTTGTGAAACAGTGGAACCTAGCAGATGATGCTTACAATACACTCATTATTGATTCTACAGGAAAAGTAATCTACCAACATGAAGGAGATTGGAGTGAGAGTGAGATGCATACACTCAATAGTCTCGTTCGAAAGGAAGTGCAGTAAGATTTCACTTCACATTTTTAATAGCTAAATTTTAGAACTTAAAGGTACATGATGCCAGTTAATACGCTAAAATGATGCCTTTAAAGGGATTGATTTGATAAAAAAATTACGCAAATATACTACAACTAATACTCTTGTTATCTTAGGTATCATACTCGGTGTGCTATTTGGTTTACTGCTTCCAGAACTAGCACTACAGCAAAAAATGATAGGTACTGCGTTTATATACTTTCTAAAAATGATAGTCGTTCCTTTGGTTTTTTCAAGTATCTTTACTTCTATCTTAGGTCTAGGCTCTATTGATCACCTTAAACGTCTTGGTATCCGTACTATTGGGTTATATATGCTTACAACTGCACTTGCTGTTGTTTTAGCCATTCTTGCTATGAATATCTTTCATGTAGGTGAACATATAAGCAGTGAAGGTTTAGAGTTCGCAAAAGCAAGTACTATTACTCCTTTTTCTATAGAGAATATGCTTCTTAGTTTTATCCCTACAAATATTTTTAACTCTCTTAGTAATGGTGCTATGATGCAAATCATTGTATTTGCAGTATTCTTTGGAGTTGCATCTTTGTATCTTTCACCAAAGCAACAAGAACCTCTTTCTAGTCTGTTTAGCTCTATAAGTGAAGCGATGCTCAAAATCTCTGAATGGATTATCAAACTTACTCCTATAGGTGTTTTTTCTCTTATCTCATATGTTATAGCTGATCAAGGGATTGAAGTTATACTAGGTCTTTACAAGTACATCTTAGTTGTTGTAGGTGTTATGCTGCTTCATGGACTCATTACACTCCCTCTTGTGCTGAAGGTTTTTGCAAAAATAAAACCTTATGAGTATTTACTATCTGTAAGAGAAGCTTTTATCATGGCATTTTCAACTGCTTCATCGGCTGCTACACTTCCAGTAAGTATGCGCATAGTTGAAGAGGTTGGGGGAGTKGATAAAAAGACTGCTTCTTTTGTTCTACCTCTGGGTGCGACAGTYTCYATGGATGGAACAGCTGCATATCTGACARTAGCCGTTTTATATATYGCAAACCTTGCAGGAWCAACACTGAGTTTTGGAGATCAAGTWCTWYTRGGTATTACAGTTGTCTCTTTAAGCRTAGGGGTTGCCGCTCTTCCAAGTGCTTCTCTTGTGATGATGGTGGTYATACTTAACCAACTAGGCCTTCCAGTTGAGTACATCGCTGTAGTTGTAGCAGTAGATAGAATCTTAGATATGTGTCGCACCTCACTTAACGTTACTTCGGACTTGGTTGTTACAAAAATTATAGATGTTTATGAAAAACGAAGATAGAACATACAAATACTTACTGCTCCTAGCAATGCTGCTTTGGGGTGGAGGTTGGACAGCACTTAAAATCCTTACGTACACTCAAACAATGGAAGTCATCGTCTTTTGGCGTTTTTTTCTGATGAGTCTCTCTTTTATTCCGATTCTTTACTTTTTTAAAAAGCCTATCACTTTAAACAAAGGTGCTCTTATATATATTGGAAGTAGTTCCGTTTTAAATATTTTATTTATGGTTTTTGCTTTTATTGGTATTTATGGTGGGCTTGCAGGTTCGGGCAGTGTTATTATCACTACTTTTAGCCCAATACTGACTTTTATTTTGTTTGCGCTGTTGTATAAGAAACATCTCACAAAGCTACAGTATATAGCACTTTTTCTTGGTCTGACCGGAGGGTTTATTCTTTTAGAACTTGAAAATATTTCGCAGTTTTTAAATGGCTCAAATATCTACTTCTTGCTCTGCGCTCTTATTTGGGCTGGAGTTACACTTCTTTCTCAACACTCAGCAAAACATATTCATCCTATTCACTATAGTTTTTTTATCTCTCTTGTAGCGACTATCACTTCGTTTATTTATGCTTATAACTCAGGTTTAATGAGTGTGTTTGATGAAGGTTTAGAGTTTTGGGTGTCTCTTGCTTACCTTGCAATACTTGGACAGACTGTGGCCACAACTATCTTTTTTATGGCGTCTTCTAAGTTAGGAAGTCAGACTACAAGCTCTTTTATGTTTCTTGTTCCTATCTTTGCGCTATTAAGTGCTTGGCTTATTTTGGATGAACCAATGGAGAGACATATAATTATTGGTGGTTTTGTTAGTATGTTAGCAGTATACTATCTCAATAAAAAATAATTTTATAATGGAGTAGTTATGAAAAAAATACTTATACTCGGGGGTGGATTCGCTGGACTTGATGCAGCGATTCATCTGAGAAAGAAAAACTATGATGTTACTTTAGTAAGTGAAAGAGACTATTTTTATATTTATCCTACTTCCATATGGGTACCGACACATGCAAGTGAATTTGATGATGTATGCATAGATTTGCATAGGCTAGAAGGAGTACATCGCTTTAAGCTTATCGTAGATAGTGTCAATGCCATTTCAAAAGAGAACAATACTGTAACACTCTCCTCAAATGAAACTATCAGTGATTATGATTACCTTATCATTGGTCTGGGCGCTGCCAAGATGAAACATAAGGGTATTGAAAACACTCTCTCAATCTGTGGAAAACCAGAAGATTCACTTAAAATCCGTGATGCTCTTGATGCATTAGTAGAGAAAGGCAGTGGTAAAATCGCCATGGGTTTTGGCGGCAATCCTAAAGATAGTTCTGCTGTTCGTGGTGGTCCTGCGTTTGAGTTACTTTTTAATGTCCACAATATGCTGAAGAAAAAAGGTGTACGTGATAACTTCGAGCTTACATTTTTTGCTCCTATGGCAAAACCTGGAGAGAGAATGGGACCACAAGCTCTTGGGATGATGGATACTTTTTTTACTAAACTTGGTATCAAAAAACATTTTGGAAAAAAAATCACTGGCTTTTGTGAAGCGGGTGTAAACTTTGAAGATGAAACTTTACTAGAAGCTGATTTTACCATGTTTATTCCAGCAGGAAATGGACATGATTTAGTTATCAACTCTGATTTGCCTCAAAACGCGGCTGGATTTATAAAAACAGATGATTACTCAAATGTATTACATGCGGATGGCTCACCATCAAATATTTATGCAATTGGTGATGCTGCTGCACTTGAAGGTCATGACTGGAGAGCAAAACAGGGGCATATGGCAGAACTTATGGCTAAAAATGTAGCTTATAATATTGATGCAAGAGAAAATGGCAGAGATGACTTTAAGGGTTATTCTGAGCATATAAACATTATCTGTGTGATGGATAGTGGAGATGGTGCAGCATTTGTTTACCGTGATGCTAAACGTGCATTTATGCTTCCTCTTCCAGTTATTGGACATTGGCTGAAACGTAGTTGGGGCATTTACTGTAAGAATTCTAAACTAGGGAAAATCCCTAGAATTCCTGGCATGTAATCATTAGAATAAAAAAACTATTAGTGTTGTTCACAATTTATTTACATTTGTATTATATACTACGGTTATGAAAAAGAAGATCACTATTCTTTTTCTCCCTCCTTGTTCGACCTCGAAGATTAGTCGCTCTCTTTAGCTTTACGTTTTAATTTCATTTTTCGTTTAGCTAATTCGCGCATATCTTCTGTGGTATCACTCTCATCCATGATTTCAACACCTAAGACAGTCTCAACGCAATCTTCCAAAGTAATGATTCCATCAGTTTGATCATAATTGTCCATAACTAAAAACATATGGTCTTTTTTGGCTATTAACATATCGAGTGCCTTACTAACGGGAATATTTTCATTAATGGAAAACATCTCTTTTTTAATAGACTGGAGTGATACACTGTCATCAGTGAGTGCCTGCTTGAAGATTCTTTTTGTAAGGACTAAGCCTGTGACATTTTCAATGCTTCCCTTAAAAACAGGAATACGAGAAAATTTAAAGATAGCATCTTCTGTCTCTATTACCTCTTTAATTGTCATCTTCTCATCAAGTGCAAAAACAACAGAACGCGGTGTTAATACCTCACTTACTTTAATGTTGTCAAGATTTAAAATGTTTTCAATTACATCAGACTCTTTTTCATCAATAACTCCATCATCTTCACTCTGAAGCATAGACTCTAAAAGTTCTTCTTTTGTAAGAGAGTTTACATCATCTATACCTTTTCCTATTTTATTTGTAACAAAAAGAGTCATTAGGATTATAGGATATGTAATCCAGATAAAAATACGGATAAACTGTGAGGCAAGAGGTGCTAGCCTTTTCCAGTAAAGTGCTCCAATAGTTTTTGGGATAATTTCACTTAAAAATAAAATTGCAAAAGTTAAAACAATAGAGACGATAACAACAGCATCATTACCAAAAACTAAAGCTGCTTGTGCACCAACTGCCGCTGCCCCTAAAGTGTTGGCAATAGTGTTGAGTATTAAAATTCCTGCGATGGATTTATTTATATTTTCTTTTTGTGCACGAAGAAGTTTTCCAGCGATAGGGTTCTCTTTTTCTAAAACTGCAACATATGATATATTAATAGAGAGTAGTACTGACTCTAAAACGGAGCAGAGAAATGAAACGCTAACAGAGAGGATAAAAAATAGTATTAATAGATCCAAGTTTTACAAATTCCTTATAATAATATATATGTAGCAAGTGCTAAAAAGCTAAAAAAGCCTACAACATCGGTAATAGTTGTTAAAATAACGGTACTTCCAATAGCAGGGTCAACATCCATTCTTTTTAAAAGTAGGGGTATACTTGCTCCAAACAGCCCAGCAAACAGAAGGTTTATGAGCATACTTAAAGCGATAACCAGACCTAGCATGGAAGTATCAAACCATACTGCAGCGATAATTCCTATTATTATAGCGAATATGAGTCCATTTACAAGGGCGATGATGAGTTCTTTTTTTATAATACGCATAGCATCACCTTTAGAGATATCTCCAAGGGCAAGTTGACGAACAACAACAGTTAGGCTTTGAGTTCCTGCATTACCGCCCATAGAAGCGACTATAGGCATAAGAACGGCAAGGGCAACCATACTTTGTAGAGTATCAGCAAAAAGACCTATAACAAGAGAGGCAGCTATGGCTGTGAGAAGGTTAAAAGCTAACCAAGTTGCACGTTTGCGTCCAGCTGGTAGTATCTCCTCGTCTTCTTCAGCCTCATCATTAACTCCAGCAAGATTATACATCTGCTCAGTGGCATGCTCGTTAATGATATCATAAATATCATCTGAGGTAATACGACCAAGTAAAACGCCGTAAGCATTTACAATGGCTAAAACTGAAAGGTCATACTCTTCAAAAATATGTACAACTTCTTTTATAGCATCCGTATCTATGGCTTTAATAGGTTCAAAACTCTCTTCACTTGCATCTATGTTCTGTATAACGGTTTTGCTAAAGTCGAAAATTAGTAGGTCATCTAAACCTACAGYGTATTTTAGTTTTTTATCCTCATCAGTGATAAAGAGGTTTTGTACATTCTCAATTTCATTCTTTTTACGAAGTTTTGCAAAGCGCTTGATGACATCTTGTACTATCTCATTTTTATAGGCTGTGAAGAGTTCGAGTTGCATATGCGAACCCGCTTGATCTTCATCATATGTTTTAAGCTTTTGTATCTCTACTTGATCATTTTCATGGAGGTTAAGAAAAACTTGACTCGCGACATTTTCATCAAGCTCTTCAAGCTCTTGCATAAACTCCGCTTGATCATCAGACTCGAGTTCAGTAACAGCATGAGAAAGCTCATCTACRCTTAAGTTTTCTACAACATCRTCAAAGTATCTATCAGGAAGAGCTAGGGCRACATCTCCGACTAGATYTTTTGGAACAAGTTTAATRGCATTTGAGAAKKCATCATCACTTAAACTCTTTAAAATTTTAGCAATATCARTAGGATGCATATCACCGATTTCGTGAGCATTTAAGTAGTCTTGTAGTTTATTCATAAGTGCAATTATATCYAATTAAATACACAAATATAATATAAGTAGCTATAATACTTACTGTCTAGAATTTAAAGGAAAACATCATGAAGGCTTCAGACCTATTTGTTAAAGCATTAGAGAATGAGGGTGTTGAATATATATTTGGAATTCCAGGGGAAGAGAACTTAGACTTTTTGGAATCTCTGAGAACATCAAGTATAAAACTTATACTCACTCGTCATGAACAAGGAGCAGGTTTTATGGCTGCAACTTATGGAAGACTTACTGGTAGAGTTGGTGTATGTTTATCAACTCTAGGTCCAGGCGCTACAAACTTCGCAACACCAGCAGCTTATGCACAACTTGGCGGAATGCCTATGATGATGATAACCGGACAAAAACCTATTAAACAATCTAAGCAGGGTCGTTTTCAAATTGTTGATATTGTGAGTATGTTTGCACCTGTTACAAAGTACTCTAAGCAAGTCTCTAATGGAAATAATATTCCAGCTATGGTAAGAGATGCTTTTAAAATAGCAACAACAGAGAGACCGGGTGCAGTTTTAATTGAACTTCCTGAAGATATTGCCAGTGAAGATGTTAAAGATAATATTTATCCTGTTAAACAATTTAAATACCCAATCCCTTCACCTAGTGCACTTCAAGATGCACTAGATTTGATAGAAACAGCAAAAAGACCATTGGTACTTATTGGTGCAGGGGCTAATAGAACAAGAATTGGAGCAGCCCTAAAAAATTTCATCAATTATACAAAAATACCATTTTTTACTACACAGATGGGAAAAGGGGTAGTAGATGAGAACCATGAGCTCTGTCTTGGTTGTGCGGCTTTGTCTTCAAATGACTTTGTCCATTGTGCGATAGAGAGAGCAGACTTAATTATAAACATAGGGCATGATGTTATAGAGAAACCACCCTTTTTTATGGAGAACTCACCCGAGGCTCAAAAAGTAATACATATAAACTTTTTTGCCTCAGAAGTTGATGATACATACTTTCCCCAACTTGATATAGTGGGAGACATAGCCTCAAGCGTTACACTTTTAACAGAGCTTATCAAACCTCAAGAGCATTGGGACTTTGAGTACTATAAGATGGCGATTAAAGAAGTAAACTCTCACCTTTCAAAATACTCTAACGATATGAGGTTCCCAATACTCCCTCAAAGCGCAGTACAAACTATAAGAGATATTCTTGATGATGATGATGTTGTTACCCTTGATAATGGTGTGTATAAAATCTGGTTTGCAAGAAACTATAAATGTATAAAACCAAATACACTGTTACTAGATAATGCCCTTGCTACTATGGGTGCAGGACTTCCATCCGCAATTACTGCAAAAATGGTCCGTAAAGACAAAAAAGTAGTAGCTATCGCTGGGGATGGTGGGTTTATGATGAATTCACAAGAACTAGAAACTGCGGTGCGTTTAAACCTTGACCTTACTGTTATCATTTTAAATGACAACTCCTATGGAATGATTCGTTGGAAACAAGAGGGAATGGGTTTTAAGGACTTTGGATTAAAGCTTGACAATCCTGACTTTGTTGCATATGCTAACTCTTATGGCGCTACTGGACATAGACCAAACTCTTGCATAGAATTTAAAGAGATACTTGAGATGTGCGTAAATTCAAAAGGTGTTCATGTTATAGATTTAGCAGTTGATTATTCACTCAACCATACGATTTTAAATGAACTTCTTAAAAACATAAACTGTCTAGCATAAAGGATAAAATATGAAAAATATAGATGTACGCTCTCCATTTGACAATAGTATAGTAGGCAATGTCCCTTTTTATGATTTGGATGAGGTAAAGAGCAAAATAAATATAGCACATGAAACTTTTTCTAATAAAGAAAAGGTTTTACCAAAGTATAAACGAGTAGAAATTTTAGAAAAACTTGTGGGTACACTCTCTTCGCAAAAAGATGAGTTAACAAAACTCTGTGCTAGCGAAGGTGGTAAACCATGGGCTGACTCAAAAGTAGAGGTTGAACGTGGTATAAATGGTGTGAAGATAACAATCGAAGCACTTAATGCTCTTGAAGGAAGAGAAGTAGCAATGGGGCATACGGTTAGTAGTGCAAACCGTATGGCCTTTACTTTTAAAGAACCTATCGGGGTCGTTGCCGCAATCTCTGCTTTTAATCATCCTTTTAATCTTGCTATCCATCAGATAATACCGGCCATTGCAGTTGGCTGTAGTGTTGTTATAAAACCTGCATTGCAAACGCCACTCTCTGCGTTTAGACTCTGTGAATTACTTAAAGAGGCTGGTTTACCTGAGGGCTGGACTACTGCTGTAGCATGTGATAGGGAAGCTAGCGAGTTTCTTGCCACATCACCAAAAATTAGCTTTTTGACATTTATAGGTTCATCTTCTGTAGGTTGGTACTTAAACTCTAAGGTCGCACCAGGTACAAGAGTGGCACTCGAACATGGGGGTGTGGCTCCTGTAATAGTTGAATCCGATGCTGATATAAACGAACTTATACCTGCTATAGGCAAGGGTGGTTTTTACCATGCTGGTCAAGTCTGYGTATCGGTGCAAAGAGTGTATGTGCATAGTTCTATAGTGGATGAGGTTGCATCTAAACTAACAGAGTATGCCAAAAACTTAAAAGTTGGGAACCAACTAGATGAAACAACAGAGGTTGGGCCTCTTATCAACAACAAAGAGGTAGATAGAGTAGAATCATGGGTTCTTGAAGCTAAAGAGTCTGGAGCACAAATATTAACTGGAGGAGAGAGGATTTCTGATTCTTGTTATGCTCCAACGGTCATTTTAAATCCAAGCGATGATACTTTAGTCTCTCAAAAAGAAGTTTTTGGTCCTGTAGTCTGTGTTTACTCGTACGAGCATATGGATGAGGCGATAAAGAGAGCAAAYGCTCTTGATTTCTCTTTTCAAGCTGCTATTTTTACAAACAATATTGACACTGCGTTTAAAGCAGTAGGAGAGTTAAACGCAACAGCTGTTATGGTTAATGACCATACTGCGTTTAGAGTGGACTGGATGCCATTTGGTGGAGCAAAAAAGAGTGGACTTGGCATGGGTGGAATACACCACTCCATGCAGGAGATGACAAATGAAAAGATGATGGTCTTTAAATCAAAGTCTCTGCAAAGATAGAATCACAGTAAACGTGATTCTTCTTTGTTGTCGATAATCATTAAAAGTGCAGGTAATGCAACTAAATCAACTACTACTGCGATGATAAGTGCAGATGCAGTTACTACGCCAAAGTGGTAGTTAGGATTAAAGTCACTAAATACAAAGACTAAAAATGCAAGGCTAAGAACTATAGTAGTAAAAATGATAGCTGAACCCGCATAACTCATAACATATTTCATCGCATCTTCTAAAGAATCACCGCATTTACGAGCTTCTATATACTTAACCATAAAGTGAATGGTATCATCAACGGCAACACCGATGATAATGGCACCGGCAATTGCTACACCCATATCTATGTCTATTTTCAACCAACCCATTACTCCAACTACAAGAGCAATAGGAAGTATGTTTGGAACTATAAAAAGCGGTAACATTCTCCAGTTTCTAAAGATTAATAACATAATGATAGATATGAGAACCACAGCTAGACTGATTGAGTTTATAAGTGTTGCTGTAACATCGTGTTGCATATGAGCAAACATAACTGTTTGACCATTTACGACTGCACTATAAGGAGTGTCAGTCCACCAATCTTCTATCCAGTGAATAATCTCTAAATCTTTTGAAGTATCTACAAGGTTAAGTGAAGCACTTACACGAAGTAAACGCTCATCTATGTCCATTTTATCATTTATCTCCATACCTTGAGGGAGGGAGAGAGAGTATAAAAGAAGGTACTGTGCTACTAACTCTTGACTTTTTGGAATTGTTTTACTTCCATCCATTACATCATTAAAGACTTTAATGACATCAACAAGAGAGTGAATGTGACGTACATCTGGGAATGTTGCATAAAGTTCACCATAAAACTTCTCTACAGTGTTTAAAAATTTAGGGTCTTTGATACCATCTTTTTCTTTAGAGTCTACAATGATTTCATACGTCATTGGACCTGTTAGTTTGTCTTGTATCTCGTTAATCGCAACTCTAAAGGGGAACTCTTCTTTAAAATATTTTACAGTATTTGAGTCAACATTTGCTTGAAATATTCCTATACTTAGTACTACAAATAGAGCGGTAGAAAAACCTAAAATCACTTTTGCATTTTTTTGTAAAAAGTGTGTATACCATACGGCAAAGGGATGGTTATTGTGTGCCTGTACTTTTGTATCTGCTTTTATGTTTGGATTGAGGATAGCTAAGAGGGCTGGAACAAAAAGAATAGTGAGTATAAATGCCAATATAGCCGCACTTGCAGTTGCAATTCCCAAAGTTTGAATAGGTACAACGGCTGAAATACCTAAAGAGGCAAAACCTACAGACGTTGTAACCGATGTTAAAAAGATAGCTAAAAAGTTCTTTTTTACACTATAGTGAATTGCAGTATAATTATCCATTCCTTTTTTTCTTGCCATAGTATATATCCATATAAGGTGCATTGCATCGGCAATACCGATAGCTACGACAAAGACGGGTACATTTGCTGTGAAGTTGTTGAGTTTAAAACCAAGTAGTACCTGGATAGAGAGCACTATCAAAAAGGTGAATATAACAACCAAAATACTTGCTATCATTGATGAGAATTTTCTAAAGATGAGTAGTAGTAAAACCATTGCAACAACTATAACAGCAGGAGTAAATATACCTCCATCGTGTTGTGCTATTTCTATAAATGATGTATTTATAATCGGTCCACCAGCAAGAAAGAATTTATACCCATTTTTTTTCTCTTCAGGAGCAAGTATCTCTAAAACAGCATCACGTAGTTTAAAACTCACTGCTGGATCATCGCCAGCTTTTGGAGTCATACGAGCTGCAATCATAGTTGTTTTTGCATCTTTAGAGATAAGTTTACCTACAATAATGTCTTGAGTTAAAGCTATCTCTCTCTTTTTATCGAGTTGTACCTGTGTATAATTCTCAGGTTCTTCAATAAAATCTTCTACTACAACTTCATCAGGATACTCTTCATCTGAGTGTACATACTGGTAATTAGTGATAGAATCAACCCTAGCTATATAGTGAGTCTCCCATAGTTTTCGTGTGATGTTCTCTATGGAAGTAAGTGCATCTTTGGTAAAGATACCCTCTTCATTAGTGAAGATGATAGTAACTGCGTCATCATTTCCAAATACAGCACGAAAATTGTCATAATCTTTGAGTATCTTCGACTCTTCTCCAAACCATATTCTGTAACTTCCCTCAAATTCTAAGTTTTTTAGATTTGATGCCATTACAATTGTTATGATTGGGATTAAAATTGCTATCACCCAACGAAATTTTATTACTTTATTTACGAAATTTTCCATCTGTTTTCCTCTTTTTTAAAAATGGTATGCAATATTTACTGCAACTCTTTGGTGATYACCTAAAAATGCATAAGCAGTTAGGTCAGTTGTTGATGCTACGATGTAGTAGTAATCAACACTTACTTTAAAACTATCAGCAAAGCGGCTCTCGCCCTTAAGATAATAAACCTGTTCATCATACTCAAGATCAAAAACTCCACCACCAACTAGAGTGGAGTCATTGGCATTGTTAAAACTATACCTAGCACCTATAAAAAGGTCATCTTGCATAGTTTCAAAGAGTTCTAAATCATTGTACTTATCATTTTCAAATGTATCATATCTGTAGTACTCAGCGATAAGTCCTAAGGCAGCACTCTCATAAAAGTTCTCTAAGGTATGCTCAACTCCAAGTGCTACATGTGAGTAATCACCTACATTTTTATCTTCATCAACTTTTGCATACAATGCTTCGAGTTTAAAAAGTGTTGCATTTACTACTAAGGTATCATATGTAAGAATTTTATTTACGATATAAGCATTTTGTACAAAACTTGTTGGCTGTCCAAAACTTTGGTTTGTCCGGTCTAAATTATCGGGTGTATTCGTTGAAAAATAACGCTGTGAATCATAACCATTTTCAAAAACTACAGAGTAATCAAGAGCATACTCAGTCTCTGTAGAACCACTGTACTTAAGATATAAAGAGGGCCTATTCACACTGTCTTGTGTTTTTAGAGCACCATCATAAGTCACAAACTTAGGAAAAAAGTAGTACACATAAGGAGATGCTGCCATTTTCTGTTCTTGTTCATCAAGTTTGACAATCAGTGATATCTCCCCTGTTTGCGTATAGTGGGAATAAGTCATATTCCAAACACCGAGTTTATTTGTTGAGAAAAGATCATCTCTAAATTCACTTGGGTTAAAACCGTCAGATATATTTCTAAGCTCTAGAGAACCCCAAAACTCTATACTCTTTCCAACTTTAATGGCATCATTTTCAAAGTCATACTTTGCGTACAACTCATCTAAACGGGCAAAGGTTCTCTCAGTTTTATCGGAGTCACTAGTAAAATCATAGTAAGCCTCTTGTGCATAAAGTTTAGAAAAAACTGTTAAATCATCATGTGTATATGTAAGTTCTAATGTCTGTGAAGCTGTAAACGAGTTCGCATTTTTATCATCAGGTTTCGTAAGATAAAATTGGGAGTCTAAATCCAAGTGCCCACTTACATCTAGTTCTGCAAATAGTAGACTAGAGAATACAAGTGAGAGTAATAAGGTTCTCATTTCTTGAGGTATCTTTTATGAAAATCTTTTGCTTTAAGGCCAGTTTTTACCTTTTGATTACTCCATACTAAAATAGTGGTTTTATCATTTTGTACATTTTTCATATGTATTTCACCGATTCTATGTATAGAACCAAACTTTTTATAGTTAGTGAATTCTGCTACTTTTAAGAGCTCTTTTTTTCTATCATAATATTCTATTTTTAAAACTAAAAATGTTTTTGTATCGATAAACGAGATAAGTTTAGTGTATCCAGAGTACTTAGAAACTGGCTTACTAACAATAGTATAAATACCATTGTGAGGTTCTGCATTGTTTTGACTATAGCTATATTTTTTTACATTAAAGGCTGAAAGATCTTCGTATGAAAATTCACTTCCCATAAAAGCACCAGATTTATTTTTACTAGCGATACGTTTGACCCGTTTGAGTGCTGGAAGATATAACCATTGGTCATCATCTTTTTGGACATGCTCATAAGATAAAAATTTTGTTCCCTTTACATCTGCAGGTGTTAAAAATTCCATAAGAGACTTGTCTTCATGCTTACCCTCTATGACTTTCATTTTCATAGTACGTACTTTTTTCTGACCTGCAGCATTTATTAGTGTCATTTCCATAGTAGATGTAGAGTCTTCAAAGCCACTCATAACATCTTCACTTTTTTTTGCCACTTCAAAGTCTGTAAATGCGGCTAAATTACTGAGTATAAGTGCTAAAATTAGAAAGTATTTCATTTCGTTTTCCTTTGGTTTATATTTAAAGTTAACAATGTTAACATATAATGTTACACATGTCAACATAAAGCCCAGTATTTATCATTTTTATGCTAAAATCACACTATGAATACAAAACCTAACTCATCATATCACCATGGAAATCTAAAAGAAGAACTCATTATAGAATCTTTAAAGATGGTGGAAAGTGGTGGCATAGCAAGCATAACTCTAAGAGAGATTACAAATAGACTTGGTACATCGAGAACGGCTTTATATAGACACTTTACATCTAAAGAAGAGTTACTCCAAGAGGTGATTCAAGCTGGTTTTGAAAAACTTGATACTCATATATTTTCTACATTAGATAGTGACTTAGACTTAAACCTAAAACTTCATGATCTTGGAAGAGCTTATATTGATTTCGCTATGAAAAATCCAAATCTTTATAGAATGATATTTGGACATGAGCTAAAAGAACAGCGAGAAGAGAGTTGTGATATAAATGAGAGAGAAGATGCCCCTGGTTTTCATAAACTTGTGGACATTATTACTGATGCACAAAATGCGAATATACTAAAAAAAGATGATGCCTTTATGCAAGCAACGGTTATGTGGTCGATGCTTCATGGTCTTTCAAATCTTCTTATAGATGGTCATGTTCACATCGTTGACAATATAGACGCACTCTTTGAGTTGAGTTTTCAAACTCTTATCAGTGGAATCGCTGTAGAGTTAAGCGAATAGTTCTTAAGTGAAATACTAAAGAAGAGTAAAAGAGTAACCATCTTTCATTGGTGTTTTTTTGTATCTGTAAAGACCATCTAGCTCTATAACAACACGGTAATAACCTTTATGGTTTCCAATTTTTATTTTTTTAATGATACTTTTCGTATCTATCTTCTTCTTATAGCTTCGTATATTAATATCACGTTTAAAGTCACATACAATTCTATGTGGTTTGGTAAGTAAAAAGTTTCGTAGCATCTTATCTTTTGTAATTAAGTTAAACTGTTTTTTATTTGCATACAGGGATATAAAAGATAAGGATGCAATTTTACGCAAAGGCTCACTTTTTTTAGAGACTGTTTTGGTATTTAGTTCTTTTTCATCGCCACCAATATTTTGAGAAACAAAAATTGGTAGATGCCAGTCAACACTATTACCAAGAACCTCTTTTTTACTTACTATGGAACCATCTAAGTTTTTATAAGTAATAGTGACACTTTCTAGTGTTCTTGCAGTTGAGGGGAGAGTAAGTGTTGCTCTTTTTAATGGTTCAATTTTGGAAACTTTATTTGTACTATAAGAGATGTCAGTTTCATTTTTTGAAGGGAAAAAAGGGTTTTGACGGGCATTTAAAGAACTTATGAATACAAGACAAATTACTAAAAGTTTTATCATACATATTTGCCTTGTGTTATTTCTAAGCATTATAGCAAATTAAAAGATTTATTGTGCACTTATCTCTTTGAGTTCAAAGTATTCACGTTGTAAGTCAGCATTTTCAAGTTTAAGCCTAGAGACTTCATCGTATAAATAAATCTGATAATCTTGTAAACCAAAAAGAATTTCTAAAGAGGACGTTCCATAGAGTAGAACACCTAGGTAAATACCAAGAACTACTACTAGAGAGAGGAGAAAAAAGAACTTTTTTAGAGAGAGACCAAGATGCTTCTGAGTTATACTCTCGCTTACATCAATCTCGTCAAAGAGTTCTTCGTTTTGCATAGTTTAAACTCTATGCTTAGTTAAAAAGCGCAGCACCTAAGTACTCACCATACACAACTTCATTTTCTATTTCAAGCAATCGGTTATATTTAGCAGTTCTCTCACCACGTGCTGTTGAACCAGTTTTGATCTGACCACAGTTAAGAGCAACGGCAAAGTCTGCGATAAATGCATCTTCACTCTCACCTGAACGGTGACTCATAACACATGTATAACCATTTCTTTGTGCTAAACGTACTGTTAACATAGTCTCTGAAACTGAACCGATTTGATTTGGTTTGATAAGAATAGAGTTAGCGATACCTTCGTTAATTCCACGTGAAAGGATGTTCGCATTTGTAACAAAAAGATCATCACCAACGATTTGAATCTTATCACCAAGTTTTTCAGTCATAAGTTTAAATCCATCCCAATCTTCTTCATCTAAACCATCTTCAATTGAAACGATAGGGTACTTAGAACAAAGGTCTACATAGTAATCAACTAACTCAGCTGATGCAACTGTACGGTTTTCAGAATCTAATCTATAACCGCCACCCTCTGCAAGAATTTCAGAAGCAGCAACATCTAAAGCGATACCGATTTGTTCGCCAGCTTTATAACCAGCTTTCTCGATTGCTTCAATTATGATTTGAATAGGCTCTTCGTTTGAACTTAAATCTGGAGCAAAACCACCCTCATCACCTAAAGCAGTGTTATGGTTTTTAGCTTTTAAAATACCTTTTAAAGTATGGTAAATTTCAGCAGATGCACGTAGACCTTCTCTAAAGTCTTCAAATCCAAGAGGTACAATCATGTACTCTTGAAAATCAACTGAATTATCAGCATGGCTTCCACCATTAATGATGTTTAACATTGGAGTAGGGATAGTCATAGCATTTGCACCACCAAGGTAGCGATAAAGTGGCATACCAAGTGATTTCGCTGCCGCACGTGCTACTGCCATAGAAACACCAAGTACTGCGTTTGCCCCAAGTTTACCATAGTTTTGTGTTCCATCTACTTCTTTCATAGTAGCATCAATTACTGCTTGATTAAAAGGAGAAAGACCGATGATTGCATCAGAGATTTCATTGTTAACATGTCCGACTGCTTTTAAAACACCCTTACCCATATAGCGCTCATCACCATCACGAAGCTCTAATGCTTCGTGTTTTCCTGTACTTGCACCTGAAGGAACGATAGCACTCTCTATCGTTCCATCACTTAGTTCTACTGTTGCTTTTACTGTGGGGTTACCACGTGAATCCATTACTTCTATTGCACTTACGCTATCTATAAACATATATTTGCCTTTTTATGATTTATTCAAATTTTATAAAAATCATTCTATTTTTAGCATTTTACCCTAATTTCACTAAATTTTAAGTTATTATAGTATGTAAAACTATTTTATGCATCAGAATCTGCTATAGAATCTGTATCCATAACCATTACATCTGAGATACCCATAGCTACTTTTATTTTATTTTCTATTTCAAGTGCTAACTCTGGCTCATCTTTAAACTTTTGTTTAACATTTTCACGTCCTTGACCTAGTTTTGTCTCTTCGTATGCAAACCAAGCCCCAGCTTTATCAATAATGTCTAACTTCACACCGTAATCAACTAGCTCACCCTCTTTTGAGATACCCTCTCCAAACATAATGTCAAACTCTGCTTGACGAAATGGAGGTGCAACTTTGTTTTTAATAACTTTTGCTTTTACTCTATTTCCAATAACATTTTCACCTTGTTTAAGTGAAGCAATACGACGAACATCAATACGAACAGAAGCATAAAACTTTAAAGCATTTCCACCCGTTGTDGTCTCHGGAGAACCATAACCCATCATTCCRATTTTCATWCGRAGYTGATTGATAAAGATTACTGTACAGTTCATTTTTGAAATTACACCTGTAAGTTTACGAAGAGCCTTAGACATTAAACGTGCTTGAACACCTACTTGTTGATCTGTCATTTCACCCTCTAACTCTACTTTTGGAGTAAGTGCTGCTACAGAATCGATTACGATTAAATCAATGGCCCCACTTCTCGCAATTGTCTCAACAATGTCAAGAGCTTGCTCACCATAATCAGGTTGAGATACTAAAAGGTTGTCTACATCAACACCAAGATTTTTTGCATAAACAACATCTAGAGCATGCTCTGCATCTATAAATGCACATACTCCATCAKYYTTTTGRCACTSWGCMGTKATYTGAAGTGCTARTGTTGTTTTACCAGAAGACTCAGGACCATATATCTCAACTACACGACCTTGAGGTACTCCACCTATTCCAAGTGCTAAGTCAAGTCCAAGTGAACCTGTACTTATTGACTGCATTGGTTGTATATCTTTATCACCAAGACGCATCAATGCACCTTTACCAAAAGCTTTATCTATTTGCTTCATTGCTAGGTCTAACGATTTTTGTTTGTTTGCATCCATCTTGGGCTCACTTGTTTTAAATTTTGAAGAATTATATGTTTATTTTTAGAAGTATATTGAAAATATGGCAAATTGTCATACTTATTTGTAAATTTCTTTTTTATCTCTTTGTGATTATCCTGCTTTTTTAAATGAAAATGATATAATCGTCTATACTTTTATATATGGATGATATTATGAATAAAATAATACCTATTATTA
Organism: Sulfurimonas sp.; assembly: GCA_002733945.2. Taxonomy (GTDB): domain Bacteria; phylum Campylobacterota; class Campylobacteria; order Campylobacterales; family Sulfurimonadaceae; genus Sulfurimonas. The sequence continues at coordinate 378,441 of NVXO02000002.1, read as the reverse complement.
GTCTCTCTTTTGTATGGATTATCTTTTCTGGCTTTTGGTCTGGAGATACTAAACACGAGGCACAAATAAAAAGGAAACAACAGAGTCAAGAGACACTGCAACTTCTTTATAACTATGCTCCTCAAGCAAAAAAGATGCTTCGTTCTTCTTATGGCTATGCAACATTTACAAACCTTGGAGTCAATCTTATTATTTTTAGTGCTGAAGGTGGTACAGGTTTGGCACACAACAATAAAACTGGTAAAAATACATATATGAACATGGGTTCTGGTGGTTTTGGATTTGGACTTGGACTCAAGGATTTTCGTGCAATTTTTCTTTTTGCAAATCAGAAAGCCTATGAATCTTTTGTAAACTCAGGATGGGAAGCAAATGCACAAGCAGATGCTGCAATTAAACTAGGAGAAGATGGTGGTGCTATAAATGCGGCTATTACTGTTGCTCCTGGTGTTCGACTCTACAAACTTACACAAAATGGTATTGTACTTCAAGTGACGATACAGGGAACAAAATACTGGAAAGATGGTGAACTAAACTAAATATGAAAAAAACACTAATTGCACACTCACCTGACGCCGATGATATTTTTATGTACTATGCTATTAAATTTGGCTGGGTTGGTATGGAAGGTGTTACTTTTGACAATATTGCAAAAGACATTCAAACGCTCAATGAAGATGCTTTAAATGGTGTTTATGACATAGTAGCCATTAGTTTTGCTCTGTATCCTCACATAAAAAGTGAGTATGCACCACTTCGAACGGCTGTTAGTTTTGGTGAGGGTTATGGACCTAAACTCATCAAACGCAAGGGTGAAAAACTCAAACGTAACTTTCGAGTAGCTTTGAGTGGTAAGCATACGACAAACGCGATGCTTTTTCGTATCGCTTATCCTGATGCTCGTATCACTTATATGAACTTTTTAGAGATAGAGCAGGCGGTAATAGATGGTGATGTTCATGCTGGTGTTCTTATTCATGAATCTATTTTAACATATGATGATAGACTTGAAGTTGAGCGCGAGATGTGGGATATATGGCAAGAGTTAGCRGGAAAAGATTTACCWCTWCCTCTTGGTGGTATGGCGATAAGACGCTCACTTCCWCTMAAYAAAGCWATWGCTTATGAAGAAACACTTACAAAAGCTGTTCAAGTCGCTAGAGATCATAAAGACAGACTCTCTACTATGCTGCTTGAGCGTGATTTAGTGCGTATTGATGCACCTACTTTAGATAAGTATCTTGAGCTCTATGCAAATGATGAGTCGATTACTCTGAGTCCACTACAGTACAAGGCTATTGATAAACTCTTTGAGCTTGGATATAAACATGGGTTTTATGATGCTCCTGTGAAGGTAGAAGAGTATCTTATCCCAACTGAGTATACAGCGCTTAGGAACTCATAAATGGAAGCAAAGCTAGTAGCACTTGGTGTTGAGACATTTAAGATAGCACTTATGCTCGCACTTCCTGGTTTACTTACTGGTATGTTTATTGGTTTAGCTGTTTCTATTTTTCAAGCTACCACACAGATAAATGAAATGACACTCTCGTTTATTCCTAAGATTATCGGTGTTGTAATTGTTATTGTTCTTACTATGCCGTGGATGCTTAACGAGATGACAGACTTTGCACGTCATATTTTTGAGATTATGCCAGAATTTGTTGAGTAATGAAAACAAAGCAGGTTAATTTTAAAAAATATTCTTCTTTTAAGATTGGTTCTGAAGTATCAGTAGCCCTTTTAGAAGATGATTTTACAGATATAAATAACTACTACCTCATAGGCTCTTGTAACAACACTCTCCTTGGAAATAACCCGCCACCTCTTATGATGCTTGACAAAATGTACGACTATATCAAGATAGAAAATAACACTCTTAAAGTAGGGGGTGCTACACCCTCAGGAAAAGTTGCCTCTTTTTGTAAAAAGAACAATATAGCAAATCTTGAATTTCTCTCACATCTCCCAGGTAAGCTCGGCGGGCTTGTGTATATGAATGCAGGACTTAAAGAGTTTGAAATTTTTAATGTTTTAGTGGATGTAACCACTACAAATGGCACTCAAAAAAGAGAGACAATAGAGTATGGTTATAGATATACAAACATAAACAAACCTATACTTGAGGCTAGTTTTTCACTTGAGAATGGTTATGACGTAGATAAGGTTGAGATGTTTAAAAAGATGCGAAGTAATCAACCATCTACTCCAAGTGCAGGGAGTTGTTTTAAAAATCCTGAGGGTGACTATGCTGGACGTCTAATAGAAGCTGTTGGACTTAAGGGAGTTATGAGAGGAGCAATGTGCTTTAGCGAAGAACATGCCAATTTTCTTGTAAACAATGGCAACGGAGAATTTGAAGACGCGATGTGGCTTATAAATGAAGCCAAAAGAAGAGTCCAAGAGGCGTTTAATATCCTCTTGGAATGTGAAATAGTTATACTAGAAACGTAGCATAATTCCCGCATAAACTCCTGTATAGTCCATTTTAATCAGTGTTGTATCATCTTCAGATGTAAGATCAAACTTCTGCACTCTATACCCTACCTCAAAACCAGGATCAATAGGCAAACCTAAGTCTAGTGTATAATCTAGTTTCACTCTTATGTCTGAGACCGTTGAACCATTATAAGTTAGGTACTTCACATCAGCCTCAATTCCRATATCTGTTGTAGGAATTTCTATACGAGTTCTTGCATAACCCATTGGTATGACTAAACTANNNGYRKYAKMKKWRYWWKTWYYRRTMSYTCCWCCAMCTAWRTCAACACCATCTRYTGTATAGTCTAGAGTTAAGARACGAAAATCWACACCWAYATCAAGKGTCATCCAAAAAGTATTATCAAGAAGGTTATAGTATGGAATAACTTCGTACTGCGTAATATCTAMAGAAGCWGTTGTTGAAGNNNTTAGCCCTCCTGGAATTRYATATCCAKCKRMAKWACCTGTARYTACMCCWGTATCTGCCATWGTRCTATACTCTAAWCGGATATTAGGRATGACYGGAAKSGGATGYTTTATRAGYAACCATGCGTATGCAGCWGAGTTCTCTTTTTCATCTGATRTATATKYAAKRGTMCYKCCATTATCTKTATAKRTWAATRWTCCYGYWGCAGTCTCATTCCAAAGCCCACCACCCATYTCAAYACGAGCAATATCTGCACTTAAAGTTGWWGCTAATGTAGCACCTAAAGCCAAAGTAGTTAATAGTTTTTTCATTTTTTCTCCATGAATAATAATCATGTATTATATCAGAGTTATTATATTTGAATTCTTAAGTAGTTTTAGGGAAGAAAAATCTCAAAAAGATTTCTTTTTGTAGCTTTAGGGGGTTGTAGGGACATTGTGTCCCTACTAAGAATTTGGGCTTAGCTCATATTCTTAAAAAAAAGATAGTCTCTAGCTTACTGCAGCGATTGCAGCGTCGTAGTTAGGCTCTTCTGTGATTTCTGGAACGATTTCTTTGTAAGTTACAACACCCTCTTCGTTTACAGCGAAGATAGCACGACAAGTTACACCAGCAAGAACAGAACCACCTAAAAGTACTCCGTAAGCATTAGCGAAATCTTTGTTTCTGAAGTCAGAAGTAACAACTAAGTCGTTAATTCCCTCAGCTTGACAAAAACGTCCTGAAGCAAATGGAAGGTCAAGAGAAACGATAGTTGCAGTTACACCGTTAAGGCCAGCAACTTTTTGGTTAAAGCTACGAGTTTCAGTAGCACATACACCTGTATCTAAAGAAGGAACAACAATGATAAGTTGTTTTGTGCCATTAGCTCCACCAACTACTACATCACCTAAACCTTCTGAGTTTACAACAGTAACTGCTGGTGCTTTGTCTCCAACATTTACTTCATTTCCTAATAACTCTACGTCTGTACCTTTGAATTTAGTTGTTGCCATATTCAATTTCCTTGTTTTAATATTTATTTTGGGAAGTATATTTGAAATCGGATAACACAATTCTTATTTTGAAATGAAGTATATAAGTATAATCTTTTATTAAGTTTTATAAGAGACTTCTTGGAGCAATATCCAAGTTCTCTAAAGAGGTAAAGATCTTTTTCTCATACATTTCAACTGCTACTCGCCCTATCATAGCGGCATTGTCTGAACAATATTTAAGTTCACTTAAAATCAACTCTGCATTATGTGGTTTAAGTAAGTCTTGTATCTGTGCACGAAGGTAAAGATTTGCTGAAGCACCACCAACAATAGCGAATGTTTTAGGTCTAACAGTCTTAAAGTATTTTTTGAGTTTCATCGTTAAATGTTTTGTAGCGATATGCTCAAATGAAGCTGCTATATCTTTAAAGTCAGGGTTTTCATTTTHTTCTTCTTCTAAAACAGCTAAACGCACAGCATTTTTTAAACCTGAGTAAGAAAAAGCGATAAGTGGTGACTGGTGAAGAGGTACTGTAAAGTTGTGTTTTAATCTATCACCATCTTTTGCAAGCTCTTGAATAACTGGACCACCAGGATAACCAAGCCCCATCATCTTAGCAACCTTGTCAAAACTCTCACCAAAACTATCGTCCATACTTTTTGCTATTGTATGTATGTCTGTAAGACTCTTTACTTCCATAACTTGAGTATGTCCGCCTGAGACTAAAAGACAAGTAAGTGGSAACTGTGTCTCTTTCTCAATAAAGAGAGAATATATATGACCGATAAGGTGGTTTACACCGATAAGAGGGATATCTAGTGCCACAGCTATTGCTTTAGCCATAGTGACACCCTCAACAAGTGTTACAGCAAGACCAGGTGTAGCAGTTACAGCTACCGCTTTGAGTTGAGGGAAGTACTCTTTTACTTGTTCAAGTATTTTTGGAAGTGCCTCTGCATGAAGACGAGCTGCAAGCTCTGGCACAACTCCACCGTAGACACTATGCTCTAACTCTTGACTTATCTTTTTATGAAAAAGTAACTTTTTTGTTTTTATTTCTGTAATAGCTATCGCACTATCGTCACATGAACTTTCTATACTTAGTATCATTGTTATTTCCTAATTAGTAGCTATTTTGAAAGTAGTTTATTAAACTTGTAAACAATACTTAGATCTAAAACATTAGCATTTAAATCACCATTTAAAGCAATAATCTTTCCGCCTATGACAGAAAGTGCAACATCTTCTGTAAAGTTATATGATAAACCGGCCATGGGTTGTGCTATCGCTCCACCACCTGTGTTAATTCTTCCTCCTGCACCTGCACCAACATCTACTTCTCCTACGACATTAAAGCCTAATCCTATTGGTTGAACAAAACCAAGTCCAAACATACCGGATGCATAACCACCGGCTTTACCTGCATAGGCGGCAAACGCTTGACCTGAAATATAAAACTTGTCACTTAAAAACCAATCTAACTTAATTCCTGTTAATTGAACATCATAATTACGTGTAGTATCTGTTGATAGTGTCTCAGAATAAAAATAAGTTTGATTTACAAAACGAATATTAAATTTTTGGCTATAAATTGATGAATAATCAATCTCATTTTTCTTGCTACCTGTTGATAGGAAATTTGTATTTATTCCAAGGCTAACTTTAGCAAAAGGAGCATCAAAACCGCTGTTTAACGAGTGAAAGTATCCTCCGCCAATACGAGTATTAATACTTTTAGTAGGGCTATAGCTAAGCACTACGGATGCCTTGGTTATACCACCCCCACCAGTATCTACTTGACCACCCCCGCCAAGACCAAGAGAACCTTTCGCTAAAATCTCAATATCTCTACTCAGTTTTCGTGCATATGCAGCACCTGCAAGAACTTCCATGTAACCATTTGCACCACTGAATGCACCAGCACTCTCTAGATAAGTTACAAAGTTTGGATGGGTGTGAATTCCATACTCTACACCAACTAAATCAATATTTTGCGTTCTGAGTATACCTGACCTTGTTTTTGTATCACTGTTAGGAAAGTAGGTTTGGTAGGTAGCAATGATATAGTCTTTATTACTTGAAAAATTATACTTATATAAAGAATCTAAATCTAATGTATCATCGCTGAGTGTCGTTGTGAACTTTATGTCTGCAATAAGTCCAATTTGTTGAGAGTCAATATTACCATTAGGAAATTTAATATATGAATAGTTAGCACCTAAACTATAGTTTCCAAAATCGACTAATAAGCCCGAATAGGCTTTAAACATTAGCCCTCCACCTTGCCCATCAGCAGAAGCACCTCCCCCACCTCCGAGAAATACACCTGAATCTATATATATGTTTTTATATATGTCATATTTTGCACCGAGAGTAAATCCACCAGTAAAAAAACCACCTCTATCTCCAGTAGCTGCACCATATACTCCTAAGCCATAATAAAAATATTTGTTTGGATGCAATAAGTAATTAATACCAACAAGTCCCATGTTTTCGCCATCAGGTAAGGTGATGTTTTCAAAGGAAGTTTGCATTGATACATCTTTTATGTACACACTACTTTGACTAAAGAGCCAAGTATTTAAAATCAATAGCAAAAGGACTGATTTCATATTTTCCCTTGTTTTATAAAGCTTCGTACTTTTTGATCTATAGCAAATACTTCTTCAATACTTTTTGGCAGTGTTTGAAATTTTTCAAAAGCAGTAATGATCTCTTTAGAAATATCCATAAAGCCAATTTTTTTATTGATAAATAATTCTATGGCAGCTTCATTAGCCGCATTTACAACTAATCCAAGTGCTGGACTCTTCAATAGCTCATCTTTTATCTCCCAAATAGGGTATCTATCTGTTGTGATTTCTCTAAACTCTAAACTTCCTGTTTTGACTAAATCAACATGCTCTAAAATGTTCTCATCCATCTTCTCATCAAGTGCAAATGCGATAGGGAGTTGCATACTTGCATTTGCAAAATGTGCAGTAGTTGAGCCATCTTTAAAGTCTATAAGTGCATGAATAAGTGACTTTGTCTCGATGATCGCATCGTAGTTTCCTTCTCCAAAGAGCCATCTTGCTTCTAGGAGTTCAAATATTTTATTGACCATCGTTGCTGAGTCTATCGTTATCTTCTGTCCCATTGACCAGTTTGGATGTTTTTGAGTATCTGCGAGTGTTGCGTTTTGCAGTCTTGAAATATCCCAGTCACGAAAGGCACCACCGGAAGCAGTGATTATCATTTTTTGCACTGGTCTATCTTGGAGTAGGTACCAAAGTCCAAAGTGTTCACTGTCTATAGGTTGGATATTTTTCATATCTATAAAAGCACCACAAGCAACGAGTGATTCTTTATTCGCTAAAGCTACTTTTTTACCACACTCTATTGCTTTGAGTGTTGGGCGAAGTCCTAAAAATCCGACTAATGCATTAACAACCAACTCACTTTGAGAATCTTCTATGACTTGGAGGATAGCTTTATTCCCCGCATAAACATTAGGATGGTTTACCTTTGGGATATCTTTTTCATCTGCTATAACAACTACTTGAGGAGAGTGTTCTTGTATCTGCTGATTTAAAACTGTGATGTTTTTTCCAGCTACTAAAACTTCAACAGATATATCAAATCTTGAAGCCACCAAAAGAGTATTTACTCCAATGGAGCCTGTTGAGCCAAGGAGTACCAACTAGACTAAGCCACGAAGAAGAACAAGCATAACTATTCCGCCAAAGAGATAACCATCTATACGGTCAAGCACGCCACCATGACCTGGAAGTAAGTCTCCACTGTCTTTTACACCCGCACTGCGTTTAAGCGAAGACTCAAACAAGTCACCAAAAATAGAGCTAACAGCTACAGCAAAACTTACGAAAAAACCGACAGTAAAGTCAACAACGCCAAGACCAAAAAATGCACCACCCATGGTTGCAACTGTGATACCACCGATAACGCCTTCCATAGTTTTGTTTGGACTTGTCTCACAAAACTGTGTTTTACCTATACTTTTACCTACCGCATATGCACCGACATCAGTTAATGCGACAACTGCAAGTAACCATAAAAGGGACATAACACCATACTCTTGGTACATTGTAAGCATAAACAGCATACCTGCAGTTGGATAGATAAAAGGGTAGAAGTCCTTCCACTGTATCTCTTTGTTAAACGCAACTGCACTAGCATAAGCTACACCGGCTAAAACAAAAAGATCATCACCATATGGGTAGACTCCAGCAACTAACCAAAGTCCTACTGCAAAAGGTAATAAACCATCATTTTCTACTTCAAAGAGTTTTACTGCCTCTTTAAATGCTAGTATGTAAACGCCACCTAAAACTAACCACATTACAAAAAAGTTATTAATAAGCCCTATAACAAAAACAGCTGCTAAAAGAGCAAAACCAGTTATTATTCGCTCTTTGTGATCTTCAAATATACTCATAAAAATTCCTAGATATTATTTATAAGGATATTATACCCTTTTGAGAATTGAATTAATCTTTGTCATCAAGAAAGTGTTCTGCAAATTGTGAAAGTAAAAAATCCACACTCTCTAAAACTTCGCTATCGAGTTCTTCTTTGTCTACCTCTATAAAATCATTAGCAGAATATGTAAGAGCAAAAGTTACACTTTTATCGGCTCTGTATGTTTGAACTTCTTCGCCAAGGGCAAGTCTTGCGTATACATAATGTACTCCATCATTATCTAAGTCTTCTAAGGCAATCATAAGTGTTGGACTGTCTTGTACATTTGTTTGTATACCTAAGTCAACTAAGGTTTTAGACATCTTTTTTTTGATACTTGTAATGGTATTTGGATTTAGAAGCGAAACATTATTTTTCACATATATATTCGCTTTAGTGAGACCTGTAAGTGTCCAAAACCCAGCTGCGTTTAAACTAAAAACTGTTATAAAAAGTAGGCTAAGAAGTTTTTTCATTAATTCTCTCGGTAAAGTACCATTGCATTATCTAAATGCTTAGCAAAAAGTTTTTTTTGATATATCCTGTAGTATCTAAAATCACAGTTTCATCTTTAGGGTTGATAAAAAAGACCTTGGGTGTAAACTGTGTGCGAAACTCTTTAGGAAAGCTCTTTATATCAAACTTTTTATCTACTACAAGTGTTACAACTTCTGTCTGTAATCGTGATTTTAGTAGTGAAGAGTTGAGAGTTTTTCTCTCAAACTTACGACACCAAGGACAGTAGTCAGCCCCTAGTACCATCATAAGAATTTTATTTTCTTGTTTTGCCCTTGTTAATGCTGTTTTATAGTCTCACTCAAAACCCATCTCTTGTGTAAAGTCATCTATATTCGCTCCAAAAAGAGTAAGAGTTAAAAGGAGTAAAGTAATTATTTTTTTCATGATGTTTTCCATTGTTATGATTAGCTAACTAGACTTTTATATCTAGTTTGTAGAGCGGTTCTTCGTCTTCGTCTTCTTTTTTTTCCTCATCATCTTCATGTTTAGGATTTCTTTGATTTTCTCTATCAGCTTCATCTCGTGTATGTTCCTTATCCTCATCAACCTCTCTATTTTCTTCGGTTGGACGGACTTCTAGTACTTTTTCATCTTTTTCTTGCACCTGTGCTTGGGCAACCATATTTTGAAAGTCTACACGATTTTGATTTGCATTTTGTACTGAAGCAGCAGCCGGTGTCATTTGGTTTGTAAAAATTGCATTTCCAATTGGTCCAATTGACGCCATAACTAACTCCTTGTGTCTATCTCAATAGTTTGATACTTATTGTAGAGGACATTAGCTCCATGCTGAATAGTTACTTCTCTACGAGGAGTATAATCGACCAAATACTTATCTTGTGAAGTCGTTGTAAAATCTACACAGAGTCTAGCCGCTGATTTTATGATCTTTTCTGGAAGACTTTGTTTATCAGTTGTGATAATTACATGGCAGGAAGGTTGTTCTTTTAGGTGTATCCAGATGTCTTTTGCTCTTGCATTTTTAAGTAGAGCTATATTTCCTTTTTTATTTTTTCCTAGTTGTACTTTATACCCTTCTATCCAAAAACTCTCAATACTATCGTTTACTTGGATTTTCTTACTCTGTACTTTTTTGGGAAATAAGAGCTCTATTTTGGCGATGTCTTTTGCCATTGTAACTGTATGTATAAAAAGTTTTATATGCTCTATTTTAGAAGAGAGGGACTCCTCCTCTATGTGCAGGTGTTTAGCCTTTTGTTTAGCCTTTTTACTTCTACTAAAGAACATATTGCTTGCGATAAAGGGAGTTGGACACTCTTTGTCTATGTGCAACTCTATTGTTTGTCCATCATAATCATTTAATAATAGTTTTTTAGAGTAGGGTTTAAAGTTGTCTACATTTGAGAGCATTAGATTTCCATAATGTTCATTCTTTTGTGCCAGTTTTTCTAAATCATCTTGGGAGTCTAGTTTATCATAGAGTTTTTGTAGCTTTTTGAGTTTTTTCTTCAAAAAAGCTACTTTTTGTTTTTTGAGATTTTTTAGTTTTCCATTCTGCTCATTTGAATAAACAGAGTATAAGAATTCCTCAACATTCTCTAAGGGATACTCTTTTGCGAGAAAAGGAGCATTTGGCACATCAAGAAGTATTTGTCCTACGCGTACTTCCCGAAATGACGAATAAAGGTCAACATGACGCAGGGCTTCAAGTACGACATTTTGCTCATCTAAAATAATTATATTAGTGTATTTTCCTGTAAACTCTATCTGTATGTACGTTATCTCTTCCTTATAAGCTGAAGCGATAGAAGTTTTCATTCGGATAATTTTATCATCATTAAGTAGTTGTATATTTAGAATATTAGAGCGGTTAAAGTGTTTTGCGATAAGAACATCAAAAGGGGCATTGTAAATTTTTGAGCGCGGATACTCTTTGCACTTAAACATACTGGAGTTAGAGCGAGACATATTAAAATAAATAGCATCTCTTTTGTCAAAGACTATTTTTGTAATGGTATCACTTACTCTATGAATAGCAGATATTTTTTTAAACTGGTGTAGGTATTTAACAATTTGGCGTAGATGGGATAGTTTCATATCTTTATTATATCACAGGGATCACTTACTTTAAAAGTTCAGGAGTTGGTTCTGCAACAAAGTAACCTTGTGCATAGTCCGCTCCTCTCACTTTTACATATTAATATACATTTCCATTCCATCACATTTGTATTCTAATACTTCAAGACTTCTAGGAGAAGCATCTTTTTTGTAACTCTGGTATATTTTTGGAACAATGTATATAAGCTTCTTCTACTTCTACAAGAACCCAAGTTACTTGTACCTGAGCTAGTGACTCTATAGCCTGTGTGACTTTTACTAACTCTTCTTTAGTGAGATATTTATTGAAATTTTGTGCATCAACTATCTTAGCTTTACCGTTTATGTGTAAACCTGTTAAAGTGTCAAAAAAGTCTATAAAAAGCATACCAACATGCCCGTTTTCTGAGATGTTTCCAAGGGAAGCCATAACCCCGTTACCATTAAACTCAGGGTAGATTAGTTTCTCTTGAGAGAGGACTGTAACAAAACCCTCTTGACCACTTCTAAAGGAGCTATCACTCTCTCCATTTTTATCAGCTGTGGCTATAAAAAGCATAGTCTGCTTTTTAATAAAATCTGTCATAACATCAGTAATGTGGGGATAGACTTCTTTGTCATAAAATCTTTTTGCATTATCTTGTGTTTTATACTTTTTTTGAAGAATATGTTCGCCTTCACATCCTGGTAAGTCTTGCAAAGAGTTTTTCATGAGTAATCCTTCTTTTATAGATTCACTTAATTCTAACATAATTATTTATCAAGAAGCTAAGGATAGATAAAAAGATTTATTATGTTAGTTTATATTGAGCACACTAAGAAGACTAAGTGGCATAAAGGCACTTAGTCTTCTTTCATTTTTTGAGCAAGGTAAGCAGCCGTTGGAGCATCTACTGAGTTTACATGTAGAACAATCCACTCTGGAGTTTTGCGAATAAAGTTAAGAATCTTTTTAAAGTCTCCATACTTTCTCCATTCTCTACTACTATGCTCAAGGTCTGATAAAAATATATCGTGAGCAGTTTTATGCATCTCATACTTTGGGAAGTTATACTTTTGCATTAAGCGTTCTTCATTGGCAAAGTGTTTATGTACATGCTCGACATACTCATGAAGTTTTGCTTCAAGGGCATCGGTTGGAGTTTTTTGTATTTGACACTGAGTAGCTAGCTTATCAATATCATTTAAAATTTGTATCTCATTTTCATGTGTCGCTTGCATCTCCTCAACATCCATTTCCTCAACTTGTTCTGCATATATTAATCCCATGATCAACCCTTTTATTTTTTTATAGTTTAGCGCAAGTATGATACTAGAAAGATGATATATGTCAAGAAAGTGGATAATGTGAGGATAATTAGTTTGGAAGTATAAGTCTCAAGATGAGACTCCTATACTATGCTTTACCTGCTTTTTTAGCTTTTTTGTCTTCTCTTTTTTCTTTTAAAGTTTTAGCGGGTGCTTTTTTTGTAGATTTTTGACTGTCTTTACCTTTTGCCATGCTGGTCTCCTTCATATGATATAGTTGATACATTGATTGTATCGTAATTTCTCATGCTAAATGTGTAAATTGATAGAAACTTAGCTATACTCCAAGATATTACAAAATATAAATATTTAAAATAGGATTACTAATGGCAAAAACAAACTATGGCTATGAAAAATATGGTCGCGAGATGGAAAAGAAGAAGAAAAAAGAAGAAAAACTTAAGAAAAAACTAGCGAAAAATAATGATGGAGTAAAAGATGAGGAACAAATTCCCTCAGATAAAAAAGAAAGTTAACAAGCGGATAAATCCGCTCATAAGAAAGGTTACAGACCTGTAACGTTTTCTGCTTGAGGGCCTTTGTCGCCTTCACCAATTTCATAAGTCACTTTTTGACCATCTGCTAATGAAACACGACCATAACCTGAGTTATTTACTTGACGGAAATGTACAAATATATCTTTTCCACCATCTTCTTGTTCGATAAAGCCAAAACCTTTATCTTCGTTAAACCATTTAATCGTACCGTTTACTAATGTTCCCATTGTAATACCTTTGTGTTTGAATACACCCCATTGCTAAGGTGGTTTAAAATCTAATATGAAGTCTTTCTTTTAGGTGGATTATACTGTTAACTAAAAGTCATCAATGTAACGCAGACTAAAGATGTAACTCGAATCATCTTTTATTAATGTAAGTGTACCCGAATACAATCTTAAAGTATAGGTATRTGTATATGAGATTTGAACTCTGGGAAATAAATGTTACTATATATCAAGACATTTCATACTTTTATCTAATTAAATGTTTGAGTATCTCTATAACTTGTGACTCAGATTTTACTACTGCAGAAGCAGCCCCATCAATCTCTTTTAAGGCATGAATAAACTCTTCGGGGTGAATGACAATGAGTTTTTTACTCAGTGCAGTAGCAAATCCAGCATCAAAAGCTGCATTCCATTGTTTATACTTATCTGCAAACTTGACTACAACTATATCTGCTCTTTTTATGTAAGTATGGCTTCTCATTGAGTTGATTTTTGCACTTATGTGGTCATTGTAAAAGTTATTTCCTTGATCTTGGAGTACATTTTTACCTATATGGTCACTACTATCATGGTCATGTTCAGGTGTGAGAAATGTAAGATCAGTATCTTTACAACCCATAATAATTTCTTCTCTCCAATTTGAGTGAATCTCTCCGGCAAGATATACTGTATACATTTTTAATTCCTTTTATTTTGAATTCTAATTATATTGTATTTATTTTATACTATCAATAAAAGAGAATATATAATGCTCAACTTTAGGTAGTAAAACTGTACCATGTCCGTTATCAGAAATAATTAAAGATGTGCCTGAGATTGATTTATTAGCATACTCAATACTATTATCTGCTGCGCCTAGTGGATCGTTTTTTGAAGCTATAAAAAGTGACTTTGTCATGGACATCGCTAATGCCATATCTATATCTTGTGTTAATTTTTTTGATTTTCCTGCTGAAATTGATACTAAACCTTTTACTTCATACTCGCTAAGAAGAGGTAAAATACTTACTCCACCAAGAGATGAACCAAATAAATATAATTGATCCATATCAAGTGTTCCATCTTCTGAAATTAACTCTATCCATGCAATTAAATCTGCTGGTATTTGGTCAAATGCAATATTTTTGTCACTTGTAACTAGTGCCGATTTGATGTACTCCATTCTATGTTCTACTATAATTTTGTTCTTTTTTTGATTCTGATATATTGATTCTCCATGACCTCTTAGGTCCACATTGAGTGTAGCAAAACCTTTGACATTGAATTTTTTAGCCAGTTCACTCCATGTTTTATGGTCCGAAGAAAATTGATGTACAAAGACTATGATGGGAGTTGATTTTTTAACAGAGATTGGTTTATTTAACCATGCATAAAGTTTAAATCCATCGTCTGATGTAATAGTTATCTCATTTGCAAATAGTGTAGATATAAAGACCAAGATAAGTAGAATTTTTTTCATATTAGATTCCTTCTTCAGTATTATAATACAAAGCTTGTGTTTTTTATCATTGTGGAGTGGTAACCTAAATTCATACTAAGAATTAAACAATTCTAAGTTAAAATAGAATGAATAAAGGCGATTATAATACCCCAAGAAGTCAAGACAACATTTTCTAAACTCTAATTCCCTTTTAGACATATTACTTTATGCCTTGATTTTAACTAATTCACTATAATCCTTATTGGTTTTTTATAATTTATGGTTTGATGAAATCTCTTGAAATTATATTTGTACATATAAGCTTTTACACCTTCCTTTAGCTCCTTAATTGATAATCAGTGATATAGATATTTTCATGTTTATACAGATAAAGCATTGTATATTGCATTAGAAATATCCTCACAGTATATGTTTGGTTGTGAACTTAAAACTTTTTCACCGTTTAAAAAAGTCATGCTTCCTAGTATACCTGTAATGCATGAAAAAGCTACATAAAAATTTTGTTTTTTAAACTCACCATTTTCTATACCTTTATTTATCAAGTTCTCTATTTCATCAACAAAATCTTTTGCCAGAGAAAAACCACAATCATCTTCATCACAAAATAGTTCTCTGTTTGCTAGGTAAACTCTGAAAAAATAGTCTATCATTTCAGGATGTTTTTCAATGAAGTCAAAATAAAAACCAGCAAATTGACCTATTTTTTCTCTTTGTGTAATGTTTTTCTTATTAATCTCATTTAATTTATAAGCTAGTTTTTTTGTTACAAATACAATGGAAGCTTTTGCCAACTCTTTTTTAGATGGAAAATATCCGTATATACCTCCAACACTAATGCCAATACTTTTTGAAATATTCGCAATGCTTGTATTATAAAAGCCATTTTGAGAAAATAGTTTTAATGCCGATAAAATTATAGAGTTCTTTTTTTTCAGTCTATTGTTCATGTTTTTACCTTAAATATTTTAAATACTCTAATCTATTTTTACTTACTAACTCTGTATTCCAAATTTGAAGTAAACATAAGTTCGTCAAAAGTTTTATCTAAGGCTTTACTTTTATAGTTTTTAGTAACTAACTCTTTAGTAAATCTCACATAGTCACCAACTTTAGCACTAGTTCTATTAACAACTATCCAGAATGATTTTAATTTTTTTGGATTAAATCCTGGTGTTTTTTCATCTATTTTTAAATATGTATATCCATTCGCATTTAAAACTTCTAAAATAACACCTTGATATCTTGGCTGGATTTTACCTGAGTTGTTTGAATCTACCACAGCAGCATGTGAATGTTGAGTTTCTAAACCTTTTGCGTTTACACTTATTGCCAATAGTCCTGCAACTACTATACTAATTATTTTCATTTATTTTCTCCAATTTTTTTTTAGGGTATGAGATGGCAATTAAGAGAAATATTATTCCACTTAATATATAAACCCATAAGGGTATAGGTATAGGATCTCCTGTCGCATATGAATGCATTCCAGCGAGATAAAAATTTACTCCAAAATATGTCATTAATATAGATGAAAATGAAATAAGCGAGAGTACATTAAAAAGATACGGAGTATATATCTTTTTAATCAATCTTAAATGCAATACAATCGTATAAACCAAAATCGATATATATGCCCATGTCTCTTTTGGATCCCAACCCCAGTATCTACCCCAAGACTCATTTGCCCAAATACCACCTAAAAAGTTCCCTATTACTAAAAGGGCAAGACCAAGTAACAGGGCTGCTTCATTGATATATGTAATATTTTGAATATGTGTATCTATGTATGCTCTTTTTTCGTTTCTTAGTGTAAATAAAATCAATGTAATAAATCCAAGTATTGCACCTACTCCAAGAAAACCATAACTTGCGGTTATTATAGACACATGTATGCTTAACCAGTATGATTTTAAAACAGGAACAAGGTTAGTTATCTCTGGGTCTATCTCCCCTAAGTATGCAGCAAATATAAAAATTCCTGCTATTAAAAAAGATGCACTTTGTGCGAGTATAGATCTTTTAAAGAAGAAAATAGCAACCAAAACAGCTGAATAAGCGATATAAATCATAGTCTCATATGTGTTGCTAATAGGAGCATAACCTCCAATATACCACCTTAAAATAATTCCGAATGTATGCAATGCAAATAGTAAATACGAAACAGAGATAATAAGTTTTTTAAACTTAGCACTTATAAGCTTGTTATAAAAGATAGAACTTATTCCATACACAAGAAATATCAAACCAAATACAAGGTAAAGTAAAGAGAGTCTAAAGAAAAGGTCCATTTTATTGTACCACATCTCTACATCAAGTTTCCATTGAAATGGCATAACATTTTGACCAAACTTGTTTTGGTACTCTTTTATATCGTCAATGTATTTAATGCCTTCTACATAGTTTCTATTATATGCTGTATCAAGTAAACGACTTGTACTTCTTTTAATACTACTATTATCCACAAGGGCAAACATAGTTTTAAAGTCTACCCATTTATTTTGTTTATTATCAGGAAGTGGAAAAATTGTTAAAAGAACACCTCTATAGCTCATAAATGCAATATTTAAACGCTCATCAGCTTTGATTATATCTCTTTCAAAAGTACCTCTTTTTGATGGTACAAGTTTATTTGCTCTTTCTACCTCATTTGTAAGTTTATAGTTGCCATTTTCATCAAAAAAGTCTACAAACTTCACAAGTTTTTGATTTTTATCTACACCTATCAATTCTCTTAATTTTTGTGTTTTCACCTTTATTATATTTACTTTTTTCCACAATGCAGGTCTTGAAAACATACCTAGGACAACTTGATTTGGACTCATGCCTTGCCAAGTGCTTTTACCTGTAAGTTTATTTAGTACTTCTCTGTTCTGAGTATCTAGTGGTTTCATACGTCCAACTGGACCCTGAACAACTAAGGATCCAAAAGCACTTGCTAGTTCTTTGGAATTTTCTTTATGATTTTGAAGATACTCTTGTAAATAATCACTCTGTTGTGCATATGAATGTGTTTGAAGTAGTAACATTAAAGGTAATATTAGTGATGCAATAGGCATCTTTTTGATTTTACCAATTAGAAATTGAAATCTCGACTTCTTATCAAAAAAGTTTAGTATCAACCCGAGGAATAAAAGAGCATAACCAATATATGTTATCTCAACTCCAGGGTCCTTGTTTACAGATAATTTTGTTCCTTTTTCATCTGTATCAAAAGAGGTTTGAAAAAACTTATATCCCATATAAGTTAATGTATTATTCATGTAGATTTTAGCATCAAATTCTTTCTTGCTATCTTTATCCATTACGGTGACATCACTGCTAAATTCAGATGGAGATCTACTTCCAGGGTATCTGCTTATATTAAAATTATTAAGATGCAAATAAAAAGGAACTTCAATATTTTTGTTTTGAACAACAACAATATTAGATTTTTCACCTTCACGAATATGCATAACTCCATCAATACCAAAAAAGTGCGTAATTGATGCCCCAATCAATATAATAATAAAGGAAATATGAAAAAGCATACGTGTTTTGATTTTATACATTTTAGTTTTATGCATTACTACTATAAGGTTTATACTTACAAGAAGAAATGTAAATTGATACCACATACTATTATAGACTAACTCTTTTGCTTGTAACGAACCATAATCATTCTCTATAAAAGTACCAATGGCAGCACCTATTGCTAAAATAAGTAATAATACAACCATTGTTATATATGAACTTGCTATCTTATAAATCAACTAAAAACCTTTTTATATCTAAAATATTTCATTTTAAAACTAAACAAATAATTTCTCTTTAAAATGAAATATTCAGAGTATTAAACTCTGAATATTTATTCATTGGATTACTTTCTATTAAAGTAAGAAGATTCTAAATCAACATCTTTACGAGAATCCATATTCAAGTTGCCATTTCTAACAGCTTGTTTTTGCCACTCTTTTTCTAATGTAGCTTTAAATTTAAGTTTAGCGTCAACTAATTTTTTCAATGGAACACCTGCTAATTTTTGTGCTTTTTCTTTTGTAGAAAAATCAGGTGCAGAATAGTTCATAACACCATGTTTAGCTAAAATTGAAACAAGTTTAAGTCTTGCTTGCATTGCAGTTTCATTAGCAACACTTAACAGTCTTAAAGTTTCTTCTGGTGCATGGAAAAATGCTGGGTGAGATGCAACTGCATAATCCCATTTCCATTGAGCAKRTCTAATRTSAGYYCTAAYWKCTTTTAACTCTTCATCAGTAGCWCCARCTTYCATWGCTTTAGCAGTTTCTAGGTGTGCTTTTGCTAAGTTRTCCATAGYAAGTTCATSAAGTTGDTCTTTTCTTTCATATTTTCTATGAACGATAYCTTKAAGTTTCTCTTCACTCTCTCTRTGACAYGGCATACAAGATCTATCCATTGTATTCAGTGGATTTTGTAGTTGGTGATCACTATATTTTACAGAACCCTCTTGTGTATAAGGCATATGACAATCAGCACAAGATACACCTTTTTGACCATGAATACCTGTTTTAAATAGCTCATATCCTGGGTGTTGTGTTTTTAACATTGGTGTTTTAGAAACTTTATGAGTCCAATCTGTGAATCCCTTGTCATCATAATATTTTTCTGCACCTTCTGCAGTTAAACCATTAGCCCATGGTAATGTAACAACTTTAGCAACTTTTTTCTTACCATTTTTATCTGTCCATTCCGTTTTTTGAAAGTAGTACTCAGTATGACACTGTGCACAAACTAGATTACGTTTTTCTTGATGAGTTGACTCTTTAAATGTTGGTAGTCCAGCAGATTTAAGTGCTCTGTCAAGATGTGGAACTCTTACAGTCAGTTCACCTGTTTCATTTGAGTGACAGTTAGCACAACCAATAGTATTTACAATTTCGTTACCATACTTAGCCCATTTACCAGTAAAGTACTCTAATTCACCATCTCTCTCTTGTATTCTTGGTACATCAGGAGATTTACAAGTCCAACATGCAGTAGGCATAGGTCCTGTTTTACCATCTACTGGCGCACCMGTTCTAAGTGAGTTAATRTTRTCTTGTAAYGCATAATAGTGACCTCTWGGAGCATTATAGTCTTTTGCAAAACCATAACCAGCCCATAAYACAGCAAGTTGAGGCTTCTSTTCAAGTACGTCTACTAATTCTGAACCCTCTTTTGTTYTCTTCCAAGAACTGTATTGTCTAGGATAATATCTAGCCCACTCTTCACTTTTATGTTGAACCTTTGCATCAACAACAGGTGTTTTATTTAACTCAATTCTTTCTGTTTCTCTTTCATTGATACTAGTCGCTAAAAGTGTCATAGAAACAATTGCAGCAACTGATCCAGCTAACAATAATTTGTACTTCATATACTTTCTCCTTTTTATTTTACTTCTTTAACACCAAGATTGTATGGTGTAGTTGTAATACTTCTCACTTTTCCATGAGGAACATCTTTATGACATGACCAACATTTTCTACCATTTTCAACATTTGGATCGCTAAAATTGTGATATTTGTCAGTATTTGAAGATATTTCCGATACTATACTTTTATGACAAGAGATACAATTTTCTTGAACCCTTCTTTCACCATCTTCACTAATTTTTATAGCATGATCATAAGTGTTTAGTGTAAATGCAACACTATGATTCCATCCATCTCTTGCTTTTGACAAATATTTATTAACAATATTGTCTGTAGGTAAATGGCACTCTACACAAGTTGCTTCTCGTGCATGAGAACTATGTTGCCATGTGGCATACTGAGTGTTCATTACATGACAGTTTATACATGCTTTTGGATCTTTAGATAGATATGACAAAGCTTTAGAAGCTATAATCGTATATATGAGGAAACCAACTGCAATTACAAATATAAAGATAGCAATCTTTTTAATCAGACTATTTTCTTTCACACAACCTCCTTCTTGATATAACCCTTATATTCGCTATTAAAGTAAATACAAAAGCTATTCCATATTATGCAATATATTGCATAATATGGAATAGCTCTATAAAAAGAGCTATTTGATAAACTATTCAAGTGAAGATCCACCATAAAACATATTAATTCCATCAACAGGAAGTTCATTATTAAAATAAATATCATGATTGATTGATATCTCTTTACTCATTTTAGAAAATATATGTTTATTTGATAAAAGTGAACCAGATACTGTTATAGCCGTAGTATTCATACTCTGTTTTAACTCRTCAAGTTCATTAGTWATAAACTCTAAAAAGCTTTCAATTACTCCATAGCTAAGCATGAGTGGGTCAACTCCAGCAAGACGGAAGCTCATTGCAGTTCTGATTGTCATTAAAGGATCTAAATAAACTTTTTTATCTTTATTTTGTAATTTATAATCAATCCTTGGTCCCTTTTTACCTAAAAATGAGAGTACATTGTTTTCTAATGCTTGAGCTGCTTCAAAAGGATCTTTACTTTTTGAATAATCTAGTATAATAGAAACAATACCCCATAATTTGAAAATATTAAACTCACTGTTTTCAAACTTTATTTCAGATATATAATTAAAATGTTCAGAAAATTTATTTTTATAGTTATTCACTAAACTTGCGGCATTTTCATCAGAATTTATAATTTGCTCAAATATATTTTTTATAGATGAAAATTCAAAATTTAATGAAAGGTATTGAACAACACCATATTTTTTTCCATAAACCAATATATTATTTTGATACTCTTTACTTAGGTATACACCGGCGATATCTTCATCGTTTAATTTGTGCTCTTTTATGACAGAAAAAAATGAGCCTAAGGCTGGATTAATTTCTTGTGAGTTTATTGGAAATTCTGCTAAACCTTTACTTCCAGATACTATGGCAATATCTTTTTCAGAAACAACTACTTCAATGGGCTCTTGTTCATCTATAAAATCAACTAAAAGTATTTTTTCTTGAGATTCTATTTGATCTTTTGTAATAAAAACTGTATCAATCCCAATTTTATGTAGCTCTTCCATTAAAAGATGTAAAATAAAATCATCAGGGAGTTTAAAGCGTATTAAATCTGTTTCTACATCTTCAAAATCAACACTAAAGTTTAATTTCTTTTTGAGTTTAACTAATGGCTTTTCAAATGAAGCTAATGCTTTAAGTTCATACTTTTCAAGATTGGCATACTTCTGAATGGTTGCCAGGTCATAAACTATAATGTCAAAAGATATACTGTTACATATCTTACTTGGAGTTGCTACATAATATTTTCCATAAAAAGTATTAAGTTCTATAGTTTTACCATCTTTAATATCATTAGCTATTTTTTCAAACTCACTTTTATAGCTTCTATTTTCTCCAGAGATTCCATATCCACAAACATCACACTCTGTAAAAATATTATAATAATTACTATTTTCACTATCCATAACTTCTCCAAGACATTTTGGACAGAATGGAAGAGGTGGTTTTTCTTGTGAAGGTAAAATATATTCATCTTCTGGAATTTCATCTACAATATTTGCATAATATTTGTGTAAAAATATAGAATGGGGAAGTTGCGAAGAAAAATATGTAGCAAACTCTTCTAGTTTTTCTAAGTCATCTGATTCAACATATAATTTTAAATCAAAATGCTCTTTTTTTACTTTTCCATGTAAATTACACACTTCTAATGCTAGTATAAATATCTTTTCATAGACTAATGATGAAGATTTATAGTGAAGATTAAACTCCAATATCATAAGTCACCCCTTTTGTATATGTATTTTTTGTTACATCTGTGATTTTTAAATCATTCTTTTTTATTTCTACATCAATTCCAAAAGAGCTTATGTAATTAATAATTGTTTTTTCCATGGTTAAGCTAGCCTTCACGACTTCATCAGTCATAGAAAATGTAGTATCTTGAGCTATGACATAAGGGATAACCCCTACAATGTTTACAGGGGGTAAATCCCCTATCATCTCAATCATTTGAAGAGTTTGAAGCATTTCTACTTCATGGGCACTTCCATTCCATTTGATATACTCAGGCATGTCACTAAATTTAAAAGAGTAAACATCCCCTATATTTCCATCATCAACTTTAACACAATCAATAAGTATAACGGCATCATATTCAGTAATGATTGGAATGAGTCTTTGTGCTAATGTACCACCATCAACAACATCAACTGTATAGTCGCTTGAACTAAAATTGTATTTTTCTTCTATAAGGTTTGCCAAGTGTGGTCCTATCCCTTCATCACCAAACAGAATGTTTCCAATGCCAAGTATTAAAATTTTCAAATTATTTTCCTTTAATATTACTAAAGAGAGAAACTTTAAACTGTTTTCACTCGTGAGTAATATTAATGAGCAGCTCAAAGCTGATCATTAATTAATGTTTTTTATGCCAYTTCATACCAGARAAAATAGCATCCATAGAKCCYTCTTTMCCAAATACAGAGTTRAAAACRGCCATATATATATGRATTGYAACGATGATAATAACACCCCACATAGAAATRTGATGWARCTGACGAACCCATGCTAAWCCACCAARSAKYGCTTCAARATATCTCATTGGYTCATAWATAAATCCACCRAAACCTTCATGATAWACATTTGCATRAAGAATTAATCCTGTARTAATTAATATGAAAAATAAAATATATAAACCAATATAAGCCATAGATTGTAAAGGATTATAAACACCCTCTAAATGAGGGTGTTTTGTTATAAATAGGTAGTAACCTATTTGCTGCAACCAAACTTTTGGTTTAAATATATCTTTAACAGATACTCTTTCAGCTTTATATCTTCTTCCAAAAAAAGAAAGGTATAGTTTAATAACTACCACAGCTATCATTAAGAAACCAAATATTAGATGCCAACTTCTAAAAAGTGCATGCATAAAATTTGTTGGTTCTGAGTTTACTATAGGTATCACAAAAGGGTCTGCGAGATAAAAACCTGTAATTATTAAAACCACTATGGAAAATGCTCTTATCCAATGCTGCCATCTATATGCTGGAGTAAACTCCATCTCTTGTTCTATCTGGACACCATCAGAATTTTTCTTCTGTGCATTTTTTATTTCAACACCTTCATTATGCATCACAAACACCATTACTTAGAGGATTTACTTTGTATTGACTCAATGTATTACCTTTTGTATCCATCACATGAACAGCACATGCGATACATGGATCATATGAGTGAATTATTCTGATAATCTCTAAAGGTTGTGTTAAGTCTTGAATTTTTAGACCAATTAAGTCAGCCTCATATGGTCCTTTTTGACCTGTTGCATCCTCAGGGGATGCATTCCAAGTTGATGGGACCACTGCTTGATAGTTTTCACAAACACCATTTTTAATTCTAATCCAATGGCTCAACATTCCTCTTGGTGCCAAGCCCATGCCTCTACCTTTATACTCTTTATCTTTATCGATGATGTAAGGAGCACAAGTTTCTTCATCTACCTTAGTATTTTCAATGAGAGCATGAAAAGTTTTCATGGCATTTTGAGCAATAATTTTTGCATGAATTGCTCTTGCTGCAGTTCTACCAAGAGTGGTAAATAGTGCCTCTTTTGGTAATCCTGTTTCTTTTAAGAACTCATTTACAGCATGCACAATAATTTTATTGTTATCTGCATAACCAACTAAAATATCTGCTAAAGGACCAACTTCCATAGCTTTTCCATCATATCGTGGTGCTTTAATCCAAGAATATTTTCCTTTAGCATCTATGTTTTCAGAATGAGTCATTTTACCATCTGGTCCGACACTTTCACCGTTTACGAAGCCCGTGTATTTTGGTTCTGTTGTTCCATCATAAGGGTGTTGTGGTTCATCATCTTCGTACCATGAATGAGTTGCTTCTTCAGTGATTTTATCCTCATCTATCTCGTAAACTTTAGATAAGTCACCGTCTAAAATATAGCCTTTCGTTTTAAATAACTCTTCATCTCGAGAAAGCATAATGTCAGAAGTTGTCATAAAGTTTTTCACCCCAATTGGTTTTACAACTGATGGCTCATCTTTATACATTTGGGCAGCCATTTTAATATCTGGATAGTAAGCATGGAGTACAAAATCTTCTAATACCTTAAGGTTATCCATGTACTCAGTGGTTCTTGTTGGATCTAAAATATCCATAATACAGGTAACCCCACCTACTACTAGTGATTGAGGATGTGGATTTTTACCACCAAAAATAGCCATCATTTTTGCTGCAATTCTTTGAACTTCCAAAGCTTTTAAGTAGTGAGAAAGTCCTATTAAATTTTGTTCTGGTGTTAACCTGTAAGTTTTATGTCCCCAATATGCATTAGCGAATGGTCCAAGACCTTGTGAAGAATTAGCTAGCTTTGCTACTTTCTCTTGGGCTCTTTTTAGAACATCTGTACCTGTGGCAATAGGAGAGTTTGTGTACTTAAATGCTAATTCACTCGCTTTTTTAGGGTCTGCTTTTAGTGCACTTGGAATATCAATCCAGTCAACTCCATGAAGATGATAAAAATGAACAACATGATCGTGAATCATTAATGCTATTTTCATTAAAGATCTAACGAGTTCTGCATTATAAGGAATTTTGATACTTAGTGCATCTTCAACTGCTTTTGTTGAATTTAAATAGTGTTGGTATGTACAAACACCACAAATTCTTTGCATTATAAGAGGTACATTCCTTGGATCTCTCCCTTTTGCAATAACCTCTAAGCCCCTCCAAAGTGTAGAAGATACAAAAGCATCTTCTACAACACCATCATCATTTACAATAACTTCAGCTCTTAAGTGCCCTTCTATTCTTGTTATTGGGTCAACTACTATTCTTTTTGACATATTATCTCCTTGTTTTCTATTCTTTTGGTGGTTTTATCGCTGCAATTGCTGCATGAGCCGCTATACCTACACCGGTTGTAACCAGTAATGCTACACCAATTTTATCAGCCATTGCATCTGCACCAAGCCCTCCAAATGTAGTGTTATAGAGTCTGTCTTTAAGTGGCTCATTAACTGTTCCCATAGTGTCCCAAAAATCTGGTTCACTGCATCCAATACAGCCAAAACCAACTTGAACTGGCCAAGAAGTATCTTCATTAAACTTATTTTTTGAACAGTTGTTAAATGTATAAGGCCCTTTACAACCTACTTTATAAAGACAATAAGCATCTTTTGCCCCCTGATCACCAAATTGTTCTACAAACTCACCTGCATCAAAATGTCCTCTTCTTTCACAAAGGTCATGTATTCTAAGTCTATATGCCCATTTTGGTCTGTTGTAAGCATCAAGTGCTGGTAAGTTTCCATAGAGTAAATAGTGCATTAAGGAACCTACAATGTTTTTCTCACTTGGAGGGCATCCTGGAACATTAATGACAGTTTTATGAGTTACTTCGCTAAGAGCTACTGCACCTGTCGGGTTTGGAGCTGCTGCTTGAACACCACCAAATGCAGAGCAAGTACCTATTGCAAAAATTGCTGCTGCATTTTCACTCGCTTCTATTGCTATGTTTTTAAAAGTTTTTGCATGTGCCCCAATCGTCATAAAAGAGCCTTCATTTGCAAGAGGAATACCCCCTTCAACCATTAAAATATACTGCCCTTTATATTTTTTCATTGCATGCTCTAGATTCTCTTCTGCTTGCCAACCAGCTGCTGCCATAAGAGTTTCGTGATACTCTAAAGATATATAATCAAAAATTAGACTATCAATAGTTGGATGAGCTGAACGTAGTAATGACTCTGAACAACCGGTACACTCAGCACCATGTAGCCATATAATTGGCAATCTGTCTACTAMTTTTACGGCCTCTGCAATAAGTGGTGTAAAGGTTGAAGGAAGYGMAAGCATAGCTGTTAGTGTTCCAGCCCATTTCATAAAATTTCTTCTGCTTACTCCACTCTCTTGCATAACTTTTTCAATAGAACTATCTTCTTTCATCTTTGGCAATTTTGATAATTGCTCAACTCTCTCTTTAAATGCTGTATAAAGCGCATCATACGATGTCTCATTGTTATTTGATATCACCACATCTCCTCATATATTGATTGACAGTTTGAACTAGATAAATTAGATAAAAGCTTCGACAGGTTTAGTATTTACAGATAGTGTATATGCAAAAATATCACTTCTTCTATCATTTATCTTAATCTTTTATTAATAATTAACAATAAAATTATATACTAAGTTAAAATACATGATGCTTAAATTAAATGAATAGTCATTCAATTTTACTAAAATCGTTGTTTCTTATTATATTTACTCAATCTAATTTAAGAATTAAAAAGCCTATATAGACTGCTAAAATAGGTATATATGGCTTGATTATGAGTGATTTTAAAGTTTAAATCTTAAATTAATAAATAAAGAATGAAATATTTAGATTGAAAAAAAGGAGTATTGCAGTTTCAAGGGCTTCTCCTGTCTAGCCCTTGCAAGAAGTTTTTTAAAGCATCTAGATATATATCTTTTGACTGCAAAAAACCATAGTTATGATCCCCTCTGATTTTTATAAAAGTTTTTGGCTCATTGGCATTTTTAAAAACTGCCTGACCATGCTTAAACGGGATAATGTTGTCATCTTCGCCGTGAACGACCAAAACGGGATAATTTATATCTTTTAAATACTTTGTCGTCTCATATTTAAAGTGGATTGAAAATCCCGGCACAAAAGGGTAAACATCAGACGCAAACTCTTTTGCAGTAGTGAAAGTGGATTCCAGTATAATTCCCTTTGGCTTTACAGTGCTGCCGAGATTAGCGGCTATGGCTCCACCTAAAGACCTGCCAAAGATAATAATATCTTCAGCTTTCACATTCTTGTTTTTTAAAAGAAAATCCCATGCGCTTCTCGCATCATCATAAGTGTTTTGCTCGTTGGCACTTCCCTCAGAATTTCCATATCCCCTATAATCAAAGATAAATACATTCATTCCAAGGGAGTTGAAAAGTTTGATTGAATGAAGACGATGAGATATGTTTCCAGCATTGCCATGCAGGAAAAAGAGTGTAGTCTTTACATCTTTTTTTGGTATATACCAAGCATGAAGTTTTGTTTTATCATTACTCTCAAAGATAATAGATTCGTATTCAAGACCGACTGTTTTAGGGCTTACATTTATATTTGTAGATGGAAAATACACCAGATTTGATTGAAACATGTAAATCAAAGCGATTAAAGTTATGTATGCACCCGCCAATACCATAAAGAACATTTTAAGTTTTGTGATAAAAGTCTGCATACCAATCCTTGTTTACGATAATTATAGCATGCATAAAACAAGTTGACATATAACTTGAATGTCGATAAACTTATTGGAACTTGTTTTGATAAATAAAAGGAAGGATGATTTATGAGTTCAAATGATTATTTAATGAGGCATCTTATAAATACGGATGCCCTTCGTTCAAGTAATATTATAGATGCTTTTGACAACATAGATAGAGTGGATTTTGTTTTGGATCCAACTGCTTCAGACGTATATGAAGACTATCCGCTTCCTATAGGTTACGGGCAAACTATTTCTCAACCAACAACGGTAGCTATGATGATGGAGATGTTAGAGCCATATTCGGGACAAAAGATTTTGGACATAGGAAGTGGATCGGGCTGGACAACGGCGCTTCTTGGTTTTATTGCCGGAGACGATGGTTCTGTTACCGGACTCGAAAGAATTGACAATCTTGTAAAGTTTGGAAGCAACAATCTCCAAAAATATGAATTGAAAAATGCTGAAATTATTCAAGCGACAAATGAGTTCGGCATACCTAATGAAAAATTTGACCGCATATTAGTCTCTGCCCCAGCAGATGAGTTTCCATCTGAATTAACAACGCAATTAAGAGTTGGCGGAAAGCTTGTAATCCCGGTAAGGAATTCAATTTATGAAATAACAAAAAAAGAAGATGGCAAAATTGAACGCATAGAACATTATGGTTTTACATTTGTTCCCTTAATTAAATGATTGTCTCTTTTTGAACAATAAATAATTTATGAAAAATCTCTTCCATGCCCACCCGTAAAACTCATCTCTATCATCAAATTATCAAGTAAAAGCCTTAAAAAAGACACACTTTTACCTATTAAATTTAGGCTTATTTTCTTCTGCAATCTCACATCCTCTAAAGATATCATCCATATCTTCGACAGAAGATACATCCCTTTTCGAGATATCCTGACTAAATACCACACATTCACTAAACATATAACTCATATCTTTTACACTAGGTACCTCCCATCCTGAAGTATCTACATCTGTTACATCTTCATTGTTTTTAATCATTTCAATTAATGTTGCTCTATTTACTTTTTTCATTTTGAACTCCTGCTATATCTCATTTCCTCAAAAGAATTCATTCTTTTGAAGGATGTATTAATAACTATATTCCTATTTATATTAAGAAATACTAAAATATAATTTTGGATTAAAAGATTGATTGTATTAGTGAAATAGTTTGATCCGATGTAAGTATAGATACAGTATTCAAAACCTGTTGATATTGATAGTAGATCTTATCAGCTTTTAACATAGCCAATCTTTTACTTTGTGTAGATAGTGATTTATTTATAACAGTTTTATGGAAGAATGGCACAAGTTGTTTATGTACTCTAAACCTAATAGCGAAATAGCTACGAAGTACTTTCGGAAGTTATCAGTTGTGCTGTAGTGACTATATATAAGGAGTTTGTGGGTTAAAATGGTGATTATAGTAGTTTTCTTAAATTATGAAAAAAGTACCTAAGATAGAGGTTTAGTCCGTAATACACGGACTTTTAGAAGAAAATATTTGTTTAATTTTGCTCCTTGGTCGGCATAACGAATAGCTAATACAGAACTAATCCATAACTAAGAGCCTACAACTTTGAACCTTAAACAAGATACCCTTTTACCACTAAACTGTAGTGGACTCCTCTACCTTTTCCATGACTTTGCATCACTCCTTTTAAGAGTAAATCAGACAAATCTCTACTTGCAGTTAATCTTGTCGTTTTTGTTATTCTCATGTATTTCTGAACTCTCATCCCACCCTCAAATTCTTCTGGTAAATACGATAACATTTTGAGGATAACCTTCTTTTGTCTCTCGTTTAGTTTTGTCTCCCTATGTCTATCCCAAAACTTGGCTTTTATCTGTACAGCTTCTATCTCTAGCAGTGTAGAATCGATGGAGTCTTCTAGGAGTTGCATGAACCACTCCATCCACAGTGTTATATCTTGAGTCATGCTTACACAAACTTTGTCTAAGACCTCATAATACTCTTTTCTTTTGGAATAAATAGTTGTCGAGATAGAATAAAAGTTTGCATTTGCAAGAGAAGCTTGAGCTAGAACATAATCTGTGATTGCTCTAGCAATCCTTCCATTTCCATCATCAAATGGGTGAATAAATACAAAGTATAGATGAGCGATAGCAGCTTTGTATATGGGAGAATGGGTATTATCATTGTTGAGCCAAAATAGAAACTCATTCATAAGTGCCTGAGTACTAGAAGATGGTGGTGCTATATAGTGAACTTTTTCTCTATTCCAAGCACCTGAGACTATCTGCATATCCTCACTATCTGTTCTGTAGCATCCTACATTTATATCTCGTAGACCTGAACTTCCTGTTGGAAAGAGTGCTTTATGCCATTGGAATAGTCTCTTCTCATCTAAGGGCATTTGATTTGTTTTTGCATCCACTAACACCTCTATGAGAGCATCAGATTCTCTTGTGTAACTGTAGTCATCTTCTAGACCAAGTTTAAGAATTTTGTTAATGGAAGAGCGAACAGATGATCGTTGAAGTATCTCACCTTCTATTGCTGTAGTAGAGAGAGCTTCACTCATTAGTCTGTCTAATTGTAGTCTGTTTGTATCATCTTGGGACATAAATTTTTCAACCATATCTAACTGACCAAACTTATGGTTAAGTGCATCTAAGTTGATAGTAGTATAAATAAAACTAGGGAACTTTTCGTCTTCCCAGATCCATCTCTTTTCTTCTTGATATGTTTTCATAAGCTTATTGTATCATTTTTTGATACAATAATATGCTTTAATCGTATCATTAGTGAGATCTCTGGTTAGTGTAAAGAGGTTAATATTTTTACATAAATTTAGGTCAACTCTCCACTTTACTTACAATAGAATTGAAGGTTTCTGCATAATTATAGACTTTCCAGAACCTATCAATAAATGCACTTTGAATATACTGGTTCTCTCTAACAGTTTCTCAACTCAGAGTTTTGTATTTAAAACTAAAAGCCTCATGCCCTCTATCATGAATTAAATAA
Source organism: Sulfurimonas sp. (assembly GCA_002733945.2). Lineage (GTDB taxonomy): Bacteria > Campylobacterota > Campylobacteria > Campylobacterales > Sulfurimonadaceae > Sulfurimonas. Next base: position 347,810 of record NVXO02000002.1, on the reverse strand, counting down.
TCACTTTTTTTACATAATGATTTAAGTGCTGTGTCTAGACTTTGATTGTTACCACCTAAAGCAACTTCAATTTGTGATTTAAAGAGTAGTGGCATTGCTTGTTGATAATTGATCCAGTAACTTATAATAATATCAGAACGATTTTCAATCAATTTTCGAGTAGGTATTTTAGCTTTTTTATGTTGTTGGTTTATTCTTCTGTCTGTTGGTAACATATTCCATAAGTCATTATTGACCCAGATGGAATATGGTAATATATGGTTAACATCATAGTTATTACCCTTGAGCTCTTTTCCAGACCAGACACACTCTTGTTCTTCATTTAATATTTTTAGTAATTTCCTGATCAGCATTGAGTGAAATTGTTTTTTGCTTCCACTTAGCCATAATTGTAGATGTGCCATATAAAGTTTGGCCTAAATATCTAAAGATATTGTAGTGTTCCTCTGAAATAGAAAAGGAATCAAAGTTATTGATTAAAAAAATTGAAGTATATATTTCTTTAGCAGAAAAATTGACTTTACCAAACTTATATCTTGTTGGAGTGAAAAATTCATATTCCCACTCAATAGCCTTATCTAACTTTAGGAGAGAGAAAATAGTATTATATATAGTTGTAATTGGCTTATCCAAAACACTTTTATTATGCTGCTGTGAATTCTCTTTAAATACAAAAGGCATATAGTCTAAAATCCACTGTTCGACTATGAGTCCTAAAGGGATATTAGCTCTGCCTTTTTCAATAGTAGTTAAATGCTCATATTTTTGAGATGCATTTATAACACTTTTTAGAAGAACATATTTATAAGTACTAGAGGTTGAGTCATGTTCTATAATATAGTTTATTTGTCGTAAAGCTTCTGTGTTAATCATGTGTAAATACTATCGTAATCCATGTTAAAGTATCTCGATTTAAACTATCTTGAGTGGAGGTTCTCTTCACAAGTGTAAAGTTGTATTGATTAAATAATTGAGTTATATATGCTACATCAATATCTTCAAAATATCGTTCTCTTTTTAAGTGCATCCACATTGCTATTGCAATAATTGCATTAAACTTTCTAGGAAAGGGTGGGTCTTGTATTAAAAAGTGTTATTAGATTGTTGTAAAAAGAAGTGGTGGACCCTCAGAGATTCGAACTCTGGGAGGTGTAACCCTCGCCGGTTTTCAAGACCGGTGCATTCGACCAACTCTGCCAAAGATCCACGTGTTTGTTATAGTATAAATTATAAAACTGGAGGTGCCACCCAGATTTGAACTGGGGATAGTAGCTTTGCAGGCTACGGCCTTACCACTTGGCGATGGCACCAGTTATCTTTCATATCAATGGTGCCCGGAGCCGGACTTGAACCGGCACAGTATTGCTACCGGGGGATTTTAAGTCCCCTGCGTCTACCAATTTCGCCATCCGGGCATAGTGAATGAAATCACAGNNTTTATNATRWTAAATTAAATGGAGCGGGAGACGAGGTTCGAACTCGCGACCCCAACCTTGGCAAGGTTATGCTCTACCACTGAGCTACTCCCGCATCCAACTCTTACAAGCTATTGTTTGTAAGTGAGCCGGAATTATAGCCGATTGTATTCCATTTGTAAAGAGCTTTTAGTACAAATTRTAAAAAAAGTGCTATAATCACACTATTAGTTAATATATAAACTCTATTTTAAAGGCTTATTATGAGAAGTGATACAATTAAGAAGGGCTTTGATAAGGCCCCACACCGTTCATTATTACGTGCGACAGGTTTAAAAGATGAAGATTTTGACAAGCCATTTATTGGTATYGCGAACTCTTATATAGATATTATCCCAGGACACTTCTTCTTACATGAGTATGGAGAGATAGTCAAAGAGGCTATTCGTGAGGCTGGTGGTGTACCATTTGTTTTTAACACTATAGGTGTTGATGATGGTATCGCTATGGGTCATGATGGTATGCTTTACTCTTTACCGTCTCGTGAGATTATCGCTGACTCTATAGAGACTGTGATGAATGCTCATAAACTTGATGCGATGATCTGTATACCAAACTGTGACAAAATTGTTCCAGGTATGATTATGGGTGCACTTCGTGTAAATGTACCTACTATCTTTGTTTCAGGTGGTCCAATGGCTGCTGGGCATAAGAAAGATGGTACGCCTATCGATTTAGCTACTGCGTTTGAAGCAGTTGGAAAACATGCTGATGGTAAGATGACAGATGAAGAGTTATATGAGATAGAGTGTGAAGCTTGTCCATCAGGTGGTTCTTGTTCTGGTATGTTTACTGCAAACTCTATGAACACACTTTGTGAAGCAATGGGTATTGCACTTCCAGGAAATGGAACTATCTTAGCGATGACTCCCGAAAGAATTGAGCTTGTGAAAAAAGCAGCTCGTCGTGTTGTTGAACTTGCAAAGATGGAAGATCCAAAGTACAACATGAAAAATATTTTAAATGAAAAAGCAATTCATAATGCATTTGTTGTAGATATGGCAATGGGCGGAAGCTCAAATACTGTTTTACACCTTTTAGCGATTGCTAGAGAGTCAGACATAGAGTATAAGATAGAAAACATTAATAAGATTGCAGATAAAGTAGCACATATTTCTAAGATTTCTCCATCTAGATACGATGTTCAYATGGATGAYGTAAACAAGGCTGGTGGTGTAAACGCAGTAATGTGYGAAGTKTCTAAACGCAGYGGRYTWTTARAACTTGATGCTCTTATGATTTCAGGTGARACWYTWGCTGARCGTATAGARGGCTGTGAGATTAARGATGATGATRTYATYCGTACAAATGAAAATGCTTAYTCTCAAGTAGGTGGATTATCTATYCTTTTTGGAAACCTTGCACTTGAAGGYGCTGTTGTAAAAACTGCRGGTATCGCRGCCRGCATGAGACAGTTTAAAGGTAGTGCTATCTGTTTTAAYTCTCAACAAGARGCAATWGACGGTATYATGAGTMAWAAAGTWAAAGCWGGTGATGTTGTMGTTATCCGTTATGAGGGTCCAAAAGGTGGTCCAGGTATGCAAGAGATGCTTGCTCCTACTKCTCTTATTCAAGGKATGGGTCTTGGSGAGTCTGTTGCACTTATCACTGATGGTCGTTTTTCAGGTGCTACAAAAGGTGCTTCTATCGGTCATGTTTCTCCAGAAGCAGCTGAAGGTGGTCTTATAGCDCTTATAGAAGATGGTGATGAGATAGAACTTGACACTGATGCACACTTACTTCAACTTAATGTAGATGAAGCGACTTTAACAGAGCGTRCTAAGAACTTAAAACCATATAAAAATGAAGTGACATCAAAATGGTTAAAGCGTTACCAACTTTTAGTAACAAATGCATCAAGCGGTGCGATTTTAAAAACTGAATTATAAAATAGAAACTAGGAATAAATATTGAGCGCAATCGCAATAAAACACAATGACGAAGTAGTAGACCTTGTCACAGCAGAAGAGTTAGGCATTACWGGAGAGGAGATAGTTTTAGATAACTCTCCTGAGTCTTTAGATGTACTTCGTCACTCGACTGCACACTTAATGGCACAGGCTATAAAATCACTCTACCCAGATGCAGAGTTTTATGTAGGACCAACTGTTAAAGAAGGTTTTTACTATGACTTTAAAACAGAATCTGAAATAGGTGAGGGTGATCTTAAAAAGATAGAAAAACAGATGCTTTCATTTGCTAAGAAAAAGTACAAGATAGAAAAATACACTATTTCTATGGATGAAGCAAAAGAAAAATTTAAAGATGATCATTTAAAACTTTCTGTAATGGAGAGAATTAAAGACGATAAGATAAGTATTTATAAACAAGGTGAGTTTGAAGACTTATGTCGTGGACCTCACTTACCATCTATCGGTCTTATCCGTTACTTCAAACTAACAAAAATAGCCGGTGCTTATCTTGGTGGAGACTCTAAAAATGAGATGCTTACTCGTATATACGGTATAGCATTTGCAGATAAAGAGTCACTTAAAGACCATATGACTATGCTTGCAGAAGCAGCTAAACGCGACCACCGTAAGATAGGTAACGAGATGAAACTTTTTACTTTCCGTGAAGAAGTTGGAGCAGGTTTTCCTATCTGGCTTCCAGCTGGTGGACGTCTTCGTGCACGTTTAGAGTCACTTTTATTTAAAGCTCACCGTAAACGTGGGTATCAGCCAGTTCGTGGTCCAGAGATGCTTCGTGCAGACCTTTGGAAAACTTCTGGACATTACCAAAACTATGGTGAAAACATGTACTTCACTAAGATTGACGACATAGAATTTGGTGTTAAACCGATGAACTGTGTTGGACATATCAAAGTATATGAGGATGAGTTGCACTCTTACCGTGACCTTCCTATAAAATACTTTGAGTATGGTGTTGTTCACCGTCATGAGATGACAGGTGCACTTCATGGTCTTTTCCGTGTTCGTGAGTTTACTCAAGATGATGCACATATTTTCTGTACTGTAGATCAGATAGAAGAACAAATCATCGAAGTTGTTGATTTTGTAGATAAAATCATGACTACTTTTGACTTTAAGTACAASATGAYKATMAGYACWAAACCTGARAARGCKGTTGGTGATGCWGARGTTTGGGAAAAATCWGAAGCRGCACTWATWRSYGCRATGGARRMWAACAACYTWSMKTATRMRATAGATGARGGTGGTGGAGCTTTTTACGGTCCTAAAATCGACATCAAGATTCTTGATGCGATAGGTCGTGAGTGGCAGTGTGGAACGATTCAGTTAGATAACAACCTTCCTGAGCGTTTTGGTTTAGAATATAATGGTGAGAATAATGAAAAAATTCAACCTGTTATGATTCACCGTGCTATTCTTGGTTCATTTGAGCGTTTCATCGGAATCCTTACTGAGCACTATGCTGGAGAGTTCCCAATGTTTATCGCTCCTACTCAAGTAGCTATCGTTCCAGTAGCTGAGACGCATAAAGATTATGCTAAGGTACTATCAGATAAACTTATCGATATTAATGCAGATAGTGAAATATATGCGAAAAATGATTCGTTAAATAAACGTATCAGAACGGCTGAAAAAACTCGTGTTCCTATGATTATCGTGATTGGCGATGAAGAGATAGAGAACAAAACAGTATCTATCCGTGACAGAAGAACACGTGAGCAATACACTATAAGTGAAGAAGAATTTCTTAAACTTATACAAACTAAAATAAATGAGGTAAATTTTTGAACCAAAAGAAAAACCGTGTCATAATGAATGACGATATTCGTGCAACAGAGTTAAGATGTAATGTAGATGGAGGAGAATCTCTAGGGATTATCTCTTTTGATGATGCTATGGAAAAAGCAAATGAGCTTGACTTAGACTTAGTTCTAATCGCTCCAGATGCAAAACCTCCTGTTGCTAAAATTATGGACTACGGTAAGTTCAGATATCAAGAAGAGAAAAAACTTAAAGAACAACGTAAAAATCAAGTAAAGATTGTTGTTAAAGAGATCAAACTTTCAGTTAAAATTGCTGAGAACGATATGAACTTTAAAGTTAAACATGCAAGAGAATTTTTAGAAAAAGGTTTTCATGTTAAGTTTAGAGTATTTTTACGTGGTCGTGAGATGGCTCACCCAGAAGCTGGAAAAGAAGTTCTTCTTCGCGTTTGGCCAATGGTTGAAGACATCGGTGTGATGGAAAAGCCACCGAAGTTTGAAGGGCGTTACTTCAACATGTACGTAACACCTCAGAAATAATTACAATAGCAACGCACTTGTTGCGTTGTCTCTCTCGTCATGTACTATCGTACACTTCCTCGATCGACCCTTACAATTACATTACTCTTGTAACTATTTCAAGTATATCTTTTTATTAGCTGATATATTTTTGTATTTTGTATAAATTTATGTGGGTTTTGTAGAGAGGGGAAAAGTTAGGGACGATTTGTCCCTTTACTTTTTATGACTTTATAACTTTCGCTTTTAAATCATCTTCTTCTATTGCATCTTTTACATATTTGATAACAACAAGGTCTTCTGTTTCGTTGATATACCATTCAGCAATGTGCTCGTTTTCTAATGCACCTAGTTTGTCAAAATCTACATCATCATTGTTGATGTATAGGTGAGAGTGTCTTGTTGGGTTTTGAAGCTTCAGCGCAGTCCAAATAAGCCATAAAACGATGATAACTGCAACACTTGCAGTTAATGTCTCTCTATCACTAAAGTCAAGGTAGATACCTGCAAATGTTCCACCTAGAAAAGTTGCAAAATATGCAGATGAGTTAGAGATACCAAGTGCTGCACCTTTTTGGTGTACTTTAGCAAACTTAGAGATCATAGACTGTACAAGTGGTTCCATCATGTTGAATCCAACAAAGAAAAGAACAACACCTATTACAAAAACTGTACTAGAGTTTGTAAAGCCCATGATGATGAAAGATGCTAAGAAAAGAACGATTGATAAAAGAAATATCTGTTTAGGGATATTTTTCTTCTCACCAAATACAGCGGCAGGACCCATAGCAATAAGACCTGCTATCATAGCTGGCAAGTATACCATCCATAACTCTGACTTCTCCCAAGAAAAACCATACTGCTCTTTTGTCAAAATGATAGGAATCAGTACAAACGCCATAGTCATAAGACCTTTTTGCAATGTATTAATGATAATCATATTTAAGAGGTTGTTATCTTTTAAGATGTCTAAAGTTCTTGAGTCGTCATGGTAAACATGTCTGATCTTTGGAGGAGTGGGAACCTTAGMAAAAAGGATAACAATAGAAAGAAGAGCAAGTACAGTTGTAATGAAAAATATAGAACTAATACCATAGTGTGAAGCTATAACAGGACCAAGACCCATAGCAAGAGCGAAACTCATAGCGATAAACCCACCCATGATAGCCATTGCTTTTCCGCGTTTTTCTTCTTCAACAAGGTCTGAGACCATTGCAGTAGCTACTGAACCAATTGCTCCTGCACCTTGAAGGAAACGTCCAAACATAAGCATATAAATATCATCAGAGTATGCACAGATAAGAGAACCTACGATAAAGATGATAAGACCAAAAAGGATAGTAGGTTTACGGCCTATCTTGTCACTTAACATTCCAAATGGAAGTTGAAAAATAGCCTGAGTTAGTGCATATCCTCCAACGATAATTCCAACAAGGAAAGGTGTAGCACCTTCAAGGTCGAGTGCATAAACTGAGAGAACAGGTAAAACTAAAAATAGTCCTAAGAATCTTAAGAAGATAATAGACGAGAGTGGTAATACTTTTTTAAACATATGTAGCCCTTTATAGTATAATGACAGGATTATAACAAAAGAATATTACATATACTATAAGGAGATAAAATTGAAATTAGTTTTAGCTACATCTAATAAAGGCAAAGTACGAGAGATAAAAGCAATGTGTGAGGATTTTGAAGTCATTCCTTATACTGAGTTAATTGATGAGTTCGAGATAATTGAAGATGCTGACACCTTTAAGGATAATGCTCTACTTAAAGCACATGCAGTCTTTAAAGCACTTGATGATGAAAATGTAATAGTACTTGCAGATGATAGTGGGATAAGTGTAGAAGCACTCGATGGTGCACCGGGAATTTATAGTGCACGTTATGGTGGTGAAGAGGCAACTGACAAAGACAATCTTCAAACTYTAATGAAAAACATCAAAGCKACYGGWGTAGATAGTTCMCCTGCATTTTATACAGCAGCTATGGCAATTGTAACAAAARMWRKTGARAGAACWGTWCATGGATGGATGTATGGAACRGCACTKACKSAGGCACAAGGTGAGGGTGGATTYGGATATGAYCCGATGTTTATTCCATTAGGTTTTGATAAAACTTTAGGTGAGTTGGATGATGAGACTAAGAGAAAACTATCACACCGTTCTAAGGCTTTGTCTCTTGCAAGAAAAGTACTTAAAACATTATAAAATTTTTATGCTCAATTTACAAAACTTTTTTTCTAAATCAGTTAAGAACATATGTAAGTGGGCGTTATATCTGCTAAATCTCTGCATGATATCTCCTTTAACATTAGATGTTGTAAAGATACAAGCAAAATTTATTCCATTAGTTAAATAATATTAAAAGTGATATTCCAAAAATAATTCTGTATATACCAAATGCAACAAATGTAAACTTCTCTAAAAATTTTAAAAATAGTTTTATAGTGATAAATGCAACTATAAATGAAACAATAAAACCTATACCTAAAGAAAGTAAGTGCTGTGTGTCGAACTCTTTATAGTGTTTGAGTAAGTCATAAGCTGTAACTGCACTCATAACAGGAAATGCGAGTAAAAAACTAAACTCAGCACTGGCCCTGCGACTAAGCTTGACAAGTAGAGCACCTATGATVGTTGAACCTGCACGAGAAGTTCCTGGAATAAGAGCAAAAACTTGAGCAAAACCTATCACTAAAGCCTGCTTGTAAGTAACTGACTCAACATCATCTATCTGCTCTCTCTGGTGGGGGATAAAAAACTTCTCTACAACTAGAAAGATGATTCCCCCAATTATAAACATCACTGCAACGATATTGATAGAAAAAAGCTCTTTGATTTGATGTGAAAACACAAAACCAACTACTCCAATAGGGATAAATGCAAGAAATACCTTAGTCCAGAGGTCAATTTTTTTGATACTAAACTTACCACGGTAGTTAAAAAATACAGCTAAAATTGCAGCAAATTGAATGATAACTTCAAAGGCTTTTGTAGTGTCTGTCTGTTTCAAACCTAAAAATTCGCTTGCAACGATGAGGTGACCGGTAGATGATATGGGTAAGAACTCTGTAAAACCTTCAATAATTCCTAAAATAATAGTAGTGATAATATCCATTTGTGTCCTGTAAGTTRTAAATTYTAGTGATAATAAAAGATATTTTAGCATAAATARMAGATTTGTGAAATATTAAATTAAATTTATTTCGATATAATACGAGGTTTTATTTTAAACAGGCTTTTTGAGTAAAGCTAAAATCGTATAGGAAATTATATGTTACTTTTTACACCCGGTCCAACTCCAGTTCCACAGAATGTTCGTAATGCCATGGGCGATGCAACTATGCATCATCGTACTCCAGAATTTGAAGCTATATTTGAGAAAACACGTAAGCATCTTTTTAACCTTTTTAAAACTGATGAGGTAATTATGATTGCGTCATCTGGTACTGGTGCTATGGAAGCTGCAGTTATTAATCTTTGTAAAAACACACTACTTTCTGTTAACTCTGGAAAGTTTGGTGAACGTTTTGGAAAGATTGCTTTGTCTCATGGACTAAAAAATGAAGAGATTAAAAACGAGTGGAATACTCCTGTTTCTATTGAAGCAATTGTAAACGCAGTCAAAAATAACTCTGACATCGATGCAATTGCAGTACAGATAAGTGAATCAGCAGGTGGACTTCGCCATCCAGTTGAAGAGATAGCAAAGGCTGTTAAGGCTATCAATCCTCGTATTATGATTATTGCGGATGGTATTACAGCTGTTGGTGTTGAGCATATTGATGTTTCCAATATCGACTGTTTAATTGCTGGAAGTCAAAAAGCACTTATGTTACCACCCGGTTTAGCTATTTTAGGTCTTTCAACACATGCGATTGAAACTATAGGTTCTGGTATTGGTTACTACTTAAATCTCGCTAGCGAGATTAAGAAACAGCGACAAAATACTACAGCTTATACAGCAGCAACTACTTTAACTATAGGGCTTTTAGAAGTTTTAGAAACAATTGAGAATAATGGTGGCATAGAGAAGTTATATGCAGATACTGAAATTCGTGCAAATGCAGTGAGTTCCGCATTAGAAGCGATAGGTTTACATATTTACCCATCTACTCCTGCTCCATCAATGAGTACTATTGATGATGAAAACGCAGCGGAAATTAGAAATTTATTAAAAAGTGATTTTGAGGTAAATGTTGCTGGTGGGCAAGATCACCTTAAGGGTAAAATTTTTAGAATTAACCAAATGGGTCTGATCTCTAACTATGAGATGGCTTGGGTTGTAAATGCAGTTGAGTTATGTTTAGCAAAACTAGGTCGTCGTGTTTATGATGGAACAGCAAATAAAATCTTTAACGAGATAACTTTTGGAATGGGTAAATAATGATACTTGAACACGAGATACCAAACGGTTCTAAGTTATACTTTGGCACATCTGCGAAAGTAAAACGCCGTATAGAAAATGTAGCGAGTGAGATACTTGATGCAAATGGTTTTGAAGAGATAGTTACACCTCTGTTTTCATACCACCAGCACTTAAGCATAGCAGATAAACGCCAACTCATTCGTGTAAATGATGCAGAGAATAACTCTATCTCTCTTCGTGCAGACTCTACTATAGATGTAGTGCGTATAATCGAGAAAAGATTAGGGTCCAACACAGAGCATAAAAAATGGTTTTATATCCAGCCTGTTGTAACATACCCAACTACTGAACAGTATCAAGTTGGTGTTGAGTTTATGGGTGAGAAAAAACTCTCTAGTGTTTTAGATTTGGCAACAAAGATTTTTGATAAGTTGGATGTAAAACCACTTATTCAAATCTCAAATATTAAAATACCTGAGTTGTTGGTAGAAATGTTTGATACATTAAGTATAGAAGATTTTAAGCATATCAACATAGACAAGTTTATAAGTTTGAAGGTAGACTGGTTAACAAAACTAGTTTACTTGCAGTATGCAGATCAGATTGATGCAGTGATGGCTATTGCTCCTGAGAAGATTGTAGATGAACTTCAAAAGATGAAAAATCTTTGCACTGATAAGAAGTGTGRCAACACAGTTYTMGCACCAATGTAYTATGCAAAAATGCTCTAYTATGATGAAGTGTTTTTYAGATGTATAGCAGGAAATGAAGTWTTTGCACGTGGTGGAAGATATAAGAATGAAGACCTAACATCAGTAGGTTTTGCAATATACACAGATGCACTCTGTGAAGAAATAATAAGTAAGGAAATATAGTGAAAGCAGATTTAATAGTAGGAATTCAATGGGGTGATGAAGGTAAGGGTAAAATAGTTGATAGATTAGCTTGTGAGTACGATATGGTATGTCGTTCTCAAGGTGGTCATAATGCTGGTCATACTATTTGGGTTGATGGTGTAAAGTTTGCACTACACCTAGTTCCTTCTGGAGTACTTAATCCAAAGGCTATAAATGTAGTAGGTAATGGTGTAGTTTTATCTCCTGAGTCTATCATCAAAGAGATGGTTCAGTTTGAAGGTTTAGAAGGTCGTCTTTTTATCTCTGATAAAGCACACTTAAACCTTTACTACCATGCACTTATTGACCAAGCAAAAGAGCGTCTTAAAGGCGATAAGGCTATCGGTACTACTGGTAAGGGAATTGGGCCTGCTTATGCTGATAAGATTAACCGTACTGGTTTTCGTGTTGGTGAACTTTTAAATCCTAAAAAACTTACAGCTTCTATCATTGAGTATTTTGAGCAAAACAGACAAATTTTTGATATCTATGAAATCGCTACTCCAAAAGAGTCTGAGTTACTTGCAGAGTTAGAGGGTTATAGTGAAAAACTTGCTCCATTTATCACAGATACAACACAACTTATCTGGAAAGCTCTTGACGATGATAAAAAGATACTCTTAGAGGGTGCCCAAGGTACACTTTTAGATATTGATCACGGAACTTATCCTTATGTTACATCATCAGCAACTGTGTCTGCTGGTGCTTGTACTGGTCTTGGTATCAACCCTAAAGACATCGGTAAAGTTATAGGTATTGTAAAAGCTTACTGTACTCGCGTTGGTAATGGACCTTTCCCTTCTGAAGACTTTGGTGAAGATGGTAAACGTCTTGGTGAACAAGGTAATGAGTTTGGTACTACAACAGGTCGTGCAAGACGTTGTGGTTGGTTTGACGCAGTAGCTACTCGTCACGCAGCACGTCTCAATGGTTGTGATGAACTTGCGTTGATGAAACTTGATGTTCTTGATGGTTTTGACGAAGTAAAACTTTGTGTTGCTTACGAATATGAAGGAAAAGAGATAGATTATATGCCATCAAACTTAGATGATGTAAAACCAATTTACAAAACTTTCAAAGGCTGGAATAACTCTGTAGGTGCAAGAACTTTTGATGCACTCCCTAAAGATGCTCAAGACTTTGTTAAAACAATAGAAGAGATTAGTAAAACTAAAGTTGGTATAATCTCTACATCACCTGAAAGAGATGATACTATAATACTTTAATGTCTATTACTCAGGTTAGCTTAGTAACAAGGGTTAAATTTTGATATTAAAAATAGTACTCCTTAGTTTGTTGGTTTCTTTTAGTTTTGCTGATGAATTCTTTCTTGATCTATCCCAAGGGATATCAATAGGGACTGTTAAGTTGGACTCGGTAAGTTATATTACTTCCTCATCACCTATCAGTAATAGTAGCGAGATTGGAACTTCAATGTTTGAAGTAAAAGTTGGCTATTCATTTTATATATATAAAAATCTTCTCCTTGAACCATCTCTTGGCACAGGTTACTTACAAAACTCTGGACAAACACTTAGTATTTCCCCTATGTACGCATTGGAAATACCAATTATGTATAAGGATAGTAATATTAAATATGGTCTATTAGCTAAATATAACTATTATCCAGAAATTACAACAGAAGCAGTATCTGATTCAGTAAGATTTAAAAATAAAGATTCGTTTAGTTTAGGTGCAAAAATTATCTTCGGTGGTGGAGAGATAATAGATTTATTTTTAAAATATGAGTATATTTTCAATGCAAAATATAAAGAAAGTTTTGTTGAAACTAATTCAGTAAATAATATAATCATAATAAACAGTGAGCTAAACTTAAATGGTGGGCATATAAGTGCTGGAATAAGGTTTAAATTTTGATACAAATAATTAAAAAGATAGTGCTAGTGAGTTTATTAATTTCTTCTAGTTTTGCAAATGAAATATTTGTAGACTTAACACTTGGACATTCATTAAATTTTATTTCGTATAGTTATACTTTGGAAGACAATGCAGGTAATGGTTACAGTAACGGTTATGAAGAAGTTGAATTTAATCTAGGACTTAGAGCAGGTACAAGCATTGATATATATGATAGTCAGAGCCATCGATAGGTGTGACAACTAGTTTCTTAACAAATATATATTCTATTGAACTGCCAGTTTTATATAAATATGAAAATGTTAAATTTGGACCATTAGTTCGTTATAACTATCTAACAAATATAGGGATAAAACATCTTGAGAGTGTTGTGAAAATTGAAAATAAAACTTCATATTCACTTGGCCTAAAAGCCATAATAGTAACAACTAAAATTGATTATATATTTTCTTATGAGTATATGTTAGATGCGATATATCATGATGTTAGTAAAAATAATAATGTAACAACTACTACAGACTTGGATATGCAAGGTTCTTATTTTTCTTTTGGACTTAGAGTAAAGTTTTGAAGACTCGATTAATATATCTTACTTTCAGTGAGCTATTAACATTTTATATAAAACAAGTGAAGAGACTATAGAATTTTCAACTTTACAAACTGCATTACTATTAAAATATGTTACATATTGTAACAAATAACAAATAACAAATAACAAATTATACTATATCATAATCCTTAAAAAAAGGGGTTAGTTTGAAAATATTATTTTCTTGTCTTTTAGTCTTGTTAGTGAGTGGATGTCAAAACGATGACAACCAAAGGACATCTACACAAGTAGTTTCAATAAGTGAGGCGTCACAATTATCCAAAAGTTCAAATGTTTACACATCAAGTGTTTTAGACGATGGTACTATTCTTTTTGGTGGAGAAAATGGCTTGTCTATATCTTATACTTCAAACAATAGAGATAATAAAAGTAATTTTCAACTTCCAATATTTCTTCAAGAAAGTGATCAGAATTCTACTAACAGAAGTAATGATGAGAATGAAACAAAAGTTAAAATATTTAGTATTGTAAACTCAAGTAGTGGTGTTTTCATTGGGGGAAGTTTTAACAATGTTAATGGAACACCTAGAAATAATCTGGTGAAACTCAATAGTAATGGATTAGTTAATGAGGACTTCAACAACTCTATAAATGGAGCAGTTTTTAAAATTATAGAGATAGATGAAAATAATTTGTTAGTTGCCGGTTCATTTGGTGGGTATGATGATAATATCGCACATAGCATAGCAAAAATCTCAAAAAATGGTGTTTTAGATAAAGACTTTATCCCCTTTAATGAGTATTTATTTGTAAAAATAAACGATGTAGCTAAACTTGATGCCAATAAATACATTTTAGCAGGTACATTTGTTAAAGAAGCAGGTGAAACTGATGAAAATACAACAAAAGAAGATGTTATCAGTATGACTTCTTCTATAGTTGTTCTCAATACAAACGGATCTATCGATGAAGAGTTGACAAGTAAATTTAGCAAAATAAAAAATGAAGCATTTGTAGTAGAAGTTGATAATAGTTTAGTCTATATTGGAGGAAATTTTACATTTTCACAAAATGATTACAAATATACTAATTTAGTTGCATTTAGTTTGGATGGCGAATTAAACGAAGAGTTTAAAATCGAGACTATGCAAGGCTTGATTTTTGATACTAAGATTTCCGGTGATACTGTTATATTTGCAGGAGATTTTTTGATGCCTGATAGTAGTAGTTCAAGATCATTTTATATAGTAGATAAGAATGGAATAACTATAAAGGTAGAAAACTTTTCCGTTGATGCAGACATATACAGTATAGATGTATACGAAGGTAGTCTTATACTAAGCGGTGAAGGAAACTTCGCAATAAATGGCAATGATTATTCAAATAACATTGCATTAAAATTACAGTAAAAGAAAAGGATTAATTATGTTTAAAGTATTATTTATTGCAGTATTATGTGTATCAACGGTTTTTGCTGGCGGTGGCGGTGGCGGCGGTGGAAGCACATCCGGCGGTGGGAGCACATCCGGCGGTGGGAGCTTTGGAAAAGAAGATAATAGCGATAAGTTTGGTAAAGTACAAATAACAAAAAAAGTAAATGGGGTTGGGGATGATATCTATATTGAAACATTTACACATGTAAGATTCAAAAAATTTATCAACAGTTATTCTTGGATAAATGGTCTGGCTAAGACCACAGTATTTAAAAATGGACAAAAAATGTTAGTAAAGAATTTGAAAATTAACCAATATGTGATTTTTTTTCTAAACAATGATATTAAATACCCTCGAGTTACAAACATGGTTAAAAAAACAATCACTTTAGATAATGTTAGTAGCATAACATTAAATTTAAGTGAAAACTATACTATGATTGCTACAATGCACTATGCAACCATAAACGGAAATTCGTATAAAAAATTTGAATATAATAACTGGGACAAAGGTGTAAATATTTCAAAAGAAAATATAATAGATGTAGATTTCTAAAGGTGATGAAATACAGTATTTTACTTTTACCTATGATAAATGTATTTGCAAGTGATTTGTTTATGGATTTATCAATGGCAAAGTGTTTAGGTCAGGTGGAGGTAGAAAGTGTGACAATGGATCAAATGTCTGGTGCTGGCATTGAGGGAAGTAGTTCTATATACCAAATTGGTGTAAGTGTTGGATATTCTATTAATTTAACGGATACTATCGTAACTGAACCCGCATTAGGATTTAGCATAATTGATGGCTTTGATCCAATAGCGAGTGTTGCTCAGATATATTCACTTGAAGTACCACTTCTGTATAAATACAAAACTATTAAGTCTGGAGTGTTTATAAAGTATAATTATCTATCGGGAATAAATGTTCGAAATGCTGATTATACAGCTACTCTTGATGATAAACAGTCTTATTCTTTAGGTCTAAAAACAATTATAGAAACTAGAAATATTAATGTAATATTTGCTTATGAATATTTATTAGATGCTGCATATGATGAATATAAAAAAACTTCAACAGGTTACACAGACACTCAGGTTAATTTAGGTGGAAGTTACTTGTCTTTAGGTATAAGGTTTAAATTTTGATAATAAAAATAATTATAAGAAAGATAGTATTGGTGGGACTGTTAGTCTCTTCAAGTTTTGCAAATGAAATATTTATAGACTTGACACTTGGACATTCATTAAATTTTATTTCCTATAGTTATACTCTGGAAGATAATGTAGGCAATGGTTACAGTAACGGTTTTGAAGAAATTGAATTTAATCTAGGGCTCAGAGCAGGTGTAAGCATGGATATGTATGATAGTTTTGGAGTAGAACCATCTATAGGTGTGACAACTAGTTACTTAACAAATATATATTCTTTAGAACTCCCTGTTTTATATAGCTATGAAAACATTAAATTCGGACCTTTAATTCGTTATAACTATCTGACAAATATAGGGATAAAATATCTTGACAATGTTGTGAAAATTGAAGATAAAACTTCATATTCACTTGGTGTAAAAGCCATTATAGTGACAAGTAAAATTGATTATATATTTTCCTATGAGTATATGTTAAACGCAGTCTATGATGATGAAAGCATACAAAACAATAAAACAACGACTACACAATTAAATATGGAAGGTTCTTATTTTTCTTTTGGTCTTAGAGTAAAGTTTTGATTATAAAAAAAAAGTATTTGATTATAGTTGTACTAATAGTCGCTATATCTAGTACTTATTACAATCAGTCGTTAGTGGAAGTTAAAAAAAATTATACTAATACTTATTCAAAAGTGATAACTTCTAAGTATCCTGAGATTAGTATTTTACATAGTGGTAACATTATACTTCGTAGAGGCTATGGGATGGACTCTATAGTCGCTGCTAACTTTAGTAATGCAGAAAAAAGATATTCTCATGCCGGAATAATTATAATTGAAAATGACAAAGTATTTGTCATACATTCTCAAGAAAGTTTACCTAAAGGATATGATGGCGTGGTCAAAGAAAGTTTATCAAGTTATTTAAAAGATGTAAAAATTTGGGCAGTCTATAAATTTGATATCATTAATTCACAAAAAGTACTTGAGTACATGAAAATGATGTTAAAGAAAAATATAAAGTTTGATATGGATTTTGACATAAAAACAAATGATAAAATGTATTGTTCAGAATTTATATATAAAAGTTTTAATGCTATTTCAGTGCATCAAATGATAAAAGCGAGTAAAAGGTTTATGTCCAAGCAGTATGTGACAATAACGGATCTTTATATAAATAACTATGCTTCTTTGGTTACAATCAGCCATAATATAGTTAACAAATGAGATTTTTTTTACTACTAGTTAGTGTTTTATCAGCACAAGAAATTGTTTATAATGATAAATTAATAATAACATTTAATTCATATGAAAAATTTACCCAGTATGAAAAAATATATAATCTTACACAAATTAAAAAATTAACAAAAAATGTATATTTATATAAAGTTGAAAACACAGATAATTTACAGAGTATTATTAAGCAACTAGGTCAGCTTAAAGATATTAAGTATGTGCATGAGGATGTTACCAAAAGAAATTATTTAAGATGAAAATAGTTTATATCTTGTTAATAATACTTTTCACAGCTTGTGGAAGTGGCTCTTCTGGAAAAAAATCTACGACTACTAATCTGACTGAAAAACTTATTTCAGTGCAATGGAGCATGTATTGGAATAATAATTTTTATGTAGACAATGATATTGATGAAAATGCTCATATACACCATAAGGAAAATATTGAGCAATATACAGGTGCTGGGATAACAATAGTTGTTATTGATGATGGGCTTGATGTTACTCATGAAGACTTAATAGGTGCTATAAGTGATACTTGGGATTTATCAACTGGTAGTAGTAATGTTGAACAAAATACAGTGTATGATTATCATGGTACAGCAGTAACAGGAATTATAGCTGCAAGAGATAATGACCTTGGTTTAAGAGGTTTGGCATGCAACAGTAATATTATATTTTTAAAACACAAGCAAAATATGAGTGATAGTGAGACAATAGAATTGTTGAGTAAAGCAGAGAGTTATAATCCTGATATTATAAGTAATAGTTGGGGAACATATAATGTTTCAGATAGTGTAAAATATAAAATACAAGAGATGGCGAATAATGGTAGAAATGGTAAGGGAGTAATATTTGTTTGGGCAGTTGGAAATAATCAAAGAAATATTGAGGGTGACGAGTCAGCTATACCAGAAGTAATCGCAGTAGGGTCAACTAATAAGTATAATGCTCGTGCTTATTATAGTAATTATGGAGTAGAGTTAGATGTAATGGCTCCTGGTGGTAATGATAATTTAGGGGTTGCTACATTAGATGTAATGGGGAGTTTAGGAATTGGGTATAATGAGCTAAATTATATATTACCAACTGATACGAATACATTTAATGGAACATCTGCCTCTGCACCGATAGTAAGTGCGATAGTTGCGATACTTTTAGAGATAGATACTAATTTGACAAGAGTTGATGTAGAAAATATTATAAGAAATAGTAGTGATAAAATAGGTGATGTTGAATACATAAATGGTCATAATTTGTATTATGGCTATGGAAAAGTCAACTTAACAAAAGCTATAGATTTAGCTACTTTTTAATTTATCAAATAAAGGCCTATAAAGCATGAAGACTCGATATACCTCACTTGTAAGTGTTAAGAAAAACATTATGCAAAAGAGTGAACGGGTACTTCAGAGTGCTAATGCTAATCTTAATAGTGCTCTTATCGCATTAGAACTCTCATTTAATGAACTTAAAAATATTTCTTCTCCTACTTCTGGACAAATTTCCGATTTTTTATCTGCACGAACACTTCTTGATTCACAAAGAGCAATAATTCAGCATAACCAAGAGTGGACAGAGTTTGCAAGAACTGAGATAAAAAATGCTCAAGCCCAACTAAAAGTAGATATGGTAGAATATGAAAAATTTAACTATCTTGAACTTGAAGAGATAAAAATCATTCTTCAAAAACAAAAACGTGAAGAGGCAAAAGAGTTAGATGAAATAGCACTTATGACTTATAAAAAAAACAACACTACAGAGGAATTTTCTTGAAACTATTACTACTTATTGCTCTATTTACTTCATCACTTTTTTCACTTCAAACAAGTGATAGACTTTTTGAATGTACAGAAATTTTTAAAGAGAGAAAAAATGAATTACTTGTTGAGTTAGAACGAATTGATGAGCAAAAACAAGCACTTAGTGCACTCAAAGTAGCAACAGAAGAACTTTTGAAACAAAAGGAAGAAAAACTCTCCATACAAGAAGAAGAAATTGATACTAAACTTGCAGATATAGCACAAAAAGAGAAAAACATACAAAAGATGATGCAGAAAAATGAAGTAGCACTCAAAGAACTTAAAAGTACAAAAATGAGTAAAATTGCTCAAACATTTTCAAAAATGAAACCAGCAGCAGCTTCAGCGATTCTTTCAGATATGGATGCAAAAGATGCAATGATGATTTTACAATCACTCAAACCAAAGGTTGTAGGAAAAATTTTAACAAAGATGGATGCTAAAAAAGCCTCAGAATTAACACAACTTTTAAGTAAATAATATTGCTCTAATAAGATTTTTACTTTACTTATAGTAAAATGTTTAAATTTAATAAATAAGTAGGGTACTCGCTCATGAAATTGTCACTAAAAACTATTCCTCATATATCTAGCAAAATTGCAATTGATTTAAATAAAAGTGGTGTTGTAACAATGACTAAGGGTTTAGAACCTGTTGCAAGTGAAGCTGTAAAAGTACTTGAAGAAAATGTAAAACAAGAGATGGCTTTAGAAGATAAAGTAGATCTTATTTGTGAAGAGAATGAAGAAGAGATAGAGTTTCAACTCGTAGATGAGCGTCAACTTTTCTTTATGATTAAGAAAAAATTGGCACCTGAGTTTGGTGTTATATTAAATTATGAAGAGCGTTTTTCAGATATCAGTCATAAGATTCTTGATGAATTATATGAAGAAGACCTTATTCATTTTGATGTAACAGAAAACCGTATTAAAAATATTATTTATAATGCAATCACAGGTTTTATAGCTGATTCATCTGAGATTGAAGATGCGGTAATGGATAAGATTCGTTCTTATAAAAAGAGATATATTCCTGGAACTGATGAGTTTGACATATTACATGAAAAACTTTATCACGAAGAGATGATGAAACGAGGTATGGAGTAATAGAGATGAATAGCCCCTTAAAAAAAGTATATATTTACCTTGAAAATGGAATATATTTAGAAGCAAAAAGTTTTGGTGCTGACACTACAGTTGTCGGTGAGATAGTTTTTAATACTTCTCTTACTGGTTATCAAGAGATTATGAGTGATCCTTCATATGCTGGACAGTTTGTTACATTTACAATGCCTGAAATCGGTAATGTTGGTGTAAATGAGCAAGATATGGAAAGTACAGCTGCTCATGCTAAAGGTATGATAGTACGTAAGTATCAAGAACGTTACTCAAATTTTAGAGCACAAGAATCACTATCCGAATTTTTGAGGAAACATAATGTTATGGGAATCTGTGAAATAGATACAAGATACTTAACTAAAATGATTAGAGATGAGGGTGCTATGATGATGATAGCCTCTACAAAAATAAGCGATAAAGAAGAACTCAAACAACTTTTAGCAGATGCACCTCGCATAGAAAATGTAAACTACATAGAGCAGGTAAGTACAAAAAAAGCTTATAAACATACTCAGAGTACTTATAATAAAATGAGTGGATTTGAGTATGAAGAAGCTCCCAAAGTTAAAGCAAATGTTGCTGTTATAGATTTTGGAGTTAAACGTAATATCTTAAATGAAATAGTTTCAGCTGGTATAGGTGTTAATGTTATTCCTAATGACTTTAAAGCAGAGGATTTAATTTCTCAGTACAAAAGTAAAACTATTGATGGTGTTTTTCTCTCAAATGGTCCGGGTGATCCACTTGTGCTGAAAAAAGAGCAAGAACAGATAAAAATATTAATAGAAGCAAAGATTCCAATTTTTGCTATCTGTTTAGGACATCAACTCCTTTCTATATCTCATGGTTATGATACATTTAAACTAAAATTTGGTCATCATGGTGGAAATCATCCTGTTAAAAATGAGAAAACAGGACTTGTAGAGATAACAGCACAAAATCATAACTATAATGTTCCTGATAATATTGTAGAGATTGCTGAAGTAACACATACTAACCTTTTTGATAATACTATCGAAGGTTTGAAATATAAAGATGAGCCAATATTTTCAGTACAGCATCACCCAGAAGCTAGTCCAGGACCAAAAGAAAGTGCTTATATCTTTAGTGAATTCCTCACTTTAATGCTTAATGCAAGAGCTAGTTAATACTCTCGAAAAACGCAAGTCATTTATAGTAAAACTACTTGCACTTTTTGCAAGTCTAGCACTTGTTTTTAACTTGTTTTTTACTCTCTCACCTCCAGAATATTTTAATGGAAAATACAATATCTATTTTGTATATGCTTTAATAGTGTATAAAATAATTGAACTCTTTATCATCTATTATATACTTATGCATAGACATATACTTTTTTTAAAAAAGAATTCTGTTAATGATAAATTTAAAGAAAAACTAACTAAACATGCAAAACTACTGCTTTTTTTGATTATTCAAGGTAATACAGTTTTTGGTATTATCGCATTTAAACTCTCTGTAAATGTACTCTTTTTCCTACTTTTTTCTTGTATAGCTCTTGCTTCACTGCTATTCTTTCAACCTAAAAAACTTCTATAAGCAATTTTTACTTAACATTAAACCAACTATAACTTAAGTATAATTCTCAAAACTACTCAAGTAAAAGGTTTCAAATGACTAAATATCTAACAATGCTACTATTATGTATACAATTGCTACAAGCTGAAGGGCTTGGTATAAACGAAAAACTTGGAGAATATGTTCCTCTTGATTTAGTTTTTATTAACGAGCAAGCTAAGCGTGTTACACTCGGAGAACTGATGGATGGTAAACCAACACTACTTACATTAAACTATTTTAAATGTGCAGGTATCTGTTCCCCACAGCTCAATGATATGGCCATTATGTTAAGTAGATTACACTTAGCTGAAAACACTGATTTTAAGGTATTGACTGTTGATTTTGCTGAAGATGAAACACCAGAATTGGCTAGAGATAAAAAAAAGAATCTTATTCACTCTATGAATAGAGCTTTTGTTGAAGATGCATGGCATTTTGTTATTGGCGAGAACAATAGTTCAGGTGTTTTAGCACAAAGTGTAGGTTTTAAGTTTAAAAAAACTATTGCAGAAGATGGACAAGTAGATTATATTCATGGTGCAACTTTAATTGTTCTCTCCCCAACTGGAAAAATAACACGTTATATGCGCGGAATTGAACAGTTGTCAACGGATGTGAAGTTGGCATTAATTGAAGCAAAAGATGAAAAAGTTACACCGACTATTTCTAAAAATTCTCCATACTGTTTTTCAGAAAAACCTCTAGGGGATACTATAGTGGAAACTGGAAGTAAAATATGGGCGATATTTATGTTGAGTATAATTATTCTATTATTTGTATATCTTATAAAGGTAAAAAAGAACTGAATGTTCATTTACTAGTATAATTTTTTTTTATACCAGTTATTAAATTTTTTTATATAAAGTATAAAAAAAACCAATAACTAATTAAAGTCTATTTAAAGTAAGGTGAAGTATACTTGCCCGTATTTTTCAGTATTTTACTGGGGAAAATCAGGATGCTAGGGAGAGTATATGCTTAGATACATATTAGTCATATCTTTATTCATGAATTTTTTATATGCAAGTGAATTAGGCATATCAGAAAAATTAGGGGATAGTGTTTCACTTGATTTGAAATTTATTAATGAAAAATCAGAGGAAGTTACTTTACGAGAGTTAATGGACGGCAAGCCGACATTATTAACGTTAAATTACTTTAGATGTTCTGGTATTTGTACACCACAGCTAAATGATATGGCTGATATGTTGGGCAGATTAGATCTCAAAGAAAATGTTGATTATAAAGTTCTTACAGTAAGTTTCGCAGAGACTGAAACAGGTCCTTTAGCAGCAGCTAAGAAGAGAAATCTTYTAGCATCTATGACGAGAGCATTTGATGAGGATGCTTGGARYTTTGTTATCGGAAAAGATGGYAGTTCTAAGGTTCTTGCWGATGAAGTTGGRTTTTATTTCSAAAAAGACGTATTGTCTAATGGAAATGTAGAGTACATACACGGTGCAGCACTTATAGTATTATCCCCAGAAGGAAAGATTACGAGATACCTTAAYGGTATTGACCAACTTCCWTTTGATGTKAAAATGTCYGTRATAGAAGCTGCAGACGGAAAAGTAGGACCAACAATWGCAAAAACATTACTWTTTTGTTTTGCATATGAYCCWAAAGGAAAAACTTATGTTTTTGTTTGGGAGAAAATTGCAGCAACRGTAATGATAACGATAGTATTGGTATTTTTCATTTGGCTTGTTAAATCAGGTAGAAAAGAAGAAGACCACCAAAAAAAAGGAGAAGACAATGAGTAAAAGTTATTTCGACGAAACGCACTGCGCGATTGGTCACCCAAAAACCAAAGTTATGCAGTGGCTACTTACAGTAGACCATAAACGTATTGGTATTATGTATGCAGCAGTAATGTTCACATTCTTTTTTGTTGCAATCGCTACGGCAATGGCAATGAGAATAGAGTTATTTGCACCAGGTGCACAGATTATGGATGGGGATACATTTAATCAAGCCTTTACGCTTCACGGTGTAATTATGATTTTCTTATTTATCATTCCAGGTATTCCGGCAGTATTTGGTAATATTGTAATGCCATTAATGATTGGAGCAAAAGATGTATCTTTTCCACGTTTGAATTGGTTTACATTTTGGTTATATATTTTAGGTTGTTTAATCGCACTTTCATCTTTATGGACTGGTAACGGTTTTGCAGATACAGGTTGGACATTTTATGCACCATATAGTTTAAATACAAACACAAACGTAATTACTACGCTTGTTGCTGCATTTGTTCTAGGAATGGCTTCAATTCTTACAGGTCTTAACTTCCTTGTAACTATTCACCGTCTTCGCGCTCCAGGTATGGACTTCTTTAAAATGCCTTTATTTGTATGGGGAATATATGCAACTGCATGGATTCAACTTCTTGCAACTCCAGTTGTAGGTATTACACTTATTCTTGCTATCTTAGAGAAGTACTTCGGTATTGGTATTTTTGATCCAGCAAAAGGTGGAGATCCAGTACTTTTTGAGCATCTTTTTTGGATTTACTCTCACCCAGCAGTTTATTTAATGATTTTACCAGCATTTGGTATCATGTCAGAAATTATTCCTGTATTTTCAAGAAGAGAAATTTTTGGTTACCGTACAATTGCACTTTCATCTGCTTCAATCGCAGGTATCGGGTATTTAGTATGGGGTCACCACCTGTTTACTTCTGGTATGTCAGACATTGCTAAAACAATTTTCTCATTCCTTACATTCTTTGTTGCTATTCCAACAGGTATTAAGTTCTATGACTGGATTGCTACAATGTACAAGGGTAAGGTTATCCTTAAAACACCAATGTTATGGGCTTTAGGTACTATTGTTACTTTCGCTATTGGTGGTCTTACAGGTGTTACTATCGCTATGGTTGGTGCTGATATTCATCTTCAAGATACTTACTATTCAGTTGCACACTTTCACTATGCTATTCTTGGTGGAGTTGTTTTCTTATTCTTTGCTGGTCTGCACTATTGGTTCCCAGTAGTTACAGGTAAAATGTATAAAGAGGGTGTYGCTAAGGTTGCATTCTGGTTAAACTTTATCGGTATTAACTTACTTTGGTTTCCAATGTTTATCGCTGGTTACTACGGTATGCCAAGACGTTATTTTGATTACCTTCCTGAATTTGAGATTTATCATCAAATTTCTGGTATTGGCGCAATTGTTATTTTATCTGGTTTACTTCTTATGTTTTGGAACTTCCTTTACAGCTGGAACAATGGTGAAGCATCAGGCACTAACCCATGGGAAGGTACTACGTTAGAGTGGCACTTACCAAGTTCACCACCACCATTAGAGAACCATACTAAAGTTCCTTATGTAGATTTTAATCCMTATGAGTATCACCATGGTGAGCCAGTGGTTAAATTTGATTATGAAACTATGAAAAGGATTGATTAATGTCTKMTCACGWATAYGTACCAGAAATCGCGACTASTCGCGATGGTGTTGAACATGAAGTTCAAGGMTGGCAAGGTGAYTTTTACGGTGGTAAATTAGGATTTTGGTTATTTATGTTAACTGAAGTTCTTATGTTTGGRGCTATGTTTATGGTTCTTACATAYTACTTTACACTRCACCATGCTGATTAYATTGATGCATCWGCATCTTTAAATAGAGTTCTTGGTGGTTTTAATACAGTTGTACTTYTWRTATCTGCAYTWACWATGGGTCTTGGTTTACTTAAGATKCGTAGTGGTGATGTTAAGGGTGCYAARCTTATGATTTGGGCTACAATCTTTTTTGCTTTTTTATTCTTAGGAGTAAAAGCAGTTGAGTGGTCTTTAGAGTACCATCATGGTGTTTTCTTAGGTCTTGATGCACTTCAGTCTGGAAATGCACATTCTAAGCCATTTGGTCAGATACTATTCTTTGGTATGTACTTCACAATGACTGGTTTGCATGGTTTTCACATTATCATAGGTATTGGTCTTATGTTATGGTTACTTAAGCGTATTAATGCAAATAAAGTAACTACTGATCACCACATACTTTACTGGAATATCGCACTTTACTGGGATTTAGTTCACTTAATCTGGGTATTCGTTTTTCCTTACTTCTATATGATTGGCGCTGATGCTGGTGGATACCACATGCCTGACATAGGATCACTTTTTGGAGGACATAGTAATGAGCACTAATGTAAAAGTAGATTATCAAGCAGAAAAAGGTGGTTATTATAAGGTTCTAATAGGACTTTTAATTTTAACTGCGATTACTTTTATTCAGCCAAGTATGTTTTTAACGGATGCTACTTTTGTAGTTCAGTTACTAATTGGTCTTATTAAAGCAATTATAATTTTATTTTATTATATGCACCTCAAAGGTGAAACTTTAATTGGTTGGACAGTGTCTTTTGCTGTTTTTATCGTTTTATTTTTCTTTTCAATTGTAATTTACGATGTAAATAATTTTCAATTTGTGGATGAGAGTCATATCTCATCAGCAGAAACGAGTGCTGGTAGCCCTACAGCTGGTCACCACTCAAATCACTCTGATGCTAGTAATACATCAGAACATACGAGTGGTGCTAGTCATGAAGCTACACACTCAGAGCACTAAGGAGGCCATATGTTACAAGGATTTAATACAAGCGGTACAGTAATCGCAGAACACATTCAACAAGCTCTTGAAATCAATTTATGGATTTCTTTAGTTCTTTTTGCTTCTGTGGTTCTTCCAATGGTTTATTTAGCTTGGAAGTATCGCGAAAGTAATGTGAAAAATGAGGACATTAAAAATGTTACTCACAATACATTATTAGAGATTGTTTGGACAGTTGTTCCTACTATTACATTATTTGTTTGTTTTTGGTACGGTTACACTTCTATGGTAACAGCTAGAACTATGCCAGCAATTGATGAGAGTCTGTCTATAGAACTTGAAGGTAAAAAATGGTCTTGGAGCTATACATACCCAACTAATACTGATGGTTATATTCATAAAACTGCAGAGCTTTATGTTCCAGTAAATGGAAATGTGATTTTAAATATGACTGCACCTATTAATGATGTTATTCATGCTTATTTTGTTCCAGCATTTCGTATGAAAGAGGATGTTGTTCCAGGTCGTATCACGAAACAGTGGTTTAACTCTTCTTCTGTAGGTACTTACGATGTTGAGTGTGCTGAGTATTGTGGTACACGCCACTCATATATGTTTTCTAAAATTCATGTTATGCCAGTTGGAGAGTATGAAGCTTGGTATAACTCATCTAAGCGTACTCCTGGGGCTGAAGATAAAAAAATATCTAAAGGTCAAGAAGTTTACGAGCAAAATGGTTGTAATGGTTGTCACTCAATTACTGATGATTCTATCTTAGTTGGTCCATCACTTATGGGTATTTCAGATAAGTACGATGCAACTTATATTAAAGATGCAATCGTTACACCTGATAAAGATGTTCCTGCTGGTTTCTATCCTGGCATTATGCCAACATTTGATTTATCAGATGAAGATATGTCAAAGTTATTAAAGTTCTTTAATAACACTGATAAAGGTGAAGAGATTTATGAAGCGAATGGTTGTAATGGTTGTCACTCAATCACTGATGATTCTATCTTAGTTGGTCCATCTCTAAAAGGTATTAGTGCTACTCGTAGTACTGAGTATTTAGTTGATGCTATAGCTAACCCTAATAAAGATATTCCTGCTGGTTTTACAGCTGGTATTATGCCTGTATTTGTACTTGAAGAAGTAGAGATGAAAGAACTAGTTAAGTACTTAAAAGCTAAGTAATGCTTAAAGATTTTATAGTTCTAACAAAGTTTGTTCTCTCTTTTGCAATTAGTTTATCTGCCCTTTTTGCTTATATAATGGCAAAGGGAGAGATAGGTGGAGATATGTTCCTTGCAACTTTTGCTGTACTCCTTGTTGCTATGGGAGTTTCAACTCTTAATCAAGTTCAAGAGTATAAAGAAGATGCTTTAATGGAACGTACAAAGAACAGACCAATTGCATCTGGAAAGTGGGCACCACGTTCTGGAGTAATTATTGCTGTTATTTTAATTCTTTCTTCGCTTGCATTAATCTATTCTATTATTGGAATGATCGGTGTAAATTTATTTTTATTCTCGTTTATTTGGTATAATATTATTTATACTCCATTAAAAAAGAAAAGTGCTTTAGCTGTTGTCCCTGGTGCTGTACTTGGTGTTATACCACCAGCTATTGGTTGGATTACAGCTGGGTCTAGTCTTATGGAACCACAGTTTTTTGCTTTAGGTCTTTTTTATTTTGTATGGCAGGTGCCACATTTTTGGTTACTTGTTATGCTTCACTATGGTGATTATGATAACGGTGGTTATCCAACTGCTATGAAACTGTTTGGTAAAAATACACTTCAAAAGTTAACTTTTGTATGGCTTATAATGACTATACAAACAGGTTACTTTATGGTTAGTGTTTTTGAACCAGCTAGTTTTACAATAAACATATTATTGATTATAACGGCTTTACTTGCATTTGCAAGTAGTTTACAACTGTTATATTCTAACTTTGAACTCAAACATGCACGAAAAGTTTTTGTTCAGATAAATTTAGCATTCTTAGGTGCTGTTATTTTAATTAGTATTGACGAGATGTTAAAATTTAATGCACTTTCTTAGAAAATAGAGTCTTCTCTATTTTCTAAATTTATTTAGATAATTCTAGGAAAACTTATGTCAACTTACCCCCTAAAATCAATATTAGCAACATTTACAAATAAAAATGGAAAGAAATTAACTCTTTTTAATGCTGCACCTGTTGGTGGTTTTAGTAGTTTAGTGATTAAGGCTATTATCCTTGCTATGCCTTTTTTAGAGTACTTCGCAATTTTTAATGATTTCGTATACAAGAAAGTTGGATTAGTTACCCAGATAGTTATGTTTATAGTTTTTATGTCTATGATGATGATGATAATATTTTTTATTATCTATATGACGAGAAAAAGTGTTATCAAAAAAATAATGCCATCTTGGGATACTTATTTTAGTGATGTAGATCTTACAATGGTTCTCGCAGTGGGAATTACACCTTATAGTGATTTCTTTAAACATTATACTAAGATAGCTGCACAAGATTTAAGTGATGAAGCATTACATAAAAAACTACAAGACTTATTTGTTCAAATGCAAGAAAAAAATGCTGACTTACTAATTGCAATGAATAAAGATAATTAAAACATATAGTTATTATAATTCTTACTTTTAAGGTAGAATAAATTATAATACTGCTAATATAAAGATATTATATAAGCTTTTATTAAGTTTAGTCTTTATTTAATATATTAGGAGATTATATGAATAAGAATGGTCCATTAGAATACGACTATAGTGTTTCAAAGTTGTTTTTGATGAATACACTATTTGTAGGAACAATTGGTATGCTTGTAGGGGTTATATTAGCATGGCAAATGGCGTATCCAGCGTTTAATACTTTTTTGGGAGAGGGTTTAGCTGAATATACTAATTTCAGTCGTTTGAGACCTCTACATACAGATAGTGTGATTTATGGTTTTGTACTGAGTGCTGTTTGGGCAACTTGGTATTATGTTGGTCAACGTGTACTAAAAGTATCAATGGCTGAGTCTAAAACATTGATGTTTATAGGTAAATTACACTTTTGGTTATACTTTTTTTCTTCTGCATTGATTGTTGTATCATTATTAATGGGTGCGACTACATCAAAAGAGTATGCAGAGTTTGAGTGGCCTATTGATTTAGCTATTACAGTTATATGGTTACTATGGGGTGCAAGTATTGCAGGTTTAATTGGTTTTAGACGTGAAAAATCACTCTATATTTCCATCTGGTACTATATAGCAACATTTTTAGCCGTTGCTATGCTTCACCTATTTAACAATATGGAAATCCCAACAATGCTAGCTACTTCACCAGCTGGAGAAACTATGATAGGTGCATGGTGGCATTCTGTTTCTATGTATGCAGGTACCAACGATGCACTCGTGCAGTGGTGGTTTGGTCACAATGCAGTTGCGTTTGTATTAACGACTCCAATTATTGCGATGATTTACTACTTCTTGCCAAAAGAGTCTGGTCAAGCTATTTATTCATATAAATTATCTTTACTTGCTTTTTGGGGATTAATGTTTCTTTATATCTGGGCAGGTGGACACCACATGCTTTACTCGACAGTTCCAGATTGGATGCAGACTATGAGTTCAGTATTCTCAGTTGTTTTAATCCTACCTTCATGGGGTTCTGCAATTAACATGCTTCTAACAATGAAAGGTGAGTGGCAACAAGTTGCTTCATCTCCATTAATTAAGTTTATGGTTCTTGGTTCTACTTTTTATATGTTTTCAACATTAGAAGGTCCTATTCAAGCTATAAAATCTGTTAATGCAATTGCTCACTTTACTGACTGGGTTATCGGACATGTTCATGATGGTGCTCTTGGTTGGGTTGGATTTATGGTTATTGCAGCTATTTATCATATGGCTCCTCGTATATTTAGACGTGAAATTTATTCTAAATCTTTAATGAATATGCAGTTTTGGATTCAAACATTAGGTGTTGTTTTATACTTTACATCTATGTGGATCGCAGGAATTACACAAGGTATGATGTGGAGAGCACACGATGAATTTGGTAACTTAGCTTACTCATTTATCGATACAGTGTCTGTATTACATCCTTATTATACAATTCGTGCTGTTGGTGGTACTCTGTACCTTATTGGTTTTCTTATGTTTGTTTATAACATATATAAAACTACATCTGCTCGCGAAGTTGAAGAACACGAGTTACAAAATGCATCGCCTATGGGCGCTTAGTAAAAGGATTATATTATGTTTCATTGGTTAGAAAAACATCCCTTCTTTTTTGCATTGAGTGTATTTGTTGTGATTGCTTATGCTGGTTTAATAGAAATCGTTCCAAGCTTTGCTCAAGCATCACGACCATTAGTCGGGACAACTCCTTACTCAACTTTAGAGTTAGCAGGTCGTCAAGTTTATATTAAAAATTCTTGTAATGCTTGTCATTCACAACTTGTTCGTCCATTTAAGTCAGAAACTGACCGTTATGGTCACTACTCTATGAGTGGTGAGTATGCTTATGATAGACCTTTTCTTTGGGGTTCAAAACGTACTGGTCCAGACTTGATGCGTGTAGGTAACTACCGTACTACAGATTGGCATGAAAATCATATGAAAGACCCTGCTGCAGTTGTACCTGGGTCTATCATGCCTAAGTATCCTTGGTTATATGATAATGAAGTTGATTTAGAAACTGCATATGCAGAACAGTTAACAGTAGCACAGTTTTTCTCGGTTCCTTATAACAAAGAGATTCCTATGAAAGATGGAACGACAAAAGTTATTAAAATGGGTGACTCTATTGCAGAATCAAATGCTCTAGCTTTAGAAGAAGCCAGAATAATTGTTGCCGATATGAAGGATCAAAATATTAAAGATGCAGTAGCAAGTGGAAAAATTCCAGAGATTGTTGCAATTATTGCATATATGAATAGTCTGAAATAAAAGGTAAAGAAATGGATATTGCTCTGTTACAAGCTTATGGATATTTTATAATGACTGCTGGTCTGGCCATCGGTCTTTATGCATATATATATCATTTATATAGCAAAAGAAAAGATGCCGATGGTGTTGATTATGAGAAGTACAGTAATATGGCATTAAAGGATGATATAGCAGATGCTCCGGTAAATGCTACATCAAGGGATAAAAAGTACCGTAAGGGCATAAAAAAATAGGAGAGATATATGAATAAGATTTATCTTTGGGGTGTTATTGTTACTGCAATTATGCTTGCAGCTACCGGCTATACACTTATCGAAACAGCAGGAGGTAAGAAAGACTTATCAGAAGTGCTGAGTGGAGATATTGTTAATACACTAGCAGTTGCTGGTGCCGTTGCACTCGTAATAATTACAGTTTTTGTTGTACTTAAGTATGTTCGTCAGATGCAAGTTGATAGTGCAGATGGAGAGTTAGCTGAGGAGAGTTGGGATGATATAGGCGAGTACTATAATCCAATTCCAACAGGTTGGGCAATTATGTACCTAGTAACTATGGTATGGGGTATGTGGTACTTTGTAGTTGGTTATCCAGTAAACTCCTATTCACAAATTGGTGAGTATAATGAAGATGTTGCTGTTCATAATGCTAAATTTGAGAAAAAATATGCATCTATTACAGGTGATAGATTAGTTGAGATGGGCGAGTCAGTATTTCTTACTGAATGTAAAGTATGCCATGGTCTTGCTGCTGATGGTGTTGATGGTAAAGCGGCTGACTTAAATGTTAGACTAGCAGTTACTACTGTAAAAGATGTTATTATGAATGGTTCAAACAACTCTCTTTTAGGCAGTGAAAACCCAATGCCCAATCGCGATGGAATAATGAATGCAAATAAAGATTATGCTCCTATTACAGATGCAGAGATCGATACTGTTTCAGCTTATGTGGCAAATGGTATGAGTGGTGAAGGAGCAGATGTTTTCGCTGGAGCATGTGCTGTTTGTCATGGTGAGGATGGAAAAGGTATGGAGTATGTTGCACCAAACATAGCTACATATGATCAGACTCTTATTGTTAATGTATTAAACCATGGTAAAAAAGGATCAATTGGTACTATGCCAGCATTTGATAGATTAAACACTAAACAAAAAGAAGCAGTAAGTGCTTATATAATTAGTTTAAGTAAAGGAGAGTAAGATGGAGAATTCAAGAAATGTTTTTTCATTTGATGGACTTTTAGGGTTTGCTATAGCAGTATCTATACTTTTAATAGCACTTGTTTTTCTTATGTACTTTGCCATAGGCTCACAAAATAATAATGCTACAAATTATTATGATATTAAAAATGAAAAATCTATTAAAATGTTTGATAAAGATAATGCTAAACATATTATAGATGTAAAAGGAGTTTAAAATGGAAAAAATAATTACACTTGGATTAGTGCTTATGGCAGCCTTTACTCTTTACGCAGTACTAACTCCTAACCATCTTTTTGTTGGTTAGGCATTAATTTGAATAATTTTCCTAAAGGGCTTTTAGCCCTTATCATAGCTATTTTTTTTCAAGTTGAAGTATTTGCTGAGTATTTATATAAAGATGAGATTATTCATAATCCAAAATTTACAAAAAATATTGAAATACTTGGTTCGGAACTTTTTGATAAAACTGGTGTGTCTTTAAAGCTAATAATGCTTAAAGAAATACCCGTAGATGAAAGTATAGAAGTCTACCGAAAAGCTATACTTAAAGAGTTTTCAAAACCAACAATAGTATTAATGTTCTCAGAATTTGATAAAAATGTAAATATCTGGACGAATGATGTCTCTTTATATAAATATTTTAACAAAAAACAAGTACTAAGTCCTGTGGCTTCACCTGTACAAGCTTTTTTTATCTCTATAATTTTTGCAAGAAGTTTGGATGATATAAAAGAGCTTATGAGTAGCTCAGGTGGAGCAATACTACCTCTACTTGGAAATAAGGTTAAAGGAAATCAGACAGGTAAGTATTCAGCTGCTATGTACAATGGTTATTTAGATATAGCTATGCAAGTTGCCTCTTCACATAACATAACTCTTGAGAATGGAGTAAGCAAGTCTTCACAGTATCCTTTAACGATTATAAAGACACTTTTTTATGGATTTTTACTTTACGCACTCTTTTTATACTTAAGAAATAAGTTCAAGAAAAAAGGAGCGGATGATGAGTAATGGAAGAGTTTGGCCTTATGCCATTGGGATAGCAATTACTTTAGTCTTTAGTTTTTGTATAGCCACAATTTTTATTACTGAGAGTTCCGCTATTCAAGAGAGTGATGCTTATATGATTAAGTATCAAGAAGCTGATTTAAATGCTAATGATTTTATCAAAAAAAGAATGGCGTTTGATAAACTTTATACTATTGAGTATGTAACAAAAAAAATATCTGGTGAGTCACCGGTTATTTCTTATAAAGTAAGTACTAAAGATGGTTTAGCTCTTAATGATGCAAAAATTAAAATTGCTATTAGTAGACCCGAGACTGATGAGTTTGATAAAATATTAGAGAACCCTAGTGTGGACAATGGTATATATAGTTTTACTTTAGAGGAGTTTCCAAAAAAAGGTGTTTGGAATATTATTGCAAAAGTAAGTGTAGATGATAAAGAGCGATTTTTAAATATAAAAACAGACACTAGAAATCCAAGATCGTATGAGTTTTAAGGTGAGAATGTGGATGAGCGAACTTTAGTACTGCCATCTGCTCGTGCTATACGGGACCAACAACAAAAACTCTCAGAAGAATCCCTTTTTTTACCTAATTATATAACTATGAGCGATTTTATCGCTAAGTTATGTATAGTTAATGGGTATCAGTTTATAGATGAAGATAGCCGTGTTTTACTTCTCTTAGAAGCTTCAGACTTTTCTGAATTCTCATCTTTACAGATTGAGAGAAACTTCTTTACTTTTACTAAAAACAGCTCATATATATTTAAATTTTTTGAAGAGATTAGTGCTGAGTTATATGATATAAATGAACTTGCATCTGCTGATTTGTATGCTGAGTATGAAGAGCATATCACTATACTCATTGAACTTTATAAACGCTATGAATTACTCTGTAATGAGCGAAAATATTTAGATAGAATTTTCTTACCAAAACTATATGAATTTAATGTGGAGTATGCAAAAAAGAACGAAGATGTGACTCTTAAACTTGCTGGACACCTTACAAACTTTGAGTTGGAGTTATTACAAAAATATACAGACTATGCTAATGTTCAAATAGACTTCACAACGAGTGCTTTTAATCATAAAATGCAATCAAGGTTTTTAGAATTAGGATTTGACTTAGAAGCTGGATATGAATACCTTTTATCCCTAAATGAAAAGACAATTCTCTCACAAACAAAAGTTAAAAAAAATGAAAATGTATCTTGTGAGAGTTTTACTGAAGCACTACTTCAGATAGCATTTGTAAAAAAGAAGATATACGAGTTTGTACAAAAAGGTTATAAACCTGAGAATATAGTAGTAATCTTGCCCGATGAGAGTAGAGCTCCTATGCTTAAAATATTCGATGAGAAGTGTAACTTTAACTTCGCTATGGGTGAGGCTTTCATCTCTAGTAGTATTTATATTAGACTCAATGCAAGTATAAAAAGACTAGACCTAGACTCCCAAGAAAATTCTGCTAGACTTGATAGAGTTGGTAATGAGCTTTATACAAAACTTTCATCTATTTACTATAAGAGTTTATCAGAGGTGGATTTTATAGCTTTTTTATCTGAGCTGGGTGAATTTATTAGTGATAAGAAAGAGTTAAAAATTTATAATGAAGAGTTGTATAGTTTTGAGAAAATAATATCTTTTATGAAAGATATGAATATAAAGTCCCTGCTGAGTCTTTTTATGCAAAGACTAGCAGGCAGAACTTTAGATGACGTTCGCGGTGGAAAAGTGACTGTGATGGGTGTGCTTGAGACAAGAAGTGTTGATTTTGATGCAGTTGTGATTATGGACTTTGATGATAAAAATGTCCCTAAACGCAGTGACAAAGATATGTTTTTAAACACTGCTATAAGAGAAAATGCAAACCTACCAACCATGAGCGATAGAGAAAATCTTCAAAAGCACTATTATGAGATGCTGATTAACTCAAGTAAAGAGGTAGCACTCTCTTTTGTGAACTCTAGTGAGAGTAGTGCTTCGCGTTTTTTAAAACAGCTAAGTATTAAAGATGAAGATGTACATGAAGAGTTAGATTATGCAAACATTCTCTTTAAAAGAGAAAAAAAGATAAGCCTAGAACCTTTAGCAATAGCACTTGATTATAGTTTTAAAGATGTAAAACTATCAGCAACTAGACTCAAAACATATCTAAGCTGTAAACGCAAGTACTATTATAAATATATTCAAAAACTCTATGGGCATGATATACCGAAAGATGTTCCACAAGAGTATGAGATAGGAAATGTAGTGCATTTAGCACTTAAAGAGCTGTACTCCAAAAAGAGTTCTTATACAGATGTCAGAGAACTCCAAAAAGACTTAGAAAAAGAGTTAGACAAACAGTGTGGAAAAAGTGAGCTTGATAAGTATCTGGTAAGTTTACAAAAAAAACGAATGCAAAAATTTTATGCTCTTGAGATACAAAGATTTACAGATGGTTTTGAGGTTTACTCTTGTGAAGAGAGCTTTAGTATAGAGTATGCTGGAATGACTCTTGTTGGCCAGATTGACAGAGTTGACAAACGAGACAACGAGATAGAAGTTCTCGACTATAAAACAGGTGCATACAAACTCTACAATAAAAATAATTTTACAGAAGCCACAGACTTTCAGTTAGAGTTCTACTATCTTTTAACACAGAGTTTAGGAGATGTGACAAACTGTGCATTTTATGACTTAAAAGAGGTAGAGATAGTACCTGAAGCCTTTTTAAATGAAAAAATAGAGATACTACAGTCTCATATAAAAGACCTGCTGCAAGTCGACTATATAGACTTTATCCTCTGCGAAGATGAGTCGCAGTGTAGATACTGTGAATATGCTGTAATGTGTGGGAGAGACTAATGGCGTTTAAAGAAAATTTGGCTTATGAAGCAAGTGCAGGAAGCGGAAAAACTTTTATGCTTGTTGTGCGTTATCTCTCATTACTCTTTCGTGGTTCAGATCCTACAAAAATTTTAGCACTTACTTTTACAAATAAAGCTGCACATGAGATGCAAGAGAGAGTGGTTGAGACCTTAGAAGAGTTAGAGTTTAGAGATGAGCTTTTAGAGATAGCAAAAGTGACAGAACTCTCTCCTGCGTACCTGCTACAAGAAAGAGATACTATCTTAAATGAGTTTTTAAATGCTCATACAAAAATTATGACTATAGATAGTTTTTTTACGCATATACTGAGAAAATTTTCTTTATATGTTTCACTTATGCCAGACTTTTCTACGTTTGCCTCGCAACATGAGCAAAAACTTTTAGAGCGCTTCTTAAAAGAGGTGAGTGTTGCAGGTAAACGCAGTCAGCTTATAAAYCTCTCTTTGGAGTCAAAAAAAAGAGTAACAGATATATTTACACTACTCGATGCGCTCTATCTTAAAAAAGA
Source organism: Sulfurimonas sp. (assembly GCA_002733945.2). GTDB lineage: Bacteria > Campylobacterota > Campylobacteria > Campylobacterales > Sulfurimonadaceae > Sulfurimonas. The sequence continues at coordinate 311,024 of NVXO02000002.1, read as the reverse complement.
GGAACTCTCACACATTAGATTTGTYCAAACAAGTACAGATGAGTTTGAAAAAGAAGCTATGCTTGGACTCTCAAATCTACAGGGAATTGTAARTAACTGTAAGGGGGCATCYGCCTCACTGATAAAAGCAGTTACGGCAGAGAGTTTTGATGCGTTACTAACAAAGTCTTGGATTGTCAAAGAGTCTTTAGAGTACTGGGTATTTAAAAAATGTTTTAGCCTAGAGATGAACCAAAATCTTCATAKAATTCAAGAGGCTATMAAAGGMTACTATAAAGCGAAAGAGCAAAACTTCTTTTATGCTTTAAGTGAGTTGGTAGATATCTATCAAAGGGCGAAAAAAGGCCTCTACATGGAAGATAGCGAGCTTAGTTTCTCTGATGTCACTTCTTTAGTTTACTCGATTCTTCATAAACTTGACGATAGTGAATTTTTATACTTTAGACTAGATGCAAAGATAGAGCATATGTTACTTGATGAGTTTCAAGATACAAGCATAACCCAGTATGAGATTTTAAAACCGCTTATAGAGGAGATAACTTCTGGTAGTGGTATATTTGAAAATGGAAGTTTTTTCTTTGTTGGTGACGTTAAGCAGTCTATTTATAGGTTCCGTGGCGGGGTCTCAGCTCTCTTTGGCGCGGTTGTTGAACAAAATGCAACAGAGGTACAAAAACTACTTACAAACTATAGATCGCAAAAAGAAGTTATAGAGTTTGTAAATAGAACATTTAAACAAAAGATACATAATTATTCAGATCAGTTAGTCCGTACAGGTGCTGATGCAGGTTATGTCGCAGTTATTCAAAGTGATGAACCACTAGAAGAAGCTACAACTCAAGTAAAAAAACTTCTCTCTTTAGGAGCTGACAGTAATTCTATCGCTATTCTTTGTGCGACTAATGGAGATGGAGAGGCTATAAAAAATGCTCTTTTAGATGAGCATATAGAAGTAGTGACAGAGACAACAACAAAACTCATTAACCAGCAAAGTGTCAAAGCAATTTTAGAGTATTTAAAATACCTTTATTTCAATGAAGAGATATACAGAAGTAACTTTTTTGCATTAATAAAACAAACTCCCCTAAAGATATATAGAGCGGATTTTAACAAGACAAAACTCTTAGATATTGTAAAAGCTGCGATAGACAAGTACAAACTCTTTAGTGATGATTTCCACTTAGTGCGTTTTTTAAACTCAGTGGCTAGATACCCAGATGTTGAAGCACTACTTTTTGAGTATGAGAGACTCGATACTGCAGCAGCTTCATCTGACATAAGTGGTGTTCGAGTTCTTACTATTCATAAGTCAAAGGGTTTAGAGTACGAGAATGTCATAGTTATGGACTCGCTTAAACGTCCAAATGTTGCAAGTGATAGTATCATTTATAACTATGACGGAATTTCTCTCTCCAGTGTATATCTGAGAACAAAAAATAGAGATGCGATAGATATTGAGTATGAAAGAGCTTTGGAAAAAGAGAAAGTACTTGTTAGAGAGGATAAGTTAAATGCACTTTATGTTGCGTTTACAAGAGCGAGAGATAATCTTATAATCATCAAGAAGTCTGAGAAGTCTAGTTTTGAGCTCTTAGATTTAGAAGTAGCAAGTTATGGTGAGATGAATATAAGTGTAAAAGAGCAGGTAAAGCTAGAGAGACTTCAAAAGATAGACTATAAAGAACTCTACTACGGTACTCAGAGTGATATATTAGCCTTAGAGAATGAAGTTGATGGAGACTTAAAKGCTATTAACTTTGGTATTGCTCTGCACTATATGTTAGAGATGATGAGCGTCTTTGAAATAGATGCTTTAAATAATGCAAAAAATATGATGMTTAATAAGTATGGYTCGAGRTTAGAAAACTCAGAGGTAGAAGATATCTGTACCAGGGTAGAACTTTTTGTGAGAAATATTGCAGTAATAGAACTGCTCAAAGGAAAGGTTTATAAAGAAAAAGCRCTGCGSTATAAAAAGAAACTTCGTTATATAGACCTTTTAGTACTTAGGGATGATGGTTCTTATCTTGTTATAGATTATAAATCTTCTCTTGCCTATAGTGAGCATCATACGAAACAAGTTCGTGCTTATGTGAGAGCGATAAAAGAGATTAGTGGTGYAAATGTGAAAGGAATTATCTGCTATCTTTTAGCAGATAAGATAAAACTAGTAGAAGTTTAGTAAAGAACTGGACTTCCATTTGTTGTGCTGCTTAATCTCTTCATCTACTGTATACATTATTTATTAGCTTGATTTGATATAATGCTGTTAATAGACTTACAGTWWAAGAAGAGAAGTATGAAAAAAAAAGATTTAGAAAAAAGAATCACTTTACAATATGCAAGTGCACTTTTCATTATTGCGATACTCTCAACAAGCTCTTTTTATACACTTTATAAATTCTTGCAAGAGTCCAGTTCCACGGCATATATAGTAAAYATATCAGGAAAACAGAGGATGTTAGGGCAGCATATTGCCCTTGATGTTCATAGGCTACATCATATTCTTGATAATCACCAAGAGTTACTGWATAAAGTTGACAATGTGCTACAGAGTTTATTAGCACATACTAGAGAGATGAAAAAAACCAACAGAATTTTATCTTCGGGAGAACTACCTAATGGCGAAAATATTACTCTCTCACCAAAAATGCATGCTATCTATTTTAATGAACTAAATCTTAAAAAACGAGTTGATGAGTATGTGAAACTCTCAAATAGGCTTGCTAGATTTGAGAAGTTAGAAGACGTTGATTCCATGATTTATGAAATTGATACAAAATCAGAGCAACTTTTAATGGATTTAGATAAGGCAGTAAGACAGTATGAATTAGAAGGTTCTAAGAAACTGCAAGAGCTTCAAAATTTAGGAATACTTGCATGGATACTTGTAATCTTTACACTTCTTTTAGAAGTTATTTTTATTTTTCAACCTATAGTGCAAAAAATTGTTTCGCTTATGGATGAAAATGATACTGTGCTCAACAGTTTAGAAAAAGAGGTAGAGCTTCGGACACTCAAACTTCAAGAAGCAAATCATACACTCAAAGAGATAGCTTCAAAAGATCCTATGACAGGTCTTAATAATAGACTCATGCTGGAAGATGATATTGAAAAGGCAATACAACATTTTGAGGAACACAAGGCACCTTTTTCACTGCTCTCTTTTGATATTGATTGGTTTAAAAAAGTGAATGATAAGTATGGACACGATATCGGTGATATGGTTATTAAAGATATTTCAGACATCTTACAAAAATCTGTTCGAGAAGAAGATAAGGTGTATAGAGCGGGTGGGGAAGAATTTGTATTATTACTTAACAGAGTATCACTAGAAGATACTCGAAAAATAGCAGAAAAAATTCGACTCTTAATTGAGAGGAAAGTTTTTAAAGTAGATGAGGAAGAATTCTCTAAAACAATAAGCGGTGGACTTTATCACTCAAGTATATCTGATGCAAAAAGTATTACACATGTTTTAAAAATAGTAGATAATGCTCTTTATAAATCAAAAAAAGAAGGACGAAATAGAGTGACAGAAGTTTCATGATACAATTAATAAACATAAATAAGAATTTTGCTTCTCAGGAGCTTTTCTCTAACTTAAATCTCAAGCTAAACACAGGAAATCGTGCAGGTTTAGTCGGAAGAAACGGAAGTGGAAAGTCTACTCTTTTTAAGATGATCTTAGAAGAAGAAACAGCTGATAGTGGTGATATAATCATTCCTAAAAACTATAAAATAGGCACACTTAAACAGCATCTGACCTTTAGTGAAAAAACTCTTAGAGAAGAAGCTGCTTTAGCTCTTGATGAAGAGATGCAGTATGATGTTTACAGAGTTGAGAAGATTCTTTTTGGGCTTGGTTTTGTACAAGAAGATTTAGAAAAAGATCCACTTTCATTCTCTGGTGGCTTTCAGATACGTATAAATTTAGCAAAACTACTTGTGACTGAACCAAACTTGCTACTACTTGATGAGCCTACTAACTACCTAGATATTGTGTCTCTTCGTTGGTTGAAAAATTTCCTTCGCGCATTTCCTGGGGAACTTATTCTTATCACTCACAATCGTGACTTTATGGATAGCGTTTGTACTCATACTATGGGGATTGTACGTAAAAATATAGAGGTGATTGCTGGAAATACTCATAAGTTTTATGAGCAGTTGTCTTTAAATGATGAACTCTATGCCAAACAAAAAATGGCACAAGATAAAAAAGTAAAAGAACTTGAAGAATTCATCGCAAAAAATAAAGCTAGAGCTTCTACGGCTTCACTCGCTCAGTCAAAAGTAAAACAGCTAGAAAAAATGGATCTGATGAATGATTTAGCATTTGATAATACTTTGGCTTTTGACTTTAACTTTAAAGAAACTCCTTCAAAAGTAATGCTTGAAGTTGAAGACTTGAGTTTTGGATACACTCCACAAAATATCTTGTTTAAAGATATAAGTTTTAATATTAAACGCGGTGAATGCATAGGGATTATAGGAAAAAATGGAAAAGGAAAGTCAACGCTATTAAATACTATAGCTGGAGAATTAAAAGCACTTTGTGGGACTGTTACATCTCATCCTTCAGTAGAGTTTGCACACTTTGGGCAGACAAACATTGCAAGACTCCATGAAAAATCAAGTGTAAGTGATGAAATTCACTCAGCTAACACAAAACTCAGTACTCAAGTTATACGAAGTATCTGTGGGGCAATGATGTTTAGTGGAGATAGTGCTGATAAAAAAGTTTCTCTACTCTCTGGTGGAGAGAAATCTCGTGTTATGCTCGGACAGATTTTAGCTAGAGAAGTGAATCTCCTCTTTTTAGATGAACCAACAAACCACCTTGATATGGAGTCTATTGAAGCACTTACAGAAGCTATACAAAACTTCGAAGGTGCTGTGATGATTGTTACCCACTCAGAAGAGATGCTTCGTCGTGTATGTGACAGACTCATCATTTTTGCTAAAGATGGYGCTGAGTACTTTGATGGTGGYTATGATGAGTTCCTAWSYAARATAGGYTGGGAAGATGATGAGGTAGAGCAAAAAGTAAAAGCTACTCCAAAGTCAAACAACAAAGAAAGTAAAAAACTCAAAGCTGAACTTACTAGAGAAAGAAACAAACTCACTTCGCCACTCAAGAAAAAAGTTGAGAAACTAGAAAATAAAATAATGGAAGTAGAAGAGTCTCTAACTCTTCATCACCAAGAACTCATAGAAGCATCAAAYGCAGGAGATAGTGCAAGTTTGATGGAACTYTCMAAAGTAGTTTCTAAAGAAGAAACTRAGGTCGAAGAACTTTTTGAAGAACTTGAAGTTATTCAAGATGAACTTGATCTGATTTTATTAGAATATGAAGAAAAAATAGAAGAAATTTAAAAGAATAGGGATTAAAATGAAAACAATAAAAAACATATTATTTATCCTCACATTACTTAGTATAAGTGTATATGGTGTGTCCGTAGAAGAAGGAATATCTGCATCAAATAGTGGAGATAAAGAAAAAGCCTTTGAAATCTTTGAAAAAGCATGTCAAGAAGATAATCAACTTGCTTGTAAGTACATGGCGGAAGCATATAACCAAGGTATCACTGTAAAAATAGATGTTGAAAAGGCTTTAGAATATTATACAAAATCATGCGACTTAGGTTTAGGAAAGTCATGCCTATTTATAGCAAATAGTTACAATAAGGGTACTGGAATTGAAAAAAACTTCCCTAAGGCTCTTGAGTTTTATGGTAAGGCATGTGATAGCAGTGTAGCTGAGGCATGTCAACATTATGCATTTTGTTATGAGATAGGACGAGGTGTAAAGAGAGATAGATCTGTTGCAAAACAGTACTATAAAAAGTCTTGTGAATTAGGTATAGATGATGGCTGTTTTTATGTGAAACAACTCACGGAGATGGGTGTAAAATAGTGGGGGCAAAAGCTTTAGTTCCAAGTATAACGCTCTGMCCTACTTGTAAGTCTAGAGCCTCTTTTTTACTTACAACGATTTCGACTATCTGCTGGCCTATGGCTACGATAGCWATGATTACAACATCGACTTCTTTAAGYTCTAAKAGTTCACCTTCAAAGCTGAACTTTTGGCTTCCCTGTGAYTTTAGTAGTACYTCTTTAGTTKTCCCATCTTTTATAATATGACCATTRTCTAAACATATCGTACGAGTGGAGAGTTTATATATYTCACTTGGATCATGTGAGACCATAATAGTAGTGGTGTTAAACTCTTTATGAAGTGAGAGTATCTCCGAGTGGAGCTTGGTTCTCATTTTAGCATCCAGTGCTGATAAGGGCTCATCAAGTAGTAATATATTAGGTTTTCTCATCATAGCACGACAGAGACTTACACGTTGTTTTTGTCCACCACTAAGTGTTTTTGGATATCTATCTCTAAGCTCAGTCAGTCCCGTGAGGGAGAGTAAACGCAGAGCAAGGTCTAAATCCTTTTTAACAAAAAGAAGGTTTTGTAAAACATTCATATTAAGAAAAAGAGAATTTTCTTGATGCATAAAACCAATAGAGCGTTTTTGTGGTGTGATACTTTTTTCATTTTTAAGCCAAAATGAATTTTTAACCTCTATCTCACCCTTTGCTGTTTCAAGYCCTGCAAGGATACGAAGTAGGGTAGTCTTTCCACTACCGCTAGCTCCAGTCAGTGCGATAAATTCACCTTGTTGTATGTTGAGGTCTATATCAAGGTTCATATTCCCATTAACACCATGTAATGCTTTTGATATGTTTATATGTATCATATTATAGTCCAAACTTTCTTTTATGTTTTGCATTAAAAGTATAGACAGACAAAAGTACTACAAAACTCATACCAAGCATAATAGCACTATATATATGTGCCCCCTTGTAGTCCATAATCTCAACCATYTCATARATMGCAACCGAGGCAACTTTTGTCTCACCTGGGATACTTCCACCTACCATAAGCACAACTCCAAATTCACCAACAGTATGTGCAAAAGTGATGATGATAGCTGTAAGGAGAGCGGGTTTAATATTTGGCAGCGCTACAAGAAAGATAGTTTGCAGTTTBGTTTTTCCTGCGAGATAACTCGCTTCAAGCATGTTTTTATTTAAAGACTCAAAACCACTTTGAAGGGGTTGAACCATAAAGGGAAGGGAGTAAAAACAGCTTGCAATAACAAGTGAAGTAAAGTTAAAAACTAAACTAATGTCAAAAGTCTCTTGAAAAAATGCACCAAGGGGAGAGTTTTGTGAGAGTGCTACAAGAATGTAAAAGCCTAAAACAGAAGGAGGTAAAACAATAGGTAGTGCAGTAAGAGCTTCTAAAAAAGGTTTTATTTTTGACTGTGTTTGTGAGAGATACCAGCTTAATGGTAAAGAGATAAAAAATAAAATAAAAACAGTAATAGATGCGAGTTTAAAACTGATGTAAAAAGGTTCAAACACGTGAGAGCACCTCTACTATATACAGATCAGATGATTTTATTAGTGCTGTAATCATATCTGAGTTTTGAAGATTCATTCTATTTTTTGAAGCGAGAGTGATGATAGATTCAAGTTCAAAGTTATTAGATTTTAGTTGTAAAGAACAGAGTAGTACACCCTCTTGTATCTCATCTATTTGTAAGTCCAATTGGTTTGAATAACTAAGCTCACCACTAAATGCTTTAGCTATGGCTACACTAGAAGCTTTAACACCAAGGATGACTTCAGTACCAATGGTTATACTATCATCAAGTTCAAGACTCATCATATGCAGAGTAAAACCATCAGTTTGGAATGTGACKATATTKAKWGAGTCATGTGCTTGTATATTTATAATGCTAGCTTGAAATTGGCTCATYAGATAATATATCCATATTTTTTAAAGATTTTTTTTGCATCAGTACTAAAAAGAAACTCATAAAAAAGTCTATAGGCCTTTGTVTCTTTTGCAAAGGAGAGTAAAACAACACCTTGTTCTATAGGTTTGTAAAGGCTAGGATCTACTTCTTCCCAGTATTTCCCTTTTTTATATCTAGACATTTTAGCACTATAAAGTGACGATGAAGCAACAAAACCTATGTCAGCAGCTGTAATAACATATGAGAGGGTTTGCGAAATAGACTCGGCAAARATAAGTTTTGTTTTTATATCTGTATATATTTGAGAAGTTTGTAGGGCCTCAAATGCAGCCTTGCCGTAAGGAGCAGTTTTTGGATTAGCTAGAGCAATCTTGTGTATATGTTTGGCTTGTAAGAGTTTGATACCTAAGGAGAAGTCTCTCTTTTTTGTACTAAAGAGAGATAAGGTACCTTTGGCATAGACTTGGGGTTTGGTCGTGGCAAGCTTGTTCTCATAAAGTTTTTGAGGGTAGAGCATATTTGCAGACATAAAAAGTCCATAAGGAGCACCATGACTAATCTGCGCTGTGAGTTTTCCACTACTTCCTAAGATGATATTTATATCCATACCGGGATGTGTTTGTAAAAATTTTACTTTTAATTCTTCTATGGCATAACTCACATTTGCAGCTACTGCAATGTTGATAGTTACTGCATTGAGTGTAAGAGTAAAAAAGAGTATAAGTATAAAAAGAATTTTTTGCATATATAGTATTATACTCAATATAGGTAATTATTTGATATTTCATAGTAAAATTTCAAAACAAGAAGACTAAATCTTATAAAGTGCTTAAATTAAGGGGTAATTAATTAAAATTACCTTAATTTTTGGTTTACTTAAGGTTTATGGGTTATACTTTCGCCACTAAAACAAGCGTTCGCGTTTGCTTAAAATTAAATACTGAAAAGGTTCATAATGAAATTTACAAAAATTGCAACTACTGAACAAATTGATCAAAAATGGATTTTGATTGATGCTGAAGGTAAAACTTTTGGTCGTATGATGACTGAAGTAGCTACTCTTCTTCGTGGAAAAAACAAAACTTGTTGGACTCCAAACATTGACTGTGGTGACTATGTTGTTATCATCAATGCTTCTAAGGCTAAGTTCAACGGACTTGGTAAAATAGCTAACAAAGAGTACTTCTCTCACTCAGGTTACTTCGGTTCAACTAAGAGTGTTAAGATGACTGAACTTTTAGAGAAAAATCCAGAGAAACTTTACAAGTTATCTGCTCGCGGTATGCTTCCTAAAACTAAGCTTGGTGCTAAAATGATTAAAAAATTAAAAATATATGCAGGTGCTGAACACCCTCACACTGCACAATTAGCTAAGTAAGGATTGACAATGGCAAATACAATTTATGCAACTGGTAAACGTAAAGCGTCTATCGCAAAAGTATGGTTAACTCCAGGTACTGGTAAAATGACTATTAACGGTCTTTCTTTAGACGCATGGTTAGGTGGACTTGAAGCGAAAAAACTTCGTGTTAAACAACCACTTGCTGTATCTAAGCTTTCTGAGTCTGTTGATATCGTTGCTACTACTTTAGGTGGTGGTTTTGGTGGTCAAGCTGATGCACTTCGTCATGGTATTTCTAAGGCTCTAGTAGCATTCAACCCTGAGGTTAAAGCAGTGCTTAAACCAGAAGGTATGATGACTCGTGATTCACGTGTTGTTGAACGTAAGAAACCAGGTAAGCGTAAAGCTCGTCGTTCTCGTCAGTTTTCAAAGCGTTAATCGTTTTACTTCTCTTTTTATCAAGACTTTTGTCTTGGTAAAACTCTTCTCAATTCTCAAATATTTTATATAAATTTTACATTTCACGCTAATCCGCACAATTTTAATATTTTTTTTATACTCTTAGGAGTAAAATATAATGTTAAGAAATAAAGGAGACAAATGAAGAATATAAGTTTAGCTACTATTATGCTCTCATCGGCTTTACTTGCAACTCCAGAAGTGAATACATTGACTGAAGTTTTTAGTGAAGCTAAGACGAGTGGTAATGTAAAGTACTACTATATACAAACTGACAAAGATAAGTCGTATACAAATGGACAAAATACATCTGCATATGCTAACACCTTAGGTGGGAAACTTAGTTTTGATAGTGCATCACTATATGGTTTTCGTGGGGGTGTAACCTTTATGACTACAAACCCATTTTTATTAGGGCCAAATGTAGATGCATCAATTATAGGACGAGATAATGGTGTTAGAGTTGAAGGTAACCCCTCTGGTGATGTTGCGAGCAAAGGTTTCTCTGTCTTAGGTGAAGCATATCTTGCATATGATTATAAAAATATGGGTATTTATGTAGGGCGTGAGGTAATTAAAACTCCTCTCATAGATGCAAAAGTTGTACGACTTTTACCATCGGCAGTTGAAGGTACATCACTCTATTATAAACTTGGTAAAACTACAAAGTTTGACTTAGCTTACTACAGTGCTTTTAAACAAAGAACTTCTGATGTTTTTATTAACATTATAAAGCATGCATTAGGGAATCAAACAAAAACTATTACAGGCTCAAACTCTGGATATGTAGGAATGTTTGGACTTAATCATAAAGCAGAGACTTACTCTCTTAAGCTTTATAACTACTATGCAAGTGAGTTTATGAATTCACTCTATCTTGGCGGAAGCTATGACTTACATATTGCCGATACAAAAGTATCATTAAAAGTACAGTATATTAATCAGCGAAGTATAGGAAATGCAGATAGTTATTTTGATGCTAATTCAGCTACTTATGGTGGAAAAATTTCTGTTAATGCATTTGGATTTAAAGCGATGACAGCACTCTCTAGTGCAAAGTTTTTTGTAGCATATTCAAAAGTATTTAAAGAAGATACTAAACATGATGGACTAGTCCTTCCATGGGATGGTACACCACTATTTACAAATATGATCACTTCAAATGACCTGTTTTTGTCTAATTACGGAAAGTCATTAGGTTCTGATAGTATATATATCGGTGGGTCACAGGGTATAAAACTCGGATATGTCCAAAAGTTTGACTCGCTTGGCTTAGATGGTTTTAGTACAACTTTGAGCTACCTAAATACATCTAACTCTAGTTTTAACAAAGATCAAAATGACTACAACATAGTTTTACAGTATAAGACTCCAGAGTCTTTTACTCTACAATTAAAAGGTATCTTAGTACAGAATAACTCTAGTGCAGATGCCTCAGGAACGATTAGTCAACTTAAACAGTTAACGCAGTACCGAGTTATTGCGAACTATAAATTTTAAAAAAAAGGAAAATAAAATGATAAAAAAAACATTACTAGCATTAAGTATAGTAGCACTAGCATTTACAGGATGTAATCATTCTCAAGATGTAAAATCAAGCCATAAAGCTTCAGTAGACCATGAAAAACATTGGAATTATGGAACAGATAATGGTCCTACACACTGGGAAGAGTTTTCTGGAACATGTGGAAAAGGTATACACCAATCTCCTGTAAATATCATTCCAGGTAAAACACTTAAAATGAATCATGCTTATGATTTAAGTATGCATGATGACATTACAGGACTTGCGAAAGTTATTGATAATGGACACTCTATTAAAGTGACACCTGAACATGGAGGACATATTACTCTTCATGGTGAAGTTTTTGACCTTTTACAGTACCACTTTCATGGAAAATCAGAGCACACTATAGATGGAAAACGTTTTGATATGGTTGCACATATGGTTCATCAAAATCCAAAAACAAAACAATTAGCAGTTGTTGCAGTTTTCTTTGAAGAGGGTAAAACAAACAAGGTCTTAGAAAAGATCATAAATCATGTTGGTTCTACAGTTCAACTTGACCCTCAAGATTTTSTACCCTTAGAGACAGCACACTATTATCATTAYGTAGGTTCTCTTACAACTCCTCCATGTTCTGAGAATGTTCAGTGGTAYCTTTTAAAGYMWCCACARSARGCATCRRMAGMKCAGATTRMRCAYTTTAGAAAGTTTTATGTTGATAATGAACGYCCTATTCAAGAACTGCATGATAGACTTATTGAGGCTAACTAGTTACCCTATTTAACTATAATACCTTACAGCGGTACAAAACTAATACTCTCTTTAGAAAAAGAAAAGTTTTAAGGTAACGGAGAAATTCTTATACCCAAAGAGTTAAGTTCAAATGTAAAAGTATTTCATTTTAATGTGTCACAGGATGAAAAGAGTCTTAACATTCGTTTGAGTAATTGTAAAAGTACTAGTAATTTTGAATCAGTCAATACATATATTACAAGTGTTGATGTAGAAAATACATTTGTAAGCTTAAAGAGTACAGGGAATGATATAAATATGAGTATAGAAAAATTTAATATGGAAAAGTTTAACTTTGACATAGCTTTAAGTGGACTGGATAAAGAAGAGTATTTAAACTTTACAGAGCTTTTATCTCAAAACAATATTATGAATACAGTAAAATCTAATGCAGCACTCCATACAAGTGTTATGAAGCTTTTAAGTAAGGGTGTCGTACGAGAGATTACTGACTTTTCTCAAAATGCAACTGAGACGATAAAAGGTTTTGATATTAAGTCCAATCTTAGACTAAAAAAAGATAAAGACTTAGTCCAGAAGATGCAAGTCTCACCTTTGATGGCAAAWGCAAGTGTAAATGGTACGAGTTTAAACTAAGGATGAAGTTTCTTCTTTTTTTACTTTTAAGTTGGACTTTAGAAGCTTCGACCTTACACCTTGCAACTTCAACAAATCCAGCACGACTGAATCCTATTTTAGCAACTGATTCTTCATCTTCTGAGATAGCTGGATTTTTGTTTAACGGTTTAGTAAAATTTGATAAAGACTCAAAGCTTATTATTGGTGATTTAGCGAGAAAATTTTATTTTTTAGATAATAAAACTCTGATCTTTGAACTTAGAGATAATGTACTCTGGCATGATGGTGCTCCATTTAGTGCAAAAGATGTTCTCTTTACTTACCAAACACTTATCTCAGATAAAATTTCTTCACCGTACAGCGCAGGTTTTCGCTTTGTACAAAGCGTAAAAGTACTTGATAAATATACTGTAGAAGTGAAATATAAGCAGGCTTACTTTAAAGCGCTAGAGACGTGGATGATGGGTATACTCCCAGAGCATATTTTAAGAGATGAAGAAAATATGATGAGTTCTAAGTTTAACACAGCACCAATAGGTACAGGGGCTTACAAACTAGAGCAACTAGAGTTTTCAAAAAATATAGTACTTGCTGCTTTTGATGAGTACTTTGAGGGTAGGGCTAAAATAGATAAGATTAGTTTTCATGTTATAGCTGACCCAATGACAAGGTTCTTGATGTTAAAGTCGAGTCAACTGGACCTTGGAAGCATAGAACCAATGGCTTATGAGAGACAGCTGCATGATGACTTTTTTACTAAGTTTAATATTTATGAGAAGATTAGTCTCTCTTACACTTACTTGGGCTTCAACCTGCGTTTAGAGAAGTTTAAAAACCCTAAAGTACGTGAAGCTCTCTCTTTAGCTATAGATAGACAAGAGTTAGTTGATATCCTGTATTTTAAACACGCACAGGTATGCTCTGGACCATTTTTACCCGGAACTGTAGCATTTAACGAAGATGTGAAAGTTCCAACTTTGGATATAAAAAGATCAAAAAAACTACTCAAAGAGGCAGGTTATAATGATGAGAATCCTTTTGAGTTTGAGATAGTCACTTCTAACTCTAGCCCCATCCGTCCCTATGCAGCTCAAATTTTGCAACATCAATTAAAAAAAGCGGGGGTCATAGTTACACTAAGAGTGATGGAGTGGCAGGCATTTTTAAATATGGTTGTTTTCCCTCATGAGTTTGACAGTGTCTTACTTGGATGGGGTCTCTCACCAACACCAGATCCGTATCTATTTTGGCATAAGGATAGTGATCAAAAAGGTGGGTTTAACCTTGTAGGATACAATAACCCTAAGGTAAACAAAATGATAGAAGAGTCACAAAGTATGATAAACAGAGAAGAACTAGGTGAAAAATGGAGAGAGATGTTTAAAATCATAACAGATGATAATCCTTATCTTTTTCTCTTCATTCCAAATTCTATAACTGCAGTAGACAAACGAGTACAAAATGTCACACCAGCACTTGGTGGGATTTGGCATAACTATATACAATGGGAAAAAAAGTAATGATTATTTTATTTGATTTAGATGGAACACTGATAGACTCAACCGATGCAATTTTAGAGGGTTTTCATAACTCTTTTGATGTTTATAAACACATACATCCAAGTGATGAAGAGATAAAAGCACTTATHGGTTATCCTCTTGATGTAATGTATAGAGAGTTAGGGGTAGAGGAAGTTAAAATCATGGAGTTTGTTAATACTTACAAAGAGTATTATCGAGTCATATCGTGTGAGAAAACATATCTTCTTAAAGGTGCAAAAGAGGCTGTACTTYTGGCAAACGAGATAGCTGAGATAGGHATHGTTACAACAAAAACTGGAAAGTATTCTCAGGTCATAATGGAACACTTTGGGATTATGGATTACTTTAAAGTACTTATAGGGAGAGAGCATGTCGAGAAYCCTAAACCACACGARGAACCTATACTCAAAGCACTGAGTAGTTTTGAYAYAMAWGGTAAAGAGATTTGGATGATAGGTGATACAAAACTAGACCTAATAAGTGCCAAAAACGCAGAGGTGAACTCCATAGGAGTACTGAGTGGTTATGGTAGTCAGAGTACTTTAGAAGAGCATACAAATATAGTAGTAAAAGATGCTCTCGAAGCTATAAAATACTTAGAGGCGAAAAAGTTAAGGAGATAATCCTTAGGCTTTTTCTAATATCTCTTTAATATTCTCTAGCGAGTAGTCTTTAGCATAACCCCATACAGTTGCAATGTGATATGCATTTTTGGCAATAGCAGGGATGTCCTCTTTTGGAATATTTAAAGCTTCTAGAGTGATGGGAGAACCTATCTTTTTAAACCAAGCCTCAAGAGCATAAATACCCTCATCAGCACTTTCTAATCCAAATATCTCTTTAGAAAATCTTTGATACTGAGAGATATTTTTATCTTTATGCCACTTCATCCATGCGGGAATAACAACTGAAAGTCCTGCTCCATGAGGAACATTATACAAGGCTGAGAGTGCATGCTCAATCATATGGTTAGGGAARGTYCCACCCTCGGTTCCAGTTGGCGTTAAACCATTTAAGGCTTGTGTTGCTATCCAAGCAAACTCTCCCCTCGCATTATAATCATCTGGATTTTTGAGTAAAATCTCTGTAGTGCTCATCATTGACTTTATGATGGATTCAACAAGTCTTGAGTTAAAATCACTATGATAAGTAGCAGTAAAATACATCTCTATGACATGAGCAATCGCATCAACTGCTGAGTAGGCGAGATAATCTTTAGAAACAGTAGCCATTAACTCAGGGTTAATTACAGAAACAACAGGATTTACTAAAACCGATGCAATAGAAAACTTCTCTTTAGTCTCATCATGAGTGATAACAGAGTTTCCATTCATTTCACTTGCAGTTGCCGCTAATGTCATAACTGTAAAAACAGGCAGGGCATCTTTAATGACTACTTTGTTTGAGAAAAAGTCCCACACATCGCCATCATATTTAACTCCAACTGCAATAGCTTTGATAGTATCAGCGACAGAACCTCCACCCACGCCCAAAACAGCTTGAACTTCTGTCTCACGTGCGAGTTTTATACCATCGTTTACACGTGATAAAAGAGGATTGCTGACTACATTGTTTAACTCTACGTACTCAACGCCGTATTTATTTAAAGAGATAATAGTTTCATCATATAAACCACTTTTTTTAATGCTCTGCATACCATACACAAAAAGTACCTTAGTAATTCCAGCTTCTTTTATATATCGTCCAATCTCTTTTTCTTTATCTCTACCAAATTCTATTTTTGTGGGGTTGTAATAAGAAAAATCTTTCATCTGTATATCCTCTTTTTTTATGGAGAGTATTGTAGCAGATTTGTAGGGATATAAATGTGTCAAGAGCAGTTTAATTAAAAGTAGATATAATTCTTATAAACAATTACAAGGAAAAATTATGCCATTATTAGACTCTTTCACAGTAGACCATACAATTATGCCAGCGCCTGCAGTTCGTCGTGCTAAAGGAATGAAATCTCCATCAGGTGATGATATCACTGTTTAYGAYCTTCGTTTCTATGTGCCRAATGTTGCTAAAATGGAYGGTCGTGGTATTCATACACTAGAGCACCTTTTTGCTGGGTTTATGAGAAATCACTTAAACTCTAAAAAAGTAGAGATTATTGACCTTTCTCCTATGGGCTGTCGCACTGGTTTTTATATGTCAGTTCTTGGAAACCCATCAGAGAAGAAAGTGGCAAAAGCTTGGAAAAAAGCAATGGCTGATGTTTTAGAAGTTAAAAGTGAAGCTGAYATTCCWGAGYTAAATMTYTACCARTGTGGWACATMTAAAATGCACTCACTTAAAAATGCTAAAAAAATAGCAAATGATATTTTGAGCGAAAAGATAGGTATTATGGATAATGAAAAACTTCAACTAAGCAAGAAAAAACTTAAAGAGATAAATGGTTAATTTTTTACTTTAGTGAAACAATTTAATAGCGATAAGCATACAGAAATTTTAAGTGAAGATGGCTCATATACAGCGTACTCAAATGAGTATGCTGAACACTATCACTCCACAAAAGATGGAGCACTCAAAGAGTCTCTCTCTAAACATGTTATACCCGCATTTAGTATAGTAGAAAAAGAAGAAGTGCATATACTTGATATCTGTTACGGCTTAGGTTTTAATACCCTAGCCACACTTCTTTACTATAAGCAAAACAAACCTCAAGTTAAATTATATATCTATTCTCCTGAGTTAGATGATACTCTTGTTCGCTCTTTAGAGAACTTTACCTATCCCCAAGAATTTGACATATTTAAAGCGGTTATTCTTTCTCTGAGTAGAGATGGCGTATATGAGGATGAGCATATTTATATAGAGGTGTTTTTAGGAGATGCAAGAGAGTATATACGAAGATTTGAGAACAAGTTTGACATAGTCTACCAAGATGCCTTTTCTCCAAGTTCAAATCCTATTTTATGGACAAAAGAGTATTTTTATGATATCAAAAATGCTATGAGAGAAGATGGAGTTTTAACTACGTACTCCATAGCATTAAAAACAAGGATAGCACTACATGAGAATGGCTTTAAAGTCTATCTCAATGAAGGCAAGGACTTTCGTGGAGCAACTTTAGCTTCTTTTAAAAGTTTAGAGAACTTTGCACTTGTAGAGGTGGAACATAAAATGAGATGTAACCCTGATACTATATCCCTAAGAGACGAAGAAATATGAAACTAGATGATGGTATTGAATGCGATAGAAGACTTTTTAGTCATTTATGACGGATAAAAACTCTTCTCCAAATTGATCGTACTTCTTTGCACCTATGCCATTTACTTCAAGCATGCTTACTTTATCACTTGGTTTGTCATTTGCTAAATGCTTGAGTGTTTTATCACTAAAGATGATGTAGGCAGGTACCCCCATCTCAGAAGCCAACTCACTGCGTTTCGTTCGTAAGAGCTCAAAAAGTTCTTCATCATAGTCAAATTCTTTATCTTGTTTGACTTTTTTCTCTTTGACGTTAATGACTAAACGCGACGATTTTATATCTACAAGTTGTAATGATTTTAAAATCTCTATAGCATCGCTTGTAAGTTTTAAAACACTAAAATCACCGAGCGTAATAATTTTGAGTTCTATAAGTCTCTCAACTATAACAAACCACTCTTTTTTGCTTAAATCCAAACCAATACCGTACATAGAGAGTTTATCTGCCTTGTTTGTTAAGAGTTTTTGCTCGGAGGAACCACGTAAAATATCAATGATATAGTTTTTTCCAAAACCTTGATCAGTTTTATAAATAGCAGAGAGAATCATCTGTGCTTCTTTTGTGATGTCTTGGCGTTTATCATCGGAACTTAAACAGTTATCGCATCTGTCTTTACATGGATCAAGGGTATCATCAAAGTACTCAGCTAACTGTTGATGAAAACATAACTCGGATGTTGAGTACTTATAWATCTGRTCTATCTTTGTTTCTAAATGGACTTTGTAGTCCTCATTTTGAATGTCGGATAAAAARCGTTTATGTAAAACAATATCACCCGCATTAAAGAGTAAAAGAACTTCACTATCATCTCCATCACGACCAGCTCTACCTATCTCTTGGTAGTAGTTYTCTTGTGACTTTGGKAGAGACATATGTACAACAAAGCGTATATCACTTTTATCTATTCCCATWCCAAACGCGATAGTTGCAACCATGATGTTCACTTTATCGTTTACAAAGATTTTAAAGTTTTGCTCACGTACATGTTGGGGAAGTCCTGCATGATAAGGGAGGGACTTATAACCACTCTGGTTGAGAAAACTACTGAGTTCTTCTGTTTTTTTACGAGAACTTACATAGATGATTCCAGATTCATCTTTGTGACGAAGTAGAAAGTTTTTGAGTTGTGCTTGACCATTACTAATGCGACGTTCGCACGAGATGAAAATATTTTCTCGAAAGACTCTACCTTTGAGTACTTTTGGATCAGTAACACGAAGTTCACGAAGTATGTCACCTGTTACATTGTCAGTACTTGTTGCAGTAAACGCGGCTATAGTTGTGTAGGGAAAGTTAGCTTTTAAGTTACCAAGAGAGCGATAGTCATCACGAAATTCATGTCCCCATTGAGAGATACAGTGTGCCTCATCAATAACAAAAAAATTAATATTTAGGTTGTGTAAAAAATCAAGTGTACGACCATTATTCAAACGCTCAGGTGAGAGATATAAAAACTTTAAGTCACCGTTTACAGCGGCATACATAATGTCGTCTACCTCTTCATAGCTTTGAGCAGAACTTATCATCTGCGCATTGATTTTTTGAGCTTGAAGTGCTGATACTTGGTCTTGCATAAGTGCGATAAGAGGGGAAACTACTATAGTAATTCCCTCCATCATCATAGTTGGTAGTTGAAAGACAAGAGACTTTCCACCACCCGTCGGTAGTATCATAAGCAGGTCTTGTCCATTTAAAATGGCATCAACACCTTCTTCTTGTAAGTCACGAAAACTATTATGTCCGAAAATGTCTTTTAGTACTCGATTTTTGATTATATATCCTAATGTAACGAAATAATTATAGTAGTTTTTTGAGTGTATCTAAGAAAGTATGACAGAATGCAATAAAATTATGCCACTTTTAAAAAGAAGCATTTATAGCATCTACTTCACCCCATGAGAGTGAATTCGTCTGCATTTGGTGTTTGATGATGTGTGCAACGTATCGAGCGAACATATCGGTCTCAACATTGACCTGTGTTCCCTTTTTGTAGTTTTTAAAAAGAGTCTCTTTCATAGTATGAGGAATGATAGTAAGACGACAAGTGTCTACATTTACATCATTCACAGTAAGGCTAACTCCGTCTATGGTGATAGAGCCTTTAGGAACTATAAAGCCTATATGCTTTTTATCTACTTTGATAAATACATCATAAGAGTTACCCAAGTTCTTTATATCAGTAATAGTCCCAATAGCATCTATATGTCCTTGAACTATATGCCCTTCAAATCTATCGCCCATAGCCATTGCAGGTTCAATATGAACTTCATTTTTATAGTTAGCCATAACTAAATGTTTTTGACTCTCAGGAGAAAGTTCAACACTGAAACCATCAGAGTCTACAGATGTAACTGTTAAACAAGCACCGTTGATAGCTATGCTATCGCCTAAATGTGTTTCTAGGGATGCTTTTATACTAAGGGTTGAGCCTATGAGGCTTTTAACACTTGCAATTTCTCTGATTAAACCTGTAAAAATAATAAGTCCTTGTAATTTTGTTGTGCATTTTACACTAAATTTACTGAATTTATTCTCCTATTCTTAAGGGACATAATGTCCTTTTATCCTGATATATGACTATTAACTCTCATTTATGTTCAAATAATGGATATTTCAGCATTAAAGATACACTTTTTTCTTTAGTTTCAGTAATACTTCTCTCTATATAATCTTATGAAATTTTATAAAACCCCAATAATAGGGGAATTCATGTAAATACAAGGAAACACTTTTTATGTGTGTTATTGTTTGTTTTTTAGGCTAAAGTGTATATAATGGGATTGAATAAAGAGTTAGCACAAAAGAAGAAGGATTTTAACATTGGCACATATTCAACCTTTTAATGCACAAAACTTAGAAGCAATTTGTAAAGTCTTAGCAGATACCGATAATGGTTTAACTGGAACACAAATAGGATATATTTTACAAGACTGTAAAGTGAAAGATACTGATCCCTCTGCAACAAAATGGAAACGTTTATTTAATGCAATGGCAAATACACAAAATGAATGTAATATCGGTAACTTTTTAATCATGTTTATTAATAGGGCAATGAATCCTGTCAATTATGCAAGAGAAAAAGAAAAATTTGAATGGCGTAAAACAGAATTAAATATTGTTTTATCTTTCTCTGGTTTTGAAGTTAGAGAAGATGGAAAAGTAATTGGAAGTAAAAAAGAAACAACACTAAAAGGAGCGAGGAAAAGAGCTGGTGCACTTAGGTCAAAATTAGAAGATAGAAATGCACATATAGAAATATATAACTTTTGTAAAGCTGAGTTATTAGCTGAAAACTATTTTCATGCTGTTTTAGAAGCAATCAAAGGTTTAGCACAAAGAATAAGAGATATGTCAGGATTAACATTAGATGGAGCAGAACTATTTAATACAGCATTTTCAGTTAAAAATCCTATATTAGGTATTAATGAGTTAAATTCAGAAACAGATAAAAGTGAACAAAAAGGTTTTAGTAATATGCTAATTGGATTATTTGGGGCAATTAGGAATCCAATAGCTCATGTTCCAAAAGCTTATTGGTCTTTATCTGAACAAGATGCATTAGATATATTATCTACTATATCATTTGCTCATAGAAAATTGGATATTACTAAAAAATGCTAACAAAACCTCGTAGCGAATAAGTTACCTAGCGGTAACTTATCGGCTAGAGTCAACCGTTATACTAAAGGAAGATTTAAAATAAATGGATATTTTAGAACAAAAAATTATTGAATCATATATTCCATTTGAAACATCATTACGAGATGTAGCTATACTATTAAATACAAATCATAAATTAGTTGGAAGAGTTTTAAGAAGAAATGGGATTGAAGTCGTAAAAGCCAAAGCAAAACCTATGACATCAAACCATAAACAAAAAATATCAAAAGCACTAATGGGCAGAGAAAGTTGGTGTACTGGTAAAAAAATGCCTATCGATTCAATATATAAAAATATGGCAACTCATTTAAGATGGGATGTTTCATATGAATGGTTAAAGCAATTTGATAATTTAGAAAAATTAAAAGTTTTAAATAAATCAATTACTAGAACAAGAGATATGCCAAATATAACAACAGAGTTTTATAAAGAATATATTTTGAAATTCTATTCAGATTTACAATTTAATACTATATATGAAACTTGGGAAGAACATGGAAGAAGAAAATTACAAAAACCATCGTTAGACCACATAACACCAAAATCAAGAGGTGGTAGTAATGAATTAACAAACTTACAATTTTTAACTTGGTTTGAAAATTTTACAAAAAGAGATATGACACAAGATGAATGGGAAATAGTAAAAGCAAATCTTAATGAATATTTTATTTAATAAAACAATCTTACTTTAATACAAGTATAACAAATCATTGGAAGAAGAACGAGGCTACCATGGCTATAATTTTACCTTTTAAGTGTCGCATTGATATACTTAAAAGCTTAAATTGTCAAGACGTTAAATCGACACGTCCTTCAATTTAGCCGTTATATTAAGGAAAACACTTGTGCATGAATATAATACAAACATAGAGAAATTAACTTGCTCCTGTCCAGATTGGGAAGAAACAAGGAAACAATACTTAAAAAATGATCCTCGAAGATTGTGTAAACATATTATTAACAAATTAGCTATTGACAACTTACCTTGTACAATAGGTAAATTTAAAGAGTCGATAGAATTTTATCAAAAAAAGGAATGGGGATTTAAAAGAGATTTTGATAAAATTATTGAATTAGGAAATCTCACATTATTAGGTAATATTGATTGGATAGATATTTTTGATGAGGATACAATTAGGTATGCTGTAAAAAAAGATTATTTTTCAAGCACTATATATTGGGCAAATGATATAAAACCAAAAAATTATGAGATAATAGAAAAATATCTTATCAATGAATCTGAAAAGATACCACTTCGATTAGAAGTAGAAGAACATTCTCAAATTGTAAATTTTATAAAAGAGGTTTTGCCTAATAAAAAAGATTTTTATATATCCATACAAAATAGTCAATATATCCCAAGCTCAGATGGAATAATTTATGATGTATTGGAATCAAAATTAACTCCAGAACAAAAAGATTTATTAGAACAAGAATTATTACAAGAATATCCGGAAGATGAAGTTTTTGTACATCTACATAAAGCTGCTTCAACCGATTTAAATGATGAATTTTGCATATATCAAGCACTCACTGTAAAAAACAATGAAATTATCATAGGTATGGATAGTGGTAAAAAGTTTAAGCTTAAAAGAAACTATCAGAAAATCAAACAAATAAAAGAACAAAGAGAGTTAAAAGAGAGGCTTGAACAACATCAAAACGAAAACAAATGGAAAGAAGAGCTAGAAAAACAAAGAAAAATTGCTCAAGATATTGGTTGTATTCTATCAAGTGACTACAAAGGAAACTTATATGTTCATCCATCTGCTGTATCAAGAGAAGAAAATGAATATATGCAAAAATCAATACACCGCAAATATGACACTTTACAAAATTTATTAAAATCGGCGAAAAAAGAATCAGTATATATTTCTACTAATACATTTTACAAAGCATTAAAAAATTTAAACTTTTTAATAAAAGAACCTTTATTAAACCAAAATAACTGGATTATAAAGGGTAATGGATTAGACTATGGAATAAACTTAATAAAAATGTCTAAGTATATGCATGAAACAGTTCCTGAGTGGTATTTAGTCACTATGTTTGACTATCAGAAAAAGCAACTTGTAAATTTAAAGAATACCGATATTAAAATGACTAATATTCTTTATAAAAAAGATGAGTTTAATAAACTTTGCCAATTAGTTAGTCTTGAAATTGAACGAATGAAGAAAGATGTATCTCATAAAATAGTTGCACCAAATAAAAAACAACTTGAGAGAGAAAAATGGTTACACCATGTAAGTTGTCCTAGTTGTGGGGAAGAAACAAATATACACAAAAAGGATAAAAGAAAACGTGCAGCAGGATATATGATTCAACGATTTTATTGTAATGAATGTAATAGCATGTTTCAGATGAATCTTGATGAATTGGAAAAGTTAATTCAAGATTATGAGAAAAATGAAGTTAAAAAAAACAAATCTACTGATTCAAATAAAATAGTGGAAGTTCAAGCAGTTGCAAAAGAAGAAACAGAACCAGTAAAATTATCCAAGAGTGAAGAAGAAACTAATGTATTCAAAAAGTTTTTTTCTTTTTTAAAATAAATTTAAGTGTATAACAGAATATTGGAGAGAAATAATGAAAATAATTGATATAAAAAAAGAAATTTATTCTATACTAAGAGATTGTGATATTGCATTAGATTTTGAGAGGTCTGAAAAATATGAAAAAGAAGTTTATATTTATAATGAGAATAAAAATATTTCTATAATGAAACTTGATAAAAATAAAAAAATATACAGTTACGATTATTTTTTTAATAAAGATAAAAGTGAAAAAGAGAATTTGTCAAAACATGAATATTTTATTAGTGAAATATGTAAAATAGACAACTTTTTAAATTGCTGTAATAATATTACAGAAGAGAAATGGGGTGTGCTATATGGAGGTATACCAATTTTAAGATTGACTTTTTTAAATATTCTTAATCTGAGTTCAATAGATTTTACAATACCAACTAACTTAGATATGTTCGATTTTGAATTTACTATATTAGCAATTATTAACGAAAAATCAAGAGCATCTAAAAGCTATGAAGCGAAACGTATAATAGAAAATAAAGTTAGAAAAAAAGAATCATTATTTCAGGACTTTTTAGATAAATGTTAAGGAGGAGACAATGCAAATGAATTCCTCAACCTTTGACGCTCTAAAAAGATACACTCGGATAATTTCGTCCCCATCCGTCCTCGGTGGGGATGCATACACAAGGACAACTGACAAAGAGATATAACAAATCGTAGCAAGAAAAATATATTACCCTCGCCAAAAAAAACTTTAAAAACTTGAGATATTTAGCTACCATTGTAGAACTTAAATGACTACAGAAACTGGTAATATATTTTTGTACTCGACCGTTATACTAAGGAATATTATGAGCAAAAGATACATTAAAGAAGAAAAAGAATATATGGCTAAGATAGCAATAGAAATTGTAGAAAAATTAAATGGTCAATACCCATCTTTTAAAAATTATGTTTGGGCAGCTCAGCATATTCTAAGTGGTGGCGATATTAACAATAATACAGATCAGTTAATTTTTGATATAATTAATAAAAAGATTTAAATACGAGGAGTAAAAATGCCTGAAATAAGTAGATTTTATGGAATAGCAATAACAATGAATTTTAGGGAGCATAATCCACCACACTTTCATGCGACTTATCAAGATTATGAAATATCTGTAGATATTAAGACAGGTTTAGTAAATGGAAAGATGTCAAAGAGAGCTTTAAAAATGGTTTTTGAATGGTTAGACTTGCATAAAGATGAGTTAATGGAAGATTGGGACTTGGCTCAAGATAGAAAAACTTTACTAAAAATAACACCATTATCATAAGGATACAAAATGTTTTTACATGTAAATGAAGCAAACTATATAACTGATTATCAATTAAAATTAAAATTTAATAATGATGAAATCAGAATTGTAGATTTAAAAGATGAATTGTTTGGAGAAGTTTTTGAACCTCTTAAAAATAAGCAGTTTTTTCAAGATTTTTTCATATCTCACAATACTGTAGAATGGAAAAATGGTGCAGATTTCGCTCCTGAATTTTTATTTGAGATTGGACAGAAAGTATAACAAATACGAGGAGCGATAATTTACCCTAGCGGGAAAATTATCGCTCACGACAACCGTTATCCCCTGACAGATTGGATCTTGATAGCGATTGAGCATAACAAAATTTTAATAGTTATAATTTCTTCTATTAAAAAACTATCTTGCCATCACTTTGGAGGCCTTCAATGATTAGTTTCGCTTTTTCATGTCCTGCATAAGCTGCTTTACGACAAAGGTCTAGTGCCATGTCATTATCAGCTTCACAGCCTATACCTTGGTCATACATAAGTCCAAGATTATAATGACCCTGAGCAAGTCCACCCTCTGAAGCTTTTTTAAAACAGATAAAACTTTTTGCATCGTCTTGTGCTACACCGTGACCTTCTTTATACAAAACACCAAGGTTATTATAGGCTTGAATATGTCCGCGTTTAGCCGCTTCTTCATACCAAAATGCAGCCTCGCTATAGTTCTGAACACAGCCAAGACCGCGTTCTAACATAAGTGCTACTTCATACTGTGCTGGTGGTACTTCTCTCTCAGCAGCTGCAAGGTGAAGTTCATATGCTTTAAACTGGTCATGAGCAACTCCTCCAATACCATTTTCATAGAGTATCGCTAAGTTAAAAAGTGCATAAGGCTGTTTCGCTTCTGCTGCAAGAGTGTAAAGCTCTAAGGCTGCTTTTTCATTTTTTTCACAGCCTTGTGCATTTTGGTACATAAATGCTAGTGAAGTTTGTGCTGTTGCATCACCCTCTTTAGCTAGTTGTGAGTAGAGTTCATATGCTGTTTTATAGTCTTTTGCATTGTAAGCTGCGTTTGCTTTATTTATCACTGCGTTTATCCTTACATCTTAAAATGTATAACTAATTTAGTTTATATTATGCAAATGATACTCAAAAATGCTAAAATTCGCTTTAACAAAACTAGTTAGTGCAAGACAGGAGAAAAGAATAAATGAATTATGATGTAATAGTAGTCGGTGGTGGTCATGCAGGTGTGGAAGCTTCTCTCGCAGCAGCTAGAATGGGACACAACACTCTTTTAATCTCTATGCTCGCTGAAAATGTTGGGGCAACTTCATGTAACCCAGCAGTTGGTGGTCTTGCAAAAGGACATTTGGTGCGCGAGCTTGATGCACTTGGTGGAGAGATGGGACTTATCACTGATGAAGCAGGAATACAGTTTCGTATTTTAAACCAGACAAAAGGGCCTGCTGTTCGTGGAAGCCGTGCTCAGATAGATATGGATAAGTATAGAGTTATCGCTAGAAATGTCATACTAAACACAAAAAATCTTGCACTTGCACAAGAGACAGTTGAGTCACTTATCATAGAGGATTCTGTTGTCAAAGGTGTGAAAACTGACCTTTTAAATGACTACATGGCTACAAAAGTTATCATAACGTCCGGTACGTTTTTAAATGGTATCATCCATGTTGGAGAGATTCAGAAAAAAGCTGGTCGTTATGGCGAAGAGAGAAGTGAGGGTTTATCTGCCTCACTCGCAAACGATGCTGGACTAAAACTCTCGCGTTTAAAGACCGGGACATGTGCTCGTATAGATAGCTCTACTATTGATTTTTCTGTTATGGAAGAGCAGGGTGGAGATGAACTTCCTTCACCTTTTTCTTTTCGTACTAATCGTGAGGAATTCCGTGCAAGCAAAAAACAACTTCCTTGTTACATCGCATACACAAATCCTCTCACACACGAGATAATTTCCTCAAACTTTTACAGAGCACCACTTTTTACAGGTCAGATAGAAGGAAATTCTCCTCGTTACTGCCCGAGTATAGAAGATAAGGTAAGTAAATTTGCAGAGAAAGATAGACACCACCTCTTTATAGAACCACAAACTATGGACAATACTGAGTGTTACATAAATGGTCTTTCAACATCACTTCCACCAGAAGTGCAACGGGAGATGATTCAGTCTGTTGTAGGTATGGAAAACGCGAAGGTTGTGCGTTATGGTTATGCCATAGAGTATGACTTCGTAGACCCTCGAGAACTTAGAYATACACTCGAGACAAAAAAGATWWSRGGRCTTTACTGTGCAGGTCARATTAACGGTACAACGGGTTATGAAGAAGCAGCTGCTCAAGGKATYATGGCSGGTATMAACGCAGGAYTAAGCCTCCAAGGAAAAGACCCWCTTATYCTTGGACGYGATGAAGCTTACATCGGTGTTCTTATAGAYGACCTTGTTACAAAAGGRACAAATGAGCCTTATAGAATGTTTACATCTCGTGCAGAGTACAGACTTCTTCTGCGTGAAGAGAGTGCTGATACGAGACTTGGTAAGTATGGACATTCACTTGGGCTCATCGATGATAAAGAGTACGAGAGAGTAAAACTAAAAGATACGCAGATTAAATATGGCGCGCAACTTTTAGAAGATACAAAATTTACACCAAACAAAGAGTTTAATGCACTTCTTGAAGCGATGGACGAGCAACCGCTTAAAGATGTCTCAACTGCACAACAGCTTATAGCTCGTAAGAGTTTTGATGTTGCAAAAATGCTCAAAATCGTTCCAGAATTAGAAAAATTTGATGATTACATTAAAGAAGAGATTTTAGTTGAGGGAAAATATGCTCGTTACATAGACAAACAAAGTGATGAGATACGTAGAATGAAAAAATATCTTAAAATCGCTATCCCTGATGGGTTTGATTTTATAGGTGTGAGTGGTTTAAGTAAAGAAGTTCAAGAAAAACTCAAAAGTTTTGCCCCACCAACTTTGCAAGCTGCAATGAATATTAGTGGAATTACGCCAGCAGCAATAGAAATACTGCATATCTATATCAAAATTGCTGCAAGAGATGCAAAATAACAAAAAAAACCCGATTTTGCACTAATTATAGATATTTTTGGTACAATGGCACCATATAATCTAGAAATAAGGTGAGTACAGATGAAAGAAAATAGCCGTAGAGGTTTTATGGGTAAGGCATTTAGTGGTGTTGCAGCAGTTGGTGCAGTTGCTTCACTCTTTGCAATGAAAAAATCTTGGGATCCCCTYCCAAGTGTAAAAGCTGCTGGTTTTACAACWCTTGAYATGAGTRACTAYAATGAAAATGWAGTTRTTACWGAAAAGTGGAGAGGTAAACCRGTCTTCGTAYTAAAATATACTCCAGAGATGAKTGCAAAACTTGATGAAAMACAAAAAGAACGTACTATTGTAATAAATGGTAGCCATTAYATGGTAAAYATTGCTCTTTGTACRCACCTTGGATGTATTCCWAGTTATGAMAAAGRYRATAAAARCTTYTTATGTGCTTGTCATGGTGGTATGTATGAYTTTACAGGTGCTGTAACWAAATCTCCWCCWCCWCGYGSWYTWGATRTTCCYCCWTTTAARATTGATGGWAACACATTAGTMYTMGGTGAAGAAGGWYCAGAATAYAAATCTATGAAAGAAAACGGCATTACGCTCTAAAGGGAWARRATGGCACATTTTACAAAAGCTACAAGTATTARAGATTGGYTRAACCAGCGTTTAGCWATCGAMAMAGTAGAAAAGGTTWTGGCATCTGAGTATTGGATWCCTAAAAAYATTAACTTTYTWTGGGCRATGGGTATGRTTCTTGTARTCACTTTCGCACTTYTWYTAGTYTCAGGRATTTTCCTTTTAATGTACTACCAACCAAATGTTGATCTAGCATTTGATAGTGTTAACTATACAATTATGCGTGAGGTTGATTTTGGTTGGTTGTGGAGACATGTTCATGGTGTTGCGGCATCAGTAGTCTTTCTTATTATATATATTCATATGTTCACAGGGATATATTACGGTTCATATAAAAAGGGCCGTGAGATGATTTGGATCTCAGGGATGCTTCTTTTTGTTGCATTTTCTGCAGAAGCTTTTTCTGGTTATATGCTTCCATGGGGTCAAATGTCTTACTGGGCTGGTATGGTTATTACTAACCTTTTTGCTGGTGGWAGCCTTCATGCYGAGGGTTTAGTTGAGTGGATTCGTGGGGATTATGTTCCTGCACAGGCTTTTTTAAATCGTTTCTTTATGCTACATGTGCTTCTTATTCCTTTAGCTATTATTGGTCTTATAGGTCTTCATTTTGGAGCACTTCGTATTCCTCATGTGAATAACCAAGATGGTGAAGAGATAGACTTTGATGAAGAGAGCAAAAAGTACTTAGCTGGYGATAAAGCAGGTTCTAAAGTTATTCGTTTTGCAAATGATTTTATGGCTAAAGATATGATGGTTGTAGGATTTTTCTTAGTATTTTTCTTCTATCTTGTTTTTTATCATTATGGTTTTGCTATGGATGCTGTAAACTTTGATCCAGCAGATGGATTAAAAACTCCAGCTCATATCTATCCTGAGTGGTATTTTTTATGGTCGTATGAGATACTTCGTCCATTTTCAACTGACATTGGTCTGATGGCGTTTGCATTTGCACAAGTGATATTTGTAGCACTTCCATTTTTAGACAGAAGTCCAAATGCTATTCCTGCATCACGTCGTGGCCTCTTTAAGTATTGGTTCTGGGCTATGCTTGTAGATATTATAGTTCTTACAGCGATGGGTAAATTACCTCCTGCAGGTATCTTTAGTACAATTGGTTTAGTGTCGGCACTAGTGTTCATTGGTTTATGGATAGCATTGCCATTCATTACTTATTTTGAAAAAAAAGTTTAGGGAGTAGAAAATGAAAGAATTATTAATATTAGCTATTGTTACAGTTTTCTCTCTTATTGTTTACTATCTTGTGGAGCCATTTGCACACTCACAAATGCATAAACATGTAGAGAGTGAGCATTTCGCTTATGCTGATTTACCGGCACTTACTAAATCAGGTGACGCAAGCCGTGGTAAAGAGCTTGTTATGGGAGCGGGAGCATGTGTAGGGTGTCACTCTATAGATGTAGAAGGAATGGGTGCACCAATGGATGCTGTAAGTTCAGCAGCAGCATATGGTGTAAACCCACCTGACTTATCAAATGCAGGTGCTATCTATGATGCTAAGTTTTTAAATGCTTTAATCAAAAATCCAGCTCATGCACTTATGGTAGAGCATAAGTTTGATGTAAATAAGGGTGAAATGCATCCAATGATTCCTTTTTATGGAGCAGGTGGCGATATAGATCAAGAAATTGCAGATATGGTTACTTACTTACAGTTTATAGCTGTTAAAAAAGATGAAGTAACACCTGAAATGGCATTTGAAAATGCTTGTGGTCGTTGTCATAGTGTTAAATATGAAAAATGGACACAGATAGGGACAAAACCTACATTTAAATATAAAAAAGATGAGTTAGCATTTGATATAAAAGTTTTAGAGTATCAAGATTCTCTTAGATCTTACATGGGAACACTACCACCAGATTTAAGTATGTATATTCGTTCACGTGGAGAGCATTATATATCTACATTTATTGAGAATCCTCAAACTTATCTAGAGGGAACTTCTATGCCTCGTGTTGGTGTTACAGCTGATACAGCTGAGAAAGTGATAGAGTATCTTGAAGACTCAGGTGATACAAAACGTCATGAGAGAGAAGAAATTGGTAAAAATGTAATGATTTATATCATTATATTCGCTATATTCGCTCTTTTATGGAAGAAACAAGTTTGGCGTGACCTTCATTAATTAGTGTATAAAAGGGAGACACCACACTGTTGCTTTAGCAACAGTGGTGTCGACATTCACTGTAAGGCAAAGCTGTATAGTGTTAGAAACCCCTTTATCTCGTTTATGCTGCTCTACGACTTTTTGGCTAAAGCCATTATAGAAGAAAATAACTAAATTATTTTCTTAAAAGATTGACTCCTTTTAGAGTCAGAGTTTCTAACTTCTTCACTAACTTTATATTAAATTTTAATCTCAATTGTTCCACATATCAAATCATGAAGTGCTTTATTATCTTTTCTGAAAAATGGGATAAACAGACCAACTATAATAGTTGCAGAAAATAAAAATGCTATAAATCTTAAGAGAGCCATGATAAAAGATAAATTTTCCTGTGACTTATAATCCACTACTTTAATATCATAAGCTTTTTTCCCAGGTGTTTGGCCTGTTTTACTCAAAAATATTGCATATATGATACCGTAGAGTGAAGTAGCAATAAGTGGTGCTAAACTTGAATTTTGTAGGGCATCTTTACCACTAAGTGCTATATATGTTATAAAGAACATAATAGGCATATAAATCATAAACATATCAGTTATAAGTGCTTTAATCCTATTCGGATATCTTGCGTACAGTATATTTACTTTCCTAGGTTTACTTGTCTGTTTTTTTTGTTTTAATTTACGAAGTTTCATATAAAAGTATAACTAAATAAAAGGTTGTTTGTGAAAAAAGTCTATGTATTACTGATAAGTCTCTTATCGTTTTTATGGTTTCTTGCTTAAATCTTGAGATGGATTTTTGGAGAAGGTAGTATGTCTTGTGGCGGCGAAGTGCTCTATATACAGATGATAATGCTATAAAAGTAAGTTCAAGAAGCACAAACTTCAAGAAAGGAATCATCTGAGATACTACAAAAAATGAAGTAAAAAAAACAGCTATAAATGAAAATGAGACAACTATCACTTATGATAAAAACGACGGTTGGGAATAATAACTAAAGTGATTTTCAACTGCTCAGGGTATAATGACACTAATTAAACAATTAGGGATATTATATGCTTATTGATAGTTATGACAGAGTAGTTGACTACTTACGAGTCTCAGTAACAGAACGCTGTAACTTTAGATGTACTTACTGTATGCCAGAAAAACCTTTCTCTTGGGTACCCAAAGAAAACCTCCTCTCATTGGAAAAACTTTTTGAGTTTATGAAAGTAGCCATTGATGAGGGTATAAAAAAAATTCGTATTACAGGTGGAGAGCCACTACTTCGCGAAGACTTAGACAAATTCATCAAAATGATTTATGATTATAAACCGAGTATTGATTTAGCAATGACTACAAATGGATTTCTTCTCAAAGGTACAGCACAAAAACTTAAAGATGCAGGACTTCAACGTATCAATGTCTCCATTGATACACTTAAACCTGAAGTCGCTCAAGATATAGCTGGAAAGAATGTACTTAAGAATGTTCTCCAAGGTGTAGAAGAAGCACTCAAAGTCGGTCTAAAAGTTAAAGTAAATATGGTCCCTATGCATACTGTAAACGTGAGCGAAATTATAGATGTTTTAGAGTACTGTAAAGAACGTGATATGAGTGTGCGTTTTATTGAGTATATGGAAAACAAGCATGCTAAAGAGGGTATTAGTGGTCTAAAGTCTCCTGAACTTTTAGCAATTTTACGTGAAAAGTATGAGTTTAGTGATGATGGTTTTGATGGAACTTCCCCTTCTCATTATTATACTATGAAAGATGGTTATAGGTTTGGAATTATAGAACCATATGCAGACGACTTTTGTAAACAATGTAACAGAATTCGTCTTACAGCAGAGGGTAACTTAATTCCATGTCTATATTTTGATGAGGCTATGAGTATTTCAGAGTCTATTAAACGCGGAGATATTAAAGGTGCAGCAGCTGTTTTAAAAGAAGTAGTACGTACAAAACCTGAAAAGAACCGTTGGGGTGGAGATGATGATGAAGTTTCAACTCGTGCTTTTTATGAAACAGGTGGTTAGTTAGTGATATATCTTGTTGARCATTTTTACTCTATTCAAGGTGAGGGAAAGTATGTAGGGTCTCCTAGTCTTTTTTTCCGTTTTGGTGGATGTAATATGAAGTGCGAAGGCTTTGGATGCAAGGAGACAGCAAGAGATGGTACTGAGGTATTAGGCTGTGATACTGTATACGCTGTAAATAAAGAACACTTTTCCCATACTTGGGTGCCCATAACTAAAACACAAGAACTTTTAAGTGTTTTAGACTTGTATGAACTTCCAAATGCAGTTGATATTGTACTTACAGGTGGCGAACCACTTATTTATGCAAATGATACAATTTTCATAAACTTTCTAGAAACACTTATAAGAAATGGGCATAGGATTACATTTGAAACGAATGGTTCTCTTGATGTAGATTTTCTTAGATATCCAGTTTATAAAGAGTGCTTTTTTGCCCTTTCAGTTAAACTCACTAACTCCCTTGAACCCTTAGCTAAACGCGTGAGAGGTGATATTATCTATAATATTTCTTCAAATGCAAAAGATGCTTTTTTTAAGTTTAGTATAGATAAAGAGTCTATAACTTTAGGACTTGAAGAAGAACTCTGCGAAATTCTAGTGCACTCTCCTTCTACAGCAGTTTACTGTATGCCTGTTGGTGGTTCAAAAGATGAAGTAGAGAAAAATACAGAACCTCTTATAGAGTTTTGTAAGGCAAAAGGGTATAATTTTAGTGATAGGCTTCATATAAGAATTTGGGATATTAATAAAGGTGTATAAATGATTATTAGAAAACAATTTAAATTTGAAAATGCTCATATTGTTAGAGGTTGCTCTAGTGTGAAGTGTCGTAGTTCTGTTCATGGACACTCTTACATCATAGAACTCCTTTTTGAGTCAAACTTTTTAGATAATGGACATATGGTTTATGACTTTGGACTAATGAAACAAAATATGAAAGATTTAGTAGAATCTTTTGATCATGCTATTACAATCTGGAGTGAGGATGAAGAATCTTACATAAAAGATATGAAAAAACATTCAGTGAGATGGGTAGAGCTTCCTGTTTCTCCTTCTGCAGAGCAGTTCTCTCGTGTTATATTTATCCTCATCGATTCCCTTCTTAAACTCACTTCTACACTTAATGGTGAAAAAGAGGTAAAGATGAACTCTGTTATAGTTCATGAGACAGCAACAGGTTATGCACAGTGTTTTAAGGACGATGCTTACTCAAAAGGTATGGGTGAACTACACTTAAAAGACATAAAGTTCTCAGATGAAGTTTTAAATGATTTTAATGATTCGAAACTTTTACAAAAGATGATAGCCGGCGAGATGTTTATAAACCCTAAAAGTGTTTAAGGTAGATGATGCAACTAAGAAGTCTACTGCTTAAGTATCCACAAACTTCACTTATATTTTTTATCACTCTCTCGTATCTTTACTTTATGTTAGATATGTACCTACCAACTACTGGTGACCAAAAGACCTACATCGCACAAGCTCTAGAGATGCACCGTGATGGGCACTGGTTTATGCAAACTCTTTTTAATGAACCAAACTATTACAAGGGACCCCTACATTTTATTTTCTTACGAGTAGGTTTTATACTTTTTGGAACACACAGTATGTTTGCCCTTGTKTACATGAACTTYTTTGGACTGATACTACTGGCWATTTTACTTTTTAGATTTTTAAAAAATTCACTTGATGATATTGGCTGGGCATTCTTTTACGCTTTAAGTGTAGTGCTGAGTGTTGGTGTGTACTCTCACTCTTTTGCTTCACARATGGAAGCWGAGCTTGTCATTTTATACGGAGTCACCCTWTACCTCTTAGATAAAACTCACAAAGATACTAGTTTAACTAACTTGCTTCTTCTATGGGGDGHAATAGGTCTAGYAGGTTGGCTAAAGTCTCCTGCATACAGCCTCTTTTTNGGACTGAGTGTTTTACTCTACTGGGTACTTACTCAACAGATAAAAAGTAGAGTACTAGAGTGGAAAAACTATTTAGCAATAGCTTTTGGAATAGGAGTTAGTATCGCAGGTTACCTTCCGATACTTATTTATGATGGTGACACTTTTATCGATACTTATATACTAAGAGAGTCTTTAAGTAAAGGCTCGAACAGTGTTCCATGGACAACTGCATTTTTCCCAATTTTTACCTATTTTTTAGCACCTTTTATGTTTGTAGCTATCTTCTCTTATCTACTTGCACTTTACAAAACACTATTTAATAAACCAGATGTGTTAAACACAGAAGAGAGAAGACTGATAAAGCTCGGTATTGCACTATCGGCTCCAACACTACTCTTTTTTACGTTTCATCCTTATCGTGGTGATATATATGCATTGCCAATTGTAAGTGCTACTATGCTGATGGCATATGTATTCTTTCGTGCATATCTAAACGAGTATGAGAAAACATATGTCTTTTTGATGCGTCTTAGCTCCTATGTACTTTCACTTGTTCCTTTGCTTGTTATAGCACTCTATCTGCGTTTAGCACCTATGCCTGAGTGGTGGTCACCATTACTTTTTCCTTTAGCTGTATTTACATTGGTTTTTACTCTGTGGTTTGTGCATAAAGAGAGTAAAAAGGTTTTAAGTGAGTCCCCATTACTCTTAAGCCTTGCATTTATTCCTCTTCTTCTAACTCTGAGTTTAATGCTTCAAGACTTCGGAAAAGGAGAGATCAAAGGCCTCCAAGAGTACGTAAAAATAAACAGGATAAAAAAACCTCTTGGTGATTATAATCTCTATAAAAATTACTGGAATCAATATGGAGCACTTAACTTTTGGGCTGGTGTAGATGTAGTCGGCCTCTTTTCTAAAGAAGAACTAGCACTATTTATCAAAGATGGTGGTTCTGTAATAGTTGAGGGAGACAATAGACTCGAAGAGTTTGAACAGAATCTTCCAGAATATTTGAGTATGAAAAATTTTGATATTTATCTTTGGAAGAGATGGTTGACTCATGGAAAAGGGCCAAATGGAGAGAGTAAGTTTGTCCAGTACTTTAAGTCTAAAAATATAAGTGATATTCAGAAAAACTACTACATATTAAAGTTGAAGAGAGACTAGACTCTTATATTCAGGAGTTGTAAAACTAAATTTTGTACTTATAACTTTAACTTCTGTGTTTTTACTCAAGGCTTTACAAGACTCATCTATCATGATAAAACTGTTTGCAATCCCGAGAGGTGAAATCATACCAGGTGCAAAACATTCACAAGGAGTAAAAAACTCCCCATCAAAATCTCCAGGTACTAAAGACCTACGACCTCCCCTTAGAGAATAGTCTATTTTCATTTTAGCTATTATTGGATTTGTAAACTTACTTTTAGCACCAGAGAGTGCACGAATGATACTTGTTGCAAAAAGCTCAAAGTTTAAAGCAGCGGCAAGAGGGTTTCCTGGCAGATTTAAAATGAGTGTTTCACCAATTTTTCCAAATGTTGTTGGTTTACCTGGTTTGATGTCTATTTTGTCAAATAGTATCTTGTATCCAAAGTCAGAAAAAGCCTCTTTTGTAAAGTCAGCATCACCGACACTTACACCACCACTTGTGATGACAAGGTCACACTCCAAAGCACTTTTTACATGTGCTTTTAAATCTTCTAAGGTGTCTAAAGCTGTTCCGATAAACTCAACCTTGCAGCCTAACTCTTGAGCACGGGCAAGCAGTGTTGGTGTATTTGTATTATAGAGTTGATATGCACTTACTGACTCAAAGTGCATCTTCAGCTCATTACCAGAAGCAAAAATAGCTATTCTAGGAGCTTTATGTACTTTGATATGACTTATGCCTTGTGAAGCAAGAAGTGTTATCTGATGAGCATTTATAGTATCACCTACATATAAAAGAGGCATCTCTTTTTTGATGTCTTCTCCGGCAAGGCGTATATGCCGACTGATGACTAAATTCTCAGGGAGGATTACACCATTTTTGGAGTCTTGTATATCTTCGATAGGAACTATACACTGTGTTCCTAAAGGGATTTTAGCACCTGTCATTATTTTAATGGCACTTCCTGCGTTTAATACTCCATCGAAGTTATCTCCAGCAAAAATAGTAGTCTTTACATTAACACTCTTTCCTGAGTCCTCAAGTTTTACTGCATAACCATCCATGGCAGAGTTGTCAAAGGGTGGGAGGTTGTGAGTGGCTACAATATTTTGTGCAAGTATATACCCTAAGCACTGCTCTATTGGTAAAATACACAGAGAAGTTTTTTTAACATTTGTGTAGATAAGTTCAAGTGCTTTCTCAACAGAAATAGCCATAGTAGATGTCCTTAGTTTTTGTATGTTTATTATATTGTTTTTTTCTTAAACACACTTCTCATAGTATCCTTAGTATTTCTTAGATATAATCATAATTATTGATATTACTAGGAAATGATTATGGTTAGAGTTGAGTTTTTAGGACCAATACAAAAGAAAGCACTAGAGTTAGATATAAATAACTTAAATGAATTAGCAAAAATACTGCAGCATGATGCTGAGGTAAGTGACTGGTTAGAGAGTTGTGCTGTAGCACTTAATGATACTCTTGTTACTAATCTTGAAGCGACACTTAAAGATGGGGATAAAATCTCTCTTCTTCCTCCTGTGTGTGGGGGATAAATAATGCTAACTCTACATGATGGCCCCCTAGATGTACCCACTATACTTAAAGAGTGGTATGAAGAAGAAGCCCAAAGTAACTATGGTGCATATATCCCTTTTGTTGGAACTGTAAGAAGTGAAGATGGTATAGACGGACTTAGTTTTGATGTATATGAGCCTATTTTAGAGTCATGGTTCACTGCATGGCAGAAAAAAGCACAAGAAAAAGGTGCAAAGATAAAAATGGCACACTCCAAAGGTGATGTTATGCTTCATGAGTCTTCGTATATAGCTGCAGTTTTTTCACCTAAACGCAGAGTAGCTTTAGAGTTTATAGATGAATTTGTTGAAGACTTTAAAGCGAGTGCCCCTATTTGGAAATACGACTTAAAAAATGGACAACGAATATATGCCAAAGATCGTTCCACTGCTATTAATGGCAGTGGATTATTAGCTTAGAGGATTTAAGTGATGGATTTAATATCGTATGAGACAAGTCAAAATATGTTGGAKTTATTGCATGTRAACTCTAGTAGATATGAGMGWGTACCTYTRAGTRSTKCYCTTGGTCGYATTTTRRSYRYRRATATWGTAGCWGARTTTAATGAYCCWCAGTTTCCTACGGCTTCKATGGAYGGGTATGCYCTTAAACATGAAGACTTAATCCAAGGTGTTTTAACAGTCTTGGGTGATAACCCTGCTGGACACGATGAAACTAGAGTACTAAAGAGTGGAGAGTGTATTAAAACATTTACAGGCTCTATGATGCCTAAGGGTTCTGATACACTGATACAGATAGAAAATGTTACATATGAAGACGCAAAGGTAACTATAAACGAAGAGGTAGTTCTAGGAAACGCAGTACGTCCCATTGGAGAAGGATATCGTTCAGGGGATATTCTTATAAGTAAAGGAACAAAGATCGCATTTGCTGAGATAGGTGTAATGGCAGGATTGAATCAAGTTATGGTTAAAGTCGCAATCCTTCCTCGTGTAGCAGTTATTGCCACAGGAAGTGAGATCCTTGACCTTGGTGAAAACTCGGATAATCCTGCTCAAATAAGAAGTTCAAACAACTATACTTTAGCAGCACTCTTTGAGCAGGCAGGTGCAGAAGTGATACAACTTGGAACTACACCTGATGATAAAGATGAAATAATGCAAACATTTCAGACAGCCTTAGAGTCTGCGGATATCCTTGTAAGCACTGGTGGAGTAAGTGTTGGTGATTATGACTTTGTAAAAGACATAGTGCTGCGTTTAGGGGCTGAAGTGGTTTATAAGGGTGTAGCAATAAAACCAGGTCGTCATATCATGGTGGCAAGACGAGATGAAAAGTTTGTTTTAGCCCTTCCTGGATTTGCTTACTCTTCAACAGTAACCGCAATACTTTATATACTTCCTCTTATCGCTAAAATGTTAGGCAGAGATAAAGCTTACAAAACAGTTGCTGCAAAGCTTTCAAGTGACTTTAAAAAACGCAGTCGTTTTACTGAGTTTACCGCATGTAATGTTGAAGTTGAAGATGGGGAGTATTTTGTTAACTTTAAAGGTAAAAAGGTTGGAAGTTCAGCTATTTTAGTAAATATGCTTAGTGAGTCTGCTCTTATGGTAGCAGGGGAAGAAGATAAATTTTTAGAAGCAGGTACGTATGTAAATGTTATTCTATTAGAGAATTTATAATATTTGTTAATATTTTTATGAAAATAACCGATAGTGTAAAGATATAAATAAAGGAAGTTAATGAAAATTTTATTAGGTTTATTACTATTAGTCAGTTTAGTGTTTGCTAGTGTAGATTTAAACACTGCGTCGTTTGATGAACTTGTAGAACTCAAGGGAATTGGTAAGAAAAAAGCGAAAAAGATTTTGAAGTACCGAAAGAAACACTGTTTTAAGTCTGTAAAAGAGCTTAAAAACGTGAAGGGAATTGGCAAGAAAAAAGCTAAAAAAATCATTAAAAAGAATAAAGACAAGATTGAAGTCAGTGAGTGTGAAGATTAAAAAGAATTAATGATGAAAGTATATATTGTAAGCATACTATTTTCACTCCTGTTTATCGGGTGTGGAAGCTACAACGAAAAAACCTCCGCTGAGCCCTCAATTACAGGTGCCATTATAGATAAGGCTTCTTGGTACAATGATATGAGTGATGATGTCTTAACAATGAATATCAGTATACCTGACCCTAATGATTATACATGTGTGCCTTACGATAATACAACACTACCCTCTCGTCCATGTACTTTAGCCGATATCATAGGTGATACTAATCCTTATGATGATTATAGTCCTATACTGCATGTGCAGATGCAAACGTCTGACTTTATTGTGGGCAACGATGTAATCAATGCAGAGTTTGAGCAGAAAGGGAAATCAACAAGAAATGCTTCACAGAAATCTTTTAGAATAAAACTTGATTCACAGACTAATTTATATAAAGGCGRAAGAACTTTTCAGCTTAACAAGCATCCATATGACCGTTCACGCGTACGTAATATGCTCGCCTTTAGTTTTTTTAGTGAAATACCAAATATAACAAGTCTTAAGACAAAATTTGTTGACTTACAGATAAATGGAACTCCTTATGGTCTTTTTACCCATGTTGAAAAACTAGGAAAAGAGTATCTACTTAATCGAGGTTGGAAAGAAGATGATAATTTGTATAAAGCACAAAATTTTGCTTTTCGTTATCAGAGTGAACTTGCTTTAAACTCTTCGGGAGAACCAATAAATCCAGATGCATTTGACAGTATAATAGAGATTGAACGTGGTAAAAATCAMACTAAACTCATTGAGATGCTTCAAGMAATAGAAGCKACACAAACAGATGAAGCATTTGAAAAAGTTTTCACTCGTTACTTTAATCGTGACAACTATATCACATGGATGGCTTTAAATCTTGTAATGGCAAATAAAGATACAGTTTCTCAAAACTTCTATCTTTTAAATCCTATTAATAGTGATACTTTTTATTTTCTGCCTTGGGATTATGATGGAACGGCTCGAGACACTATTAAATATGCGAAATGGGAGTTAGGTATTGGAACTTGGTGGGGAATACCTCTACACCAAAGGTTTTTAAATATCAAAAAGAATCGTGATGATTTAGATGCTATGGTTACAAAGATGAATACCGAGTACATAACAGAAGCAACAGTACAAGCAAAATTAGATATCTATAGACCCCTTATAGAACCTTATATAAATGCAAGTCCTGATCAAGACAGCTTATCTCCCTCTGTATGGGAGAGTGAGTTTTTATCTTTACCATCAAGACTAACTACTAATGTAAATAATTATAGAAGTGAATTAGGTTCACCTATGCCTTTTTGGCAATCTTTTACATATGACAGAGCTTCAAGTGTCTTAACCTTAGAGTGGGAAGAGTCTATAGATTTTGAAGGAGATGCAATAGTTTATGACGTTGAGTGTGCTGATAATTATGATTTTAACAACAGTATAATCAGTAAGTTTAATGCAAAAGTGAATGTTGATCTTGATATTACCTCATGGGGACAAGTAAGCTATYCTCAGGTAGTTGCTCCTCTAAGTAGTGGCAAACATCTTTTTATGAGAATCATTGCAAAAGAAGCTGCAAATGCAAACAGTTACCAAATAGCCTTTGATAGTAATGTTGAAGATAATCAAGGAAATCCTCGTTTTGGACTATTGGAGTTTATAATTGAATAATTTAGAGAATAGCAGKGATCCTAGTAAGCCTGCGAAAAAGAAAAAGGTACTTTCAAAGCTTGTCGGTACATTTTTTCGTAATGCCCTTCGTTCAAACCTTGATCTAACATCTTTAGCAGACACTAAAGCGGGAATTTTAATCTCTATCAATGGTTTTATTCTAACAGTGAGTGTAACCGCTTCAGGTTTTGCCATTCATAACTCTATGATGACATATGCTTTCATATCTATTATTATAACCTCACTGGGTGCAATTATTTTTGCAGTTTTAGCAGTTAAACCACGTACAAAAGAAAAACTTGTAGCAAAAGAATTTGTTGAGGGGTATGAATCACTTCTTTATTATCAAGATATGGCTGATTTAAGTCCTGATGAGTATAAAAAAGCAGTAAACAAGGTTATCTACAAGACAGGTAAGTCTAAAGATGAAATGATAAGTCATCTACATATCCTGAGTACAGAGATTAAGAAAAAGTACTTCTGGTTGACAAGGGCATATACCNTTTTNTCAGTTGGACTTATTGTTAGTGCATCTTTTATCATTTATGCATTGTTATATGTTGAAGAGAGTGCCTTTTCTAACCTATCAGAAGATAGTATTGCATATAAAAAAGATAGATTTTATAATTTGTATGAACCATCTGGTGCTACTACATTACCAGATGGTAGAGTACTCATAGTTGAAGATGAGGGGAATGCGAAGGTTTTTAAACTTTTAGAAATAGAGAAAAATACTCAAGTTTCAGAAATTGGCAACTTATACCTGCCTAAAAAGATGAAAAAAGTTTTCAAAAAAAGTGTAGAAGACCTTGAAGCATTAACCTCAAATGGCAAGTATGTATATGCAATTACTTCACACTCCTTAAGTAAACATGCTAAACATAAAAAGTCAAGAGAAAAATTCATGATGTTCACTTATGATGATGGGGCGATGGAGAAACTGTATGTATATGGCAGTTTAAAAAAAGATCTAAAAAAAGCTTTTCCTATCCTTTTTAAAAAAGATATATTTTCACAAGATAGTATAAATATAGAAGGCCTTGCTATCGATGGAGATAAGCTACTTATCGCATTTAGAGGTCCTTTAGTAGGCTCTAAGGCACTTGTGATTTCATTAAAAAATCCTAAAGATGTTTTTTTAGAAAGTGCAAAACCAGAATTTGGGACTCCTATTACACTAAGTTTAGATGGTCAAGGTATTCGTGATATAACATATGATAAAGAAAAAGACATATACTGGATTATTGCAGGGAGTAGTAGTGAGCGAATGGGAACCTTTTCTTTATGGTTATGGGATAAGAGTGAAAATAGACTTTCATTTGTAAATAAACAGCCAGATATAGGCTATGCAGAAGGAATAACTGTGGTTAATGATGAAAATGGGAAGTCAGTACTTCTGATAGTTGAAGACAATGGTAAAAAACCAAATAAAGCAGCAAACTATATTATTATGCAAAAGAGTAGTTTATGAGAATTTTAATACTGTTTTTTCTCTTAGTTACATTTGTATTTGGGGCAGAGAAAAGTTGTTATAGCGTACAACTGACAAGTGTATTTAAAACAAAACAGAGTAGTGATGAACTGCATTCAAACAGATATGATCAGACTTGTAAAGTGATGGATATAGGTTCAAGCGTCCTTGTACGGTGTGGATGTTTTGAGCGCTTTAAAGAGGCAAATACTCATCTTAAAAAATATAAAAGTAGATATAAGGATGCATATGTTTTATCAACTTATAGCAGTCGTTTTAATTTACACAATGATATAAGTGTTAAAGTAGCGGTAGAAGAAGCACCGCTTGTAGTAGTTACTCCAGTTATTATACATAGAACCGAAGTACTAGATGAGGTTATACCTGTGGCAGTACTTGATGTCTCAGATATGAAAGAAGAAGAAAAAAAACAACTAGCAGTAAAAAAAGAGAAAAAGAAAAGTAAAGCGAAGAAAAAGAAAGCAAAGAAAAAAAAGAAATCAAAAAATAAGCTTAAGAAATCAAAAGCACAGCAGTATGGATATAACCGTTACTTGAAAAAACTAAAGAGTACTAGAGCAAAAGGAAAGTACAAACATACATATAAATTTGGAGCACAAATTAGTTATGACATTGCCTATATAAACGAAGCGGACAAATCTTATTTAGATAGTGATTTCCGTCGTATTCGTATTTACCATAAGGGAAGTTTTTTAAATGAGAAGTTATTTTATGAGTTAGAATATAGTTTTACAGGTTCAAGTAAATATAAAGATAATTATGTCGGTTATACAGATAAAAATAAAATGTTAGGAGTGAACTATAGACTTAAAGCAGGAAATATTATGATTCCATTTTCACTTGAACGCTATACAAGTYCTAAGAACAATATGTTTATGGARAGGTCTTTAACCAATGCCTATTCTCAAGGTCGCCAACTTGGAGTAGAACTGCTTTTAAATAAAAAGTTTACTAAGTCTGATTCCTCAAATCTGTTTATATCAGTTTTTACAAGTTCTATTGATGAACGCATTGATAAAGATATTATCAAGCAGGGTTATACACTACGAGGAACTTATGTTCATAAGTGGAGAAAAAACCATCTTCTAAGTGTTGGTGGCGCATATTTTTCTCAGGATATAAATGGTGATAATGTGAGTTTTAATGAAACTGCAGAATCGTATTTGATGCAGGATAAATATATATCTGCATCAATTAAGAATGTGGAGACATTAACGAAGAGCAATATAGAACTTTTGTATATTTATGATAACTACTCACTTCAAGGAGAGTATACTCAAATAAATGATAAAGATGAGG
Organism: Sulfurimonas sp.; assembly: GCA_002733945.2. Classification (GTDB taxonomy): domain Bacteria; phylum Campylobacterota; class Campylobacteria; order Campylobacterales; family Sulfurimonadaceae; genus Sulfurimonas. The sequence continues at coordinate 267,321 of NVXO02000002.1, read as the reverse complement.
ATAACAATGGAGAACAAACTGACTACAGTTTAGGGATAAATTGGTACATTAATGATGAGATAAAACTGATGTTAAATTATATTGTTGCAGAGCCTTTAGGGACAAAACTCTACAATGGAAGATTGCATGTGCTACAAACACGTATGCTTTTTGCATTTTGATAGTATAACTCACACAAAACTCACTACGATATGCTAGGATTAGAAATTAAATATTTAAAAGGATTACAAATGAATACAATGAAGTTTATATTTTTAGGGGCACTTGTTTTATTAGTGACAGGATGTTCAACTTCCTCTTTGGTTGTTACGCAAGATGCAATGCCGGTTGTATATGAAGACAATGGGGATAAAGAGATAAAAAATGATATAAGGATTTCACTTTTTAGACTACATAATTATACAGATACACCAAGAGCAGGCATGCGTGCTTCAAATATTATAGAGGGTATACTTTATGCAAAAGGTTATAAGGTAAAAAGCCATCTAAAAGAGAAAGTATCATCAATAAAAAAAGCAAAAAAAGTAGCTAAAGAAGATGGCTCAAAGTACTTTATGTATGGTGGAGTAAGTGAATGGCGTTATAAAACAGGTATTGATGGTGAACCAGCTGTTAGTCTCCAGTTAAGCCTTTACAAAACAAAAAATGCAAAACTAGTTTGGAGTGCAACAGCTGCAGATAGTGACTGGGGCAATGCTTCTATAGGTACAACAGCACAAGACCTTGTTGAAGAAATGATGGAACAATAGGATACAAGTAAATGGAAGTAATAGCTGGACGTGTAAAAGAAAAAAGTAGAATAGAAAGGCTACTTAAACTCGTACATAAATATGCATATACAGAAACTATAATAATGGTTGCTATGTATTTAGGCATAGGCTATCTAGTTGATAGTAATGATATATGTATGTTAAATAYGGATGTCTCTTTTATCCTTATATTRTTAGCARTTATTACTCTMTTTCATGGTTTTGAAAATGGTRTTTTGGCACTAAGTATTTTAGCYRTTTCGATGGSTTTATTCTATCCAGTATTTGCCTATATTGAATTTTTGGTAGCATTAATGATGACACTGATTTATAGTGAGTTTCATTATTATTGGGGACAAAAAATTAAAACAGCTGAGATTCAAGCAAAGTACAGGGGTGCTAAACTTGATGAGTTCTCGAAATCTTTTTATACACTAAAAATTTCACATGATCAGTTAGAAAAAAATTATGTAATTAAACCTATGAGTATTAGAAATTCTATGGAGTATATTATAAATCAAAAAGATGTAATAGATAAAGATGATAGTATTGTGAATAAACAAGAAGCATACTACAACCAGTTTTTATCATTATTAGAAAAGTCTTTTAATGTAAACAGTGCTTTGATAATTCATAAAAAAAATATTGATGACGAAAGTGTATATCTAAATGAGAAAAATAGTATTTTCTCATATGGTACCCTCGCTGAAAAACGAGCACCACAAGTGATTTTAGAAGATTTTCTGGTTGATAAGGCAATTAGCCGAAAAACACCTATTTATATAAGTGATGACTTTGGAGAACCAACTGTCACTAATGATATAAATAGTTTATATTTAGCTGCTATTCCAGCATTGTCAAGTGAGAAAATCACAAGTGTTTTGGTAATTGAGAGAATGCCGTTCATGTCTTTTAACAGGGAAAACTTAACATCTATATCCATACTTTTGGAGTACTTCTCAATTGAAATTGCTAAAAAAGACCTCTTATCACATGAAAATGAACTTACTTTAGTTGAAGATGAAGCTTTTCAATATGAATATGAGAGAATGAAACATCTTTATAAAAAGTTTGAGGTAAACTCTATTATACTTGTACTTCGTATAGATAATGAACTACAAGCAACTCGTGTGTATGAAAGAATTTTAAAAATGCTTCGCTCTTTAGATATGGTGACTTTAGTAAGAAATCAGGGTTACTATTATATTACATTACTTTTTCCCTTACATGATAAAGCTGCAGCACTTGGTTACTTAAACCGACTTCTTTTTAGCTTAGAAGAAGAAAAAGATAAAAAATTTAATTATATGACCTTTGACTTTTCAAAAACAAGGCTTTTAAATAAGTATTATGCAGAAGACTACAATGGATAACTTTACCTCTTTTGTAGAACCATATATTCCACTTTTGTATCTAGTTCATATAATTATAAGTATTATTTTAGCGGCTTTTTTAACGAAATATATAAAAAAAAGGTTTATAAACGATGAAGTTGTAAGTAAAAAAGACTTACAACGTTTAGAAGAGATAGAAGATAAAAGTCTAATGTTTCGTCTTTTTTTTAAGATATCACTTCATAAAAATAATACAAAGGTGAGCTTTTTCTTTCTTTTTTTATTTAATATTGCTATACCTGTTTTAGGTTATCCACTTTCTATCTGGACGGCATGGTATTTATATAATGTGACTTATGATAAAAAGGTTGTAAAAACAAATATATTAAACTTAGATGAGTTTGGACATTCATTTTTAAAAATAGAGCGTATTTTTGGTGAAGGTTCTTTAATAGATTTAATGACAAGTGACTATGCTCCTAAATCAAAAAAACTCAAAGCACTTTCAGCACTTTCAACAAGAACATCCCCAGAAAATCTTCGAGTTATTCGTCAAACATTGACAAGTAAAGATGATGAGATACGTATGTTTGGATATGCCATTTTAAATAAGGCAGAAAAAGCATTAAGTATAAAAATAAATAAAAACCTAGARATATTWAATGAAGAAGATAATAAGGAAATTGATATCGATTTTTCAAGAAGGGCAGCCGCAGCTAAAGAACTGGCTACATTGTACTGGGAAATGGTATATACAGAACTCTCTCATGAAAGTTTAAAGGAGAGTTTTTTAAAAGATGTTTCTAGATATATTCAAATTGCAAAAGATTACTATCTTCCAAAATCTCATCTGCTTCAAAAAAAACTAGAAGTCTTAACAGTAAGTCTTGAAGAGAGTGAAGACCTCGTACTAAACTTGAATAAAAAAGAGTTACAAGAGATAGCTGAGAAGAAAAAACCTGAGCACTATAAAAGCAGAATTAAAGAAGTAAAGGATGAGTTATTATCTTATAATAATTATGCTACAAAATTATTTTTATTAATGGGTAAAGTATACTTGAATAATGAAGATTATGAACATGCTAGTACGGAGTTTACACTTGCTCAAGAACTATATCAAGGAGAAGCTTCTTTTATTTTACCATATATCGCAGAAATACAGTTTTTAATGGGTAACTACTCCGTTGTGCATTCAATTATCAATGAATCACCCGCATTAGGTCTCAATGGACGGCTTTACCCTATAGTTGAACAATGGAAAACTGCATGAGTGAAAAAATAGAATTTCCTACAAGTGATAGTGTTGATGTAATGCTTTTTTCTGAGGGAACTTACCCTTATGTAAAAGGTGGAGTCTCTTCTTGGTTACTGCAGCTGATAAAGGGCTTGCCTGAGTATACTTTCGGTGTTTGCTTTATCGGTGCACAAGAATATGTTGATGGGCATAAAATGGAAATTAGTTATGAGTTTCCTCCCAATTTAAAGCATTTAGAAGTACATTACCTTTTTGATGATAAAGATAAGATGGTGCCAAAAAAGATCAAAGGAAGCAAGGAAGGTTTTGAGTCTGTTACTGACCTTTATAAGTCTTTTAAATCAAATGCAAAAGAGATACCTGAAGTATTACAGAAGGTGAAGTTTTATACAGAGAATGTAACATTTAAAGACTTTTTATTCTCACAAAGATCCTGGGAATTTATCAATGACACCTATATGAAAAATTGTCCCGATGTTCCTTTTATTGATTACTTCTGGACACTTAGAAATATTCATAAGCCTATTTGGATTTTAGCTGAGATAGTACAAAGTTTACCAAAGGCAAAGATATTTCACTCCCCTTCAACAGGATATGCTGGTTTTTGTGCAGCACTTGCTTCTTATGATAGCAATAGACCAATTGTCCTGACAGAACATGGTATTTATACACGAGAAAGAAAGATTGATATGCTCTCAGCGGACTGGATAGAGTATAAAAAACCATCTCTACTACAACAACCAGAAGAGTATAACTATATCAAAAAAATGTGGGTTAACTTTTTTGATAAAATTGGTATTTTTTGTTATCAACGTTCTAACCATATACTCTCACTATTCCCTGGAGCCCAAAAAATTCAAATTCTTTTTGGTGCAGATGAAAATAAAACTATGGTTATTCCAAATGGCGTTGATGTAGATGGGCTTAAAGAGACTATGAAAGATCGAGCCGAGGTTCCAAAACCTATTGTGACACTCATCGGTCGGGTTGTTCCGATTAAGGATATAAAAACCTTTATTCGTGCTATTAAAATTGCCTCATTGACGATACCTGAAATAGAAGGTTGGATTGTTGGTGCAGTGGAAGAAGATAGAGAGTATTTGAGTGAGTGCCAGCAAATGGCTACATCTTTAGGACTTAAAAAAACTTCACAAGTTTTTGATGGAAACAAAAGTGATATGACACAAGAAGAGATAATAAATCATAGTGATAAGGTGAAGTTTTTTGGGCATAGTGACATTAAAAAAATTCTTCCACACTCAGCATTGCAAACACTCTCATCCATTAGTGAGGGAATGCCTCTTGTTATATTAGAGGGGTTTGCTGCAGGAGTGCCCTGTGTAGCTACTGATGTTGGTTCTTGTCGTGACCTTATTGAGGGTGGTATTAATGAAGAAGATATAAGAATTGGTAAAGCAGGAGCGGTAACTGGCATAGCAAATCCAGATGCGTTAGCAAAAGAGTATATAAGACTACTAAACTTTGAAAGTGGTGAGTGGAAAAGGGCACAAAGAGCAGGTTTAATTAGAGTTGAGAAATACTATAGACAAGAGTCATTTTTAAATGATTATAGAGCTATTTACGATGAGGCAAAAGTATTAGATTGGGCGACATTAAAGGGAAGAGTTTTCCCTTATTATCTTCCAAAACCTGTACCATACGCAAAAGTGGTTTTAAAACGATTTAAGGTTGTTTCATGGCGGGTATAGGTTTTGAGCTTCGTAAGATTTTAAACGAAGATAGGCTACTCTCTTTTGCAAAAGTATATGGATACTCGGCTATTTTAAGCTCGGGTCCTTGGGTTATTTCTATTTTAGCAATTGTACTTGTTGGTTTTATAAACCTTGCAAACCTTGGTGAGGTAAGTGATGTCTTTCGTTTTCAAGTTGTTGTTACATATGCTATCGCTCTGGCTTCAAGTCTTATCATTACTGGTATCCTGCAGCTACCTTTTACTCGTTATGTCGCAGACTTGATTTTTAATCATAGAGAAGATGAAATTCTTCCTTCATACTTCGGGGCTATTTTTATGGCATGGGTATTAGGTCTTCCTATCGTTACTCCCTTTTATATATGGGTATTTGAGGAACAAAGTCTATTGTTTTTAATTGGAGTAATATCAACATTTTTAATTCTTTGCGGTGTTTGGATTTCAAGTATCTTAGCAGCAAGTCTGAAGTACTACAAGGGTGTGGTATGGGCTTATTTTATTTCATATGCACTTATCGTACTATTCTCTTACTATTTTGGAACTTCTATTGAGCTTTTGCTTTTTATATTTTTCTTTGGAAATGCAATTCTTTTTGTTATCTTACTGACACTTATAGTAAAAAGTTACGAGTCAACTATATTTATGAAAATCGATTTCTTCTTAGCAGACAATTTTTATTGGACCTTAGGAATAGCGGGCCTAATGTATAATCTTGGTGCATGGGTTGATAAGTTTATCTTCTGGTACTCTCCTTCAACCGGCCATACAGTCATCGGTAAACTTAATGCATCTATAGTGTACGACATGCCAATATTCTTAGCCTATTTATCTATCTTACCCGGAATGGCTATCTTCTTTTATAGACTGGAATCTGACTTTGCAGAGAAGTATGATCTGTATTATGATGCTGTTAGAAGAGGGGGAACACTCTCAACAATCATAGGATATAAAAATGATATGGTTGATGTAATCCGTCATTCAATTCACGAGATATTAATGATACAAGGGATTTTGGATATTATTCTTTTTTTAACAGCTCCAAAGGTATTTGAGTTTTTACATATTCCACAACTTTATTTAGGATTATTATATATTTTAACTATAGGAGCGATGTTACAGATAGCCTTTATGTCGGTGCTAGCGATACTTTATTATCTCGATAGAAAACAGGTTGCAATGTGGTTATGTATACTCTTTTTTGTAGGCAATACTGTACTTACACTGATCTCTATTGATCTTGGACCTGCATTTTTTGGATATGGATACACAGTCTCATTATTAATAGTATTTATTACAAGTTTAGCTGTAATTAGAAATGAAATGGATAGGTTGGATTATGAAACATTTATGTTACAGTAGATACATCTTTTTACTACTTATAGTAAATATCACTCTCAGTGCTTCCTTATTAGAAAAGAGTGCCATTTTTTACTATGGTGATAAAATTTCATATAGTATGGTGGGAATCCATGACTATATCGTTGTAGAGCCTAAAAATACAGATATTTATACCCATGGTTTTTCTGTGTATAAACATAAGATTTTTGCAAGAGTTCTTATTTCTGACTCAATTGAAGTGACAAAAGAACAGATCAAAGAACTACTTACACAAGGTTATAAAGGTATATACCTAGATAATAACGAAAAGAGCAAAATGAGTCATATGCTTATAAATTATTTTAAAAGTATATCACCAGAAATCCGCTTTATATCTAAGTATAATGAGAGGTTAAAAAAAGATTTATATGAACTTTTTGACGCGATAGTAATAGATGATGCAGATGAAATGAAACCTAAAGAGATAACTACAATTCATGAAAGTGGAATTGATATTATTAAAATACATTTTGTTCTACCTGATGAGTTAGCAGATGTCCAAACATACATAGATGAGATAGAATCACAAGATATGATTGCTTATGTGACTACGAAAACATTTCAAGCTTATGGAAAATCCTCTAAAAATGCCATTAAGCGCGAAATTTTTACACTGATAGATGAACATAAAGAAGATAGAACACTGTTAGCCGCTCATGTAGTAGGTGCAATGCCTATGGAGTATTTAGGGTATATTCAAAAACTGCACGATATTACAGATGGATTGCCAGATATTGAAGAGATGCGTCATTATGCAGGTGTTGTGATTTGGTTACGTGAAGATTATAAAAAACCGCAGAAGTTAATGCGATGGGTGCTATCTTTAAATAAGGTAGGGATTAAAGTTGCATTTATGTATAACTTTGGCTTTAGTGCAGATTCCATATTACTAAAAGCACTTGATATTGATCTTTATGGTGGTGACACAAGTGTAAAAAATAAAAAGCGAATAGTGTTTAAAGATAAAATGATAGGTTTTGAGATGGATCCATCTCTAGGAGAAAGTAGTATTTATATCCATCCAAACCATGCAAGAGAATTACTTGTGTTTGAAGATTCAAATAATTTACGATCTACATATGCAGCAATAACTACTTGGGGAGGTTATGCTATTGCAGAAGGAATGATGGTTGAGTTACATGATGAGAATGTATGGGTAATAAACCCATTTGAATTTTTACAAGAAGCACTGCGTTTACCTATATTAGCAGTTCCCGATACAACAACACATAATGGAAATCGTATATTTTTTACACATATTGATGGAGATGGTATGGTGAGTCGCGTTGAGTCAAATCCGGAACTATTCTCTGGAGATATGATTTTGGAGAAAATACTTAAGGGATATGATGTACCTCACTCTGTTTCTGTAATTGGTGCAGAAATAGAACCTGGTGGCTTGTATCCAAAGTCTTCAAAACGTGTTTTAGAAATTGCAAAAGACATGTATGCACTTGATAATGTAGAACCAGCTACACATACATATACACATCCATTTTATTGGGGAGAGATTAAAAATGATAACCTTGCAGCAGAGTTTCGTCTACAGCCAAAAAACTATGATTTTTCACTCCACAGAGAGTTTACTGGAAGCTTAGATTTTATCACTAAAAATCTTGTTGATAAAGATAAAGAGAAACAAGCAACATCTGTTTTCTGGAGTGGAGATTGTTCCCCACGTTTGAATGCTTTAGAGTACGTTTATCACAATGGTTTGATAAACATTAACGGAGGTTATACAACTATCACAAATATTAATCCATGGTTGACTCGAATAGCACCGATTGGACTTGAACGTGGAGAGTACTATCAAGTGTACACAGGTGCGCAAAATGAAAATGTTTTTACTAATGATTGGTTAGGCCCATTTTGGGGGTTTAAAAAAGTTGTACAAACTTTTAAGTTGACAAATACTCCACGTAGATTGAAACCTATAAATATATACTACCACCTTTATTCAGGATCTAAGACTGCATCTCTTAATGCACTTAAGTACATCTTTGATTGGTCTCTGAATCAAGAGATTTTTCCTCTTTTTACTTCAGAATACATTCCAAAAGCGATGGATTACTTTACTGTTTCTATGGCAAATGAGCAAGATGAATGGTTTATATCCGGTATGAAAGATTTAAAGACTTTACGATTTGAAAATTTGGATAAAAGTGTTGATATGGATAAGTCTAAAAGTGTGTATGGTTTTAAAAAGTTTGAGAACCATACTTATGTGAGTTTTAATGAAAGCCAGGAACATCATTTTTCTTTGATTAAGAAGAAACCGGAAGTTACGTACCTTATAGCATCAAATGCAGAGGTGCAAACATACAATCGAGGTGACTCTCATATTCGGTATAAGTTTAAAGGATACACAAACTTAAAACTAGAATTTAATCTTGCTCAAAAATGTGAAATAACGAGTATTCCAAAAGCTTCAAAAGAGATACGTAAAGCACAAAATATTCACCTAGAATATACAAACAGTAAAGAGGCCACAGTTAATGTCATTTGCAGATGAGGAAATAAAAAAAGTATATGTAATAACATATAAAGAACTCATTTTTACTTTTTTAATGTTTAGTGTAATCTTGATTGTACTTTACCCAAAAGACATATTAAAAGAACAGATATTATCTGAAAACTCGAACTATGATTTGAGTATGCTTTATCTACAAAACCTTCTCAAACACTCTCCAGAAGATGAGTCATTAATGCTTATTTTGGCAGAGCAAAGTCTCCGCTCTGGAAAAAAGGATCTCTCATTAAGGTTACTTGAACTTTTACTTCAAAGTGAGAATATGGAGTATCGCTATAGAGCAAATATTTTGAGTTATGACTTACAAAAAGATGATTATTTTTATCTTCAAACTGAGTTGGATAGAGCCAAGCAGATTAAAAAATTAAAAAAATTATTCGCATCTATTTATACAGAAAAGATGTACGATGAGAAGAATATAGATAAGTGGTTCGAAGAGGCAAATTTTGTCAACAATAAACAAGCCCGTTATGCTTTTCTCAAACAAAAAATACAAAAAACACCTAAAAATATAATGCTTTTAGAAGAGGGCTATTATTTAGCACAACAGAGACATCAAAGAAAAGATGCAGTAAAATTTTTAGCATTACTTAAGATATATGACCCTCTTCGTGCAGAGAAATGGATACTTGATGACTATCATATGAGTATGGCATTTAAAGATTATATTGCAGCAGAAAAAATACTGGTAAAAAAAGCTAAAACCTCTACTGTTTGGCAAGAGAGACTTGCAGATTTCCGTTTAATGAACCGTTCTTACAAACAGGCATCAAAAGAGTATATGAGCTTATACCAAAAGATGAAAGCTTATAAAGATAAAAGACGTTATTTTTATAAGGCAGTACGAGCCTTACAAGCTGGTAATAATCTAAAAGAGGCAGCAAGACTAGTACATAGATATGAAAGAGTGTATTTATCAGATAAGAATGCAAGAAAGTTTATGCTGAAAGTTTACCTTGCGACTGGTAATTTAGAATATGCGGCAAACTTATCTAAAAAAATTCTACAAAGAGAGTATAAATAATGAAAAAACTTCTTTTTATTCTTTTATTTAGTCTTTCACTTTTTGCAAAAGCAGAAGAAAGCTGTTATACAGTACAGTTAGTGAGTAGTTACTATAATCAGAAAAATTTAAACATACTGCAAAATACAAGTTATCCAAAAAGTTGTAAGGTAATGCAGATTGGGAAAAGTTTAACGGTTAGGTGTGGTTGTTTTGATAAGTATACTGATGCAGCATTACATAAAAAAGAGTTTCGTAGGTATGGAGATGTAAAATTAGCAAGTACATACAAGTACCGTTTTGATAATAATAGAACAAAGAAAACTAAAAAAGAGATAAATTTCAGTAAATTAACTCGTGCCCCTAAAAGGTCAAAAATAATTGTCAATGATAGACCTGTTAATCAAAGAGATGAAGAACTACGATTAATGTTACAAGTCTTTTTATATAAGGGTGATTTAGAAAATGCTTATAGGGTTGGAACACTAGGGTATGAAGCACATCCAAAGTCTTATTACTGGAACCAAAAAATGGCTGAAATATCTAAATGGACTAATCGAAGTGCGCGCTCCATGAAACACCTACGTTTTATGTATGATACAAAACGTGATCCTTTGATTGAGAAAGAGCTTATAGAGTATGGTACAAGTGCTTATCAGTATGAAGAGATAGAACCGCTTGTTGTAAATCGTGCTATGGCTGAACCAAATGAGAAAAATATTGATTTAATGATTTTGGTATACAAAATGGTTGGAGCACCTGAAGAGGTTGTAAAAATTCTCGAAGCACAATATATGCAAGATAAAACTAATATGCTACTTTTAACAAAAGCCTTGGAACTAAGTTTAGAGATGGGAGACTTAGAGTTAGCACAAAAATACGTTGGAATGATTGAGGAGCATAAGCCATATTCTAAGATAGATGCAACACTAATTGCAAGGTATTATTATATTAGACATGATATTGCAACTGCATATGAAAGTATGCTTCGTGTGAAATCAAATGAAGAGATACCGTATGATAAACTTACAAGGTATTATCAGTTAAAGAGTGACTTTGGTTGGTATTTACAAAAAAATGCTGAGGCAGCTGAGGCATCTTACAAACTTTTTGATATGAATGGTACTCGTCTAACTGATTATCAACGCGTTAGTTATGTATACCAAAAAAGTAAACCAAAAAGAGCACTTGTAGCTTCGAAAAGAGCCTATAAAGAGTTTGGACTCTCTTATCTTTTTTATACATATGCTAATGGTGCTCTCAATAATAAAGAGTATAAAAACCTACAAATATTTATAACAGAGATAGATGCTAGTGAAAGTAAACTTATAAAAGAAGCACTGTACTGGTTGATAAAAGCGAAGGTATATCAACACTATCAAAAAGTGGAGTTAGAGCAGAGTGCTCTTCTTATAGCTTATGAACTTGAACCAAATAGCTTTCAAATAAAACAAGAACTGCTTTGGTCATATATGGAAGTTAAAGATTATGTAAATATTCGTATTATTTTGACAGATATGGCGGAGAGTGACAACTTAGGGTTTAATGAGTATCTAACAATGGCTAATGCATATCTTTTTATAAATGATGTAAACAGAGCTTCTTTTTATACACAAGAACTTTTAGCACAAGAGAATGAAGTGACAAAAAGTTTAGAGTTTAAGTTTTTACAAGCTTATATTTATCGAGTACAAAATGAAGAAGCACTATTTAGAAAGTCTATGAAAGGTATTGTAAATTTTCTTGAGATTAAAGCATTGGAGCAAGCAAGTTTAAAACATGAGAATCAATTTTTATCTAATTACTTACGTGCTGCAATGTATGTTTTTAATCCAGATAAGTTTGAAAAAAAGTTAAAGACTGCAAGGCCATTTTTAACCAGTAAAGATTATAATGATATTATATACTCTTGGGCAATTCAAAATAGTGCATTTGATAAAAGTTTTAAAATATATCACCATATGAAAAAAAGGGAACTATGGATGGACTTTAGTAATGCTTTACTAAAACAAGACACGACAAGAATAAATAATATTCTTGACTTGTACTTACATAGTATTTCAAGAGGGGATGCATCTCAGGCCGCTGACAAGGATGGACAGGTATCATTAGCTCAAAGTATTACTTTTGAAGCACTTTACACAAATGACAGAAACCAAAATACCTACATACAACATTTAGACCTCAGTAAAAAACGCTCAGATAAATTTGATACGACTACATCGTATTAYAAYCGTRATCCYTTACTWCAAAAATATATWATGCTAMATAATAGTASYTAYYTWWCAGATGCTTATTAYYTWGATSTTGGKKTGAAYTAYTTTSTWAATAAAAGTATARATRAKACWSTTTTARTRAATGTYCCAGATGATAAAGTKATGGCRAAAATTGGAATGAGAAAAYTKTATAATAGAGGTGAAWTWTCTSTATATACAGCTTATCATGACTCTATGAAATCATATATGGAATATGGCATAAGTGCTGATTATCAACTGCTCTCAACACTAAGAATTGGAACAAGAGTGAGTAAGAATATGGATACACTAGGGAGCACACAACTACTCTTAGGTGGGAAAAAAGATATGATAGACTTACATCTTTCTTGGAATATCTTAAATAGTACCTCAATAGACTACCTTCGAGAATTTAATGAGTACTCATCACAAGATAATGTGAATTTAGGTAAGGGTACATATGACAGAATCATTATCTCAAAGAAGATTCGTAATGGATATCCTGATTTGAATTTAGGGGTATTTTATGATAGCTCTAGCTATAGTGAAACATCTGGTTCAAGGGGAGTAATTGACGAGTTACAAGTAGAAGATTTTAAAACACTCCCTAACAACTTTTATAATATTGGTCTAGATATAGTTTATGGAATGGCAAATAGAAATGTATATACACGTGTATGGCGACCATATTTTGAATTTTCACCTTACTATAACAATGATATAGATAGTTATACATATACTTTGAATGCTGGATATGGTGGAAAAGTATGGCATCAAGACCACCTTGTTTTTGGTATGGCTTATTCTGATTCTGTTAGTGGTACTGGTGGAAGTGTTTTAGAACTATTTATCAACTATCAATTTATGTACTATCACCCTTAAAAGAGAGAGAATATGAAACTTTTATTATTAATATTTGTATTGTTTATGCCTTTTAGTACATTATTTGCCTCTTTAACTTCTAAAAGTGCAATGGTCTATTATGGAGAGGAAATATCTTATTCTATGGTTGGTATACATGAGTACATCATAGTACAGCCACATTTGACAAATACTCATACACATGGTTTTTCACTTTATAAAGATCAGATGTATGCTTATATCAGTATCGGTGAAATCAATAGATCACTGAGTATATATAAAGATGTAAAGAAAGAGTGGATAATGGGACAAAATAAAGCTTGGAAGAGTGATGTTCTAGATTTAAAAAGTAAAGAATAYMRRRAYTTTATGTTTGAAAAAATGATAGAGCCAGCACGTAAAAAAGGTTTTAAAAACTTCTTTTTTGATACATTAGAYTCTTATGAATTTTACTCTAAAACACAGAAACAAAGAATAGAAAACCGTGCAGCTTTAGTGAGGTTTATTAAAGAGTTTAATATGCGTTATCCTGATTCAAWACTCATACTAAATCGTGGTTTTAATATTATTGATGAGGTACATGATATAGTGCAGGCAGTTTTATTTGAGTCCTACTATAATGGTTTAAGTGGAAGACACTTATCCTATAAGAAAGTATCACTAGAAGATAGAAAATGGTTAGATATATATATAAAAAAAATTAAAGGTTATGGTTTAGATGTGATTTGTCTGGAGTACCTTGACTTTAATAACAAAAAAGAGACATTACAACTAGCACAGAAAATAGCTGGCAATGGAATGATTCCTTATATCTCAACTCGTGATTTAACTCGTTATGGAATCTCATCTAAAAATGCAATTAAACGTGAGATATTTACACTTGTAAATGAGTCTAGTTTAGACATAATGGAACAGGGTGCTACTGTAAATACGGGACTAGTTTTTGAGTATATGGGCTATATGCAGAAATTTCATGATGTTAATAAAGGACTTCCTTCAGCTAGAAAAATGCTTCACTATGCAGGTGTAGTTATTTGGCTTCAGAATGATTATAAACAAGCAAAAAAACTTGTTGATTGGGTTTTAGAACTTAAGAAGATAGGTATAAAAGTTGTGTTTGCAAATAGTTTCGGATTTGCTGCTAGTGAAACATTACTTAAGCCCTTAGGTATAAAAGTAAGCGTTAACACTGTTCTCAAAAAAGGCATCAAGTATAGTGATCCTATGATGGGTTACGAGATAGATCCTCCTATGTCTTTATCAAGCTTAAAAATTAGATCAGAACATACAAAAGCACTTTTGCAATATGAATTTATAGATGGTTCAATCTCAACATCTGCTGCCATCACATCTTGGGGTGGTTATGCTCTTGGGGATGCTTTTATCAGTACAATCGGTAAGGATAATATCTGGGTAATTAATCCTTTTAAATTTTTTAAAGAGGCTCTTGTACTTAAAGACATTGTAGTGCCCGATACAACAACTCATAATGCAAAAAGAGTATTTTTCACCCATATTGATGGGGATGGGATTATGAATAGAGTCGAAGGTGACTTTGGATACTACTCAGGTGATGTGATACTCAATAAAATTTTAAAAGTTTATAAGGTGCCACACTCTGTCTCATTRATAGGTGCCGAGATTGCTSCAGGAGGTCTTTATCCAAAACTTTCACCTGCTTTGTTAGASATAGCACAAGAGATGTATRCCTTAGAAAATGTTGAACCTGCAACACATACTTTTACGCATCCMTTTTACTGGAAAAAGATAAAAAATAATAATTTAAATAAAAAATATAGACTCAAMCCAAAAGACTATAACTTTTCTCTTGAGAATGAGTTGAGTGGAACTCTGGAGTACTTAGAAACAGCRTTACATCCTAAAAGAGCTGCTCGTACAGTTTTTTGGACCGGTGACTGTATACCTCGAATCAATGCACTTTCTTATATATATAAGCATAATATTTTAAATATTAATGGAGGTGATACAACAATTACTAAACTGACACCATGGCTCTCAGCTATCGCACCAATGGGACTGCAACGTGGTGAGTATACACAAGTGTTCACAGGGGCACAAAATGAAAATGTATTTACTAACGATTGGTTAGGACCCTTTTGGGGTTTTAAACGAGTAACACAAACTTTTGAGCTAACTGGTCACCCCAATAGATATAAACCTATAGATATTTACTACCATATCTACTCAGGCTCAAAGCAGGCATCACTTAAGGCTTTAGAGTATGTATTTGACTGGGCTTTGTCTCAGGATATAATACCACTTTTTACTTCTGAGTATATTCCAAAAGTGATGGACTATTATAGTATTTCCATAGCACATGAGGGGAATAAGTGGCTCTTCTGTGGTATGAATTCACTCAAAACATTAAGAGTAGAGAAGGTGGGTACGGAGGTGAGTTTAGGAAATTCAAAAACTGTTCTAGGTTTTAAAAAAGAGAAAAAAAGAACATATATCAGTCTAGATAAAGGGAGTTCTCATATAGTTGACATATCAAAAAATCTTCAAAAGAGTCCTTATCTTATCTCTAGTAATGCTTATAATGTCGAGTTGACACACTCACAAAACACAAAAAGTTTTCACTTTGATTCTTATATAGATTTAGAAGTTGAATTGTATGTTTATAATGCTTGTAAGGTGATATCAGAACCTACTTTTTCTACAAGTATACAAGATAAAAATAAACTACTTCTAAGATATAAGGATATTAAAAGTGTAGATGTACGAGTGGAGTGTCCCTAATTATAACCATTAGGGTTGTTTGATTGCCATCGCCAACTATCTTCACACATCTCATTTAATTCTTTTGTTGCACTCCAACCAAGTACTTCTTTGGCATAAGCTGGATCAGCAAAACAGGCAGCTATATCTCCCTCACGTCTAGGCGCGATTTTATAAGCTACTTTTTTACCCGAAGCCTTCTCAAACGCTGCGACCATTTCTAAAACTGAGTACCCATTTCCTGTACCTAAGTTTACAGTGAGCACACCATCAAGAGAGGATATCTTCTGTAAAGAATTTACATGACCTTGAGCTAAATCCACAACATGAATATAGTCTCTCACACCAGTACCATCAATAGTATCATAGTCATCTCCAAAGACACTCAAGAACTCGTGTTTGCCAACAGCAGTCTGGGCGATAAAAGGCATAAGGTTATTTGGTTTACCATTTGGATCCTCACCTATAGTACCGCTCTGATGTGCTCCAACAGGATTAAAGTATCTAAGAATCACTATTTTAAAATCACTATCTGCTCTGTAAACATCTCTTAGTATCTCTTCAATGAAAAGTTTTGTTCTGCCATAAGGATTTGTGCATGAGAGAGGAAAGTCTTCTTTGATTGGGGTAGTATGAGGATCGCCATAAACAGTAGCAGATGAACTAAAGACTATTTTTTTACAATTATACTCCTGCATAACTTCTAAAAGGACTAGCGTACCATTGATATTGTTGTCATAGTACTTTAAAGGCAACTCAACTGACTCACCAACAGCCTTAAGTCCAGCAAAGTGAATAACAGAATCGATCTCATACATCTCAAAAGCTTTTTGCATATTTTCTTTAGAACGAATATCACCCTCTACAAATTTTATTTTCTTATTTATAATCTTTTCTACTCGTTTGAGGCTCTCTAAAGAAGAGTTACAAAGATTGTCAAATACAAGAAAATCAAATCCTGCTTGATGTAGTGCTATACAAGTATGTGAACCAATATAACCAGCTCCCCCTGTTACTAATACCATAGCTTCTCCTTTTTAATAATGCTTTTATTATACTGCTAATATACTTAGGGATGATAAAATTTTTACAAAAATTCATAAAAGAACCATTAGTGATTTTTTTACTATTGGGCTTTGTTTTATACCTATACTATGATAGTATTACACAAGATGCTGCGATTAGTGATACAAAAACAGAGATAAGTGTTACTCCTTATGAAATACAAACTTTGGAGAAAGAGTATGTAAAAAAGTATAAAAAAARGATGAGTAAAGAAGCACTAAACTTATATGTACAAAATACTTACCGTAAAAAGGTTCTGCTAGAAGAATCGACACGGTTAGATCTTCATAAAAATGATAGTGTTATAGCAAAAAGGTTAGTTGAAAAGATGAAGTTTATCTTACTTGGAAGTGTTGAGTATAAAGAGCCAAGTGAAAAAGAGTTGTATAAGTATTATCTTCAAAATATAGATGAGTATTCAGAGGTACAGACTCTTAGTTTCAAGCATATATATTTTACTAGCGCATCAAATAATATGAATGAACTCCAGACAATGCTTCATTTTACTAAACACAGCGTAGATGTAAAGAATTTAGGGGATACTTTTAACGGTTCTAATCATTATGAAAACATTTCATATGAAGAACTAGAACACAAGTTTGGAAAATATTTTGCCAATAAATTATTTAAGTTGAGAAAAGGTCTATGGTTTACAATACATTCTAAATATGGAGTACATCTTGTATATGTAAGTAAAAAGACAAACACAGCACCTTATAAATTTGATGAGGTAGAAGATAGAGTTTATAAAGACTATCTCAAACAAAAAAGAGACGAGACAGTGAGTCAAGCATACAAAAATATCTTAAAAAACTATAACCTACGTTTAGATAAATAACTTTATTATGTATAAACTTTTTTTGCTATTTGCCTTTGTTATATCTTTGTCAGCACATCAAACAGGTCTCTCCTACATAGAACTTCATGAGTTGCAAACACATAAGATAGAAGTACTTTACAAAAAACTACTCTCGGATAAAAAAGGAAAGGACATCCGTATAAGGTATCCACTCTCTTGTGAGAAGATACAAGAACATYCCGCTAAAGTCACAAATGGCTTTATCATAAATRAGTATACACTRTGGTGTGGAAAARATGGTTTGATGGATAAACGCATATGGATAGATGGACTTCTTTCAAAAGACAGGGGTGTGCTCATTCGTTATCAAAAGCAAGAGATAGTTATCAACTCTTTACTACGGGCGAGGACACCTTTTATACACATAAGTCAAAAGAGTTCAAAGTTGGAGTTTTTTATTGAGTACTTAGAGCTAGGTTTTTTTCATATTTTGAATGGTTATGATCATCTTTTATTTGTGCTGTCTTTACTTTTACTAGCACGACATATGAAACAACTCCTTTTTGCTGTCACTGCGTTTACCCTGTCTCACTCTATAACATTGGCCTTTGGAATGTTTGGAGTTGTGAGTATTGGTGTAACTTACATAGAAGCGATGATAGCTTTGAGTATCTTGTTTTTAGCACGGGAGTTAGTGAGTGAGAATGATAGTTTTACAAAGAGACACATAGGCATTGTCGCATTTATCTTTGGGCTATTACATGGTTTTGGCTTTTCTAGTGCTCTTAGAAGTATAGGATTACCTCAAGATGAAATACCATTGTCCTTGTTTGCATTTAATGTAGGTATCGAATTTGGACAGTTACTCTTTATTGCAATTACTGGTAGTTTATTATATTTATTTCAAAGATATATTTCACTACTTAATACATCTCTACGTAAAATTGCACCTTATTTTATAGGTATGTTTTCATCCTATTGGCTTATAGATAGAGTGATGGTTTTTTAAAGAGCTAGAAAAGTGTACCTTGAAGTGCTTTGAGTTTAAAACTTCTTCTATGAATGGGGCAGTACCCATGCTTTTTTATCATCTCAACATGAAACGCAGTTCCATATCCTTTATGTCTCTCAAATCCATACTCAGGATAAACCTTTGAATCTCGAATGATATTTCTATCATGTGTAACTTTAGCAAGGATAGAAGCTGCACTGACTTCGGCTACCTTGCCATCTGCTTTTACCATGGTATCAAGTTCCTCCACTCCAAAGCTAGTATTACCATCAAAAAGATAAGAGTCTGCGTTTAAATGCTCTTTTATTTCTACTAATGCTTTAGTCATACACTTAGAGATACCAAACTCATCTACTTCTTGTGGGGAGATAACAACTATATGGTAGGTAGTATTTGGAGTGATTTTCTCAAAAAGCTCATACCTCCGTTTCTCATTTAACTTTTTGGAGTCATTGAGTCCATCTATCAGAGTGTCAGAATTAAAAATACATCCAGCAACAACTAAGTCACCAGCAATAGGTCCACGACCCGCTTCATCGATTCCGCATAGCATTATATAAACTCCTAAAGTTAATTTATTGATATTCTATCATATGTAAATTCTAAGAAGAGCTCTCATCTCATCTTTTGTACCTAATTATTGCTATAATATGTTTATGAATATTTTAATAGTTGAAGATGATAGCTTAGCCGCAAAACAATTGGCAAAATTACTTAGCGTTGAAAAGTATAATTGTGATATCGCATATGGGTATAAAGAGGGACAAACTCTTATAGATGAAAATAATTATGCACTGATACTTCTTGATTGGAACCTTGGTGATGGGGATGGACTTACTCTCTTAAAAGAAGTTCGTGATCTTGAGATTAAAACTCCAGTACTAATGCTCTCAGCAAATGCAGAGATAGATGATAGGGTGTCAGTTCTTGATAGTGGGGCAGATGRCTATCTATGTAAACCCTATTCTTCTGTAGAACTTTTAGCTAGAATGCGAGCACTTCTTCGACGTAAAACATCTGAAAAAACTACGACTATTATTATAAATGATGTGAAGCTAGATCTCAAATTGAGAGAAGCCTTTGTATCAGATATTAGATGCCAACTCACAACAGTCGAATTTGATTTACTAGAATTTTTTATGAATAATAAAAATCAAGTATTAACAMGGTATCAGCTGAGTGAACATATAAATAAAAATAAGTATTCYATTAAACATAGTAACCTTGTCGATGTGCATATTAAGAATCTTCGTAAAAAACTTCAAAAAAAARATTTTATCCTCTCTGTTCGTGGTGTAGGCTATAAAATTAACCAAACTTCATAAAATTCTTTTAATCTTCATTCTT
The DNA here is from genome assembly GCA_002733945.2 of Sulfurimonas sp. GTDB lineage: Bacteria > Campylobacterota > Campylobacteria > Campylobacterales > Sulfurimonadaceae > Sulfurimonas. The sequence goes on along the minus strand of NVXO02000002.1, from coordinate 247,305 downwards.
TCTTCATAAAACTATATTAAAGTTACATAATTTAAATTTTCAAGGGGTTTATTATGAGAAGATTAACTTTAATTAGTCTTGCTGTTGCAAGTATATTATTAAGTGGTTGTGGAGGTGGTTCTAGCACTAGTACAGATRGTATAACTAGCGGAGTTACAACATTAACTGTAGAACGTGGACCAATTCTAAAAGYAACTGTTGTAGATGCTAATGGACAAAAAGCAACTGATGTGGGAAATGGAAAGTATACATTTACTTTAGCACCTGTTTATCCAGTTATGGCTGTAGGTGGTGTAATAGACATGGATAGAGATGGTGTGGTAAGTGTTGGTGATGTTTCGAGTGACTTAAATCTTACAACAACAGCAGGAAGTGTTATCACTGTAGCAACTACACTTGCTTCAAATCCTGCTACAAAAGCAGAATTAGAAAAAATAGCAGTTGATTTAAATCTGACAATGGCAGATATATTAAGTAAAACACCATCTACGTCTAAAGAAGTCGAAGCTATCTCTAACATTGCATACAAATATATGAAAGATAACAATATTACAAATCTACAAGATTCTCAAAACCAGAAACTTTTAGATCTCAGTATTTCTGCTGAAGTACACAATGAATATCAATCTTATGTTAGTGATGATACCCATGACAATGTGCAAGAAGAGAAAAAATTAATGAATTCTATCGTGCTTACTAATATTGATGCTGTAAATCATCTTGAAGATGATACTGAGGTTGAGAATGAACTTAATCGTATTAAGGCTGAGTTCGAGTCACTTGATTTAAATGGTATAAAAGATGAGCTTTTAATACTTAAAAGTGAGTATGAATCTGAGTATGGAGACTTAGATTATGAAGATGAAGATAATGACGTCAACCACTATCAAGGCCTTGCATGTGCAACTTGTCATAGTGGAGTAGCTAGAGCACTTTTAATTCGATCATCTGAAGGCAATGAAAATGGATTTACTTCTGGGGCGACAATATTTACTAAAATAGATGCATTAGAGAATAATGCCTTACAGGCTGCAAGTAATTATTCTCTGCGTTTAGTATTAGAAGGTGGTGCAACGCAAGGCTATAGAATAGGTCGTGGTACAGGAAATGTAAATGGAACTTTTAATGCAGGTATTGCAAAATATACGGCAGAAGTCTTAGATAGAAGTGGAAAAGTTGTGAACTCTTCGCTAAAGAATTCACATGACTCTTCAAGATTTGACTGTAATAGTTGTCATACAGTTGGTGGAGTTAATGGTGCACCAGGAAGAATAGTCTCTTTTAACTATGTAGTACCTGTCGTAATAATTCCTGATACTAACACAACTGTACCTACTGACACAAATACAACAACATCAACAGTTGTTGCACAATCATTTGCAACTGATGTCTTACCAATTTTAAATACAAAGTGTGCAAATTGTCATGGTGCTTCTGGTAACTTTAGTATTACAAATTCTATAACTCCATATGGAGGTGTAACACCTTTTGTAAATACAACTACAGCAACTGCATCAGCACTTTTAACAAAAGCAAGTGGAACAAGTCATGGAGGGGGAATCGTGATAGCAACTACAACTACAGAGTATACAACAGTACGTGATTGGATTAGTGAAGGTGCATTAAATAATTAAGGAGAGTGTATATGAATAAAAATATATTTTATCTTTTGTTTGTAGTAGTATTTTTGAGTGGGTGTGGAGAGGATGAGGATAATGGAAAGTCTACTCTATCCTCTACTCAAGGTTGGCACTACCCAGGGAGAGATTGTTTAGCATGTCATAATGTTGACTTGTCAGAAGATAAACATCTTCTTTTTGCCGGAACAGTTTATAAAAATAGTGCTATTTCAAATCAAGATGATATTGATAATACTTGCGGAGGTGAGCTGCTTATAGAAATTTTAGATAGTGCTTTTAATCCTGTTTATAACACCAAAGATTACAAAGATAGCAGTTCATTAGGGTACAAAGGCAAAGGTAATATTTTTATTCTCCAGAGACAACTTAGGCTATTGGGTGCGGGAAGATACTCGATACGGATTACAGATGTAAATGGAACAACAATGGCACAATCAAGGGCTACACATCAATTTACATCGCAAGATTATGACATAGATAATCCAATTGATTGGAACAATAGAGTCTCTTGTAATAGTTGTCATGTAAAAGGTGGTTCTCAAGATCCATTGTATATAGAAATCAATGCAAACCTATGCGAATAAGGAAAAAAATGAAAACGATAATAATTACAATTCTGATGCTATGTATGAGCCTGTTTGCTGCACCAAAAGTAGGGGATGATGCAGTGAGTTTTTCACTTCCAAGCCTCTATAATGATAGTGATATGGTGACAAATAAGTCAAGTCAAGGAAAAATCGTCCTGTTAAATCTTTGGGCAAGCTGGTGTGCTGGATGTAAAGAAGAAATGCCACTCTTTGTAAAACTACAAAAAGAGTACTCTAAAACAGAATTTGAAATTGTCCTCTCAAGTATAGACAATGTTCCTCAAAGTGCACGAGATTTTTTAACTAAAGTCGATTCAGAGAGGACTTTAACCTCCCTTTATGATCCAAGTAAAATTCTACCAAAAACATATAGATGTTCAGGTATGCCATCGAGTTTTCTTATAGATAGAAGAGGGAAAATAATTGCAATTTATATTGGAAGTATGGATGACGAGGCTATTATAAGTCTTAAATCGAAAATACAAACTCTTTTAGGACAATAGTTATGATAAAAGCGATACTACTAATTGTAGCTCTCCTGATGTTGGGATGCGCTGAAAAATTAGTCAGAGTTATGCCCTATGAAAAAGAGTATTTTGCACAAGATAAAATGAGTCTCTCCCCCCTTAGTGAGAGAGCTGAACAAGAGGGACATATTTTTTTGATTCGTGAAGCTAGTGCTGGCGGAGAGAGTTCATTTCAAGGAGGTTGTGGATGTCGTTAAAGTATTTATTATTATCAATTATGTCACTCTTTTTACTTGAAGTGGGTTCTCTAGCCTCAAGCTTAAAAGACAGCATGAGTTTTGGAGTAAATAGCTATAATGACAATGCAGATGTGCAAGTCTACTCTCCAACACTTTCACTCTTTAAAAAAGTGTCGCACCAGTGGATGATTGGATTTAAGATGCGCATAGATACTATTTCTGCCGCAAGTATTAAAAATGGTGCAAATGCAGGGCATGTGGATGCTGTAACATCAGCCTCATCAACGGAAGATGCACTCTATGATGACATACGCTATGCTCCTACTTTCATGGCAACTTATGATGATGGAGAAAATATGCTAAGCTTTGGAGCTTACTACTCTACAGAGAAAGATTATACCGGTAAAGCAGTTTTTATGAACTATGTTAGACAGTTAAATGAACAAAATACAGCAATAGGTATAGGTTTTTCTCAGTCATTTGACAAGTGGAACCCTGTGTTTGATAGGGCATTACCAAGAGATGAGAGGAATGAAAGAAAAATTGATTTTTCAATAAATCAGTTAATCACTCCTACATTCTCGATGCAAGCAGTATACTCTAATATGTATAGTGAAGGTTTCTTATCTTCTCCATATCATTATGTACTTCAAAATAATATTGCAAAGTTTGAAAACTATCCTCAAACTCGAGCTGGACATGCCATGGCACTTAAGGGAGTCTACCTTCTTAATGCTACAAATGCGATGAATTTCTCTTATCGATACTATTTCGATGACTGGGATATCTCTTCTCATACATTGAGTGTAGAAGAATTGCATGACTTTAGTTCGAAGTTTATGTCAGGAATTAAATTAAGATACTATACTCAGACAAAGTCGAATTTTGTTCAGGATATAGGAAATTATACTCTTGCTGACAAATATTTTGTCACAGATTATAGGATGAGTGCTTTTGATTCGTTTAATGTGGGCATACCTTTTATATATAAATTAGAAAGTGGAAACAAAATGACAGCAAGTATTGACTATTACCAAACAACTGATAATGATTATGTTAAGAGTTGGTATGGAGTAGATAATATCAGTGCAGTTTTTACGACACTCTCTTATGAGTTTGATTACTGATGTCTTTCTTTGAGAATGGCATAAAAGCGAAGGTAATGAGTACTGAACTCATGATTGAAGCCGATGTATCCAAAAAAGTTCTCTTTGAATGTTTAGAATTAGCCAAAGACTTTGAAGCAAAGTACTCCGCATATAAAGAGGATTCACTATTGTGTAAAATAAATAAAAATGCAGGTAAAAAAGCAGTCCAGTGCACTAATGAAGAGTTGGAAATTTTTCATATTGCCTTAGAGATTGCAGAATCCTCAGGGGGAGTATTTGATCCTACTATAGGGATACTTTCTCAAGGAACATATGGATTTGGAAAAGAGAGTGCTACACTACCAAATGATGCCGCACTCAAAAAAGCACAAAAACTGGTAGATTATAAAAAAGTCTCTCTTAAAAATGATGAAATTTATCTTATGCGAAATGGTATGAAACTAGACTTAGGAGGCATAGGAAAAGGCTATGTAGCAGATAAAATTATACAGTTGCTTCGTACAAATAATGCTAAAAAAGCCTTAGTCAATGTTGGTGGAGAGATATGCACTTTTGGAAAACACTATAACATTGCATTAAAAAACCCGTTTTCCCAAGAGAATCTTGCTATCATAAAAACACTCAAGGAGCCACTATGTATCTCTACTAGTGGAGATTATGAACGCTATATAACCTCCAAAAAAAACCATCATATACTTGATCATAAAACAGCAAAACAGAACCACTATTATAGTAGTGTGACTATTATTCAAAATGGTATAGATTGTACACTTTTAGATGCAATTGCAACGATGGTGTTTAACTCAAAAAAAGAGTTGCTAAAAGATATTTCAAAAAAATACAAGATATGTATTATTGCAGTAGTGAAAGATGGTGAGATATATTTTGAAAACTTTAAGGCATTAGATATCCAAAGTATTGAGTTGTTTTCTTTGTGATAATTTATTTCAAATTAATATATGAAGTGCTATTATTTGTTTTATAAGGATTAGTTATTGATGTTAAAAAAGCTATTAGTCATATTTTTACTAACGACAACTCTGTTTGCCCAAGAGTATGAAGAAGAGAATCGTTATGCATTAGGTGAGGGAATACAGGCAGGGTCTTTACCACTTTATGTTGGGGGTTACTTCTCTATTGATTATAGAAATAAAGATTCAAGAAGTAGATATCGTATAGATGATTTAGCTTTTTTAGCTTATGGAAATTACGAAAAGTTTTCATATATGGCGGAACTTGAATTTAAAGAATTTTACACATTAAGTGAAACAGATACTGGCGACACTACGGAGCAAGACACTTCTTTACATATTGAACGACTGTACATAGACTATAATTTTAATGAAAATTATATGCTTCGAGTTGGAAAGTATAACTCTCAGATTGGATTTTGGAATTTACTTCCTATAAATGTTTTAAGAGATACCACCTCAAACCCTGTAAGTACATATAAGATTTTCCCAAAATTCACAACAGGTCTTTATGGCTCATATACATCTTATAATGATGGTGAGCTGAAGGTAGACACTATGATTCAGCATAATGATGACCTTGATGAAAATTATAATAATTATGTTATAGATGAACATTATGCCCTAGGTGTAACATATTCTAAAGAAGAACTTGATTTAAAACTCAATATTGGAATGTTTGATACCTATATGCCAGATAATACAACTCAAAATCTTTACTATTTTTTAGCCTCAATGAAATATGAGACAGAAGAGTATCAAATTATGAGTGAGATAGGAACTCAAAAATCAAAGGAAAATTTTACGACAGAGTATGCAGGGTATCTTCAAGGTGTGTACCGTTTAAATTACAAAAATGCTGTAATTTTACGACTTGAATCTTATAATGACAAGTTCTCGAGAATTCAAGATGAAATGGTTATCTTTGGTTACACTTATCGACCTATATATCCAGTAGCTATTAAAGCAGAGTACCAACTTCATTCTCTTGAAAAAGAGAATCAGTTTCTATTTTCATTGTCGGTACTCTTTTGATGAAATTACTAATTCTTTTGTGTATGAGCACATTGGTGATATTGCAATTACAAGCAAAAGATTATGCAGTAGTGACAAATAAGAACTTTAACACTTTGAGTGTTGGACAAATAAAAGCCCTTTTTCTAAAAAAGACATCATTTTTGGGTAATAAATCAATAGTCCCCCTTAACTTAAGTTCTCGTAATGCCGTTCGTTTGAGTTTTGAAAAAAAAGTATTACATATGAGCTTTTCTAGATTAAAATCCTACTGGACTAAACAGCACTACCTTGGGCATCGTCCCCCTATTAGTATGAAATCCCAAGAAAGTATTGGAGTATTTATAAAGAAAGTAGATGGTGCAATTGGTTATATGGAGCTTAAAAAAGTAGATAGTAGTTTAAAAATAGTATATAAGTGGAGTGACTAATGGCAACTGTACTCTTATGTGATGATGAGTTAATGAACCGAAAAGTAGCATCAAAAATTCTCAAAAAAGAGGGTTTTGACGTTGTTGAAGCTGTGAATGGAAAAGAGGCCCTTAAAGTCTTAGAGCATACACAAGTAGAACTGATTTTGATGGATTTAATGATGCCAGAGATGGATGGTTATGAGGCAACTGAGATTATTAAAAATGATGAAAGGATTTCTCATATCCCACTTATTATTATCTCGGCACTCTCAGATAGGGAGGCAATAACAAAGGGGCTAAAACTTGGTGCAAATGAGTACATATCGAAACCATTTGACATAACAGAGTTTATTTTAAGAGTTAAAAATGCTATTAAAATGGGTGAATTACAAAATAATAAAAATGAGAAAGATATTATCTATATTCTTKCAAAAGTTGCAGAGTATAGAGATAACGAGACTTCCATGCATACYGTTCGAGTAGGTGARATGTCTGCCTATATTGCTTCAAAATTTTTATGGACTRAAGATGAAGTAGARCTGATRCGTTTAGCAGCACCTATGCATGATATGGGGAAAGTCGGCATAGCTGATGAAATTCTTTTAAAACCTGGAAAATTAAACGATACAGAATTCCTTATGATGAAAGAACATGCTCAAATAGGCTATAGTATTCTTTCTCAAAAAGAGACACCGCTTTTAAAACTTGCAGCAGAGATAGCACTAAGTCATCATGAAAAGTATGATGGCAGTGGGTATCCAAATGCACTTGAAAAAGATGAAATTCCTTTAAGTGGAGCAATTGTTGCAGTTGTTGATGTTTTTGATGCACTACTGAGCGAAAGACCCTATAAAAAAGCTTTTACACTTGATAAAACATTAGAAATTATTAGAAGTGGCTCCGGAGCACATTTTAATCCTACTGTAGTAGATTTTTTTATCAAATATCTAGATGATATTCTATTAATACGAGAAAAACTAACAGATGTTTAAGCTTTTTAATACATCTTTGAGAAATAAACTTTTAGTAAGTTTTATTTTTATTGGTCTTATTCCTTTTGTGATCTTACTAAGCTACACTCTTTTTTTAAGTGAAACGAAAATTGTAAATCAGACTATAAAAGAGCAGTTTAATAGAGCAGATGAAGTGGCAATGCTTATCCATAATCATATAGTGAGTATAAAAAAAGAGTTAGACTTTATCTCTTCATTAGATGTTATGGATGATATCTTGGCCGAAGATATTGATAAGAGAATCTCTATTTTACTCAATAAAAAGCGAACAGATTTTAGTTTAGACTTAGCACTTTTCGTAGTGAATGAAAGAGGTGTGATAGTGGCAAGTTCTCAAAACAAGCTTTTGTTAAAAACTTTCTCTTCTTTCACAAATGTGATGCAAAAAGAGTTTATCGTTGGCTCAGATTTATATATCACTTCTAAGATAGCAGCTTCTTTTGACAGTTCCAAAATTCTTGGACATTTAGTCATAAAATATAGTTTACATAACCTGCGAAGATACCTATCACATCAAGATAATATGCATTCCTACATAGTTAAAGAAGATAAAAGTTTTCAAATTGGCAGTAGTATAGATTTGAATATTTCTTTATTAAAAGATAGAGAGAGTACCCTTACAAGTGAACATGTTGTAGTATATGAAAGGTTAGAAGGAATTTTAGATAGTTATTACCTTGTGTATGCAGTGGATAAAGCAATTGCATTAAAGTTTTTGTATGACTTTATGAGGTTTATGCTCTATATATCTGTTCCAATTTTATTGCTTATTATTTATATMTCTGTGAGATATTCAAAAAGTATTGTCAAACCGATTGAGCGTTTAACAGAAGCTACAAAAAAGATAACAAAAGAGCAGGATTACTCAACTGTTCTAGCAATGGACTCTAGTAATGAAATAGCAATACTCACAGACTCTTTTAATAAAATGTTAAAAACAACTTCCTCCGCTCTGGGTAGTTTAGAAGAAGAGAATAAACTACGTTTAAAACGCTTTATTCAGTTGATTGAAGTTTTTAACACAATTATTCAGACAGATACGGAAGATGAGTGYATYAATGTCTCTTTAGCAGAGATTAAAAAGATWACCCTKAAAGAYGATTTACACTTTTTGCACGAACATACTCAAAATGCAATTGCTCTTCATGTTACTGATTTTGAAAAGAATGAAAAAATCTATTTTGGTTCTATATCTTTAGCATTAGAGAGTTTTACTGATAAAAATGAACATGCATTTTATAACTCCATCGCCTCAATGATTATGCTTCAACTTGACAGAATAAGACTTATTAGTAGAACTATGGCAGCCTCAAAAGCTAAATCGGCTTTTATATCTAATATGTCACATGAACTTCGTACACCACTAAAYGCTATTATTGGTTTCTCTCAATTTTTAATAACATATGAAGAACTCACCGAGGATCAGCAAGAAACAGTTGGAAATATTGAATCCTCAGCACACTATCTTCTAGGCATGATAAATGAAATTCTAGATATTGCGAAGATAGAGGCTGGAAAGATGGAAGCACATAAAGAGGATGTCAACTTAAGAGAAATAGTAGAAAATAGTTACAATATGCTCAAACCTTTAGCCGATGATAAAGAGTTAGAGTTCAGTCTCGATATGAAAAAATTTACTCTACCAAGTTTTTCTACAGATCCAAAGATATTTCAACAAGTTATTATAAACCTACTCTCAAATGCTATTAAGTTTACACAAAAAGGATTTGTGAAATTTGAACTTTATAATGATGAAACAAGAGTWTATGCTAAAGTTATTGATAGYGGTATAGGGATAGAAAAAGAGGATTTAAAACAACTTTTTAGTGATTTTACACAAGTTGAGAATGTGATGCAAAAAAAACATAAGGGTACAGGACTCGGACTTTCTTTAAGTAAAAAAATGGCTTCGATTCTTAACGGGGATATAATATTAAGGAGTGAGGGATTAACAAAAGGTTCAGAGGTCCTTTTAATACTAGAAAGAATCTAATCTCCTAATGCCCAAATATCAAAAGGAATAATTTCAACCTTAGCCAAAGGATGTGAAAGTTCAGCCTCCTTGCTCATACTTATTGCAGTTACCTTAGTGATAGAGTGTGTAAAAAGAAATGCTTCAATTGATTCTAACTTTTTGTAGAGTCGTCTCTCATCAGCAAATGGTTTAGATAAAATTATCTCATTTTTATCTGGCAGGTAAAAATCTATATCATCTTCATAATAAGGCTTTTGTTTAGATTTTAGTAAYTCTAAAAATATCATATTTTCAAAAAGATGACTAAAGTTTTTTTCAATGCTTAAAGCACTTTTTAAAGAGGTATCACAAAGATATATTTTTTTTGTCGCTTTTGCATGGGCAAATTTTTGCAGTAAATGAATATAATTTTTTTGTACTAAAGTATCAAAAGATTTATAGAGTTTATCCTTACTTATTTTACGACTCTGTTTTAAACGTTCATATATAGTAAAGGCTGAGAGTTTCTGTGACATATACTTTGTRCAGAGTTTTATKATGTCAAACTCAACATCATCAAGYGCAAAAAGGAGTATTTTTTGGATAGTGAGATTTCTTTCATCATTATTTACCTTGTGCATATGAGCAAAACCACCTAATTGAAAGAAGTGGTTGAGTGCTGAAGAGTCATACTTATGCTCATAGGCAAGAAACTCTTCATAGTCYAGAGGATAGAGTTGTAGMGGAATCAGTACATCTATCTTTATGGGAAGTTGTGTAGTAATTATAAGTTGAGAAACATTTACAAAGTTTATCGCTTCTTTATAGTTATCTAAAACTAGCACATCTATCTTGTTACGATTGCAAAAAGAGTAGAGTTGTCTATTGAGTGCTTCTATGTTTATTCTAATATCGTCACAATCAATATAAAGATAAGAGTTTTTTTTAAGACCAAGTAGATAGTTTTTGACAAGTTTAGTCTTTCCACTTTGGGATATGCCAGAAATCTGATAGGATTTTTCATCTAAAAAAATCTTTCGAAAATGAAATTTTTCTAAATTTAAGTCTATTTTATAAAATTCTTCTAGTAATATTTCCAAAATTCACCTCCTTTTATATCTTTAGTATTTTATCAGTTCCTTATTAAAAGGAAATAAATTATAGATAAAATCAAAATTTAGCCCCTAAATCCTTGAATATATAAAGAAGCTTGGGTATAATTTCGCACCCTAAAATAATAGTGGTTAATAGTCAGGTAACGCCTGACGAGTTCTTTTAGAAGGAAAATTATGGAAAAAATTCGTTTAAAATTGAAAGCTTATGATCATCGTGTACTTGATAGATCTGTAGCATCAATCGTTGAGGCTGTAAAGCGTACAGGTGCTGCAATTCGTGGTCCGATCCCTTTACCAACAAAGATTCGTAAGTATACAGTACTTAAATCAGTTCACGTTAACAAGAAAGCTCGTGAGCAATTTGAGATTCGTATGCACGCTAGAATGATCGACATTGTTTCTGCAACTCCAGAAACTGTTGATTCATTAATGAAGCTTGATCTTGCACCGGAAGTAGACGTAGAAGTACGCTCTATGGATAAGTAAGGAGTAGGCAGTGGAATATATTGTTGAAAAAATCGGTATGAGTCGTACTATCACAGTACCAGCACAACCAGTTACTCTATTAAGAGTTCTTGATGCTAAGGTATGTGAAGTTAACGAAGGCACTGCAGTTGTATCTTACAACAGCGGTAAAAAAATGAACAAAGCAATTGAAGGTCAGCAAAAGAAATACTCTTTATCTGCTGAATTCAACCGTTTCGCAACTCTTGAAGTAGCAAACACTGAAGCTGGTGACCTTGATTTAACTCCTTTAGTAGAAGCTAAAGTAATTAGATCAACTTTTAATACAAAAGGTCGCGGTTTTGCTGGTGCAATGAAACGTTGGAACTTTGGTGGTGGACCAGCTTCACACGGTCATAGAATGGGTCGTAGAACAGGTTCAATTGGTAATGCTGAGTGGCCAGGTCGTGTAATGAAAGGTAAGAAAATGCCAGGACATTACGGAAACTGTCAAAACAGTGTTAAAAATGAGATCGTTTCTTACGATGCTGAAAATAAAATCATTGCGGTTTTAGGTTCTGTATCTGGTGCTAACGGTGCTCTAGGTCGTGTAAAGGTAGCTAAATAATGAGCGCAATCGTTTTAAATGAAAAAATGGAAAAAGCATCTGAGTTAGCAATGCCAGAGTCTTTCTCTGGAATTAACCCTCATAACCTTTGGCTTTATGTTAAGTCTGCTCAAGCTGCACAACGTGCAAATACAGCGACTACTAAAGGTAGAAGTGAAGTTCGCGGTGGTGGTAAAAAACCATGGGCTCAAAAAGGTGGCGGTCGCGCTCGTGCTGGTTCACGTCGTTCTCCTATCTTCGTAGGTGGTGGTAAAGCGTTCGGTTCAATGAACAACCACAGCTACAACTTAAAAGTAAATAAGAAGCAAAAGAAATTAGCTTTAAACTTTGCTTTAAATGAGCATGCACAAAATGGTACTCTTTTTGTTGTTGATAACTTTGAAGTTGTATCTGGTAAAACTAAAGATGCAGCAGCAATGTTTAAAGCACTAGGGCAAAGAGATGTTCTAATCGTTAAATCTTTATTAGATGAGCCAACGTTTTTAGCTTTTGAGAACTTATCTCAAACTTACGTTATCGAATCTAATGAGTTAAACGCATACTTAGCTGCTAATTATCGTTCATTAGTGATCGAAAAAGCAGTTTTTGAAGCATTAACAAGTGAGGCTAAGTAATGGCTGATATTACAGATATTAAATCTATTATATATACAGAGAAGACTCTTGGTATGCAAGAAGATGGTGTTATTGTTGTTCAAACTTCACCACGTGTAACTAAGACAGGTCTTAAGGAAATTTTTAGAGAGTATTTTGGAATCGTTCCAAACAAGATTAACTCTTTAAATCAAAACGGAAAAAGTAAACGTTTCCGTGGTGTACTAGGGAAGCAGAATGACTTCAAAAAGTTCTATGTAACTTTACCTGAGGGTGCACAAATCGAAAGTTTGGCGGTATAACATGGCAATTAAAACTTATAGACCGATAACTCCGTCTCGTCGTTTTTATACAAATGTTGACAGTTCAGATATTACGGCAAAACCAAGTGTTCGTTCATTACTTGTAAAACTTCCACAACATGCTGGTCGTAACAACAATGGTCGTATCACTTCTCGTCACCGTCAAGCTGGTGCTAAAAAGCAGTATCGTATTATTGATTTCAAAAGAAATAAATTCGATATTCCTGGTACAGTAAGTGCGATTGAGTACGATCCGTATAGAAACTGTCGTATAGCATTAATTACTTATGCTGATGGTGAGAAGCGTTATATCCTTCAACCAAAAGATTTATTTGTAGGTGATGTTATTTCTTCTGCTTCTGAAGGTTTAGATGTTAAACCTGGAAACACTATGAAACTTAAAAATATCCCAGTGGGTACTTTAATTCATAATATTGAACTTAAGACTGGTAAGGGCGGACAAATGTGTCGTGCTGCTGGAACTTCTGCTCAGATTATGGGTCGTGATGGTAAATATGTTTCATTACGTATGCCTTCAACTGAAATGCGTTTAGTATTAGGTGAGTGTTTAGCTACTGTTGGTAGCGTTGGTAACGAAGAGTTTGGTAACATTGTTATCGCTAAAGCTGGTCGTCAACGTCACTTAGGTATTCGTCCTCAGACTCGTGGTTCTGCTATGAACCCGATAGATCACCCACACGGTGGTGGTGAAGGTAAGACTAACTCAGGTCGTCACCCAGTTACTCCATGGGGTAAACCAACGAAGGGTGCTAAAACTCGTCGTAAGAAAGCTAGTGATAAGTTAATTATTACTCGTCGTAAACCAAATGCTAAAAGGGTAGGTTAATTATGGCTCGTTCATTAAAAAAAGGTCCATTTGTAGATGACCATTTAAGTAAAAAGATCGAAAAGGCAAGAGCTGAGGGTAATAAAAAACCTATCAAAACTTGGTCAAGAAGATCAATGGTTACACCTGACATGGTTGGTTTCACAATTAACGTTCATAATGGACGTCAATTTGTTCCTGTTCATGTTTCAGAAAACCACATCGGTTACAAGCTTGGGGAATTTGCTCCAACTCGTACATTTAAGGGCCATAAGGGCTCTGTTCAGAAGAAAGGATAGGTCGTGGCTAGAGCATTATTAAAATTTATTCGTGTTTCACCTATTAAATCTCGTTTAATTGCGAGAGAAGTTCAAGGTATGAATGCTGAAGAAGCTATGGCTGCTTTAGAGTTTACACCAAACAAAGCGGCAAAAATCATCTATAAAGTAATTGCATCTGCAGTTGCTAATAGCGGTATGGAAGCTGAAGAGTGTATTGTTAAATCTTGTCGTGTTGACAATGGTCCAGTTCTTAAACGTTTCCGTCCACGTGCTCGTGGTATGGCTTCAGGAATTAGAAAACCAACAGCACATATCTTAGTAATAGTGGAGGGTAAATAATATGGGTCAGAAAGTTAATCCTATTGGTTTACGTCTTGGTATCAACCGTAACTGGGAGAGCCGTTGGTTCCCTAACTTTAAAACAGCTCCTGCATGTTTAGGTGAAGATCACAAGATAAGAACATTTTTAAAGAAAGAGCTTTATTATGCTGGTGTTGCTAACATCATCATCGAAAGAACAGTTAAAAGACTTCGTGTAACTATCGTTGCTGCTCGTCCTGGTATTATTATCGGGAAGAAAGGTGCTGATATTGAGAAGCTTAAGACTAATCTTCAAAAGCTTATTGGTAAAACAATTTCTGTAAACATTAAAGAAGAGAAGAAAGCTCAGACTTCTGCTCAACTTGTTGCTGAAAATGTTGGTACTCAGTTAGAGCGTCGTGTTGCATTCCGTAGAGCTATGAAAAAAGTTATGCAAGGTGCACAACGTTCTGGTGCTAAAGGTATCAAAATTGCTGTTGCTGGTCGTCTTGGTGGAGCTGAAATGGCTCGTACTGAGTGGTATTTAGAAGGTCGTGTGCCTCTTCATACTCTTCGTGCTAAGATTGATTACGGTTTCGCTGAAGCACATACTACATACGGAATTATCGGTATTAAAGTATGGATCTTCAAAGGTGAGGTACTTACAAAAGGTATTCCTGCTGAAGTAGCTGAAGAGAAAAAAGAGCGTCGTCCAAAACGTGCTCCACGTGAAAAGGCTGAATAGTTATGTTAATGCCAAAAAGAACAAAATATCGTAAAGTAATGAAGGGTCGTAACCGTGGTTACGCTCGTTCTGGTTACAACTTAGCGTTTGGTGATATCGCATTTAAAGCTGTAGAAGCTGGTCGTATCAACTCTCGTCAAATTGAAGCAGCACGTATTTCTGCAACTCGTCACCTTAAGCGTCAAGGTAAGATGTGGATTCGTGTATTCCCAGCTAAGCCATTAACAGCGAAGCCTCTTGAGACTCGTATGGGTAAAGGTAAGGGAGCAGTTGATCAGTGGGTAATGAACATTAAACCTGGTCGTATAATTTTTGAAATAGCTGGTATACCAGAAGATGTAGCACGTGAAGCATTAATTCTTGCTATGCACAAGCTTCCATTCAAATGTAAAATAATCACTGCGGAGATGAGCAATGAAATATTCTGATTTAGCAGATAAAACAGTAGCTGAGCTTAATGCACAGCTAAAGACAAGAAAAACAGAACTGTTTACTCTTAAGATTAAACAAAAGATGATGCAACTTCAAAACACTAGCGAACTTCGTATTGCTAAAAAAGATATTGCTAAGATAAATACTGCTATTGCTGCAGTAGCAAACTAAGGAGCCTGTTGATGACACACAAACGTGAAATTCAAGGTAAAGTAGTAACTATTGCAGGTGACAAAACAATCTCTATGGTTGTTGAGCGTCGTGTAATGCACCCACGTTACCATAAAGTTGTTAAGCGTTTCAAAAAGTACCTAGTACATGATGAGCGTAATGAAGTTAAAGTTGGAGACGAGATTATTGCAATCGAATGTCGCCCACTTTCTAAGACTAAATCTTTTAGACTTAAAACAGTTGTAACAGGAGCGAAGTAATGATCCAAGGTTTCACTCGTTTAGTAGTAGCTGATAATACAGGTGCTAAAGAGATTATGTGTATTAAAGTGCTTGGTGGTTCTAAGCGTCGTTATGCATCAGTAGGTGACGTTATCGTTGCTTCTGTGAAAAAAGCGACTCCAACTGCTAAAGTTAAAAAAGGTAAGGTTGTTAAAGCTGTTATCGTTAGAACTCACAAAGAAGTTCAACGTGAAAACGGTTCATTAATTCGTTTTGATGACAATGCAGCTGTAATCCTTGATGACAAGAGAGAGCCAATCGGTACTCGTATTTTTGGACCTGTTGGTCGTGAAGTACGTTACGCTGGTTTTATGAAAATAGTTTCTCTTGCGCCGGAGGTTGTATAGATGGCAAAGTTAAATTTCAAAAAAGGTGATACTGTAGAAATTATCGCTGGAGATGACCGTGGTACTAAAGCTACTGTACTTGAAGTACTAGTTAAAAAGAACAAGGTWATCGTTGAGGGTTGTAAAATAGCTAAGAAAGCTRTTAAACCAACTGAAGAGAATGCTAAAGGTGGTCATATCAATAAAGAGATGCCWATAGATATTTCAAATGTACGTAAAGTGGAGGCATAATTAGATGGCACGCTTAAAAGAAAAATATTTAGGTCTAAAATCTGAGTTACAAGCTGACTTAGGTATAAAAAATCCTATGCAAATACCAAAAGTAGAGAAGATTATCATCTCTGTTGGTACTGGTTTTGCAATGAAAGATAATAAACTTATTAAAAATATTGAAGATACAATTACTACAATTGCTGGTCAAAAAGCAACTACAGTAATCACGAACAAATCTATTGCAGGTTTTAAAGTTCGTGAAGGTATGCCTGTTGGTGTACGTGTAACTCTTCGTGGTGAAAATATGTATGACTTTCTTGATCGTCTCGTTTCTATTGCACTTCCACGTGTAAAAGATTTCCGTGGTGTTCCAAGAAATGGTTTTGATGGTCGTGGTAATTATAACTTCGGTCTTCAAGAGCAACTTATTTTCCCTGAAGTTTCTTATGATTCAATCATGCAAATTCATGGTATGAACATTACTATGGTAACTACAGCTGATTCAGACAAGGGAGGCTTTGCTCTTTTAGAGAAAATGGGAATGCCTTTCACTAAAGGGAGCAACTAATGGCTAAGAAGTCTATGATCGCAAAAGCGGCAAGAGAACCTAAATTCAAAGTACGTGGATACACAAGATGTCAAATCTGTGGTCGTCCACATTCAGTACTTAGAGACTTCGGTATCTGTCGTATCTGTTTTAGAAAAATGGCAAATGAGGGATTAATCCCAGGTGTTAGAAAGTCAAGCTGGTAGGCATTCGCCTTCCACTTGAAACTCCTAACAATAGCAAGTGTTCTTAGTAACACTCACATTAAGGAAAAATAATGGCAATTAATGATCTAGTATCAGATGCGTTAACACGTGTTCGTAATGCAGGTATGAGAAGATTACCAGTTACTACTTTAGTACATTCAAAAACTATTGAAGCATTAGCAAATATCTTAGTAGAAAAAGGTTACCTTGAGTCTGCAAATGTTCTTGAAAATGGCGTTAAAAAGACTATTAAAGTTGTACTTAAGTACAACGAAGATGGTAAGAATGTAATCAATGAAATGAAAAGAGTTTCTAAGCCTGGTAGACGTGTTTACAAAGGTAAAGAAGAGATCAAACGTTTCAAAAATGGTTATGGAACAATTATAGTTAGTACATCACATGGCGTTCTTTCTAATGACAAAGCTTACGAGCTTGGCATTGGTGGTGAAGTTATGTGTACAGTTTGGTAGGGGTAGAATATGTCAAGAATTGGTAAAAAACCGGTAGAATTTTCAGCTGATATCAAAGTTAGCTCAAATGGTGACGTTATTACTTTTACTAAAGGTAAATTAACTATGGATTTAGATACAAAAGGAAATGTTGATTTCACTATTGATGGAAATATTTTAACTTTTGCTGCTAAGTCAGATGAGAAAGCTCATAGAGCATTCTGGGGAACGTATAGAGCGTTATCTCAAAATATTGTTGTTGGTTTAACTACTGGTTATACAAAACAACTTGAAATCAATGGTGTTGGTTATAGAGCTGCTGTTAAAGGTAAAGTTCTTAATCTACAACTTGGGCACTCTCATGATATTAACTTTGATTTAGTTGATGGTCTTGAAGCTGAAGTTGTTAAAAACGTTATTACTCTTAAGAGTCATGACAAACAACTTTTAGGTTCAGCAGCTGCAAAAATTAGAAGTTTCCGTCCACCAGAGCCGTATAAAGGCAAGGGTGTGAAATACATGGAAGAGCATATCGTGCGTAAAGCCGGTAAAACAGCTAAGAAGTAAGGGAAGGTATTAAAATATGAATGCAAAAGTATTAAAAAGCAAAGTAGCAAATCGTTTAAAGCGTAAGTTACGTATTCGTGCAAAAATATCTGGTTGTGCTTCACTTCCTCGTGTTTCTGTATTTAAGTCAAATCGTTACTTAAGTGTACAAGCTATTGATGATGTTACTGCAACAACATTATGTGCTGCAAACTCTAAGTCAATCAGTAAAAGTGCAAATAAAGAAGGTGCTACAGCATTAGGTGAAGCATTTGCTGCAACACTTAAAGCTGCTAACATCACTGAGATTGTATTTGATCGTAATGGTTACCAATATCACGGCGTTATCGCTGCATTTGGTGATGCACTTCGTGCTAACGAAATTAAGTTTTAAGGAGACATGATGGAAATTAACAGAGATGATTTTGAAGAGTCAATTGTAAATATTGGTCGTGTTACTAAAGTTGTTAAAGGTGGTAGACGTTTCCGTTTTACTGCTCTTATCGTAGTTGGTGACAAAAATGGTACTATCGGTTATGGTATGGGAAAAGCGAAAGAAGTTCCTGATGCTATCCGTAAAGCTGTTGATAATGCGTTTAAAAATCTTACAACTGTAAGTATTAAAGGTACAACAATAGCACATGATATTGAGCATAAGTATAACGCTTCTCGTGTTCTTCTTAAGCCAGCATCTGAAGGTACTGGTGTTATCGCTGGTGGAGCTGCTCGTCCAGTTCTTGAGCTTGCAGGAATTCAAGATATTCTTACAAAATCAATCGGTTCTAACAACCCAGCTACACTAGTGCGCGCAACTGTCGAAGCACTAGGTAGACTTAAAGGATAATTGAATGGCAATAGAAAATTTAACACCAGCTGTTGGTTCTACTTCTAACCGTAAACGTGTTGGACGTGGACAAGGTTCTGGTACTGGTAAGACTTCTGCTAGAGGTCAAAAAGGTCAGAAATCTCGTTCAGGTTACAAGAGAAAACGTAACTTTGAGGGTGGTCAACAACCACTTGCAAAGCGTATGCCTAAGATAGGATTTACTTCTAGATTAGTGAAGCCATATGTAATTAATGTTACTAAAATTAAAGCTGTTTGCGAACTTGCTGAGATCACTATCGAGTCAATTCGTGGTGTTCACAAAATGGGTGCTGCAGTTATTAAAGTTAAATTAGTTGGAGCTGGTGCAAAAGACCTTGCTTCAAAAATTAAAGACGACAACGTTACTACAACTGGTAACTAGTCATTATGAATAAAAATCTAGTAAATAAGATATTTATTACTATAGGGTTTTTATTTGTCTATCGCCTGCTGGCTTATGTGCCAGTTCCAGGTGTAGATACAGCGGTAATCGCTTCTTTCTTCGACTCACATCAATCAGATGCTCTTGGTTTATTTAACATGTTCAGTGGAAACGCTGTTGAGAGACTATCTATTATTTCCCTTGGTATTATGCCTTACATTACTGCTTCTATTATTATGGAACTTCTTGCTGCAACTTTTGCACCATTAGGTCAAATGAAAAAAGAACGTGATGGTATGGTTAAGTATATGCAAATCATTCGTTATGCGACTATTGTTATTACTATAATTCAAGCGATAGGTGTGAGTGTTGGACTTCAGAGTCTTACAGGACCAAGTGGTAACTCCGCTATACTTGCTGATCATAACACATTTATACTTCTTGCTGCTGTTTCAATGCTTGCAGGAACTATGTTGCTTATGTGGATTGGTGAGCAGATAACTCAAAGTGGTATCGGTAACGGTATCTCTCTAATTATCTTCGCAGGAATAGTGTCAGCAATTCCATCTGCAATTGGTCAAACAATTACTATGGTAAATACTGGTGCTATGAGTTTCATTACAGTTATTGCAATTCTTGCTTTAATTTTGGGAACTGTTGGAGTTATTATTTACGTTGAACTTGGTGAACGTCGTGTTCCTATAACATATGCTAAAAAGACTATGATGCAAAACCAAGATAAACGTGTAATGAACTATATTCCTATCAAAGTAAACTTAGCTGGTGTTATTCCAGTTATCTTTGCATCTGCAATATTAATGTTTCCGATGACAGTTTTATCCTCTAGTACTAATCCTACTATGCAGACTATTGCTGACTTCTTAAACCCTAATAGTTACTTTTTTAACTTTTTAACTTTTATATTTGTAATCTTTTTTGCATTCTTTTATGCATCAATTACATTTAATGCAAAAGATATAGCAGATAACTTAAAACGCCAAGGTGGATTTATTCCTGGTATTCGTACTGGTAATGCTACAAAAGAGTTTTTAAATGATACGGCTGGTAAATTAACTATTACTGGGGCACTTTATTTAGGACTTGTAGCTACCTTACCATTTATGATTATCAAAGGAATGGGTGTCCCHTTCTTCTTTGGTGGTACTGCAGTTTTAATYGTTGTTCARGTTGCACTTGACACAATGAGAAAAATTGAAGCACAAGTTTATATGAGYAAATATGAAACTTTAAGTGCAGTCGGTCTTTAAAAATGGCGATTTCGCTTAAAAAACCTCAAGAAATWGAAAAACTTCGTGCCGCTAACAAAATTGTTGGTGGTGCACTTGAACTTATGCGTATTAATGCAAAAGTTGGTGCATCTTTAAAAGADCTTGATGCTATGGCAGAGGATTATATCCGCAGTCATAGTGCTAAGCCCTCTTTTAAAGGCCTCTATGGCTTTCCAAACGCAGTATGTACTTCACTTAACCAAGTTATTATTCACGGTATCCCAACTGACTACAAGCTCCAAGAGGGCGATGTTATTGGTTTTGATATTGGTACTGAACTAGAAGGTTGGTTTGGTGATGCTGCAATTAGTGTTGGTGTTGGTAAAATAGATGCACAAGATGAGGCACTTATCGCTTGTGCAAAAAACACTCTTTATACTGCAATAGATAGTATTAGAGATGGTATGCGTTTTAAAGAGTTGTCTGAGATACTACAAAGCTCGATTATTGATGCTGGGTATGTTCCTCTTAGAGACTTTTGTGGTCATGGAATAGGGCGAAAACCTCATGAAGAACCTCAAATTCCCAACTACCTTGATGGAAAAGCGAAAGCAGGACCCAAGATTAAAAATGGAATGGTTTTTTGTTTAGAACCTATGATATGTCAAAAAGATTCGAAACCTATTATTTTAGCAAATGGGTGGGATGTTGTTAGTGCCGATGGTTTACGCGGTTCACACTATGAGCATACTGTTGCAGTTATCAACGGTAAAGCTGAAATACTATCTCTTGCTTAAGAGAAATAAGGACTTATAATGGCTAAAGCAGACGTTATTGAAGTTGATGGCAAGATTATTGAAGCATTGCCAAACGCAACTTTTCGTGTAGAATTAGAAAATGGACATATTATATTATGTCACATTGCTGGAAAAATGAGAATGCATTACATTAAAATTCTTCCAGGTGATAAAGTGAAACTTGAGTTAACTCCATACTCACTTGATAAGGGTCGTATTACTTATAGATATAAGTAATAGGGCTTATTCTAAATGAGTTATAAACTCATTTAGAATTTAAAAAACATTTGAATTTCTAAATTCAGATATCTCCATCTCCACCATTTCATCTATCATTATAGTAAAAAGCTCACTTATCATGTTTGGATTTATTTCAAGTGCTATTGCTTTTTGTCTTACATGCTGTAGAATAAATTCTATTCGATCTTCTGCTTTTACTTCTTCAACTGAGTTTTTAAAACCTGCTGCTTGACGGATAAGATGTGAACGCTCAGAGATGATCTCAACTAATTTTGTATCTATCGTATCAATTTCAGTTCTTACTTCTTCTAATGTCTTACATTTTTTCATTGTCTTAGCCTTGTGTTAATTAGGTTTTAATATTTTTTTTGTTGCTTTTGGCAGGTGTGCAAAAGGTATATTAATTATACCTTGTTTTTCTATATCATCTACAAGCATTACATCAAGTGTCATTTTTGCTTGATAAAAACGGATTGCTTTATACTTTTGGTTAAGCATTTCAAACTCTATGTCCTTACCTCGTAAATCTTCATTAAATTTCTTTTTTATCATACTTAGCCTTTAAGGTATATTCCAGTCTCTTTTACTTCAATTTTTCCAGCATTTTGGAGTGAAGTAAGTGTACGTTTAAACTCTTTTTTACTCAAAGAAAATATATCTTTGATTAGTTCTGCATCACTTTTATAGTTGTAAGGCATGATGCCCTTGTTCTCTTTTAGTAGAGCTAAAACTTTTTCATCACTATTACCGCTTTTTTTACTTCCAGCTTTTCTTAGAGTGAGATCAATGTTACCATCTTTACGAACACTTTTAACATAAGCAGTTCTTTTATCACCTATATTTACAGTTTCAAAAATTTCATTATGATAGATAAGACCTTCATATTTATCATCAACTATACATTTAAAACCAAGGGGAGTTTTAGAGATGATAAGAATTTGAGCCTCTTTATTTACAGCTAATCCTACTACTTTTTTATCTAAAACATCACCAACTTTTTCAGTTCCAACAAGTCTGTGTGTTCTCTCATCATAAATGACCTTGATAAATCTCTTTTCGCCAACTTCAAACTTTGTTTTTTGAAACATATTTGGTACAAGGAGATCTTTTGAGAGTCCCCAGTCCATAAACGCACCAAAGGGTGCTACATCAACTACTGTAAAAAGAGCATACTCGTCTAGCATTGCTACGGGCTTATTTGTAGTCGCTACAAGTCTATCTTCTGAGTCAGTATAAAGAAAAACATCGACTAATGTTCTCTCTTTCATCTCCGGAGTTAGGTAGGGTCCAGGGAGAAGAACATCTTCTCCATCTCTAGCCATAAGGTAGGCACCAGGTGTTGTAAGTCTATCGATAAGAAGAGTATTTATTACTCCAAGTTCTAAAAAGTCGCTTTGTATATTTTCTGTCATTTGGTTATTCCGTTTTTATAGATTTTATAATTCTAATATGTCTCTTGTGATGGGGATAAGTTCCATCTTCAAGGTTTTGATAAATCGCTCCATCTGTGATGGGCTATCGTAGTTTGGATCTTCGTACTCTATCTCTATGACGATAGTATTGTCTGAAAACTCTGGTATTGCTTTTGAAGAAACACTATCAAGTGCTATAACTAAGTCAAACTCAATTTCAAGCATTGTGAGCACAGCTTTTGAGTGATACTCATCATCCCAAGAAGCATCTTTTACTAGAGCTGATATAACAGTAGGTTTGATTGCTTTTGTTTTTTTAACAGCTGCACTTGAAGCACTTACTTCTTTGAGATACTTGTTGAGTACTGCCTCTGCCATGATAGAGAGAGCACTATTGTCTTTACATAAGAGAAGTATTTTTTTATTCATAATGCAATTATATCTCTTATAGTGTTAACAAGTAATTAAGGGCTTAAGAGTTCTTTTAAAAGTAAGCACCAAGTAAACACCATCTAGCAAAGTAAACAGTTTTTAGCTCAGTTCAACATTCCAAGGAAATAAGTCTTCAATATCTTTTCCCTCAGCTTCATAAATAGGAAGCTGAGTAAGTATGTAGTTTAGATAAGCATAGGCATCAAGATTGTTAGCCTTAGCAGTTTCAATGATACTATACCAATTACAAAGAGCACTAGCACCTTTAGTGCTAGTGGCAAACAACCAGTTCTTTCTACCAAGAGCAATAGGTCTCACATGGTTCTCTGCCATATTATTATCAATATCAAGTCTTCCATCTTCTACATAAATCTTGAGTTTAGGAAACTGATTTTTAAGATATGTAAATGCACGAGCTATACTTCCACCTATGGCATGAGCATTTAAAAAGTGTTTATCACACCATGCTTCAATCTCTTTGAGTATTGTTACTGATTTTTCTTCTCTTCTCTGTTTCTTTTTATCAGGTGGGTCATCTTTAATCTCTTTTTCAATTACATAAAGTTTAGCCACTAGAGCAACTAACTCTTTAGATAAAGCCTTACTCTTAGCATCACTAGCACCAGATTTGATAATATCAGCAAATCTTCTTCTAGCATGAGCCCAACAACCAAGCTGAGTAACACCTTCTCTGTTAGCCACAATGTTATATCCAGGATAACCATCAGTCTGCATATAGCCACTGAAATCATTAAACAAGAACTCAGCTGTTTTTTCATTACGATTTGAAGAGTAATGCATCAAGACTATAGGATATTTTTCTATAGAGGCTTTTAACCAAATATATGACTTCTGTTTCGCTGTTTTATTCTTCTCATTTAATACTTGTAGTGTTGTTTCATCTGCATGTATAACCAGAGTTCATTTGAATAACGGAGAGTTTCTCTATCAGTGGTTTTAGTCTTAGCTCTGAGGTTTTAATCATCCAATTACTAAAAGTTGTTGATGTGAACTCTACACCAAATCGCTTTTTATACTTCTTCACTTGCCTATCAAGTGGCATAGCATCTTCAAACTTCTCTACAGCTATTGTAGCTAAGAATGATGGAGTAACTTGTGTCTTTGGTAATACTTGAGGAGTAAGTGGTGATGTTATAGGTTTAGAACCACAGTTACAAGAGCATACATAGATAAATCTCACATTATCTATCACTCTAAACTCTGCAGGAACAACATCATACTGTTCAGAATGAATCTCTTTGATTCTTTTTAAGCCACAACCACATTCACATATTTTTTCTTCATCACTTATATCATGCTCTACTCTTACACGAGGAAGTGATTCAGGAGGAGTGCTTTTATTACCTCTCTTTTTTCGAGTATATGTCAGTGTTTCTGTTTGAGATTCTTCTTCAATCTCAATATCTGAGTCCTCTTCAAACAGTGATGGTTGATTAGATGGAAACTTTTCAGAGGATGAGGCATATCTTTGGTGAAGCATATAATCTAGCTTTTGTTTTAAGTCTGCAATTATTTTATCTTTTTGTTCTATCACACTATCTTTAGTATCAATAACTTCTAGTTGATGATTCATTATTTCTAATAAAGATTCTGTTGTGACTGCTGTCTCTTTCATACCGATATTATAGCCCAATAGCCCTCAATTAGGACTTTTAAAATAGTGTAGATTCTTAAATTTATTTACTTTTCAAGATGGTGTTTACTTGGTGCTTACCTTTTTTTTGAATTTTTAGTGAAAATGGGTTATTTATCATTTTAATGTAACTTTTTGAAACATATTTTATTTTATTATTATTAATGTGTTTGTGTCATTGACTTCTACTATAGAATCTTAAAATAATATGCAGAGTGATTAACTAAGACCTGACAAAGAGCTTTTAGCTATTATTTCACAAAATTAAAGGATAAATATGTTTAAAATAGTAGTAGATAGAGAGTGTGGTTGTTTTAGAAGAAGTGATTTAGAAAATAACCAAGAAATTGAGTCAAAAGATGCGGCCTTAGAAAAAAGCCTTGAAATGATAGAAATAATGAATGAAAACTTTTGTGATAAGCATAGTTTTACACTTCAAGAAGATGGAGATACTTTTTTAATAACAATGAACTAAGTTCTAAAGGACAAGGCTTTTAAAGCTTTGTCCCAAAAAGTAGTACTTTAGCATATCTAGCTCCCCACACTACAAATAAAACTAGCCAAAGAGTAAAAGATATATCAAATAAAAAGTTTAATCCCCATCCCAATGCCACATTGAGACTAAAAAGAACTCTTCCAAAAACCACAGCCTGAATAAACCAGAAAATATTTATAGCAAACCTATCAGCATTAGGAGCTTGTCCTGAGTGACCGAGTGTAACTCTTGTTCCAAATCCTATGAGCAGAGTTGTTAAAAAACCAATAGCCAATAGGTGAATGTTTAAAAAGTAAAAACTTGTCTCTAAGTAAAGCTCGGCAGTTAAAGAGAGTGCAGAGAGTAAAAATGCCAGGGGTAACCAAAAGAGTGCCAAATGTAGTACCCAAAGAATAGAAGGGGCTTCAAAAGGTTTTAACTCCCATCTTAAGATTTCATACAGCAGGTAAGACCCTATAGCAATATCTAGGATAATTTCATAGGGGACAATATGCAGATAGACAAAAATAATTTTGAGCATAAATCCAGCAAAGAGCATACTCATAAAGTTTGAATTCTTTTGCACAAGTGAGTGAGAGAAAAATGGAATCATTCTTTGAGCTACACTCAGACTTAAAAAAATCAGATAACCATAAAATGAGAAAAGAGTCGCTGCGTTTAAGAGTGGGACTATCCAAACACCGGCAATGAAAGAGAGATGTGCAATAAGACCAAAGTAGTTTGAAAGGAGTATCCATCTTGAGTCTGTTTTGTCAGTAGCCTTCCCTCTGTTGTATATGAGTTGGAGTTGTACAAGACTAAGAATATGAGAGAAAAAAAGAGTACTCATCGCAGCGACTACCAGTGATATAGAAGTAAATAGACCAAATATGAAAAGCAGAGTACCTAAAGTGTTCAGAAAAAAGATACTGAGATAAGCTTTTTTAGCAATTACTTCAGTTTGATTAAAACGGGGGAAAGTAGTAAATAAAAATCCTAAAAAAAGATTTGTAAATACAAGATATGTAAGTGAATAAACATGTAAAATAGTAGTGTTTAAAGTAAGCTCCAAAACTCCTTTATAACTTAATGAAAAAAGTAAAACCATAACAATGGCATTAAAAATACCTAAGATAAAAAAAGGCTGGTGTGGTTGGGATAAAAAATAGTTTTCTTGAGTGTCATTTTGCATAATATTTCCTATATTAGATAGTCTTGTCCAAGTTTGTTACAGTATGATCCAAGCATAGCATGCTCAAAATCATTGTTTGTTGGGTACTGGTAGCCAAAGGTCTTCGCCCACATCTGATGCTCTTCCATACAGAGGTAAAAAAAGACTCTGTCTTGACCTTTTTGCCAAGAAGAAAAACTTTCATAAGCATGTTTGAACATCTCGACTTTTGTTTTATCTGGATATGAAGTCTTTCCACTTGCATCAACATGATCTATCTGTGTAATCTTCGTTCTAAATTCGCGTCCTCGTAACTGTTTAATAACTGGTTTAATAAAAGTAAGTGTCCCAAAACTAACAAGAGCAACCTCACTAGCTTTAAACTCATTAATAAGTTTTTCATACACCTCTTTATACTCATCAAGGTATCCAACATACTCAACAATGGGGTGAAARTGAAAACCAACCTTTACACCCTTATCTGCTAATTTTCTTGCAGCATTWACKCGTTTATCTAATGAAGCAGTTAAGTGCTCTTCATTTTCTATGATAGTTGTTGTATTTAAACTCCAAGTACATAGTATATTGGGAGGGACATCATTTTCTAAAAAGTACTTTATGTTGTCACTCTTCGTTTTAAACTCTAAAATAACATTAGGATTACTAAATGCGAACTCAAAGAGTGCATCTAAAACACCCTCACGATTTCCAAACATAAGGGAGTCACTTGCTTGCCCTGTTCCTATATGATAGGTTTTATTTTGGTCAAGTTCAAGTTTGAGCAGTTTATCTTTAAAACTACTGTCAAAGGTAATAGTGTTTTGATTATAAAAACTCTGAATAGAGCAGTATGAGCAGTCAAATCCACAAGATTCAACCGCGTCAAGTGTGAGAAGATTACAGCATCTAGTCTTTTCTGAAGCAACAGGACAAAGACCCAAACCAAAGCCTTGCTTCTCTGCCACTTTAAAAGTAAATTTCTGCTCTTTTGGAATGTTTTTGAGAGTAAAGTTTTCATAAGAAGTTGTTTTTTTCTGGATAGCTTCATAAGTATTTCTAAGGCGAGTAAAAACAACTTTTTTTTGGTTATGATCTGGAAAAATTTCTCTAATTGTTTTTTCATTCCACATTTCTAAATCACGAGCAATAGTAATAATCTGCTTTAATTCTTGCACTGAAAAGAGTAATTCAAGAGCTTTCTTCTTGATAAACTCTTGTTCATTGAGAGGAAGATTCGTGTAAAAAGTATTTTGTATTGCTGTGTTAAATTTATCTAAATAATTTTGCATGATGAAATTCTATCCAAAATTTATATTATAGGGTATTGCGATATGACTATTAAATGGAAAATATAAGTTATGATTGGGTTTAGGTGATGGATGGTTGCGGACACTTTGAGATAGCAAATGAAATAAATTATATGTCTATATGACATCTTTTTTAAGTAAAATCATTTTTTAGATTATTATTTGCAATACAATAAGCATTGGAGTAAGAATGATATTAGGTAAGTGTCCCTACTGTGAAGATGGTGAGATAGAAGTTCGCGACAAAGAAGTAAGTGGTAAAAAAGTAAAACTTTATGCTTGCTCAAATGCGCACTGGAGTACAGAAGACGGGGAAGTCTTTGAGTTACGAAAAGATGCAAGTTGTGACTTTAAAATTTGGCAAAACTCCTTGGCAAAGTATGGGAAATGGTTACAGTACAAAGATATACGGGCACTTTTAAACGAAGAAGACTTAGAAGTAGAGCTTCTGAGTAAAAAGTATAGTAAAAAAGTCTATTATAAAAAGTATGTGGTTTTGAATCAAGAGTATGGAGTTAGTATTCTATGGAACTAAGTATTTACTTCTATATCACTCTTGATCTGCTCCAGCATCAACATAGCGTTGAAACATAAAAAGTTCCATTTTTGTAGAATTATACAGTGTAAATATGATTCTATGCAAGACAAGAGTATGAAGTCAGTATAATTTGGGATTAGTTTTGTTAAAATGAAGTATGTTAAATCTCTATCAAGAAGCTATTGAAAAAAGTAATATTATCTCTAAAACAGATGTGAATGGTGTTATCACTTTCGTGAATGATGAATTCTGCAAAATTTCTGGGTATACAAAAGAGGAGCTTATTTCTCAAAAACATAACATAGTACGTCACCCTGATGTAGTAGATGCAAAGTTTAAAGATTTGTGGCAAACAATAATGTCAAAAAATATATATAAGGCTACCGTTAAAAACAGAGCTAAAGATGGCACAACATTTTTTGTAAACACTACTGTGATTCCTATTTTAAATGAGAATGAAGTGATTGAAGAGTTTGTGGCGATTCGTTACGATGTTACCAAAGAGATGTTTTATAAAGAGGCTTTAGAGAAAAAAGAGGAAGAGCTCAAAGAGTTAAATCGGCATTTAAAAGAGGAACTTACAAAAAACGAAGAGAAACAGCAGGTGATGTTTTGGCAGTCGCGTTTAGCAAGTTTAGGTGAAATGCTGGCAAATATAGCACACCAATGGCGACAACCTCTAACGGAGTTGAACCTCACGATATTTACTCTGAAAAAAGCAGCTTTAAAGGGGAAAATGAATGAGGTTGATGCACTCTATTGTGAAGGTAAAAATATCATACAAAACATGTCTCAAACCATGGATGATTTTAGTAATTTTTTTAAACCATCAAAAAAGCGATACCTTTTTAATGTTAATGAGAGCATTGCGGATGCTTTAAACATCTTAGATAGACTCATAGTAAGCGAAACAATCGAGATAAATGTAGAGGGGAGAGACATTGTGGTTGTTGGAGTCTCAAATGAGCTCTCGCAGGTGATTCTTAACTTAGTGAAAAATTCTATAGATGCTTTTGTACAAAATGATATAACCCAAAGAGTCATTACTATAAAAGTAGAAAAAAATATGCAAGAACTCTCTATTGAACTAGAAGATAATGCTGGTGGTATACAAGAGAAAAATATTTATAGGATTTTTGAGCCATATTTTACAACAAAGCATACAAGTGTTGGGACAGGTTTAGGACTTTTTATATCTAAGATGATTTGTGAAAAAGGTTTTTATGGTTCAATGGATGTCAAGTCTCATACAGATACAACAACTTTTATAATAAGACTGCCACTTGAAGAAGGTGCAAAAATATGAAAAGTAGATTTTTGAAATCCTTAAAAATTTTACTGGTAGAAGATGAGAAGAGTTTATCACAACTCCTTTATAGAGCTATCGGGGACGATTTTCATAGTTTTACTATGCTTAGTAATGGTAAAGATGCCCTGCAGGAGTATATTAAAAATCCTCCAGATATTGTTATAACTGATATTATGATGCCAAAAATGACAGGTTTAGAGTTGGCACAAGAAATCAGAAAAATAAATCCAAACACTCCTATTATTATTTTAAGTGCTTATAGTGACACGGATAAACTTTTAAGTGCCATTGACATAGGTGTTGTAAAATACTTCATTAAACCATTTGACCCAGAAGAAGTTCTTGAGTATATTAGCTCCTTAAAACATAGATTTCAAGAATATCTTCTAGAACTTTGCGAAGAGTTCACATATAGTTATGAAAAAAAGAGTCTCTATAAGAAGGGAAGGTATGTTTTTTTATCAAAAAACGAGAGTCTATTCTTAGAACTGCTTTTATATAAGGGAGATGAAAAATCTCATGGTATTGTTAGTAATGATGTAATTCAAAAAGCACTCTGGGGAAGTAATGGAAATGAAAACAGATTAAGAACTTTTGTGAAACGCTTTCGTACCAAGACAGTAAAAAAATTACTAAAAAATATTAAGAATGAGGGGTATTATATCTGTACTCAACCTTGAGTCTATTTGAGAGTAGATTATATTGAAACTTTTGAGTAGATTGTTTTATATTTCCAATATTTTGTGTTTCTAAGAATTCTTGTAAAAAATAACTATTTGTATATCCTCTCTGCACTAAATCTTCTATGATATTATTTATATCTTTATATGTGAGTAGGTCAGGGTGTAGTGTTGTTCTGACTTCATAGGCAATGTCACTTTTTATCAATAGGTTAAGAGTTTGTGAGAACTCAGAAAATTTATTTGATTTGGTAATTTGTGTAAATTTATAGTGAGGTGCTTTATAATCTAAAGCAATAAAATCTACTAAGTTGCATTGTACGAGCTCTTTAATTTTTTCATAGTTCGTTCCATTTGTATCGAGTTTTATTAAAAAACCTAACTCTTTTATTTTGAGACAGAACTCTTTTAAATTATAACTGCTTGCTTCACCACCTGAGAGAACAACACCGTCAAGTAGACCAACTCTAGTTTTTAAAAACTCTAGGGCATAGTACATACTAAAATTACCACCTTTCGCATAAACAATATCTTTGTTATAACAGAAATCACACTGCATATTACAAGATGAAAACCAAAAAATACAAGCAAGATGGTCTGGATAATCTAAATGGGTAAACTGAGTAATATCATAAATAAGTTTATTGTTCAACAAACTGTTTTCTTTCTCTATGCTCAGCTGTTTTTCCAATGTTAAAACTCTCCACAGGTCTATGGTACCCCATGACCCTAGTGTACACTATACATTTTTGTCTTTTATTATGTAATAATTTTAAAATATCTTCGCGATTCATTTTATACTCCTTATGAAACTTTTTGTTTTTTTTCTATGTAGTTAGTTAGTAGCTCTTCATCACATTTTACACAGTATTCATGTTCTCCTGAAAGATAACCATGTTTTGGGCAAACAGAGAACAGAGGGGTTACTGTTATATAAGGGAGCCTAAAGTTTGTAATGACACTTTTTAGAAGTTTTCTACAGGACTCAGCAGAACTAATTTTTTCTTTCATATATAGATGTAGTACGGTTCCTCCTGTATATTTACATTGTAAATCATCTTGAAGTGCTAATGCTTCAAAAGGGTCATCAGTTAAAGTTACAGGTATTTGTGATGAATTTGTATAGTAAATGTTTTCATCTTCTCCTGCTTGGACAATAGCACTACCATATCTTTTTTTATCCTCTTTAGCAAATCTGTAAGTTGTCCCTTCTGCTGGTGTTGCTTCGAGGTTATAGAGGTTGCCTGTCTCCTCTTGAAAAGCAATCATTTTTGTTCTCATATACTCTAAAATTTCTGTTGAAAATTTGATACCCTCATGCGAACTGATGTTGTCGGTATCATCTGTAAAATTTCTAATCATTTCGTTAATACCATTGACTCCTATGGTTGAGAAGTGGTTGTTAAAGCCAGGGAGGTATCTTTTTGTATAGGGGAAAAGCCCTCTTTCATACATATCTTGTATAAAAATTCTTTTTTTCTCTAAGGTTGATTTCGCATAATTCATAAGCTCATCGAGTCTATGGTAGAGACCCTCTATATCTCCTTTGAAAAGAAATCCTAATCGTGCCATGTTGAGTGTAACAACACCTATACTCCCAGTCATTTCGGCACTTCCAAAAAGCCCACCACCTCTTTTTAGTAGTTCTCTTAAGTCGAGTTGGAGTCTGCAACACATACTTCTTACATCACCGGGTTTGTAGGCATCTTCATTTGGGATTAATGTTCCATTTTCATCTTTTTTATATTGAGAGCCTATAAAATTTTGAAAATATGAGGAGCCTATTTTTGCAGTATTTTCAAAAAGAAGGTCTGTGTTTTCTCCATACCAGTCAAACTCTTCTGTGATGTTTACCGTCGGAATAGGAAAGGTAAAAGGTTGACCATTCTTATCCCCTTCTGTCATTACTTCATAAAAAGCCTTGTTAATAGAGTTCATCTCTTTTTGAAAATGTTTATAGGTCATATCTTCGAGTTTTTCACAGCCACACTCTTTTGCAAAATCTAAAAGTTCCGCATCTAAACAGTTTTTTAATAAATGTGTACCATTTGAGGTAGGAATCTGATCTTTTAAGTCATCTGGTACACTCCAGTCAATTGTAATATTTGTAAAAGGTGACTGACCCCATCTGGCTGGTACATTTAGGTTGTAAATAAAAGCTCTTATAGCTTTTTTAATCTCTTTAAATGGTAATTTGTCTTTAAAAACATAGGGTGCTAAGTTTGTATCAAAAGAAGAAAAAGCTTGTGCTCCTGCCCACTCACTCTGCAGTATACCTAGAAAATTTGCCATCTGTCCAAGTGCTTCACGAAAATGTTTTGGAGGACTACTCTCAACTCTCCCCCTCACACCGTTAAAACCCTCATCAAGAAGAATTCTTAAGCTCCACCCTGCACAATAAGCAGTTAAGCAATCAAGGTCATGAATATGATAATCAGCATTACGATGTGCATATCCTTCCTCTTTGGAGTAAATCTTATCTAGCCAGTAGTTAGCTATGACTTTTCCCGCACTATTGTTTACTAGTCCTGCGTTTGAGTAGCCTGTGTTTGAGTTTGCTTTAATTCTCCAATCATTTCCATTTATATACTCCTCTACCGTCTGTGTAGAGTTGATATATGTAGTACTCTCATCTATCTCTGTCTCTCTTTGCATCTTGTGTAAATGTCTATAGAGCATAAAAGAGCGCATAACATTGAAGTATCTTGATTCATACAGACTCTGTTCTATAAGGTCTTGTATATCTTCAACAGCAATTATTCTTCTGTTTTTGTGCTTGTCTAAAATATGAGCAAAAATAGAGTCATCATATATTGTATTTTCACTTTTAAAAGCTTTTTTAATCGCATCTTCTATTTTATATGATAAAAATTCTTTATAAGAACCATCTCTTTTTAAAATTAAAGCAACAAATTTACTCTTTGTCATATAAACTTCTCCTTAGATTGATAGTGCTAGTTTATAGGAGCATGGGTTAAAAAGTTTTAAGAAAAAGTGTCATTATTTTGTCATTTTTAAAACTTTATAAAATGAATAATTTGGATTAATAAAATTTTTACATTCTTTTGGATATAATTCCCACCCGCTTTACTGTTTTAACAAAACGAAAGAGTATTTCTATCTTCATATATACTGTGTAGATAAAAGTATTGGCGAAGTTAATTAATTCTCACCGTGAGGTGAACTTTTGGTGAGAAATTATATATTTCTAGCCTGAAAACAGTAAAGATGTACAAACAAAGGACGACTTATGAAAGTAAGAGCTTCAGTTAAGAAGATGTGTGATGACTGTAAAGTTGTCAAAAGAAAAGGCATTGTAAGAGTAATCTGCAAAGTTAAAAAACATAAACAAAGACAAGGATAAGCATGGCACGTATATCTGGTGTTGATTTACCTAAAAAGAAAAGAATAGAATACGGTTTAACGTATGTCTATGGTATTGGTCTCCATGCCTCACGTTTAATTTTAGACGCGACTGGTATTGACTATAACAAAAGAGTTTTCGAATTAAACGAAGCTGATGTTGCTGCAATTACTGCTGAAATCCGTAAAAGCCATATGGTTGAAGGTGATTTACGTAAGAAAGTAGCTATGGATATTAAAGCTCTTATGGATTTAGGTTCATATAGAGGAATTCGTCACCGTCGTGGTCTTCCATGTCGTGGTCAAAAAACAAAGACAAATGCGCGTACTCGTAAGGGTAAACGTAAGACTGTCGGCGCTGCGTAAGGAAT
Organism: Sulfurimonas sp.; assembly: GCA_002733945.2. GTDB lineage: Bacteria > Campylobacterota > Campylobacteria > Campylobacterales > Sulfurimonadaceae > Sulfurimonas. Next base: position 213,247 of record NVXO02000002.1, on the reverse strand, counting down.
TATAGTATGGCAAAAAGAAAAGCTGTTAGAAAAAAAGTAGTAAAAAAGAATATTGCACGTGGTATCTGCCACATTGCTGCATCATTTAACAATACGCTTGTAACAATTACAGATGAAATGGGTAACATGATTGCTTGGAGTTCTGCTGGTTCTTTAGGATTTAAAGGTTCTAAAAAATCTACTCCATTTGCTGCACAAGCTGCAACGGAAGATGCAATTGCAAAAGCACAAGTACATGGTATCAAAGAACTTGGTATTAAAGTTCAAGGTCCTGGTTCAGGTCGTGAGACTGCAGTTAAAGCTGTTGGTGCTATCGAAGGAATCCGTGTAACATTTATGAAAGATGTTACACCATTACCACAYAATGGTTGTCGCGCACCTAAGCGTCGTAGAGTTTAAGGAGATTACTGATGGCAAGATATAGAGGTCCAGTAGAAAAAATCGAAAGAAGATTCGGTGTAAGTCTTAACCTTAAAGGTGAGCGTCGTTTAGCGGGTAAATCTGCATTAGAAAAAAGACCTTACGGTCCTGGTCAACATGGTCAAAGACGTAAGAAAGTTTCTGAGTATGGTTTACAACTTAATGAAAAGCAAAAAGCTAAATTCATGTATGGTGTTTCTGAAAAAGGCTTTCGTGCTTTATTCGTAGAAGCAAAACGTCGTAGTGGAAATACAGGTACAAACCTAATTACACTTATCGAAAGCAGACTTGATAATGTTGTTTATAGAATGGGATTCGCATCTACTCGTAGATTCGCTCGTCAACTTACAACTCACGGTCACATCTTAGTTGATGGAAAAAAACTTGATATTCCTTCTTACCGTGTTAAACCGGGTCAAAAGATTGAAGTTAAAGAAGCAAGTAAAACAAATGCACAGATTGTTCGTGCAATTGAATTAACTAACCAAACTGGTCTTGCTCCATGGGTTGATATCGATGCTGAAAAAGTATACGGTATATTTACTCGTTTACCAGAACGTGATGAAGTTGTTATTCCAGTTGAAGAACGTTTAATCGTTGAGCTTTACTCTAAATAGTAATTAATAAAAAAAGGCGTTAATATATGAAAAAAATTAAAACTACTCCACTTGCTCCACAAGAGTTTGAGGTAGAACAGATTAGTGAAAATGAAGCTAACATAATTGCATACCCATTTGAAACGGGTTATGCTATCTCTTTAGCTCATCCACTTCGCCGTTTTCTATTAAGTAGCTCAGTTGGTTATGCACCAATTGCTATTAAAATCGAGGGTGCTAAGCATGAGTTTGACTCAGTGCGCGGTATGCTTGAAGACATTTCAGATTTTATTTTAAATCTTAAAGAGATTCGTTTTAAACTAAATGATGACGCTGCTGAAGCAGAAATTAACTATAGCTTTGCAGGTCCTTGTACTATTAAAGGTTCTGATCTTAGTACTGATGAAGTTGATGTGGTAACACCTGATGCTCCACTTGCTACTTTAAATGAAGATTCTACTCTTAACTTTAGCATCAAAATTGCTCAAGGTATTGGGTATGTTCCTAGTGAAGATACTTATGAAGAACTAGAAGATGGTTATATCGCTTTAGATGCTTTCTTTACTCCTGTTAGAAGTGCTACTTACAAAATTGAGAATGTTCTTGTAGAAGACAATCCTAACTTTGAAAAAGTAATTTTAAGAATTAAAACTGATGGTCAAATTTCTCCTGTAGATGCATTTAGAAATTCTTTAGAAGTTATGTATGCACAACTTGCAGTATTTAACTCTGAGATTAGTATTAAAGCACCTGTAACAATAGAGAGAGTTGAAGAGTCACCGGATCTTAAAAAACTAACTACTAACATTGATAGTTTAGGTTTAAGTGCTCGTAGTTTTAACTGTCTCGATCGTTCAAACATTAAACTAATAGGTGAAATTACACTTATGAGTACAAATGACTTGAAAAATGTTAAAAATCTTGGAAAAAAATCATACGATGAAATCGTTGAAAAAGTTCAAGAATTCGGTTTTGCAGTTGGCGCTGACTTAGCTGATGACGTGGTTACTGCGTTAAAAAAGAAAATAGAAGCTTTACAAGCTTAATAGAGGATTAGATATGAGACACCGTCATGGATATCGTAAACTAGGTCGTACAAGTACACATAGAGCTGCACTTCTTATGAACCTTAGTATTTCGTTAATAGAACATGGAAAAATCGAAACTACTGCTATTAAAGCAAAAGAGTTACGTTCATACGTAGAAAAACTTATCACAATTGCTGGTAAGAATGACTCTAATGCTCATAGATCAGTATTTGCTGCGCTTCAAAGTAAAGAAGCTACTAAAAAACTAGTAAATGAAATTGCTCCTAAGTACGTAGAGCGTGCTGGTGGATACACTAGAATTACTAGAACTAGAATTCGTCGTGGTGATGCTACTACAATGGCATTTATCGAGCTAGTATAATTACTACTTTTTAAATCTAAACGCAGTTTATGACTGCGTTTAACCCCTTTAAACTTTCACCCTCAAACAAAGAGGACTTCCGAATTCTAAAATACTTTTATAAAGAGAGAAAAAAATGAGTAATTTCGCATTTGGAACTTACCGTGTAACTGACCAAAACCCACAACATGTTCAAGCTATCATCGATGCTGTTGAAGCAGGTGTAAGACTTATTGACACATCTAGTAATTATATGGATGGTGCTGCTGAGAAAGCTATTGCAAAGGCACTGAGACATTTTGAAGATGGTATACGAGATGAAGTGAAGATAGTAAGTAAGTTTGGGTATATTCAAGGCTCAAATATGCAGAGCCATAAAGAGGAGCCTTTTGAAGATGTTGTAGAATACTCAGAATCTTGTTTCCACTCTATCAGTAAATCTTTTATGTTGCACCAACTCGAACAATCCCTCCTGCGTTTAGAGCTTACTACAATAGACTGTTATTTACTACATAATCCCGAGTATTATATTTTGAATGCATTAAATAAAGAGATGCCTAGAGATGAAGCACTTGATAATATGTTTGATAGAATCTTTGATGTATTTGTGGCACTTGAAGAGCAGGTGAAAAACGGAACTATTAAAAGTTATGGTATTAGCTCTAATAGTTTTTCAAAAGAACAAAATGATATAGAGTTTTTACCCTATGAAGATTTAATTACATTGGCAGATAGAGCGGCTGAGATGCTTGGGCATGAAGTACATAGTTTTACAACTATACAATTACCAATAAACATACTTGAGACTGAAGGTTTAAAATGTGCATGCTGGGCAAAGAAAAATGGATTAAGAGTTTTAGTAAATCGTCCTTTAAATGCTCAAGATGGGGAGTTGATGTACAGACTTGCTGATTATGATGAGAGTAGTGAGTATTATAACCATCTAAACGAACTTCTCGAAGTAAGTGATGACGATGAATTAAGATCGCTTCACACTATGATAGCTCAGTTAGATGATAACAGACATAAATTTGACTGGATAGGAGACTATGATAGTTTTTTATATTCTCAGATAATTCCTCATATTCAAAAAAGTTTAGAAGGCATAGATGAGAAAAGTTTTGAAATTCTTTTTGGCTATGTGGATATGTTTTTACAAGAATACAGAAAAATGGTTTCTTACGAGTGTTGTAAAAGTACAAGAACTCAACTAAAAGATCAACTAGGAGAGTGCAGTGCATCTCTTCAAGAGTGTGCTTTGAAGTTTTTACTCCAAAGTGAGTGTATCGATTATATACTAGTTGGTATGAGAAAACCCTCATATGTACAAGACATAATGGCTTTAAAAGAATAGTTAATATATTATTTTATGACTTGTTAAGCGATATTGTCATATTTTATGGTACGAATAAATTAATATTAAAATTAAGGATAAATATGATTCCATTTTCAGATGAAGAGTTAATAGCCCCAGTAAAAGTTGTTATAGATAAAGTAAGACCTTCGTTGGCATTAGATGGCGGGGATATAGACTTTATAACAGTAAAAAATGGTGCAGTGTACGTACAACTTAAAGGTGCATGTGTAGGATGTGGTAGTAGCGGTACTACTTTAAAGTATGGAGTTGAACGTCAGCTCCGTATGGATATTCATCCAGAAATTACTGTTATTAATGTACCAATTGGTATGGAAAATGATATAGACAACTTATAGGTCTTATAAATATGAGTTTAATTAGTAAATATCAAATATTATCACAAGCTAAAGATAGCTTCTCCAAAGCAGAATATAAAAATGCTTTAGAGAAGTTCGCAAGAGTATTACAAACTTATCCTAACTCTACAGAAGCTTATAATGGAGTGATACTTTCTGAAATGGCGATGAGTGGAGAGGGTGGTGCTGAGGCACTATTTGACTACTATGAAGTACTCAAAGTTGATGAAAAAGAACAAGCAGATCTGATAATGAGTGAAATACTGCAAAATATTGATGGTTCTTTAGAAAAACTCAGTCAAGTTTTTACGGACCCTATTCGAAATCGTTTAGAGTTTGAAGATGGAATTCTTTACGGTGACTTTAAAAACCTATTAGAAGATGGTGCAGAGTTCAAAGAGACTTTTGAAAATATTATGTTCTCAACACGTGTTATTATTACTCAAAAAGATGATTTCATTGATTTTTTAGATAGACTTATCGAACATGATTTTGCGGAGATGGCACTTACATACTTAGAAAATGCTCTCAGTATTTACCCTAGTGACAAGCTACTGCAAAAACTTTTAAAAAAACTAGCCAAAGGCAAAAATAGTTGAAAATAGAACTACCAAATCAAGCCTACAAATATGTTACTGAGAACTCTTTAGAGTGTGATAGCGAGACAGCCTTTGTTTTAACTACTCAAAATTATAAATACCTGCAAAATGCAAAAGAAAATCAAGCACACTCAATTATTAAAATCACTGATATCGCATCACTCTTTGGAGTAGATAAGATAAAAATAGTAGGTATTACAGGGACAAATGGTAAGACTACTACTGCTAGTGCAATATATTCATTTTTACTTGACTTAGGCTATAAGGCTGCTATGCAAGGCACACGTGGTCTATTTATGAATGATGAAGTTACTGAGGGTAAAACACTAACTACTCCATCTGTTTTAAATACATATAAGCATATTTATCAAGCAGTCCAAGCTGGATGTGAATACTTCATAATGGAAGTAAGTTCTCATGCTATTGTTCAAAAGCGGATTGAAGGGCTTACATTTGAGCTTAAAATTTTAACTAATATTACACAAGACCATTTAGATTATCATAAGACTTTAGAAGATTATATTTATGTAAAAAACTCATTTTTTGCGGATGAGGGTAAAAAACTTATAAATAAAGACGAGACAAGAGCAAACTTTAATTTTAAAAATGCTTTTACTTATGGAATAGAGAACCCTTCTACATATAGACTTATGGCATACTCGCTTAATGATGGAAGTAGCGGACTAATTCAGCATTTTCAAGATATAGTTCCCTTTACTGCGTCAACTCACGGTTTCTTTAACCTTTATAATCTAATGGGTGCAATTGCGGCTGTTCATCTTATAACAGGTAGAAAACTAGAAGAGGTAGCAGATGTAGTTGATAACTTTGCTGGTGTAAGTGGCAGAATGGAACAGGTTTGTGCTCTGCCAAATGTTATAGTAGATTTTGCACATACTCCAGATGGTATGCAACAAGTGCTAAATGCATTAAAAGAGAAAGAACTTATAGTTGTATTTGGAGCAGGTGGAGATAGAGATACTATCAAGCGTCCTATAATGGGACGAGTTGCTGCTTCTTTAGCAAAAAAAGTATTTATCACTACTGATAACCCTCGTCATGAAGATCCTGAGAGTATAGTTGCTGATATTCTTGGTGGCATAGATGATACAACAAATGTTGTAGTTGAGTTAAACAGAAAGAGAGCGATAGAGTTAGCTTTAGAGACACAAGAAGAGGATGAAGTTGTAGTCATCTTAGGTAAGGGTGATGAGTCGCATCAAATCATTTATGATGAAAAGTTTCCTTTTGATGACAGAGAAGTTGTTAGGAAAATTTTAAATCTTTAAAAATGAATACTTAGTGGAGACTTAATGGGTGGAGCTATTACTTTAATGTATGTAGAGTAAAATTCTAGTGACTTTAATGCTTTAACAGTAGTATTAGATTTTATCGCTAAAATCTAACATTGTATCCAAAGTAGAGACTATTAACATGAGAAGAGTTTTGAATAGTTGAATCAAGTTGGTTCTGCTTTTCATAAGAGATGTTTTTGTATTCATAGGCTATTTCAAAGTCTGAAAAACTATTAACAGGGATAAAGAACCCAGTTCCCATATCGAATGAGCCATATTTTAAGGAAGGGTTAGTTGTCCCCTCAGTGTCAATCATACCTGCTCCAAAACCTACTTTTACAAATGGATTTATGTATATTCCCCAGTCAAAAGCTTTCATAAGTGCAATGTTAAAAGCATATTTTGCCTTACCCGTTTCTGGTGCTTGATCATAAGATGCATGCTCTATGTAATCAAGCGCAAATTCAACTGCATATGCTTCTCTAATTCCATATCCAAATTTAAGTTTGTAAGCATTATCAGATGTATCAGGCAAGATTGAAGCTGAATAACTATAACTCTCATTGTAAAGACTATAACCAAGTCCCATATAAATTTTTGCTTCAGCAAAAAGCGATGTAGTAAGTAGAGCAAAAAGTATAGTTTTTTTCAAAGAATTTCCTATGTCATTTTTATAGAATTATATCTTAAAAAACTAAACTTATATAGCATCATTAGAATAAAAGAGAATAATTTCGATATAATTGCAAAAATTAAACCAAGGAACTTGTTATGGGAATCCCTCAACCAACATTTTATATTTTTAAGTGCGAGCAGTCAGCTCCTCCAGGTATGCCAAAACCATCTTGTGTAACAGAAGACAACAAAGATTTGTATCAGTATACTGCTAAGAAGCTAATGATGGAAGGTGTTATGATGGCAGCTCCAATCGTTCGTACTTCATGTATGAATAGATGTCAACAAGGTCCAGTTATGTTAATTGAACCAGGGCATACAATGTATGTAGGTCTTACAGAAGAAAAAATTGATAGAATTATTACTGAGCATATCATTGGTGGAAATGTAGTAGAAGAGTATGTAATTGCTGAAGAGTCTTGGGATGCTCCAATGAGTATTGCTGATGCACGTAAGCTAATGGGCAAATAGGAAATACTATGTTAATTGATATGTTGTACAGCAAAATCCATCGTGCTACAGTGACTGATGCCAACTTAAACTATGTTGGTTCTATTACTATAGATGAGGAGCTTTTAGAAGCTTCTAAGATGAGGGTTGGACAAAAAGTCGAGATACTAAACATTAACAACGGTGAGCGTTTTAGCACTTACATCATTTTAGGTGAAAGAGGCAAGCGTGATATCTGTTTAAATGGTGCAGCTGCTCGAAAAGTACATAAAGGCGATAAGGTTATCATAGTTGCATATGCAAGTTATGATGCTAATGAGCTCGATAATTATGAACCTAAAGTTGTTATTTTAGATGATAATAATGATATCGTAACAATAGCGGAAAATATATAGTCCATGTTAGACATGGGCGAGATGAGTAAAATGCTTGAGGGAATGCAAGAAAATGCAGATAAACTCAAAAGTGAGCTTGCAAGTAAGATCTACAGTGTTAAAACTGGTGGTGGACTTGTTGAGTTAAGTGTTAATGGAAACGGTGAAGTTGTCGATCTTATAATAGATGAAACCACTTTAACGGATAAAGATATGCTACAGATTTTACTCATTGGTGCTATTAACGATGCTAATAAAATGGTACAAGATAACCAGCAACAGAGTGCTATGGGTATACTTGGCTCTCTAAATAATATGGGTAATCCATTTGGTGGGAGTAAATAGGTGTTGCGCCTATTTATTCTTACAAACCTTCTACTTTTAAACCTTTATGCCTGTCAAGGCGGTTATTTCTCATGTATTGCAAAAGTTAAAGACTCTCAAACAATACAATACAACTCTCTTTATATACCTGTTGAAAATAATAAACTTCTTGTCTACTCTAAAGATAAACCAAAAGCTAAAATCCTTAAATATGATCCTTTTTTATCTCTTTATCTTATAGAAGATAAGAAAAAATTTAAGTACCCATTTTCTGTCAATATGCGACTACAATTAGGCAGTGCAATAGTAAACGACAAGGTTTCAAAAGAGGGGAAAATCCTTAAAAACCAGATTGGTTTAAACTCTTTAGGAATCTATAGTACAAGGTTTACAAAAGCTGCACTTATTACTAGTAGTTGTTGTTCTTTAGAAGGTATATATACACCTCGTGGCGTTATTCAAAAAGAGTATATTAAAAGGTTCCTTTCAAAGGCTCCTGTTACATATTCTGACATCGGAATTCGTGTGAAAAATGAGGGTGGTTTTGTTATGGTAAGTGCTTCAAATCCTTACTTAGAGAATAATCCACTTAAAAAAGATGACTGTATAGTAGAGTTTGACGGTAGGAAAGTAAAGGCAGCATCTGTTTTTATGCGGCAAGTTCTTTTTTCTAAAATAGGCTCAAAACATACTATTAAGGTAAAACGTGGGACTAAGTATATGACTTTTAAAGTTCTAAGTTCGTCTCGTTATGGTGGTGGAATGATTAGTGATACTTTTTTAGAACATAAAGGTATCTATTTTGATGACTCATTACATATAGTAGGACTCTCAAAAGAGTTTATAGACTATGGTTTACTAATAGGAGATCAACTTTTACAAGTAAATAGTGTAGAAGTCAAAAATCAAAATGAACTACGTAAATACATAGAAAATTTTAAAGACTTCTCTTCACTACTCTTTTCGAGAAGAAATTTCCAATTTTTTGTAGATATTAAGTAGAATAATCATACAATTTCATATGCAAAACTTTGAGCAATTCTTGACTGAACACTTACCTACATCTAAGAGTATTCATCCTCACTATGAGGCTGCACTACAAAACATGCTAGTTGCAGGTGGAAAACGGTTTCGTCCGGCACTTTTACTAGGTGTTGTAAAAGCTTACAATCCACTTATGTTAGACTCAGCGCGACATGCTGCGTTTGCTATAGAACTACTGCATACATATTCACTTATACATGATGACTTACCAGCTATGGATGACTCGCCACTTCGCCGTGGTAAACCTACGCTTCATGTAACTTTTGATGAAGTTACAGCGATACTTGCTGGAGATGCTTTAAATACTTACTCATTTGAAGTTTTGTCAAATGCACCTTTCTCAGATACTACTCGTGTGAAACTTATCCGAGAACTAGCATCTAATGGTGGACTAAATGGTATGGTTTTAGGTCAAGCAATAGACTGCTACTTTGAGAATAAACCACTTAAAGTAGAAGATATTAAGATTCTCCATACAAACAAAACGGCCAAACTTATAGCAGCATCTATGAAAATGGGAGCTATAATAGTTGGTCGTGAAGATGTAGCACAAAAACTATATGATTTTGGTATAAAACTAGGACTTCTATTTCAGATTCAAGATGATATTTTGGATGTTACACAATCAAGCGAGGAAGCAGGAAAACTAACAAATAACGACGAAGATAAAAATAGTTTTGTAACTATTTTAGGACTAGACGAGAGTTTAAACCAAGCAAATGAGTTAGCGGACGAGTTAACAGATGAGATGCTTAGTTTTGATGGGAGCTTACAAAGTGAGTTGTCTTCTTTACTAACACAATACATAAACAGACATAAATAAGGAATTAAGAACTATGAATCAAACACGTAAAAGAATGGCCGATAGCATTAGATTTTTAGCAGCAGATATGGTTCAGCGTGCGAACTCAGGTCACCCAGGCGCACCAATGGGACTAGCAGATATCGCTGTCGTTTTAGGTGAACACCTAAACCATAATCCTAAAAATCCAGACTGGTTAAATCGTGATAGATTAGTATTTTCAGGTGGACATGCAACAGGTCTTATTTACTCTCTATATTATTTATGGGGATATGGTTTAGAAGTAGAAGACTTAAAAAACTTTCGTCAACTTGACTCTCTAACTCCTGGTCACCCAGAGTACGGACATACTAAAGGTATCGAGATTACAACAGGTCCACTTGGTCAAGGTGTTGCAAATGCAGTTGGTTTTTCAATGGCGTCTAAGTTTGTTGGTTCACAAGTAAATAGCGACACTGCTGATTTAATCGATCATACAGTATATTGTTTATGTGGTGATGGCGATTTAGAAGAGGGACTCTCATATGAAGCGTGTTCTTTAGCTGGACATAACAAACTCGACAACCTAATTCTTATTTATGATTCAAACAGTATTACTATCGAAGGAAGCACTGACTTAAGTATTTCTGAGAATATTCGTATGCGTTTTGAATCTCAAGCATGGGATGTAATAGAGATTGATGGACATGATTTTGATGAAATCAATGATGCAATCATCCAAGCAAAACTCAATACTAAACCAACTATTATTATAGCTAACACAACTATTGCTAAAGGTGCAAGCGAGTTAGAAGGTTCACATCATGCTCATGGTGCTCCTTTAGGCGATGAAGTTATCGCTAAAGCTAAAGCGGATGCTGGTTTTGATCCAGACAAAAAGTTCTTTGTTCCTGAGGACATCTTAGCAAGATTTAGATGTGCGATTGAGCATGGAGATTTACTTGAACGCGAGTGGATTCATAGACAAAAGACTCTTCCGCTAATGGAGCAAAATGAAGCTTTAGCTGCATTGCAAAATCCTGATTTTTCTCGTATTAACTACCCTACATTTGACAAAGCAGAAGCGACTCGTGGTACAAATGGAAAAATTATGAATGCCATTGCAAGAGGGATTCCAAGTTTCTTAGGTGGTTCAGCAGATTTAAGTCCATCTAACAAAACAAATCTTAATGATATGGGAGTTTATCCTAAGGGAAGAAATATCTACTTTGGTATTCGTGAGCATGCTATGGCTTCTATCGTAAACGCGATGGCACTTTACGGCCCACTTATGCCTTTCTCAGCTACATTCTTTGTATTCTCTGACTACTTAAAACCAGCGGCTCGAATAGCAGCACTTACTGGAATTCAGCAGTTCTTTATCTGGACACACGATAGTATCGGCGTAGGTGAAGATGGACCAACTCACCAACCTATTGAGCACCTTTCACAGTTCCGTTCACTTCCTAACTTTTATGTTTGGCGTCCAGCTGATGGAGCTGAGAACATTGAAGCATGGAAAACAGCATTAGAGATGAAAAAATCTCCATCTGCATTTGTTTGTTCACGTCAAAACCTTTCTGTTCTTCCAAAAGCGGTAAGTGGAGAAGCAAGTAAAGGTGGATATCTTTTAGCAAGTGATGAAAACGCGACTATTACTCTAATGGCTTCAGGTTCTGAAGTTGAGTTAGCACTCAAAGTAAAAGAGACTCTAAACGCAGAGGGTGTTAAAGCTAATGTTGTATCTGTTCCATGTTATGATCTTTTCATTGAACAGGACAGTGCGTATATGAACTCTATCATCAAAGAGGGTACAAAAACTGTAGCTATAGAAGCGGCTCGTGGTTTAGAGTGGTATAGACTTGCAGACACTGTAATTGCTATGGATACTTTTGGCGCATCAGCTCCAGCAGGATTACTATTTGAGAAGTTTGGTTTTACAGCTGAATCTATCGTAGCGAAGATTAAGTAAGTTTTTTAACTTACTTAATTACTCTTTCTTTTTATATTTCTATATTTATCTCTCTTCATAAGCCTCTTGCGTTTGGATACGACTGTCTACATAACCTCTTCCGACTGTAAAGTGATACAGAATTTGGAATTTATACGACTCTGCATTTAGTGCGTCGCTTGCACTGGGGTTTAGCCCCTTGTCTGATTCTAGACCCAGTACTGAATGCATCATATCATCTAAGAAACATCCTATTCCCGTTCCACTCAGACCCATTGAAGTCGCATCAAGGTAAAGCTGTTGTCCTATGGCACCACACTCCCAGTATAGCTCTTTATAACGGTGTGCTCCATAAGTATTGAGTTGTTCTGAGAAGTTACATAACATTCCAAGACTAAAAGCACCGTCACTAGCGATATCTTGAGCACAGCTAATAGTTTTACTAGCTATCATAGAGTCTCTTACATCTAAAAGGTAGAGTCCAGAAAACTCACACTCTTTCCACTTAAATGCAGAGAACATTTGCTCTTGAAGTGCTTTCTTGTCTCTCTCATTACGAACGAGTATATAAATACCAGATTCATACTCTTTAACACGGTGAACAAAAATAGCCAAGTGCGCTGCGTTTTCTTTACCATTAAGGGAATCAACTACACCTGCTAAAAGTGTATGAAACTCATCTTTAGTGATGGGAGAGCGTACTTTATCCATTACATGAATACTTCTTCTTTGCATGATTACTTTTTTAGATTCTTGTGTAGCAGTTGGAAGTACTTGACTCTTTATTACATCTTTTTGAGCTATTTGCATCACGGAAGTGGCATTTTCAACCTCTGCAATTATCTCCCAGTTCTCCATTGTAGGACTGAGTTTATTTGCAATGCCATCAAACATAAGTGGAACATCTTGGAGTAGCGTCTCAATACTAAGTGAAGTTGATACTTCCTCAGGTGACACTACAAAAAGCATATCAGCATGTTCTCTTTCAAAAAATCTCTTCTCTTGAGAAAGTCCTAAGAGAGTTGCTATGTCTGCATCACTTACACTGTCCAGAGGAGTGAGTTTCCATCCTAACATTTTAGAAGATACATTTATGGACTGAAGAGCATGACCTGCATCTAGATTTACATAACGAAAAGCACGCTCACCATATTTCCAAGCTTCTCTCCACGAGATACCAGAGAGTCCTATGAGAAAGCTACCTTTGGGAAGAGTATCCCAAAAAGAAGTATCAAACGCAGTGAGTGATTCAAGTCCATGGTTTTTAGGTGTGTAATGAAAAACAGTAGTCTTTTCGTTTTGCTCATCTAAAGTTGGTGGTAAAATGAGATAGCTTTCAGTTGGATGAAGGTTTCCACTAGATGCATTACATCTAACTGCCCATGAACTATCACCTGATACTTTCCATGCAGCAATTCCCATTGAGAACTGTAAGAGTTGTGAGAGTGACTCTTTTAGAAGTGGTGCAGGGGGCAGCTCAGAATCAAGAAGATGATAAGGAGGCGTGTTGTTCTCTAAAGCCAGAGGTAAAAGAAGGGAGTCTGTTCCATTGTAGTTTCTAAATGGATTTGGCTGCGTTTGCCAGTCCATATAACCTAAAGAACGGGCATATCTTTGTTGTGAGTGTTTTGTTGTTTGATGGTAATTAAATACTGTTTGTAGGTTTTTATTCATAAAAATATTTTAGTGAATTTATCTTAATCTCCGCTCTAAAATGAGAATTAAAAAATTATTGTAGCCCAGTTTAATCTCTCTTTTGATAAAACCTCACTATGAAATTCTCAAACCTAAAACTAAGCACTCCATACCTAGAACTAGACCCTACCTTTTATACTAAAGTAGAGTCAACACCACTTGCAAGACCTTTTATTATCTCGACTTCACAAGATGCAGCAGCACTTTTAGGAGTAGATGAAGATATAACTTTAGATGAAAAACTTGTAGGAATTGTTAATGGTTCTTTAAAACTAGAGGGTAGTGAAACATTTGCTATGTGCTACTCTGGACATCAATTTGGTCACTTTGCAGGGCGCTTAGGTGATGGTCGTGCTATAAACCTTGGGAAAGTAAATGGCTGGAACTTGCAAGTAAAAGGTGCAGGTTTGACAGAGTACTCTCGGCAGGGTGATGGACGTGCAGTTTTGCGCTCTTCCATCCGTGAGTATCTAATGAGTGAAGCRATGCACGGTTTAGGCATAGCAACTTCTCGTGCTTTAGCTCTTATAGGGAGTGATACTGATGTTGCTCGTGAGCGATGGGAAAAAGGGGCAATAGTCCTACGTTTATCTCCAACTTGGGTGCGTTTTGGAACCTTTGAGTACTTTAACTCTACAGGCGAGTATACAAAACTACAAACACTTGCTGACTATGTGATAGAAGAGTCATTTCCTCATCTTCAAGGTGTTGAGAGTGCTTATCTTAGGATGTACGGGGAAATAGTAAGAAATACTGCACGCACTATCGCCAAGTGGCAAAGTGTAGGTTTTAATCATGGCGTAATGAACACTGACAATATGAGCATTGATGGGCGAACGATTGACTATGGGCCATTTGCCTTTTTGGATGACTATAAAAAAGAGTATATCTGTAATCATACTGATAGAGATGGCCAGTACCGTTTCTCAAATCAACCAGCAACAGCACATTGGAACTTAGAGCGTTTAGCAGTAGCACTCTCTCCCATCATAAACTATGATGAAATGGATGAGATTTTAGATGATGTTTTTCGCCCGATGTTAGAGCAAGAATACAGTGAGATAATGTATGAAAAAATGGGTTTAGAAAAAGTAGATGAGAACGATAAGGACTTAGTGTATCAACTTTTTCGTTCTTTAGAGATGGCAAGCATAGACTACACAGACTTTTTTAGAAGACTTTCTACTTACGATGGAGACAAATCACGTATTTTAGATATTTGTATAAATAGAGAAGCTCTTGAAAAATGGTTAGGAATGTATGAACTGCGTTTAGAAAAAGAAGAGCTAGCCACACAAGAGCGACATAAAAAAATGTTAGCAGTAAATCCAAAATATATACTAAAAAACCACATACTCCAGGAGTCAATTGAAAAAGCACAAGAGGGAGACTTTAGTATGGTAAATGACCTGCTTAGAGTGGCGTATACACCATTTAATGAACACTCTGATTTAGAGTATCTCTGTAAGCCAGTACCATTGAGCTCAAAAAATCTTAAACTCTCTTGTTCCTCTTAATTGTTTTTTAATAGATAAGGTCTTATAATCAAATATAAGCAATTTAGGAGACTACTTGATAGTAAATTTACTTACATCAGATAATGAACTACATGATACTGATAGTATAGCAAGATGGAGAGGGGAAGAGTTTATAATTGTCGTGCAATGCTTAGTAAAAAAGAGGCAAAAATGCTAGCTGAGAAGCTAAGGGCAAAAACTATGTTTGTGACACTTAAAGGATTGTAATGACAAATTTAAAAGAGTTACAGGAATTAGCGAAACATTTTAGTATTTTATATGTAGAAGATAATGAATCTCTTCGAAAGAATGCTACGAAATTATTTAAAAAGTTTTTTTCGCATGTTGATGTAGCTGAAGATGGGGAGAAGGGACTATCTCTTTTTAAAGAGAATCGCTACCCGATAGTCGTAAGTGATATTAAAATGCCACATATGGATGGGATGGAGTTAACAAACCACATTCATAAGATTAAACCTCAAACAAAAGTTATCATAATGTCTGCTTTTGATGATAAAGAGTTGCTCCTTGAGGGAATTAAACTCGGAGTTTTTAGATTTTTAAAAAAACCTGTGAATGTGTCTGAACTCTCTAGTGTTCTGACTGAAGCTATCCTTGAAATAAAACATGAGCAACATGAGAGTCTATTTCAAATGCATCTAAAAAATATATTTGAGTACCAAAGTTCTATGGTTGTACTTCTCATTGAAGGTTCTGTAGTCTTAGCAAATGATATATTTTTAGATTTTTTTGGATATGAATCGGTTTTGGAATGTAAACAAAGTTTACTCTTGCTTGGTGATAAGTTTTTAGAACATAATGGCTTCTTGTATGAGAGTGATGGGGTAAATCCTCTTGAGAGAGTTAAAAATAATCCTGATAAACTTTTTAATGTAAAGATGAAAGACATCAAGGGAAAGATACGCCATTTTATCATCAAGTACAAAGCTATACCACAAAAAAAGGATTATGGAATTCTCTCTTTTGATGATATAAGCGAGTTGAATCTTTTAGGACTTTTTGATGCAAAAAAGAGTGAAGAGGATGAGGTAAGTGCAAACACAGAAGTAATATATGAATTTTTAAATATTATACAAAGAAATGATGCAAAGATAGAACTCCATAACTACTACAAAGGTTTAAGCATAACAAATGATGGTGTAATTGATAGTACAGAGAATAATCGCTTATGTGTAAAGACTACTTATATGCAACAAAAAGCAGTACAAATTGAGCAAAAAACCCTTATTATATCAGATGCACTTCCTCATGCTATCGAAGCATCGGAGATTGAGAATATGAGTTTTGATTTACAAAGTATAACTTTTAAAAAGCTCAAGTTTATAACAACTTCTCCTATTAAAAGAAAAACAATTCGAGTAGTTCCAGGGGAGAAGCAGATAACTTCTCTTTTTATAGGAGAAGGAAAGTATCATGGTGATATCGAGATAGAAGATATTTCACTTGATGCTGTAAAGTTGAAGTTAGCTACTCTTCCTCCTGGTTTAGAAAAAGATAGTGAGGTAGTTATTGATATAGTGTTAGAAGTTGATAAAAAACCTCTCATTATTAATACAAAAGCTCTATTTTACAGAAAGCAGGAGACAAAACGCAGTTTTAGTCTTGTTTTTATGTTTAAAGATTTGAAGACAAGTGAGTTAGTAAAGTATATCACGAAAAGACAGATGGAACTTATTAGAGAAATTAAGAGGATGTGAAATGGATAATAAAAATTACCAAATACTATATGAAGATGCATTCCTTTCGATACATCAATATCTTATCGTAAAAAGATGAAATATTTAAATCCAAATAACGAAAGCAGAACCATTACAATATTTGCCTCAATCAGTGTGGTCTTTGTGCTACTTGTCAATGGGATAAGTCTTTTTACTACTGATAAGATACATGCTAGTGTAGAGAGTATATATAATCACCCTCTTAAAGTTTCTAATGCCGCCATTTTTGTACAAAAAGGTGTTGTAAAGATGCATCGAGACATGAAGGATGTAGTACTTTCATCTACAGATGTAGAGCGTGAAAAGTTTGCTAAAAAAGTTGATGAAGAGGAAAAAAATGTTTATAAAAGCTTAAAAGATATTAAAAAAAATATTTTAGGAGAAGAGGGTCTCTTACTTGAGAAAAAGGCAGAAAAACTTTTCAAGGATTGGAAACCAATACGAGATGAGGTGATAGACCTTATGTATGCAAGGGAGTATGATAAGGCGGTCTTTATTACTAAAAATAAGGGAGCAGTGCATGTGCAAAAGCTAGAGCAATCAGCAAAAGTTCTTTATGAATATGCTCATGTGAAGGCTGATAGTTTTCAGGAGAAGGCACACCATACATTTGCAAATTTTAATACTGTAATTATGACACTAAGTCTTCTTAGTATGGGTTTCTTTTTACTTTTTATGTTTTATATTCGAGCTAGAATTAAAAACTATCTTAATGTTATACGAAAAAATGAAAGAGAGCTCAGAGAGCTTAATAAGCAGTACTCCTTAGCTATAGAAGGAACAAGTGATGGCTTATGGGACTGGAATCTAGAAGAAGGAACAATATACTTTTCTCCTCGATGGAAAGAGATGTTAGGATATAGCGATGATGAACTTGTAAATACACTTGAGACATGGGAGAGTCGAGTCCATCCAAATGATTTAAAAAAAGCTGAAAAAGAGATAGCAATAGCACACTCAAACCCTAATTATCAATACCACAGTATACATAGACTTAAACATAAAAATGGCTCTTGGATATGGGTGCTTGACCGCGGACAGACTCTCTTTGATAAAGAGGGAAAACCAGTAAGGATGGTTGGGTTTCATGCAGACATCACAAAAGAGAAACTTCAAGAGGCAGAACTGCATGAACAAGAGGAGGTTATGATAGCTCAATCTCGTCATGCTGCAATGGGGGAGATGATAAGCATAATTGCACATCAATGGCGTCAACCTCTTAGTGTCATAGCTATGGATGCAAATAATATACAAGCTGGTATTGAACTTGATTTACTCGATAATAATGAACTAAGAGAGGTTTCCCAAGATATTATTAAACAGACACAAGAATTATCCAAAACTATTGATGATTTTAGAGAATTTTTCAAACCAAACAAACTTGTAGAAGAGGTGAGTGTAGAAAGTATAGTTGCAGACAGCATATCGATAGTCGGGAAATCACTTCAAAATAATAATATTACCCTTAATGTAGATGTAGATGATACGGTGAAGATAAGAACTTTTTCAAGAGAGCTTATGCAGGTGCTTATTAATATACTCAAAAATGCAAAAGAGGCTTTTTGTGAGAACAAAACAGTTAAAAAAGAGGTGAACATTATTTTGTTTTCTCATGAGAAGCATATCAAACTAAAGATCTGTGACAATGCAGGTGGAATATCTACAGAAATTATTGATAGTGTCTTTGATCCATACTTTACAACAAAGAATGAGAGTAATGGTACTGGTTTAGGTCTGTATATGAGTAAAACAATTATAGAAAAACACCTAAATGGTGTTATAATGGTTATAAATAAAAATCATGGTGTCTGTTTTGAGATAGACTTGCCCTATGACTTAAAAAATAACGAATAAGTAGAAATCAAATGGTAGATATAAAAGTATTAAAACAATTCTCAGCAGGTTTATCTGTACTCTATGTAGAAGATGATTTAGAGATACAAATGATAATGGGTAGCTACCTAAAAAAACTTTTTGACTCTGTTGTTTTAGCATCTGATGGAGAAGAAGGCTTGGAGTTGTGCAAAAAAAATGCTTTTGACATCATTATTACAGACATCTCACTGCCCAAGATGGACGGATCTGAAATGATTGCTAAAATAAGAGAGTTTAACGAGAAAGTTGCTATTCTTATCACGACAGCACATATAGATTCAAACTATCTGATGGAAGCCATAAAAGCACATGTTGATGGCTACATCATAAAACCATTTGATAATGACATGCTTAATATAGAGCTTTTAAAGGTCTCAGAAAAGATCCAAAAATTTAAAGAAAATACTATTTATAAGCTACACCTAAAAGAACAAACAAAGCAGATGCAAGAGAACTACGACAAAACAATTTACTCTATAGTTGAGCTTATCGAGCAGAGAGATACATACACTGCAGGTCATTCAAAGAGAGTAGCATACTATAGTACTCTCATAGCACAAGAGATGGGTTGTTCAGATGATGATATAAGACTTTTATATCAAGCGGCAATTTTACATGATTTAGGAAAGATAGAGACTCCTGACTCTGTACTCCTTAAGCCTAAAAAATTGAATGCGATTGAATATACCTTGATTCAAGAACATGTAAGTGTCGGATACAAACTACTTAACAATATTCCGATGTTTAAAAATATGGCTCAAATCGTTTACCAGCACCATGAAAGGTATAATGGAAAAGGGTATCCAAATGGGATTCAAAAAGAGGAGATTCTTCCTCTCTCTAGAATTTTAATGGTGGCAGATTCTTTTGATGCAATGACAACAAATAGAATATACAAAGGGAAAAAAAGTATTGAAGAAGCACTGCAAGAGATAGAAGAACTTAGTAGTATACAGTTTCATCCTGAAGTAGTTTGCGTTGCATACAAGGCTCTTAAAAATATCAAGATTGAAGATAATATAAATCAATTACCCAAGACAGTTCTTGAAGAGGAGCGTTTTGCATATTTTTATAAAGACCCTTTAAGTGAGCTTTATAACAAAAACTATCTTGATGTTGTTTTGAGTGAAAATAGATACAATCAGACATTTAAATATCTGCTTTTTTTTATGATTCACAACTTTGCAAAATTTAATATTAAGCATGGATGGGATAAGGGGGATATTCTACTCAAAGAGTTTGCTAATATCTTGAGTATACATACTGATGGGGCTTTGATATTTAGAATTTTTGGGGATGACTTTGTCATACTGAGTAAAGAGCTGGTGAATACCACTGCTGCTGAAAAAGTCTTAGATGAGTTGATTCAAAAAAATGAACTTACATATACAAAGAAAAGAACTGATTTAACTAAAACAAAGGTGAGTCAACTTTCAGATGTTCCATTTTTAAGATAATAGACTTCTCCTAAAACCTAAAGAAAATAGGAGTGAAATTTGCTTATAGATTAGTATGGCAAACAATTAAATACCGTAAAGTAAATAAGTTTAGATGTTACAGAGTTACAATGTGAAAGACCAAAAAAAAAGCAAAGACATTACTACTCAGGGAAAAAGAAGAAGCATACATTAAAAACATAAGTACTAGTTACAATAGAGGGRAAAATACTTGCTGTTGATATAGATAAAGGAAGAACACATGACTTTAAAGTATTTAAGCAAAGTAAATCAACTAGAAAAATAACAGCCAGTGTAGTTCTTTAGGGTTTGGATGTTTTAGGAGAGGTCTAGTGTACTAAATATTTTAAAGATACTCAAGTAACTCCACAGCTATAAAGATTATTCCCAAAAATAAAACTGAAGAGACAAAGACTAGGGCAGTTACAAGCCTTGGTTTACAGTCATAAAGTGAAGCCATATTTACATTTGCAACGGCTAAAGGCATCATAAGTTCTATAAAAACTATACCCTTTACCATAGGCTCTAAGTCAACAAATACAAGAATGCTAAATGCAGTTAAGGGTAGTACAATAAACTTGAGTGTCATGACCCAGAGTAAAAGTCTTTTACTAATCTCTTTGATTTTTGTGCCATAGAGGTAGATACCAAAAAGAAAGAGTTGCATAGTCATAGAAGCATATGCCCCCATCATTAACATATTCATAATACTAGAGTGAATTTGGACTTGATACACACTTAAAAGTATAGCTACAATGGCCGCCCAAAGAATAGGGAGTTTTATGATGTTTTTAAGAGAAGTTTTTACATCATATGTTCCACGAGAATAATAATAGACACCGATGGTATACACTACAAAAACATTAACAAGGTTTACTACAGTAGTATAAGGAATAGACTCTTCACCAAAGATGGCGATATTTATAGGGATACCAAGGTTACCTGTGTTTCCAATGATAGCTGCVACAGTGGCAATAGAGTACTCTTTTTTATTCTCAAAAAGAAGCTTAGCAGTAAAGGCGGAGATTATTACTATTATTAGTACGATGACAAAGTATATAGAGGGCGCATACAAAAGCGAGATATCGATAGGACGAATCAGTAGTCCCCAAAAGGTTAAAAAAACTTGTAAAAAGTAGACATTTATAAGGGTGATTGTTTTATCGTCTATTTGATCTTTAAAGCTGCGTTTAGCGAGATAACCCATAACAATAAAAACATAAATACTTAAAATACTAAWTATAATTGAACTCATATRCTAATTCTACTATAATTTTATATGCAAACAATAGAAAATATAAATAATACAATTAAAGACAATATAGCGGTAATGGTTTACTTCTCAGCACCAACTTGTAATGTCTGCCATGCTCTTAAACCAAAACTCCTAGAAGAGTTAGATAAGAACTTTCCTGCATTTAAAGTTGAGAGTGTGGATATTTCTGTTGAGGAAGATATCGCACCCCCTTTTGGTGTATATGCGATACCTACGGTCTTAATCTTTTTAGATGGTAAAGAGTTTGTACGAAAATCTCGAAATATGTCTGTACATGAACTCCTAGAAGAGATTCGAAGACCTTATGCGATTATGACTTCTTAATGAACCTTATGTTTTATAATATATTATTTCATAAACGCAATAAGTGAAGCAGTCACTGCAACATTTAAAGACTCTACCCCGCGTTTCATCTCAATAGATATAGAATCATTGCAAAGTTGAGTAACCCCCGGGCTCACTCCATCGCTCTCATTTCCTAAAACAAAGATGCTTTTTTCACTCGGTCTTAAATCATATATATCATTTTTCGCATGAGAAGAGAGTGCATATATTTTTGTGTCATTAAGTTTTGGAAGTATATCTTCGAGYGTATTACAAAAATAGATAGGAAGTTTAAAAAGTGTTCCAGCACTTGCTTTTATGACAAGTGGAGAGATTTTAGCAGAACTTTTTGTAGGAAGGATGATACCATCAACATTTCCAGCAGCACAGCTTCTTATAATCATACCTAGGTTTTGAGGGTTTTGTATACCATCGAGTGCAATAAGTTTAAACGCAGTCATGTTTTTTAACTCGCTTGCATTTTGATAACTCTTAGAGATAATGTCTATAGCTACCCCTTGATCTTGTTTGGCATTTTTAGAGATACGAGAGAGTGAGTTTTTTTCATGATATGTTATCTCTATTTTACGACTCTTTGCAAGAGAAAGTATTGTCTTTATTGCACCGTCAGATTTATTTGAAGAGGCTAAATGAAGTTTATGCACTTCTACGTTTTCATCTTGTAAAACTTCAATAACAACATTTCTCCCATAAAGTGTAATGATTTTCTCAAAAAATGCTTTTTTATCTTTGTACTCTTGTGAATCTTGCATAAATTTTCCTTTACTCTACTATATCGTAGATGATTTGTGTTTTATTTTTAGTGGTTTTTATCTCTTTGACTAGTAAACCTTCTATCTCAAGAGCCATAAACTCTTCAAGTGAAGTGATGTTATGTTTTGCACACTCACGAAGTACAATACCTCTATACGCTTTTGCCCAATGACTTACTGTTTTGCCATTTTTTAAAAACTTTAAAGTTGTATATGCTTTTGTGACTTTATAAAATTTATCATAATAACCAGCACGCAGGTCTAAAATATCATGTGAACCRAGATAAAGATCAAGCTGATAAGAAAACCTATCTTTATAAAACTTATCAGGAACAATTGTCGCAATACTATTTCCCTGCTTAACTTTATAATTTGCTATGGTATYTCCACCTAAAAGGGGGCCATAAAGATTWGAGAATATAATASTATTRTCTTTTAGATACTCTTGTCCTTGATTATCTAAAGAGGAGTACTTTAGATAATCATAAGCAACACCTTGATAGCGCTCAATCGCTGGCATAAGAGGAGAGTCAAATATATCATTTATATATGGCTTACAAGCATCGAACTTTTTAATTCCAAAAAGCTCTTTGATAGATTCTTCGTTTTTACTAAGTGCTATAGTATTGTAAATATTTAAGATTTCATCTCTAGCATTACTCGCACCAAAAAGTTCTGATTTGGGTGAAGTTCCACCATTGTTTTTCCCCTCAGAAGGAGAAAATAGTATTTTTAACATAGTTTTACTCATTTATTTTATTTATGACATTATAGTGATATTAATATAATTTAGTATTTATATGCTCGTAGTGATATAATAATACGAATTAAAATGGAGTTTTTATGCAAAAAAATGTAAGAAAATTAGGTTCTGATGAGATACTTGAACTTGTTTTTATTTACCTAGCAGAGGTCTCATCACTTAAAGATTATAATGAGATACTTGCAGTACTCGCAGATATGGGTAAGGTCCTTACAAATGCTGATAGATGTACAGTATGGGTTGTGAGCGATGATGACACAGAAATATGGACAAGAGTTGTACAAGGCATTGATACAATACGTATCGCAAAATCATCTGGTATTGTGGGAACTTGTATAACTTCAGGACAGAGACTTATTGTTGATGATGTGTATCAAGATCCTCGATTTAACAAAGAGATTGATAGAGCGAGTGGTTATAAGACTAAAAGYATGATGGTTATTCCTATGTAYGATTACGAKGATAAKATYATWGGRGCATTTCARGTTATAAATCATCARGGTGMAAARWCWRTCTTTRATWCAAGRGATATGCAACACTTAACACTAGCAAGTTCATATGCAGCAGAAACACTTASTKCTGCTAARTTRKCWACTGAGATAGAAGRGACACAAAAAGAGATAGTWYTRACWATGGGCTCMATTWGYGAGAGTCGSWSTMARGARACTGGTAACCATGTTAAACGTGTAGCTGAGTACTCAAAACTYYTAGCMTTAGCSTATGGYTTAAGCGARGARGATGCKGAGTTATTAAAGCARGCKAGTCCTATGCATGATATWGGAAAGRTWGCWATACCTGATAGTATTYTAAAYAAACCGGGTCGYTTTGATGAGAATGAGCRTTTTATTATGGAGACACATGCTGAACTTGGTTATCAAATGATTAAGAATTCKGARAGGCCATTACTCAAGGCTGCTTCAATAGTTGCAAGAGAACATCATGAAAAGTGGGATGGAACAGGGTACCCTAGAAAACTAGCAGGCGAAGATATTCATATCTTTGGCCGTATTACAGCTATTGCTGATGTTTTTGATGCTCTTGGCAGTGATAGAGTTTATAAGAAAGCATGGGAAGATGAAAAGATTTTTCAACTGCTCCGTGATGAGAAAGGAACGCATTTTGATTCAAAATTAATAGATCTATTTTTTTCTAAACTTGATGCTATTAAAGAAGTTCGTGAAACCTTTAAAGACATGTATATTAAAAAACCTGACTTAAYAAGAGATAAACAGATTACCATACTTGGTGCTTATGGAACCMAAGCAAAAGGGCATGGTACTACAGCTTTTTACCTCAATARAAAAAATGTAATAGATGCAGGTAATTTACTAGAACCCTTAAACATAGAATCAATTGATCTAGAAAATGTATGGATGACACACTCTCACCTTGATCATATTATAGATATCGCATATATTTTAGATAACTATTTTAATCTTCGTAAAAAACCATTAAATATTATAGGTTTACCTGAAACTATTAAAGCAATTAAAGAAAATTTCTTAAATAACACCATTTGGCCAGATTTTTCTAAAATACCATTGCCCTTCTCAGGAGAGATGGCTGTAACATACACAGAGTTAGAATTAAACACAGAGTATAGTATTGGTGAAGATGAGAGTATTAGAGCATTTAAAACGGATCACACAGTTGCAAGTAGTGGCTACGTCTATACTAAAAAGAATGCATCAGTTTTAATTACCGCAGATACACATTCTTTAGATAACGCCGTAAAAGAAATCAACGAAAATGAAAATATAAGTTCAATTGTAGTTGAGTGTTCTTTTCCAAGTGAGATGAAAGAATTGGCAATTAATTCAAAACATTTGACACCAGAACTCCTTTTTGAAAAACTTCAAGCTGTAAAAAGAGAAGATTTAGTCGTTTATATCCATCATATCAAACCAGCATTCTTTAAGAGAATATCTGATGAAATAGCGATATATAAGGGAAAATGGGAGACAAAAATCCTAGAAGATGGCTTATTTTTAAATTTCTAAGCAAAACCCTTGACATTAAAAAYATATTGYCCTATAATTCTGACTCAATTTCGATGCCGACATAGCTCAGTTGGCTAGAGCAGCTGATTTGTAATCAGCAGGCCCGGGGTTCAAATCCTCGTGTCGGCACCATTGAAATTTGAATATTAGAAACAGTGTTAGACCAGAGAAGATATAATTAATTTATATAATTTGTGGTGAGGTAGTCAAGTGGCCAACGACGGCGGACTGTAAATCCGCTCCCTACGGGTTCATAGGTTCGACTCCTATCCTCACCACCATAAAAGTTTAATGCGGGTGTAACTCAGTGGCTAGAGTTCCTGCCTTCCAAGCAGGCTGTCGAGGGTTCGAATCCCTTCACCCGCTCCATAAACGCAAAAAACATCTGGAAGCTGAAGTACAATTTCGTCCTTTACTTCATATCAACTATATATTATTTCATGCAAATAGTCATATAGCAATCTAATCACATAAAAACTAATAACAAAATAAAGAATTATTCAATTATTGCTTACATTACTCTATATGCTGTCGTGGCTCAGGGGTAGAGCACTTGCTTGGTAAGTAAGAGGCCGTGGGTTCAAATCCCACCGTCAGCACCATTAAAGTAACTTTTACTTACTTTAAGCAATAATTGAATGATTTTTGGATATAATTCCATTTCAATTCACAAACTAAGTAGGAGAACACTATGGCAAAAGCAAAATTTGAACGTGGTACGAAACCCCACGTAAACATCGGGACAATCGGACACGTTGACCACGGTAAAACAACATTAACAGCTGCAATTACAGCAGTATTAGCAGTAACTAACGGTGCTGAACTTATGGATTACGATGCAATCGATAATGCTCCAGAAGAAAGAGAACGTGGTATTACGATTTCAACTTCACATGTAGAGTATGAAACTGATAATCGTCACTATGCACATGTTGACTGTCCAGGTCACGCGGATTATGTTAAGAACATGATTACTGGTGCTGCACAAATGGATGGTGCTATTCTTGTTGTTTCTGCAGCGGATGGCCCAATGCCACAAACTCGYGAGCAYATYCTTCTTTCTAAGCAAGTTGGTGTTCCTTACATCGTTGTTTTCATGAACAAAGAAGATATGGTTGATGATGAAGAATTATTAGAATTAGTAGAGATGGAAATCCGTGAGCTACTTGACATGTACGACTTYCCAGGTGAYGATACACCGATTACTACGGGTTCTGCACTTAAAGCTCTTGAAGAAGCTAAAACTGGTACTCTTGGTGAGTGGTCWGAAAAGATTAAAGCWCTTATGGCTACTGTTGATGCATTTATTCCTGATCCAGTACGTGAAACAGAHAAAGATTTCTTAATGCCTATTGAAGATGTTTTCTCWATCTCTGGTCGTGGTACAGTTGTTACTGGTAAAATCGATCGTGGTACTATTAATGTTGGTGAAGATGTAGAAATYGTAGGTATCACTGATACTCAGAAAACTACTGTTACTGGTGTTGAAATGTTCCGTAAAGAAATGGATCAAGGTATCGCTGGAGACAACTGTGGTATTTTAGTTCGTGGTATAGCTAAAGAAGAAGTTCAACGTGGACAAGTTCTTTGTAAGCCAGGTACTATTACTCCACACACAACATTTACTGCAGAAATTTATGTTCTAAGTAAAGATGAGGGTGGTCGTCATACACCATTCTTCTCAAACTACCGTCCTCAGTTCTACGTACGTACTACTGATGTTACTGGTGCTATTACATTACCAGAAGGTACTGAGATGGTTATGCCAGGTGATAACGTAAGTATTACTGCTGAGTTAATTCACCCAATTGCAATGGAAGTTGGTACTAACTTCGCTATCCGTGAGGGTGGAAGAACTGTTGGTGCTGGTGTTGTTGCATCAATTATCAAATAATTCGCTTTTGCGAATTATTGATAAGTATTAAAGGTAAATATAATGAGAGAAGCGATTCACTTAGGTTGTGAGAAATGTACTAGACGTAATTATCACACAACAAAAAATAAAAAGACTCACACAGAGAAATTTTCAGTACGTAAGTATTGTAAATGGTGTCGTGAGCATACTACTCATAAAGAGATGAAGTTATAATAACTTCTCTTGTGAGAACTTGAACCAAGATAATCTTGGTTCTCTTATAGGCGTATAGCTCCAATGGTAGAGCACCGGATTCCAAATCCGGGTGTTGCGGGTTCGAGTCCCCCTACGCCTGCCACCATTTATTATTAGTGAAGCTTTTTGCTTTATTTATAATAAATGATATTTTTAAATTAAATGGATTAAATGATGAACTTAGGTAAACATATTAATAGTGCTAGAGCAGAACTTCAAAAGGTAATTTTCCCAACATCTGGACAAGTAAAGCAAGCATATATTTCAGTTATTATAGTTGTTTCTGCAATTGCAGCTTTTTTAGCTTTAGTTGATTTAATTATGTCATCAGTTATGACATCAATCTTAGGTTAAGGAGTAAATATGGCACAACAATGGTACTCTATTCAGACATATGGTAGTGATAGATTAGTTAGAGATGCAATCTTTAATATGATTGAAGAGATGGGTCTACAAGAGTTCATCACTGAGGTTATCGTTCCTACTGAAGATGTTATAGAAGTAAAAGATGGAAAGAAAAAAGTTACTGAGCGCTCTTTATACTCTGGATATGTTTTTGCAAAACTAGAGTTAAATACAGAAATTCAGCATCTGATTCAGTCAATTCCAAAGGTATCAGGTTTTATTGGTGAAGGAAATACTCCAACACCACTAAGCGAGCATGATATTAATGTAATACTTGATCGTGTAAATAACCGTGCTGCACCAAAACCAAAAGTATTTTTTGAGAATGGTGAGACAGTTCGTATTATTGAAGGTCCATTTGCTAACTTCACAGGAACGGTTGATGAGTACGATTTAGAACACGGTACTTTAAAACTTAATGTTTCAATTTTTGGACGTGCGACACCGGTAGATATATCGTATACGCAAGTCGAAAAAATTATATAAATTTAAATTCATAAAAAGGAAATAAAATGGCAAAAAAAGTCATGGATTATATCAAGCTACATATTGAAGCTGGTAAAGCTAACCCGGCTCCACCAGTAGGACCAGCACTAGGACAACGTGGTGTTAACATCATGGAGTTCACAAAAGCATTTAACGAGAAAACTAAAGATAAAATGGGATTCAAAGTTCCAGTTGTTATTACAGTTTATACAGATAGAAGTTTTTCTTTTATCACTAAGCAACCACCAGCATCTGCTCTTATCATGAAAGCAGCTGGACTGAAAAAAGGTACGGATAATCCTCTAAAAAATATAGTTGGACAACTTACTCGTGCTCAGTTAATGGAAGTTGTTGATGCAAAAATCGCTGACTTAAACACTGATGACAAAGATATGGCTGCTAACACTTTAGCTGGTACAGCTCGTTCTATGGGTATCGCAATAGTAGACTAATCCTCTACAAGAATCATCGACCACAATGATTTCAAATTATGTGGCAGAATTAATATGGAGATTTGACAATGAGCAAAAGATATAAACAATTAGTAGAAAAAATTGATGCAAGTAAGGCTTACGGTGTAACTGAAGCTTCTGCAACTCTAAAAGATTTAACAAGTGCAAAGTTTGACGAAACAGTTGAAATTGCAATGAACTTAAATGTTGACCCTCGTCACGCTGACCAAATGGTTCGTGGTGCATTAGTACTTCCACATGGAACTGGTAAAACAGTTCGTGTTGCAGTATTTGCTAAAGGCGTTAAAGCTGATGAAGCTAAGGCTGCTGGTGCTGATATCGTTGGAACTGACGATTTAGTGGCAGATATTAAAGCAGGAATCTTTAATTTTGATGTAGTTGTTGCTGCACCAGATTGTATGGGCCTTGTTGGACAAATTGGTCGTATTTTAGGACCAAAAGGTCTTATGCCTAACCCTAAAACAGGAACTGTAACTCCAGATGTTGCAACTGCTGTTAAAAATGTTAAAGGCGGTCAAGTGAATTTCCGTGTTGACAAAAAAGGGAATATCCATGCAGGTATTGGTAAAGCAAGTTTTGGTGCAGAGAAAATCGCTGAAAACCTAACTTCTTTTATCGTTGCTATTAACAAGCAAAAACCAGCCTCTGCAAAAGGTCGCTATATCAAGAATGCTGCTCTTAGTTTAACTATGAGTCCAGCTGTTAAGCTTGACTTAGTAGAACTAGCAGACATTAAGTAGGACAAAACGCCTTTGGCGTTTGTTCACTTACTTAGAAATTTTTAGTTAAAGCTAATTCTATCTTTAACTAAAGATTTTCAATTTGGAAATCTGAATTTACTTGGACTAAAGATAGTTGGGGGTATGTACCGCGTTGGTACTGAGCTTAATCGAGCCTTTCTCGCCCCTCTTGAAGTTATGTCTGGAAAGGAGAAATAAATGTTAAAATCAAAAAAAGCTGAGTTAATTGCAGAATTAACAACAGCATTTAGTGATACGACAGCAGTTGTTATCTGTGACTATAAAGGCCTTACTGTAAGTGAGCTTGAAAGTTTACGTACATCTGCTCGTGCTAAAGATACAAGTGTTCAGGTTGTTAAAAACTCACTTGCTACTATTGCATTAAGAAATGCTGATATGAGTGGTATTGAAATTAAAGACACAAATATTTTTATTTGGTCAAATGACGTTATTAGTGCATCTAAGGTTGCTGCTGATTTCGCCAAAGGCAATGAAAAATTTGTTATTAAAGCTGGTTATTTAGATAAAGAACCTGCAGACGTAGCTAAAATAGACGCGTTCGCTAAACTTCCTGGTCGTGATGAGTTACTTGGTATGCTTGCTGCTACTTGGATGGCTCCTATTACGAATATGGCTGTTGGAATCGACGCTCTTAGAAAGAAACTTGAAGAAGAAGCATAAGCTTCTCTTCTAAAAAGTGATTTTTATCACAAAAAATAAAATATAAAAACACAAGGAGTCATTATGGCTATTACTAAAGAAGACGTATTAGAATTTATTTCAGGACTTTCTGTTCTTGAGCTTTCTGAGCTTGTTAAAGAATTTGAAGAAAAATTTCAAGTATCTGCACAACCTGTTGCTGTTGCTGGTGGAGCTGTTGCTGGTGAAGCTGCTGTTGAGAAAACTGAATTTGATGTAGTACTTACTGATGTTGGTGCTAAGAAAATTGCAGTTATTAAAGCTGTTCGTGCTCTTACTGGTCTTGGACTTAAAGAAGCAAAAGAGGCTTGTGAAGGTCTTCCATCTACAATCAAAGAGGGCGTAGATAAAGATGCTGCTGATGAAGCAAAAGCTGCTTTAGAAGAAGCTGGAGCAGTTGTAGAAGTTAAGTAATTTCTCACTACTTTTTATGAGAGTTGGCATGTAAATGTCGCTCTCATTTTTGGGCGCTTTTACGAAGAGATAGACTCTCTTGGTAAAAGTGCCCTTATGTCGTTTATAAGCACTATAAAAATCGAGCTCTTAAAAGAGCCTCAAAATTAATCATTCAAGGACGCTTGAATTGATACAAATATTTATCGAGGTTAGCAAATGTTAAACACTTTATATTCCGGAAACCGTCTTCGTGTAGACTTCTCAAAAACTCCTCAAGAAATTGAAGTTCCAAATCTACTTCAACTCCAACAGTCATCATATGATACTTTCTTAATGTTAGATGCTAAAGATAGATCAGCTAGTGGTATTGAAAAAGTATTCACATCCGCTTTTCCTATTCATGATTCACAAAATAGACTTACTATTGAGTATGTTGGTAGTGAAGTTACGAACCCTAAGTATACGGTTCGAGAGTGTATGGAGAGAGGGCTTACTTATGCAGTAAGTCTTAGAATGAAAACTCGCCTAGTATTATGGGACAGAGATGAGAACACTAAAGAAAAACTTGGTGTAAAAGATATTAAAGAACAAAATATATTTGTTCGTGATATTCCTTTAATGACTGATAGAACTTCTTTTATCATCAATGGTGTTGAGCGTGTTGTTGTAAACCAACTTCACAGATCACCAGGTGTTATCTTTAAAAAAGAAGAGTCAACTACAGCTGGAAATAAATTAATCTACACTGGACAAATTATTCCAGATCGTGGTTCTTGGTTATACTTTGAGTATGATCCTAAAGATATTCTTTATATGAGAATTAACAAACGCCGTAAAGTTCCTGTAACAATTATGTTCCGTGCTTTAGGTTATTCTAAACAAGATATTTTAAAACTTTTTTATCCTATTCAAACAGTTAGTTTAGAGGATAATAGATTTACAATGGCGTTTAATCCTAAAGATTATGCTAATCGTATCTCTTATGATTTAGTTGATTTAAACGGTAAAGTACTTGTAAACTCAGGTAAAAGATTATCTGCTAAAAAAGCGCAAAAATTAGTTGATGATGGTGTTACACATGTTGAATATCCATTAGAAATTCTTCTAGACCGTTACTTAGCAGAATCAATAATTGATCCTGAAACTGGAGAAATCCTTTTTGACGCTATGACTCATATTGATGAGACTAAGTTAAAGAAAATGTTTGAGATTGGTGTAAGTGAATTTAAAATAGCAAATGATTTAGCTGAAGGTGTTGATAGTTCTATTATCAATGCATTTAATGCTGATGCTGACTCACTTAAACTACTCAAGCAAACTGAAGAGATTGAAGATGAGAATGATTTGTCTGCTATTCGTATATATAAAGTTATGCGTCCAGGTGAGCCTGTTACAAAAGAAGCTGCGAAAGTTTTCGTAAATCAACTTTTCTTTGATCCAGAGAGATATGACTTAACTCGTGTTGGTCGTATGAAAATGAATCATAAACTTGGTATGACTATTCCTGAATATATCACTGTTCTTACACATGAAGATATTATTGAATCAGTAAAATATGTTATCAAGGTTAAAAATGGTCAAGGTCATATTGATGATAGAGATCACTTAGGTAATAGACGTATTCGTTCTATTGGTGAACTTTTAGGTAACGAGTTACATAATGGTCTTGTGAAAATGCAAAAAGCTATTCGTGATAAACTCTCTACTATGAGTGGTCCAATGGCTGAACTTATGCCACATGATTTAATTAACTCTAAAATGATTACTTCTACTATTATGGAATTTTTTTCAGGTGGACAACTTTCTCAGTTTATGGATCAAACGAATCCACTTTCAGAAGTTACTCACAAGCGTCGTCTTTCGGCTCTTGGTGAAGGTGGTCTTGTTAAAGAGAGAGCTGGATTTGAAGTACGTGATGTTCACCCAACTCACTACGGTAGAATCTGTCCAATTGAGACTCCAGAGGGTCAAAATATTGGTCTTATTAATACACTTGCAACTTACTCTAAGGTAAATGCTCATGGTTTTATTGAAGCACCATATAAAGTAATGAGTGAAGGTAAGGTAACTAAAGAAATTGTATATCTTACAGCTACTCAAGAAGAGGGTATTAAAATTGCAGCGGCTTCAAATAAGTTAGATGCTGATGGTCAGTTTATTGAAGATTTGATTTCTATTCGTCAAGATGGTGAGATTTTACTTCAAAATCCAAGTGAGTGTCAGTATGCTGACCTCTCTTCTCATATGGTAGTTGGTGTTGCAGCTTCGCTTATTCCTTTCTTGGAACACGATGATGCTAACCGTGCTCTTATGGGATCAAACATGCAACGTCAAGCAGTTCCTCTTTTACGTGTGAACTCTCCGATGGTAGGAACAGGTGTTGAAAAACTTGTTGCTCGTGATGCATGGGAGTGTATAAAAGCCAAACGTGGTGGTAAGATAGAGAAAGTTGATGGTAAACATATCTATGTAATGGGTGATGAAGATGGAGAAATCTATATAGATTATTATCCATTACAAAAGAACCTTAGAACCAATCAAAATACTTCATTTACACAAAAACCAATAGTTAATATTGGTGATATAGTTAAAAAAGGGCAAATAATTGCTGATGGTCCAAATATGGATCAAGGTGAGCTTGCTCTTGGTGTTAATGCAATGGTTGCATTTATGCCTTGGAATGGTTATAACTTTGAGGATGCCATTGTTATCTCTGAGCGTATGATTCGTAAAGATCAATTTACTTCAGTTCATATTTATGAGAAAGAAGTTGAAGCTCGTGAACTCAAGCATGGTGTTGAAGAGATTACTCGTGATATTCCAAATGTTCGTGATGATGAATTAGCTCATTTAGATGAGTCTGGAATCGTAA
Source organism: Sulfurimonas sp. (assembly GCA_002733945.2). Taxonomy (GTDB): domain Bacteria; phylum Campylobacterota; class Campylobacteria; order Campylobacterales; family Sulfurimonadaceae; genus Sulfurimonas. The sequence continues at coordinate 180,036 of NVXO02000002.1, read as the reverse complement.
AAATAGGTACTGCTGTATCTGGTGGTATGATTTTAGTTGGTAAAGTTTCTCCTAAGGGTGAAGTAAAACCAACTCCAGAAGAACGCCTTTTACGTGCTATCTTTGGTGAAAAAGCTGGACATGTTGTAAATAAATCACTTTACTGTCCTCCATCTATGGAAGGTGTTATTGTTGATATTAAAGTATTTACAAAAAAAGGTTATGACAAAGATCCATGTGCTTTAGCCTTAGAAAAAGAAGAGCGTGATTACTTAGAGCGTGAGCACTATGACCGTCTTTTAATGATTGACAAAGAAGAGATGTTACGTGTAACAAAACTTCTTACTCGTGAGCCTTTAAAAACTGATATTACAATTGATGAGACTGATTATAAAGCTGGTGACACTATCAACGGTGATGATCTTAAAGAAGTAAATCGTTTTGCAATGAATGCTATCGTTAAGTCATTTGGCGAAACAATTCAGGATGAGTATACAAAGACAAAAAATCACTTCCAAAAACAAAAACGTGTTTTTAGAGATGAGCATGAAGAAAAACTTACTATTTTAGAAAAAGATGACATCCTTCCAAATGGTGTTGTTAAATATGTGAAGATTTATGTGGCTACAAAACGTCAACTTAAAGTTGGTGATAAAATGGCTGGTCGTCACGGAAATAAAGGTATCGTTTCAAATATCGTTCCTGAAGTAGATATGCCATACATGGAAGACGGACGTTCAGTTGATGTATGTCTAAATCCACTAGGTGTACCTTCTCGTATGAATATTGGACAGATTCTTGAAATGCACTTAGGTTTTGCAGGTCGTGAACTTGGTAACCAGATTCAAGAAGAATTTGATAACAAGCAAAAAGACTTTATAGATAACTTACGTACAAAGATGATAGAAATATCTGATGTGGCAGGTCTTATGAATGCTGGTGAAGTTATAGGTAATATGTCTGATGAAGTCTTCTTAAAACATGCACGTGACTGGGCTAAGGGTGGAGTGCGTTTTGCTACTCCAATTTTTGAAGGTGTAAACGCTGGCGAATTTGAGAAATTGTATGAACTTGCTAAGATGGATGCTGATGGTAAAGTTGTACTTTATAACGGTCTTACTGGTGAGAAAATTAAAGAGCGTGTTAATGTTGGGTTTATGTACATTCTTAAACTACACCACCTTGTTGATGAGAAGATTCATGCTCGTTCAACTGGACCATACTCTTTAGTAACACAACAACCAGTTGGTGGTAAAGCACTATTTGGTGGACAAAGATTTGGAGAGATGGAAGTTTGGGCTCTTGAAGCTTACGGTGCATCTGCTGTTCTTAAAGAGATGCTTACTATCAAGTCGGATGATGTTGATGGTCGTGTACGTGCATATAAAGCACTTACAAAAGGTGAGTTAATACCAGAATCAGGTATTCCTGAAACACTATTTGTATTAACGAAAGAACTTCAAGCATTAGCACTTGATGTAGAGATTATGGACGAGGTGGAAGACGATGAGTAAATTAGTAGCAGTTCAAGTAACAGAAGACAATAGACCTAAAGATATCAAGCAACTACAGTTTCGCCTTGCATCACCTGAGAAGGTTATGTCTTGGTCAAATGGTGAAGTAAAAAAACCTGAGACTATAAATTACCGTACTCTAAAGCCTGAACGTGATGGTCTCTTTTGTGCAAAAATATTTGGACCAGTGAGAGACTATGAGTGTCTTTGTGGTAAATACAAAAAGATGCGTTATAAGGGCGTAGTTTGTGAGAAGTGTGGTGTTGAAGTAACATCTACTAAGGTTCGTCGTACTCGTATGGGTCATATTGAACTTGTAACTCCAGTTGCACACATTTGGTATGTTTCTTCATTACCTTCTCGTATTGGTACTCTTCTTGGTATTAAGATGAAAGACCTTGAACGTGTACTTTATTATGAAGCATATATCGTTGAGTCTGGTGGCGAGGCATATTATGATGCTGAAGCAAAAACTCCAGTTCTTCAGTATGATGTTTTAAACGAAGAGCAGTACAGAACACTTATACAACGTTTTGGTGAGTTAGGCTTTAAAGCTCGTATGGGTGGAGAAGTTGTTCGTGACTTACTTGATTCTATTGATTTAGTTGATCTCTTTACTAACCTCAAAGAAGCAATTACTCAGACAAAATCTGAAGCAAAAAAGAAAACTATTAATAAACGCCTTAAAGTAATTGAGTCATTTTTAAATAGTGGTAATAACCCTGCATGGATGATGTTAACTGTTTTACCAGTTCTTCCACCTGATTTGCGTCCTCTTGTCTCTTTAGATGGTGGTAAGTTTGCAGTTTCTGATGTAAATGATTTATATCGTCGTGTTATTAACCGTAACCAACGTTTAAAGCGTCTTGTTGAGCTTGAAGCACCAGAGATTATTGTACGTAATGAAAAACGTATGTTACAAGAGTCTGTTGATGCACTATTTGACAATGGTCGTCGTGCAAATGCTGTTAAGGGAGCTAATAAGCGTCCTCTTAAATCACTTTCAGAGATTATTAAAGGTAAACAAGGTCGTTTCCGTCAGAATCTTCTTGGAAAACGTGTTGACTTCTCTGGACGTTCTGTAATTGTTGTTGGACCTACTTTAAGTATGGACGAATGTGGTCTACCTAAAAAAATGGCTATTGAACTATTCAAGCCGCATTTGATTGCTAAACTTGAAGATAAGGGTTATGCTACAACTGTTAAAGCTGCAAAGAAAATGATTGAAGCTAAAACAAATGAAGTATGGGAATGTCTTGCTGAAATTGTTGATGGTTATCCAATTATGCTTAACCGTGCACCAACACTTCACAAGCTCTCTATTCAAGCATTTCACCCAAAACTTATTGATGGAAAAGCTATTCAGCTTCACCCTTTAGTTTGTGCTGCATTTAACGCCGATTTCGATGGAGATCAGATGGCTGTTCATGTACCTTTATCTTCAGCAGCAATTGCTGAGTGTAAAGTACTTATGCTTGCATCTATGAATATTTTACTTCCTGCATCTGGTAAGGCTATTGCTACACCATCACAGGATATGGTTCTTGGAATCTACTATATTTCTTTAGAGAAAAATGGTGTAAAAGGTTCAAATAAACTTTTCTCTAATGTTGATGAAATTAATATTGCCTTAGAGCATAATGCACTTGATTTACATGCAAAAGTTAGAACTCGTGTTGATGGTCGTATTATTCATACTACTGCTGGACGTCTTTTAGTTAAAGCTGTTCTTCCTGATTTTGTTCCTGCTGAGTTATGGAATAAGGTTATGAAGAAAAAGGCGATTAATGAAATCGTTGATTATGTTCAAAAACATGGTGGTATAGGTATTACTGCTGGATTCTTAGATAAACTTAAAGATTTAGGTTTTAAACATGCAACTGAATCTGGTGTATCTATTTCTGCGGATGATATTCGTGTTCCTGCTATGAAACCTGCTAAAATTGCTGAGTCTAAAGCTCGTGTTATTGAGATTCAAAAGCAATTTGAAGCTGGTCTTTTAACTGAACAAGAAAGATACAATAAAATTATTGATGTTTGGACAGATACAAATAATGTACTTGCAGCAGAAATGATGGAACTTGTTGAGAATGATAAAGATGGTTTTAACTCTATTCACATGATGGCTGATTCTGGTGCTCGTGGTTCAGCGGCACAGATTCGTCAGCTTGCTGGTATGCGTGGTCTTATGGCTAAACCTTCTGGTGATATTATTGAAACGCCAATTATCTCTAACTTTAAAGAGGGACTTAATGTAATTGAGTACTTCATTTCAACTCACGGTGCTCGTAAAGGTCTTGCCGATACAGCACTTAAAACAGCGAATGCGGGTTACCTTACTCGTAAGCTCGTTGATGTTGCACAAAATGTTAAGATTGTTGAGCATGATTGTCATACTCACGAAGGTATTGAGATTTCTGATATTTCAGATCAAAATACTTTAATAGAGTCTTTAGAAGACAGACTCCATGGTCGTGTTTTAGCTGAAGATGTTATTGATCCAATTTCAAACGAGATACTTTATGCTGAGGGTACTTTACTTGATGAAGTAAGCTCTAAAGTAATCGCTGAAGCTGGAATCAAAACAGCACATATTAGAACCCCTACTACTTGTAAGAGTAAAGATGGTGTATGTGCACTTTGTTATGGTGTTAACCTTGCAACAGGTTTTATTGTAAGAACTGGTGAAGCTATCGGTATTGTTGCAGCCCAGTCAATTGGTGAGCCAGGAACACAACTTACACTTCGTACTTTCCACGTTGGTGGAACTGCAAGTTCAACAGCACAAGAACGTCAAGTTTTAGCTGATAAAGAAGGGTTTATTCGTTACTATAAGCTTAAAACTTATAAAGCTAAAGATGGTAAGACTATTGTTGCTAACCGTCGTAATGCTGCTATCCTTTTAGTAGAACCTAAAATTAAAGCACCATTTGCTGGTAAAGTTGAAATACAAACTGTACACGATGAAGTGATTGTCAGTATCATTGGTAAAAAAGAGACTAATCGTTATTCTTTACGTAAAAACGAAATAGCTAAACCAAATGAACTTGCTGGTGTAAGTGGACAAATAGAAGGTAAATATTACTTCCCATATACAAATGGTGCTGAAGTTGAGGAAGATGAGTCAATTGTTGAGACTATTAAAGATGGATGGAATGTTCCATCTCGTATTCCTTATGCATCTGAACTTTTAGTGGAAGATGGTGCTCCGGTAACTAAGAAAATTCTTTCAACTGAAGAGGGTACTGTGAAGTACTTCTTACTTAAAGGTGATTACCTAGAAAGAATTGAAGGACTTAAGTCTGGATATGAAGTAAGTGAGAAAGGTCTTTTCGCAGCTGTCATAGATACAAACAACCGTGAAGCAGTTCGTCACTACATCGCTCGTGGTTCTGTTATAGTTACAGATGATAATGAAGCTGTTGACGCTACTACACTTATTGCTAAACCTGCAACTGATGAGTCTGTTGTAATTGCAGAGTGGGATCCATACTCAAACCCTATTATCTCTGAAGCAGTGGGTACGGTAAAGTATGAAGATATCATTGTTGGTACAACAGCATCTGAGCAATTAGATGAACTTACTGGTAAAACTCGTTTAATGATTAATGATCATATCTCTAGTGAATACAAACCAACTATCGTTCTTGCAACAGAAGATGGTGAGCTTTTACGTTATGCAATTGAGCCTAAATCATCTGTATTTGTTGCAGATGGTGACAGTGTTAGAACAGCTGATATAATTGCGAAAACACCAAAAGCACTTCAAAAGTCATCAGATATTACAGGGGGTCTCCCACGTGTTTCTGAACTGTTTGAAGGTCGTCGTCCTAAGGCAACTGCACTTATCTCTGAGATAGACGGTACGGTTAGTTTTGGTAAGATGCTTCGTGGTAAAGTTCGTGTTATAGTTTCTAACTCTGAAAACGGAATTGTTAAAGAGTACTTTGTTGATAAGTCGCATGAAGCAGTTGTTGCTGTTGGTGACTTTGTTCATGCTGGTGAGCGTTTAACAACTGGTATCCTTTCTTCACATGAGTTATTACGTATTATGGGTGTTAAAGCACTTTATAACTACCTAGTATCTGAAGTACAACAAGTTTACCGTTCTCAAGGTGTTAATATTGCTGATAAGCATATTGAGGTTATCTTTACTCAAATGTTACGTCAGATTAAGATTGTTAGATCTGGAGATACTAAATTTATTCAAGGTGATTTAATTTCTAAGGCTAAATTTTCAATAGAAAATGAAAAAATCATTCGTCTTGGTGGTCGTCCTGCGATTGCTGAGCCTTTCCTTGTTGGTATCACGAGAGCTGCTGTATCTGCTGATAGTATTATCTCAGCTGCATCATTCCAAGATACAACTAAGGTTCTTACAGAAGCTGCAGTTTCAGCTAAGGTAGATGATCTTAATAACCTTAAAGAAAATGTTATTATTGGTCGTACTATTCCTGTTGGAACTGGTATTTATAAAGATCAAAAAATTGTATTTAATACAGAAGAAGAGTAGTTCTTACTTTTCTTTTTAATATATGAGCTTTATGCTCATATATTCCCATCCATTCTTCCAATTATTAATTCCCACTTAAAATAAGCTAACTTTAATTACAATTTCTGTATTATCTCGTGTCTATAACTATGTCAATATAGCCTTATATCGTTTAGGGCCTATTGATGCAGTTAAATTCTACTGGAAATTTATATAAAGGAATTGTATGCCTACAATCAACCAATTGATTCGTAATGAGCGTAAACGTGTGATTAAGAAGTCTAAATCACCTGCTCTTGTTTCATGTCCACAGCGTCGTGGTGTATGTACTCGTGTTTACACAACTACACCAAAAAAACCTAACTCGGCTTTAAGAAAAGTTGCAAAAGTTAGATTAACATCTGGTTTCGAAGTTATTTCGTATATCGGTGGAGAGGGTCACAACCTTCAAGAACACTCAATCGTACTTGTACGTGGTGGTCGTATTAAAGATTTACCTGGTGTTAAATACCATATCGTTCGTGGTGCTCTTGATACTGCTGGTGTTGCTGGCCGTATGGTAGCAAGATCTAAATACGGTACTAAGAAGCCTAAAAAATAGTCCTTTTAAAAGGTAATCACACACACTTACGCTTTAGCGACGGTGGTGTCGGCGTTTAGCGCCAGAAGTTCAATAGCTACAGGATTAATTTTAAGTAATTAATTTTGAGTAAATTTGAAAAAATTGAAGAATAAGGATACTCGAAATGAGAAGAAGAAAAGCTCCCGTTCGTCCAGTTATGCCAGATCCAGTTTATGGAAGCAAAATACTGACGAAATTTATAAACAAAGTAATGTTAGATGGTAAAAAATCAATAGCAGAAAAAATCATTTACAGTGCACTAGACATAATTAGTTCACGTGCTGAAAAGACTGGTATTGATACATTTAATGAAGCTATTGAAAACATTAAACCAATTATCGAAGTAAAAAGTCGCCGTGTTGGTGGTGCTACTTATCAAGTTCCAGTAGAAGTGCGCCCTGTACGTCAACAGTCATTAGCTCTTAGATGGTTAATTGACGCTGCTCGTAAGAGAAACGAAAGAACTATGGCTGAGAGATTAGCTAATGAGTTCATGGAAGCTGCAACTGATAAAGGTTCAGCATTCNNAAGAAAANAAGAWRMNANTNACAGAATGGCTGAAGCAAATAAAGCATTTGCTCACTATCGCTGGTAGGCTTCTATTAAACGCTAAGGGAAGTAATTCCCTTAACTACGTTAACACTGGGTTTACTTCAGCAGTAAGCTCAAATTTGCTAGCAAATTTTTGTGTTAACAACACTTAACATTGACAGCTCTTTTGTAAGTAAATATTTTTTATTTATAAAAGAGCTTATCTCTCAACTTATATAACAAGGTACTAAAACTATGGCAAGAAGTCACAAACTAAACGACGTAAGAAACATCGGTATTGCTGCACACATTGATGCAGGTAAAACTACAACTACAGAAAGAATTCTTTTCTACACTGGTGTTGAGCATAAAATTGGTGAGGTACATGATGGTGCTGCTACTATGGACTGGATGGAACAAGAGCAAGAGCGTGGTATTACAATTACTTCTGCTGCTACTACTTGTGAGTGGAACGGAAAACAAATTAACATTATAGATACTCCGGGACACGTTGACTTTACTATTGAAGTTGAGCGTTCTATGCGTGTTCTTGATGGTGCTGTTTCAGTATTTTGTGCTGTTGGTGGTGTTCAGCCCCAATCAGAGACAGTTTGGAGACAACGTAATCGTTATAAAGTTCCTTCTATTGTTTTTGTTAACAAGATGGACAGAACTGGTGCAGATTTCTATGAAGTTGAGCGTCAAATTAGAGACCGTCTTAAAGGTAATCCAATGCCTTTTCAACTACCTATTGGTGCAGAAGCTGAGTTCGAAGGTGTTGTTGACTTAGTAAAAATGAAAGAAATAGTTTGGGATGCTGATGCAGAAATGGGTTCTGATTACCATGAGCAAGATATTCGTGAATCATTACAAGAAATTTCTAATGAGTACAGAGAAAAAATGCTTGAAACACTTTCTGATGTAGAAGGTAATGAAGAGTTTGCTGAAAAATTTTTAGAGGGTGAAGAGTTTACACAAGATGAGCTAAAAGCTGCTATTAAAGCTGCTACACTTGGTATGGCTGTTGTTCCAATGACTCCAGGTACTGCATTTAAGAACAAGGGTGTTCAGACTTTACTTGATGCTGTTGTTGATTACTTACCTTCTCCAGTTGAGTCTGCTCCAATTACGGGTACACTTATGGATGATGAAGAAGTAGAAGTAGAAGTTCCTTCAACTGATGATGGTGATTTTGCAGCATTAGCATTTAAAATTATGACAGATCCATTCGTTGGTGTGCTTACTTTTATTCGTGTTTACCGTGGTTCATTAGACTCAGGTTCATTTGTACACAACTCTACTAAAGATAAAAAAGAGAGAATTGGACGTATCGTTAAGATGCATGCAATCAAACGTGAAGAGATTAAAACTATCTATGCTGGTGAAATCGGTGCTGTTGTTGGTCTTAAATCTACAACTACTGGTGATACTTTATGCCAGGGTGAAGAAAAAGTTGTTCTTGAAAGAATGGATTTCCCGGATCCTGTTATCTCTGTTGCAGTTGAGCCAAAAACTAAAGCTGACCAAGAAAAAATGGGTATCGCTTTATCTAAACTAGCAGCTGAAGATCCTTCTTTTAGAGTTAACACTGATGAAGAGACTGGTCAGACTATTATCTCTGGAATGGGTGAGTTACACCTTGAGATTCTTGTTGACCGTATGAAGCGTGAGTTCTCTGTTGAAGCTGAAGTTGGTGCACCACAAGTTTCTTATAGAGAGTCAATTAGAAAAGAAGTAAATCAAGAGTACAAATATGCTAAGCAATCTGGTGGTCGTGGTCAATTTGGTCATGTTTACCTTACTGTTAAGCCAGGTGAAAAAGATACAGGTTATGTTTTCCATAATGCTATTAAAGGTGGATCTGTTCCTAAAGAATTTATTCCAGCTGTTAAGAAAGGTTGTGAGGAAGCTATGCAAACTGGTGTTCTTGCTGGATACCCAATGGAAGATATCGATGTAACTCTTTATGATGGTTCTTACCATGATGTCGATTCAAATGAGATGGCATTTAAACTTGCTGCTTCTATGGGTTTCAAAGCTGCTTGTCGTATTGCTAATCCAGCAATCCTTGAGCCAATGATGAAAGTTGAAGTTGAAACACCTGAAGAGAATATGGGTGATGTTATCGGTGACCTTAACCGTCGTCGTGGACAAATCAATGCTATGGGCGACCGTGCAGGTAGTAAAATCGTTGATGCTCACGTTCCTTTATCTGAAATGTTTGGTTACTCAACTGATCTTCGTTCAGCTACTCAAGGTCGTGCAACTTACTCTATGGAATTTGATCACTATGCTGAAGTTCCTAAAGCTGTATCTGAAGAAATTCAGAAAAAACGTAACGGTTAATCTGGCACTAAATGCCGACACCACCGTCGCTAAAGCGTAAGTGTGGTGCTTTAACCTCAGTATTCTCCTTTTGGAGAATAAATCTCCTCTTTATCTAGTCAAAAACTGCTATACTTATAAAAAACTCTTAGGCTTTTCATGTATAAACTAATTTTAATTACACTTGTGGTTACTTTTTTAAGTGCACATAATCCAACACCATATTCAGCCTTAGGGGATGTAATTTATGATAATGTTTCTAAGATTGAAACTTTGAAGCAGATAGATTCTTATAAATTATATGCAGATGATATTAATAAATATACTAGTGAAGTCTATGAGGCTAAAGCCCAAGGATATGAGCTAGAAAAAGCAGCTACTTCAAAGACAAAGAAAGAGTATCTGAACAGACTTCGTGCTCTTTCTAAAACAAATGATTATTTTTTAAGAAGTATCAACAACCAATATAAAGAATCTATGAAAAAAGATAATTTTGAACTCTTTTGGCAGATTATTAATAGTGGACTTATAAATACATACAAAAATAAAAAAGAGATTATTGATTATTATTATAAACATAAAGAGAATATTAACTCAGCTGGAGTAATAGATAATTTTTTAGAAGAAGATGCAAGATTAAAAGCAACAAAAGATCTACAAAAGAAGTATTATAAATCTAAAAAGCAGCTTGAAGTAGAAAAAATAAAACGTATTCGTGAAAATGATAAGGCTGCTCAAAAGAGACTTGAAGAAGATCTTCAACAAGACTTAAATCTTAAAAAAGCAGAGATTAGAAAAATTCAGAGAAAAGAATTAGCAGACTAAAACCATTTGTAAGCTTCATACTCACTTGGTCTTCCTTTAAGTGTTACATAGGGCTTGTACTCTGATTTGTATGAGAGTGAGGGACAATCCTCAACATAGTAACCTAGATATATCCATTTTTTATCTGCATTTTTTGCAAACTTGATTTGATTGTAGAGCGAATATTTTCCTAAAGATAGATGTGCATAGTCTGGGTCATAGTAAAAGTATATAGATGAGATACCGTTTTCTAATATATCTATTAAATCAACTGCAACTAAAGTATCCCCATCATAATAAAGTACTTCATATCCAAAGTCCTCATGACCTGCAACAAAAGAACTATGGTAGTTTTCTGTTGAAGTTTCTGTGTATCCCCAATCTTTTTTATCACTCATATGTAAGTGGTACTTTTTAAAAATTTTGAGGTGTTCTCTTGTAAGTGTAGGTTTTTGTATATATGACTGCAGGTGTGAGGCTTTTTTTAGTATTCTACGTGCTGCTTTTGAGAAGTTGTAGTTCTCTACATCTATTTTTATACTTTGGCACTCAGTACATTCGCTACATATTGGACGGAAGTACATTTTCCCAAACCGACGAAATCCTCGTTCAATAAGTGCTTCACAAGATTCACTATCGCATTCTTCTATCATTTTATAATGTGTAGTTTGTTCTCTATTTTCCAAGTAAGAGCACTTGTCATCTATAAAAAATTCTTTAAGTAAATTCATAGTAGGATTTTGACATAATTTGGCTAATAAAAAGCCAAAAGGAAAGAAATGGAGTTTTTTTTAAAGTACCAGCAAGTTATACTACGAAGCTTAGGAGGATTTTTACTTCTTATAGGTTTTGTAATCCATTTCTGGACTGTGCCACAAGAGGGTATAAGTCAAAATGATAGGGCTACTGCAAACTTGGCTAGAATGCAAGCGAGTGTTCAAGGTTCAGGAAGTACAAAACAGACAAAACAAAAATCTGATAACTCAAAGTTTTTAAAAGAGCTCAAGGGTCAGCAAGAAAAACAAGTAGAGTACTTTACGATTTTGATTATGATTTTAGGTGCTCTTTCTCTAGGATATAGTTTTATAAAAAAGAAAAAGACTATAGTCTAAAGAATATCTATTGTTTATTCTGTGCTATTAAAACACCCTCTATCATTTTATCTATATCTCCATCTAAGATAGCAGAGATATTTGAGAGAGCCTCATTTGAGCGTGTATCTTTTACTTGCTGGTAGGGTTGCATAACATAAGAACGTATCTGATGACCCCATCCTATCTCACTTTTAGCTACACCATCTTTCTCCGCTTTTAAAGCTTCTAGTTCTAACTCATAAAGTCTAGATTTTAACATCTTCATTGCAGTCGCTTTATTTTTATGCTGACTTCTGTCATTTTGACACTGTACAACTACACCTGTCTCTATATGAGTGAGTCTGATTGCTGATTCTGTTTTATTTACATGTTGTCCGCCCGAACCACTAGCGCGGTAAGTGTCAATTCTAATATCCTTGTCTTCGATAACAATGTTAATATCATCATCAACTTCAGGTGAAACCATAACTGAACTAAAAGATGTATGGCGTTTAGAGTTTGAGTCAAAAGGGCTTATTCGTACAAGTCTATGTATGCCATTTTCTATTTTGAGGTATCCGTAAGCATTTTCGCCTTTCACTATAAAAGAAACATCTTTAATCCCAGCCTCTTCACCATTTTGATAATCAAGTATTTCTACACTAAACCCGCGTCTCTCAGCCCAGCGTTTGTACATACGTAAAAGCATCTCAGCCCAGTCCTGACTCTCAGTACCCCCCGCACCAGGGTGAATGGATACTATAGCATTATTTGCATCACTCTCACCACTAAGTAGTACTTCTATCTCCATGTTCCTTATCTGCTCTTCTAAGCTAGCAGCATCTTCATAAAGAGCATTTAACGACTCTTCATCGTTTTCTTCTTTAGCCATCTCATAAAGCTCGCTAGCATCATTTATGGCATCATGTGCTAGGGAGTATTTGTCTAGTTTACGGCCAAGTTGTGTTTTCTCTTTTTGTACCTTTGCTGCATTTGTCGCATCATTCCAAAAGTCTTGATCATTTTCTAGTTCTTCTATCTTGTCTAATTTTTCTTTTATAAGCGCTGGTTGCACAACACCTGTGATATTACTCATTTTTAAAGTTATATTTTTTAAAAGTTCTGTATATTCGTAATTATCCATAAACTGCCCTATGTTTGTTATAATAACGATTATATAACATGTGGACTTAAAATGAAGATTATCTCTGATGCAAATGAATTAAAAAATCATCTAAAAATACAAATGAAAACTATTGGTTTTGTGCCTACTATGGGAGCACTCCATGATGGACATCTCTCTTTGATAAAAAGAGCGAAAAAAGAGTGTGAATGTATAGTCGTTTCGATTTTTGTAAATCCGACACAGTTTTTAGCAGGTGAAGATTTGGACAAGTATCCCTCTCGTGATGAGGCTGATAAAAAGATATGTAAACTCGCTGGTGTAGATGTGGTCTTTTTACCACAAAAGAGTGATATATATGGAAGTGATGAAGTAAGTATAGCGGCACCGGACGTAAGAGGTTTTGTTTTAGAAGGTGCAACTAGACCTGGGCACTTTAATGGTGTGTTAACTGTTGTAAATAAACTCTTTAATATTGTTAATCCTGATTATGCATACTTTGGAAAAAAAGATGCACAACAGTTAAACTTGATAAGTTTGATGGTAAAACAGCTTTTTTTAGATGTAAAAATTGTGCCTGTTGATACTGTGAGAGAAAGTGATGGACTCGCACTGAGTAGTAGAAATATTTACCTAAGTAAAGAGCAAAGAGTAGAAGCACTGAAAATTTCCCGTTCACTGTATGAGGCTTCAAAGATGGTACAAAAAAAGATAGTTAAGACTGAAGAAATTAAAGAAGTTATGAGTGAAATACTCAAACCCCTTGAAATTGGTTACATAGAGATACTCAACCGTGATTTTGAGATGCTAGAGACTATAGAGATTGGAAACACTATTATTTTAGTGGAGGCCTTGGTAGGTAAGACTCGGTTGCTTGACAATATCTGGTTGTAAGTATCCATCTTCGATGAGAATATCGACAGCTTGTTTAAAGATGGGCACCGCAGTTTGTGAAGCAAAGTGACTGCCCGTAGGTTGTACGACTATCACACCTATGGAGTAGTTGTGTTTCTCATCATTGGCAAAACCCATAAACGCAGTATTGTACTTACGTACATACTGTCCTTTTTCAACTATGTGTGCCGTTCCAGTTTTTCCACCTATAACTAAACCAGGAATTCGAGCTTTTTTCCCTGTACCAACATTTACAGTTTTAATGAGAATCTTTTTCATCCTTTGTGCCGTTGCACTTGATATAACTTGAACCTGCTCCTCGTAAGGCATCTTTATTAAAACTCCTCCCTCGTTGATAAAACCAGCAACAAGTTTAGGATAGACGATTCGGCCATTATTATTAAAAGCGCTATACGCTCTCATTATTTGCATAAGGTTTGCTCTCATACCGTAACCATAAGAACATGTTGCCTTATATATTTCGTTCTCTAAGCGTTTAGGGCTTGGAATGGAACCCACCTTCTCATATATAAGATCAGGTGTCGATTTTTCTCCAAAACCAAAACTTTTAAGTCCTTCATAAAAGTCATAACCTGACAGTTTTTGCGCTAACTGCGCTATACCAATATTTGATGAATAGACTATTACATTCTCAGCTGAGAGCCAATCGAACTTATGCTCATCCGTAATTACTTTACGGCCTATTTTAAAATGACCATTATGTCCATTAACTAAGTCATAAGGATTGACAAGTCCCTTCTCGAGTAAAAGTGAAAAAGTAATGGGTTTAATAACACTCCCTGGTTCAAAACTATACTCAATCATACCAGAGTTTAAAGAGGGATAGTCACTGCGTTTAATATTCTTTGGTAAAAAACGATTTGAGCTTGCAATAGCATACACATCACCATTATTTGAGTTCATAATAGAGAGTATAATCTGTTTTGCTTGTAGTTTTTCTTTCATAGTATCAAGCATTTTTTCTATTTTTATTTGTAGTGAAACAGGAATAGTCAGCTTTAAATCAAGTCCATTTATCTCAGCTTTTGTAAAACTATCTTTATTTAAGATGATATATGAGTTGACATCGCGTTTGCCATGACTTGAAGCATTTTGAGAAGCACTCAGTTCTACATCAAATCGTTTTTCTAAGCCTTTAACACCACTCACTGATGTATAACCATCTTCTTCAAGTTTATGAGGATAACCTATGACAGGAGTAAGAAGCTTTGCGTAAGGATACTCTCTACTCTCACCACTCTCAATTATGCTTAGTCCATGAATTGAGCGTAGACCAGTTTTTGTATTTTTGAGTTCTAAAAAAACTTTAAATCTTCGAAGTTCACGGGCTAGTTTTTTTAAGTAGTGTGCTTGTATTTGAGAAATATTATAACTCAATACTACTACACCCTTTCTTTTAGAAAGTTTTTTTTCTATAGTTTTAGCTTCGATACCTGAGTAGATACTAAAGAGTTTAACAAAGAGTTCTTTTTTATCTGGGTCAATGTAGCGAGTGTTTACTACAGCTTTATAGAGTTTTTTGGTAGTTGCAAGATGAAAACCATCAGCACTAATTATATTTCCCCTCAGAGCACGTGAACTCTCTTTTGCATAGATACTTGGTAGGTGGCGAGATTTTATGACCGTGATAAACATAACCGATAAAAAGATTATAAACCCTAAGGATATTAGGGCATAAAGAAGGAGTGTTTTTTTGCTTTTGTTAGGATTGACCATTAAACTATTATAACTGTGTACGCCCAAGCTCTTTGTATGCATTTAAAGCTTTGTTACGGATTTCAAGCATAAGCTTCATGTTTAGCTCAGCTTTACCAATGGCAAGAGCTGCTTGATGAAGGTCTTTTACTTGACCGGTTGCAATGTCAGCAACAGCCACTTCTTTTTCAACTTGAAGTTCATTTATTTCATTTAGTGCTGATTTTAAGTGTTGGGCAAATTGTTCCCCACCAGGAGCTTCAACTTTTGACTTCTGCTTTAGTAAGTCTGCTGTTGTAACACTAGAAATATTTCCTATATTATTCATAATTACTTACTCTCCCTCTACTGAAATAGCGTTAAGGCACTATTTGCCATGTCTTTACTACTTTGAAACGCAGCAACATTTGCTTGGTAAGAGCGTGTTGCTTCTACTAAATCGGCCATTTCGATTACAGGGTTAATATTTGGATATGCAACATAACCATTTGTATCTGCATCAGGATGATTTGGTTCAAACTTCATTTTTGGTTTAGAATCATCTCGTGATATCTTATCTATTATTACACTCATTATAGCAGGATTTACTTTTTTCCCAAAACTACCCTCGTTAAGTGGATCCTCATATGAAGCACTCTTTGTCATGCCATTAAGTGCYTCATTAAACTTGTCATTAAAGTTGATAGCTTTAAAGACTACCTCTTTACGTCTGTATGGTCCACCCTCTGCWGTTCTCGTTGTTTGTGCATTAGCAATATTRCTMGATATTGTATTTACACGTACACGTTGTGCTGAGAGGCCATACCCGGCTATGTCAAAACTGTTTAAAAAATTACTCATTTAGTTATCCTTAACGTACATCTCTTGAAGCATCAATAACACTTTTATAAATCATACCATCTTTTTTCATAGCCCCGATGACTGCATTAAACATGATAGAGTTTTTACTCATCTCAGTTGTTTCTACATCTATGTCTACACTGTTACCATCATTACGAGCCATATGCCCATCTCTAAAATAAACTGTCGGTTTAAAAGAGCTACTCTCTTCTTTTGGTTTGAGGTGAGATGAATCTGTTTGTGCCATTTTAAGTGTGTTGTTGTCGTTTTTTAAAAGAGCGGCTTTTTTTTGAATCAATGCCTGCTCAAAACTTATATCTCTAGGTTTATAGTTTGGAGTATCAGCATTAGCAATGTTTGACGCTATCATATCTTGACGCATTGAACGGTAGTTAAGTGCATCTTTTAAAAGTGTAGCTGTTCTAGAAACCATTATAGCCATTTGATACTCCTACTATTTAATTATGTATTACAAGCATTATTTATTCCATTATTTTTATATTTGAAATTTTTATATATAGTCTAACAAATATATACAGTTTAAGCTAAACTTAATCTAAATAGGCTCATAATTACTTTTAAGGTTACTAGTGTAATCCAAATATTTTATTTACAAAAGGAGTTCTTATGAAAAGAGCTGGTTTTACAATGATCGAATTGATCTTCGTTATCGTTATCTTAGGTATTTTAGCAGCGGTTGCCATTCCAAAACTTGCGGCTACTCGTACTGATGCAGAAGTTTCTAAAGGTGCATCTGATGTTGCTACATTAGTTTCTGATTTAGGTGCATATTATACGTCTCAGGGTGCTTTTGATTTTAATGCTGGTGGTCCATCAAATATGACAAATGTTCCTGTTGATTCAACTAACTTGACAGACGGAACATTATTTAATTATGAAGTTCCTACAGGAACAGCATGTGTTGGTATCAAAATATCTGATACAAATGGTTCAGTATCAATTACTGATGCATCAGGTACTGGTTCAGCAGCATGTGAAGCTATTATTACAGTAATCACTAATAATGGTATACTTAAAACACATAACTTTGGTGGTACTGGTGTTCAATACTAAGTGACACTTATCTAACTTATTCCCATGGCAACCATGGGAATGTATATCTTCTATATGTCTTTCCAAATATATATAAAATCAATTCTTCTAAAATAAAAGTAATGAAACTTATGGTATTATAATTAAATATAGTTATTTACTAATTATTATAGGGCACTAAAATTATGAAAAAAGCATTTACAATGATAGAATTGATTTTTGTTATAGTTATTTTAGGTATATTAGCAGCAGTTGCTATTCCAAAGTTAGCTGCGACACGTTCAGATGCAGAAGTTTCTAAAATTGCACACAATGTTATGGTTGGTGCAGCTGAAATAGCATCTTATGCTGTTTCTAATGCTAAAACAGAAGATGATTTAAAAATCATGTCTAATGGAATGAGTAGTTTAGAGAGTTCAGGTAATGCTGTCCTCTCGACAAAGAAAGCTGTAATCTCAATTGGCAGTGTCTCTGACTGTTTAACATTAGAAATTTTCACTAGTGGGACAGATGATAATCTAACAATATCCTTAGGATCGGCAGGGGGAGATAACAAATGTTTAGCACTCCAATCTGCAGTAGATGCAGCAAAATATCCAATGAAATTAAGGGGACAAAGTGTTACATATTAAAAATAAACCCTAATTTAATTTGATATGATAAAGGGGTCAGACCCTAAAAAGAAATTTTTATTAAGTTAATATTACAAAGAGATGTATATGCCTAGAAAGAATCGGATTACTGAGCCGGGTTATTATCATGTGATTAGCCGTGATGTTGAGAAACATAATATTTTCTTGAAGATAAAGATTATAACTGATTTGAGGTATTTAAAAAGTATAGTGTGACTCTTGACTCATACTGCCGTGGCTAAAATTTTATAAAAACAATATTTTTAGAGCTTTCATTAATAAAGTTTATACTATAATAATTTATAATGAAAATAACTTTATAGTAAAATGTCAAAGGAGCAAACATGAAAAAATCAAGTAGTGCATTTACGATGATAGAGCTAGTGTTTGTCATAGTTGTTTTAGGAATACTCTCAGCAATAGCAATTCCCAAATTTTCAGCGACAAGAACGGATGCACAGATTAGTAAAGGTCGTGCAGATATCGCTTCTATCCGTTCTGCCATCCTCTCTGAACGCCAGTCTCGTCTTATTACTGGAGATCCAAGTTTCATAAGTAAACTTCACCGTAGTACAACAGCATATTTTGATGGAAATGGTAGTGCAACATTGCTAATGTATGCTATAACTCCAAAAGATAGTGATGGACACTGGCATGGTGTAGCAGCAGCTGGAAGCAACTGGACTTACAAGTATAAACTTGAAGGTGCGGACAATACTTTTACTTACAACAAAAGTACAGGTACATTTACATGTGACACTGGTGCTAGATGTAGTGAGTTGACTGACTAACTATTTGTACTTCTATATACTGATCATTATAGGCTCACCTCTTGGTGAGTTCTCTTATCACTCTTTTGAAACTATAAATATAGGTACAAAAGTAAAAGTTATTTTTAATAACAGAGAAAAAGATGCTCTAATACTTTCAGTATGTGAAAAACCCTCTTTTAAAACAAATGAGATATTAGATATAAGTGAATATATCTATTCTTCCAAACAAATTGCATTAGCACTATTTATTTCCAAATACTATATATGTTCTTTAGGTGATTCTTTTTCTTTAATGATACCTTTTTCTTCTATAATCACCTCTAGTTTTATCAGTAGTGATACTACAGAAAGTAAACTTAACTTATCTTCTAGACAAGAAGAAGCACTTTTATTTTTAAAACAGCATACAGTCTCTTTACTCTTTGGTGATACGGGTAGTGGAAAAACTGAGATATATATGAAACTCTTTGAAGAGTTAATCAGTGAAGGTAAACGCAGCATTTTTTTAATGCCTGAGATTTCACTAACTCCCCAAATGGGAGGACGTTTGGAAGAGCATTTTGGCGGATCAGTTGTGATGTGGCACTCTAAGCTTACTCCAAAACAGAAGAAAATAGCACTAGGGAAGATACATAGTGGTGAGGCAAAGATTATTGCTGGACCGCGTTCATGTCTGTTTCTTCCTATCAAAGACTTAGGACTTATAGTTGTGGATGAAGAGCATGACGACTCTTATAAATCTTCATCTCGTCCAAGGTATAATGCTAGGGATATAGCAATATATATGGGTAAACTCTATGGTGTAAATGTTGTGCTTGGAAGTGCGACACCTTCGCTTACCTCTTATGTAAAGTTTCCTTTTATACGCTTAAAAGGTGGACACTTCTCGACAAATAGGACATTCGTATATGAGCGAAGTTTAGAAGAGTTGTCGCCTATGATAATGTCAGCACTTCAAAAGACCTTACAAGCCAAAGAGCAGTCTATAGTTTTCCTACCAACTCGCGCAAATTTTAAGTACCTTATCTGTGGGGACTGTGGACATACTTATGAGTGTGTCTTTTGTTCTGTTGGACTGAGTATTCATCAAAAGAGTAGGGCGATGAAATGCCACTACTGTAACTATACTCAGGCGATACCTCAAGTATGCTCAGAGTGTCAAAGTCCTAATCTTACAAGCACTCGTTTAGGAACTGCAGAGGCCGTTAAAAATATAAGTGAAGTACTTCCAAGTGCAAATGTAGAGCAGTTTGACCGCGATGTTATAACAACTGCAAATAAACTTAAAAAAGCACTCAAGCGTTTTAATGATAAAGAGAGTGATATCTTAGTCGGAACACAGATGCTAAGTAAGGGACATGACTACCATGGGGTTACTTTGGCTGTTGTTATGGGTATGGATAACCTTTTACAAATGGGAGACTATAGAGCGAGAGAAAAAGCACTCTCTTCACTCATCCAAGTAGCGGGACGCAGTGGTAGGGCTAAAGATGCTCTTGTTCTTGTGCAGAGTTTTAATGAGCCATTTTTTAAAGCATACCTTGAAAACTATGAGGGTTTTTTAGAAGAGGAAAAAGAGTATAGAAGAGAGTTGTATCCCCCTTATAAAAAACTCTGCCGTATTTTATTTTCTGATAAAAATGGAGTCAAAGCTGGGGACGCGATGCGAGAGATGGAGTCCTCACTACAAAAAATTAGTGATATTGAAGTTGTAGGGGCTGGTAAATGTTCTATTGAGAGAGTCGCAAACAAGTGGCGCTACGAGATACTGTTACGTTCAGATAAGGCAACTTCAATCATAAATGCAGTAAATGCCACAAAGGTTAAACTAGCAGAGATTGATATGGATCCTATTGATTTTGGATAAGAACTAAACTGCTTTAATTTTAGTGTCAAAAAACCAATAAAACGCCATTATAAGGCCCGGTGTTTTTTGATAAGACTCGTTAAACATAAATGCTCTGGCCTCTTGAAGTGGAAGATAAATAACTTCAATATTTTCTTCGCACAAACCTCCGCCTTCATTGATTATCATACTGTCGTTTATCTCAGCATAATAGAGTGTTTGTGAAGCGCCAGATATACCTACACTTGTATAATAAGAGGTAACTTTTGTGATGGAGTCAATTGGCACATCGTATCCACACTCCTCAAGTACTTCTTCTCTAGCTATCTCTTTATCACTTATTTCTTTATCGATAATTCCTGCACAAAGTTCATAAGTCATTCCATCTGTTTTGTTAGCGTTAAGGACTGAAGGACGAAACTGTTTTACTAGCACAAAAGAGTTCCTAGTGGAGTTATAGAGGAGAATACTTACAGCATCATGTGAGATAACAGCTTCCCAAAGTTTTGTGACACCCTCGTTTTCATATGTAATAGCGATTGGTTTTATGAAGTTGGGTTCTAATAGCTGTGATGTTTGTATTATTTTAGGCATTTGTATTACATCCTAGAGAGTGTATATAACACTTGTTAGTAAATTTAAGAGGTTTTTTATAAGCTGTCTGGTTGTTTAGATGTAGTGCAATAGACTCATCATAATTTTTTTGCAGTTTTAAAAAGGCTTTTTTCTCTTTGCCTTTGAGC
Source organism: Sulfurimonas sp. (assembly GCA_002733945.2). Classification (GTDB taxonomy): domain Bacteria; phylum Campylobacterota; class Campylobacteria; order Campylobacterales; family Sulfurimonadaceae; genus Sulfurimonas. The sequence continues at coordinate 159,076 of NVXO02000002.1, read as the reverse complement.
TTTTTTGTAGTCACTTGGACTACACGAAGAGGATTTATGGCACGACCGCGTTTACGTAACTCAAAATGCAGGTGTGGACCAGTTGAACGACCAGTTGTGCCTACATAACCGATAGTTTGCCCTTTCTTAACATACTTTCCCCTACGAATACCACGACGAAAAGATTTCATATGTGCATATCGCGTCTCATAACCATCTGCATGTCTTATCTTAACAAGGTTTCCATAACTCCCCATTCGAGCAGCATAACTCACACGACCACTTCCAGCAGCAACGATGGGAGTTCCACGACGAGCTGCATAGTCCATGCCTAAGTGAGCCTTCCATTTATGTAAAACGGGGTGCCATCTGCGTTTAGTAAAGTATGAAGAGATTCTAGCTCCACGAACTGGACGAGCGAGTAAAAACCCTTCTACCTCATGTCCTTTTTCATCATAGTATCTGCTATCATCATTCAGATAGATATAGTGTTTATAATGACGCATCTCTATCATTGCTACATGTAAGATAGGCATTGAGAAAACTTTTCCTAAACGGTACTTCTGCTCATAAATCATAACAAGGTCATCACCGGCTCTGATGTCATTTTTAAAGTTGAGTGAGTTTCTAAAATTTGCTGTAAAAATTTGAGCGAGTTTATTGCTTCCTGTTTGTTTGATAATAGTATAGTTTGGAGAGCTCACTATCTTTGTAGCAAATGATTCTATCTTTGTAGTACTGATAATTGGAATAGCCTCAAACTCATAAGTATTTTCACTTTTATAGATGTGGATTTGGAGTTGATCATTGAGGGGAAGTAAAACTTGTTGTATCGTTTTGTTTGCATCTCGCAGGACTTGATAATGCATACCTGAACGCATCTCTTCTGTAAGACGCTGGTCATCTTTGTCAAGGTTATAATAGAGTGGTTTTATTGGCAAAGAGTTCTTTTCTAAAAAAACTAAAAAAGTCTCACCATCGGGCCAACGAAAGCGCTCAACCTCAGATGAAAATAGATTTGTAATAAAGAATAAAAAAAAGAAAATACGTATCAAAAAACTAAGCCTATTATAAAAATTGTAAAACATTATCAAATTTTTGCTTAGTCTGAGGTTTGTTTGATATAATCGCATATAAATAAAATTAAAGAAGTTATATGAAACATCTACTTATACTACTCATTTTAGCACTTGGACTAAGTGCATCAATGATAAAAACTGCACTTCTCTCTATTGATTATGATGCTAAAACAGCTACTGTTAAACTCGATAGAGTTGATATTGGCGTGAGTGGATTTTTAGTGCATGCAATAGCACCAAATCATACTACTATTTTACAAAATATTCATGTAATTGATTATAACAAAGATACAAAGATTGCCGTATTAAAGATGGATGAGTTTAATGCTTTACAAAACAATGCACTTCCAACAGGTAAATGGAAAGCTGTAGTGGGTGATAGAGTGGAGTTGGCATTTGGGTATTCTCGTTCAATACTCATAGCTCCAAGTGAAGAGATTTATCACCGTATCACTAAAAGTGTTCAAACGCAGTGGGTGCATATAGACATATTTGCAACGATTATCTCATACCGTGGACACCCAACACCACTAAAAGAAGACTTTAACGCTATGAATCTTGCTAGTAGCGTAGGACTTTTATTTATTTATTTAGATAAAAAACTCTATACTGTTGATATCAAAACATTTGTGATTTTAAGTATTAGTGACGCACCTTTAGTGCAAGACACGCTGCAGCTTCCTTTTTACTCTCGAGTAGAGAAGATAGAAGCGAACTGGTGGGGAGAGGGTAGTAATGAACTTGAAGTTTATGAGCCTTATTACTTTGGACTTTTAAAAGAGTACAACCCCCAAAACAAAGTACTTTTAGAAAATATAGAAAAATTTGAAGAAGGAAAAAAATAATGATTGATGAAAAACATATAAAACACTTTACATCTATAGTTGGTGGTGATAATATCTACAGTGATAAAGCACACTTAATAGCTTACTCATATGATGCGACACGCACAAAGTTTGAACCTGATGCAGTAATATTTCCCCGAAATGAAGATGACATATCAGCAATACTCAAGTACTGTAATGAACATAAAATCGTTATTGTTCCTCGTGGAGCTGGTTCTGGTTTTACAGGTGGAGCTTTACCAAGTAGCGGTGGAATTGTTTTAGGTTTTGAGAAACATATGAACAAAATCTTAGAGATAGATATGAAAAACATGGTAGCTATCGTGCAGCCAGGTCTTATAAATATGGACTTACAACGTGCTGTAGAAGCAGTTGGTCTTTTTTATCCGCCAGATCCAGCATCTCAAGATTACTCGACTATCGGTGGAAATGTAAGTGAAAACGCAGGTGGTATGCGTGCTGCAAAGTATGGAATCACAAAAGACTATGTAATGGCTACTCGTGCAGTCCTTCCAAATGGTGATATCATCAAAGCTGGTAAAAGAACCATTAAAGATGTGGCTGGTTATAACATCTCTGGTATCCTTATCGCTAGTGAGGGAACACTTGCAGTACTTTCAGAGATAACACTGCGTTTGATTCCAAAACCTAAGATGACAAAGACTGCTATGGGGATTTTTCCTACAGTAAACGCGGCTATGGAAGCTGTGTATAAAACAATGGCAAGTGGTATTACTCCAGTTGCAATGGAGTTTTTAGATAACCTCACTATTCGTGCTGTTGAGCAGGTGTATTCTAAAGGTTTACCTATTGAAGCAGGTGCATTACTTGTAACTGATGTTGATGGAAATCTTGAAGATGATTTAGATTTTCAACTTGCACAAATAGAAAAAGTATTTACAGAGAATGGCTGTTCTGAGTTTAGAGTTGCAATGAATGACAAGGAAGCCGCAGATATCTGGTTTGCTAGACGAAATGCATCACAGGCTATAACTGTATATGGTAGTAAAAAAATAAATGAAGATGTAACAGTACCTCGTGCTGTACTTCCTGAGCTTTTAGAAAAGTTTTATGCTATCGCTGATAAGTATGAGATAAACATTCCATGTTTTGGTCATACAGGTGATGGAAACGTACATACAAATGTAATGGTAGATGGTAAAGACCCCGAACAAGTTAAAATCGCTTATCAGGCTATAGAAGAGGTTTTCCAAGCGACTATTGACTTAGGTGGAACCTTATCAGGTGAGCACGGTATAGGTCTTGCAAAAGCGCCATATATGAAAATGGCATTTACAGATGAAGAGATGAACCTCTTTAAGTCTATTAAAAAGGCATTTGATCCTAACAACATTTTAAATCCTGCAAAAATGGGTCTTGATTAAAAGATGAGTAAACGGAGCACCCACATTCTTAAAGAGATTAAGTTTTGGGTGAGTACGTTTATAGATAAAGAGCTTACGCTCTTTGCTGCTAGTTTGAGTTTTTATACTATTTTTACCATTATCCCGCTACTTTTAATTATCTTAACACTTCTGACTTCACTCCCGAGTTTTGAGGAGCATTATGAGAGTATAAAATGCTTTATTTTCTCAAACCTTATGCCTGTGAATTCTGAGCTTGTGATGGGAAAATTAGATATGTTTTTAGCAAACTCTTCAAAGATGGGTATGATTGGTTTTGTAATGGTTTTAGTCGCTTCACTTCTATTTTTTAAAAACTTTGAGTATATWGCRAACAARATATTTGATGCGAAACCTAGAACACTTTGGGAGTCTATCACAACTTACTGGACGATGYTAACACTTACTCCTCTAGCMTTAGGAGTCTCTTTTTACATAACAGGTTATATTGCAACACTTATGGCCTCWAACTCTCTTACCTCAGGCTTTAACATCTTACCTATTGTGCCATATCTTATCATCTGGGCACTTTTCTTTTTAATATTTCAGATAGGACCAAATGCAAAGATAAACCCTCGTGCTTCGCTTATTAGTTCATTTATCATTTCCATAGTTTTTAGCGTAAGTAAAAATGCCTTTATTTATTATGTTTTTATGAATAAGTCTTATACTACCATGTATGGTTCGTTTGCCATTGTTATGTTTCTGTTCTTATGGATATATGTATCGTGGATTATCTTTATTTACGGTTTGAAGTTATGTTACATTATTGATAGCATATATAAAAAATCCTCCAAGATAGATAAGTAAGGCATATATAAAACCCCTATGATACATGGCCAGTACAGAAAGCCCTATTTCAATTAATAAAAACTTCAAATCAACTACTATTTTGACTGTATGTGTCTCAAGGTGCATAAGTAGACTTAACATTGGGTCTAATACATCTCCATTACCAATTAGGTGTAAGAATATCCCTATAGGATAAAAAAGTGTAAAGAGCCCTGTCCAGATAATAGAGAGTGGGTGGTAAACACTAAAGTTACCAAATATAACGATAGAGTAGGGTAGCATTGTAAAGTAGAGCCAAAGGGGGAGAATGAAAAAGTGCCAAACTTTACTCCGGTCTTTAAATGCAAGTAAAAATAAGAATATGTAAAACACACCAGATACACTCAGCCAAAAACCGATGTTAAAAGAGAGTCGTGGAAAGATGACTAGAATAAGTACTATAGTTAAAAAAAGTGTCTCCATTGAGACGACTTTAATTCCTCTATCATAGAGTATAAATCCAATGAGTAACATTACAAAAGCACGGAGTAATGAAGGTGGCATATCTAAAAAAAGTAGATATGCAAGAAGGGAAATAGCTATGAAAATAAAAGTGTCTATGTTAAGGCTTCTGTATGGAAAAAACCTTTTTTGTAAAAACTTGTAGGGATACTTTATAAGAAAAAAGAGAATACCACTAAGAACACCTAGATGAAATCCACTTATTGCAATAAGATGTGAGATACCAAGACTAGAAAACAGTTGTTGAAGTTCTAAGGGAAGCGGTTTGGCTGTAAAGAGTGCTTGGTAGACTAAAGATATATCTTCTTGTTTATGTTGCTCTTTTATAAGAGAGTTTAGTTCTGTTTTATAACTAAAGTCAGAATGAATTTCTAGAATCTTACTAAAAGCATAAAAACTTTGCATATACTCATAAAAGTTAATCTTACCTGCCCAGATTTCCATAGTAAGATGTTTGTATTTTATATCTTGGAGGCTTTTACTTGCAGTTGTATAAAAAGTACAACCCTTGTCACTTTTTAACTTGAGAACTTGATATGTTTTAAGTTTATCTTTTTTGTATTTTGTTTTAGTGTACTGTTTGAGTACCGTTGCATTTACAAGTTGTGAGTCAAATTTTGTGAGTTGTTTAAAGTGGTAGTACTCAATACCTAAGGAGATACAAAGCAGTATACAGCACAAGAGAAAAAAGTTAAAAAAGTCTTTCTTACTTAAAAAGAGAGAGACTTTTTCTATCATTTAGAGTGCAGGCATATCTATTTGAGGGATATTCATATCTGCTGATGAGGTGTCTATGTTTTCATAAACAGTCTCAACTCCTACATTAAACGTAGGGGTATCAACAAAGCGAGTGAGTTTTTTCTGAAAGATGAGTTTTACATGACCGGTTGGACCATTACGCTGTTTACCGATGATGATTTCAGCTTCCTCTTCCTCTTTTTCTACATACTCGCTTATGAACTCTTTACCCTCGGCTTTGGCAGCTTTTTCGCGCTCTTTTTCTTCCTTGTAAAGATAAACATCATCCCTATAGACAAAAAGAATGATATCGGCATCTTGCTCAATAGAACCAGACTCACGAATATCGCTCAGCATCGGGCGCTTATCATTACGAGACTCAACACCACGGTTAAGCTGAGAGAGAGCGACTATGGGCATCTCAAGCTCACGTGCAAGCATCTTTAGTCCACGAGAGATTTCTGATACTTGTATATGTCTGTCTTGTTTACCGATACCTTGCATAATCTGTAAGTAATCGATGACAGCTATCTCTATTTCAGGGTGTTGGTTTTTTAGTTTTCTTAGTTTACTTCTAAGTTGGTTTATGTTGAGACTACCTTGGTCATCCACATAAAGTTTCGCAGAGTTCATTCTATCTACTGCCCCATTGAGTGAACTCCATTGGTTGTCATTCATATCACCAACACGAAGCTTTTGAAGGGGTATAGAAGTCTGGATGGAAAGTAAACGCAGCATCAACTGTTCAGCAGGCATCTCTAGTGAGAAAAAAGCTACACCCTTGCCGTTCATAATGAGACTATTTACGGTGTTTAGTATAAATGACGTATTATGTGTAACAGTCATATCTTCTAGTAAAAAGAGGTGATTACCATCTATAGTAAAACCGTAATAATCATCAACTTTATCATACTCTACTTTTATACCGGTATGTGTATGCTCGCGTTTTGAGAGCAGAAGACGAGCCTGTTTTCTAGCTACTTTAGTAGGTATTTTATCGAGGTTACCTACAATCCGAATCCTATAGACATCGCACTCATAGTTAATTTTTTTGATACGTGCTTTTTTTGTTTTAAATGAGACCCTAAAACCGAGTGAATCAGCTAAATATTTGATTTGACGTGTGAGTACTTCATTTTTTTGTACAATTTCAAATACATGAAATCTGTCATCGTAATAGCCATCACTATCTATTAGACCGGCTAGAAGTTGTAGTCTATTTTTTTCAGAGTTTTGAATGTAGCTGTGAGGGATATGCTTGTTGTTTAAAACCCCTATCTCTCTAAGTTTCTTCTGTAAAGATTTGTCTTTTTTGTTTGAGACCCCTCTTTTACCTGAGGTAATACTATAAACAGGGCACTTATCTTTAGGGTGCTGCTCGCTAAGTTGTAGGTCAAGCTTTTGTGCATATTGACTGAGGTACTCTATAATCTCGCCATCTATAGAAGCAATAGAAACATTTGAAGATGCCCCATCTCCCAGCCATAGACCTAAAAAGTAAGGGTCTATAGCTAACTTTTGTTTTTTGAAATCTATAGATACTTTATACCCCTTATAGTTAGAGTGAAATCGTTTACTTTTTGTATTGTACTCTTTAACATCTATATTTAAAATATCGCCATGCTTATGTTTCCCCTCATTTCTACTGCGCTTAAGAGAGAGAATATGTGACTCGTTCACACGGTAATCAATACCTTTATTTTGACGAACCCAAAACATTTTTTCTCTTCCTCGTGCAAGTGAGAGAACATTTCTAGGTGTAGAGTCATCACCCATAAGCTGATCGCCAACTTTTACATCTTCAACATTTTTAAGAGTACCATCATACATCACGACCTTAGTCCCAAGTCCAAGGCATTTACCCATAGCTGGACGGGCTGCGATGATGACAAGGTCACCCTTACCAAAACCAGTAGTCATTTTGTTAAGTTCGGCAAAACCAGTATCTACACCCACGAGAACAGAGTTTCCGCGAGCTTTCATCTCTTTGATGTACTCCATAGTGTCAAAAGTCATCTTTGGGGCATCTTTAAAGTCAGAAGTTTGGTTGTCTTGTGTGATGTCATAGAGTTTTTTCTCTACTATGTCTATGACTTCAGCAGCAGGGAGTTCTTCTTCAACTGTAACTCTTTTTATCTCAGTTGTAAGTGTTAACAGATGGCGTTTTAAAGACTTGTCTTTTACTTCATCAACATAAGCTTTTGTGTTTGAAATAGGGTTAGCAGATAAAATCTCTAGCATAACCTGTTCATCAAACTTCTTCGCTTTGATAAGTTCTTTTTTGATAAATTCTTCATCAATAGGCTGATCTTTTTGAAGAAGAAGCATCATAGCATTAAATATCTCTTGATGAGCTGGGAGATAAAAATCATCAACTTTTAGTGCAGTAGAGAGTTCATCAAACTGACTTGGTTCAAAAACGATAGAGCTTAAAATACTTCGCTCAAAGGCTAGGTTATATAAATTATCTTGCATTGCTTTTTTCCTTTAATAGCTCGAGCAGTTTAAGTGTATTTTTATTATATGCATGTTCTTTTTTTGCAAGCTCAATTGCATCATCTAGATTAATTTCAAGGTTTTGAAGTATTTGAGTAAACTGCTTAAGATTGTCTCGGATTACATCAAGTACAATATCTGCATCAATTCCAAAGTATCCATGTGCAATTTGATTTCTAAAATTTACAATTCTGCGATTAGTATTATCAATAATATTTTCTTGAATAAGATTTTTAGTAGCTTCCCCAATAATCTCGAGTTCTCTAATTGTAGCATCCCACTCTAGTTCACTATGAAGAAAGGCATCCCCATCTTCAAAATTTTCTGTGTATCTTAAGATTTTCTCATAGGCGATAAGCACATCCAGTAAATAAAGAGCAGGCTCCCTTTTAGACATAAATGAGATCTTCTTGTATTGAGTTTCTAATAAATGGTCGGATACTTTTTTTCATACCTAAATCAACATTTTTTTTAAACATGTCCTCTAGGTATTCTTTAAAATCATAATACAAATCAAATTTCGATGGCATTTCAACCAAAATATCTATATCGCTATTTTCTTTAGCTTCACCTCGAGCATAACTTCCAAAAAGTCCAATACTTTCAACTTGATACTTCTGTTTAAACTCTTCTTTATGAGCCTTTAAAAAATCTAAAATATACTCTTTAGTCACAAGAAGTCCTCTGTCTATTTATAATGTATATTTTAGCATAATAGTTTTAAAGATGACTAGAAAATCAATTCTCTAAACTCTTCTTTAAATTTATGCTCCTGTGCATAGTTATAAAAAGGCAGACCAAAAATTTTGTAACAAGAATTTTCATACAGTGTTAAGCTATCTTCATTTTTCTCTTTAAGCATAAGTATAAAGTCAGGTTCAAACTTAGCACCATCTTTTTTCTTATCAAAACTAAAAATGTCAAAAGCTTTCTCATTTCGTATAAGCTTAACATCATCATATAAAGATTTCAGTTCACTAATATTTGCTTTTATAAACTCTACAAAATTCATCTCCTCACTCGTGCCACCATGAGGTTCAAAGATATACCACTCCTCAACTCTATGTATTGGGCTATCACTCTCTTTGAGTTTGAGTCTTTTGAGAGGTGGAATTTTAGAGTTTATTCTAATAGGAGTAAAACTTTGGCTCCCTATCCATGTAGTGGCATTTTTCAAGATGCCTTTTTCGATGTTCACTAAGACTTCAAGTATGTACTCTATTTTTGCATTATCATTTAAAACAAGAGTATCTGTTGAGTGAAGAGTAAGTTCTATATCTCCAAGAAATGAACTTTCTCTTATAAACTCACTTATACTTTTGAGGTTAACAAAATATTTTTTGAGAGAACTAAAGTAAAAAAACTCTTTTTTATTGATTGCCACTCTTACTAAAGATGGGTTAATATCTCTGATACGAAACTGATTTATCTCATTACATGCGACATCCTCTATCTCTTCATCATAGATAACTATCTCACGACTTCGGTTATCTATATACTTTTTTTGACTTTTGTACGAACACATATAGTCACTAATGCTTCTAATCTCTTTTTTGTCTTGTTTTATCTGCTCATTCACATAAATGACACCATTCTTATATAGTTCATCATCTAAAAAACTCTGTTTTACTTTTAACTCTACAGTTTTATACTCATCATCACTCTCATCTAAAAGCCCGATTTTTCGTAGCTCTTTTGTGATGGCATTTATGTACTCACTCTGGTTTATACTATGAAAATACAACTCTTCTAAGATTTTGAGTGCATCATCGGGGTACTTGTCAAACTTACGTTTATATTTGTCCTGCCTTTCATACTCAAATGGAAAGTATCTCGCCCCTCGTCCTATAAGTTGTGCTTCACTTGTTGTACTTTTAGCAGTTGTCTTAGCTTCATCAAGCTTAACTATGTCAAAAAGGTTTAAAACATCCCAACCCTCATTTAAAATATCTACGGCAAATATGGCTCTTATAGGATTCTTTATATCTTCTAAAGAGTTGAGATATTTGAGTTTTTCCTCTTTATTTTTTACCTTAGAGTGAATGACTAAACAGTTCTGTTTGCTAAAAGCATATTTTATGGCATTTACGAAACTCTGTTTATCTAGGATGAGTTTAGCTAATTTTTCTAATACTTCTAGCTTAGACTTTGTAAAAATATTTTCTATATCTTTGACTTGAAGTTTTTCTATCATCTTTGTAAATTCTGTAAAAATAGAGTCTATCTTATCTGTAGTTTTGACAGTTTTAAACATTATGACAGGTTTCATACTAAGATTTAACTCATTTTGAGCGATTAATTTTCTGTACTCACTTATCATAAGTGCTTGTAACATTCTGTCATTAGTATCGAGGTTATCGCTTATAAGTCTTATATCCTTAGAATATTTGTCATCTCTAAACTTTTTAAGAGGGTAGTCGTAGAGTATCTTATCTCTATACTTATCGGCTATCTTTTTGTCTGAAAGGTCTTGGGTGGCTGTGAACTCTAGGAGAATATTTTTCTCATTTATGTTTAAGAGGTTTTTAGTTGTTTGCTCCCAGTTCTTTTCATTTGTCTTCTCTGTTTTTGTGCCTGCGTTTAGGTGGTGGGCTTCATCGGCTATGAGAACAAGTTTTTTATCTTTGAAGTCACTGTATGTGATGGAGTTCTCTTTGAGTGTTGTCTCTAGGTCACTGTGTAGTTTGTTTATGGTTGTAAAGAGTATGTTTATATCATCTTTCTTACTCTCATCAAAGGTGTCATTTATGATGTTTATATTTACCTCTCTGTTTTGTATCATAATCTTGTTTTTAAAAAGGTATTTTGAACTCTGCTTATTGAGAAGATTTTCTTTTGTTTTAGTGATAATATTGTTAGTGTTTACAAAAAATATAAAGTCTCTGTAACCCAATTCATAAAGGTACAAAATAGATGAAGCGATTATGTTTGTCTTACCACTTCCTGTTGCCATGTGAAAAAGGAGATGTTTACTAGCTATATCTTTATGTTTTTTGCTACTCATGTAAAAGATGAAGTTTATAAGTGCATTTTGTTGATACTCTCTAAGTGGCTGTTTAATATTTTTAGTGATGCTATTAGGAACTTCTGGTTTATCGACATAATCAAACGCAGCCTCAATATTGTCATATAAAAGCTTACTCATCATACGAGCCATAAAACTTTTTGTTTATCTCTATCTCTTCTTTACAAACACCATAATCATTATCTTCTATCTCTGCTAGAGGAAGATAGTGCATATTGGCGTTTAGTTTTCCTATCTCTTGGGTTGTGAAGTTATTTATTTCTTTTAACTCGGCATAGATGAAACTGCCTTCTTGATTTTTCTCCATAACTTTTTGAACTCTTTTACAAGTAATATCTTCTATGTAATCCATCTGTTCTATCAAGATAAATTGTAAGTTTTTGTCTTGTTCTTTGTTGATGTCAAGAACTGCATGTGCAGTTGTTCCACTACCTGCATGAAAATCTAAGATAATATCATTATTTTGTAGATTGGCAACCTTAATAATTTGTTTTAATAAACTTGTTCCTTTAGGATTGTCAAACACTCCCTTGTCAAGAATAGATGCTAATTCATCATTATTAGAATGGGTATGTCCAACTTCTTCATAATGCCAAATACTACCTGCTGTTACACCTTGCTTTACCTCAGATAAGTATGTCTTTTTATCAACACCTCCATTTTTGTTAAAGTGTAACTGATTAGTAATATCTAGACTATTTAGTGTGGATTTAGAATATCTATGAAATGTGCCTTTTGGAGGAGACCATTCTAATCCATTTTTAAATTTCATTAAAAAATTATTTTCTTTTTTCCCACTTTTAGCATAAATTGGTGTTGCTTTCCATCTTCCTTTTGGGTCATTATCTGGATTTGTATAAGCTTTATTCTGTTTTTCAGTTCTATCAAGTAGTCCTATTGAAAAGGATGTTTTTTCTTTTGCATAAAAATGTATATTTTCATGTTGAGTAGAAATATACTTAGCATCATTTGATATAGTATATTTACTATGCCAAATAATAGTAGTGATAAAGTTGTTAGGCTGAAATATTTCATCCATTAAAACTTTTAGATATGTTTGTTCATGGTCATCAATACTTACAAATATAACCCCATCATCACTCAAAAATTCCCTAGCAACTTCAAGTCTATTTTTCACAAAGGTAAGCCATGTAGAGTGGTTAAAATTGTCATTGTAGTTAAAGCTATCATTTCCTGTGTTATAGGGTGGGTCGATGTATATTAACTTCACTTTTCCCCCATAAAGCTCTTTTAAACTATGAAGTGCTATAAGATTATTTCCTTTTATGATGAGGTTATCATCTATGTTTATATCTGGATTTTTTGCAACGCCATCTTTTGAGTAGTGTTTGATATTAGTAAGTGCTTTTGGTTCAAAGAGTCTGCTAATCTCATCACTACTTAGTATGGAGTTATAAAATGTCTCTTTTTGCTTGTCATCATCTTTTGAAGCACCACCCTCTAAGATGCAATCTTTATGAGGAAATGCTAAAACAACATCATCAAATTTTTTGATAAAGTTGTCTTTTCTTATGAGACCTATTTTATTTGTGTAGGCTGTGTAAGAACTGTTTTGCATATAGTCGTTTAGTGTGAAAAATTCTATAAGGTCATTTTGATTTAAAACATAGATGTCATCTATCCTCATAAAAAATGTATTTCTCGCTTTTTCATCACTTAAGAGTAGTCGTACTAAATCGATTTTACTGACAAAAATATTTCCATCTTTGTCACAAAACTTTTCACTCTTTTTAAATAGGTTTTCTATGTATGTTTTTAACTCTAATGCCATCTATTTTCTCATAATGTAGGATATTCAGGAATTTAATTCCGATAAGGCTAACATTATATACATATATTTCCTATTTTACTATAAAAATAGTACATATTATTCCGAATTTTTCTGATATATAATTTAATGTAGAGTTTTGTTATGAAACTTACGCAACAAGATATGGCAAGACTACTGGAAATAGATGCAAGAACCCTGCGAAACTGGAGAAAAAATAAACCATTTTTATATCAAACATTAATGCAAGGATTTAAACTTCAAGAGGTGGTTGAGCAGGCTAAAGAAAATTATGAGACTTTGATAGATTTAGCAAAGACAAGTGAGAAAGAGTAGGGAGACAAGGAAATTACTTTCCTTGATATTGTTTGTAGTATAATTAAATCAATAGGACAAATACTTACTCAGACTCAGCCGCCATCTTCTCAACTTCATACACAAACTTATCTACAAGCTCGTGTTCATCAAGGTTAGCGATTACTTCGCCTTTAACCATAACTAGACCTTTACCTTTGCCATACGCGATAGCTACATCAGCATGCGCGGCTTCGCCTATAGCGTTTACTACACAACCCATCACTGAAACATTTAGTGGTGTTTTTATGTGTGCTGTGCGTTTTTCTATTTCGGCTACTGCTGTTACAAGGTCTGCTTCTATTCGTCCGCATGTTGGACAAGAGATGATGTTAAGGCCATCAGGCATAGCACCGCTGTCTTTTAGTATCGCTCTAGCTACATTTATCTCTTCTTCAAGTTCACCCGTGATACTTACACGCATAGTGTCACCGATACCTTCCATTAGAAGTGTACCAAGCCCGATTGAGCTTTTTACTGTGGCATGAAAGAGTGTTCCAGCTTCAGTAACTCCAAGGTGAAATGGATAGTTGTTTTTAGGACGAAGCATTCTGTATGCCGCTACAGTTCTCTCAACGTCACTCGCTTTGAGTGATATTTTTATGTCTGTAAATCCTAAGTCTTCTAGGTACTTGATGTTGTACTCAGCTGAAGCAACCATACCTTCTGCAGTTTGACCATACTTGTTTTCAAACTCTTTTTCTAAACTCCCTGCGTTTACGCCGATACGAATRGGRATATCTCTTTGTTGACAWGCTTTAACTATCTCTTTTATACGAGATTTTTCACCGATGTTWCCAGGRTTAAAACGGATGCAGTCAACAGACTCTGCAGCGATAAGYGCWAGTTTATAGTTGTAGTGRATGTCYGCTACRAGWGGGAGKKMKATTTGYTCTTTNWWWGSWTTTAANTGCAAGTGCATCTTCCATATCTGGAACAGCTACACGAACGATATCGCAWCCTGCAAAGTGYAARCGKTTTATCTGYTCAACTGTTGCRTYKACATCATRAGTGTTRGAATARGTCATCGACTGAGTAGATATTGGTGCATCTCCACCGACTGCTACATCGCCGACATATATTTTTTTTGTTGGGTATCTTGTTATCATAAGAAGATTTTAACTTTTTTGGACTAAAAGGGTGTTTAATTATCAAACATAGATAAAAGACATTCTATTATCCATGCTTAAAAGAGCACTTTAGTTTGTAGGATACTCCGGATGACAATAGTTGTTATCAAACGAACAACATCCATCTGTGATCCCCATATTTTTTAAACCTTTGTCAAAAGCCCAATAATGCTTATAACTTCCATCACGTAAAAACTCAAACGCAGCTACAACATCACTAGCATTTGAATCTTTTGCAATTGTTATATCCGCGGCTAAATCATTGATATCGACAACCTCAATCATACAACCAACCTCTAAGGCATCTTGTTGAGATTGTGAACCTTTTATTATAAGCTCATTATAGAGTGTTTGAATCTCTGCTATATCATATACTCCTGCAGGCATACTTGTTACATCAGCATACATAAAGTCCAAGTTTGTTAATGAAACATTTGTAAAATCACTAGGAGAAGTAATATACTTTTGTACTAAAAGCTGTACTGTCTGAATATGCACTACTTCTGACTTTGTTGCAATATTAGTAAGTTGTTTAATATCTACATTAGTTTGCAGGTGAAAATTATATAGATAATTATAAACATCATAAGCAAGTCGCTCTTCATTACCCATGTACGCAAGAGTATTTTTAATATCTTGTGTTAATGTACTTAATGGAGTTAGAAGTGCATTTTGTAGAGTGAGAGGAAGTCTTTGCACATTATAAATACTCTCAACTAGTTGTGTAGTATCTGTAAGGTGCTGCGTAGTAGTGTTCTCATCGATTAAAGTTATGTTGGCATCTGCTGCATAAGCACTAATGTCAGCAGAATTAAAATCTATATCAGCGGTTAAACTATTTTTGATTGCATCGCTAATTCGAATACCATTTTTTACATCATTATCATCATCGCATGATTGTAAAAATCTAGCCATCGCAACTACATCTGTGTTATTGAAGTCAGTTCTTACAACACCAACTAAGTCTTGAGGAAAAACTTGCTTATCATTATTGAGTTGATTAATTATTCCTAACTTTAAGCCATGAAGTTTAAACTCTACAGGTAGTGAAGAGCAGGAGAAACTTCCATTTGTATCTGTTGTTCCTGTTGTACCGTCCCCACAGAGATAGTCTACATTTTCTAGGTAGTTATCTACAAGTTGTCCTGTTACAGCAGAAGTGCTTGGGTTATCTGAAGATGTGTCCCCACAGCCAGAGAGAAGAGTTGCTATAGTGATAATTGAGAGTGTTAAATAAGTCGATTTTTTCATTATGTTAGAAGTATAGGAAAAAAGTGTTAGTAGAGTGTTAGCACTTATGAAAAAGTGCTAAGGAGTTTTAGAATTTAAAGTCGAGGTTTGTATAGATATAACGACCAGGTTCATTCATAAGCATAACATCATCTGTACCCGCTGTGATAAGTGTTAAGTCTACATAAGTATTACTCATTGCATAGGTACTGTCTAGAAGATTATTTACACCTAATGTAAAGTCAAATTTTTTATTTATTGCATGTTTCACTTTCATGTTAAGTATACTCCAAGCAGCTAACTCTTGTTCACCATTATCACTATCGTATTCACTCCACTTGTCACTTGCTTTGAGCTCAATAGTTGCTATTGAGTTATTCATATACTCATAGTTTAGAGCGATATTTCCTCTTAGAGGAGCCATATCTGCTAGGTTTGTATCTGTTTGGCTTTCTAACGCTTGTGCTTTTTGACCGTGTTTATACGATACACCAAAGTCTATTGTCGCATCATCAGTTACATAGTAGCTACCACTGATTTCTGTTCCATATACAGTAGCATCTATGTTTTGGAATGCATTAAGTGATGCACCTTTTTTGATGTAGATATAATCTTTTAAGTCAGAGTAAAAAACTTTTATTTTAAATTTAAAGTCATCACTATCAACCTCATACCCTAAGTCAATCTCAGTGTTTGTCGTCTGTTTCAAATTAGGTGTTCCGATAACACTTCCATTTGAGCTCACAAAGTAGAGCTCTCTAGCATCAGGAACACGTGAAGCTTGACCGATTCCAACAAAGAGTTTATTATCTTTGTTGAGGTTATAAGTTGTAAATACATTTGCATTTAATGCTGAATAATTATTTGATTGTTGTGTTGCATGAGATATATTTGTTGTGTCATATCTAGCTGCTACACTTACATCAAAATCGCCATAAGTATTGTTAATTTTTGTAAAGAGTGCTACATTATTTGTAATAGCATTATCGATACTCTTTGAGTTTCCAGCGGTTAGAGCATCACCTGTAGTTGTGTTATAGTATCTCCCATCCCATAGTCTCTCACTTCCATCAAGACCAAATAGAATTTTGTGAGAACCTAGGATAAAAGTGTTTTTAAGTTTCAGACCTTGCATCTGTGTTGTTAGGTGATTTGTATTGTCCATCATAGCGTTGTTTGATGAGAGTCTATACTTTGTAGCCATTGGATGGTCTGCATCTGATTTATAGTACTGTAGATTTAGGTTTTGATAAGTATCACTTAGCTTGTCTATATTGTAAGCTACTGAGTAGATATTAGAATCATCCCAAAGAGCATCCATTTTAGAATTTCCATAAAGAATATTATCACTTCTATTGCCCGTATAACTCAAACGCAGCTCTTGGTTCTTTGCCGTTGTTACAAAAGCTTTAACCATTGCACTCTTTTTACTGTATGCTTGGAGGTCTTTGTACTCTGGTTTGTATTTTACCCCTTGGAGTAGAGGATTTGTTCCTGCATAGTTATCTACTTGTTGTGCTATAGTATTTCCATCACCATCTTTATACTGATTACTTGATTCAGTGGACAGTGTAACTGAGAGACGGATTACGTCAGTTCCACCACTTAAAGTAGCTCCAACTTTTTTGTAGTTAAATGAACCAACCCCAAGGTTAATTTGACCTTTTAGCTCTTTTGTAGGCTGTTTTGTCGTGATTTTAATACCACCGCTCATAGTTCCAAATGTTTCAACATCAAAAGGGCCCTCAATAACTTCTATAGTTTCTATCTGGTTAGCAACTATATGTGAAACTGGTGGATCCATTCTATTTGGACATGCCCCGTATACCTTTGTTCCATCAACTTCTACGGAAATATTATCACGTTTTTGACCACGGATAAGGATGTCGTTAGCGATACCACTTCGTCTGCTGATATCTATACTAGGAACTGAGTCATTTAAAGCTTGTGCAACATCTGCTGAGGTCTGTGCATTTTGTGCTACTTCAGTTATGAGTGTAGACTCTACATTGAGTGTTGCAATATTTACTTCGTTTGCATGTAGAGAAGCATATGTTAGGAAGGAAAGGATAAGAGTTTTTTCAAATAAACCATTTAGTGGTTTATTACGCTGAACTTTAGTTCTTGTCATTTTTTGACCTTATTAATTTATTTTATTATAGTAATAATAATAAAGTAGTGTTACAAAAGTGTTAAGTATTAGCCCTTCTTGTGATAGAATTTCAGAATGAGTATAAAAGAGAAGATAAAAAGAACAATTTTAATAGCCTTAGGCTTTGCTTGTGCCACTTACCTTATAATGAGTGGAACAGCTATTTTAAACCAAGAAAATAATACAACAGTACAGATGGCAACAGATGGCTAAGATAACTATCAGTAAAGCAAACTTTTTTAATAATCTAGACATTATTAAAAAGAGAACAAAAAGCGTAGAGAAGATTGCATTAGTTTTAAAAGACAACGCTTATGGACATGGTCTTTATGAGATGGCAAAACTAGCGCATGAATATGGCATAACTCGTGCAGTTGTTCGCTCAAACGCAGAAGCAAAAACAATAGAAGAGTTTTTTGAATATATACTAGTTTTAGCAGATATTCCAAAAGTTCCTAGTAAAAAAATAAGATATACCATTAACGATGCACAGAACATCAAAGAGTTTCCAAAAGGTACTTTTGTTGAGTTAAAAGTAAACACTGCTATGAATAGGAATGGTGTTTCCATAGATGAGTTAAATACAAGTATAGAACTAATAAAGAAAAGTGGTTTATGTCTTGAATCTATTTTTACTCATCATAGTTGTGCGGATGAGTTAAATGGAAACTACGAACGACAAAAAGCAAACTTTTTACAGATAAAACAAAATGCACCTAAAGATCTGCGTTTTCACTCGTGTAACTCAGCAGCACTCTTTAGAGAAGAAGATTTTGATGAGGATATGGTAAGAGTTGGTATAGCAGCATATGGATGTTTAGACCTACCATCAAGTTTTAAAGAAGATGGATTAAAACCTATTTTAGCTCTCTATGCAAACAAGTTATCTTCAAGAAAAATATCCAAAGGTGATTGTGTTGGGTATGGTGCTACTTTTGTATGTGAGAAAAAAGAAGTTGTAAGCAACTATGACTTTGGTTATGGGGATGGTTTTTTACGAGCAAATTCAAATACTTACAAAACACCACAAGGCATAGAAATAGCAGGAAGAATTTCCATGGATAATAGCTCTTTTTTAAGTGATGCGAATGAGTTACTTATTTTTGATGATGCAAGAGAAGTAGCCAAATATGCTAATACTATTAGTTATGAAGTATTGACATCACTCAAAGCAAATATAAAACGCGAGATTATCTAGTAGTGTATAACTCTTCTACTTTGTGAATATTTCTGTTTCCAGTAGGGATTGTTGACATTTGAGATAGTTACGCCATGTTTACTAGAAGCATGTGCAAACTTCCCCTTTTCTATGTATATGCCTGAATGTATTGTAGTTTGTCCCGTATGAAAAATAATCATATCACCTTCTCGAAGCTCTCTTTTGTTGATAAAATCACCATACTTTTCTTGTAGGGAAGTTGTTCTTGGTACTTGTACTCTGAGTGCATTATAGTACATAGACTGAACAAAACTTGAACAATCTACACCACTTTTATTTACTCCCCCATATTTATAAGGTGTGCCTTTCCATTTTTCATACTCTTCGTAGAGTGCTAAAGAGATAGCAGTTTTATTATCTGGAGTAAATATTTTTTCTTCTGGATTAGCAGGGATTGTTTTTTGCAGCAGGGAGTGTTCATATTTATATGCTCCTTTTCCTCTAGTTGAACAGCCACTAAAAAGAAGCATTAGCAGAAGAAAAAGAGAGCTCTCTCTCATCTACCTTAAGAGTTTATCTTAATGATGGCGTTTGGAAATAAAATACCATCAACTCCAAGTAAAGCACACTCTTCGATATCACTTTCCTCACTTGTAGAAACTAGAATTTTTGCATCAAAAAGATAAGATTCTGCAATATTTTGTGCAGTTTTAGCTAGCTCTTTATCTACTATGATAAAGTCCGCATCTAAAGAAGAAGCATACATAAGTTCTGTAATATTAGAAACACTCAGAGCATATGTAATGTCATTTAAGTTGAGGTGCTCAATGATGTCTAAGTTTTCTTCTTTAAATTCTACATAAAGAGAAGAGGAGGGTGGTGTGTTTATTACAGACTCTATGGAATTTATATGGTAAAAACTCTGAGACTCTAAAAACCTATGCCCAAAAAACAACATCTAAGAAGCCTTGTCCAAACACTCTTGTGAACAGTAGTACTTGGCATTACTCAAAATTGATTCGTTGACTTCAGTGTAAACACCACATGTTGAGCACTCTATCATGTCATTTGCTTTAATATCATCTTTTTTATTTGTAGTTTTTTGTGTGACAGAAGGCTTTTTTTTGATAAACATAAAATAAACTATGCCTATAACTCCTATAACAAGCAGTACTTTTAGTATCATAACTCTTCTCCTAATAATAAATAGTGTCTATTCTTTGTTTCTATAATTTTGTGTTGCATATTTTGAACACCATCTTTTACTTCGTCAAAAACTTTTTCGCCCTTGTAAAAAAGAAACTTAGTATTTGAATCACAAAAATTTTCACTGAGTTTGAGAAGCATTTTTGTTTCAGTAACTGCACGTGAAGTTATCATATCAAATGTCTTGGGCTCCATCTGCTCAACTCTTTTTTTAACAACAGTTACATTACTAAGGTTTAAATCTGCTTTGATAAACTGTAAAAAAGAGGCACGTTTGGAGAGTGGTTCTACTAAAGTGACATGTGTATTTGGCAGTCCAAACGCTAGTATCATTCCTGGAAAACCAGCACCAGTTCCTATGTCCATAAGGGTAGAAACTTCGGGTAGAAATGAGAGAGGAAAAACAGCATCATAGATAAACTCATCAAGGGTATTGTTATCTTTAGCACCTGTTAGGTTGTGGATTTTATTCCATTTATGAAGATGCTCTTTATATTTTTGAACATTATAAAAAAAGTTTTCTGGTAAATTGATGTCATCATTAATGAGTGTAGTTTTTAAGTCCAATAAAATATCCTTTTAAAAAGATATTTTATCTAAAAAATGCTTTCATTAGGAAAATAGTTTTTTCATCATACTAAAAAACATTTTAAAAAGTCCCTTATTCCCCACAAGATTGTTTATAAAATCATCATAAGTAGTGTTGTTTTCTTCAAGAAAATCATGAAGATATTTCTCACTTGCTTCCATACCACTATCTTTTTCTATCTCTATGAGTTTTTTATATATTGGTGTCATTGCATCGATGGCTTCTCGTGGTGCTGCTTTTCTAAATGCAGTGTGGGAGATAATTTCATTTGTGATAGGGTCAACTTTTGGCTCAAATTCTGTTACAACCCAGTAGTAGCTTCCATCTTTAGATAAGTTCTTTACAACTGCCATGATCTTTTGAGCACGATTTATTCTGTCCCACATCATCTTAAAAACTACTTTTGGCATATCAGGGTGACGCACTATTGAGTGAGGTTTCCCGATGAGTTCAGCTTCTGTGTAGCCTGATATCTCTACAAAGTAGTCATTTCCATACTCGATTATTCCACCTGCATCTGTCTTAGAGACAATATATCTTTTATTATTTAGCTTGATTTCATGATTTATTGGTATAGGTTGTTGCAAAATAGTATCCTTTTGTTAGGTTTAAAAATATTATATAGTATTTTTATTAAATTTATGCCATAATATAATCAAATGATTAATATAAGGATAAAAAGATGACAAAAGAAGAGATGATTGATGCCATTGAAAATGCAAAAGAGATGCATATGAATCAAATGCTTAAAATTGAGTCTGAAATATCTGGGAAAAAAGTAACACACAAAACTGCACTTGAAAAAATGGATTGTAAATATGGTATTTGGTTCCATTCACATGAAAAAGTGATAAAAGAGATTCTTGGAATGCAGTTTTTTGAACGTTTAGATAAATGCCATAAAGCATGGCACCATAGTTATGCGAATATTTATAAGATGTTTTTAGAAGATGAGCAAAAAGGTTTTTTTAGTTAACTATTAGGATCAAGTGAGTCTACKAGCATGAAAATGGATAAGGCAAAACTTTACTATAGTGAACTCCAAGAAGATACAGGGGAACTTATAAAAGCAGCTGACGCGGCTATTCGTAGAGTTAGTGCACTTCAGACAAGTAAGTTTACTTAGAGTATACTAAAAGTTTTTCGACTTCTTCYACAGGRAGTGGAGGAGAGTAGAAATAGCCTTGTATCAGTTGACAACCATTTTGTATTAAAAAGTCTTTTTGTTCTTGTGTCTCAACGCCTTCTGCAATTAGTTTTAAGTTTAAACTGTTCCCAAGTGCAATAATTGCTTTTGTGATAGCCATATCATCCTCATCCTCAGGTATGTCTTTTACAAAAGCACGGTCGATTTTGAGTTTATCTAGTGGTAATTTTTTGAGATAAGAGAGAGAAGAGTAACCTGTACCAAAATCATCTATAGCTATTTCAATTCCTAAATCATGAATTTGATTTAACTTGAGTATAGAAGATTCTGGATTCTTCATCACTTGCCCTTCTGTTACTTCTAACTCTAACCATTCTGTTTTAAAACCTATGGTTTKCATGGTCKCTAGYAAGTAAGTTAAAAAGTTCTCTTCATTTAATTGTCTCATTGCAAGGTTTAAAGAAAGAACCCCAGGGTTAAAKCCTTGTGCATACCAAAGTGCAAATTGCTTCATYGCAATGTTCATAACAAGTTTATCAATTTCTATGATTAAACCAGTTTCTTCTGCAAGGGGRATAAAGTTKAGTGGTGGCATGACTCCTTTTGTTGGATGATTCCATCTAACAAGTGCTTCCATACCAATAATTTTATTAGTTTTTGTGTTAAACTGTGGCTGRTAGTGGACTAGAAACTGTTCTTCTTTTATAGCTARRCGWARACTTGACTCTARMACAACACGTTCAAMTGCTTGTGAAGTCATATCTGYGGAGTAAAACTGRAAGTTGTTTCTTCCWGCATCTTTAGCTTTATACATAGCGACATCAGCAAATTTTATGAGGTTTGYATCTGTAATGGCATCTTCGGGGTAGAYACTTATTCCTATACTTGCAGTCACATAAAGGTTATGTGTACGAATTTGTATAGGTTCTTTCATAATMTCWACAATCTTTKTTGCTACGATGGAAGTGCTTTGCATACTTWGYAAATCTTTTAAGATAATAGTAAATTCATCACCACCAAGYCTTGCTAATGTATCTTCTTCMCGAATAACCGAATGTAATCTTTTTGCAGCTTCGATAAGTACTTCATCGCCTATATGATGACCAAGAGAGTCATTTATCTGTTTAAATTGGTCTAGGTCAATAAAGAATARGGCAAATTTAGWATGGTTTCGTTTTGAAGATATAATGGCTTGGGAGAGYCTATC
Source organism: Sulfurimonas sp. (assembly GCA_002733945.2). Taxonomy (GTDB): domain Bacteria; phylum Campylobacterota; class Campylobacteria; order Campylobacterales; family Sulfurimonadaceae; genus Sulfurimonas. The sequence goes on along the minus strand of NVXO02000002.1, from coordinate 136,255 downwards.
TTTAAAAAGTGYTCTATTTGGTARRYCTGTTAATGTATCATAGTGTGCCTGTTTTTTTAAAAGTTCTGTCTGTTGTTTGAGTAAYTCTTCTGTYTTCTTTTGTGCTGTTATATCTTGAAGATAACCTATATATCCATCTAYATTGTTGTWCTCRTCTCTTGAAACACTGAGTRAAATATCACAAATTATYCTCAGAGCATTTTTCTTTYGCATGTAAGCTTCTATTTCTAAACTRCCTTGMTTATTAAGGAGACAAAAGAGTTCTTCGAAGGTATACTTGTTATCTGTATCATATATAGTAAYGATACTTTTACCGATAATGTCAGCTTCTGTATAACCAAAGAGAGTTGCACTTCCCTTGTTCCAGTTTGTTATAAGTCCATCTTTATCTGTTGAGACTACTGAATCGTGAATATACTCTAAGACTTTAGCTTGTTTTTTATACTGGAGTTCAAGTTCTATAGTTTGTGAGATGTCTGTATCAAAAATAACATAGGCTGATGCATTTTGATAGGTGATTGTATGAAGATAAGATTGCACATGGTAAGTGCTACCATCTTTACGTTTATGTACGGTTCTTTTAAGTATGTAGTTTTGCTGTTCTAAAAAAGAAAGTAGTTTGAGAATCTCTTTATCTTTAAGGTAAGGGTTTACATCTTTTACATGCATATTAAGTAATTGCGATTCATTGTATCCAAGTGCATCACAAGCACCTTGATTTACATAAAGATACTTAAGTGTCTCAAGTGATACTATATATATTTCATTTGATGAGTGCTGCATGACTTGTGATAACTCTTTAGCATGTGCTTTAGTAGCTACCTGCTCACTAATGTCTTGTGTTGTTCCTAAAAGTTTAGAGGGTTTTAAATCTTCATCGTATAGGACTTGTCCACTTACTAACACATCAATACATTTACCACTTGAATGTATTACTTGACATTGGTAGCTGATAGGTTCGCCACTCTGTATAGCATTTTGGAATCGTGTTTGCGCATTTTTTTTGTACTCTGGTAAGAGCACAGAAAAAAACAGTTCAAGGTTTACAGGAGTCCCTTTAGCTATTCCATAGATTTCATAACTCATATCTGACCAAGTTGATTTTTGTGTTTTTAAATCAACTTCCCAACTACCGACCCTAGAAATAGTTTCTAATTTATGGAGAATGTTTTCTCTTGCTTTGAGTTTCTTCAGTGCTGTTTTTATATCGTCATTTTCTATATCAATTAGTATGAATTACTCCTCTTCTTTAAAATAGGTGTCCCATTTCATCGCGTTTAGTGTCTAAATAATCTTCATTAAACTTATTTGACGCCATTATTATTGGCATACGCTCAAGAATCTCAACTCCGGTAATTGCTTTTACCTTATTTGGATTATTTGTGAGTAGTTTTATTTTTTTAATATTAAAATAGTCCAAAATAAAAGTTACAACTTCATAGGTTCTCTCATCAGAGGCAAAGCCTAACTGATGGTTTGCTTCTATCGTATTAAGTCCTTTGTCTTGCAAGGCATATGCATTTATCTTATTTAAAAGACCAATGTTTCGTCCCTCTTGACGAAGGTAGATAACCATACCACCCTCTTTATTTATAAGCTTAAGTGCAAACTCTAGTTGGTCACGACAGTCACACTTTAAGCTACCCAAGGCATCACCTGTCAAGCATTCTGAATGGACCCTAACTATAGGGTGTTCCTGCAGATTTTTTGCATAAATGACTAGRTGCTCTTTTTCASCCTCTTTGAAGGCTTTGACATGRAACTCACCGAAACGTGAGGGTAAATTTGCTACTTCTGATATCTCTATATTCATTAATTTAATCTTTAAAAGGGTAAAATATTTTCTTAAAATTAATTATAGCAAAAAAAAGGTTTAGAATGTTTCAAAGATTTCGYCGAACTCGTTTAAATAAGCATCTTCGCTCRCTCGTTAGAGAGACTCAGGTGAATGTAGAAGATTTTATATATCCATTATTTATCAGAAGTGGAGTAGGTATAAAAACAGAAGTGTCCTCAATGCCTGGTGTTTACCAGATGAGTATCGATGAGATTTTAAAAGAGTGCGATGAACTCAAAGCACTTGGAATTTACTCTATTATCCTTTTTGGTATTCCCGATACTAAAGATTCTATTGGGAGTGATGCACTTTGYGARCATGGTATTATCGCCTCATCAATTCGTGCGATTAAAAAGGCTCATCCTGATATGTTCGTAGTAACTGATCTTTGCTTTTGTGAGTATACAGATCATGGYCATTGTGGCATTATAGATGAAGAAAAAGAGACTGTAAATAACGATGCAACTCTAGAGATTTCTGGTGAACAAGCACTTATCCATGCAAAAGCTGGAGCAGATATGATTGCACCTAGTGGAATGATGGATGGTATTATAGARACTTTACGAGGGGCACTTGATAAAGGTGGTTATGAGAACTTACCTATAATGGCTTACTCAACAAAATTCTCTTCWGGGTACTATGGACCATTTCGTGATGTAGCTGAGTCTAGTCCGAGTTTTGGAGATAGRGCATCTTACCAGATGGATCCAGCAAATCGCCGTGAAGCAATTGCYGAGTCTGTATCTGATGAATGCCAAGGTGCTGATATCTTAATGGTTAARCCAGCACTTGCTTATCTTGATTTAGTGAGAGAGATAAAAGATGCAACATCTTTACCTATGGCTGTTTATAATGTTAGTGGAGAGTATGCGATGYTAAAGCATGCTGGYCTTAACAACTTAATAGACTATGATAGAGTTGTGATGGAAACAATGATTGCCTTTAAGCGWGCWGGYGCAAATATWATYATCTCYTAYCATGCTAAAGAAGTTGCAAAGATGTTAAATACATCAAAATAATAGTTAAATTAAAGAAAACTATTATAGAATATCTATTAAACAAAAATATTAGGAAGAAAAATTGAGACATTTTTTAACACTAAAAGATTTTACAAAAGAAGAAATTTTAGAAATTATTGACATCGCTGTTGATATAAAAAAAGATTTAAGAGCTGGCATTTACAAAAAACAACTTGAGAATCAGACACTAGCGATGATTTTTGAGAAGAGTTCTACAAGAACTCGTGTAAGTTTTGAGACTGGTATGTTTCAGCTTGGTGGTCATGCACTGTTTTTAAGTAATCGTGACATTCACCTCGGTCGTGGTGAGCCTATAGCAGATACTGCAAAAGTTATCAGTAGTATGTGCGATATGGTAATGATACGGACTTTCGAGCATAGTATGATAGAAGAGTTTGCTGCAAACTCTAAAGTACCCGTTATCAACGGTCTAACAGACTCCTATCACCCTGTACAACTCTTAGCGGATTACTTAACTATGCTTGAGTATGGCATCAACGAAAAAGCAGTAGTAGCTTATGTTGGTGATGGAAATAACATGACACATTCATGGATGTTTCTAGCTGCAAAAATGGGCTTTTCACTTCGTATAGCGACTCCAAAAGGTTATGAAGTTGATAGTAGTGTTTTAGAAGAAGCATTCAAGATGGCAAAACTAAGTGGTGCTAAAATAACAGTTATGAATGACCCTAAAGAGGCCATTAAAAATGCYACTATTGTAACTACTGATACTTGGGCCTCTATGGGACAAGAAGACGAAAAAGAAGAGAGAGTAAAAGCTTTTGATGGTTATATGATAGATAGTCTAAAGATGTGTYTAGCTAGAAAAACTGCAAAGTTCCTTCACTGTCTTCCTGCATATAGAGGACAAGAAGTCTCAGCTGAGATTATGGAACTTCACTCTGAAATCATTTTTAATGAGGCAGAAAAYAGACTTCATGCTCAAAAAGGGCTKATGGTYTGGCTWGATAAACAAAGAGCCTAGAGTTATTGTTASAATAACTCTAGAACCAACCTTTTGAGTCCTCTTCAATAGCTCYATTTAAACTATGATATRCTTTAATGATAGCAGAAATCASTTCAGAYCCCTTATCAAAATAGATATYAGAGTCTACACTCTTRGGTGATTTCAGTAACTTTCTACTCGCGAGTGATGTGTAGTCTTGTACTAATCTATTGATAGTATCAAGTTCATTAGAAATAGTATTTGGTAACTTAGAGGAGTATGAAGCGCGAAGAGTAGTCATCTGTTTTTGAAGTGACTYATTCGTTGMAATGACCTGTTGYGTWAGGARATAGATCTTTTCAAYGTCACTCTTTGTTATCTTTCCTAAAGCAGCTAGTCCCGCACCAAAACCTCTTAATTGTCCTACATGCTCTGTTAAAGGAAGYATAGTTTCCATCATAACAGAAGAGTCTTTTCTAGCAAAAGGATTCAGTTTTTTTGCGTTTCTTTGGTTTACTGTCTGTGCAAGCATCAAAATTTGCTCAACCTGTTCTGTATAGTCACTAAAACTCTTTTTCGCATCTTGTTTGAGAGCGACATTATTAAGTTTTATAAGAGACTTAGAGATGCTAGAAGCTCTTGTATTGATAACTGGATCTGATGCTAATGAAGTTGACTCCATCTTGCCAATAGCCTTTTTCATATCACTTCTATTTCCATAGATAAGGAGTAGTGAAGCAGTATTGCCATGTAGGTATGAGTTAGTAAATCCTCTTGTTTTCTGAGTAGAGAGTAGTAAATTTTTTAAGTTGTCGATATAGATGCTACTCTCTCTTTGTAAGTCATTTTTAAAGAGTGATTTTGCTTGTAAATTAAACAGCAAAAGTCCTAAGATTAAAAGTAAACGCATAGTCCTTCCTTGTGTGTTAAAATAAGTCAAGAGTATATCCGAAACTTTCTTAAAGCTATTTTAGTAGTGTATTCCTGTAACTGTTCGTATCTTCTCCATCATAGGGGCAGCTTTTGCTCTTGCTTTGTCTGCACCCATTGCTAATATCTCTCTTACTTCTAGTTGATTGTTAGCATAGTACTCGCGTTTTTCTCTAAACTCTCTAAAGTATTCCCACATTACCTCTGCAAGATAGATTTTAAAGTGACCATGACCTTGACCACCGGCTTTGTATCTGTTTTGCAAGTCGATAAGTTCCTCACCTTCTAGAAAAAGTTTTGCCATATTGTAAACATTACAGCCTTCAAATTCTTTAGGGTCTTCTAGTGCTACTTGCTCTGTTACTATTTTTTTGATAGTTTTTAGTTGTTTTTTCTCTTCACCAAAAATATTTACAGTGTTTTTATAAGATTTAGACATTTTTTGTCCATCAGTTCCAGGAACAGTCTGTACAGTTTCTTCTACACGAAAGTTAGGAATAGTAAAAATGTCACCATACTGATTATTGAATTTTATTGCGATATCTCTTGCAATCTCAACATGTTGGATTTGGTCTTTTCCAACAGGAATGACATCAGGAGAGTAAAGGAGTATATCAGCAGCCATTAAAACGGGGTAAGAGAAGAGTGAATGATTCGCTTTAATCCCTTTGGCTATTTTATCCTTATAACTGTGAGCACGTTCAAGTAGACCCATAGGAGTATATGAAGATAAAAACCAGTAAAGTTCAAGAACCTCTTTAACATCTGACTGTACCCAAAAAGTATTTTTCTSTGGGTCTATGCCTAGTGCTAAAAAGTCTGTAGCAGACTGCATAGTAAGCTCTGCAAGCCTCGCTCCATCATTTACACTTGTCATCGCATGATAGTTCGCGATAAAAGTAAAAGTGTCCTCTTTTTGTTGTGCCTCTACCATCTGTTTTATAGAACCAAAATAATTCCCGATGTGTAAGTCACCTGATGATTGAATCCCAGTTAATACTCTCATAAAATAAAATTCCTATATTTTTTTCGTAATTATACCTATTTCAGCTTTATTTAGTTACTATATACATAGTACAAGAAGTAAAACTTCTTTATAAAGGATTTACGATGAACTTACAAATTCGTTCAAAAGACATCACATTAACTGACGCTACTAAAGCGCATATCGAAGGTGCTGTTGAAGCATTTAGAAAATTTTCATTAGATATTACAAGTATCAACTGTGTTGTTGCAGCTGAGAAAAAAGGTGTAATGGTAGAGTTTGATATAAAAATTGCTCATGCACAACCAGTAATAATAACGCAACATGATGATGTACTTGATGCTGCGATTGATATAGCTATTGACAAAGGTTCAAAAGCACTTCGTAGACTTCATGATAAAGTCGTAGACCATAAAAACACTTCAGTTAAAGACCTAGAAACTCTTGACGCCTAACTTAATCTTATATGTCCATTTACGGGCATATAACCCTCTCCCATAAAGGCAATTCACTTGAAATTTATCCTTACACTTTTGTTATTATTAGCGAGTACGTCATATGCCCAAGAGATAAAAGAAAATGATTATTCTGTACGTATCTTTGGTGGAGCTTCCTCTGCAAGTGATTTTGACCAACTTTACACATTCACAGGTTTAAATACTAGTCCATACGGTACTAATGTTTACGGTGTAGATATTGGGTATAAACTTGCAGAAAACATCTTTGATTGGCCTTTTGATATTTATGCAAAAACGGGTATGAGTTACTTTGATGAAAATGGACACCAAGCAGATTTTTTAGAACTGACACTTTATATTAAACTCATTTATAAACTTAATGCTTTTGGAAATCAATTTCGTCTAGGTATTGCAGAAGGTTTCTCATATGCAGGACGTGTTCCTTATGTAGAAGCTGAGGAAGCAAGAGTAGAAGGTGATAATCAGTCTAACTTTTTAAACTATATGGAAATAACCTTAGACTTTGATCTTGGCAAACTCATTCGTGTAAAGAGTATGGAACATTACCACTTAGGTTATCTTATTAAACATCGTTCAGGTTTTCACGGTGTTTATAATGGTGTACGTGATGGTGGTTCAAACTACAACTGTATATATATAGAAAAAAACTTTTAAGGAAAATATTTGAAAATAGTTTTACTTCTTCTTTTAACACTCAATTTAATTGCAGCAGATGAATACTCATTTAGAGTAGCATATGGAAAAGCATCAAATAGCACACTTGGTGCTATTATATTAGGCGATTTTTATAGTAATAACCATGAAAAAGATTTAAGTGTTTTAGCTTTTGATGGTGGTTATCTCCTAAAAGAGTCTCTCTTTGATTGGCCTCTAGATATTTATCTGAAAGGTGGACTTTCATACTTTGATGAGAAGGGAACTGGTAGTGATGTATATGAGGCAACAGTTTATGTAAAAGCCTACTATAACTTAGACTTTTGGGATAATAGAGTTCGTTTTGGTTTTGGTGAGGGTGGTTCATATACAAGTGGTTTTCTTTTTATAGAACAAGAAGAAGCATCAGCTGCAAACAGTAATAACTCTTACTTCTTAAACTATATTGATCTGAGTGCAGATTTTGATTTAGGAAGGTTAGTAAGGTATAAACCTCTGCACAATACATATATTGGTTGGTCGCTCAAGCATCGTTCAGGTATTTTTGGACTTATCAATGGTGTAGAATCTGGTGGTTCAAATTATAACACTGTCTATTTAGAAAAAAACTTTTAAGGAATAGCTGATGTATGAATGGGTCTTATGGTTTCATGTAATCTCTTTTATCTCTTGGTTCTCAGTACTTTTTTACTTACCAAGGCTTTTTATTTACCATACCGAACATAAAGAGAATGAGGGCTTTGTGAAAGTAGTCAAAATTCAAGAGTATAAACTTTTTAAGTATATTGGTGTTCCTGCAATGTGGACAACGTTGCTTAGTGGCGGATATCTTATTTATGAGATTGGTTTTGCTGGAAACACATGGTTGCATGCCAAGCTTCTTTTTGTTGCTATTTTACTAGTCTATTTTTTCTCAATGAACTTTTATAGAAAACAGTTAGAAAAAGATGAGTGTCAAAAAAGTGGAAAGTTTTTTAGAATGTATAACGAGGTACCAACTGTCTTAATGATGCTGATAGTTGCAATGGTAGTCTTTAAACCCTTCTAGTATAGGGGATAAAAGGAATAAAGTTCCTTTTATTTCTCTCCACGCTTTTTAGCTTTAAATAGAAGTGGTGTTCCTGTAAAGTTAAAGGCTTCTCGCATTTTGTTTGTTAAGTAGCGTCTATAAGTAAAGTGAAGTCCACTTGGTTTATTCATAACGATTGCTATTTTTGGTGGTCGAGTTTCATACTGTGTTGCATAGTAAATACGGATAACCTGACCACTTACACTTGGAAGTGTATGGCGACGAAGAGCTCTCTCGATTACTTCATTTACCTTACTTGTAGAAATTCTCTGAGAGTAGTTCTCGTTTATCTCTAAAATCATATCGTGAAGTTTATCAACACGCTGGTGTGTTAATGCAGAAAGAGTTAAAATTGGAGCATATGCTAAAAACTTAAATCTATCACGAATCTCTTTGATGATTTTATCATGATCTTCACGTTTAGAGATATCCCACTTATTTAAAACGATGATACAAGCTAAACGGTTACTATCAACAAGTCCAGCTATCTTTTCATCAAGATCTAAAAATGGCTCACTTGCATCTAAAACAACAAGTGCCATATTTGAGTTTTCAAGCATTTCGGTTGTACGCATAAGTGCATACTTCTCAATACCGAGAATTTTTCCACGACGTCTGAGTCCCGCTGTATCTACAAAAGTAATCTGCTTATCTTTATACTGAACTGTTTCATCTATAGGGTCAATAGTAGTTCCAGCAACAGAACTAACTACGCAGCGTTCTTCACCAAGAAGGGCATTAAGAAGTGAAGACTTACCAACATTTGTACGACCAATGATAGCTATTTTGATGTGGTTGACATCTTCCTCATTAAAATCTTTTATGCGGTCATTGTTTCCAAAAATAGAATCATCTTTAATGATACCATCCATTTCATCTTCATCCCAGTAAGTAAAACCATCATCGTCCTCATCGTGAGTATTTTTGAAGAACTCTTCATCATCGATCTCAGATATTTCTTCTCTGACGACTTCAACTACGTCTTCTTCTTCTTCTTCTTTGATAGTGTCTTCTTCAGGTATTTTATCAGCAATCCAGTCAAGTAGTTCAACTGTGTTACGGTTATGTGCAACACTTATACCAAAAATATCACCAGTTCCAAACTCGTAAAAATCCCAAAGTTTTTCTTTCATCTTGTCATTATCAATTTTGTTAACAACTAGAGCCATATCTTTACCCATAGCTTGAAGTTCATAAAAAAACTTCTTATCTTCGTCTTCAGGTATGCTTTTTCCATCAACCATATAAAGAATAATGTCAGCGGCATATGCAGCTTTAAGAGACATCTCTTTTATCTTGTCAAAAAGTTCACAACCTTTATCTAGTCCACCAGTATCAAGAAGTAGTGCTTCTTTGTTATTAACAACAAAATGACGGCGTTTAACATCACGAGTTGTACCAGCTTGTTCTGAAGTAATCGCATCACGATTTTTTACTAAACGATTAAAAAGAGAACTTTTTCCGACATTTGGACGACCAACGATGGCGATTTTTTTCATTAATGAGCCTTACTTATGAAGAGTTGTTTATATTTTCGTGATTATAGCTAAAAAATAGTTAGGAGGAGTTGTAAAGAAGAACTTACTCCCTTAGTAAAAGGGAGTAAAGAAATTAGTTAGTTGGAAACTCTTTGTTTAAAGCATCAAAAGCTTGAGTAGACTTAAAATCTTGCCATTTTGCATTATCATTGTTAAAACTTGATTTTGCAGCATTTTTAACGATTTTATTTACATCAGCTGCTGGAACAGTCATAAGTACATAAAGTGTACCTGATGGAGCACTCCACATGTCAACCGCTTTAGAGTTTGAGAGTTTAACATTAGCTGATTGATCTGTAACAGCTTTTGTAACTGCATCTACAGTTTCACTCTGTCCATTACCCGTAGTTTGCGTAAAACCTTGCATCTTGTCTTTTACCTGTGTTGCTATTTGTTGCGTTAAGTCAGAACGACCATTCATCTGTGCTACTTTACGCATATGTGCCATTCCTGCAGCACTTTTGTTAGCGATYCCAACACCAGMATAAAAACCATCTATCKCAGGGATACAAGTCCATCTTGGAGCTAAAACATTTTCTWSTTTACACTCAAAWGTKGCWACATANNGGTKTTTTCTTNGGYTSWRSTTCTTTRTCTGAACATGCACTAAAAGCTAYWRCTARASYRAGWGCTGTWATYTKTGAAACYWTKTTTATCATNNCHTDRNATCCTTGTTAWATATTTTAAAGTCAAGTATACTAGTATAAATCTTTAGATTATATTATTATGAAAAATTAAATCTAACAACAAGGAATATTTTGAAGCAGTACTACTCATATGAAACATTTAGAGATGATACAAAAAAACTCATACAAAAGAGTAGAGTATTTGAGCCTCAATCAATAGTGGCAATTGCAAGAGGGGGTTTAACTTTAGCCCACTGTATGGCGGAGGGTCTAAATCTACGGGATGTTCAGAGCATAAGAACAGAGTTATATGATGGACAAATAAAGAGAGAAGAGATTACACTTTTTGCTAGCTGTGATTTTGGGGATAAAACAARAGTTTTAGTACTTGATGATATAGCAGATAGYGGAGAAACACTCAAGGCAGTTATGCACTACTTGGAGACTAACTTTAAAGGTATAGAATTTCAATCTGCRACACTTTTTTATAAAAAAACTTCTTTATACGAACCTCACTTTTGGATTAATGAGGCAAAAAATTGGATAGAATTTTTTTGGGAAAAGGATTATGTCTCTTAAGTTAAAGAGTTTAATGTATCGATAATCTCATCCATTTTTTCACTAATGTTATTGATGTCCTTACTGATACTGTTTACTTCGCTAGCATTGGTATTGAGTGATTCAGAAGTATCTGAGATAGATTGAATGAGTACATTTGTTGTAGCCGATGTCTCAGAWAGACTATGCTGYGTGCGTTCTGCAAGTTTACGTACTTCATCTGCGACAACTGCAAACCCACGACCATGTTCTCCYGCACGAGCTGCTTCTATAGCTGCATTTAAAGCAAGTAGATTTGTTTGATCTGCRATATCACCAATTGTTGAAAGTATCTCTTTTGTTTCATTTGCATTAGCTACGAGTGTTTGAAGATTATYAACCATTTCATTCTCTTTATGAGAAACATYCTGTATACGCYCAACAGTTGACTGAATCATTACTTGAAGCTCTGCAATTGTACTGTTAGTCATATTTGTAATAGTGTCATTTAGCTTTTGAGTRGTTTGAGTTATAGTCTGATKYGAATCATTATTTTCTTTTTCCAGACTCTGTAGAGATTCTCCAAGARAGTTAATGTTGTTTAAAAGTTCTGCCATTTTTGCTTCAACATTTACATTACTTCTTGCATCAAAAAATCCATTTGARAAATTTTGAAGTGTAGCAATTGCATTGTCTATGTTTGCTTCTGATGAATCCATCATATGGTTAATAGTATTTCTAAGTRCATGGACATAAGGTGTTTTTGTATCGGCATTTACCCGACATGAGTAGTGGCCTTTTGAGACCTTGTCTGAGAGTAAAACCATTTCTCCTGCTACAAGAGTATCATCCARTATATTATCTTGATATTTTGTGATGAGAGTATTGAGTGATTTCTCAAGCTCACAGTCTGTATCTAAATTTAGTTCTACTTTATTRCGTTTAAACTYCATAAGTTCTTGAAGYTCTCGTAGMATTTTTTTACTTAATAAAGTAGTAGGTCTTGTGTTAAAAATAAAGAGAGGRACAAAAGAAAGAATAGCAACGAMAGCTAAAATTGTAGTTGAAGTAGTCAAGAATATAGTAGCGAATATACTCAAAAAACTGAATGATAAAATAATGTTTTTATTAAGTKTGTTCATAGTYAGTTATCTTAATGTRCTATATGTTTTTTGTGCATCTTCAACTTCTATATTTGAGGGTTTTCGACGGCATGAGATATAGGTTTTTTTTTGAGTGAAAGGATCTGTTTTTGGGAAAACAATAGCAAAAACCCAGTAGTGCCCACCATTTTTAATAGCATTCTTTACATAACCCGTCCAAATTTTATTTTTTTGAACGGTTGACCATAAGWCTTGAAAAGCTTCCCGTGGCATATCTTTATGCCTTATAATATTATGTGGTTGACCAACAAGTTCTTCAAGGGTGTACCCGGCAATTTTACAAAAGTCATCATTTGCAAAAATAATTTTTCCCTTTTCATCTGTTTGAGAAACTAAGAAGTCGTCATCTTTTAGTACATACTCATGCATATTTTTCCAACCCTTGTTTTATATTTAAAATATTTTATCTTAAATATACTTCAGGTTAAATTAATTTTAAAAGATGAGATACAGACTATTTTCTAGATGCTTCTATCATCTCGTATGCTTGGTTTATCTCCTGAGTTTTAGCAGTTGCTTCTTTCATATATGCTTCATCTTTACCTTGAGAAGCGATAATGTCAGGGTGATACTGTCTCACTAGCTTTTTATAAGCTTTTTTGATAGTTTTCATATCATCATCTTTATTTACGCCTAAGACTTTATAAGCATCTTCAATATTGGCTTTTGGAGATACATTTTTCATCATCTGTTCAAACTGATCAAAAATAGCATGATAAGCATTTGGATCAAACTCTAAAGCTTCTGCAATAATCTGTAAAAGTTCTTCTTCACTCTCACTTACTTCTCTGTCAATAAAGGCAAGTTGGATTAAAAACCCCATAAATTGTTGCTGTTTTGCTCTGTCACTTCTAATAGCAGTTGCAAATAGTTGTGCTACTTCTTGTGTATCATCTATTCGTTGTTTTTCTTCATTAAAGATCTCTTTGAGTATCTGTTTTGTTTTCTCAGGTTCTGGAAAAATAGCAGATATATCATCAAACATAATTCCTATGAGTTGTGCTTCAAGTGCGTCAACTTTTCCATCAGCCTTAGCAACTTTCGCTACAAGTGCTACAAAAAGACCTAGCTCACTGTTCTTGAGTGATTCATGTGAGACAGAGAAGTCTTTAAAAGCTTTTTGTGAGTAAGCTTCATACTTACCGTAACTTTTAAATATCGTATAAAATACATAACCAACTACGGCTAAAATAATGAGGTTTAACATATATTTCCTTTGTTAATTTGACTTAATTATAAAGTAGAGAAGTTAATAGATGGGTATAATTGCGATATTAAGAACCAACAGTTCAATGCAGGGAGGCACTAAATGCCGAGTCGTAGTTACCTTAAAAATCTAAACACAGGTGTGAAGTATATGCTTATTGCTTCTTTTACCTTTGCGATAATGGGTGCTTTTGCAAAACTAGCAAGTCCAAGTATACCTTCACTAGAGGTAGTGTTTTTTAGAAACTTAGCAGGTGTTATTATAGTTGGAGTAGCGATTTTAAAAAAACCTATGACACATAAGGGCGGTAAGCCTTACTTACTGTTTTTTCGTGGCTTTATAGGCTTTATAGCTCTGTTGGCATTCTTTTATAATATAGCGCATATTTCCCTTGGAGATGCTATGACCTACTCAAAAACTTCACCAATATTTACGGCAATATTTGCATTTTTATTTTTACATGAGAAGTTGAGTTTTAAAGGGTGGCTAGCAATCTTTGTTGGCTTTATTGGTATCCTTGTTATAACGCAGCCGAGTGATTTAGGATTTTCCAAGTATGACCTGCTTGGTATTTTTAGTGGTGTTGGAGCAGCTCTTGCATACACTTCTGTTAGAGAGTTAAAGTCCTACTATGACACTCGTGCAATTGTTCTTTCCTTCATGTTGACAGGTACATTAGGACCATTAATTCTTTTTATAGTCTCTCCATACATTGAAGGCAATGAGCTTGACTTTATATTTAGTGAATTTGTTATGCCCCAAGGAATCATCTGGTTTTATCTCTTGAGTATGGGAATTTTTGCAACAATTTCACAACTTTTAATGACAAAAGCATATGGTGAAACAAAGGCAGGAATCGTTGGAGCTGTAAGTTACTCAAATATATTTTTTGCAATTATAGTAGGAGTTTTACTTGGAGATAATCTTCCTTCTTTACCTACAACATTTGGTATAGTTTTGATCATATTATCCGGCATAATGGTAGCAAAAGCAAAATAAGATATAATATCTTAAATAAAATTCTAACTTAAGAAGAAAAGATGAAACTTTTAGCAGGACCTTGTGTAATCGAGAGTGAAGAAAATATCTTCAAGATTGCAAAAGCATTAGAAAAATATCATAAAGATGAAACAATAGACTTTTACTTTAAGTCGAGTTTTGACAAAGCAAATCGTACATCACTAGAGTCTTTTCGTGGACTTGGTATAGACGAAGGTCTTCGTATACTTCAAAAAGTAAAAGATGACTTTGGTTACAAAATAGTAACTGATGTTCATGAGTCTATTCAAGTTGAACAAGTGGCAGAGGTTGTAGATATGTTGCAAATCCCTGCATTTTTGTGTCGCCAAACAGATTTACTTGTTGCATGTGCGAAGACAAAGTGTGAAGTAAACATTAAAAAAGGACAATTTCTCTCAGCAGATGCGATGAAATATCCACTTTTAAAGATACTTCAAACTCGTGGATGTTCGGAGCCGACATATGAAAACGCAGCCAAACATGGCGTTTACCTCTGTGAACGCGGAAATAGTTTTGGTTATGGAAATATGGTCGTCGACATGAGAAACCTTGTCATCATGCGAGAGTTTGCACCCGTTATCTTTGATGCGACACACTCTGTTCAGATGCCAACTGCACAAGATGGTAAAACAGGTGGAGACAGTTCGATGGTTCCGCATTTGGCAAAAGCTGCCGCTGCTATTGGTGTGGATGGTTTCTTTTTTGAAACTCATTTTGATCCTAGTGTTGCTTTGAGCGATGGACCAAATATGTTAAAGTTAGAAGACTTAGATAAATTGATACAAAAAATAAAATTGATACAGGAGATATAAGAATGAAGTTAATTGAAGGTAAATTAAGAGTACTTAATGGAAAAAAGATAGCGATAGTAAGCACACGTTGGAACCACTTTATAGTTGATAGACTAGTGGAGGGTGCAACAGATGCATTTGACCGTCACGGTGGAAATGAGGAAGATATTACTCAAGTTATCGTTCCCGGTGCATTTGAACTTCCTATGATAGTTGATCAACTATTATCATCTGGAAAGTATGACGCAGTATGTACTTTGGGCGCAGTTATCCGTGGGGCAACTCCTCACTTTGACTATATCTCAGCTGAAGCAACAAAAGGTATCGCTACTATGAGTTTAAAGTACCAAAAACCAGTGAGTTTTGGATTGCTGACAACAGATACTATCGAGCAAGCAATAGAACGTGCTGGTACAAAAGCTGGAAACAAAGGTTTTGAAGCGATGACTACGGTTATCGAGATGCTTGACCTATATGAGGCACTATAATGGCAACTCGTCATCACGCTCGTATGGCTGTTGTAAGTCTTTTATATGCATTTGATTTAGGAAATGGTAACACAGCTGAACATACAGAAGAAATACTTGAAGAAAAAAAGATTCGTAACAAACAAAAAGACTTTGCACTTGATTTATATGATGGTGTTATGAGTAATCTTGAAGCTTGCGATAAAGAAATTATTGCCCATCTTAAGGATTGGGATTTTGAGAGACTTGGAAGTATTGAACGTGCAACTCTGCGTTTAGCAGCATATGAAATACTTTTTGGTGAACTGGATTCTGCGGTAGTTATAAATGAAGCAGTTGAGATTACTAAAGCTTTTGGAACAGAACAGTCTCCAAAATTTATTAATGGTGTTTTAGATGCTATAAGTAAAGATAAGTAAAGCTAAGTAAACAAAATGAGTAAATTACTATTTTTGGCACTTTTATTTTCAGTTTCACTTTTTGCTGGAATTGACTATACGAAAGTAAATAACTGCCTAACTTGTCATAGCGGTATTGAACATATCCGTGAGGAAAGCTCAGAGATGAGTATAGCCATTGCACATAGGGCACAAGAGGCTGGTTATGCTGAAAATAGTTGTATTATTTGTCACGGAGGGAATCCCGCGACAAAACATAAGAGTAAGGCGCATAAGGGTACTATAGACTACTTTTTAAGCCATAAAGGTCCAAAAGAGTACTATCCTGTGCCTGCTTCGTCTTGGATAAATGAAAACACTTGTGGTGTTTGTCATCCTGTACAAGTTGCAAACCAAATGAACTCTCTTATGATGACAGAACAGGGAAAAATCCAAGGGGCGATGTGGTCTTTTGGCGCAAAAGAGGGTTACAAACATATAAACGGCAACTATAAAACACATAACCCTCGTGATCCGATGTCTCGTTCAGGGACTGCCACCTATAGAGAGTATATGCAAAAACTTGCAAAAATGGAACCACAAGCTTTTCCTGAGCAGATGCAAGAACTCCCAGATGCACCAAGTGTGAAAGAGGTAACAGCTGATCCATCTTTGGCTGTTTACACTTATCTACGTCAAGAGTGCCTGCGTTGTCATACCGGAAGTAAAGGTCGCTCAAAACGCGGTGACTTTAGAGGAATAGGGTGTGCGTCGTGCCATGTGCCTTACTCAAACGAAGGCTTTTATGAGGGTAATGATAACTCTATAGATAAAAAATCTCCAGGTCATATGCTCTCACATCAAATACAATCTTCTCGTAAAGTAAAAGTAAATATTCATGATGTAAAATACTCTGGTGTTCCAGTTGAGACATGTTCAACTTGTCATAACCGTGGTAAACGAATAGGTGTCTCTTACCAAGGACTTATGGAGACTTCATATAATGCAACTTTTGATGCTGAGGGTAATGGACAACCAAAACTTCATACTAAACGCTACTTACATATGCAAGAGGATATTCACTATCAAAAAGGAATGTTGTGTCAAGATTGTCACACTTCAAATGATCTGCATGGTGATGGTTTCTTAGGTGGAGCAAATTTAGCAGCAGTTGAGATAGAGTGTCAAGATTGTCATGGAACGACGAAGGCATATCCATGGGAATTGCCTATTGGTTACTCTGATGAGTTTAGCAAAGAGAGAAAAGAAGGTAAGGCTCGTGGTGTTACTCAAGATTTAGCTGAGTATCTTAAGCAAGGTTATGTACCTGCTGATAAAGGTGATGGTTATATTCTAACCGCACGTGGAAATCCACTTCCAAAAGCTGTAAAAAAGGGCAATAAAATCATAATGCACCTGGCTTCAGGAAAAGATATAGAGCTAAAACCATTAAAACTTTTAAAAGAGGAAAAACGTCTCTCTAAAGCTGCACTGATAGCTATGGACGTAGTGACTGCACATACAGAAGAGTTAGAGTGTTATACTTGTCATGCAACTTGGGCACCTCAGTGTTATGGTTGTCATGTTAAAATTGATTATAGCGGTGGTAAATCCAATGTGGATTATCTTAAAGCTTCACATGATCAAGATATTCATGGTACAACTGGTGGTATGCGAGATCTGAAAAAGTACCTTGTTCCAGGTAAAGTTACTGAAACACGTTCATTTCTTCGTTGGGAAGATCCAGCTTTAGCACAAAATGGAGAAGGTCGTATTACTCCTGTTATACCAGGATGTCAGACAACTATTACGGTTATAGGTGAAGATGGTAAGGCACTACTGCAAAACCATATATATAAAGTCAAAAATGCTGAGGGCGCAGGTGAAGAGGGACAAAATACTCTAGATATGTCACCTGTTCAGCCTCATACAATTTCTAAAGAGTCACGAAATTGTGAGTCTTGTCATGTCTCAGACAAAGCTTTAGGACTTGGTATTGGTAGTAGCGCTGATTGGACTACAACAACTATCGTGGACCTTATGAGTGCAGATAGAAAAGTATTACCAAGAAAAACGGATGAGCAGATACCAGGRATTCCAAATCTWAAGTATGATTATTCACAGTTTGTAGATGAAAATGGWACKCAGGTTATGACAGTRGGACATCACTTTAAACTCTCCCAAGCACTTGATAAAGAGCAAAGGTCGAAGTTAGATCGTCGTGGTGTTTGTCTCTCTTGTCACATTGATATACCAGAAGGTAATCTAGGTGTGAGTGCTATGACACATATAGCAAATATGGCGGAGATAGAGATAGATAACAAAGAACATCAGAATATTTTAAATAAAATATTAAATATTGGTGCAGGTACGCAAATYATAGGTGGRCTCATTGTTTTACTTATGTTTATATATCTGSTATATACTCTYTTTATCAGGAAAAAAWTTATCAATCCAAGAAATAAAGGATGGAAATAATTATGAAAAAAATYAACAAAGCTATGGCAATGTTTGTAAAAAAAGCGGGACAATGTTYAAAAGATTAACAAAAGAAGAAGCATTAGATTTAATCAAAAATGCTGACTTAAAAGAACTCGGACGATTAGCATCTGCTCGTAAAAAAGAGTTACATCCAAAAGGTATTACTACTTTTGTGATAGATAGAAATATTAACTATACAAACATCTGTTGGGTTGATTGTAAATTTTGCGCTTTTTATAGACATGAAAAAGATGCAGATGCGTATGTACTCACTTTTGATGAGATAGATAAAAAGATAGATGAACTTTTAGAGATTGGTGGAACACAGATACTTTTTCAAGGTGGCGTTCATCCAAAACTCAAGATAGCGTGGTATGAGGATTTAGTAGAGCATATTCATACAAAATATCCTAGCATTACCATTCATGGATTTAGCTCAATTGAGCTTGATTTTATCGCAAAAGTTTCTCGTATAACTATACAAGAAGTTTTATCACGCCTGAAGGTAAAAGGTTTGGCTTCCATTCCTGGTGCAGGTGCTGAGATACTTAATGATGATGTACGTGATATTATCGCACCAAAGAAGATAGATGCAAAAGTTTGGGCAAATGTACACCGTGAAGCACATAAACTTGACATAATGTCTACAGCTACTATGATGTATGGAACAGTTGAAACTGATGAACAGATACTTGAGCACTTTGATATGATTCGTGATCTTCAAGATGAGACAGGTGGTTTCCGTGCATTTATTATGTGGAGTTTTCAGGGTAAAAATACTGAACTTTTAAAACTTATTCCAAATATGGAAAAACCATCTTCAAACCGTTACCTGCGTTTACTCGCAGTTGCAAGGCTTTATCTTGATAATGTACCGAATATCCAAAGTTCATGGGTAACGCAAGGTCCATACATCGGACAGATGGCTCTGCGTTTTGGTGCGAATGATCTAGGTTCAACTATGATGGAAGAAAATGTTGTAAGTTCTGCAGGTGCAGCTTATGCAATGGCAAAAGAAGAGATGGTACAGCTTATCCGTGATATAGATGAGATACCAGCGGTGAGAAACACGGCATATGAGACATTAAGTATTTTCGAGGCATAGATGAAAATATTTTTAACACTTTTACTACTAGGACAAATTATAATGGCAGCAACAATAGATTCAATCGAGATAAATGGTGTAAGTGTACCTCTTATATATGAAGAGGATAAAAGACTTCCAATAGTAACTACACAAATAGTTTTTAAAAACAGTGGAAGTATAACGGATGTAAAAAAAGCAGGTGTTGCTCCTTTTAGTGCTAAGGTACTTAATGAAGGAACACAAAAATTAGGTTCAAATGCTTTTGCAGAGGCCTTAGAGTCAAAAGCAATTCATATCTCATCAACAGCTGGCTCAGAGACTTTTGTTATGGAAGTGAGTTCACTTACAGATGAGTATGAAAACTCTTTAAAGTATTTAGAGATGCTTTTAAAAGACCCAAATTATTCTAAAGAGAGTATGAGCAAAATTAAAACTATGACACTTGGTAGTCTAAGTCGTAAAGAGAATGATTTTGACTATATAGCAGGAAGTGAGCTTAAAAAACTTATGTTTGAGGGTACTGTTTTAGGTATACCGTCTTCAGGTACAAAAGAAAGTATAACTTCAATTCGTGTTACCGATATAAAAAGATTTGTTAAAGAACATATAGTACTTTCTCGTGCGATAATTGTTGTGGGTGGAGACATCTCTTTAGACGAAGTAAAGAAAAATATGCAAGAGGCTTTATCATCTTTAGAAGTTGGAAAAGATGAAGACGTAGTATTTTACGAAGTAAGTAAAGATGTTAAAAAGTCTGTTTTGAAAAAAGAGACAGAACAGGCATATATCTATTTTGGAACACCTTACAATATGAAAGTAGATGATGAAGAGTATTTTAAAGCTCGAGTAGCAACTTTTATCTTAGGTACGGGTGGATTTGGATCTCGTTTGATGGAAGAAATACGTGTTAAACGTGGTCTTGCATATTCTGCTTATGCTCGTGTGCATATGAGTAAGTCAAGTTCATATATGACAGGTTATTTACAGACTAAACTTGATTCTATGGATGAGGCGAAAAAAACAGTAAGTGAAGTTATACAAGACTTTGTAAAAAATGGTGTTACAAAAGAAGAGTTAGAGCAGACAAAAAAATTCTTACTTGGAAGTGAACCACTTAGAGTTGAGACTATGAGTCAGCGTTTAAACAGAACATTTATGGACTACTACAAAGGTTTTGAAGCCGGTCATTCATCGCACGAGTTAGAGAAAATCAAAAACTTAAAACTCAAAGATTTAAACAAGTTTATCAAAAGCCATAAAGAGATATTAAATATCACTTATGCGATAGTTACAAAATAACTCAATAGACTTTTACTTGAACACTACACTTATCGGTCAAATAGATAGAATCCTTTTTGAAGATGAGGGTTTTATTATTGCAGTTTTGAAAAGCGGTGAGAAAATTAGTGGAACTTATTATGAGAGTGATACTGAGAGTATAAAAGGTTCTGCTATTACCCTTAGTGGTTTTTGGGAAGAGCACAAAAAATATGGTAAAACTTTTAAGTTTGAGACTCTCAAAGTCAACCAAAACGAACTCTTCTTCTTTTTAAACAAAATCATTAAAGGTTTTACCAAAAAACTCACAGCTGAACTTATAGAGAAGTTTGGACAAGAGGGTTTAGTCGATATACTCGACAATGATATAGAACGACTCTTAGAGTTTAAAGGCATAAAAGAAAAACGTCTCAAAAAGATTCAAACCTCTTGGAAACAGTTCCGTTCTATGCGGCGTTTAGGAGAGTTTCTTTCCCCTTTTGATGTTTCACCAGCCTTACTTACTACAATCGCCACAGCTATGAAAGATGTAGATGAACCTTGTACAAAGATAGAAAATAACCCCTATATTCTTACACATATAAACTCCATCGGTTTTAAACGTGCTGATGAGCTTGCACTTAAAATGGGTATAGATAGAGAAGATGAGGGTCGTATAAGTTCTGCTATGGATTACGTACTTCTAAACTATTGCGAAGCACAGGGTAACTCTTGTATCGCTAAAGAGGTTCTCTTTAGTGGTTTAGACGAACTCCTTATGTTTTCACAAAAGCAGTATCTCTATGAAGCTGCCTTAGTCGAGAGAGTGGGTGAGGGCAGCATAGTCATTATGAAAAATGAGAGAGTTTCGCCCTCTAGACTTTATGACGCTGAGAAGTACTTGTATGAAGAGTTTAAGATGAGAACTAAACTCAGTAGTGGTGGATTTGTTAAAAATATAGATGAATTTTTAAAAGACTCCTCACTTAAACTTGGAGAGCAACAAAAAGAGGCAGTGATAAAGATAAACGAAGGAGCACAGCTTCTTTTTCTTGTGGGATATGCAGGAACTGGTAAAAGCACAACTAGTAAAACAATCCTAGAATTAATTAATACGCAATACGATAAAAAAGAGATAATGACTTGTGCTCTTAGTGGTATAGCCTCACAACGAATAAGTGATACAACTGGTTATGAGTCTGCTACGATTCAATCCTTACTGATAAAACATGAAAGTAGTGATAAGTTTCCTTATAGTGTAGTGCTCATTGATGAAGCCTCTATGATAAACTCTTCACTTTTTGCAAGACTCATAGGTAAAATATCACGAAAAGCTATCATTATCATAGTGGGGGATGATGCACAACTTCCTCCTATTGGGGCAGGAAATGTGTTGAGTGACGTACTGAGTTTAGACCTTGCACCTACTGTAAAACTAACACAGATTTATAGACAGAGTGAAGATCAAGCTATCACTCTGATAGCAAATGATATACGTAAGGGCGTAGTTCCAGAGTATCGAACTAATTATGAAGATTTTGAATTTGTAGATATWACTATAGCCAACTACTATGCCCTTAAAAATCAACTCTCCTCAGATGAGCTTAAAAACCTTAGAGATGAAAACTCACAACAAATCATAGTTGAGATAGTACACCGTGTTTTAGACTCACTCAAAAAAGCAAGGTATCGCTTACAAAACAAACAGATAAAAGAGTACCTCAATTACTTTCAAGTTATCACTCCAATGAAAGGCGGTTTACTCGGAAGTACAAATCTAAACAAGGTTTTACAAGACTACTTCAATCCTAACCCTAGTAAATRTGTCAAACGCAGTGGTTTAGAGTTTCGMCTTATGGATAAGGTAGTTCATACTAAAAATGAGAATATGACTAGTTGGAGTGGGGATGGCTTTAAACTCGGTGAAGACTCCAATCCTAGACGAATATTTAACGGTATGAGTGGGCTTCTTTTTAAGATAGAAGAGGAAGATGAACAGTTGTTCGTATTTTATCCAAATGAAGATGTAGTGGTAGTTTACGAGTACGAAGAGTTAAAAAGTCATCTTATGCTCTCTTATGCTTTAACTATTCATAAAGTYCAAGGAATGGAGTATGACATAGTAGTTATACCTATGAGTTTTACTCACTTTATCATGCATAATACTAAACTAATTTATACAGCCATTACTCGTGCAAAACATAAGTGTATTTTAGTAGGTGAGGGTGCTGCCTTTGARAGTGGATGTAGAAAATTTGAAGCTACGAGACGAGATACTGTTCTTTTAGAATTATAAGAGAAACACAAATGCCTAGACGATTGAGTATATTAGATAATCCATTCTTTTAAAGCAATCTTCATTTTTAGTCTATATCTAACTAAGGGAAAGACAATTAAAAATGATCCAAAGGTCATATAGACTGGTAATAACATACTCTCTAAACTATGATCTGTAATAGCAAAAACAGCAATAAACGATCCTATAAAAAAGAATATCCAAGCAAGTGGTTTTTCTTCCTCTGGACTAGCAARGACAAAACGCAAGGTTGGGAACAGAGCACAAAAATCAGCTAATATTGCGATGCTTATTGGAAGTATTCCTGTGTTGTCTTTGAAAAAATACCATATTACGATAGAAAACAAGCCAATTACAAGAGAAAACTTTTCTAAACTATCTACTTTTTTACTTTCTCCTTTAAAGAGTGTAAGAATAAAAATTATGCTTGGATTTACCATAAAAATAAGAGTGAGCATTTTAGTGACTTCATCGGCAGTATCGGGTGTAATTAACCAAAATGCAAAACCAATAATACTCCAAATAAACCAAGAGATTCGATTTGGTTTGACGGTACCGCGAAAAATACTTATTGAGTAAGGGAGTATAGACAAAGCAAGAATGAACTKYSCTCCNWWSGSCWAGCRYATRYKGWTSKATMAYSKSTKKYYYYRMRTSYTRMKYRWYYYCAWWRTWSWACWKRWYKAYWACRKMATYRRWYGMAWTRGAAGTACATTCAAAAATCAGAGATAATTAATCATGATATTTAATTAAATCAATATATCTTGATGTTGGTATGTATTTGCGCTATACTTGCGTAAGAATTAAAATTATAGGAGTTTTTATGGAAGTCTTTTTAAAATCAGCTGCTGCACTTCATGATGAAACACGTGTTTTATTGCTACGATTTTTAGATGAATATGGAGAGTGTTGTGTTTGCGATATGCAAGTCTCCCTAGATATGATTCAGTCACGTCTCTCTCGCCATCTTAAAATCCTTAAAGAAGCTGGATTTATAAGAGTTGAGCGAAAAGGAACTTGGGCTTACTACTCCATAAGAAGTCCTTTAGATAGATTTAGAAGTGAAGCTTTGCAAGAGATAAAGCACTTAGCTATAGAACTTCCTACCTTACAAAAAACATCAGATGGYATAGGCTGTAAAATATGAAAAATGTATTAATTTTATGTACGGGAAATAGTTGTCGTTCAGTTATGGCTGAAGCTATGATAAATGCACAAATKGGAGAGTGTGTAAAAGCACAAAGTTCCGGTGTTAAAGCAAGTGGTACAATAAACCCTCAGGCACAGGCTCTACTAAAGTCTAAGGGTGAATGGAGAGAAGAGTATCACTCAAAACTAATAGAGACTGTTTTAGACACTGYGTTTGACTTAGTTGTGACTGTCTGTGACGCGGCTAAAGAGACTTGTCCTATGTTTCCAAACGCAGTGAAGACTATT
Organism: Sulfurimonas sp.; assembly: GCA_002733945.2. Classification (GTDB taxonomy): domain Bacteria; phylum Campylobacterota; class Campylobacteria; order Campylobacterales; family Sulfurimonadaceae; genus Sulfurimonas. The sequence goes on along the minus strand of NVXO02000002.1, from coordinate 112,052 downwards.
CATGTTGGTTTTGAAGACCCAAGTGGTAAAGCAGAACAAGAGTATGCTAAAACATATGACTTGATAGAAAAAGTCTTACTTCCTGTTATCAAACAAGAGTTGTGTGAATAATTATGTGGCATGCGTTAACACATGATTTTATCTATGACTTTGTCGGTTTAAATGGAAAGTTAGCAGAAGCCGGTCACTTTTTTATCTACGATACTGCAAAAATTTGGTTTTTACTCGTAACTATTATTTTTACGATCTCGTTTTTAAGAACCTGGTTTAACACTGCGTATGTACGTGCACACCTTCAAGGAAAATCTGCTCTTTATGGACATGCAGTAGCAGCAATGTTTGGGGTAATCACTCCTTTTTGTTCTTGTTCGGCAATCCCACTTTTTTTAGGGTTTATTCAAGCAAGAATACCTTTAGGGATTACTTTTTCTTACCTTATTTCTGCACCAATGAACAACGAGATAGCCATTGCTATGCTTTTTGGTCTTTTTGGCATTAAAGTGACTGCTATTTATATTGGTTTTGGTCTCGGAGTAGCTATATTTGGTGGYTGGATTATTGGAAARCTTCAACTAGAAAAAGAGATACTTATGGATGTTACACCACTTGAGAGTGAACTCCATGCAGATATAGTAAAACTTACATTCAAAGCAAGAACTAAAGAGGCTTGGGACTACACTTTGGATATATTTAAAAAGATATATCTTTATGTAATGCTTGGTGTTGGTGTGGGTGCTTGGATACACGGTTATGTGCCAACTGACTTTATCGCTTCATATACAGGTGMGGGAAATCCTTTTGCTGTVCCGATTGCAGTTATTATGGGTATCCCGATGTACTCAAACGCAGCGGGGATTATGCCACTGATTGAGGTTTTAACTAGTAAAGGTATGCTACTTGGAACTGCACTTAGTTTTATGATGGCAGTTACAGCTTTAAGTCTTCCCGAGGCTTTAATCCTAAAAAAGATTATCTCTTTAAAAATGATAGGGATATTCTTTGGGATTGTGGGTAKTGGAATTATTGCGATTGGATATTTCTTCAATGCGATACTATAGACTCATAATGAGTAGCACCCATTATTGAGACAGGGACTTTAGCCCCTAAATCTACGAAAACTGTAGTTTTTGAGAGCTATAAATGACAAAATATAAAGGAAAAAAAATGGCAAGTAGAATAATAAGAGTAATAATTGGTTTGGGATTAATTGGATACGGTGTTTATAGTGCAAATGCATGGTTTTATTTAGGAGTGCTTCCTCTTATTACAGCATTTATAAACTGGTGTCCATTTGAGAGTAAAGTTGGTGGATGTGACCCTACTAGCGGATGTTGTTCAAGTGAAGCAACTCCGACAGCAACTTCGGTAAAAAAAGAGTCAGTAGTAACAGGAATTACAAAACCAGTAACTCCTAACTTTACTGGTACTTCATTCTCAGCTCAAAAACCAAGAAAGATAGAGATACTTGGAACAGGCTGTGCAAAATGTGTAACTTTAGCAAAAACAGTACAAGAAGTTGTTGATACTCTAGATGGCAATTTTGAAGTGGTAAAGGTTGAAAATATAGAGGAGATTATGGCTTACCAAGTGATGAGTACACCGGGTCTTGTGATAGATGGAGAAGTGAAGAGTACAGGAAAACTACTCTCACAAACACAAGTTCGTGAACTCTTAGCATAGCGAGAATTTTAGTATGCAAGAGACTATTCTAGCACTTTTAGAGTCACACTCAGTACTTGCATTTCTTGGAGCATTTGGTGCTGGTAGTTTAACAGCTATCGCTCCGTGTTCTTTAGTCTCTGTTCCCTTACTAGTTGGAAGTTCACTCGCACTCAATAAAGATCTAGAGGGAAGAAAAAAAGTACTCTATACCTATGCTTTTGCACTACTTTTTGCACTTGGCGTAATGCTCTCTTTTTCTGTGTTGGGTCTTATAGTTGCGAAGTTTGGAGGTTTTTTCTCCATAGCACCAATGTGGGCATATGCTTTAGCAGCACTCTTTAGTATTCTCATAGGACTCTATGCTTGGGGTGTTTTTGGAGAAATCAATAAGTCTAGTATTATGAAACGACTTATAAAATACCGCCTCTTTGGTGGTTTGCTTATTGGAATTATTTTTGGATTCGTGAGTACTCCTTGTGCATCTGCACCACTTATAGCTATCATCAGTATTGCTGCAAATAGTGCTTATGTTTATGCTTATGGGCTTATTATCGTCTTTGCCTTGGGGCACTCACTACTACTTTTAGTTGCTGGTATTTCAGTTGGTTTTGCTCAGGGCATTACATCAAATAAAAGAGTTGCAAGCTTTTCAAATTCTATAAATAAGGGATTTGCACTTCTGCTCATAGGTATGGGAATATACTTCACATACCAAGTATATTTACAGTTTTAGGAACTTACTATGAAACTACTTATCACATTACTATTTTTACTTCTTGGGTTAAATGCATTAGCAAACGAAGTTATGCTCAAAGAAACGGAGTATAAATATGTCAAGTCAAGTATGGGAAAGGGTAAACCATACTTTTTAGAACTAGGTTCAGATTCATGTCATAGTTGCCAAATAATGGGTGGAATGCTTTACAAGGCAAAACAAAAACAYCCYCAGTACAATATTCATTTTATTAATGTGAAAAATGAGAGAAAAGTGGCATATGAGTTAGGTATACAGATGATACCCACACAGATTATTTATGATAATAAKGGRAAAGAGGTTTATAKACACATAGGCGTTTTATCTACCAAAGAATTAGATATACTTTTTAAAGAGAATGACTTTTAAGGATTKGAGTTTRAGRTAAACACGGTTAAAGACCGTGTTTTAGAGGGAGAGTTATTTAGCTTCAATAAATGCTTGAAGCTCTTTATCTGTACTAACAGTTGTGATTTTTGCAATCACGCCATCATGGATAGAAACAAGAATGATTTTTTCAGTATCTAAGCCTTTTCTAAATGGAGCAGCAGTAGTTTTCTCATTTAAAAGTAAAACTGTATGTTTAAAATCTTTTAAACCTGGAAGAATAAAAAGACTTTTGATGATTGATGGTGCTGCACTTACATCTGCTATAAACTCAGTATTGTTGTCGGCAAGGTAAGTTGGATCTTGTGTTTCAAAGAAATCGTTACAAACATGTGCAGACTCTTTAGCTAAAGCAAAAACTAYCTTWGTTGTTGTTGCTTTAATTGTATGCTCAGCTTCAAACTGATCTTGTAGTGTTAAACCACTTAAACTTGTTCCTAGCACAAGTTTTGCCTCAACATCTTGAGTGTTTTGTTCTTTAGCACCACAAGCTACAAAAAGTAGTGCAAGTGTAATCGCTGTTATAATCTTTATCATTAGGTTATCCTTTTATAATGTTGTGCAATGATACACTAGATAGTTTATATTTGCAAKRGTCTATGACTTAACAYAAGAGATTAATAAAWTTTNAAAGTAATTTTTTTTGTTATAATAAATAATRTTAACCATTATGAACTTACAAATAAAGAATAGAAATGAGTGCTCTAAAAACAGAAATATCTCACCAATTTAATTATTTAAATAAAATAGTGTACAATTCCAAAATAAAAAAATAAGGAAATAAATATGGCATGGGCAACAGCAAGACATATACTMGTAGAWAGYGAAGAAAAATGTAGTCARTTAAAAACAGARATWGAGGGTGGSATAGMCTTYGRKGATGCTGCAAAAACAAAYTCAACTTGTCCTTCATCGGCWCAAGGTGGAGACTTAGGTAAGTTTAGYCCAGGACARATGGTTCCTGAGTTTGAYAAGGYTGTWTTTAAYGSTGATGTTGGYGTWGTTTATGGACCARTTAAAACTCAGTTTGGTTACCACTTACTAGAGGTWACTKSGAGAGGATAATCTCTTCRAGCTCYTCTAGAGGAGCACTAATAATGTCATCAAACTGTGTTTTATTAAAAGTTTGTTGGCGTTTGGCGAGTTGTGCAGTATGAATTGATATTAGTTCGCACATCTCATCTTTTTTTATCTTTCCATCAAGAAAATCTAAAACTTCGACAATTCCGATACTACTCATTGAGTGTGGTAATCGTGAGTATTTCTTCTCTAAGAAACAGACTTCATCTATTAAACCCATCTCTAGCATGGCAGATGTGCGTTTTTTTATTCGCTGTCTAATAGTATCTCTGGATACATCTATGTTGTAAATAGCTAGATTTTCTATAACAGCTTGAGGTGGGTTAAGTTCAAACCATTTTGTAGGAGTTAGACCTGACGCCTCATAAATAAGTAGAGCTTTTTCAATTCGGTAACTATCATTTTTATCAATATTTTTCATGTATGAAGCATCTTCTTGAACAAGCATTTCATAACAAGCTGTCAAGTCTTTTAGCTGTTTGTTGACTTTTTCTTTTATCTCTTTTGAAATAGATGGAAGCGTAGAGAGCCCTTGCATCAAAGCTTTTAGATAAAAAGAGGTACCGCCAACTATAACAAGATTCTTTTTATCCTCTTTACATTTTTTAACAATATCCTTATAAAGTGAAATAAAGATGTCAACACTAAAGTACTCATCAGGTTTTAAAACATTTATACCAAAGTGTTTCACTTGGGAGAGCTCTTCTGCTGAAGGTTTAGCGGAGACTATATTTATCTCCTTATAGATGCTTAGAGAGTCTATAGAAAGTATATACGCATTTGATTGAAGAGCGATTTTTATAGCCAAATCACTCTTTCCCGATGCAGTTGGTCCAATTATTGCAAGTTGATTCATGGTGAAATTATATCATTTTAAAGCTCTTTTAGATAAAATAACTAATAATCATATAAAAGGGAAGAATGTTGCAAAGAGTTATTCAAAAAGCTAAAGATTTTAACGAGTTAGTCATGTTTGAGCACTCTATCTTCTCTCTTCCATTTATCTTTATTGCTATGGTTGTAGCAGCGAATGGCTGGTTTGGATTTTGGCTTTTATTTATGGGTATTTTAGCAGCACTCTCCGCTAGAAATTTTGCCATGGGTGTAAACCGTTATGCAGATCGTGACATTGATGCTTTAAATCCTAGAACAGCAGATAGACCAAATGTAGATGGTCGTTTAAGTCCTGGAATTATCTTACTTTTTATTGGTGTAAACGCAGTGGTATTTATTGCAGTGGCATATATGATAAACCCTTTAGCACTTAAGCTTAGCGTGCCTATTTTATTTATTTTAGGCTCTTACTCATATTTTAAACGCTTCTCTTCTATAGCACATGTTATTTTAGGGGTCTCATTAGGACTTGCACCTATTGCAGGTGTTGTCGCTGTTACCGCTACTATCCCTTTGTGGTCTGTGTTTTTAAGTTTAGGTGTTGTGTTTTGGGTTGCAGGATTTGATCTTCTTTACTCACTGCAAGACATGGAGTTTGATAAAGAAAAAGGTCTGCATTCTATCCCTTCAAAATATGGATCGGAGAAAACACTCCTGATTTCTGCACTTTTTCATACACTTACGATTCTTTTTTGGGCACTTTTTGTATATGAGGCAGGTTTAGGTTATATAGCTTATATCGCTGCGTTTGGAAGTGCTTTTGTTTTAGCCTTTGAGCAAAACTTAGTGCGCCGTGACTTTACACAAATTGATCGTGCTTTTTTTACGGTCAATGGCTACCTCGGTGTTGCATTTTTTGTTTTAATCGTTTTAGATAGGATAGTCTCATGAGTATGCCACGTTTAGTACAAGCTCCTATTAGTATCTGCTTTAGTGATGCTTCTTTAGATAAAGAGATATATGAGAGAGAGTACCAGCAGTTAAGTGAATCTGATGAAGACCCAATAAGCCAATGGCTCAAACTCGCTAAAGCAAAGGGTGATACAAGAGAAACTGATCCTATACTTTTAGAACTAGTAGTTGAGTTACATAGAAAGATAGATTCGCTTGAGATGTTTTTAAAGAATGAGGTTCCTAAGAGGGTTTCATTAATATATGCATCTGCGATAGAGTCTATAGGGTTTGAGTACTTTAAAATGGAGTCTGAAATTTTAGAAAAGGGTACAATCTATTATGGTCGTATAGAAATGCCAATTTACCCTAAACACGATGTTGGTGTGTTTTTCCAAGCACAAAGTAGCACTCTAGCAAAAATAATTAAGATGCACGATAGAGATGAAAAAGAGTGGAATGCATATATGACAGCAAGAGAAAGAATCTTAATCCGTGAAGCAAGAGAGAAAAGATAATGCAATTTTCACAGTTTAATATAGAGTATATAGTTGTTGTGATGGCGGGAATTATCCTTTATCTACTCTATTACGTCTATGCTAAAGATGCGAGTTATACTAGAAATATTCGTTCAGTTGCTAGTGTTGTAGAAGAGATGAACAGAGAACTTTTTTATCTGAAAAAAAACCTTACAGAGACACAGGGAAGTATAAAAGAAAACTCTCAACGAATGAATGATGAAGCGATATATGAAGAGATTGAACGTAGTGTGTACGATATGGTTCAGCCTTTAAGTTTAGGTTTAAAACAGCTACAAGATAATCTAAACGCCATTGATATAGAAGTCTCAAATCGTATAGCACATTTAGAGAGTGGAGTAAAACAAATAAGTATTCCCACATCTGTTCATGGTAATGATGATGAAAAAATTCTTTCACTTTTTAAACAAGGTGTCTCAGTTGAGACTATCTCTAAAGAGTTACATATCTCACAACCAGAAGTAGAGTTTGTTTTAAAAATAAACAAAATAAAGTAAGCCCGTGAGTGCAGATAAAAAACTTTTTACTTTAGTGAGTATCTTAATTGGTACAAGTGTAATTCTTTCATATACGCTAGCCTCATATACAACGCTTTTGTTTAATGTAAATGAGTTTCATTTTGCTATTCGTCAGACTTTTTTTGCTATTTTAGGTATTAGTATTATTTTTATTCTTTCTCAACTAGACCCAGATAAGTGGCTTACTCCGATAGGATTCTTACTCTTTTTTGGCTCGTTAACTCTTATGATTGCAATGCCGTTTCTTCCAGAGTCTTTAGTCTCAGCAGTAGGTGGAGCAAAACGTTGGATTAAGATAGCAGGTTTTTCTTTAGCACCGGTAGAGTTCTTTAAAGTTGGTTTTGTCTATTTTCTTGCATGGAGTTTCTCACGTAAACTTGGAGACCATGATGGTATGGGTATCACAAATGAGTTTAAGCGTTTTATTCCTTATGGTGTGATTTTTATAGGGGCTATGTTTATTATCGCTTTTTTACAAAAAGATTTAGGGCAGGTTGTTGTTTTAGGTTTGACTTTACTTTTTATGCTCATTTTCGCTGGAAGCAGTTTTCGATTTTTTCTTAGTATATTAGGTGGTATTTTTACAGCAGTTATCATTTTTATTTTTACAGCAGAACATAGAATTATTCGTATAAAATCATGGTGGGCATTAGCACAAAACACTGTTTTAGAGATACTACCAGAGAGTTTAGCACAGAGACTAAGAGTGCCTGTTGAGGTTGAGCCTTATCAGATAGGGCACTCTTTAAATGCCATAAATCACGGTGGTATTTTTGGCGTAGGCATAGGAAATGGTACTTTTAAACTTGGATTTCTCTCAGAAGTTCATACTGACTTTATTTTAGCAGGTCTTGCAGAAGAATTTGGTTTTATAGGGGTTGTGTTTGTTGTTTTTATCTTTTTATGGATGTTGCAACGTATCTTTAAAATAGCAAACCGAGCAGAAGATAAAAGTGTATACCTTTTTAGTATAGGCATAGGACTTATTCTCTCTTTCGCCTTTTTAGTAAATGCCTACGGAATTAGTGGAATTACTCCCATTAAAGGAATTAGCGTACCTTTTCTCTCTTATGGTGGGTCTGTCATGCTTGGCTCTTCATTTGGTGTGGGAATGGTACTGATGGCTTCAAACAGAGTAAATATGGATAAGGTTAATAGGATGGAGAACGAGTGAATATATGTATAACTGGTGGTGGCACAGGTGGTCACCTTATGATAGCTGAGGCACTGCTTGAAGCAGCAACAAAAGCGGGACATACGGCTGTCTTTGTAGGTTCGACTTATGGACAAGATAGAAAATATTTTGAAGATTCATCTTCTTTTAAAACGGTACATTTTTTTGAGACTACAGGTGTAGTAAATCAAAAAGGTTTAGGGAAATTAAAAGCACTTGGTAAAGTTTTTAAAGCATTCTTAAAAGCTAGAAGAGTTCTTAAAGATGAAAAAATAGATGCAGTTTATAGTGTTGGTGGATTTTCTGCTGCGCCTGCTGCGTTTGCAAGTATTTTTACAAGAGTTCCTCTTTTTATTCACGAACAAAATGCAGTATATGGTAGACTCAACCGTTTACTCAAACCTTTTGCAAAAAGTTTTATATCTGCTTATGATAAAGATTCTTCTATTAAAGGTTATCCTGTAAAAGAGATTTTTTCTTCTACTCAAAGAGTGAGAGATAAATTGAATACTATTATCTTCTTAGGTGGAAGCCATGGCGCAAAAGCCATAAATGATTTAGCACTCTCTAGGGCAAAAAAACTAGATAGAATGGGTATACATATCATTCATCAAGCGGGTGAAGCAGACTACGAGAGAGTAAAAAAGGCTTATGCAGATTTAGGGGTAGAAGTAGAACTTTACGCTTTTACAAAAGAGTTACCTTCTCTTATAGCTAAGGCAGACCTAGCAGTAAGTCGTGCAGGTGCAAGTACCTTATGGGAACTTACAACAAATGGCTGTCCAGCCCTTTATGTTCCTTATCCATATGCAGCAGGAAATCATCAGTACTTTAATGCGAAGTTTATTGTGGATGACTGTATGGGATGGTGTGAGTTAGAGAACCAACAGCTCTCTTTTGCTCTTGATGAGATTGTAGTAAAACCTGATTTACAAAAGAGAAGCAGTAAGTTACTTAGGTTTTCTAATAAAGATGTAGCTAAAGAGATGATAAACGAAGTAGAGGAAATAATATAAATGTTACATGAATTAGCGCAAACGCTTGTAGATTTGATTTTTGATTGGGGCTATCTTGGTATCTTTATTATGATGACAATAGAGAGTAGTTTTATACCTTTTCCAAGTGAAATAGTATTAATTCCTGCTGGATATTTAGCAAGTCAAGGTGAGATGAGTATAAGTATGATAATGATTAGTGCACTTGGCGGTTCCATGGTCGGTGCATTTATTAACTACTACCTTGCACTTACATTAGGGCGAAAAATTCTCATTAAATATGGAAAATACTTTTTTATAAAAGTAGAAACATTAGAACGAATGGAAGAATTTTTTGCCAAACATGGGCATATCTCAACTTTTACAGGAAGACTTATCCCCGGTATACGACAGCTCATATCCGTACCTGCAGGTTTAGCGCGTATGAACTTAGCGCAGTTTTCATTTTTTACAGCACTTGGCGCAGGAATATGGGCATTAATTCTCACCCTTTTAGGCTACTTTATAGGTGAGAACCAAACACTTATTAATACTTACTTACGAGAGATAACTATTGTTGTCTTACTTGGTTTAGTTACTATTGTTAGTGTATACTACACAATTAAAAAAAAGAGGAATAAATAATGGACTATATGTTTAAAGCTGGATTTTTAGGGACAAAGGCACCATTTTTTATGGACCTTGTTACTCTTCTCGTTGCAGTACTGCCTATACTTGTATATGGCGCAATAATTTTAGCAAGAAAAAAAATGTATAAAATACATATGATAGTACAAAATATTATTTTTATAGTTGCTCTTGTAGTTTTTTCTTACTTTGAAATTGGTGTTCGAGTTGGTGGTGGATTTGATGCTTTTATGGAAGGAAGTGGTGTTCCATATACATATGCTCTTGTAGTTTTACTAGTACATATCTTTATCGCAATAGTTATGCTCTTTTACTGGGGTCTTACTGTCTTTAATGGCAATATTAATTATAGAAAAAGAAATTTACCAGGTTTAGCATCTCGTGGACATAAGGTAATGGCATATAAGTCTTTCTTAGGTATTATCTTGACCTCTTTGAGTGCTATCTGGGTATATCTATTACTCTTCGTATATTAAAAACTATAATAAATAACTACAGGGACTAAAGTCCCTACAACCCTCCTAAAGCTACAAAAAACAAAGTTTTTGAGAAATCGATATAAAGGAAATAAAATAATGATAAAAATTGATGAAAAAGCACCGGAGTTTTGCCTCCCGAATCAAGATGATATAGAGATTTGTTCTCGTGACCTTAAAGGAAAGTGGGTAGTTTTATACTTCTACCCTAGGGACAATACACCGGGTTGTACAACTGAGGCTTGTGAGTTTACTGAAGCTGCACCGGATTTTAGCTCTTTAGATGCTATCATCTTAGGCGTAAGTGCAGACACAACTAARAAACACCGTAACTTTATAGAAAAACAAAACCTTGGCATAACACTTTTAAGTGATGAGTCAACTGATATGATGCAAGAGTATGGTGTGTGGCAGATGAAGAAAAACTACGGTAAAGAGTATATGGGTATCGTTCGTAGTACATTTATCATCAACCCTGAGGGTATTGTTAAAGCTGTATTTGAAAAGGTTCGCGTGAAAGAGCATGTTGCTAAAGTAAAAGAAGAACTCCTAAGTTTACAAGCTTAGAAGTTCTTTTAAGTTCTCACTAGAGTGAGAACTTGGGTTGTTAAAGCCTAGTATCTGTAACATAGATAGAAACATATATCTTGTGCTGTATCAACATTAACTGTTGCACTAGTTGCTTGTGTTAAAGCTTGTTACACTCTTTTCAAAAGTTTCTTCTTTGTCTTTATCATCGGATTCATCGTCAGAAGTTTCTTGTTCATATTTTCCCCTTATTTCGTAATAAATTCTACTATGGAATATAAAAGCTTAAATTAAATAAATTTTTAGTATAATTCACGGATTTTTCATTACTCTTTATGAGTAGAAAACATTAAACAGATATGTGTCAAAAGTTAGTGCAACTCTCTTTTTAGAGCGTCAATGTCCGACATTATCGAAGTCAACTAACAAAACTCTTTGCATTATTATGCGATTTAAGGATTACCTATGGTAACTATGAAAGACCTTTTAGAATGTGGTGTACACTTTGGACACCAAACACGTCGTTGGAACCCGAAAATGAAAAAATACATCTTTGGTGTTCGTAAAAACATTTATATAATTGATTTACAAAAGACTTTACGTTATTTCCGTAATACGTATACAATTGTTATGGATGCAGCAGCAGAAGGTCAAACTATCCTTTTTGTTGGTACAAAAAAACAAGCTCGTAACTCTGTAAGACAAGCGGCGCTTGATTGTAATATGCCTTATGTAGATAACAGATGGTTAGGTGGTATGCTTACTAACTTCCCAACTATTCAAAAGTCTATCCGTAAATTAGACATCATTTCTGAAATGGAAGAAAATGGTCAAATTGATCTTCTTACAAAAAAAGAAAAATTAATGTTACTTCGTAAAAAAGTTAAGTTAGAAGCATATTTCGGTGGTATCCGTAACATGAAAAAACTTCCTGATATGCTTTTTGTAGTAGATGCAGTTAAAGAGCACATTGCAGTTCTTGAAGCTAGATGTCTTAAAATTCCAGTTGTAGCTCCACTTGATACTAACTGTGATCCAGACTTAATTGACTATCCAATTCCAGGAAATGATGATGCGATTCGTTCAATTCAACTTTTCTGTCGTGAAATGACTGCAGCTATTAATGAAGGTAAAGCACTTCGTGATGCACCAGCAGAAGAAGAGCAAACAGAAGAAGCTGAAGCGACTGAAGCACCAGCTGCAACAGAAGAAGCATAATTATGGCAGCAGTTACAGCAGCAATGGTAAAAGAGCTTCGCGCTTCTACTGATGCTCCTATGATGGATTGTAAAAAAGTTCTTGTTGAAGCTGATGGGGACATGGCTAAGGCAACTGAACTTTTAAAGGCTCGTGGTATCGCTAAAGCAGCTAAAAAAGCTGATAGAATTGCGGCTGAAGGTCTTGCTGGAATCGTTATCGCTGATGACTTTTCTAAGGCTACTGTTATTGAAATTAACTCTGAGACTGACTTTGTTGCTCAAAATGAAGGTTTCCAACAGTTAGTAAAAGATGCTACTCAAGATGTCTATGACAACCAACCTGCTGATGTAGCTGCGTTTAACGCATCTACATTTGGTGCTACTTTTCAAGCTGAAGTAATCAAAATCGGTGAAAAGATTGAAATGAGACGTTTTGAAACTTTAACTGCTGATGCTACAACTGCTTTAAATGGTTACATCCACTCAAACAGCCGTATCGCTGTTATCGTTACTGCAAAGTGTGATAGCGAGAAGACTGCCCAAGGTATGAGACCATTTCTTAAGCAAGTTGCGATGCATGCGTCTGCAATGAAACCAACAACTCTTTCTTACAAAGATTTAGATCCTGCTTATGTTGAAAGCGAAACTGTTGGGCGTATCGAAGTTATCAAAAAAGAGAACGAAGAGTTAGTTCGTCTTAAAAAACCTCTTAAAAATGTACCTACGTATGTTTCTATGAGTCAACTTACTGAAGAGGTTTTAGCAAAAGCTGAAGCTGATATCAAAGCTACTCTTAAAGAACAAGGTAAACCAGAAAAAATTTGGGACAAGATTGTTCCTGGATCTTTAGCTCGTTTTATCTCTGATAACTCAACTCTTGACAAAGAGCAATGTTTACTAGATCAAAACTTTGTAATTGATGACAAACTAACAGTTGCTCAGGCAACTGAGAAAGCTGCTAAAGCCCTTGGCGGTACAGCAGAGATTACTACATTTGTTCGCCTTGAAGTTGGTGAAGGAATAGAGAAAAAAGAAGAAGATTTTGCTGCGGAAGTTGCTGCACAAATGGGTTAATTCTTAGGAATTAATTTTTACATCTTATTTGAAAAAAGGTTAGGACTTAGGTTCTAACCTTTTTTTTTGCTAATTTTTTATCAAAACGATATAATGATTTATGATACAAAATAACAAAAAGAAAATAGTAGTTATTGGTGGCGGTTATGCAGGACTAAAAACTGTTCAAAGACTTGCMSAAAATCCTSATAATGAAATTATACTCTTAGATAAAAACYCTTATCACTACATGCAAACAGAAGTTTACGATCTTATCGCAAACGAAGAAGATTTTGCACAAATCACCCTTGATCTTTTCACATACTGTATTGGATTTAAAAATAATAATGTTACTTTTTATAAACAAGAAGTGAAGGATGTAGACTTCAAAAATAGAAAAGTAGTTACAACAGTTGATCGAGTAAACTATGATTATCTTGTCATTGCAGTGGGTTCACGAACAAAGTTTGCTCCTAATGTGAAAGGTTTAAAGGAATATGCTTATGGGATTAAAGCACTACACCGAGCTATGTACTTTAAACAAAAATTTGAGATGTCTCTTTTTAAAAAAGTAGATGAGAGTGGAACGATATGTACTCCTTTAAGTATAGTTATAGCAGGAGCAGGTCTAAGTGGTGTAGAAATAGCCGCTCAAATGGCATCTTTCGCAAAAGAATTTTATAAAAACAATAACTTTTTATGTCGTAAACTCAATATTATACTTGTTAATGCAGCTGAACATATACTAAAAGGGATGGATGAAAGACTAGTAAAAAAATCCACACAAAGACTTTTGGATTTAGAAGTAGTTATAAAAAACAGAGAGAAAGTCACAGCATTAACTAAGGATAGTGTCACACTCAGTAGTGGAGAGAAACTTTTTATGGATTTTATGATTTTTGCTGGTGGCATTGAGCCAAATGGTTTAGTGTATGAGTTGCAATTACAAAAAAATGAGCGAGCTTATATACAAACAAGAACTACACTTCAAACTATAGAGTACGAGAATGTTTTTGCTATAGGAGATTGTACGACAATMAAAGACAAAAACAATCATATCTTAGCACCTACGGCAGATATAGCAGAACAGATGGGAGAACTTTGTGCTCAAAATATTKGTCACTTACAAGAGCAGAGTAGTCTAAAGGAACATAAGATAAAGTCACGTGGTATTTTGATTGCTTTAGGTCGAAGATATGCAACTGCAAAAGTTTTTGGAATTTATATTAATGGTTACTTAGCCTATTTAATGAAAAAAATAATCGAGAAAATATATGCGAAACGTTTGGATATCCACTCTTATAAAGGGTGTAAAAAAATATTTACATCAGAGTAAATGGATTTATTTACTTATATTTAAGGATAATTAACTATTATTCAGAAATGTATAAAACTGTAGCTTCAAAATTAAAATTTATTTACTATCTTTACTATGATGGGTTTAAAAATATGAAAGTAGGCAAAACACTTTGGCTACTMATACTCATTAAACTRTTTGTCATGTTCGCCATAGTTAAGKTACTCTTCTTTCCAAAYATATTAAAAGAAAATTTTCAAACTGATGAAGCCAGATCWTTATACATTTTACAAACATTAACAAAGGATTAGAATGGAACACAGTGATTTACTTGTAGATTGGTCACGGGCTCAGTTTGCATTAACAGCTTTATACCACTGGTTATTTGTACCACTTACATTAGGTTTGACATTTATTGTCGCATTTATGGAGACTATTTATGTAAAGACCGGTGATGAAAAGTGGAAAACAATAACAAAGTATTGGATGGGACTTCTTGCGATTAACTTTGCTATAGGTTTAGCAACAGGAATTATTATGGAGTTTGAATTTGGTACAAACTGGTCAAATTACTCTTGGATAGTTGGAGATATTTTTGGTGCACCACTTGCTATTGAAGGCTTGATGGCATTTTTTATGGAGTCAACATTTTTTGCAGTAATGTTTTTTGGTTGGGATAAGGTGAGTAAAAAAATGCACCTGCTCTCAACTTGGCTTGTTGCATTAGGATCAAACCTTTCAGCACTTTGGATACTTGTAGCAAATGGTTGGATGCAACACCCAGTTGGTATGCATTTTAATCCAGATTCTGCTAGAAATGAGATGGAAAAYTTTTGGGAAGTTTTATTTAAYCCGAATGCAGTAAGTAAATTTTTACATACTATARGTAGTGGTTATGTTTTAGCATCTCTTTTTGTAATAGCTATTAGCTCTTGGTATTTACTYAAAAAMCGAGATRCTCAGTTTGCAAGAAGAAGTATTGTCGTTGCTGCTACTTTTGGACTTACAGCTTCGCTATTTCTTATAACTACAGGTGATGAGTCTGCACATCAAGTAGCACAAAACCAACCTATGAAACTYGCGGCRATGGAAGGGCTTTATGATGGAGARMRTAGAGCRGGWATWGTAGCWTTTGGAGTCTTAAATGAAAAAAAAGAGATAGGTGAYGARCTTGATGAATTTTACTTTAGTTTTCAAATTCCAGGGGCWCTCTCATTTTTAGGCTACCATGATTTAAATGCATTTGTTCCAGGGGTAAATGATTTAGTATACGGAAATGAAAAATATAATCTTATTTCAACACAAGAGAAAATGAATCAAGGAAAAATAGCTATAGAAGCCTTGAAAGATTATAAAAAGTATAAAAAGTCGGGTGAAATACAAGAAGCACAAGAAGCACTTGAACGTTTTGAGAAGTACCAGCATTTTATGGGATATGGGTATTTAAAAGATCCAAGAGATGCTGTTCCTCCAGTGGCTTTAGTCTTTTATAGTTTTCATACAATGGTTGGTTTAGGAACACTCTTTTTACTCCTATTTATTCTAACACTCTATTACTCAATGACAAATGAGATGCACAATAAAAAATGGCTGCTGTATGCTTCACTCTTCTCTTTGCCACTAGGCTATGTAGCACAAGAATCAGGTTGGATTGTTGCAGAGGTTGGAAGACAACCATGGGCTATACAGGACTTTTTACCTGTAGGTATGGCTGCTTCAAATATTGCAGCATCAAGTGTTATGATAACCTTCTGGCTCTTTGCAGTTCTTTTTACAGGACTACTGATCGCTGAGATTAAAATCATGTTAAAACAGATAAAAATTGGACCAGAGGGGCATTAAAATGGATATCACATTATTAGATTTACAGATTTACTGGTGGCTACTTATTAGTATTATTGGGGCACTTTTTGTATTTATGACTTTTGTGCAAGGAGGGCAAACACTTCTTTACACTTTAGCAAAGTCAGATGCTGAGAGAGATTTACTCGTAAATTCTTTGGGAAGAAAGTGGGAACTTACATTTACAGGACTTGTGATGTTTGGAGGTGCTCTTTTTGCAGCATTTCCTCTTTTTTATGCTGTGAGTTTTGGAGGTGCTTATTTTGTTTGGATGGCAATACTTTTTTGTTTTATCATTCAAGCTGTCTCTTATGAGTACAGAAAAAAACCAGACAATGTTTATGGTGCACGCTTTTATGAGATACTACTATATATAAATGGTTCATTAGGAATTTTTTTGATTGGGGTTGCTCTTGGCACTCTCTTTAGTGGTGCTAACTTCAGTGTAAATGATATGAATCTTTCAAAATGGATGACAAATTATGGAGGTCTTGAGGCACTTTTAAACCCTTTTAACCTTGCTTTTGGTTTGATGCTTGTTTTTCTTGCTAGAGTACAAGGAGCACTCTATTTTTTAAACTCATTAGATGCTTTGGAAATCACACAAAGAGTGCAAGCAGTTGTAAAAAAGAATTTTTCTATCTTTATGCTCTTCTTTTTGTATGTTTTAATACATATACTCTTTCAAGATGGGTATATATATGATGCACAAACAGCTAAGGTATCTATAGTTTCGATGAAATTTTTAAATATATTTCTAGCATTACCCTCTCTACTATTTGGATTGATTATAGGTGTTTTACTTCTTGTATATGGTGTTTATATAGCACTATTTCAAGAGTCAAAAAAGGCTATCTTTTTTACTGGAAGTGGTACAATCATTACAGTAACACTACTACTTTTTATTTTGGGTATACACAACTCAGTTTTTTACCCTTCACTATCAGATATGCAGAGCTCTCTTACTATAGAAAACAGTTCTGCAAGTTATTATAGTCTGAGTGTAATGAGTGTTGTATCTTTGTTGGTTCCTGTAGTTTTAGGGTACATTATTACAGTATGGCGTTCTATGGATAAAACAAAATTAACAATAGATGAGATTCAGTCTGATTCTCACCACTACTAGGAGCTTCTAATGGAATATATAACAGGAATGATTTGGTATGCTTTATGGCCTATAGTAATACTGCTTAGTATTAAGTTTGTTACTTTAAATCTGCAACATTATGAAAAAATGGAGCGATTAGAGGAGCTTGAAGCATTGTATGCTGAAGGAAAGTTAAAAGAGTAATTGTTTAATCTTATAAAAGCTTAGCTATAATCTCTTTATGAATTTACTAAGCGCAACAAATATAGCACATAGTTTTGAATATGAGCTTTTCAGAGATATTAACTTGGAGTTAAGTTCTCAAGAAAGTATAGCTATTATAGGTATGAGTGGAAGTGGAAAATCTACACTTCTACATTTGCTCTCAACACTTTTATCGCCAAGTGAAGGTAAAGTTTTACTTTTTGGTGAAGATGTAAGTTGTATGAGTAAAAAAAGACTCTCTAACATTAAACGCCATGATTTAGGTCTTATTTTTCAATCTCACTATCTCTTTAATGGTTTTAGTGCTTATGAAAACTTAGAAGTTTCAGAACTCCTCTCAGGACAAAAGATAGAAGATAGCCTATTAGAAGCCTTACATATTAAAGAACCAATACATCAAAAAGTTACACAACTTTCAGGTGGACAGCAGCAACGTGTCTCTATAGCAAGAGTTTTAACAAAAAAACCTCGTATAATATTTGCAGATGARCCAACTGGAAACTTAGATAAAAAAACWGCAGATGAAGTTATGAATCTTTTTTTTRRMTACTGYAAAAACAATAATGCAGGKATGATACTTGTAACTCATGACAATGATTTAGCACATAAATGCGATAAAGTTTTTCACCTCGAAGATAAAAAGCTACAACGCATTAAGTAGTTGATWAWATGGAGTTTATGAARATATTTCAAGATGCAAATGTTATTGGGTTTTTACTTCTCTTTTTTCGTTTTGCAGCACTCTTTATAGCAGTACCAATATTTTCTCATAAAAATATACCGATGCAGATAAAAGCAGCAATGGCATTTTTTTTCACCATCGTATTTTACTCTTCTATGCCACCATTAGAAATAGCTATAACACTGCCGACTATTGTACTAGCTGTTTTGAGTGAGTTTATGCTTGGTTTAGTTGTTGGTATAGTACTTTTAYTAGCATATCATGTTATAACATTTGCGGGAGGTATAATCTCTTTTATGATGGGGTTTTCAATGGCTAGTGCTATTGATCCTCAATCAGGTGTCTCAATGCCAATCATATCCCAGTTCTTATCTCTTATGGGATTGATGGTACTACTTTCTTTAGACCTACATCATTGGGTACTACTATTTGTAGACAGTTCATTAAAAGTTGTACCTTTGGGTGGGTTTATGCTGAGTGAGGACCTTTTTCATTATATTATTCATGCTGCTTCAAATATGTTTCTTGTTGGTTTTATGATAGCGTTTCCTATCATTGCCTTATCTTGGCTCGCTGATGTTATATTTGGAATGCTTATGAAAACAATGCCACAGTTTAACCTTTTAGTGATTGGTTTCCCAATCAAAATTATGGTAGCATTTGTTGTGCTGATAGCGACATTTGCTTCGACTATGTTGATAGTTAAAACTCAAATGATAGAGGCATTTAATGCCTTAGCAATGTTTTTTTAGTTTTATTTAGATACAATAATATTAATATAATCAATATACTACCCTCAAGGAATATTCGTGAATATTTTACTCATAAATGACAATCCAGTCGTCAATAAACTTGTTACACTCAGTGCTCAAAAAACTTCTGATAATCTGGAAGTTGTTGACTCCTTAGCAAATTTAGAGTCAAGTACTTATGACTTAGTTGTCATCGATGATACACTTTATAGTGATGAGTTACATATGGAGCTAAATGCTAAAGTTAAATAYTCTTCATCACTTTATATTTGTGCAAGAGATGCTGAGGAAGTTAATAGTTTTACTAAGATACTGAAGAAGCCATTTCTCCCAACAGACTTAGTGGAGCTTTTTTCAGTTTTAAGTAAAGAGACGGATGAAATTGATTTAAGTGTGTTAGAAGTTCACGAAGATGAAAATGAAGTTGAAGATGAAGTTATCCTAGGAGACCAAGATTTAGAAAGCTTAGATGATTTAGGTGAGCTAGATGAATTAGAAGGTTTAGATGAACTAGAAGATTTAGAATTTAAGGATGAAGAACTTGAGAACTTAGATGAGCTTGAAGATGATGTTATCGGAGATAGTGTTTTAGATGATGATGAAGCACAAAAAGTAAAAGAGTTACTCCAAGAGACAGATAGTAATATTAGCCTTGATGAAGAACTTGAAGTTGAAGTTGAAATCGAAGAAGAAGTTGAAGCCGAGATAGATATTGCTTCACAAATTGAAAATGCTGTCGAGGACTTGAGCGAAGAAGAACTCGAAAGTGAGATTGATGAAGGAACACTACTTGATATAGTTTCAGGTGATTTAGACTCTTTAACAAGTAGAGATATGAAGCTTGCAGTTGGAGAGGAAGTTGATAGTTTAGAACCTGAATTTCTTGAAGAAGAAACAGCTGTAATCGAAGAAATTCAAGAGACTGTTGCAGAAGAGAACAAGGGTGTTGAAGCACTGAAAAATATTCTTATTGCCTTAAGCGATAAAAATGTTGCTGCTTCAATGAAGGGTATGAAAATCAGTATAAACATTACTCTAGGGGATAATTAGTGATAAAAAATAATGGTGTAGTACTTGTTCTCTCCGGTCCAAGTGGAGCTGGAAAAAGTTCTCTAATAAACAAAATAGCAGATGAAATAGGGGACTTTTATTTTTCCTTATCTACAACAACTCGTGAAAAACGCAAGGGTGAAGAAGAGGGTGTACACTATCACTTTGTAAGTAAAGAAGCATTCGAAGAAGATATAAAAAATGATAACTTTTTAGAATATGCAATTGTTCATGGAAACTATTATGGAACTTCTTTAAATCCGGTTCGTGAAGCACTCTTAAAAGGTAAACTCGTAATTTTTGATATAGATGTACAAGGAAATATGGCTGTAAAAAATAGACTTGGMGATATTACKACTTCTGTGTTTATCACACCYCCAACACTAAGTGAACTTAAAAATCGTTTACAAAAACGYTCAACTGATACTSAAGAGGTKATWAATGGTCGTATTGRGATGGCAAGACGTGAGATACAAAGAACATCAGAGTATGACTTTATAGTTGTAAATGATGACTTAGAGGAAGCAGCAAAAGTTTTAAAACAAATTGCACTGACAGCAAGATTGAAAATTCCTCATCAAATGATAAACACATTTGTTCAAAAATGGGAAGACATAAGAGAATAAACAGTCAAATTGAGTTATAATAATAAAATTAATTTTAAATAAGGATATATACTATGGGTATGCCTAGTGGAACAGAACTATTAATCATTTTCGGAATCATCGTTTTATTATTTGGAGCGAAAAAAATACCTGACCTAGCGAAAGGTATTGGTAAAGGAATCAAAAACTTTAAAGCTGAAATGAAAGAAGTTGATGAAGTTGCTGAGGAAGCACCAAAAAAAGTTGAAGGAAGTGAAGAAGTAGCATCTGCTAAAACTTCAGAAACTCCAAAAACAAAAACAAAAACAGAAGCATAATCTTTTGAAACAACGTGTATCGGCGCTTCTGCGCGAAAAGCTAGGTCGTGAGGTTGTTTTAGAAAAACCACGTGACCGTTCTTTTGGTCACTTTGCTACTCCTATCGCATTTTCTCTTGCTAAAGAACTTCGCAAGTCTCCTATGGTTATCGCCGAAGAGATTGCTTCATCTTTTGGTGAGTACGAAGAGTTCTCATGTGTAGAGTCCGTAAAAGGTTATCTCAACTTTAGACTGAGTGAAAGTTTTTTAGCTGAATATGCTTCATGGGCATTAGATAATCCATCTGATTTCGCGAAGCAAGAAAAAAATCAAAAAATACTTTTAGAATTTGTATCTGCCAATCCAACAGGACCATTACATATTGGTCATGCTCGCGGTGCTGTTTATGGTGATACTCTTTACCGTTTAGCAAAACATCTTGGCTATGACATTACTGCTGAGTATTATGTAAATGACGCTGGAAATCAGATTGATTTATTAGGACTCTCAATACAGCTTTATGCTCGTGAAAACATACTTAAAGAAGAAAATGTTGAGTTCCCTGAGTCTTATTATAGAGGTGAGTACCTTGAAGGACTTGCTACTGGTGCACAAGAGCATTTTGGAATTGAGATTTTAAATGATGAGTCTCGCCAAAAAGAGTTAGCTATGTGGGCTAAAGATAAGGTAATGGAAATAGTTGTTGATTCTTTGCGCGACACTAATATTCACTTTGATACTTTTGTAAATGAGTCTGGTCTTTATGAAGACTGGGATCGTGTTATGAAAAAGATGGGTGATAATGTTTACAAAAAAGAAGAAAAACTTTGGATAAAGTCTGAGTCTAAGGGTGATGACCACGATAGAGTTGTTGTTCGTGATGATGGCCGTCCTACTTATCTTGCTGGAGACATAGTTTATCACAACCAAAAGTTTGAACGCGGTTACGATCAGTATATTAACATCTGGGGAGCAGACCACCATGGTTATATTCCTCGTGTAAATGCAGCGATAGACTTTTTAGGTTATGATTCAAATAAACTTGAAGTACTTCTTGCACAAATGGTTTCMCTTCTTAAAGATGGTGAACCRTATAAAATGAGTAAACGYGCTGGTAATGTTATACTTATGMGTGAYATWGTAGAWGARATAGGYTCWGATGCWCTKMGWTTTATCTTYGCTTCTAAGAARWSWGATACTGCCTTAGAGTTTGACCTTGCTGAGTTTAAAAAACAAGATAGCTCAAACCCTATATTCTATATTCAGTATGCGCATGCTCGTATTCAAACGTTGCTTAGTAAAGCAACTGTATCTAGAGAAGATATAAATGCAGCTAGTTTGAAAAACTTAGGTGAAAATGCGGATACATTACTTTTTGATGCACTTTTACTTCCTGAAATTGTTGAAGATGCCTTTAACTCAAGACAAGTACAAAAGTTACCTGAGTACTTAAAGTCACTAGCAGCATCTCTACATAAGTTCTACTATGATGTTCGTATGATTGGAACAGAGGATGAAGCAAAACTACTTAAACTCCTTTTAGTAGTAGCTTTAAGCATTAAAACTGGTCTATCTTTGATGGGTATAGAAGCTAAAGATAGAATGGTTAAGGACGAGGAATAAATAATGGTAATTCCAGACAATAGAACAGGTTTTTCAATGAAGGTTGAGGGTATTTCCCTTATACGTCCTGACTTATATGTGATAGCAGCAGAGTTAGGGATTCAAAATAAAGATGTATTGTTTGAAAATAAAATACTGACTGTTTATAATACTTCTAAAGTATGTCAAGAGATTGTAGATGATAATGCCCTTGCATCTTTTATTGCCATGGCTATTAGCATTTCCCCTGATGATATTAGTGAAATGACTGCTGTTAAAGCAAAACCAAAAGTTATAGACATGGAAGGTATGTTTGACGATGATGACGATGACGACTAATGCATATGTGTTAGATCTGCATGACCATAATAGATTTCTGTATTGGCATCAACGAAATGAGATGTAAATAATTTTTGTGCTTTAAGTCTTGTTTTGGTATCAAAATAAATCAACATATTTCTTGAAAAGATATAATCAAAATTAGGTAATTGTGTAAACTCATTCTCAAATATATTTATACATTTAAAAGTAACTTGATTTTTTACTTTTCTAGTGAGGTGATAGCTTTCACTTTTTTTTTCAAAGTACATGCTTCTGAGTTCATTAGATAAGTTTCGAATTGCTTTTTCATTATAAACTGCTGTTTGTGCTCTTTGGATAGCCTCTAGCGATATATCTATACCTGTAATATGAAACTGACTTGGTTTAACTCCTGCAGTTAACAAAGCTATTGCTATACTGTAAGGCTCTTCACCCTGTGCAGAGGGTGCACAAAGTATTTTAACATTTTTGCATGAAGATTGTACCTTCTGAACTAGTTTTTCAATCTGATGAAATTCTCGATAGAAAAAGCTTTCATTTGTTGTTAAGTAGTCGGTGAGCTCTTGTCTTAACTCTTGATCTATATATATCAGTTTTAGGCACGAGGAAAAACTAGATATTTTATGTGCTCGGCAAAAGCTTGTGATCCTACTTTTAAAAATAACTTCTTGGTCATCAAAATCTATTCCCGTATTTTTTTTGAAGTATTTAGATATATTAGGTATGTTTTGAAAGTCTTTGGCAAGTTTTATCTCTTTTGACTCATGGGAAACTTCTTGCACCTTGAAAAAATTAAACATTATTCTTCACCAAATTGATGAATAGTATTGATAATATCATCTATAGATAAAACTTGTACATCTTTTGAAACCTCACTCGCTCGTTGAGGCATTCCGTGTACTACAGAACTACTTTTGTTTGCAGCCACACAAGTAGCATCTGTTTTACAAAGACTTGCAATACCTTTTGACCCATCATCGCCAATCCCAGTTAGGATGCATGCCAATATAGCTACATAATTTGAAAAATGAGCACAAGAAGTGAAGAGTTCATTAATATTAGGATTAAATATATTTTTTTTATTTATTGTAATTTGAAAGAGTAGGTTATTAGCTTGTCTGAGTACACGGCAGTTCTTAGATACAATATATACAGTTTTAGATTTTAAAACTTCATTATTATTAGGAACTTTTACATCCAAGTGTGTATTTGCATTCATGTGTAAAGCAAATGAGGAGATAAATTCATTTCCCATATGTTGCGCAATAATTATGGGTGAATAAAAATTATGAGGAATGGATTTGAGAATTTTTTTAATATCACTAGGTCCTCCTGTTGAAGCACCTATAAGAATTAATTTATTTGGTTGTAAAAGTTTCAAGTTTTTCATGTAAAGTTTGAGTCATAGCATTTAAATGATCAGCAGCAGATGCAATCTCTTCAACATTCCTAGCATTTATTGATGATATGTCATTAATCTTTTCTACATGAACAACAATAGTTTTAACACTCTCTCCTGTGGTAGTAAAGTCTTGGACTGTTTTATCTGAAGCACTTACTGCATGATTGACAATTTGAGCTGTGATTGTTATTTTTCCTTCAACRTCAAAAGCAACTTTAGCAAGATTTTCTATCTCTTGTGCGCCTATATTCATCTGTGCACTTAAATCATTAATAGACTGGACAATAACATTAATAGTTGCATTAATCTCTGATAATGACTTTTGAGTCCTTTCAGCTAACTTACGTACTTCATCTGCAACTACAGCAAATCCACGACCATGCTCTCCTGCACGTGCAGCTTCAATAGCAGCGTTAAGTGCTAAAAGGTTAGTTTGGTCAGCAATATCAGAAATTACAGTTAAGACATCTTTGACTTGTTGCGTGTCATTAGATACTTCTTCCATCTTTTGTGCTAACTCTATTTCCTTCTCAGAGGTCTTTTGAACTTTAGCTGTAAGGTTTACTATGTCACCTTTAGCATCTTCAAGTGTTTCAKATGCTTTTAAAATTTCATTTTTACTATYATTTGCATCATCAATTGCACTCATAATCGTACTGAGTATAGCAGATGTTTGAGTTGTCGCTTCTGAGACAAGAGCTACAGAGTCTTCTACATGCTGTCCTACAGTTACAGCTGTTGTGGATAACTCATGAGATATAGCTACATTCTCATCACTAGAATTTTTTGCTTCACTTATAGTTTCTTCTACTCTACTKATAAAGTTATTCATAGCATCAGCTGTTTGACCTATTTCATCKTTAGYRTCAACATCGATTTTTYCAGTTAAATYACCAGTTGCTAAMTYATTTGAGACTCGATTCATTTCGCTTAGAGTGTTCACTATATWAATAKYAAYTATATAAMCCATAAAAGCTGAGARAAGTACCAAGATAATGTTAATAATAAGCAGATACATTAAAGMATYAGATTCACGAGTATGRATKACTTTAATACTTTTAATTAAGTGTACTGATAATCTGTCTTCTACATCTTTCAGTAAATTTATCTTTTTAGAAATATTTTTAAACCAGTAAGCAGCTTCTATATTGAAGCTCGAGACTTCCTTATCACTTAAAATAGCTTCTCTCATTCTTTGCACATCATCAATGACCGGACCAGATAGTGTTTGTTTGAAGTAGTCRATACTTTGTGGAGTTGACAAAATCTTAAAAGATTGCAAGAAGCTATTTTGTTCAACAATCAAAGAGYTGAATTTTATTTTGTCTGCTWCAGAMGAGGTTCCTKCACTAAATATAGCACTACCAATGGCTCTTTCAATTCCTGCTCTCTCTTTAGAATATAAAAAATTYGTGTAGGCATCAAGTTCTTTAACTATAGGGGCAATAYTCGCTTCRTTTGCTAGTCGTGCTATAGCATTAAGTAGAGAAGAATTTATACTTGTATAGTATTTGATAGCATCTTGTTTGGATATACTTAATGACTGCACTCGTGCTCTTGTGTTTTGAATCTGTTCATATTGCTGCAGTGCTAATTGTAATTGGGCAACAAATTTTGGAGGTAGTTTATCTAAATTAAAGGCTTGAAACGCATTCATTAATTCACTATATTTGGAATTTGTAGAAGATTTTTGTAGTGTGAGTATATCTACAAATTTATTACCTTGTGAGCCTATAAAACCGGCTGTAGCACCACGTTCTTTTTGTATTTCATGTACTAAAGTACTCATTTTAACTGATAATACTAATGAGTCTTGTAGCAGGTCGACTTCATGCAGAACACTATTTTTACTTACGACGGAGGTAGTGATTTGATATATTAATGCAAGAGTTGGAATGATAAAGATTAAAAAGAGTTTTACTCGTATACTGAGTTTATGGAGAATCATATAATGCCTTTAATAACTGATTAAATAATAGTATACTTTAATTTTACTTAATCTTTTATTTAAMATTAATTTTTTATTTGTGGGAATAGTTWCTGTATTTCTTTGAATGAACTTTGTGGAATCTGAATAAGTAAAGGTTCTTTCTTTATATCTAGTAAAGAGATGATTTTTTTGAGAGTACTCTCTTTCATAGATGTACAACCTGCTGTAGACGCATTAATATCTTTTTGGATATGTAAAAAAATACATGAACCTCTTTTAAATTCTCCAAGTGTATTATGTGATACTGTTACACCGTATTTATACTGCATATCTTTACGTTTCATAAATTCAAAACGTTTTTCATTTCCATTAGCTTCTATAATATGGTTATAAAAATTTGAACTTGAATCATCAACACAGATAAGTTTTTTTGATGCATAAAGATAGGGTAGTTTATAGTTAGAAGTGTAAGAATAGCCAAAAATATTTGTAAGTTTAAAAACTCCAGCAGGGGCTTTTTTATCTCCTTCGAACTTTAGTGGTTGTCCTTGYCCTTGTGTGAGTAATACCTCTCCTATACCCCATCCTAAGCCATTTTTTCCAAGGTTTACATTCGCTTCTAGTAGAATTGTATCATCTTCAAAAAACTTTAAAGAGGCATGTGAACTATTAAAATCATCTGCTATAACTAAGATTATTTGCTGAGATGAAAACAAGAAAATTGGATATATTATTAAAATTAAGAAACTTTTTATCATAAAGTATGGTACTATTACTATTAAGTACAAAAGCTTAAATATAGTTTATTATAAATTTAATATTGGAAAAGTATTATGAGTATTAAAATTAAACAAGCAAAAGCTGAAGATAGTGCATTTTTAGCACAGATGATTTTGCAAAGTTCTAGAGCGGGAAAAAAAGATGGTTTATTTGACCTTCTTTTTGCAACTAACGATAATAAAATAATTTTACAAAGATTAGAAGAACTGACACAAACTACAGCTAAAAGTCACTGTCACTTTAGCAACTTTCTTATAGCAGAGTTAGATGGAAAGTCTATCGGTACACTTTGTAGTTATGAACCACGTATTTCTAATAGGGAGTCATTTATAAAGGCACTCACTGAAATAGGCTTTACTGATGAAAGTGAAGCATTAGAAGTTATGTATATATGTGATTTTCACCTTAACAATAGAACATTGGTTCTTGACTTTATGGAAGAGCTTGAAGGTTTTAGAGATGTTGGTGTCCTAAAAGCATTGATGCAAAAGTCACTTTTAACAGCGAGACTTAAAGGTTACAGGATTGCACAAACGATGATAGAAATTGGCTCTCTTGAATCAGAACTTTTTTATAAAAAAATGGGCTTTACAACAATTGAACAAAAAGAGTGTGCACTCTATAAAGAAAAATTTGGACGTATTGGTATGTCGCTGATGAGCATAGAGTTTTAGGATATATGCTAGAACCTACTTACCTCTCTCTTATCCCCTCCCTTTTAGCAATATCCTTAGCCCTTTATAGTAAAAATGTAATTCTTTCTCTTTTTAGTGGAGTTGTTTTAGGGGTTCTTTTTTTAAATGATTTTGCTCTTGTAGATTCTTTTATGGCTATTTATCTACTCTTTAGTGCTTTAATGCAAGTAGACTGGATATTAAAAACTTTAGCATTTGTGATTTTAGCGGGTTCTATTATGGCCCTCATTGAAAAAAGTGGTGGGGTTGGTGGTTTTGTTCACTTTGTTCTTAACAAACACTCTCTTGTTAAGTCTGAACGCTCTGCTTTGATGCTTAGTTATATTTTAGGCATAGTTATCTTTATAGAGACATCCATTACAGCTTTAGTGTCAGGGGCAGTTGGAAAACCACTCTGTGATAAGTACAAAATTCCTCATGAAAAACTTGCTTTTGTCTGTGACTCTACGTCTGCCCCAATTGGATCACTTATAGTGCTTAATGGATATGGAGCACTACTACTAGGGCTCATAAGTACACAAATATCGCTAGGTTATATTGAGCAAAATGCAACTGAGATGCTTATAAGCGCTTTGAAGTATAACTTTTATGCAATGTTTGCACTACTAATGACATTTTTCTTTATATACTTTGGGTTTAATATAGGTCCAATGAAAAGTGCAACTTATAGCTCACACAGCCATGCTCGATTAAATGAAAACATAAAGAGTATGTATCTAATGCTTTTACCAATATTGATGATGGTTGCTTTAGTTTTTGTTTTTCTCTATATAACGGGAAATGGAGGTATCTTAAAAGGGAGTGGTTCTAGCTCTATCTTTTACACTATGATTACTACTACGCTCTTTACTCTTTTTTATTATGTTATTGGTAAAAATATGTCTTTAAAGACTTGGACTCTAACTGCATATAGGGGAGCAAAATCTTTTGTGCCAGTTGCATTTATACTCGTCTTTGCATTTGCTATGGGAAATGTCACAGGAGAGCTTAAAACAGGTGTGTATCTCTCATCTTTAGCAAGTGAAAATGTAAGTGTCTATTTTTTGTGCGCGATTATATTTTTACTCTCGTCTATTATCTCATTTTCAACGGGAACTTCATGGGGAACTTTTAGCATAATGGTACCAATTGCAGTGCCTATGGCCGTTGGAATGGACGCAAGTGTTGCATTAGCTATAGGAGCTGTTATAAGTGGAGGAATCTTTGGAGATCACTGCTCGCCTATCTCGGATACGACTATCATATCTTCAATGGCGAGTGATTGTGAAGTGATAAATCATGTTAAAACCCAACTGCCATATGCACTCATTAGTGGGAGTTTGGCTTTTTGTATGTTTATACTTTTTGCATTACTGCGCTAAGACAGTATTTATAGAGTATTTCAGATCCTCGTCTAGGTTATCCATTGAGCTAAGCATCCATCTGAGATAACCAGCATCTTCTCTCGCTACTTCTGCCAACTCCTTCCCCTTATGTTTACCAAAACGAAATGTTTTTACTAGGATAGGAGTGTTTGTTAAGTCCACCATCTTCTCAACAGGATTCTCGCTTGGGTATGCCTCTTGTACTGCTACTCTAAGTTTAGAGAGCAGTAGTTTAAGTACGAGAACATCACCTATAGCATCATGAGCTTTTACAATCACACCAAGAGCCGCTGCCTCTTTTTCTTCTTCTTTGTAGAGTTCCATTTTATAGCGAAAGTACTGTAGTCTATGAGCCTCTTCATCTGGAAGTATATGTTTGGCAACGCGGAGTGTATCTATCACTTTCATCTGTACGTTAAAACCCTCTTTTTCAAGCATTTTTATATCAAAGGGCGCATTGTGAATAATAAGGTAATTATCATTTGTGTTAAGCTCTTCTAATCTTTTATATGCAGAAGTCTCGGTACATATAACTTTTCCATCAAGCAGGTCAGGTGTAATTCCGTGAACTTCCATAGCTCCAAAACTTATAGGAATGTCAGTGCTATTAAACTCATTATGAACTTCTATAGGATTTGTTCCTAAAACAACGTAACCCAGTTGTATTACTCTGTCTGTCTCACTTATGCCTGTTGTTTCCGTATCTAGTATTATATATTTGGCCATTATTTTTTACTCTCATAATTTACATTGAATTCTTTTGTAGAGTTTGCTTCTACATTGATGCTAAATGTAACTAAATTTCCCTTAGTAAATGTATATGTTTCATCTGTTCTTATAGTAGAATCTTTATGTGTGTTAAATGGTACAAATAGCTCTACTGTTTTATTGGTATCTGAGTTGTTACTGAGCGTATATGCTACATCAACATTCAACCACACATCTGTGTCACTGCGTTTAGTAGTTTTTTGTGTTACTTTTACATCGAAGTTTGTACCCATTTTGAGTTTAACTGTAGTCTCTTTTGGAGTATGGTTAATGCTGTTTTCTCCAAGCAGTATAGTTTGCTTGTTTAGTTGTGAGTAGATACGAACCTCACCTTTTGGTAGAGGTATGCCGAGACCTTTAAATGCTATAAACTGACTGACATCACTTTTCTTTTCACCTTTTAAATAAAATGGATTACTAAGAGTTGCATAGTAGAGTCTTTGAATAGTGATATTATTTTCTTGTACAAATTTTATTTGAGTTATTTCATTGTCAGCTATAGTTACAGGAAATGGAATAGTGTAAAAATGATAACCTTCAAAAGGTTTTTCTTCTACCTTTACACTATCATTCATGGCATGCATATTTTTGTAGAGCCTTTGAACTTGTACTGGTTTTTTTTGTATATTTCCAGCTAAAAGAGAGAGTTTTGTATTGTCAAATCTTTTTCCACTTCTGTTATTTACACTAATCCAACCTATTATATTTGCTTTATCTCCATCGATATTTAAAATATAGTTACTTTGAAAATTGATTTTTGAGATTAGATAGTCAAGTTTCATAGTTGTTTTCACATCTTTTTTACTTTTGATATTCCAAATTAAAGAGGGTTTTGTGATGAGTGCATCTGGAATATTATCAACAATGATGTTATCACTTTTGACTGTAATGATTTTGTAGTCTAGAGTTTTTACTATAGACTTTTGTCCATTATATGCAAGTAGAGTCGCTGTAATGATTTTAAACTCATTTTTATTTCGCAGGAGTCTCACTTCTACCTTTTTACCTATATGAGCTTGGAGTATTTTTTCTTGAGTAAGTGAGTCAAATCTATACTGTTGGGAATAAAGTGTAACATCATCAGAGATATCTACATTGATAGAGTCTGTTTGAACACTCTTAGCTACACCTTTATAGATGATAGAAGTATCGGATTGATGAAGGCTTAATTCTCGCTCTTCATGAACTAAACCTAAGTTAGAATTATAAACGATTAAAGAACCATTTTTAATCTCGTTTGAGAGTGTAGCACTAAAGCTAACGGCACTCAATGTTAGACCTGTGAGAAATGCGATAGTTAGTTTTTTCATACTTACTCCTTGAAGTGTTCTAAATATGATACACTTATAAAAAAAATAAAGAGCAACATTTGATAAGTAACCCACTTTTATACCTTTTTTCTCTTGCTACTTTAGTTTCTGTGTTTTATCTACTTGAGAGTAAAACATCTTTGAGAGTTTTTAAACTTATACCGGCTGTCGTGTTTGTTTATGCTTCAAGTATGTTACTCGCTTCTTTGGGTCTTTTTGACTCAAACGCAGAGATAAGTTCTATTTATAAACAAAGTAAAACAAACTTACTGCCTGCAATGCTTTTTTTGATGCTTCTTCAAGTTGATTTGAGACACTTTTTAAAACTCGGTAAGTCATTACTCATTGCTTACGTCTTAGCTATTTTATCCATAGCATTTGGATTTATTGCAGTGGCACTTCTTTTTAACTTTTCTTCTTCTATGTCTGGAGCATTTGGAGCATTAGCTGGAAGTTGGCTTGGAGGTACGGCAAATATGATAGCAGTGGGTTCAGCACTTGATGTAAGTGAAGACGCTTTTGCTTATGCACTTGTTGTTGATAGTGTTAATTATACTTTATGGGTGATGTTACTTCTGTTTTTGGTACCTTTTTCACAGTACTTTAACAAGTTTACTTCAAGTAGCGAGAACTTCGCCTACCTTGGAGATATAGCCTGTTCTTGCAACTTAGGAACTAAGAGATACTGGTTGTTAATTCTTTTAGCGCTGAGTGTTTCATTTTTAACTCAGTGTTTAGCAATTAAGTTCCAAATCATCAATAGCACTACAACTATGGTTATTCTAGCATCACTCTTTGGAATATTAGGCTCTTTTACAAGACTAAAGGACTTAAACGGTGCAAGTGAATTGTCAACCTCAATGCTGTACCTACTCATAGCCCTGATTGGCTCACATGCAGTTATCGAGAGTTTTAGCGGTTTAGGTCTGTATGTGCTTGCTGGAGGATGCATACTTCTTATTCATGCCTCTATTATGATACTTGGAGCAAAACTGTTTAAACTTGATCTCTTTAGCATAGCAGTAGCATCCCTCGCAAACATTGGAGGTGTAGCTTCTGCACCTATCCTTGCAGCTGCATATAACAAGTCCCTTGTAAGCGTGGGTGTACTTATGGCTATTATGGGTTATATTATCGGTACATTTGGTGGTTTACTTGTTGGAAACATCTTAATAGGAATGAGTAAATGATAATTAAAAACATAAATACAGAGGTAAAGTATATTGCGCTTAAGATACCTTTTATCACTGCCCTTCGTCGAGTAGAAGTAATAGAGTTTGTTCGTGTATATGTTATATGTGATGAGGGGAAAGTAGGGATTGGTGAAGCACCAGCTACTATGGCTATTACCGGTGAAGATATCAGTATTATTTTAGAGTCAATACAAAAGGTCAAAGATTCACTTGTAGGTTTAGAGATTAAAAAAGCTTTAGAAGTACTACATGAGCAGAGTATAGGTTCAAGCGCAAAAGCTGCGATTGATATAGCACTTATGAATCTCTTGGGATTTTTTAAATTAGAAGATACTAGTTTTATACAAACAGATATAACAATAAGTCTGAACCCTATAGAAACAATGCTCCGTGATGCAAATAGAGCTTGTGAAAATGGTATGAGTATTTTAAAAGTAAAACTTGGCAGTGACATAAACCATGCAATAGAAGTAACTCAAAAACTCTCTTTAGATTTACCCGAGGCGCAATTACTAATAGACGCAAATCAAGCCTGGAGTTTAGATGAGTCATTAATGTATGTAAACGCAGTAGAAGGACTCAGTATAGAACTGATAGAACAACCAGTTATTGCAGAAGACTTAAAAGCATTAAAACTAGTTACAGACGCAACAAAAATACCTATCCTTGCAGATGAAGCCACTTTTACACTGCAAGATATAAAAAAAGTTGTACAAACTAAATCAGCTGATATGATAAATATAAAACTAATGAAGTGTGGGGGAGTGAGTAGGGCAGTTGAGATTTTAGAATATGCAAGGAAAAACAGCATAAAGTGTATGTTAGGTTCTATGCTTGAAGGTCCTTACTCTATAAACGCAGCACTGTATTTAGCTTTTAACTACCGAGATGTTATAGAGTATGTAGACTTAGATAGTCCTCTTCTTTATAAAGAGGTTTCAGACGAGTTAGACTTTAGTTTTCTAGGAAATTTAATCAATTTTAGTGGCAGAAAATTTTAACCAGAAGTAGCCAAAAAGACCTGCTAAAAGTGAGGCCGCTAAAATACCTATTTTAGCTTGAAAAATCATCTCTTCATTACCTGAAAATGCCAAGTCTGCAACAAAGATACTCATAGTAAAACCAATACCACCTAAAAATGAAACACCAAAAATTTGGCTCATTGAACTCTCTTGTGGGAGTTGAGCAATTCCGAGCTTTATAGCAAGCCAAGCAACACCGGCAATGCCAATAACTTTTCCTGCAATAAGTCCTGCAATAATACCTAAAGAGATAGGGGAAACAATAGTTTCTCCTATTGAAGAGAAGTCTATGCTTATGCCTGCATTTGCAAGTGCAAAAAGAGGAATAACAATTAAACTGACAGGAAGATGTAGGTCTTGTTCTAGTCTTGCAGCAGGTGAACCAATAGCGGTAATCCTATCTTGAATATTTATAAGTATAGCTTTTTGGTGTTCATGAAGAGCATAATCAGTGTCAACAGGGTAGTTGTCATACTCTTGGAGTAAATTTTTGATATGAGTTGAAAAATCAAATGGTGTTATTTTTGGACGGGAAGGGATAGCCATTGCAGCAATTACACCAGCAATTGTCGCATGGACACCAGACTCGAGCATAAAAAGCCACATAAAAAGCCCAACTATAAAATAGGGGAGTATCATATGAATTCCAAAACGATTAAAAGAGACTAGGATGAGAAAACTCACCCCAGCAAGACCAAGAGGTATAAGATGTATCTGCTCTGTATAAAAAAGAGCAATAACCACAACAGCTCCAAGGTCATCAACAATTGCTAAAGCAATTAGAAATGTTACTAAAGAGGGTGAGACACGTTTTCCTAAAAGAACTAAAGCACTAATAGCAAATACGATATCTGTGGCCATGGGTATTCCCCAGCCAACTGCACCATCTTCTCCTGCATTTATGAGAAGATAGATTAGAGCAGGCATAGCCATCCCACCAATAGCAGAGAGAATAGGCAACATGGCAATTTTAATATTTGAGAGCTCTCCCACTAAAATATTTCGCTTAATTTCCAACCCAATCATAAAGAAAAATATCGCCATTAAACCATCGTTAATCCAATGGTGAATAGTATGAGAAAGATGCCATGAACCTATGTTTAAATCAACTTGAGTATGAAAAAAGTGTGCATAATCTTGTGTGAGGGGTGAGTTAGCTAGTATGAGTGCCAAGATTGTCATGAACATAAGGATTATACCGGTAGTAGTCTGTGCATGGATAAAGTGTTCCAGTGGAGTTGCAACTTTTTTAAAAGCTTTTTCCCAAGGTGCATATAGCTTCATAATAACCTCTTAGATTATAGATTTTTTAGGCAAAAACTACTTGGTTTCTACCAGCATTTTTTGCCTTATAAAGCATCATATCAGCATTACCAATAGTGTCTTCGAGGTTTTCATCTTCATGTAGTGTTGCACCAATTGAAATGGTGAACTTAATAAAATTGTTTTTATCAATCTGATAAGAAAAATGCTCAATCTCTTGACGGATTCTCTCGAGGATATCTAAGGCACTGTAACGATTTATATTTTTTAAGACCATACAAAATTCTTCACCACCAAAACGTGCTACGATATCTCTGTGACTTGTTGAGCTTCTAAGGATTTCAGATAAGGCGATGATGATTTTGTCACCTATATCATGTCCATAAGTATCATTGATTTTTTTAAAATGGTCAATGTTTATCATAGCAACAGCAAACTTCTCTCCACCTTCTCCCATTTCATCTTGATACTCGTGCATCGTCTCAAAAAAGAATCGACGGTTGTACAGACCTGTAAGATAGTCACGGTTTGCATGGTTTGTAACAATTTGAATGTTCTCAAGTGCTTCGATCGTGTTGTTGATACGACATGAAAACTCTTCTTTTGAGAAAGGTTTTGTAATGAAATCATTAGCACCAGTTTTTAAGAAAATAGCATTTACTTCATTGTCTTTATTTGATGAAACAGCAAGAATCGCAAGCTCATTTTTATTATGGTCTTTTCTTATCTCATAGGTGAGTTCTAGTCCATCCATAACAGGCATATGGTAGTCTGTTAAAACTAGATTAATATCATTATGTGTATTTAATATGCTTAATGCTTCTTCCCCATGGGCAACAGAGATGACTTTAAAATACATGTTGTCTAAGAGGTTTTGCATCTGTTTTCTAAAAACTATAGAATCATCTACAACTAAAACTGTATGGTTCTGGTTTTTTTGTAGTCTATTGATAGTCTGGATAATGTAGTTAATATCATTTACTCCACCCTTGTTTACATAATCGATAATATTTTTCTTGAGTACAGTTTGACGGAAATCTTTATCTATATTAGCACTTAGAACGATAGCACGGTTACCTTTTGAGAGCACATAGTCAACTATCTCACCATTTGGAGCATCTGGTAGGTTGATATCAAGGAGTGTTATGAAGTATTGATACATCTTTAAAAAGAGTTTTGCTTCACTAAGTGAATAGGCTACATCAACCTTGAAATCGAGTGCAGTTTCTATCTTTTTTGAAATTAGTTTGGCAAGTGTTTTATTGTCTTCTACGATAAGTATTCTTTGACTCATTACTTCTCCAATATTGCTACTAAATGTTACACTGTTTTAGCTGTTTTTATAGTAAAAATAGCTATGATTTGTTCATGAACTGGCTAAGTGTTACTATAAATAAATTAAAATCAAACAAAAATGTTTTTTTAACTGGTGGTGCAGGTGTTGGTAAAACAACAATTACACGAGAAATTATCGAACATTTTGAGACGGATGCAAAAAAAGTAGCGAAGCTTGGCTCAACTGGAATGGCAGCAACTCTTATAGGCGGACAGACACTTCATAGCTTTTTAGATCTAGGTATAGCTTCTGATATAGAGGACTTGCAGAGTAGGGGTAAGTTTGAGATAAAGAAAAAGATAAAAAAACTCATAAACTCCATGCAACTCATAGTTATAGATGAAGTAAGTATGGTGAGTGATGCACTTTTTGAGATGATATCACTGCGTTTGCAACAAGCTGACTTTAATGGCGTAGTTTTAGTTGTAGGTGATTTTTTACAATTACCACCTGTTGTTCGGAGCTTAAGTGATGTTCATTTTGCATTTGAGTCAGAGGCTTGGGAGTCGATGGACTTTGAAAAGATAGAACTGACACATATATATAGAACAGATGATGTAGTCTTTATAGACCTGCTTAATCATGTGCGTTTTGGATTTGTTGATGAGAGTGTACATAACCAACTTAACTCATACATAAAACCACTACCTCAAGACTTGAGTAAATTCACCTTTCTTTTTGGTAAAAACATCTCAGCAAATCTACATAATAAACGCCAATTAGAGCATATAGATAGTGAACTTTTTGTTAAAGAAGCTCAAATTATGAAACACCTAAAATCTACTAAAGATAATGAAGTAGAGCGTTTTATGAATGATGCAAGGATAGAAAAAGAGTTAGCACTAAAAGTAGGAGCACCCGTTCTCTTTACACGTAACTCATGGAACTACTTTAACGGAGAGAGAGCAGTTGTTGTTAATGTAGATGCAGCAAATATTTTTGTGCAAAAGAGTGATGGTAAAGTTATAAAGTTAGAAAGTAGTGCGCAGAGCAAGGCAAGATGGAGTGAAAAAAGTGTAAATGGCAAAAAAGAGATGGTAGAAGAGAACCTCTTTAGTATCTATCAGTTTCCTATAAAATTAGCGTTTGCTATAACTATCCACAAGTCCCAAGGCATGAGTATAGAAGACCTCATAATAGAGACAAACGAAATCTTTGCCCCTTCACAGTTTTATGTAGCACTTTCACGAAGTTCCAATCCTAAAAACTTAAATCTAATCGCACCAAGAAAACAGTGGTATGATTTGGCTTATGTAAATGATAGGGCTATGGAATTTGTGAAAAATAATACAATAATACAAAAAAAAGAGCTTTTAGTAAGTTATAGTGACCCTCACAACCGACTCAACCAATAGATGTCTCCCCTATAAATTATCTAAAATCATTACAAGTATAAAATAGACCGATCAGTCTAATTTTAAGCAACAGCTATAGAGTTTGTAAAAATCGTAGGCATAAAGCAAATCGAAAATCAGTTATCATTAGAATATAAAAAAGATGTACAAAACCATATAAACACTATCCATGCTTCAGCACAGTTTACTTTGGCAGAGACTCAGAGTGGACTTTATTTACAAAACCTTTTTCCAGAACTTGAGGGACTTGTTATACCTCTGCTTCGTGAGTCAAACATGAAGTATAAAAAACCAGCTCTCAAAAGTATCACTGCGTTTGCTTCAGTAAAAGATGAAGACAAAGAAAAATTTCTAGAACAGTTCTCTAGAAAAGGTCGTGCTAGTTTATCAGTGAGTGTGGAAGTTAAAGATAGTGATGGTGTTTGTACAGCACAAGGAACATTTGGGTGGTTTATTTCAAAAATTTAGATAGTGGGATAACATATATGCTGCTCGCTGGACTTATCTCAGCACTTAACGGTGCTTTGGCTAAGATACTTAGTGAGGATATGTCAGCCTTAGAGATAGTTTTTTTTAGAAATTTCATTGGTGTTTTTTTAATTCTTTATGCCCTTAAACATACCCCTCCAAAACTTAGTGGTGGTAAAATTCATCTTCTTTTTATTCGTGGATTATTCGGGTTTACTGCGATGATTTTATTTTTTTATACGATTACAACTATTCCTTTAGGTGAAGCAATCACACTTAACAAAACATCTCCACTCTTTGTGGCTATTTTGGCTTACTATCTACTCGGTGAGCATTTGAGTAAACGCAGTGCCCTTGCTCTTTTTATTGGTTTTATAGGGATTATGTTCATTAGCAAACCCTTTGGTTTAGATCTCTCATATGAGCATTTTTTAGGAATTTTAGGTGGTTTTTTTGCTGCAGCTGCTTATACAACCATCAAGAAAATAAAAGATATTTATGATTCGCGTATTATCGTACTCTCATTTGTATCGGTGGGAACACTGCTTCCTGCTCTGTTATTTGTAACAGCATCATATCTACAGACACCTCAAAGTTTATCATTTTTATTTCCTGAGTTCATTATGCCTACAACTCTATCTATCTGGCTGCTCATTGGCTTTATGGCACTTGTTTCTACACTTTCGCAGTGGCTTCTCACAAAGGCATATAGTGCTTCAAACTTGAGTATAGTTGGTGTTATATCTTATACAAACATACCTTTTGCTATAGGTTTTGGCTTTTTACTCGGTGATAATTTTCCTGATAATTTGACTTTTTTTGGTATTTTACTGATTATTATCGGTGGTTTTTTAGTCTCAAAAAAANTAGATTAAGAAAACTTATCTTGATTATTTGATAAAGTAGTATGTGTGAAAATATAAACAATGGAGAAAATATGAAAAAACTAGTGAGTATTTTAGGACTCAGTACTCTTTTAACAGTAGGAGCTATTGCTCATGGGGTTGAGGCACACGAAGAAAAGAGTGACTTTTATGTAGCAGTAAAGGGAATTGTAACTTTAGGTGATTCAATAGACGAAGAGACAGTAAAACTTGAAGGTGGACTTGG
Organism: Sulfurimonas sp.; assembly: GCA_002733945.2. Classification (GTDB taxonomy): domain Bacteria; phylum Campylobacterota; class Campylobacteria; order Campylobacterales; family Sulfurimonadaceae; genus Sulfurimonas. Next base: position 73,519 of record NVXO02000002.1, on the reverse strand, counting down.
AAAAGGTTTAGGAATTGACCTTGGATACGTAATATCTCATGGTTTTTCTGTAGAAGTGGATGGGACATATGTACTCAACACCGTAAAAGAGACAGCATTTGAAACAGGTGAGTCAAAAGATTTTGATGCTACTTACATTACTACATCTTTAGATGTTGTATATAAATATATGGTGACATCAGAGTTTGCTATTTTACTCAAAGGTGGTTATGAGTATGAGTTTGAAAAAATCCCTGATTTAGATGTTGACAAGACTTTGAGTGGTTTTGTGTATGCGGGAGCTTTAATATATGAAGTGACTGAGGGGATTGAAGTTTTAGCTGAGTATGAGGTTACAACTATTAAAGGACCTCGTGGTAATAGTGCTTTTGTAGGTGTTGAATTTAGCTTTTAATTTGAATAAATAGAAGAGTTAAAAAGAAGAAAAGCAGTGAAAAATTCACTGCTTTAAATAGTGCCAAATATTAAAGAGCGTCTTCGTGAGAAGCTAAGTACTCAGCAACACCTTCAGTAGATGCTTTCATACCGTCGTCACCTTTAACCCAACCAGCAGGACAAACTTCGCCGAACTCGTTAGTGAAAAGCATAGTGTCAACCATACGAATCATCTCGTCAATGTTACGACCAAGTGGTAAGTCATTGATTACTGCGTGACGGATAGTACCATCAGCGTCAATTAAAAATGAACCACGTAATGCAACACCACCATCTAAAAGAACATCATAAGCTTTAGAGATGTCTTTTGTAAGGTCAGCTACTAGAGGCATGTTAACACGGCCAATACCACCGTTAGCTACTGCAGTTTCTCTCCATGCAAAGTGAGAAAATTGGCTATCAACAGATACACCGATAACGTTAACACCACGCTCTTTAAAATCAGCTACTCTTTTTGAGAAAGCGATAATTTCTGATGGACAAACAAAAGTAAAGTCTAGTGGGTAAAAGAAAAGTACTGTACCTTTTTCACCATAGTTTTCTGATAATTTGAAATCTTCTACGATTGATCCGTCTGCTAAAACTGTTGTTGCTGTAAAGTCTGGAGCTTGTTTTGTTACTAACATATATATGTCCTTGTTTTTTGAATGTTGTAATTTTAACTAAAAATTATTAATAAAGTAAGAGGGGAGAAATAGGATAAATTACTTAAAGAAAGTTTTAGATATACTTGCGACGATTTATAGGACAAGAACCTATATCTCAATAAGGAAAATCGATGACTAAAGAGTATATATTTACTTCAGAGTCTGTAACAGAAGGGCACCCTGATAAGATGGCAGATCAGATTAGTGATGCAATTCTGGATTATATTATTGAAAAAGACCCAAAAGCACGTGTTGCTTGTGAAACTTTAGTTTCAAATGGTTTTTGTGTAATTGCAGGCGAATTGAAGACAACGGCTTATGCCCCTATGCAAGAAATTGCTAGAAAGGTTATTCAAGAGATTGGATATACAGATGCCACGTATGGTTTTGACTATAGAGCGGCGGCAGTATTAAACGGAATAGGTGAGCAATCTCCCGATATCAACCAAGGTGTTGATCAAGAAGATGGTTCTATTGGTGCTGGTGACCAAGGTTTAATGTTTGGATATGCTTGTCGTGAGACAGATGTACTGATGCCTTTACCTATCCATTTAGCACACCGTTTAACTCAAAGGTTAGCATTAGTTCGTAAAGAAGGAATTGTTCCTTATCTTCGCCCTGATGGGAAAGCACAAATTAGTATTAGATATGTAGATGATAAACCAGTATCAGTTGAGACTGTAGTTATCTCTACACAACATCATGATGGTATCTCTCAAGAGAAAATCTATAAAGATATGATAGAAGAAGTTATCAAACAAGTTATTCCGGCAGATATGATGGATGAAAATACTATTTTTCACATCAATCCTACTGGAAAATTTGTAATTGGTGGACCACAAGGTGATGCTGGTCTTACGGGTCGTAAGATTATAGTTGATACTTATGGGGGTTCATGTCCTCATGGTGGTGGGGCATTTTCTGGAAAAGATCCTACTAAAGTGGATCGTTCAGCTGCATATGCAGCTCGCCATGTTGCGAAGAACCTTGTAGCTTCAGGTGCTTGTGATAAAGCGACTATCCAAGTAGCATATGCTATTGGTGTAGTTCAGCCTGTCTCTATTATGGTAGATACTCACGGAACTGGTAAAGTAGAGGAAGAGAAGATAGAAGCTTGTATTAAAGAGCTTTTTGATTTAAGCCCTGCAGGGATTATTGAATCATTAGATTTATTAAAGCCAATATATAGAAGAACTGCTGCTTATGGCCATTTTGGTCGTGAAGAAGATGGTTTTACTTGGGAAGTAACAGATAGAGCTGAGGAAATTAAGAAGTATTTAGGGCTTTAAGCCTTAAATACTTTTATAAAAAGTAAACACTACTAATAAATTTTTGTGTTATTCAAAAAATTTTAGCTGTTTTTAAAAGTATAGAGGGTATAGTACCCCTATTGAAAATTATAGGAGAAAATAATGTCAGTATTAATTAACGACACATGTATCAACTGCGGTGCATGTATAGATGAGTGTCCAGTAGAAGCGATTGTAGACGAAGATGATAATCCAGATGGTGAGGATGTTTACTACGTATATGGTGACAAATGTGTAGAGTGTGTARGTCATCATGACGAACCTGCTTGTGCTACAGCATGTCCAACTGAGGGTTGTATTACTTGGGATGTTATCGGTGATAGTCCATCACATAGAGATGATATTACAGATGAACAACGTAACGAAAAAGCGAATATCGTAGACTAATTTCTACCCCTTGAAGCACTTTTGTGCTTCATTTCTAGCAGTAAGATCCCTAATTTTTACTTTAAAACCCACAAAATTCATTTTTTAAACAAAAAACAATCTTTTTTTAGATATAATCCCACTCTAATTTTATATTTTCAGAGGAGATTTGATGGAACGTACACTATCAATAATTAAACCAGATGCAGTAGCTAAAGGTGTTATAGGCAAGATTTTAGACAGATTTGAGAGCAAGGGTCTTAAACTAGCTGCAACAAGAAAAATGCAACTTTCTCGCGCGGATGCTGAAGCATTTTACGCAGTTCACGCTGAGCGTCCTTTTTTCGGAGACTTAGTTGACTTCATGATAAGCGGCCCAGTTGTTGTTACAGTATTAGAAGGTGAAAATGCTATGCAAATTAACCGTGATCTAATGGGTGCAACTAATCCTAAAGAAGCAGAATCTGGTACAATCCGTGCAGACTTCGCTGAAAATATTGATGCAAATGCAGTTCACGGAAGTGACTCAGTTGAAAATGCAGCAATAGAAATAGCATTTTTCTTTTCAGAAAGAGAAATTTCTTAAAGACTACTTGTGAAAGTAATTTTAAGACGTGTTACCAAAACACCTTTAGACTTTGATATAAAGTCTAATGAAATAACTTTTAAAGGTTATTTGCAGTATCATGGTGGCAAATTAATTCTGCTCAAAGCAAACTTACAAGGAATCATCCTAAAAGATTGTGATGTTTGTGCAGAGGAATTCACAATGCCCTTAGATGAAAAGATAGAACTTTTCATCTCCGACGGTATGTATAAAGATGAAGATGGCATCAATCTTGATGTTATTGAATCTTTTGATGGTGAAGTAGAGATAGAAGAGTTATTACACTCTGAAGTTGAGCTCATCAGAAGCGACTATCACAGTTGCGATGAATGTAAACATTCAAACTAAAATTTAAAATATAAAGGAACTAAAGATATGGCAGTACCTAAACGAAGAGTATCTCATTCACGTGGCGCGAAAAGAAGAACTCACTACAAGATTACTCTAGCAAAACCAGTTAAATGTGAAGACGGAACTTATAAGTTACCACACCACCTTAACCCAACTACTGGTGAGTATAAATAGTTAATGGTTAGAATTGCTATTGACGCAATGGGCGGGGACTTTGGTCCCGAGCCTATTATTAAAGGTTGTGTGCTAGCACTAAAGCAAAAGAAATTCATTCCTATTCTCGTAGGAAAAAAATCAGAAATTTTACCTCTGTTACCAAAACGTTATAGAGATAAGATTTCTATAGTAGAAACTGATGATGTAATTTCTATGAGTGCAGCAGCAACCGATGCAGTTAAACGCAAAGATAGTACTATATATAAAGCTATGGAACTAGTAAGAAATGGTGAAGCAGATGCTTTAGTATCTGCTGGACATAGTGGTGCTGCAATGGCACTAGCAACACTTAGACTTGGACGATTGAAGGGAGTACTAAGACCTGCTCTTATTGCCTTCATGCCAACGGTTAGTGGAAGACGTTCAGCTCTTTTAGATGTGGGTGCAAACGTTGATTCAAAACCAGAATACATAGCTCAATTTGCCGTTATGGGTGGCTGTTACGCTAGAGGTGTTATGGGTATACAAGAGCCTCGTATTGGACTTCTCGCAAACGGTGAGGAAAAGTCTAAAGGCTCAGAAGTTACAAAAGCAACAACAAAGCTTTTGCAAAACTATAAAGGTTTTATTGGAAATGTTGAAGGTGGAGACATCTTCAATGGCTCTTGTGATGTTATAACATGTGATGGTTTTCATGGAAACCTTGTACTCAAAGCGAGTGAAGGTGTTGCAACTACAATCAGCTATTTTATAAAAGAGTATATTCGTAAATCACCTATAGCTATTACTGGTGCGTTACTTATGAGAAAAGTATTTAAACTTCTCAAAAAAGAGATAGATTATGCTGAAATTGGTGGAGCACCACTGATTGGAATAAAGGGTTGTGTTATTGTTAGTCATGGTAAAAGCAATGCCAAAGCTATTCAAAATGCAATATTTCAAGCTATATCTTTTGTTGATGCCGATGTAAACTCACATATCATTGAAGAGATAGCAGTTTTAGAAGAAAGGGGTGCTTAATGGCATATGCAGCATTTAGATCTATTGGTGCATATGTTCCAGAGAAGATTCTAACAAACGAAGACCTCTCTGTAATGGTTGATACTACAGATGAGTGGATTACAAAACGAACAGGTATCAAAGAACGTCATATCGCAGCTAAAGATGAATATACTTCAGACTTAGGTGTAAAAGCTGCACAAAAAGCGATAGAGCGCAGTGGTGTAGCACTTGAAGATATAGATATGATTATTACAGCTACTATTAGTCCTGACTACTTTTGTATGCCTTCAACTGCAACTATCATTAGTACAAAACTAGGTTTAAAAAATGTGACTGCATTTGATATATCTGCAGCATGTACAGGTTTTGTTTATATCCTCTCTATAGCAAAAGCTTTTATTGAGTCAGGAATGAAAAAAAATATACTTATAATTGGTGCTGAGAAACTCTCAGCTATTACTGATTATACCGATAGAGGTACTTGTATCCTTTTTGGTGACGGTGCTGGCGCTGCTATGATTTGTGCTACTGAAGATAAAAGTGAAGCTATCATTGATGTACACACTGGTGCTGATGGTGAGTATGCTGACCTTCTTATGACACCAAATGGTGGGAGTGGTTCTGCTCATGATACACTTGGACAAGAAGCAAGTAGCTGTTTTATGCAGATGAAAGGCAATGAGACTTTTAAGGTTGCTGTTCGTACACTTACAAAAGATGTAAAAGAGATTTTAGCTGATAACGATATCGCTTCTGATGATATTATACATTTTGTACCTCACCAAGCAAATTATCGTATTATTAAAGCAGTTGGTGATGCACTAAAACTCCGTGAAGAACAAGTTGTTTTGACAGTTGGGAAGTTTGGAAATACATCTGGTGCTTCTATTCCAATGGCTATAAACGATATATATGAATCTGGTAAACTAAAAAAAGGTGAACTTATGCTTTTAGATGCCTTTGGTGGTGGTCTTACATGGGGTTCTGCCTTAGTTCCTTTTTCACCCAATAACTAATCAGCTTAAAAGATAAATAAAATATTTATCTTTACACTACTTTTACTACACTCTTTTCCCCTTTGCTCAGCAAACAAAAACTCAATAGTAAAGTGGAATGTAAGAACTTCGAGATTTTAATTATGCTTTTGTGTTAGTGCATTAAAAACTCGTTTATGAAATTCTGCTTCATCTGGAAGGGTTAGATTTGCTTCTCTTTGTTTTTCTCCCCAAAAAGGGTGTGGAAAATAACTATCTTCTTCAAAGCGTGCCATAACATGAATATGAACACGAGGTAAAATATTTGCAAACGATGCCATGTTTATTTTTTTAGGATTATAATAATGTATCATTTCATACTCTATAAGATCATATGTTTCCCAAAGTTTGGTACGAAGGCCAGTAGGAACATCTCCTAACTCTTTGTACGGCTCTTTTGTAAAGATCTTTAACCAAGGTATTTCACTCTCTTCTTTTTCTACATAGAGGCTAAAGTCTTCATATATTATTTTATTCTTCATGGTAGTACCTTTTATAGTATTCTTTATTATATTATAGCAAAGTTTTTTATTAGGATAAATAAGTGAGTTTTAAAAAGTTATGGAGGGTTTAAGAGTGACATAGCTGTCACTCTTAGAGAAATAGGAAGGAGCGCTAGATTTAGTCTCTGTTACCTCTGTAACCACCAGAACTACGTCCACCACCTGAACGGTTTCTATCGCCACCGCCGTTTCCACCTTCACGGTTTCCACGGTATCCACCGCCTCCACCATTTCCACCAGAACGGCTACGGTTTCCACCGCCACCTGAACGGTTTCTTCCACGGTATCCACCGCCACGACCACCACGGCCACCTCCGCCTCCACGTTGTGCAGCACGAGCTAAAATAGCATCAAGCTTATCAGCAGGAATACCAATGTTACTAGGCCCTTTGATATCTTGCTTATCTAAAATCATAGAGATAAGTTTGTACATGATTTGCTCTTCATCGATGTCTTCTTTAAGACGGTCAAGAACCTTATGTGCTTCATCATAAATATGTTGATCTTCGATAGTCTTAACCATTTTATCAACAGTTGAACTTCTAAGGTCAGTTTTACTTGGAACAAAAGCATGGTTCATTGAAGTACCAACTTTTTGTTTAATGCGCTGTAGCTCTTTAAATTCCATAGGAGTTAAAAGAGTGATAGCCTTACCTTTTGTACCAGCACGACCCGTTCTACCGATACGGTGAACATAAGACTCAGGGTCAAAAGGAATATGGTAGTTAAAAACATGGCTAATATTGTTTACATGGATACCACGAGCAGCAACATCAGTTGCTACAAGGAACATTATAGAGTCATTTTTGAAACCCTTAATAACATTCTCGCGTTGGCGTTGCTCCATATCTCCATGAAGACCATTTGCTAGGTAACCTGCGTTACTTAAAACATTACTTAGTCTATCAACTTCTGATTTTGTACGACAAAATACTACTGATTTTTTTACTCCGTCAGAATCCATAAGACGGATAATAGCATCATCTCTCTCATGTTCATCAATTACATAATAAAGTTGTTCGATATCTGCGTTTGTAGTTTCACCTTTAGTGATAGATACAAACTCAGGGTCTCTTAAAATTCTACTTGCAAGTGTCTTAATAGGTGCTGGCATAGTTGCTGAGAAAAGTAATGTTTGTCTTTTTGCTGGTAGGAATGAAAAGATTTCATTGATATCATCTAAAAATCCCATGTCAAGCATCTCATCAGCTTCATCTAGAACTACCATTTGTGGTGCAAAGTCAGGAATCATACCGCGTTTAAGGATGTCTAACATACGTCCTGGAGTTGCAACAACAACTGAAGCACCACGAGCGATAAGGTCAAGTTGGCGTTTGTAAGAACTTCCACCATAAACAGTTACAGTTTTAGCTCCTAAGTTACGACCATACTTAAATATCTCATCACTAACTTGTGTTGCAAGTTCACGAGTTGGAGTGATAACTAGCATTTCTACTGAACCATCCATTTTCATGTTGTGAAGTGCTGGAAGACTAAACGCAGCTGTTTTACCAGTACCAGTATGCGCTTGACCAACCATATCTTTACCAGCAATTACAATAGGAATTGCCTGTGCTTGAATAGGTGAAGGTGTAGTAAAACCTGCATACTTAACACTTTTTAAAATCTCGTCTTTTAAACCCAACTCATCAAATGTGAGCGTCTTTTCTTCTTCTTTTGTTTCTTCGTTTTGTGCATTTTCTTGCATCATTATCCTTTGGTATAAGGAGATGATACAAGTTGCATTTTAGCTGTGCTTTTATGCAGGGCATCTTCCCCTTAAAGTATTTCGCGAATTGTACCCAAGTTTATCTATGATAAAGTTAAAGCAATCTATATTTGTAATGAGTTAAGTTTATAGTGCTACAAAAATAGTGTATAATCTTTGTACTTAATAATTATAGGAAGTTTTTTTATGACATTTGATATTTCTATGGGACTATTTATCCTCTCCTTTATGCTCTTTATTGGTATGGTGTATATAAACCTCAAACAAAAGACAAAAGTAGAACTTTTAGAAGATGATAATCGTGACTCAATCGAGAGAATAAAGAACCTTGAATTACAATATGCGGTGCTGCAGACTCGTTATGAAGGTGAAATAAAAGCTTCTTCACAAAAACTAGATGTTCTCCAAGGAGCAAAGGATGAACTCTCAAATGAGTTTAAAACTTTAGCAAACAAGATTTTTGAAGATAAGTCTAAACAGTTTAGCTCTACAAGTAAAAATCAATTAGAGTTACTGCTAAAACCTTTTAGGGAGCAGATAACAAACTTCTCAACTCAGGCAAAAGAACAGTTTTTGTCACACTCTAAAGAGACATACTTGCTCAAAGATGAACTTTCGCGTTTAAAGCAGATGAATGATCAACTCTCTACGGATGCTGTAAACCTTACAAAAGCTCTCAAAGGTGAAAATAAAATGCAGGGAAATTGGGGTGAAATAGTACTTGAAAACATTTTAGAGCAGTCTGGACTTCGTGCAGGGATTGAGTATGAACTCCAAGCTACACTTAAATCAGAGGAAGGAAAAAGTTTTAGACCTGATGTTATTATCCATATGCCCCAGCAGCGCGATATTATCATAGATTCTAAGGTTTCACTTGTTGCATATGAGCGCTTTATGAGTGCAGAGAGCGAGAGTCAAAAAGTCCGCGCACTCAAAGAACATATACTCAGTATAAAAGGACATGTAAAAGGTTTAAGTGAAAAAAAGTATGAGAAACTTGAAGGGGTAAATAGTTTAGACTTTGTACTGCTTTTTATGCCAATAGAAGGTGCTTTTTTACTAGCCCTAGAAGAAGATGGTGAGTTCTTTAAAAATGCCTATGAGCAAAATATCTTAGTTGTCTCTCCTTCTACGTTACTTGTCACCCTTAGAACTATTGAGCATATTTGGCGTACGCAGCATCAAGAAGAACATGCACTTAAAATTGCTAATGAAGCAGAAGCCATGTATGATAAACTTGTAGGTTTTGTAGATGAGATGCAAAAAGTTGGGCTACATTTAGACAAGGCTCAAGCTGCCTATGAAGTTTCTATGAATAGACTGAAATCTGGCCGTGGAAATGTTATAAAACGTGCAGAAAATATAGTTAAACTTGGAGTGAAGCCCAAAAAAAAACTCTCTATATCAAGTGAGGAAAATGACCTTTAAAGTACTATATGGAATTTTTTGCTATGATACTAGTTATGAAAATTCAAACACAATATCATTATGAAAAAATATGGACAGATACTATAGATAAAGACCTTCTTCGCATGATAGAAGAGGAGATAGGTGATGCAGACCCCCAGGGTACACTCTCTTATGTTAAAGAGGCTGTGAAAAATGGAAAAGTTATACGTGTTGGCGAGTGTAAATTCCGTGAAAAAAAAGATAAGTAAATGAGTGGGTTTATAGCAAAATTTTAGGGGGGTAGAAATGTTTAATAACACAGACATAGCAAAACTTATACTGAGACTCAGTACCGGAGTACTTATACTTTTTCATGGTATTTATAAGGTCATACATGGGATAGGTGGTGTTAAAGTCATGCTTAGTAATGCAGGACTGCCAGAGTTTTTTTCTTATGGAGTGTATCTAGGTGAGGTGGTTGCTCCCATTTTTATCATACTTGGTCTTTATGCTCGAGTGGCATCTATGGTTCTTGGGGCAAATATGCTAATGGCTATCTTCTTATCCTATGGCTTTTCTTTCTCATTAGCAAAATATGGTGGTCTAACGATAGAATCTCCACTTCTTTTTTTAATAATGTCAATTTTAATAGTGCTTTTAGGTAGTGGGAAATATAGTGTAAACAATAAGTAACTCAATAGATCCTGAGATACTGAAAAAGTATCTACTTTAAGGGTGTCTTACTTTAAGCTTTGAGTTTAAACTCCAGCCAATGATAAGCATCAGTGCCATAACTACACTCGCAGGTAAAAGCTCATAAGCATTTGTAAGATAAACAAGCCATAGTAAGATAGCACCAAGTGGGGTAGGAACTCCCGTAAAATATTTCTCTACTTCTCTTGTATCTGCGTTTAGATTAAAGTGTATAAGGCGACGAAGTCCAGAGATAACATAGTAGATACTGATAATTGAAGCAGCTACTAAAAGAGTGGTATCAAACTGTGAAGCATATACAGCTTGAAATATCAAAAAGACAGGAACAAGTACAAAACTTAAAAAGTCTGCAAAACTATCAAGTTGTACTCCAAACTCATTACTTAGTTTATACTTACGAGCAATTTTACCATCAAAAATATCAAAAGCACCACCAACCCATGCAAGAGCTATAGCTAATATAAAGTTGTTTTGAGTGATAAAGTATGTAGCCATAAGACCGGCTGTAATATTTACAAAAGTAAAGAGGTTTGCTAAGTTAAAGTGAGAAGAGGGTGTCCACAAAAAGTTCATATATCGCCTTGAATATTTAATATTAACATTATATCAAAATAAATATTGCAATTAAAGCTATTCTTTAATTGATAATGATTATAATTCAAAAAAATTATTTTAAAGAATATGAATGAAAACATTACTTGATTGTGAAAAAGCCTGTGTTGTAAAGGTTTTAAAATTAAACACTAAGGGTGACTTAAAGCAGAGACTTATCTCTTTTGGTATTATGAAAGAGGCAATAGTAGAAGTTTTAGAGCATGCTCCAGGAAAAAGTACTATTGAGATAAAGGTTGGAAAAATGCGAGTAGCATTAAGAGCACAAGAAGCTGAGTTGATAGAGGTACAAAAGATATGAATGAAGTAGATCCTAAAGCCTGTCCAATTACAGCAAACCATATAAAAGTAGCACTAGTAGGTCAACCAAATGTTGGTAAGAGTATGCTTATCAATTCTGTCTCAAATGCGCATCTGCATGTTGGTAACTTTTCCGGTGTAACTGTTGATAAAACTGAGGTGCTTTTTGATTACAAAGAGTATAGTTTTACAGTTGTTGATTTACCAGGAACATATGCTTTTACTGATTATACTATTGAAGAGAGGGTAACTCACGATTATCTTTGCGCAGAAGATTATGACATCATTATTAATGTTGTAGACTCGACAAACTTAGAGAAAAACCTACAACTTACATCTGAACTTTTAACTATGAGTAAAAAAGTTGTAATCGCTTTAAATATGAGTGATGAAGCGCAAAAAGAGAACATAGAAATAAATGCTAAGTATATGTCTGAACTTATAGGCGTACCATGTGTAAAAGTGTCAGCTGTAACAAAAGAGGGCATAGGTGAACTTATAGAGGTGGTTATTGAAAAGTATAAAAATGTAAGAAATAAACCTAAGCTTTTCTTTAGTGAGCCAGTAGAAGAAGAGATAGCACAGATAGTCTGGTATCTTGATAAGCATAGATTTAAGAGTGTCAATACACATAGAAATATHGCAATTAATTTACTAAAAAACAATAAAAAGACATATGCAACCCTGCACGATGAACCTATTTGGACAGAACTACAACCAATTTTGATAGAAGCAAGCAGACATATAGAACTGCACCATGATAGTGATGACATAAAAGAGGCCTTTGCTGAAGAGTATGCTGCDTTTAAYAGAGGTATAGTCGCTGAGGTTGTTAAACAAGAGAGTAAACAGACTAAACGTACAACTACAGAAAAAATTGATTCTGTTTTAATTCATCCTATTTTTGGTATTCCTATTTTTCTCTTTTTTATGTGGTCACTTTTCCAACTCACATTTGAAGTAGGTGCTATTCCTATGGAGTATATAGATGGCTTTTTTATCTGGTTTGGAGACACTTTAGGTGCGACTATATCAAATGATGATATTCGTTCACTTATAGTAGATGGTATTATCGCGGGGGTTGGTGCTGTGATTCTTTTTGTGCCAAATATTATCATACTCTTTATAGGTATTGCACTACTTGAGAGTACAGGTTATATGTCTCGTGTAGCCTTTTTACTTGATGGATTTTTCCATAAGTTTGGTCTCCATGGTCAAAGTTTTATACCACTTGTAACTGGTTTTGGCTGTTCTATACCTGCATATATGAGTGCTAGAATCTTAAAAAATGATAGAGATAGACTAATGACTCTTTTTATTATTGGTTTTATGTCTTGTGGTGCTAGACTTCCTGTATATGTTCTTTTTGCCGGGGCATTCTTTTCCCCAGAAATGGCAGGGAATATTCTCTTTTTTATCTACATCAGTGGAGCACTTTTAGGATTAGCAGCTGCTAAAATACTTAAACTCACTGCATTTAAAGGTTTAGATGAACCTTTTGTTATGGAGATGCCAAAGTATAGACTACCATCTGTAAAACTTATTTGGCATACAGTTTTAACTAAGACAATGATGTATCTTAAAAAAGCAGGAACTTATATAGCTGCAGCATCAATGCTTATATGGTTTTTAAGTAATTATCCTCATAACCTTGTCCTAGAAGAGAGTTACACTTCACTAATGTCTATGACAGAAAAAGAAGATGTCAAAATCAAGATACAGTATGAATTAGATGAGGCACTCCTAGAACAGAGTTATCTAGGTCGTATAGGAAAGTTTTCAGAACCAATTTTTGAACCACTTGGTTTTGACTGGAAAATGAGTGTAGCACTTCAAACAGGCTTAGCAGCTAAAGAAGTTGTTGTGTCAACCTTGGGTGTTCTTTACTCACTTGGCGGTGACGTGGATGAAGGAAGTAGTTCGCTTATGGGCGCGATTAGTAAAAATATTTCGCTTGCATCAGCAATCGCGTTTATAGTAGTAATTATGATTTATCTTCCGTGTTTAGCAGCATCTGTTGTTTTTACACGTGAGGCTGGACATATAAAGTACTTCTTTTATCTTTTTGCCTTTACTTCTATCACCGCTTATGTAATGGCATTTATCGCATATAATATAGCTTTGTATTTCACATAAATGCAGAGAGTTTACCAAAACATTAACAAACTCTGTTAGAATCAATCTATGAATAAAATATTAATGATTGAAGATGATTTAGAATTAGCGGAGATACTTACAGAGTATCTAGAACAATTTGAGTTTGAGGTTATCACTGAAGATGACCCTTTTAAAGCAGTAAGTATATTAAAACTAGAAAAGTTTGACCTTGTCATACTTGACTTAACTCTTCCAGGTATGGATGGTTTAGAAGTTTGTGAAGCAATTCGTGAACGTCAAGATATCCCCATAATTATCTCATCTGCTCGCTCAGATGTAACTGATAAGATTAAAGCACTTGAACTCGGTGCTGATGATTATATGCCTAAACCTTATGATCCTAGAGAACTTGAAGCGCGTATTCACTCAGTACTACGCCGTTATGAAGCAAAAAGTGAAGAAAAAGCAGAAAATAAGAGTGATTTTAAATGTGATAAAGCAACAATGATTATCACATACAAGGGTCGTAATATTGACCTGACAAATGCAGAGTTTGGGATTCTTTCTTACATGATAAGTAAACAAGGTCTAGTTGTATCACGGGAAGACCTTATTCACAATGTCAATGCTATTAATGAAGACTCTTCAAACAAAAGTATAGATGTAATGGTTGGACGTATTAGAAATAAGCTCGGTGATAAAGCACTGATAGAGTCTGTACGCGGTGTCGGTTATAAACTTTTAAAGTAGAGATAATATTTTGAAAAAACATGCTGTTTTAATTACTGTACTTTTCGCTCTGAGTGTATCACTTATAAGTGTGAGTGTAATTTTTTTAGAGTTTTATAAACTCAATAAGCATCAGTATATAGACCACATCTTTACAAAGTACTCAGTAATAACTCAGATTTATAGAGATCATCAACAGCGCCAAAACTCTGAGACTATGCTTGATGCAAACCTCGCTGTATATAACATGCAAATTGTAAAAGAAGAAAAAGAACAGAAAGCTGTTTTAGATAAGGGAACTATCCTCAAACGCGAAGGTTTTGAAAGTTTGAGTGCTTCTTTGATGTATGATAAAAATGGTTTTTATACACAAAACAAAATAACAAAACTTCGCGCTACTATGATAAGATACCAGAAATTTCTTTACTTTCATATTCAGACTAAAGATGCAGGAATTCTTATAAAAGATGAGCAGTTAACACCTTATAATTATATCAATATTCTCTATGCCTTTAGTACAATTTTTATGATTATCAGTGCCTCATTTATTTTAGTACTGCAAAAACTTCGTCCTCTGATTCGTTTGAGACGAAAAATTGCACTTTTTGGTGATGGTGATATGAAAATATCATTTGAGACTTCTTCTTGTGATGAGATAGGTCTGGTCTCAAATGAACTAGAGTCTACAAGAAGAAAAATAAACTCTATACTAGAGTCTCGTACACTTTTTTTGAGAAATATTATGCATGAGCTCAAGACTCCTATAGCCAAAGGGACTATTGCTACACAAATGTTAGATTCCCAAAAACAACGTAATCGTTTTTCAAGTATATTTAACCGACTTGAAGCCTTAGTTATGGAGTTTGCACTTATTGAAGAGGTRACAAGTTTAGATGATAAATGTGACTTTAATGAGTACCGACTTATAGATATTATTGATGGGGCTATTGATATGGCTATGGTTGAGAGAGATGTTGTAAGTATAGACATAAACTGTGATGAAAAACTACAGGCTAATTATAGACTTTATACAACTGCGATTAAAAATATGATAGACAATGCAATGAAGTATTCTAATGATGGGCATATTAATATACTTATGAGAAATGGTGAACTTTGTTTTGAGAATAGAGGTGAGTGCTTATCTCAACCTTTGAGTTATTATATTGAACCATTTACAAAAGAAAATCCATCTAAAAATAGTTTTGGTTTAGGGCTTTATCTTGTGGACTCTATTTTAAAAGCACATGGACAGGTTCTAGCTCATGAGTATGAAGACGGAGTAAATCGTTTTATATTTGCATAAGTTTTAGAGAGTAAACTATTGTAATGAATAAATACATATCCCTTTTTTTAGTAACTTTTTTTGCGACTTCGTTCTTTATGTTTGGCTGGTTAAGTCACTCTGCATATATACCAGGTAAAAAGATAAAAAAAATATCTAGCTTAGTAAAGATACAAAGAAGAAAGGTACTCAATGTAGTGCTTCTTAACTCCCCTTCAACTTATTATATAGGTGTTGATGGCCCAACAGGTTTTGAGTATGATTTATTAGAATCGTATGCTAAACACTTAGGAGTAAAACTCAACATTACTCCAGCCCACACAATCCAAGAAGCTATTGAACTCAGTAAAAATTCCAATATAGACATCACCTCCGCATCTTTAACAAAAACAGCAGAACGAAGAGAAGATTTTAACTTTGGGCCTTCTTATTTTGAAGTACAAGAACAAGTGATTTGTCACAGAGGTATGTTAAGTACACAAAAGTTTCCACGTGATGTAGAAGACTTAGCAGGTTTGAAAATAATTGTAGGCAAGGATACAAGTTATTCTGAGACTATCAAATCCTTACAAAATGATGGTTTTGATATAAATGCCACGTTTACTACTGAGCTTTCAACTGAAGAGTTATTAAAGAAGGTATCAAAGCATGAGATTGACTGTACTGTTGCAGACTCAAATGTATATGCACTGAATTTACGTTATTTTCCAGAGATAGCAATGGCATTTTCTATAAGTGGCAGAGAACAACTCTCTTGGTTACTTCAAAAAGATACACCAGAACTGAAAGCCGATATGTACTCATGGTTAAATACTTTTAATCAAAAAGGTAAAATGATACAACTTAAAGATCATTACTACTCTTATGTACTCTTCTTTGATTACTACAATACGAAGATGTTTTATAAACGAATGATAAGTCGTTTACCAAAATACAAAAAGATATTTGAGGAGGCATCAACTCGTTTTGGTATTCCTTGGACACTACTTGCAAGTATCTCTTATCAAGAATCACACTGGAATCCAAAAGCAAAAAGTTTTACAGGAGTACGTGGACTTATGATGCTTACAAAAAATACAGCTAAACTTTTAGGTGTAACAAATAGGCTTGACCCTAAACAGAGTATTGTCGGTGGAACAAGACATATCAAACAGATGTTAAAGTTTGTACCCAAAGAGGTAGTTGGAGAAAATAGATTGAAGTTTGCACTCGCAGCTTATAATATAGGTCTAGGACATATTAAAGATGCACAGCGTTTAGCACGAGAGATAGGACTTAATGAAAATGTGTGGAGTGATTTAAAGATAGTACTTCCTCTTCTTTCACAAAAAAAGTTTTACAGAGATTTAAAATATGGTTATGCAAGAGGGGAAGAACCTGTAAAGTATGTAGAGTCTATATACAATTACAGGGATATTTTAGAGAATAAAAATAATAGGACTACTCTGAAGTAGGCTCTTGTCCAAGTTCACTTAAAAATGTTTCCATGTCGTATTTGATTCTATATTCTGGAGTCATGATATGGATAAGAACATCACCTAAGTCTATTACAACCCAATCACCACTCTCATCTACATTGTTAAAGTTCTCAGCTGGTTTAAGTCCATTTTTTAGGTGATCTAGAAGTGCTGTTGTATGCTTTGTTCCAAGTGATGAAGCGATAATCGCATAATCAACGAAATAGTTTTTTTCGCGAAGGTCAAAAACCTCTATTGCTTCAGCCTTATTTGTATCAAGTACTTCTGTGATTTTTTCTATTCTAGTTGTCATTTTTTTCCTTATAGTAGTTCATTATTTCTTCTGCGTTTACTGCAGAGAGTTTATCTATGTTCATTGTCTGTCGCAAAGAAGTTGAGGAGATGTCTGCTTGTACAAAGAGTTTTATAAACTCTTGGGGCACATAAATCTCATCTCTTGAAGCTACAACAAATGTAACCATCTTTTCTAACTCATCAAACTTGTACCATTTTTGTAAATCTTTTAAATTATCAGCACCTATAACTAGATAGACTCTATCATAACTCGTTAAGAGGTACTCTACAGTTGTAATAGTCGGAACTTTTTCATGTTTTTGTACTTCGAAAGAGTCAATAAAGACATCTTTATAAGTGCTAAAAATCTCTTCTAACCACTTCAAGCGTTTCTTTGCCGGTGCAAAAGAAGAAGATTTAAAGGGGTTTAAAAAAGTTGGCATGATAACAATTTTATCAATTTCACTCTGGGAAATAAGTGCTTTTACAACAGCTTCATGACCAAGGTGAGGAGGGTCAAAACTACCTCCAAAAAGTGCTACAGTTTTCATTTAATGCGAATTATAGCTAAAAGTAGATAAAATAAGCCAATTAAAAAATTATAGGAATTCTAATGGCACTAAAAATAGCAATTAATGGATTTGGTAGAATTGGTCGTTGTGTTGCTCGTATAGCTGCAACTAGAGATGATGTGGAAATTGTAGCGATTAACGATATGGCAAGTATGGATATGATGCTTTACCTACTCAAAAATGATTCTGTTCATGGAACATTTAAAAGCGAAGTTATACAAGTTGATGATGAAAACATAACTATTGATGGTCATAAAATCAGAGTATTTTCAGATCGTGATCCTAAAAACTTGAAGTTTGCTGATTGTGGTGCAGATATGGTTTTAGAGTGTACTGGTGTATTTTTAACACAAGAGTCTGCACAAGTTCATATTGACAACGGAGTAGAAAAAGTTCTTTTCTCAGCACCTTCAAAAGATACACAGACAGATACTTTTGTTATGGGTGTAAACCATGAACTTTATGCTGGTCAAAAGATAGTTTCAAATGCAAGCTGTACAACAAACTGTTTAGGTCCTGTTGCAAAAGTACTTGATGATGCTTTCGGTATTGAAAAAGGTCTTATGACAACTATTCACTCATATACAAATGATCAAAACATCTTAGATGTAAAACATTCAAAAGATAAGCGTCGTGCTCGTGCAGGTGCTATAAACATGATACCAACAACGACTGGTGCTGCAAAAGCTATTAGTCTTGTTATGCCACAACTTAAAGGTCGTCTTCACGGTCAGTCTGTTCGTGTACCAACTCCTGATGTCTCAATGGTTGACTTAAATGTTGTAGTAAAACGCCAAACAACAAAAGAAGAAGTAACACAAGCTTTTAACGATGCAGCAAATGGCTCTTTAAAAGGTCTTTTACTTATGGATAAAGAGATGAGAGTTTCTCAAGACTTTGTAGGTTGTGAGTATAGTTCTATCGTTGCAGAAGATTTAACACAGGTTATCGGTGGAGATATGGTTAAAATCATGGCTTGGTATGATAATGAGTGGGGTTATTCAATGCGTTTAGTAGATATGGCTTTGCATATATCTAAATAGTCCCGTAAAGGGAAGAGATTCCCTTTACTCCGCTTGGACCGCCGTAGTCACTAAAACTTACCTCTTTGAGGTAGAATAAACATAAAACAAAGGGTGAAGTTGGAATTATTAAATATAAAAAATTTAGACTTAACAAATAAAAAAGTATTTATCAGATGTGATTTTAATGTTCCTATGGATGAGTTTGGAAATATTTCAGATGATAGACGTATTCGTTCAGCACTTACAACACTTAACTACTGTCTAGATCAAGACTGTGCCATTATTTTAGCTTCACACTTAGGTCGTCCAAAAGGTGAGGTAAATGAGAAGTACTCACTCGCTCCTATCTCACGTCGCCTGCATCACTTGCTCAAACATGAAGTGACTCTTGCCTCAGATGTAGTTGGTCCAGATGCCATGCAAAAAGTAAAAGATATGAAGTGTTGTGACATCATTCTCTTAGAAAACTTACGCTACGAAGAGGGTGAAACTACAAATGATACAGCCCTTGCTAATAAACTAGCGGATATGGCAGATATTTATATAAATGACGCCTTTGGCGTAAGTCATCGTGCTCATGCCTCTGTTGAAGGTATCACACACTTTTTTGACAATGACCATAAAGCAGCTGGTTTTTTACTTGAACGTGAGATAAAGTTTTTTGGAAAACTTATAAATGAACCTGTGCGTCCTTTTGCTGCAATAGTTGGAGGAAGTAAAGTTTCGGGTAAACTAGAAGCTCTAAAAAATCTTCTTCCAAAAGTAGATAAGATTTTTATCGGTGGGGGAATGGCATTTACATTTTTAAAACAGATGGGTTATGAGATAGGTGTTTCTTTAGTTGAAGATGACTTACTTAGTGATGCTCAAGACGTAATGGACGAAGCAAAAAGACTAGGTGTAAAGTTCTACCTACCTGTAGATGTTGTTGCTGCTGATAAGTTTAGTGAAGATGCTATTAGTAAAATAGTAACATCTCAAGAGATTCCAGAAAATTGGATGGGACTTGACATTGGGCCTGCTACTGTTCGTCTTTACCGTGAAGGTTTAGCTGATGTTCAAACTGTATTATGGAATGGACCTATGGGTGTTTATGAGATGGAGAAGTTTGCTCGTGGAAGTTCAAAAATAGCACACTTTGTAGCAGACTCTTATGCAACTACTGTTGTAGGTGGCGGAGATACTGCTGACTTAGTACAACGAATAGGTCTTGATGATGAGATGAGTTTTATCTCTACTGGTGGTGGAGCTTCACTAGAACTACTAGAGGGGAAAATACTTCCAGGTGTAGCACAACTTATAATCAAAGAGGACTAAGCAGATGATAATCGCAGCAAACTTAAAAACAAATCTTACAAGAAAAGAGACAAATAAGTACCTAGTAGAAGTAGAGTCTTTTGTCTCGTCTAAAAATATTACTCAAGAAGTGTTAGTGTTTCCTGCGATGAGTAGCTTAGATGTGAATGATACTTCTATAGTAGTAGGAGCTCAAAATGCTTATGCAACTAAAAATGGTGCATTTACAGGTGAGATAGGTBTAGTACACTTAGAAGAATTTGCTATTAAAACAATTCTTATCGGGCATTCTGAACGTCGTCATATCTTGGGTGAAACGCAAGAAGAGTTAGTTACAAAGTTTAACTACTATAAGGACTTAGGTTTTAAGATAGTTTACTGTGTAGGTGAACCACTTGAAAAACGCGAGGCCGGTAAGAGTGAGATGATGGAGTATATATCTTCTCAGTATAAAGGTATAGATACTGAGTATGAAAATCTCATCATCGCTTATGAGCCAGTATGGGCTATTGGAACAGGACTTACTCCTACACTTGAAGATATACAAGATATACATACCGAGTTAAAAACAAAATCTATAGCACCATTACTCTATGGTGGCAGTGTAAAAGTAACAAATGCGAAAGATGTTCTCGCACTGAACAATGTAGATGGCATTTTAGTAGGAAGTGCAGCACTCTATGCTGAGCATTTTTGTTCTATGATAGAGTTTGGACAAGAGTTAGAAGGAAAATAGACTTAAGCTATTTTCCTATAACAGGTAGACTTTCCATCTTAGTTACATTTGATATAGTATCATCAGATGGTTTTTTACCTGAATACACTTCAGCCTTATCTACATACTCTTGAAGTGTGAAACTCTTATCTTCATTCTCTTCGTATTTTTCTTTTATTTCTTTATCCTCAAGAACAGTTTCTTTCCACTCATTTTCTAAAAAATCATCTGTTTGATTTTGTAAGAAGTAAGATTTCTTTTTAACAGCATTTGATTTACTTATACTATTAAGAGCTTTATTCTGAGAAGGTGCTACTTTTGGACTTGTCACACAGCCTGTAAATAAAGTTAAGCTCAAAATTATAGTAGTTATTTTAATTAATTGTTTCATAATGGGATTATAGCTAACTTACATGAAAAAATGTTCATCTTTAATTAAGAATTAAGTATAGAGTGTGCTATACTGCATCTGAAATTTGTAAAAGAATAAGGAGAATATATGAAACTTACAAAATTAAGCTTAGTTGCTGCACTACTAATCGGTTCAAGTGCAATGGCACTAGAAAACACAAAAGTTACTGGTGATGCGAATCTTTATTATCAAACACAAGATGGTGGAGCAAATGACTTTTTTGAGTCTGGAAGTTCAGCTGCAGATATTAGCGTTAACTTAAATGTAACTACTGATGTTTTAAAAACTGATTCAGTTGCTATTAGTGCTGGTGTTGGTTATACAGTACTTACTACATTAGGTCTTGAAGGTACAATGGTTGATGGTGCTTGGGGTGCTGCTCATACTGCTAGTGGTTCTGCTGCAAATGGTACACAAAATGTTGATACTGTTTCATGGGTAAATGAAGCTTGGGTAGCTACTACTGCTGGAAAAACAACTGCTAAAGTTGGTCGTATGGAACTAGATACTCCATTAGCATTTACTGAAAAATGGACAATTGAGAAAAATACTTTTGAATCTGCTGTTTTAATCAATACTGATATTCCAAACACTACTTTAGTTGGTGCTTATATTGGTAGAGGTAATGGTGCAGGTAATGGTCAAGGTGTAGTTGCTACTGGCGGAGAGTTTACTAACTACGGTAAACAAGGTGCTTATGTAGTTGCTGCTATAAATAACTCTTGGGAACCATTAACACTTCAAGCATGGTACTACGATATTGTAGCTGTTGCTCAAGCAAGTTGGTTACAAGCTGATTTAAGTATGAACAACATCGTTGCAGGTGCTCAATATACTACATTAAGCATCAAAGATTCAGCTGCTGCTGCTGTAATGATTGGTTATAACTATGATGTAATTTCCGCACAACTTTCATACTCTCAAGTAAGTACTCTAGGTGATACTGGTTACAACACTGCAACATCTCTTGCAACATCTGGAAATTCTCAGACTAAGCTTTATACTGATGCATGGTGGAACTATGGTCAAGTTACTGTAGCTGGTGCTAAAACAGTTCATTTAACAGTTGAAGCTCCAACTTCAGTTGCTGATTTAGCTCTTTATGTGACATCTATTGATCATGTTGCTGTTAACAGTGATTTACTAGAAGTTACTGCTACGGCTACAAAATCAATGGGCCCTATTGATGCTACACTAGCTTATATTTATACTGATATAGATAATAATGCTGATGCGACAAGCATTATCCAAGTTTATCTTACTGCAAACTTCTAGTCCTAGACTACAAGTTCTTTAACTCTCCTTTGGGAGAGTTATCTTTTTACTACTATCCTCACCACTTTTAAACACTTCAAAAACTTTTTTAAATTATGATATAATCTTTTATGTTTACACTACTCAAACAAATATCCTATATGCTTTTTATGTTACTACTCATCTCTATCATATCTTTTTTAGCTATTCATGCTGCCCCTTCATCTTTCTTTGGAGCAGGAGAACTTAACCCTAACATGACTAAAGAGGCTATACAAAAACTTAAAGCTGTGTATGGTTTGGACAAGAGTCTGAGTATGCAGTATATTGATTGGGTTAAGAATATAGCGACATTTAACTTTGGTATATCCTTTGTAAGTGGTCAAGATGTAGCAGACGAGATACTCAAACGCTTACCTGTTACACTCTTTATGAATATTACTGCATTAATAGCAGTCTTTGTTTTATCCTTGTGGTTAGGTATAAAAGCGGCACTTGCTTATGAGACAAAGAGTGATTATCTTATTAGACAGATTGCACTTTTTTCTTTCTCCATGCCATCATTTTATCTAGCGCTACTTTTTATCATCTTTTTTGCTTTAAACCTTGAATGGTTTCCTATCGCAGGCTTGCATTCTATTGAGCCAAAACTTGGTTTTTTTAATTATTTAGATATGGCATGGCATTTAATTATGCCTATATCTGTGATGATATTTGTAGGACTTGGAAGTATGATAATTTATATTCGTTCTTTAACTTTAGAGATACTTAAGAGTGATTATTACTATTTTGCTCTTTCTAGGGGTTTGAGTTCTAAGGAACTAATGAAGTTTTATATACTACCAAACTTATTGCCACCTATCATTACGCTTCTAGGCTTATCTTTGCCTGGGTTAATAGGTGGAAGTGTGATTTTAGAGTCAATATTTGGTATAGAAGGAATGGGACAACTATTTTTCATGTCAGCTCTCTCAAGAGACTACCCAATAATAATGGGGACACTTATGATAACCGCTTTTTTAACACTACTGGGAAATATGATAGCGGATTTAATCCTAATGAGATTAAATCCGTACATGAAACGCGGGTAGATTAATTAAACAGTGCCTCAAGTGCATCAACACCATCTTTAGGCTCTTCTATCTCACCATCTTCGTTTGTAACAGAATCACTTTCAACAAGCTCTATCTGCATACCTGTAAGCATAGACGCTAAACGGATGTTGATTCCACTTTTACCAATTGCCTTAGATTTTTGGTCAGCTGGAAGAGTGATAATAGCTTTTTCATTTTCGCCGTCTTCATTTTTTACTATCTCAACATGCGAAATAATTGCAGGACTCATAGTACGAGATACAAAAAGTTCAGCTATGCTTGTAAACTCTATACAGTCTATGTTTTCACCGATAAGCTCATCACTTACTGCGTTTATACGAACACCTTTTACGCCAACAGTCGCACCAACAGCATCAACTTGTGGGTGMGTACTTAAAATAGCGATTTTTGCGCGCTCACCTGGAATACGAGCAGCTTTTTCAATGATAACAGTTCCATCTGCTATCTCTGGTACTTCAAGCTCTAAAAGTGCTTCTAAAAACTTAGGACTTGTACGTGAAAGTTCGATTTGAATTCCATTTTCTTTGTCCATATTTACACGACGAACAACTGCTTTTATATGATCACCTACATCAAAGAACTCACCTTTGATACGGCTCTTCATTGGAAGTACAGCACGAATTTCGTCAACTTCGATATATGTCGCGTTTTGTCCATCAACACGAGTAACACGTCCACTTACAAGTGTCCCAATTTTAGACTTATACTTGTTGTAAACTTCATCTTCCACAAGTCTTTGTATATGAAACTCTATCTCACGGTGTAGTTGTGAAGCACCAGTTCTACCATACTCTTCTAAGTTATGTTCAACTTGAAGTTGATCGTCAAGTTCAACTTGATCGTCATACTCTTTGGCTTCAGTAAGTGAGATATATGCAGGAGCTGTCTCTTCTTCAAGAAGTCTTGCATCATCATCAGCAACAACTGTAATGATTTGAACAACATCAATACTTTTTGTTTCATCATTTACCTGAGCTTCAAAAACAAAGTTATAGTTGATTACTCTTTTAGCAGTTTGAACAAAAGCAGTCTTAAGTGCTGATAATACTTTTTCTGATGAGAGACCTTTCTCATGTGCGATAGCATCAGCTATGTCTAATATTTTTTCCATTGTTTNAATCCTTGATTTTATATCCAAAACCTATTAACAGCGGTAAGTGATTTTGGGGGATTTCTTTCGTTAGTATGGAATTATACATAAAATCTGCTAAAAGCATCTTTAATCAATATTTTATGCACATTTAAGTATAATTCAAAAATTATAATACTCAAGGAAATTCCCAATGGATTTAAAATTTGCAAGAACAGAGATAAACGATAAACCAAAAAAAGTTGATTTAGCAAAGATTGAGGCATCAGTAGAAAAAGATGATAGCATTATTTTTTACTTCGATAAAGACAACTCGCATAAAGATTTACTTGCACTTCAAGATCATTTTGAAGCGAAAGGAAAAAGTTTTTACATGAGTGAAGTGAAATTTGGTATGTCAGATAATGACTATATGTACCAAGTTCACATTATGAGCTAAAGAGAGTTTTTTAATATGAGTAAAAAGTTATTTATTGAAACATTAGGTTGTGCGATGAACTCTCGTGACTCTGAGCATATGATTGCACAGCTTCGTGAGAAAGAGGGTTATACTACAACTGATGAGTTTCGTGAAGCCGACCTTATTTTGATAAATACTTGTTCAGTGAGAGAACGCCCAGTTCATAAGCTCTTCTCCGAACTMGGTGGATTTAACAAGCATAAAAAAAAGGGAGCAAAAATYGGTGTTTGCGGYTGTACCGCTTCCCATCTTGGTGAKGAAATCATCAAACGTGCTCCTTATGTAAACTTCGTTTTAGGTGCTCGAAATGTATCTAAAATCAGTGAAGTTCTTCATCGTGATAAAGCTGTCGAGATAGATATTAACTATGATGAGAGTGAATTTGCCTTTGATGACTTTAGATCATCCCCTTATAAAGCTTTTATAAACATCTCAATTGGTTGCGATAAGTCATGTACTTTTTGTATAGTGCCAAAAACACGCGGTGATGAGATATCTATCCCCGCAGATTTGATTATAAACGAAGCACAACGCGCTGTAAATAATGGTGCTAAAGAGATATTTTTACTTGGACAAAATGTAAATAATTATGGTCGTCGTTTTTCAGGCGATAATGAAAAAGTAAAYTTTTCAGAACTGCTTCGTAGACTCTCAAAGATAACAGACTTACATAGGATTCGTTTTACATCTCCCCATCCTTTTCATATGGATGATGAGTTTATAGAAGAGTTTGCCAAAAACCCAAAAATATGTAAATCTATGCACATGCCACTCCAAAGTGGAAGTACAAAAATTCTCAAAGCAATGAAACGCGGCTACACAAAAGAGTGGTTTATAAACCGTGTAGAAAAACTTCGAGCAGAATGTCCAAGTGTAAGTATAAGTACTGACATTATTGTTGCGTTTCCTGGTGAGAGTGATGAAGACTTTGCAGATACAATCGATGTGATGAAAAAAGTACGTTTTGATCAGATATTTTCTTTTAAGTATTCTCCTCGTCCTCATACTGAAGCAGAGCATTTACCTGAAGTTGATAGTGAAGTTTCATCAGATAGACTCTCTTACTTACAGACTCTCAACAATGAGATCCATGATGAGCTAAACGCAGCACTTATGGGAAATACTTACAAGGTTTACTTTGAAGAGTTAATCCGTGATGGTTACGTCTCTGGACGTAGTGATAACAACATAGTTTTAAAAGTTAAAGGTTCGGAGGAGTTACTCGGAAAATTTAAAGATGTAAAAGTTACTGCTATTAGTCGAACTATCTTAACGGGCGAGATTCTTGGGTAAAAGATTTTCTCGTGCTTTTGCACTTCTTGTGTTTCCCTTCTTGGGTTCACTTATCATAAGACTTCTCTACTATACAAACAAAATCAAATTTCACTCATCAGACACTATAACTGACTCTCCTGTAATTTTTGCCTGCTGGCATGGAGAGCTTTTAATGCTTCCATATCTTTACAGATACTACCGTAAAGAACCGAAGGGAAAGGTACTTATCTCCCCTCACTTTGATGGGAAACTCATAGCAAAAACTATCAAGTTTTTTGGTTTGGACAGTCTTGCAGGCTCATCTGATAAAAATCCTGCTCGTGTTTTAATCCAAGCGATTAAGAGTTTAAAAGATGGTTATGATATAGGTATTACACCTGATGGCCCTAAAGGTCCTCGCCATGAAGTAGCAGATGGTATTATCGTAATGGCTCAAAAGACAGGTGCGAAAATAGTCTTAGTCGAGATAAAACCAACAAAGTACTGGAAACTAAACTCTTGGGATAAGTTTGTAATTCCTAAACCTTTTGGTACAATACATTACTATACTTCCTCAGAAATAGATGTAAGTGGTCTCTCTTTAGAAGAAGCTAGAACTTTAATTCAAGAGGAGTTACTCAAAAATGAAAAGTAAATATCTTTTTCCAAGTATTGCCTTGGGTTTAGTGCTCTTTATGGCAGTGTACTTTTTACTCAATCCATCATATGAGAAATCAATAGAAGCAAAGTATTATTATGAAATAGGGGAGTATGAAGAGGCTTATTCACTTGCAAATGAGGCCTTTAGTATGGATGTTTATAACCGTATGGCTTCTACCATAATGGCTCAGTCTAAAACTTCACTCAAATATGTAGCATACATAAAGCAAGCAAAAGAGTATCTCTTACAAATTAATGAGATAGCTAAACATGATAGCATCTCCAATGCAGAGCGTGCTAGGATGAAACTTATGAGTGAAATAATACTTGGTTCTTATGTGAAGTTAGCACCTAGTATAATCACGGACAGTGACCTCGTTAAAGAGGCCAAAAAATATCATGATGACTTTGAGCTGCTCCTTGAAAAAGTTACTAAATAAAAAAAGAATCTTTTTTTTAGAATACCTTGAAAATGTAAGAGGATACTCAGACCTTACAATAAAAAGTTACGATGCATCAATTAGTAAAGCCTTAGAGCTTATAGAGATAATAAGTGAAGACGAAAAAATAGTTTTTAAGCTAATGCCGTATCGTATACACATAGCTCCCCTTAATGCTAAAACAATCAGTAAGAATTTAAGTGCTATAAGAAGTTTTGTTTCTTACTTAAACGATAATAACATGCAAGTGACATTAGAAGCTGATGATAGTGTAAAAGTTTCAAAAACACTTCCTAAACCTATCTCTCATAAGTATATTCTTCAAGCACTAGATGGAGCAAAACTAAAAGAGAAACTTGTAGTAGTTATGCTGTATACTTTAGGACTACGTATTTCTGAACTTGCATCACTTAAACTTGAAGATATGAGTGAGTCTTGGGTGCGTGTTGTGGGAAAAGGAAATAAAGAGAGAGATGTCCCTCTGTTAGAGTCGACAAAAGAGATTATTGATGAGTATTTATCATCATTTGTTCCAAAAAAATTCCTTTTTGAGAAAAATGGCGAAAAATTAAGCGAAAATAGTCTAAGATATATGGTTAATAAAGTCTTTAGAGATGTTTCACTTAAGGTAACACCTCACCAACTACGTCACTCGTATGCTACTGCACTTTTAAATGGTGGGGCTCCGATTGTCGATGTGAGTGAATTACTGGGGCATTCATCTATGGCTACAACACAAATATATACTAAATTAGGCAGTGCATTGAAACAACAAAACTATAACAAAGCACATCCTCTTTGCGAAGTAGATGAGTAGTGTTAGATACTTTTTTAGAAGCTTTATACAATAAAGTTTTTGTCAATATCCTTGTTAAACGCTCGTCAACTGATGTATATATAGAAATACGCTCAAAAAAAGGTGTTATAGATCATTGCCAAGAGAGTTTTGATACGACTATTTTGAGTCATCAGCTTTTAGAATTTATAAACTCTTACACAAAAGAATCTCCATATTTTTACATATCTTTTTTAGATATATCAGCAGAACAAGGTGCTCTACCTACTTGTGAAAAAAATAGACTAGGGTTTTATGGGGATGTAAGTGCATCAGAGTATAAATGCCATGATAAAAAATGGACATATTATACTTCTAAAACAGACCTTTATATAATGGAAAAAAGATATGCAAAAATAGGTCTAGACTTTGTCTTCTCACCGTATTCTGTTTTGAGTAATTTTTTTAAAGACAAAATACCCACTACCTTAGCAATGTATGTTTTACTACAGGATAGTTTTATCTCTTTGAGTATTTTTGACAATGGAGCACTACTCTATGCACAACAATTAGATATTGCAACAACAAGTGAAGATACAGATGAAATTCTTACTTCAATGGAGGAAGAAGAAATCAGTTTGGACATAGAACAAAGTATTAATCTTGAAGATATTGATGTTGATGATGATATTATGCAAGATCTTGATGACTTTGGTGATATTGAAGATTTGGATTCTATAGAAGATATTGATGAGTTTTCTCAGGACAAAGATTTAGCTGAAGAACTTGCAGATGCGGCTGAAGAACTTGTAGTTGATGAACCTCATGAAGAGAGTTTTAATGAAGACTATCAACGATTTTCACTTATTCAAACTTCTTTAAGTCATTTTTATAATAATGAAAAATATGACAGTACCTTTGTAGAAACAGTTTATATCGCAGATGCTGCTGGTGTGAGTAGTGACTTAAAGCACTATCTTGAAGAAGAGATGTTCTTAAATGTTTACCTGCGTCGTATTGATATTAATATGGAAGTGTGTGAACTAGCACAACGGGAGTTGGTATAATGATTTATAGTTATATAACTCCTAGAAAGAAAAGTGCATTTACACAAGAGATACAGCTACTACTGAGTTTTTTTACTATTACATTATTAATGCTTTTTTTTACATATACATTTTTACTCTATAAAAATTATGTTTTTGTAGAAGATAAAAATTATAAAACACTTGCCAAAGCAAATTTAGAAAAGTCATTGGTGGAGATGAAAGCACAGATTCACTCTATCCGAGAACAAGAACTTCTTAGTGAAAAAATATCTACAAAAAATACAGTTTTAAAAGATTCTATTACAAATTTATTTGACCTTGTCCCAACACGAATTACACTTTCTCAAGCAAAATTACTTAAAAATGGCCTTGTTTTATATGGTGTAACACCGAATAAAGATATTTACAACTTTATGCTTCAAGCACCATTGCGTTCTATATTTCACAGAACATATAGCAGTTTTTACCCTGCTCAAAATGGTTGGTTACATTTCGTCTCAACTAACTACATAGATAAGGATGAGGGTAGTTATGAGAAATAGTATCTCTAGACAGCATATGTATTTAATTTTTACATCACTCTTTTTACTAGTTTTTGTACTTATTTTTGCATTTGGAGTTCTTATTCCTGAAGGTAAAGAGTATAGAATAAAACGAATAGACTTAAAAAAGACGAGTAAAGAGCTACGGGAATATAAGAACTTTCATAATGAAACTTTAGATACACTAAAAATGCTAAAGGGGAAAAATAGAAGAATTATCACAGCGTTTGATATGATTTTTAATCCTGAACGTTTCGAAAAACAAAATAAGGGTTATTTTTCAAAACTAAGTGTGTCGGCGATAGGTTTTTCAGCAATTGAAGATGATTTTGCCGTGTATGAAGTAAATACAACTTCACAAATCAGTTCACCAGAAAGTTTTTATAACTTTTTAGATTCAGTAAATAAAAGTGACTGGATTATAGGTATAAATTTTCCTATAAACTTTAAACGCGATGGTGAACTGATTATGTCATCATTTACTATGAAGGTTTATGCTAACAACAAAGATAAAAACTCAAGTACTTCAATATCAGAGGCTAAATAGCCTCTAAGTTTAGGTTCGATTTTTAACAAACGCAGCTTTTCTTTCAACTCTTTATCCATATTCTTAGCTTTCAAAAATGGTGCTATAAATACATATGAGTGTGTTTGGTTTACAACATAGTCGCGACTGATAATTACTGTATTTTGTTCTTTAAGAAGTGCTTTTTCTTGTGCTGTTATTAGTTTTCCAATGGATTTAAAGTACTTGTCTATAGCAATAATATCACTGCGTTTAGAGTCACTTACTTTGAAGTAGATAAGTTTATTACATCGAGATAAAGAAACCTCTGAGACTAACTGTTTAACGTCTTCATCCATGTATTCAAAGCTTTTTTTAATACCTGGTAAATATTTTTTTAGTAAAGGGTTTGAGTAATTATGTCTAAACTCATTGCGTTTATACTTTTGATCATTATTACTAGAGTCTTCAAAGTATCTAATTTTATTATCAGAGAGGTAGACGAGTAGTTCTTGTTTGTCAAGATGTAAAAGAGGGCGTAGAAGAGTATAGCTACTGCGTTTATCAACTGCTTGCATGCCTGATAGCTCAACACAACCTGCACCCTTGCAAAACTGCATTAGCATCCACTCTAAGCGATCACCAAGATGATGAGCAGTTAAAAGGTTTTGATACTTATATTCTTCTATCAGTTTTTCAAAAAAGTTGTAACGAATTTTGCGTGCATTTGCTTCAAAGTTAGTCTCTATATCTTGTGCTTTGCAAACATAACATTTTAAGTTGTATTTTTTAGACAACTGTTGTGCATATTCAACTTCATCTTTGGATTCAGGTCGAAGACCATAATCAACAATAGCGATATCAAAATTTATATTATTTTTTAGAAGAAGAAAAAGTAGGGCTGTGGAATCAACTCCAGCCGAAAAGGCTAAGAGGTTTTTCTTGGTTTGTAAAAGCTGTTTATGAAGTAGCATTATCTACTGTTGCAGTTAAAATATCTCCAACAATGTCTGTAATTTTAGTCTTGTATATAGTAAAGAACTCTAACTCTTGCGCATCATTAGTTCTATCATTTACATATATTTCACCATCAATATCAGGTGCCCAGATAAGCTTACGAGCTGAGAGTAAAAACTCATGCTCATCACTCTCACCATCAATGACGAGTTCACACTCTTGACCTATGTCTGCGTTTAATGATTTTAGTGTACATTCACGAGCTATATCTCCAAGAGTTTGTGCACGTTCCGAAATAACCTCTGCATCTATTTTCATCTCGTAGTCATAAGCAGGAGTTGTCTCTTCATCGCTATAAGAAAATACATTGATACGGTCAAATCCAAAGCTTGATGCGAACTCACACATCTCATCAAACATCTCCTGCGTTTCATTTGGATGCCCTACGATAAAACTTGTACGTACAAAAGAGTTTGGAAGACTTCTCATGAAGTTAAGTAACTCAATTGTTTTATCTTTTCCAAAACCACGTTTCATTAAACGTAGCATATCATCATTTATGTGCTGAATTGGCATATCAAAATAGTTATGAAAAACTTCACTTTTTGCTATATTTTTCAGTAAAGCCATAGATGTTGTAGATGGATAAAGATAAAGAATACGAGCAGATTTTACACCTTCTATAAGTTCAATTCTTTGAATAAGAAGTGATAAACCATCTTTGACTTTTTTATCCCGAAGATATGAGCTAGAATCTTGAGATACAAAAGAGAAATCGTAATAGCCTTTTTTTACCAGTCCTTCTACTTCTTTTGCAATCGAGTCTAAATCACGAGAGTTGAGCTTTCCCTTAAAAGAAGGAATAGCACAAAAACTACAGCTCTGATTACAGCCTTCTGAAAGTTTGATATAGGCATGGTAAGTTGAACCAGTTACTATACGTTCAGCTCCATCGATAAGAAAAACTTCATCACTAAATCTGCTTTTCTTTTCTACAAGTAGCTCATCTATCTTGTCATAATCACCAACACCAGTAAAGATATCAACTTCTGGTATCTGCTCCATCATTTGATCTTGATAACGCTCGGAGAGACAACCGGCCATTACTAAGAGAGAGTCCTCTTTTCTTGCTTCATGGAGTGAAAGTACAGTATTTAAAGATTCTTCTTTTGCTGCATCGATAAATCCACAAGTATTTACGATGATGACATCTGCTTCTTCATTGTTGTCTGTGAGTTCAAAATTTTGTAATTTACCCATCATCACTTCTGTGTCGACAAGGTTTTTCGTACAGCCAAGTGATACGATATGGAGTTTATTGCTCATAATTCTACTTTATAAATATTTTTTGTAATTATATCGTATAATCCCTTTATGAAAATATTTGATGTGATAATTTTAGGTGCAGGGGCTAGTGGGCTTATGTGCGCAGGTAATATTGGAAAGAAAAAATCAGTGCTAATAATAGAAGGTAATGAGAAAGTAGCAAAAAAACTCAAAATCTCTGGTGGCGGTAAGTGCAATATCACAAATGTCAGTGTAGAACTAAATAATTTTGATGGAGAAGAGCTACTTGTTAAATCTGTATTACAAAAGTTCTCTAAAGATAATTTACTTGAGTTCTTAGAGAGAAATAGGGTGGAACTTGAACTACGTAAAAATCGTTATTATTTTTGCCAAAGAAGTTCAGACGCGATTATAAATGTTTTAAAAAAAGCTTCTCAAAATGCAGAGATAAAACTCAGTGAAAAGATACTATCTGTAACAAAAGAAGATGAACTGTTTTATGTCAAAACAGATAAAAATAATTATACTACAAAAAAAGTAGTTGTTGCAAGTGGTGGTATAAGTTTTGTAAACTTAGGGGCAAGTGAGATAGGGCTTGATATCGCTAGAAGTTTTGACATAGAAGTTAAAACATTTACTCCAGCACTAGTTGGTCTTACTGTACAAAAAGAGCAATTTTGGATGCGAGAATTGAGTGGACTGAGTTGTTATGTACACATTACAGTTGGGGATAGAGTGGCTAAAGAGGAGATGCTTTTTGCACATAAGGGCATAAGTGGTCCAGCAGTTTTGACAGCTTCCCTTTACTGGAAAAAAAGGCTGATGAGTATAGATTTCTTACCAGATCAAAATATTACGGAGTTGGTTACGGGGAGTAAAAAGTTAGTTAGTTCTGTTATAAGTCTTCCAAAAAGATTAAGTAAGGCTTTACTTAAAGCTGTGAATATAGAGGATAAAGAGTGTAAGAAATTGACAAAAGAAGATCTACAAAATTTAAGTAAATTACACTCATATAGTTTCTCTCCCGCAGGAAATTTTGGTTTTACAAAAGCTGAAGTAAGTAGGGGTGGCGTTGTAGCAAATGAACTTGAGTTTAAAACTTGTGAAGCAAAAAAGGTAGATGGGCTTTATTTTATAGGAGAAGTTGTTGATATAACAGGTGAACTTGGTGGATATAATTTTCAATGGGCATTCTCAAGTGCGTATGTCTGTTCAAAAGCTATGGAATAAGTAACTTTAATACGTAACTTATACATCTATCGATATAATCAATACAATAGGATAAAAAAAGGGGAAAATATGGTAAGAAAACTAGTACAAAATGCATTGGTTGTAATTTCATTATTAGGTACAAGTTTCATTTCTTTAAATGCAGAAGAGACAAAATCACTATTTGGAATTGAGGGTGGTATGAGCTCTTTAAGAGCTGAAACAGATACGAATGGATATCAAATTCAAAAAAATAGTATGGGTCATTTTGGTCTGAAGTTAGGTGCTGAAGGTGAGAATTTTAGAGTTTTCCTTAGTGGACGTAATTATCTAGCAGATGATAATAACCATCTCCTTACAGGAGGTATAGAAGCACAGTACAAGTTTAACTTTTCAAAACATACTGATTTCTTTATCGGAGGTAATAGTGGTATCGCATACATTGAAGTTGGACCTTCATCAGATGGGTTAGAACCTGGGATACAGAATAATACTCCTTACTTTGGTGGAGATGTTGGTTTTAACTTTCATGCAACAGAGTCCCTAGATCTTGAAGTAGGTGCGAAGTATATGTATATGAATACTGTAGTTAAGCAAGGTACTGTAACATATGACTTTAGAGATTTAACATCTTTTTACGGAAGTGTGATCTTTAAATGGCAAATGGATTAATTTGAAGTATAAAACACTCGCTTGTCCTAGTATAAAAAGTACAAGAAGTAGATGTTGTGTAGTACTCCCAAAAGAGATATACCAGTAAATATTTTATGTAAGGCTGTTCAGGGAGAACAGGGTGAAAAAAGAACACTTATAGGTTTTAAGAGAAAGGATGAGTATGGTTTATATAGGTATGATTTTTCAGTATAATACTGATAATGGCACAGGGCTTATAATGTTGTCAGATGGAGCACAAAAAACTTTTACGAGTGATGACTGGGTAGACAGCACAAACACACCTACTGTTGGTCAAAAAATTGCATATATAGATAATGCAAATGATATACAGGTAAGAGTTGCGAGGGAAGATGATATAAATGATACTGTATCAGATAAAGAAGAGTCTACAAGTGTAGATGAACATCTTGAACATTTTACAAGTATGGGTTTTAAACTCATAAAAGATACTCAAAATGATGGAACTAGAGTTTTAACATTAAGAAGTTTTGCAACAGGTGAATCAGAAGAAGTAGTTATCAAAGAGAGTGGCTCAAAAATAGATATAGTACAGACCCTTAATGGTAAAGTTGTTATCAACAAAGAAGGATAAAAAATGACAAATTTACAAGATGAGTTTCGCAATGAACTTAAGAGTAAAGATAAATTTACTGTAGCTGAATATGCTGCATTGTATAAAACACATAGTGATATAGCTATAGAGGCTGAGTTAAATAATGGTGCTAGTGAGCATCAAGCAAAAGCGATGGGTAATTACTATACCGTTGCCGTACTTGCTAACTTTATAGCGAGTGAAAATTTACTTGCTCGGATTTTAGCTCTACATGAGTCGACTGAAGAGAAGTAGTTAATCTACTCTTCATCCTCTTCATCCATCTCTTTACGTACTGCATCCATATCTAGACCTTTAACATGAGTGATGAGTTTATCAAAAGTCTCTTCTGGTAACATACCTGCTTGATTTAGTAAGACAATACCATCTCTTATCA
Organism: Sulfurimonas sp.; assembly: GCA_002733945.2. Lineage (GTDB taxonomy): Bacteria > Campylobacterota > Campylobacteria > Campylobacterales > Sulfurimonadaceae > Sulfurimonas. The sequence continues at coordinate 38,221 of NVXO02000002.1, read as the reverse complement.
CTACAAGTGTTGGAATAGAGAAAACATCATACTGTGATGCTATTGCTTTTTGTTCCTCAGTATTTAGCTTACCAAATGTAATATCTGGATTCTTTGCAGCTACTTTTTCAAAAATAGGTGCAAACTGTTTACATGGACCACACCATTCTGCCCAAAAATCAATTATTATTATATCGCTCTTATCAAGTGTCTCAGTAAAGTTTTTTGTTGTTAAATCTGTATATGACATTCTTATCCTTTGTATTTAAAAGAGTATTATAGTATAGTCATACTAATAAAAAATTAATTTTTAAAATAGTAAAAAGAGGTAAAGAATTGGTATACGATAACATAGTATTAATAGGTTTTATGGGCAGTGGTAAAACAAGTGTGGGCAAGACTCTCGCTAGGTATTTACATAAAGATTTTGTAGATGTTGATAGTGTTATTGAAGCAGAGTTAAATGCTAGTATCAATGATATATTTAAAGACAAGGGTGAAGAATACTTTCGTGGTATAGAGCAAAAATGCATAAATGAAATTACTCAAAAAAAGGGACAGGTTATCGCTACCGGTGGTGGACTACCGATATATAGCACGATACCAGAAAACTCTCTTATAGTTTATATAGATGCTGACTTTGATGTTATACTCAATCGTCTCTCACAAAAAGAACATGCAAAACGCCCCTTACTTCAAGATGAAAAACGAGCTCGGTCTTTATATGCGCAGCGAATAGATACCTACAAAAAACTCGCAACTTTAAGTGTTGACGCAAACCAAAAAATCCAAATCTTTATACATGTCATCGTAGATTTTATCTTAGATCAAAGAGTTTTATAAATAGTATTTAATTTATACAATTATCTTAGAGATTTTTGATAATATTGTATCTAGTCCACTAACAACCTTATCTGCAGTGATTACAGAATCACCATTAGCATTTAGATCTTCTATCACTTGCTTAGAATGCTCTTTGATGTCGTCAAATTCTTTATGCAGTGCATTTATATCAGTCCATTGCTCTTCAATAGCTTCTATATCAAGCGTCTCTAATAGCTCAGCTAACTCTTCATGTTTTACAATCATTGCCGAATGTTCTCGTCCAAGTTGAATCTTGTTAAAATAATCTTTCATCTTTATATATGTATTTTCTAGCGAATCATATAGTGAATTATCTATAGCCATTTATTTTTCCTTTTTAATGCTAACTCAGTGATGAGTAATATTTTAAGTATTATATATTAAATTTTCTCTATGAATCAACTAAAACAGGAATTTGGCTATAATTTAGATAATAAAAAGAAGGAGCTACTATGACTATGCCAATTAATTTACATCCTCAATATATTACAGATGATAGTGGTGATAAAGTATCCGTTATAATAACTATAGAAGAGTTCGAAAATATGTTAGAAGATATCGAAGATTTAACTGCTATAGCAGATAGAAAAAATGAGAATACCACTTCACATAAAAAGTTCTTAGAAGAGTTGAAATCTGATGGCACTTTATAGTATTGAATGGAAAATTTCAGCTCAAAAAGAACTTCGTAAAATCGACAAAAAAGAGATTCCAAAAGTACTTGAAGCAGTTGAGAAACTAGCTTTCAATCCTCATCCTACAAATCACAAAAAACTATTGGGTACTGAACATAATTTTAGAATTAGAGTGGGTAATTACAGAGTAGTATATTTTTTAGAAGATGAAAAACTCTTAATAGAAATTATTAGAGTAAGACATCGTAAAGATGTGTATTCAACAAGGTAATAAAAAATTGTTTAGTTTATATGAGATATTCCGTAATGCTCGAGAGCGTTACTTAAGTATAGAAGAAATTTATAGGCTTCTAATACTTCTAGGGGAAAACTCATTTAATAGTAAACCTACAATAGCTAAGCCTTTACTATAGTTTGTCAAGTTTGTACTTAGTACAGGAGCTAGAGCCAGTAGTATAATCAACATAAAACACAGTAACATCGATTTAAAGACTAAGACCGTACAAATCTTCGATACGAAAAATAAAAGCTGGTATACCGCATATATGAACTCTAAGATATTTCAACGTGAGGACTTAGTTTTCATAAACAGTTTTAGAAATGGGGATTATATTTTTTGGAATAAAGGCAGACAGCTTACACATCGTATAGTCGCTTATCATATGCGACCCATCTATAATGAAATGTTTAACGAAGGTTTGGAGAAAGATGATGCAAAACATCGAGTTTGTAATCATACTTTGAGACATACCTTCGCTTCCCATTTAGCTATATATTTGAGATAAAAAAACTGATGAACCACTTAGATATAAATATGACTTTGCGATATATGAAGCTTAGTGAGGCTAATAAGGTCTCTACCGTAGAGGGTATTTATTACACTCCCAAAATTATTTTTGCTACTTCTATTTAAAATTTAATCCTCAATTTTATTTCCAAGTTTTTTATCTAAAAAATATATAATTCTATCAGCATCAAAAAATGGCAAGTCATCATCACATATTTCCACTAATTTATCAATATACTTAAAATATATATCACAACTATTATTCAAATATTTCTCAGTAACCTTTGCTGGTTTAGTAGGCATTTTACTTTCTGCAAATAATATTCTAAAGACGCGGTCATCAATTATTTGAAAAACATTAGGATTTATAAATCTTAAGATTGTTGATGCCATTGGCAACCTAATACCACTACAAGATAACAATTTTTTTAATATCTCTTTAGATATTTCATGTTCCTCATTTTTAAGAGAAGATAGTGTCTTAAGTTCATCTAATAAAGTATCTTCAATAATTGGAAACCTATTTAGCTTCCATAGTATAATTTCATAAAATGACTCTCTACTAAAATCATCAACATTTAAATTATCTAATTTATTAGTAAGATCTAGATTGTAATTGTATTCTTCCATTAGTTGTTTTGGATTAGAACCCCATACTTCTGAATACTTATCGATAAAACTATTCATTTAAAATTTCTCCTTTTACTATAGTTATTATACTCACAATAAATGTAAAAATCATAATACTACCTAGTTCGAAATATCTTACCTACAGAAGTAATAAGAAAATACACTTCATGAGCTATAACATGCAGTATTTTGAGTTTAATACTTAGATTGTATAACTTTCCCTATCTCTAATCCTATTTGCAAAAATTCATCATAAGTAAATACATCTGATTTTGCATTATTACACCAGTAGCAAGACAGCTTACAGTTTTTCCTACTGTACTCTTTATCTTCAATTCTTTCAATTTCTAAAGTTTGACCTCTAGTAGCTTTTCTTTTGGAGTTATTTTTTTCATAAAACTTTGTCAACTCTTCTTCCGTTGATTTACAATAACAACATATTTTTTCTTCGCTTTTATACCAAGCTATAAAGTCTTCTCTTGACCAGTGTTTATCTAAATCATTTACCCTTGATTTAATACTGCTGTATCTATTGGATATCTTTAGTTCTTTGTCTGTATATTTCTTAGTTCTCATTTAAATCCCTCGTATAAGTTATCCTCCTAAATATGAACTGATACACAAACCCTGATAATTTCACTAATCAATAGTTTTAATTTTTGATTATTATAGCCATCATCAAAAGTTTTAATTTTTTTAAATCTTGTTACATAAGTATCTTTATATTCAAGTTCTCCTTGATAGCTATCTAAATCTTTACTATATGAAGTCCATCTTATAGATGGTGCCCGTTCTTCCTGATATGACAAGTCTAAAAACAACTCTATTGCAACTGCCTTACTATTAATATCTTCTAGAGAATTTCCTTGTGGACCAACAGTATTAAATTTTTTAAAATCTTCTACTTTTGGCAAATGCATGACCTTCATGTTTTTTGGTAGTTTTAATTTTTGAGTTTGAACAAATTTTTCAATGCCAGCTACATCATTATCATATATTATTACAACATTATTTTGTATATTAATACTAGAAAGTCCTTGTGAAAATCTATATAGGTTTCCTGTTCCAGTAAAGGGGTAATGCTCTTCCATATCAACAAAATAAAAAAAGTCAGCAATTTCAGGAAATAATAACTTTATTGTCTTGTTTATAATAAAACTATCCGATGAACCTTCTGTAACTATTAAATACTTATCAGAATCTTCTAAACCTTGTTGTATATCTTCTAAGGTTACCCAACCACCATCAACAACATCTGAATATCTCCACTCTAAATTCAACTCTAAATTATCATCATTTTCAGCTAATATTCTTAGTAAAAAATAGACATCTATACTTTCTAAAAATGTAGCTAAATTACAACTTAATAATTCATCTTCAGAAAAAGATTCTATAAATCCTTCTTGTTTAAATAAATATTTTTTTACAAATTCCCCAAAATCATAATCATATGGTTCATTCTCGTCATCAAAATCAAAATTACTAATATTAATTGCTTGTATTATTTCAACAAGTCGACTAAACACAATATCAGGTGCTTGTTCATATTCTTCTACTTTAGCTATATGTGAATCAAAAATTTCTTCAAGAGTATCGAAGGTATAGCCAAGGAGTTCTAGTCTTGGTTTTACATGTTTTAACTGCTTAGAGTATCCTTCTTCAAATTCTTCTATATCATCAGCATAATAATATGATATTTTTTTAATATCATCTATTTGAAATAGTTTTGAATGATTTCTAAAATAGTTATTCTTTCCCCAATCTACTTCTAATTTTCCTAAACCTAAAGTAATCATTGAACCCATATTTGTTCCTCCACTTTATAAAATCACTTGTTTAAATTTATTTATCATTTCTTTATGTTCTACTTTTAAATTTGGTACAGTCCAAACTGCCCATTGAAAAGCATTATTAAACCTTGGAGATTCATCTTTAATAGCAACAATAACAGAACTTGATATTAAAACAGCAATTATTCTACTACTATTTAAATATTTCAGAAAATGATGCTCATGTCGATTGATAAATTCAATATTATTATTAAATAAGCCATCTAAAGCTTCTTTACTCGATTTTGCTTGCATAACCATATTCTCTGGTAATATATTATCTATATCAATGGCAACAATTCCAAATTCAAATGCATTCTTTTCAATCTGACTGACTGCCTTAGATAATACACTTTGAAGCCCTTTTTCAGAAGATATTTTTTTACAGGGAATACCTATATTAACTTTCTCAAAATCTACAACAATATCTGGCTCATTCAAAGATACAGTTGAAATGTTTTTTTTTATTTTAGTAAATACTTCTAATTCCCATAAAATACTTTTAGCATGGGATGGTGTATTTTTCATAAAGTCTAAACTGCCTTTTAGTAGGTCATATAAATACTTTTTTTTATTAGGAACACTATTTAAATATTCCAATGCTTCTGCTATCCTGCTAACATGTAATACATTAAAAATAAGTAGTGGAGAATTCTCATCAGAATAATTTTCTTTTACATCTTTCAATATGAGACCCAAGAAAGATTGACTATTGATTTTTACATCTTCATCACTATATATTTTTTCGATATGTTTAGCATTTTCAAGAACATCACTAGAATTTATTTTTGATTTAATTAGCTTTTGATTCATATTATAATTATATCTAATTTCTCGTCAGCCTTATGGTAGCAGTAGGTAGTAATAAAGCATTGAAACAGCAATTAAGCTATAATTTTACTAATAACAAATAAACTAGAATTTTAAGATTATGTGATAGTGATGAACTAAAAACAATAGCACAATTATAAGGTACAATATGAAACCCTCTCCTTCAAAAAAGTTTAACAAGTCTGATAAATCAAATGAACTTAAGACTCCCTACAATAAAAAAAGAAAGGCTCCTCCAAAAAGTAATGGAGAGATAAATTACAAAAACCAAGTCAAACAGATGTTTAGTAGTTGGTTTAAAGAACACAATCGGGTTGGTTATATTATGACTAAACAAGATATAGTTAAAAATATCATTACGAAACTAACTTCAAAGCAGGAAAATTCACTTGAAATAGCGATAAAAGAACTTAATAAAGACGGATACATTGAGGTACGAGAGGATGGTCTTACTCTTGTACTAACTCAAAAAGGTGTAAACGACTTTAAGAAAATGTTTTTTACTTCTAAATCCTAATAAAATATTTTTGCTCTCTAAGTTAACAAACAACTTTCTCGGCAGCATATAAACAGCCACATCTCTAAAAAACACTCAAAATCCACTTCATTTAAGCAATTTAGCTATAATTTCACCAATGAAAAAGAAACCAGAATTTAAAGTAACCTCTCCTTATCAACCAGCCGGTGATCAGCCGGAAGCTATTAAAGTACTGACTAAAAGTATACTTGATGGAAATCGTTATCAGACTCTTGAAGGTGTGACAGGTAGTGGTAAAACACATACTATGGCACGGATCATTGAGAATGTAAAGATGCCCACTATCATCATGACTCATAACAAGACTTTAGCGGCTCAGTTGTATTCGGAGTTTCGTCAGTTTTTTCCTAACAATCATGTTGAGTATTTTGTTTCTTACTATGACTACTACCAGCCCGAGGCTTATATTCCTCGGCAAGATTTGTTTATAGAAAAAGATTCTGCTATTAACGATGAACTTGAACGAATGCGTCTATCTTCTACAGCAAATCTTCTCTCTTATGATGATGTAATAGTTATCGCTTCTGTATCTGCTAACTATGGTCTTGGTGATCCCCAAGAGTATCTCAATATGGTTCAGGTTTTAGCAGTTGGTGATGAGATAAACCAGAAGAAACTTTTGCTGCGTTTAGTGGAGATGGGATATTCTAGAAATGACACTTATTTTGACTCAGGTCATATCCGTGTTAATGGTGAAAGCTTAGATATCTACCCTCCTTATTTTGAGCAAGAAGCTATTCGCATTGAGTTTTTTGGTGATGAGATAGAAGCGATTTATACTTTTGAGATTATTGACAACAAGCGCCTTGAAGATCATAAAGATATAACTATTTATGCATGTTCACAATTTAGTGTAGGTCAAGAGAAAATGTCTCGTGCTATTAAACGMATAGAAGAAGAACTTGATGATAGACTTGCATACTTTACTAAAGAGGGAAAACTGCTCGAACATCAACGACTGAAGCAGCGTGTCGAGTTTGACTTAGAGATGCTACAAACAACTGGAATGTGTAAGGGTGTAGAAAATTACTCGCGTTTACTTACAGACAAAAAACCAGGTGAAGCACCTTTTACTCTGCTTGATTATTTCGCTCAAAATAACAAAGAATATTTAGTTATAGTGGATGAATCACATGTTTCTTTGCCTCAGTATCGTGGTATGTATGCAGGAGACAGGGCGAGAAAAGATGTACTTGTTGATTATGGATTTCGTCTTCCCTCAGCACTAGACAATAGACCGCTTAAAGCAGATGAGTATATAGTTAAGGCTCCAAAATATCTGTTTGTATCAGCAACCCCCGCTGAGTATGAGTTAGATATGTCAGCTGTGACAGCACATCAGATTATTCGTCCAACTGGATTACTTGATCCTCTCATAGAGATAAAAACATCAGATAACCAAGTGGAAGACATTCATGATGAGATAAAGAAAGTAACTGTAAATGATGAGCGAGTTCTCATTACAGTACTTACTAAAAAGATGGCAGAGGCTTTGGCTAAGTATCTCGCAGACTTGGGGATTAAAGTACAGTACATGCATTCTGACATTGATACTATTGAAAGAAACCAAATCATTCGTGCTCTGCGTTTAGGTGAGTTTGATGTACTTATAGGGATAAACTTACTTCGAGAAGGGCTTGACCTGCCAGAGGTAAGTTTAGTTGCGATTTTAGATGCCGATAAAGAGGGATTTTTACGAAGTGAAACAGCACTTGTACAGACCATAGGTAGAGCGGCTAGAAATTCTAAGGGTCGTGTTATACTTTATGCAAACAAGATAACTAAGTCTATGAAAAAAGCTATAGATAAAACAAGTGAGAGACGTGAAATACAAGATGCACATAACAAAAAGCATGGTATAACGCCAACAACAACTATTAGAGCTCTTGATGAGAACTTAAAAGTTGATGACCACGGTGACTTGTATGCTAAACATAACAAAAAAGACAAGATGCCGGCAGTCGAGAAAAAAGCAATAACTAAAGAGTTGATGCTTAAAATGAAACAAGCGGCAAAAGAGTTAAACTTTGAAGAAGCGGCACGACTTCGAGACGAGATAATGAAAATAAAAAAATTATAGGATAAAAATTTAATGGAAGATACATTTAGTAACTTAGAAACATACGGATATATAGGACTTTTTCTCTACTCTTTAGGTGGAGGCTTTGTAGCACTTTTGGGTGCTGGAGTGCTCTCATATTTGGGTAAGATGGACTTGGCTACTTCTATGAGTGTCGCGTTTGTTGCAAATGCCTTAGGCGATGTACTTCTTGTATATCTTGCACGTTACCAAAAAAGTATGATGATGGAAGGTATTAAAAAACATAGACGAAAGTTAGCACTCTCTCATATACTTATGAAAAAGTATGGCTCATGGATTATTTTAATTCAAAAGTTTGTGTATGGTATAAAAACTTTAATCCCCATAGCTATAGGCCTGACAAAATATGATTTTAAAAAATTTGTAATTTTTAATATTGGAAGTTCTGCTATTTGGGCACTTGTAGTTGGTTTTGGTAGTTTCTACTCAGGTGAGGCACTTGTAAAAGTGGCTGGAGTTGTAAGTGAGAGACCTTGGATTGCTATTGTTATACTGGTTATATTTGCTGGAAGTTTATGGTTGTATTTAGAGAAAGCGACAAAAAAGAAAATGAAATAGAAAGCTAAAACTAGCTTTCTATTATTGGACCAAATGGTGCAAAGTCTGTATGCTCCCCAGTCTGATACTTTTTATAGTTAGAGACAAACATCTCAGCTAACTCATCACGAGTTTTATCAAAGAGTTCTTTATCTTCCCAAGCATTTCTAGGATTAAGAATCTCTGGTTTGATATCACCTAAAGTTGTTGGTACTTGAAGTCTAAATGTTTTTGTAGTATTAAATTCAGATTTATTAATAGTGCCATCAAGGATAGCATTGATACAAGCACGAGTATTTTTGATACTCATACGTTTTCCAACACCATAAGCTCCACCAGTCCATCCAGTGTTTACAAGATAAACGTTTACATTATGYTCATCTATTTTTTTACCAAGTAAGTCTGCATATACTGTTGGGTGAAGTGGTAAGAAAGCCTCTCCAAAACAAGCAGAGAAAGTAGCAACTGGTTCAGTGATACCACGCTCAGTTCCTGCAACTTTAGCAGTATAACCACTTAAGAAGTAGTACATCGCTTGCTCTTTTGTAAGTTTTGATACTGGAGGAAGAACACCAAATGCATCAGCAGTTAAGAAGATTATGTTTTCAGGATGTCCTGCCATAAGGTCATGTTTGTGGTTTTCGATGTGCTCTATAGGGTAAGAAACACGAGTGTTTTCAGTTTTACTACCATCTTCGTAGTCAACTTCACCCTCACCATACATAACAACATTTTCTAAAAGTGCATTTTTACGAATAGCATTGTAGATTTCTGGTTCGCTTTTACCATCAAGGTTGATGACTTTTGCATAACATCCACCCTCAAAGTTAAATACACCATGGTTATCCCAACCATGCTCATCATCACCAATCAAAGCACGATGAGGGTCAGTAGAGAGTGTAGTTTTACCAGTTCCGCTTAGTCCAAAGAAAAGTGCAGTATCGCCATCTTTTCCAACATTTGCAGAACAATGCATAGCTAGTTTACCCTCTAGTGGTAACCAGTAGTTCATCATAGAAAAGATACCTTTTTTAAGCTCTCCACCATACCATGTTCCACCAATGATAGCCATGTTACGCTCAACATCAAAAAGAACAAATACTTCAGAGTTTAAGCCATGCTCTTTCCATTTGTCATTTACTGCTTTACATGCATTCATCACAACAAAATCAGATTTAAATACTTCAAGCTCTGGTTCAGTTGGACGAATGAACATGTTTTTAACAAAGTGTGATTGCCATGCTATCTCTGTAACAAAACGAACAGATTTTTTTGAAGCAACACTAGAGCCACAAAATACATCAGTGATATAAAGGTCTTTGTTTGAGAGTTGCTCTTGTGCAACTATAAGAAGCTCGTCAAAGATTTCAGCAGAAACTTTCTTGTTTACATCACCCCAAGCGATATACTTGTTTGATGGGTCACGGTCAACAAAGTACTTGTCTTTAGGAGAACGTCCTGTAAAAACACCAGTGTCAACAGCTGTTGCACCTTTTTTTGTTTCTGTTACTTCACCGTTATCTAACTCATGCTTAATAAGCTCATCATAACTAAGATTGTGGTGGATTTGTCCAACATTCTTAAGTCCTAATGCTTCTAATTCTGATACGTTCATAATTAACCTTGTCCTACATTTTGTAGATATATTATAGATTTGAAATTATACTACTAATAAACATAAATTAAAAGTAAAAAGTAAAGATTTTATGAAATTTAATAAATGAAAGCAAGTTTGAAAAAAAGTTTAAAAAACAAAATTAGTTTAAGAATAGTTTGATAAAATTACACTCTCTCAAAGAGCTCGGTTAACTCAGCGGTAGAGTGCCTCCATGACATGGAGGTGGTCACTGGTTCAAATCCAGTACCGAGCACCACTCACTATTTTTATCAGTTTCATTTTCCTTAGAGTAACCCAAACCATCAAATATATCAACTGAACGACTTATCTTAAGGCACGACTTTCCTAGGTGTCTACTATAATGTTTAAAGAGCTATGCCCTAAAATTGCCGACACTTCTTCTATAGTTAAAATCATTCATATATTTCCTATTTCTTTAAAATATGTTATAATTCGGAAATATATGAACGAAAAAGAAGAATAATGAATAATGATTTAAAAAACAATTACGAATTCATGACATCGGATGAAATAGCAAAATCACTTGCTTCGAAAATTAAAGTACTTCGTAAAAAAAAGTTTAAAACACAAAAAGAATTTGCCGAACATATTGGCATAAGTTATGGTGCATATGCTAGATATGAAAAGACTGGGCAGATATCATTTTCTAGGTTTATTGATATTGTCAAAGGTGTAAACAGAGCAGATGAAATAGCTGCACTTTTTGACGAGAAAAAAGAAGTAATTCAATGGTAGGAGATGGAAAATGGAAATAATTGTAAAAGCATGGGGGGATGTGGTTGCTAAGATAAAAAATGAAAATGGCATTAATCATTTTTCACTCTCACCAAATAATAAATTAAAATTCTCCCCCATTAAGCTAAAAGAGAAGGGTGCTGATTATGATTTTTCTCACCTTGCATTTCAGAAAGGATTACCTGGAATGATAAGCGATAGCTTACCGGGAGTTTATGGAAAAGAGTATTTAGATGAATTTTTTGTGAAGCATTTGAATTTTAAGCCAAGCTATCTAGAAACACTTCAGTTTCTAGGAGAGAATACAATGGGTGCACTTACTTATTCGCCCATGCAAAAAGGTTTAAAAAAAGCAAAAAAAGATAGAACTAATGCAATTTTTGATGCTGTTGGGCTTTATGAAGAAACAAAAAAAGCTTTGATGGGAGATGCCGATTTTTCTATTAATGAAATTATTACAATTTCTAACTCTGCTGCATCTAGAGCAAGACCTAAAGCAATTGTGGGATTTAATAAAGAGACGAAGAAAATGTTTGTCTGTCCAAAATATGAATCACTTCCTGATGGATTTGTGCATTCTATTGTAAAGTTTGACAACCTAATATATAAAGATCTTTTAAAAGACATCACAGAAAAAGAAAAAGCGTCTCAAACTAAAGGTGAATATATATACTATTTAGTTGCCAAAGAGCTTGGAATAAAAATGGCTGATTCTCATTTGGTTGAAGCTCAGGGGAATTGTCACTTTATTACTGAAAGATTTGATGTTTCAGCTAAAGATGGGGTAGTTACTAGAAAGCATATGCACTCTCTATCGGGCTTAATGCATCATAATCCAGACGAGACATCATTTGATTATGTAAATCTCTTTAGGAGTGGTGGATTATTGAATATTCCACATGAAGACAAGGAACAATTCTTTAAAACTATGCTTTTCAATCTTATATATGGGAACAGGGATGACCATTCTAGAAATTTCTCATATCTTATGGATTCAAATGGTGCATGGAGAGGAGCACCTGCTTATGATCTTACATTTAGTACCAATAGAAAACACCAGATGCTATTTGATTATACTAGTGGGTATGATTTAAAGAAAAAGCATATAAAAAAGATTGCTGATACATTTAGAATAAAAGGTTCGGATGAAATGATTGAGCAAATGATGGATCTAAAGCACTCGCTCTTGGATGCTTTAGCAACACAGTATGATATGAAAGAATGGTATAGTCAAATAATAAAATCTACTAGCTATGCATTAGAAGATTAAATAAAAATTTCATGCAAGAAAAGGACAGTGTAAAATACTTGAGCACTTAAAGGAAGAGATAAATTCTCTTACACTTCCTAGTTAGTATCACCAGTTTGCGGATTAAATGTAGCAATGTTTTCTAGTGCTTCATCGAAGTGAATAGGATCAATGACAACTACATTCACACCTAGTTGACTCAGTCCAAAAGCAAGATCTTCTGCTGTATCTTCAAGTAAAGTAAATATTGGCTGCATAGATTTTTTTGCTTGTATYTGTTTGATAAATTTTATTTTTTCAGGGTGCATACTAATGTCATACAGAACGATGTCATATGTATTTGTATCAAACAAGTGAAGYGCTTCATCATAGTAGCTAACTTTATCTACCTTGTTAAAAAACTCTTCAAGCACTGTYGCACTTGCATTAAATTGYGACTTTTTATCTTCCACATAGAGTAKATTYTTTTTTKTATCTGTATTCATTTTTTTCCTTTAATTTGAAAAATCGCACTTGAAGTGAGAGGTTTTGGCTTGTTGCGCATAAACTGTTGAGAAAGTTCATTGCCTCTTTTTTTGAAAATATTAGCTATCTCTGCTGTATAGATGGTCTCAACAGAACTTGAAAAAAGCTTGATCCATATTGCAAAAAGCTCATTTTTTATGTGAGGTAGTTTAATGTGAGCACCAATAACATTACCTTTATAGGTTTTTTGCTCTAAAAGTTCAGCTAACCAAAAGTCTGCCAAAAGGTCTATATGTGCAATCCAATCGTCATTAGCCATATCATCACCAAGTTCATGTGTGAAAAAAGGACCTAAGTCTTTATCTAGGATAGCTTTTTTATAAAAAAGAGTCATCAACATTCTAAGGTTCTTTCTTGTAATACTTTTTTGAAGTTCCAGTTTATATCCTTTTATAAATGCAATTGTAGCAAAATTTGAATGGAAGCTCTCTTTTAAGTTTTGATTATTTGATAGTCATTGATATGAATATTAAAAAAATCAGCTAATATTAAAACTATATAATTTTAAATTCTTAATCTTAATCTTAATCTTATATAGTTATAGTAAACATATAGAAGGATACTTTATGGACATGGCTCTGATTGAAGACTTATACTATTGGATGTTATTAGGAAGGCATTTTGAATATGCAGCAAAAGAAAACTACTTTCAAGGCAATATCTCAGGTTTTTTACACTTAGATATAGGACAAGAAGCCTTGAGTGTAGGAGCGATGAAAGCATTCGAAGGTGATGTGTTTACAACGTATAGAGAACATGTAATGGCACTCTCACGTGGCATGAGTGCTAATGCTGTTATGGCAGAACTTTTTGGTAAAGTTGATGGGGTGAGCAAGGGTCGAGGTGGGTCTATGCATATGTTTAGTCCTGAACTAGGCTTTTATGGGGGTGATGCAATTGTTGGTGGTCATATACCAAATGCTGTAGGTTGTGCGTATGCTAGGAAGTATCAGGATAAAAAAACGGGTTGTCTGGTAGTCTTCGGCGATGGGGCAACAAATTGTGGTGGTTTCTTTGAGTCAATTAATATAGCCACGTCTCAAAAACTTCCCCTTGTATTTTTATGTGAAAATAATAAATATGCCATAGGGACAAAGATAGAAACTGTTTCTGCCTTTTCTAAGCAAGCTAAGAAGGTTGAAGCTTATATGCCAACGGTAGAAGTTGATGGAATGGATGTATTAGCCGTATACAAAGCAATAAAAAAAGCAGGTGAATATATAAAAGAAGGTAAAGGGCCTATCTTTGTTGAGGCGATGACATGTAGGTTCGAAGGACATTCTATAAGTGATGCGAATAAATACAGATCTAGCCAAGAGATGAAGAAATGTAAGGAACTTGACCCTTTAACTAAGTTAAAGCCTCTTCTTGATAAAGTGTTTGTTGAGAAAATAGAAGCAAAGGTTATACGAGAAATTACCGAAGCTGTGAGCTTTGCAAATGCAAGTCTTGAGCCTTCTTTAGCTGATCTAAATAAATATATCTTTACGAACGAGGGACTTAAACATGCTTTATAGAGAAGCAATTAATCTGGCTATAGATGAAACAATGTCCGAGGACACAGATATTATCTTACTGGGTGAAGACATAGCTGCTGTTGGTGGTACCTTTAGAGTGACGGAAGGTCTTTTTGAGAAGTATGGAAAAGCTCGTGTGATAGATACCCCCATAGCCGAACTTAGTATAGTAGGTAATGCTATTGGGATGGCAATAGGCGGTTTGCGTCCTGTTGTTGAACTGATGACAGCGAATTTTTCACTTTTAGCCTTTGATCAGATTGTTAATCATATGGCTAAACTTCCCTTTATGAGTGCAGGTAAGATAAGATTACCTATGGTGCTAAGAATGCCTCAAGGAGTAAGTAAACAATTAGGTGCACAGCATTCTGAAAATTATGAAAATATGCTATCGTCTGTCCCTGGCCTATTTGTTTTTGCAGTGAATAGTCCAAATTATGCTTATCATGCCTTGAAAAAAGCTATAAAGATGGATGACCCCGTTATTTTTATAGAACATGAACTTTTATATAATAAAAAAGAAGAGATTGATATGCAGTCAGACCTTGACCCTTTTAAGGCACGTATTATAAAAGAGGGTGAGGATATCACTATTATTTCTTATTTGAAGATGCTAGATGATACCGCTTCCATTTTAGAAGAGATAGAAAAAGAATTAAATTGTTCTTGTGAACTAATAGATTTATGCTCTTTAAACCCTGTAGACTTTAAAACCCTTGAGGCTTCTATTAAAAAAACAGGGCGGCTGATAATGATAGAAGAGGGACACAGAATGGGTTCTTACGGAGCACAAATTATATCATGGGCAGTTGAGGAACTGTTTTATGTTCTTGACGCAGCACCGCTCAGGCTTTGTGGAAAAAATGTACCTATTGCCTATAATAGAAAGTTAGAACTTGCTTCTATTCCTACACCAAAGAGTATTAAAAAAGACATAATAAACTGGGGTAGAAAAAATGGTTTATGAGATATTTATGCCTCAACTATCAGATTCAATGGATGAGGGAAAGCTTATTAAATGGATGGTATCTGTCAATGATAAGGTTAAAATTGGGGATGTTATTGCTGAGGTTGAATCGGATAAGGCGATAATGGAGCTACAATGTTTTAAAAATGGAGTAGTGAAGGCCCTGTATATAAAAGAAGGTGAGTCTGCTCCTGTTGGTACAGTTATAGTGGATATTACCTTAGACATAGAAGAAAAAACTCATCTAAAAAATAATGAAGTAGAAGAAGAGTTTACAGAAATGCGTGAAGAAAAGCCAACTAAAGAGGAATACTCTTTAGTTAGGGCCATAGCCTCACCTAAGGCAAGGATTCTTGCTAAATCTTTAAATATAAATATACAAGCCTTACAAGATATACATAAATTGCCTGTGCCCTCGCATGTAAAAGATATAGTTTTATATCATAAAAAAAGATTTTTCACACCAAAGGCTCTTTCTTTGATAGAAGAATATAGCTTAGACATAAGTGACTTCCAAGTGCAAACAAAACAAGACTCTTATTCTGTCTTAGAATATATCAAAGATAAAAATATTTCTAAAAAACAAAAGATTTCCTCATTCCAAAAGGCACTTATTGAAAATTTAGATAAGTCCGCGCTAAAGGCAGTTTATCATATATATGATTATATTGATGCTAAGTATTTTGAGAAATATTCTGCTTATGGGGTGACGGCTTGGTTTGTGAAAATTTTTGCTAAATGTATGATGGAATTTGAAGGTTTTCGTTCAAGTATAAAGGGTGATTTTATTTATACCTCAGTGAATGCGCATATGTCCATAGCTATGCAAGCAAATAGAAAACTTTTTATGCCTGTTTTAAAAGACGTCAATCATTTAAGTATGAAAACAATTCAAGATAAATTGGGTGAGTATAAAAAGAAGGTAGAAATGTCAACATTGAATTTAGAAGAGATGCAAGGCTCGAATTTTGGACTCTCAAATCTTGGCTTTACGGGTATACATAGGTTTGATTCAATGATAAATCAAGATGATAGCTCTATTGCGGCTATTGGAGCAAGTGAAGTAGGTCGTATTGCTTTAACGCTGAGTTTAGATCATAGACTGATTAATGGGTATGAGGCGGCTTTGTTTATGCAAAGGGTAAAAGCGGTATGCTTAGAAGAAGAATTTTTCAAAGAGGAAGTGAAAAATGTATGACATCATTTATATTGGTGGAGGCCTAAACTACGCGGGTGCCATAATGGCAGCAAAAAAAGGTTTAAAAGTAGCCTTAGTAGAAAAAGACTTAAAACAGTTGGGTGGCGTATGCTTACATCAGGGCTGTATTCCCTCTAAAATGTTTTTACATTATGCAAAAATAGCGCATCAAAGTCAAAATAATATCTTTGAGGGTAGCCTTAACTTAAATATGAAAACTCTTGTGGGAAAAAAAGACAAGTTGATTTCTAGTGCAGCAAAGGCAGTAAAGGCCCAATGTAAAGATATAGAACTCATAGAGGGCGAGGGCATTATTAAAAAAGCACATCAGGTTAGTGTGAATGATAAGGTTTATGAAGCTAAACATATTGTTATTGGTACCGGTTCATCTGCTTATATACCTGATGGAATAGTCTATGATGCAGAGCTAATCATTACAAGCGATGAAGTGTTAAATTTACAAGAACTTCCTAAAGAGATATGTATTTATGGAGCGGGTGCTATTGGTTTAGAAATGGCTTCTTTTTTTGCTTCAAATGGGGTGAAAGTAAGTTTGCTCTCTAACAGTAAAGGTATACAAAAGAAGGCCCATCCTCTGATTCAAAAGGCAATGCTTGGACAGCTAGAATATATGGGTATAAACTTTTTAGAAGAGCATACTATTACCAAGGCTGTCTCACGCTCAAACAAGGTTGTCATCAGCTTAGAAAATAGAGAAGACCTTCATACTCCCATGCTCTTAGTATGTGCAGGTAGAAAAGCAAATCTTAGCGTGATACAAACAGAAGATATAAAAGTATCTGAGGGTATACAAACAGATGAATATTTTCAAAGCAGTTTAAAATATCATTACGCGGTGGGTGATTGTAATGCAAAATTGCAATTAGCCCATGCAGCTAGAGCTCAGGTCATTAATGTAACACAAAGAATTTTAGCGCAAAAGGTTCCTGTCTTAGACTTAAGTAGGGTAGTGCAATTTATTCATACTCTTCCTATGTCGGTAGCCTCTGTCGGTCAAACATCTCATGATACTCAAGGTCTTAGTGCAGGGATAGTGAAATTAAATGCCTTTTCTGCTTCAAACTTTCATGAAGCGAACGAGGGGGTAATGATAGTATATGCAGATGATGATAAATTTATCGTGGGTGCTGAAATTTTGGCACCTGATGCGGAGGAACTGATTGCACCTATAGCGATGGCTCTAGCAGGAGAAATGGACACAAGTTTGGCTTCTACGACTATTATGGCGCACCCTAGTTTTGCAGAATCCTTAGAAAGAGTGTATTTTCGTTTATGATCTTACATGACTGGGGTGTACTTGAATATAAGGTAGCATATGAAAAAATGCAGGAGGTACATGCTCAGGCCTTAAAAGACGGACAAAACCATTTAATACTTTGTCAACATGAAGAGATTTATACCCTAGGTCAAGATGAAGATAAAAGCTTTGAGGTGGAGACGTTTAAAACCGATAGAGGTGGCTCTATCACCTCGCATTCTCCTGGACAAAATATATATTATTTTTGTTTTCAAGCGGCTTTTCCTGCTCGTTTCTTCTCTCAGGTACTTTCTGTTTTTACAAGATTTTTTCAAAGCTATCTACCCTTAGTATATTATGATAAAAATCAACCAGGGTTTTATCTCAAAGATGCAAAGCTATTGTCTCTTGGGTTTAGATACAAGAAGGGAGTATCACTTCACGGCATAGCCTTAAATGTATCTCCAGACTTAAGCTTTCATAATCAAATACATCCTTGTAATCTAAAAGATATAAGAACTTCTTCCTTGGCAAATGAAGCAGTTATTCTTTCGTGTGCTGAGGTAAATGAAAAAGTTATAAAACTTATTTGTGAGATTTTTGATGAATCCTTATAAACCTCGTGTAAAAGCACCTGACCCATTTTTGATATCTAAGACTCAAAGTATTTTAAAAAATAACAGACTGACTACAGTATGCGAAGAAGCATCCTGCCCCAATAGGGCAGAGTGTTATTTCCATAAAACAGCCACCTTTATGATATTGGGAGAGATTTGCACAAGGGCTTGTCATTTCTGCGCAGTACAAACAGGAAAGGGGCAGGAGATTGAAAGGGACGAACCTACTCGTTTAACAAGGGCAATTAATGAACTTGGCCTCAATTATGTTGTGCTTACTTCAGTAGATAGAGATGACTTAAAGGATTATGGGGCAGGGCACTTTAAAGCCTGTGTTTCGAAGATTAAAGAAAAGTGCCCTAATGTAGAGATAGAACTTTTAACACCTGACTTTAAAGCAGATACCACTGCTCTTGATATCATTATCTCCACAGGGGTTAAAAAGCTTGCTCATAACGAAGAAACAGTAAGACGACTCTCAAAAGAAGTTCGTCCTCAAAGTTCTTATGATAGAAGTCTAAATACCTTAGAGTATTATTCGAAATATTCTAAAAGTATTGTAAAATCTTCTCTAATGTTAGGACTTGGGGAGACGGACAAAGAGATTATTGAAACGATGAGGGATCTTCTAAATGTAGGAGTCAGTGAATTAACCTTAGGCCAATATTTACAACCTAGTGCTAAACATGCTGGGGTAAAAAGGTATTGTTCTCAAGATTTATTTGATGACCTTAAAAGAGAGGCTCTAAATATGGGTTTTAAAGCGGTGGCTTCTGGCCCCTTAGTTAGAAGTTCTTATCACGCTGCTAATTTATAATTTTAKAATCTACTCAATAACAGCCATKTAAGGCTGTTATTACGAAAACACCCCAAAATTAAATCAACTTATTACAACATTAACATTTTCTAATGCCCATAGCTTAGGCTACTTTGGCTTTGACATATGCTTCTTTTAATTCATGGGCTCTATCTTTCTTTGCTTTGTGTATTGCTTTGCTTTCTTCATATTCTAATTTCATTAACTCTGCTCTATATTCTGCCTTCTTCACTTTCGTTTGCAAATCAAGTATCTGAATTTTTAATGTTACTACTTTCATTCTATCAGCAAAGCTCTTTTTCTGTAAGTTTTCTGATAATGCCTTTAAAGATACTTGTAATCTTTCTATTAATGCTGGAACTGTTTCRTCAATCATKCCTGTTTGTTCTTTTATTGCTAYGTCTACACAAGCATCCGCTTCAATCATTCCTACTYYTAGTTCACACAATCCYGCTTCCGTTCTTGCTACTTCTTCTTCGCAAGTCTCTTCTTKTCCAAATCCTAACATAATATATCCTTTGKCGATAGTTTATATCCTTATAATCTATTATATCCTTATATTCATAAATTGTTATATGNTTTATATAACTTTTCAATTAATAAATTTATTTTTTCTATCTTCTGTTGGCACATGACATGTATCATTTTTACCAAATATACGATATCTGTTTTTAGAAATAATTTTATATACTATATCTCTAAACAACGGTGGTATAAAAATGAAATAATATAAATATCCGATTATCCCACCTAAGTCTTTTGCTAYCATTAGTGCAGCYGTTGAAGAAGTGTAAAAYTTATCACCATCAATTAATATCAAAGTRTCAAAATCATCTAATRTWAAATCAAAKTTTTTTAAATATTTTTGTCCAATAGAAGATTGTAATGAAGCAAATTTATATAAATTCTTTTTATCATGGTCAATTACAAAATTTACTGATGCATTACAAAGATTACAAACATTATCAAATAAAATAATTTTATGCTTTTTGTTAATCATAAAAAATCCTTGTAAGATGTACATATTATTGTACATTTGAAATTAAATCTTACTGAATTGGTATCTTAGATTTTAGGGGCATTATACCTTACTCAACCTCCGTAAACTTGCCTATAAGCTTTCATCCGTTTAGATACGTTAATGAGATACTTTTTCGGTTCATCCCATCTCAAATCTTTAAGTAGTTTGCTATACACTTGCTCTGATTGCATTTTATTTATTAGGGGCGCAGCTTTATTCATATCAAAACTTTTTGTAAATGCCCATGCGATATTTCCAGCACCAGTGTTATAAGCTGCGATTGTACAGTAAAGTCTACTAGTTGGATTTTTTATTTTTTTTAGATACCTATAATATAAAATATGTAAATAAGCCGTACCCATTGTTATATTATTGCTACTATCGTATAAATAAGTACCTGATACAATTCTTTTTGTGTTGTACAGGTATTTATGAGCATCTACACCAGCTGATTTTGGCACAATTTGCATTAAACCGTATGCTGGTATATGTGATCGTGCTCTTGGATTAAAATTACTTTCTGTATGCATAATGGCAAAGACTAAAGAAGTAGGAAGTTTCTGTATTTTAGAATGCTTAAGAATTTCCCTTTGATATACTTTAGAACGTTTTAACATAGCGTCTTTTGGCATTTGTATTTTTACACTGTATACATTTTGATTATTTAGTTTTTTTGATTTTTTGATTCTAATATTACTATTAGAAATATTTTTATTAACATACTTATAAATTAGTTTTTTAGTCGGTCTATTGTTAAAAATTACGGTAGAGAGAATTGCTTCAGCCTTAACTTGAGAGTCTTTTAACCTATTGGGTTTTTTAATGAGAGCTAATTTCTTTTCTAAAGGATCTATCTCTTGTACTTTTTTTGTATTAATGACTACAGCTTGTGCAAGTGCCGCTTTTAGTTTAATTTTTGCTTCTTTTTCTGAATGAGCTATAGTTTCAATTGTTATTGTTTCTTTTGAAAAATCAACATCTGTTCTAGTTTTTTGATCTTCTGTATATAGTAACCAAGTTTTTTTTGTTGATAGTTTTGGCTTATCCCAATATCTTCCAATATCTTTTTTATAATCTTCAAATGCCTCTGTTTGAGACTTTTTGTATTCTTTGAATCCATCTTCTTGACTCTTTTTGTAGGAATTAAAACTCTCCATTTGCTGATTATTGAATTCTTCTACTGTTAATGCAAGCAAGTGAAAAGAGAGTAGAGTTGTGATAAGTAATACTTTAAGCATAAAAAACCTTATTGGAGTAATCACTACATTTATTATAAATAATGAGAGATGATATTTTTAAAAGAATACCTAATTTTTACTGAAATTAATTTTTATTTATACAATTTAAAATTTATAAATTACTAATTAGTTTAAAATAGTTATTATTCCATTTTTTGCTGTGCCAATTAATTAGTGCTGTAAGGTAAACAAAGCCTTTCTGAAGATGATGGAAAATCTGAGTAAAGTGTTAAAGTTGCTATCCCTAAAAAAAGGTGTGTGAACTATTTCTCTTTGTTTTTCATTAAGGTTCAAATATTTTACTTTTTGCTTATATCTCCAATTATTCTGATAGTTGTATTTAAAAGTTCATTTATATCATTTTGACAAATTTCAAATATAGTCTCTGCATCTAAATCAAAATAATGATGAGATAAAATATCTCTAATCCCTTTTACTTGTTTCCATGGGATGTTAGGATAATTAGTTAAGAGTTTACTATCAGACAGCTTATCAATGTTTTTAAAGCCCTCGCCAATAGCTATTAGCCTCATAGAGATACTATCTAGCTTTAATAGCCCATCTTCTTCATCTAAAAAATCATCACTAGCTTTTATACCTTCACATCTTTGGATAATTAACTCTATAGATGTTTGAATATCTTCAAGAGTTGATAAAATCATTCTATCTTTATCGTTAAGCATAAATCAAATCTTTATTAATCATTTCTAGGAAGAAAGGTTTTATATTTTTATGTTCTCTTATAATATCAACCTTAGTGTGTAGGTCTTCTTCTATCTGCTCTTTTATGGCTATCATACCAAAGATATTAGGCTTCATTGTTACAAATATATCTATATCACTATCTTGTGTTGCTTCATCTCTTGCATAGCTTCCAAATAGACCAATTTTTTCTACATTATATTGTTTATGAAATTCTTGATAGTGTTCTTTAAGATAGTTTAGTACATCAGATTTTGTCATAATAATATCCACCTCACTTTGATTAACTGTCTATATTGCTATTATTATAGCACCTTATTGAAAATAATTTAATTACAACTATATAACAAACGGGAAGCTTTTTATAGTGTTTAGTTTTTTCTCAATCATTGTTTTATTAAACAAATCATCTTGATAACTACATAAACAATCATAAAGCTTCCTTGAATAATCACTTACCTCAAAGCACTCAGGTTGTTGGTCTTTTTCAAATGTAATTTTAAAGTTTAATAGTCCTATATTAGAGAATTTTTTTAAAGATATATCCAAGATTTCTTTCTTTTTATCTAAACTAATTAGCCTTATTCTTTTGTGCTTGTCTGATAGTTTGTTTTCTTTGTACATGCTATAAAATATTTCAAAATCATCATTTGTGAATGTATCTATATTGTAATACAATTGTTTCTCATAATAGGACAGCTCTTTATTCTTCATGTATTGTTTTGTAAGGTAAGATAAAATGTATATCTGCAAACTATCATCTAGGTCTATTACCTTGTTAATTGTTTGAGTGAAAAATACGTTTTCATTGTCATTCATGTCTTCAATAAACTTGATATCAATATTTTCATCATCTTGTATAGATTTTAGAAATATAGATATTTTATTTTCCATAAAGGCAGTTTTAAAAGTAAGATAATATTTTAACTTTTCATCTATTAAGATATTTACTGTACCTTTAAGAATGGGTTTAACAAAATTGTCAATTAAATAATCACCCATTTCATCCGCTTTAAAAATCAAATTATCAAACTTATTTTTCATGATATAACTAATACTTTATCTATTTCTTTCATAATCCCATCTGTCCCGACAAGTGCATTTATGATTTTATTGTAGTGCTTTAGGTCTGTTCTGCTTAGTTCTCTGCCTACTCTATATTTAAGCCATTTTTGAGCTGGTTGGTATCCACCTATGTAAAACTCCCATTTTGCTATAGATATTTGTACTGTCAATTTAGCATTCTTATAAAACTGAAACTCTAAATAATCTGTAATTCTTAAGTTAGGAAGGGCATTTTTATATCTATCAAACTGCTCTTTATTTATTTTTTTACCATCTAAATCTTTAGCCCCTATAACTATACTCTCTTTTCATTCCCTGTTTGAAATAATCTGTTTACATTGTTCAAATAGCTAGTAATAGAAGTCATTTTAATCCAATTAATTTAGTTAAAAAAAGTATAATCAAATTAGACTTATATATACCCATTATATTTGGATTTCTGCTTGAATTTGTTAAAGTAGTTGATGGTGGAGACATGCGGGACACAACTATATGAAGGGTAGGTATATTAGAAAGTAATAGTCAATTTGTATTACACAATGTTGTACATATGTTAAACTACTAGATTCTTTAAGTAATGCAAGTCTTCGTAATACAAAGTTGTTAATGCTTCTTCGATATAAAGCTTTGAATTGTCAATTTTAGGTAACATTTCAATTAATAGTTCTTTTAATACAGGAAGATAAGTTGTTACAATCTCCC
The DNA here is from genome assembly GCA_002733945.2 of Sulfurimonas sp. Classification (GTDB taxonomy): domain Bacteria; phylum Campylobacterota; class Campylobacteria; order Campylobacterales; family Sulfurimonadaceae; genus Sulfurimonas. Next base: position 14,240 of record NVXO02000002.1, on the reverse strand, counting down.
AAACCATTGATTCATCTATACCACGATAATTATGAGCAATTTTATCTCGCATTGCTGAGATGTTTTTCCAGTTGATTTTATCAGTAGACTTTAGGCCATCATCTATTTTTTTATTTTCTTCACCTATAGCTATAAGAAGGTTTACTGTTGCATTAAAGTTTAACTGTTTGTTTGCAAAATAAAATACTTCTTCATCCTCAAACTCAGATGAATAGATATTGATTTTTTCTATAGCTTCTAGCATAGTTAGTATATGCAAAATATTTTTACTACTAAACATAAATAAAACTATCCTTTGCATGTAGCATAACTAAGGGGTTGAATTTTTTATAATTAACCAAATCTATTTTTGTTTGAAAAATATCTGCAAGTTCACTTTCTAATTTTAAATAATTTTCAAAGTTTAATTTTATTTTATCTTCTATGTATGCTATATCTATATCACTATCGCTACTATTGATATCTTTTGCTACTGAACCAAATAGAATGAAATTTTTAAGATGATATAACTCTTTTTTGTCCGCAAGTACTTTTAAAATATCTAGCTTATTCATATTAGTACTCCTCTTGATATTATTATAATATAAAACCTTTAATATCACAAGAAGTGTAGAAAGTGGAGTGAAAAGAAGTAGTATATTCAAAGGAGAGGTGATTTAAAATGTAGATTCTATTGAACAGGCTATTGGTGGAGACGTGCGGGATCGAACCCAATCCGTACATCATCACTATAAAGCTTAAATAATCCAATATTACTGAGTAGACCTAAAATAGGGATTTAACGAAAAATTGTAAATTTGCTATAATCCATAAAATATGCAATAATCATATTCTTATGTCGGGAAGAGGTCGGGAAAATGTCAACGAAAAAACGAATCACAACTAAATACTCAGGTGTATTTTATAGAATTGCAATAGACAATGAAAAGACTTACTATATATCCTATAGGACAGAAGACGGAAAGAATAAAGAATTAAAAATAGGTAAATATAGTGAAGGTGTTCGGGAAGCATATTGCAATCAAAAAAGAAATGAAATTATAACTAAACAAAGATTAGGAGAAGAACCTCCATTAATCGCTAAAAAAAAGAAAAATAATAGTCAACATGCAATAGATAAAATTTTCAACTATTACTATGAAAACAAAAAACTTCATAATAGGCATATTAAAGCAGATAAAGCTTCATACGATAATCACTTAAAAAAAGTATTTGGTACTACTGCATTAGAAAGGTTGACTGTAGAAGATATTCGTAAGTTCCAAACAATGAAAATCAAATCATATGCTCCTAAAACTGTAAATAATTTTACAGGTCAATTAAGTACAATAATTGAATTTTATATTCAAGAAGGTAAAATTAAAATTGATAATATAGTAAAAAGAATTAAGCCTCTAAAGATAGATAATAATAGAGAGCAATACCTAACCTTGAAAGAAATTAAAAAACTTTATAAAGCCGTTGAAGATGATAATGAACTATATGTTTTTACAAAACTACTACTTAATACAGGTGCAAGGTTGCAGGGTGTATATAACATATCATTTAATCATATAGATTTTAGTGTTAAATCAATGATAATAAAAGATTTCAAAAATGATAGTACATATAGAATGTTTTTTAATGAAGAACTGTCTACTTTATTAGATGAGAGATTCAGAGAAAACAAAAACAAACTTTTCAAAAGAAGTCAAACTCAACTACAAAAACTCTTAGCAAAGAAATTAAATGAACTGTTTAATTTAGGCTTGAAAATTGAAGATAGAAAAAATAGAATTGTAGTCCATTCATTGCGACACACATTCGCTTCACACCTCGCTATAAACGAAACACCAATCTTTACCATCCAAAAGCTAATGAACCACCGAGATATAAGCTCCACTATGAGATATGCAAAATYATCTARAAATGCTGGAGAAAATCATATTAATAATTTAGGTAAAATTGGTTTTTAAAGAGAAAGAATTTATAAATTCTTTCTCTAATTAATTTAAAAATTTAAGCTTTAATAAAAATTAATAAAAAAATACTTTCGATATTCCTTTTTTAATATAAATAATGCATCGTAAAGCATCTTTATCCGCATCAGGCAAAAAAAACATAAATCAATTATAATACCTACATAATTACTGAATGCAGGGTACAAGCTGTTTCTAAGAGGTTTTTCCTCTTATGCTTAGGACTCCCGTCCTTTGCATTGAGTAATTTAAACTAGAAATTGCCTTGTACCCATTTTCTTAACTCATAACACAAATACATAAAAAGATAAATAGTACAAATATCAAAGCTTTGAAAAACTATAATTTTTGGAAGTAATAAATATGAAAGACTTTATCAGTCTTTTTCCAAACTTTGACGAGACTGGAAGACTGATAAAGCTAAACATACAGCTAAGTATGATGTCTGCAATTATAGCATATTTCTGTAAAAATATTCATATTTTTTATCATTGTTAAGATGGAAGTAAAAAACGATGAAAGCTTAGAATCGTACAGGTGTAATTCCTGTTAAAAAACCAATACTAAGTGGAGCCTAGAACCAGAGCAGATGTCACTTACGAATGTACTGTAAGCCATCTGTTAGAACAAGGCGGAAATATAACTGGTAGTCACATCTAGACCGATGTAAAATGAGCCACAAATCGACTAAACGACCCGTTCGTAGTGTTGGGATTTACTATAATAGTAAATGGTCACTGAACGGAGAGATACCCGTTACAAGCTTATGAGGTAGTGTTAAAACTCAATCGTAAGTGCTAGGTTGCAATCGAGTAATAGAGAGGATAAGGGGAACCGTCCATCTTGAATGATTGTGTTGAGTGTAGTCGTTACATTCACAGAGGCGTTAAACGAACTCTAATCCTATCCTATATTAAAAATCCTAAAATAGATTGATTTTATAGGGTAGATTTCGCATTTCCGAGCATAGCGATGGAACGACTTTAGGAGCCGAAATCGAGAGACAGAGATGGTGGCTCTTAAGGGCTGCTCTCAAAATATCTATGTTGGTAGCAATCATACAAAAGTTCCCAGAGAAATTTCTGACAGTATTGGAATTTAATTACAAAAATATTATCAAAAGAGTATGGAGTATATCCATCGATATCACAATGTAAAGTAGAAGGATAATTGTTGGAAATAATAAATTCTTCTAAATCATCCAAACAATAATAGGATGGCGGCTCTTCATTGGTTCCTTCATCATATTTCGGTTTAGTTTTTTTTAGAAATAAAGTCATTATTCTTAAATCAACATCTTTATAATTTTCTAAGAGTAACTTCCAACTAGAAGATTCTATTGTAGATTTTTTAATATTTAATTGTATAAATTCTTCAAAACGAAAAATACCGCTTTCATAATGATATTCTAAATTATTTTGGTCTAGCTCTTTTTTAAGTGTAAATAATATTGCATTCTCTCTTATTGATAAATCATTTAAAGCATTGAGCCATCTATCAATATATGCATAAGTATTATGTTCATCTTTGTACACTTTATTATCCATATAGCTATATCCACAAGATAGATTATTAATAAAGCTATTTATCTTAGTTTTAGAATTATTAATATTGTTTTTATCATTGACATATAAAGTTACCTCATGCTTAATATGTTTAACATGTTTAATATTATCAGAGTTCTCAAAAGATAATTTTAGTCTATACAAGTGTATTCCATTTAARAATCTATAAATATCTTCAATAATTTCATCTATATTAGTGATTTCATTATAGTTGTTTTGTACTGTAACTATATAATCTTCTCGATTTTCTGTAGTAGTATAGTAATTCTTGTTTAAAATTTGGTTTCCAGCTACAGTTTGGGCTATTTGACCATCATTACTCTCTATCTTCTGAATATCGTTTGGCATCTAATAGTCCATCAAGTGAACTCTCAGGCTTTTCAAATCATCATTTTTAATAGCTTTTTCATAAGCTTCTTTAAACAAGTTATATGTTGCAGTATCTATAGAGTCTTCAGCTTTTTCATTGTGAAAACTTTGGTTTCCATCTACATTTTGAGCTATTTGCCCACTATTATTGGATATTACTTGACTATTGTTTTCTGTAAAAATATCATTATATATACCTACTTCTCGGCATTTTTTTTTGATAGCATTAACTGAGTCTCTTTTTCTCCAACTAGAAATAGATGTCTGCTTTGTATTCAAGACAGTTGCTAGTTCACTTATCGTACCAAGATTATAATAATTTAATAATCTCTCTATATAAAAATCCGCATTATATTGCATAAAAAGTTCCTATATTGCATATTTATCTCATAATAACTCACTTTTAAGCTTTATTTAAGCGGTAAACTGCAATAATATTGCATATTAAGAGTTAAGGAGCATTGAAAAGCAATGAATAGTATAACACAGATATTAGAAGATATAAATAAAATAAGCGAAAAATTTAAAACAATTATTGTTTTAAATCAGAAGCAGACAGCAGATGTAATTGGAGTAAGTAGCTCTACATTAGAAAATTGGAGGAAAGAAGGTATAGGTCCTGAATATAAGAAAATAAATAATGGTAAAAGAGGTCGAATTTTATACCCAAAAGTAGCTATAGCAGAATGGCTTAGTGACACTGTTAAAACAGCATAAGTTTTTTAAAAAGCCTTTTATGAAGATGGTTCTGAAATGGTCTACTTAATATTTATTAAAGAAGTAGTTTATTTAAACTTCCAAAATATTTTTATGACATATTAGGTGTCAAAGCTGATGATGCTGGAGAATCATTCAATAGCTACATGCAAGACAGTATCACAAAGCAAGGTACAAAAGGATTATGAGGATGGTAATTAATAAAAAGAAGCTCTCTTGTGAAGATGCTGTAGGGTTATTTCAGAGAAAGTGTAAAGGTAAAATCAACACTAGTGCATTTAAGAGGTTCTTGAGTGTTAACAAAATTGAGGTCTCTCAGAGGTCTTTTTTTAAATTTCTACTAAAGGAGAAATGATTATGAATTATAAAGAAGTGATAGCTTATATAGCAATGGCAATAGGTGTAGGTATATCTATAGGTTATCTACTAGCTCAATATGAAAATACAACAACATTAAATTTGAACAATGGATTTAACTGTGAATGTGAAGAGTTAATTTTTATTCCTGATAATAATGAAACTAACACAACGGATGAGTTATTTTTTATAGAAGATAAAGGAGGAGATAATGAGTGATGAATTTGATGATATGCAGAACCCTAATGATGATGCTATATCTGAAGCAGTTTCAAAAACAGAGTTACCCAAAGATATAGAAAAGGAGATGCCTATTAAAGAAGAGGCTAATATTGAACTAGCTGAAAAGAAGGCTCTTCCAAAGCAGAAGGAAAAAAAGGTTGAGCAAGTTGAATCTGACTTTCTCAATATAAATACCTCTCGACAGTTTTTAGATGCTTTAACATATGCCTCATTGTCGTTAGAATCGAGTATTAAGGAACTAAATGATTATGAAGGGCTAGGAGATATTAAAAAACACCTTGAAAGTCTCAAGGATATTTCAATAGACACTTCTAGCTTTGAGAAACAGTTTGAAATAGCTCTTAAAACTTTACAAAACAAGATAGAGATTACAACAGACAAGGTGGATTTAAATGAGCTGGATGAAATCAGTTCAAAACTGACAATTATAAATAAGAAGATAAAAAAACATCGACTATTTGGTTTTATATTAGTGAGTGTTTTTGCTTTTGCTAGTGGCTTTGTGGCTCATTTAATATTAAATGAGAGAGAAGCATCACAACACTTAACAGCAAGTGAAATCTCTATTATTGAAGAGTTTAAAAATTCTCATAGAATCCGTATAGGCTCAGACAAAAAGAAAGGTGTTAAGTACATACTTTTAAAAAGCAAATTAGTGAATAGTGGCAAGTATAAAGCAATAATAATTCAACAAAAACAAGGAAAATAAATGGTAAAAATTATTGAGATTGATGACAACAATAATAGTAATGTGTTTTTAGAGACTGATTTTAAAGCAGTAAGTGTAACAACTAAAGAAGGTAAAGATGCTTTTAGAAAGGCAATATTTGAGCAGATGGTTGATGAGTCAAATCAAATTATCATCGATGCAGGAGGTGGAAATGACTCAATTTTGGTTTTAGAAACATTAGAAAAAGAGGGTTCAGCGGATAATTTTTTATATATCATCCCTGTTACCAATTCCTTAAGTCAAGCAAAAAATGCAATAGATACTTATAACCTAATTGGAAAGCCTGAACAGACTCTGTTTGTGTTAAATCAAGTACATACAAGTGCAGAAGAAGAGTTTCTCTTTTGGTTCGGAAATGCAGCATTAGGAATCCCATCAGTAGCAGAAAAATTAGACCATAGTCCTAACTATGTAACTTTAAGAAGAAGTCCTATTTTTGAGATAGCGGCTTCTAATGGATACACCATTGACCAACTTGCTTCCATCGCTAGAGAAATCGATTCTCAAGATGTAAATAAACTCTTCTTTGAAGAAAGTAATGGTGATATTGATGTTTGGACTAAAATGAAGCATCAGTACGAACAGTCTCAAATGGCGGACGAATATTTATTAGAGAATCTAGCAGCACTCAAAGAAGCTATAAAAGGTTTTAAAAATCTCGCGGTTGTTAGTACAAAAGGAGGAGTTGGGAAGTCAACTCTCTCATGGCATCTATTACCATTGTGTTTAGGGTAAAGGTTGTAAATTATGAATGCAAAATTAGAGAAATTTATCAAAGATACAAAACCTAAAAAGAGAGTTTCAAAACTCTCTCCGTTTGCTGAGGATATAGAAACTTTGATTTCTAAGAATTTTACACAACAGCAAATAGTTGATTATTTGTCAATCGAAGAAAATATAACTGTCTCAAGACAGTCTCTATCTTCTTGGCTTAAAAAGAAAAGTGAGAGTGATATCAAAACTTCAACTAAACAAGCACCTTCTTCAAAATCTACTCAAGCTGCTAAACGACTAACTAGTATGTTTAAAGATAAAAAAGATGCTTAGTATCTCAAATATGAACAGTGAGCAAGCCGCTCACTATCACAAGCAAGAGCAAAACTATTATCAGTCTGAAAATATAGATGAGGCTGGTAAGTGGTTTGGTAAAGCAGCTCAAACATTAGGTTTAAAAGAGTTTAAATTTGAAGAGTTTGAACGACTGTGTCATGGGATTCATCCAACTAGTGAGGAGGTATTAGTTGATACAAGTAAGAGAGCTGGAACGGATTTGACTTTTTCAGCTCCGAAGAGTGTATCTGTATTGTGTGAAGTTCTTGGTGATGAAGAGAACAAAGAGATAAGAAATGCACATGATAGAGCAGTTGAAGAGACTCTTAGATTCATAGAAGAGAATTATATACAAACTCGACATCAAAAAGATGGTGTTCGTGAGGTTGTCGATACAGGTAATATTGTAGCAGCACTGTTTCAACACGATACGAGCAGAGAGTTAGACCCTCAGCTACATACTCATGCCTTTGTGCTTAACATGACTCAACGAGAGGATGGAAAGTTCAGAGCACTTTTTAATGAGCAGTTGTTTGAGAACAAGATGCTTTTTGGACAGATTTATAGAAATCATCTTGCTCAGAACCTTAAAGAGCTTCATTACGAAATTGAAGTAACAAGTGCAAAAAAAGGCTTATTTGAAGTAAAAGGTGTAAGTGAAGAACTACTAAGTGAGTTCTCAACACGAGCACAACAAACAAAGATTAGATATGAAGAACTTAAAAAAGAGTATCCAAAGATGGAAGATGCAAAGCTCAAGGAAATGGCAGCTCTTGATAGTCGAAAAAGTAAAGATAAAAACATAGATAGGAAGGCTATCAAGTCTGCAAATATACAAAGAGCGGAAGCTCTTGAAGATATAAGTGTTTTACGAGAAAATATAAAGCATCAACAACATCAGCATACAAAGTTGACTGTAAGCGAGGTACTAGAGAGAGCTATTGAGATTAAAACAGACAAAGAATCTGTTTTTTCAAAAGAAGAGCTTCTTAAAGAGGCTCTGAAATTATCTATTTCGGATTATTCCCTAGATGAATTTTTAAGTGAAATACAAAGCTCTTCTGAGCTTGTTAATTTGCAAGATAATTTATACACAACACAAGAGATGATGTCGATTGAAATAGATATTGTTAAAGAAATCAAAGCAGTTGAAAACACTCTTGAGAGTGTTGTTGAGTTTGAAGAGTCAAACAAGTTTATGCAAGAAACAAGCATGACTACAGGACAAAAACAAGCTGCTAACTTTATACTCAACTCTAAAGATATTGTAAGTGTGATTCAAGGTGATGCAGGAGTTGGTAAAACTTACATGCTCAATCAAGTAAATGAATTCATTAAACAAATGGATGATGAGAATAAACCTGAATTAGTAGGTCTTGCATATACAGGACAAGCAGCAAGTGAAATAGAAAAAGAAGCTAATATTAAATCTCAAACTTTACACTCGTTCTTGAATCAAAAAGAGTTTAAAAAGAATCAAATATATTTAGTTGACGAATCTGGAATGATTGGCTCAAAACAGTTGAAAGTACTTATGGAAAAAGCGAAAGAGAATGGTTCAAAAATTGTTCTTATAGGAGACCAGAAACAGTTTCAAACTTTATCTGCTGGAGCGATATTTCAACAATTACAATCTAAAAGTATTGTAAAGGTTTGTGAAATGACTCAGGGAATGAGAGCTAAAACTCAAGATATGAAAGAGTTATATGCTGCGGTTAAAAATCAATATCTATCACAAGCTTACGAGATGTTAGAAAAGACATCTTCAATAAAAGAGATAGATGCACATGATAAATATAGTAGTGCGATAAACGAGTACTTGTCTGACAGAAAAAACACACTCTTAATTGCTTCTTCAAATATGGATAGAAGTGAGTTGAACGATAGAATCAGAGTAAAATTAAACCTACAAGGTGGAAAAATTTATGATGTAAAAGAATCAGTCTCACTTTCAGATACAGAAAAACACTTTTCAAACTACTATAAAGCTAAACAATTAGTGATGATAGAAAAAGCGATAGTTGGTGCGAGAGCAGGAACACAATGTGARGTTATATCTGTTGACTCACACACTAACTCTATAAGAGTGAAAACAGATAAAAAAGAGTTCAGTATAGACTTAAAAAAATATGGCTCTAGGCTCCAAACATATGAACTCAACTCTAAAGAGTTTGCAGTAGATGACTTAGTGACTTTTACTAAGAATGATAAAAAGCTTGGTGTTAAAAATGGAGAGATAGCAACTGTTAAATCTATCAGAGATGGATTCATGACATTAGACATTAAAGGCAAAGCACTTAAAGTCAATATGAAAGAGTATAGCTATCTTGATTATGCCTACTGTGTCACACAGTTTAAATCACAAGGTCAAACTGCTAGTAAGGTCATAGCCTTTACCAATGCAACAATGACGAATCTTAATAGCCTCTATGTGTCTGTGACAAGAGCTAAAAACTCCGTAAAAATCTACACGGATGATATAAAATTATTTAAGGAAAAATCAATGCAACAACAACAAAAAACCTCTACTCTAGACCACCAACAAAAGGCTCTAAAATTAATTGAACTCAATAAAACTATTGATGATTTAAAGAAATTAGACGAGAAACAAGGGCTATACAAAGATGAGAAACTAAAACTACAGGAGGCACAAATACAAAAACAACAATTAGAAAATGAACAAGAATCATTCTTATCGAAGATAAAGAAAGGTCATGAGTTATATGACAAGGTTGAGCGAGTCAAAAATGCTCAAAATATAGTAGAAGATGTCAATACATTAGTGAAGTCAGAAAAAGACTTGGATTATATTGGAGATATGTTAAACCATAATATTAAAGATATTGACAGTTCGCTTCTAAGTAAGTTTAAAACACTCTCTCAAGAAATCCTCAAAGATTCTCTTGAGGAAGGTTTTGATTTTAAAACAGTTCTAAAAACAGTAGTGAGCAAACAATTTACTCAAACACTAGAACATGCAAACAAAATGTAAGGATAAATTATGCAATCATTAGTATTAAGTGCAGTATTGGGCGGAAGTGTTGTGTGGTGGTATGGTATAAAAAACTGGGTTCGRGAAGGGATAGACTTTCATCCTTTTAATGATACGAGCTACCCTAATGCTCTAAAACAGCATAAAGGAAACCGCTGGAGCAAAAATAGCTATCTAAAAGAGCAATTTTCTGAATCTGATTTAAGAGATTTTAAATTAGACAACTTTGACTACAGTAGGAATTATCTCAGACATGTTTCTATTTATAAAAAACTACTGTTTAATAAGAAATCTGAAATCTACATCGAGCCGTTATCATTAACTCAAGGGTTAATGATTATCTCCCCTATGGGCGGCGGAAAAACAGTCTCAATGGAGAGTTATCTAGCTCAACCGTGGTATAACAGAGTACTTATCAATGATGAAAAAAGCGGTGATTTTGTGAGCAAGTGGTACAACACGCGAAAGGATATTATTCTATGTCCTTTTGATAAACGTGCTCATGTATGGAATGTTTTAGGTGAAGAGCTTGAAGTGATAGAGTTTTATATAAACAATGCTATTGAAGCAGCATCAGGAGGCAACAAGAGCTTCTTCACTAACGATGCTAAAGAGAGATATCTTCATATCGCTCGTCTAACTATAGAGATTGAAGAGCCTATAGAGAAATGGAAATTTTTTATTAAAGAATTGGAACTTATGTTTAAAGAAGTAGAAGAGGGCGATAGTCGCTCTGAAAACGATGTGATATCTACAATGAAACAGGTAATGACTCAATTGAAACTCAACTTATATCAACTAGAACAAGGTAAAAAATCTTTTATTATTAGTGACTTTTTCGAGAAAAAACATCAAGCAAAGCTCTTTATGCTCAATGTAGATAAATATGAGTCAAGCTTAAATCCGCTATTTAGTGCATTTACTGCTTGTCTTGCAATGATACATGCCTCAAAAGAAGAATCAAAAGAAGACCTTACTTTCTACCTGTTGGATGAATATTTATCCTTAAAGATGACATATGAAGCTAAGAAGCTATTACACACAAAGATAAGAAGTAAGGGTGGGTGTTTACTGTGTGCAATGCATTACTTTCCAGATGAACAGAAGCTCTTTGATTTATTAACATCAAGTACATATGCATATATGATATTTAGTGTGAAGAATGAGAGAACTCGAAAGTTCTTTAATGAGCAAGTTGGCAAGCGAGAATATACGGTAATAAAAACAGTTGCTAAAAAAGTCCAAGAGAGTATAAAACAAGAAGAAATTCTTGATTGGTCTGAGCTTGATAAATTAGGAAAAGCGAATCAGCATGTAACTTATATTCCATCTGAAGGTGCTCTTTTTTTAGCAAAAAGTGACTATATACAAAAGCCTTTAATTAATGAAGCATTTATTTTAGATGAAGGAATAAATCACTTTTATCTCACTCTGAATGATGAATATTTGAAGAAAAGAAAAAAGAAAAGCTTAAACGACAGTGCCGTGGAAAAGTATGAAAAAGCATCATAAATGCTTGAAAATACAAAATTATTCATAATTTTCACCTATCCGAATTCAAGCGGAGTCAGGTGTGACACTTTCTTAACAAGCATCTTAATGCTTGTGACTTGCATAATTTATGCAAGTTGTTTCAAGCTAATGCATAAAATATGCATTAGCTTTCACCATAAAGCAACATATTGCTTTATGGTTGCTCTTAATCTTTCGCAAGATTGCATTAGGTTGCAATATGTAGAATACTATTAATTGATGAAAATCAATGAAGTAACTGTCAAAATATTTTATTTTGACAAATAATATAAAATATTATTTTAAGTGGTAGTATGATTTAATAACACAAACAACAAAAAAGGATTTATCAAAAATGGTAAAAAATATAATATTAAAAAGTGGAGATATGATTATCTCAGTCGCAGCAGTAATTTCTTATTTGGCAGTGATTATATCAGCAGTAGGAATGATGAGTCAAAAATGGACTTTCGGACAAGGGTTAATGACACTTATCGGTGGTATTATTGGTGTAACAATAGCCTTCTATTTTATCTTTATAATTATAGATATTCGTGACTCTATGAGAGAGATTAAAAAAAGTTTAATCTCAAAATAATTAGATGTAAAAACTCAAGATATGGGAGATTCAATGCAGGATACATGCAACAAGCACAAGAAAGAGAAGGGATGAAAGGCATATAAGCCCTTTCGTCCTAGCGTAACCAATCTTCTAACATCATATAAATTAAGAATAAAGACAGAAGGGCATATATAATCCAAGTTGCTTTTTTGTTAATATTCGATGTTGTTGATAAAAACAATAATGGAGGATACCCACCCACAATAAATGCAGCCGTAAAATATGCAAAAATATATTCAAATCTTATAATTGATGAGCCACCTAACAAACCCAATAAAAATAATCCTATTATTAATCCTGCGATTAACTTCAAAAGTGATAAAACACCTTGTTTTTTCATCCCGTTCCAATTTCTTTCCATTGGTGCTTTTAACACATAAGCACAATTTGGGCAACTAGCCGCAGTATCACTAACTTCTTTCTTACATTCTCTACATTCAATTAAAGCCATTTTGTTTTCCTTTTATTAAGGGTATGATACAAGTTGTTTTATTTAAATAGTATTAAATTATATTTATTTAAAATGTATATTAAGAGAGAGTTTAAAGACTCTCTCTTATACAGTTATCTTTTGTTGAGATTTTGAGTAAACTCTTTCAGAACCATATTTATTTTTGATATCTGCCATACTCTTCTGTTCTGGACTTCGCCCTTTCATCTCTCCGTAGTACCACATCACTTTTTTCTTAGCCCATTTAAAGCCTAGCCCTTTTAAAATGTCTTTAACTGCCTTTGTATCACCGCTCACCCATATCCAAGAACCAACAACTTCTATAATAATATTTTCATAGTGTAATATCTGAGAAACAATCTTTTCAAGCTCTAAATCAATTTCACTCTCATCATCTATAATTAGACCATTCTCAATAAAATCATTATAAACCTTATTGAGTACCTTAAATTCCTCGTCACTACCTCCTACATCAGGGTGAAGCTTTTTAGCTAGTTCTTTGTAAACTCTTTTAGCCTCGTTTATTCCTTCTAATCCTTTAAATAATACTTTTATCTCAATTCTATTCATGCTCTTGTCCTTAATTCAATTTTCTTTTTTGAAGATTTTTGAGGGGGAAGCTCTTTTCTTCTTAACTTTTTAATTTTAAGAATTTTAAAAACTTAATCTCTTAATCTTTCAATTTCTCTCTCGTTAGTTTCATCGGGTTTGTAGGATTGTCTGATATGAATTTTTACTGATAATAAAATATAAATAAGGAACTGTTTTATTTTAGTATCAGTAAATAATTTAATAGAATTAAATGACGAAAACTTGAAACTTATGAATTGATATTGATAGATTATTGATTGAGTTGATATTCTGGTGTGTAGCAAAAATTAGAAAGTTAAGAAGATGCTCTTATATGATTTGCTATATAGTAAATCATAGTTTTTGCTCTTTCAGCCTAGATAGAAACGGTATCATTTTTTATGGTGAATTCTTCTTGTAATTGTTGATATTTGAGAAGAATTATACGACAGCTCATTTTTTCAAATTGTACTTTTTTAGGTGTATTTTTTATAATAGATTATTTATGACTTATTGTACATCTAGAAAGAGCATAAACTTTATCCAAAGTAGATACCGTTATGCCTCCATTCATCAAGACACAACTTAAACAAGATATAATAACTATAATTAAATTATAGGATATATATACAATGGCAGAACAATCAAACTCAGCACTAATCTGGTCAACAGCAGACCTACTACGAGGTAACTACAAACAATCAGATTATGGCAAGATTATTCTTCCATTTACACTACTACGAAGATTAGAATGTGTACTTGAACCTACTCGAGATGATGTTTTAGCAGAGAATGAAGCTAGAAAAAATCTTGGTATCCCAATGGAGCAGTTCTTAACTCGAAAATCAAAACATAGCTTCTACAATACTTCTAAATACACACTTACTAAGTTGATGTCAGATCCTAATAATATTAGAGAGAATCTAGAAAGTTACATTAATGATTTTAGTGTTAACGCTAGAGAGATATTTGAGAAGTATGAGTTTAGCTCTCAGATAGACAAACTAAACGAAGCTGACTTACTCTATATGATTATAGAGAAGTTTGCTACTATAGACCTACATCCGGATGCTATCTCTAACCATGAGATGGGACTAATGTTTG
>NVXO02000012.1 GCA_002733945.2 Sulfurimonas sp. | reverse complement strand
TGTCTTAATGTTTGCATCTCTTTTAGTAAACAATACTAAAGTGCTTTCATCTATGTAGTTACCTATCAGTTTTATAGACTTTTTAGCCAATGACTTCTGAGAAGATATACCCTCTGCACGTTTTAACAGTAGTAACTCTAACTCTTCATTACTCAATAATAGTTCCTCTATGTTGGTAAATGTTATTTTGACAGGAGTATACTAGGTTCAAACTTTGAATATGATTAAATCTGTTTCGGATGTGTTGCTTTAGCCTCACCTGTTATTGGTGCACCTAAAGGAGCACATCCGAGAGTGTCTATTCCTACTACTTAATCTCCGCGTTCTAGAAGTTTTGCGCACAAGTGGTAGCCTATGAATCCGGCTCTTCCTGTTACTAGTATTTTCAAATTATTTTAACCTCTCCATAATATTTAACACTTCTATATCCATCTTAGAAACTGCGAACCATTTTTTGCCTAAGTCTTTTAAACTAGCCCCAAAATGATATACCTCTTTTTCATCTACTATCAGAAATCTATCATGTGATAAGTCAAACTTTTTTATCTCTATTGTTTGGTATTGAGCATTATACTTTTTTAAGTCTAGTTGTAACTCTTTAGAGATGGTTTTCGTATAAATAATTGTTTTAATGTTTGCATCTCTTTTAGTAAACAATACTAATGTACTCTCATCTATAAAGTTGTCTATCAGTTTTATAGAAGTTTTGGCACTTTTTATAATATCGCTTACGAAAAGGTATGCATCAAATATCTGTCCATCATAGAAGATTTCTTGTTTT
Source organism: Sulfurimonas sp. (assembly GCA_002733945.2). Classification (GTDB taxonomy): domain Bacteria; phylum Campylobacterota; class Campylobacteria; order Campylobacterales; family Sulfurimonadaceae; genus Sulfurimonas. The sequence continues at coordinate 86,927 of NVXO02000012.1, read as the reverse complement.
ACATCTAGTGAACTATTTTTGATATTTGACTTTACAAACTGCATATCCTTTTCTAGATTTGTTAACCTTTGTTCTGTAATTTTGTGAGTATTTATAGCATATCCATCAGATATATACTCTTTTAAGACAGATGTTGCCCATTGTCTAAATTTTGTAGCTTTATAAGAGCTAACTCTATACCCGATAGATATAACACTATCTAAATTATAATGCTTGATGGTTCTTTTTACTTTTCTTTTACCTTCTTGACGAACTACCGAGAAATCCTCGGTAGTTCTCTTTTCATCTAACTCTTTCTCATTATAAATATTTTTTAAATGCAGACTAACATTATCGCTGCTTGTGTCAAACAGTTCCGATATCTGTAACTGACTCAACCAAATAGTCTCTTTATCAAGTGAAATAGTGAGTTCTATCTCCCCATCATTATATTTGATTAAGTTATTCATTTATTGGTTCCTAAATACCACTCATACATAATTCTAATCCCATCTTCAAGATCAGTAGTATGTTTCCATCCGAGGGAATGGAGTTTACTTGGGTCTGTTAGTTTTACCATCGTTCCGTCTGGTTTAGTGTCGTTGAAGTAGAGTTCACCTTTGTAGTTAACTATCTTTTTGATAGTCTCTGCTAACTCTTTTATGCTTATGTCAACACCTGTTCCTATGTTTATATGTGTGTTTCTTATCTCTCTCTTAGGATGTGTGGCTTCAGCCTCACCGATAGTATCAGTAAAGTCCCTACTCTCAAGTAAAAACACACAAGCATCAGCCATATCTTCAGAGTAAAGAAACTCTCGTCTAGGTTTACCACTTCCCCATATCTCTACTTGAGGGGTATTGTTAAGTTTTGCTTCGTGCATCTTTCTTAAAAGTGCTGGTAGTACATGAGAAGTCTCTAGGTCGAAGTTATCGTTTGGACCGTAGAGGTTTGTAGGCATTACAGATATAAAGTTAGTTCCATACTGTATGTTGTAAGACTCACACATCTTTATACCTGCTATTTTAGCTATGGCATATGGTTCGTTTGTGTACTCTAGTTCACTTGTTAGCAAGCTATCTTCTCTCATAGGTTGTGGGGCATTTTTAGGGTATATGCAAGTACTCCCTAAGAAGAGTAGTTTTTCTACATCGTTTAGATAACTTTGGTGTATTACATTGTTCTGTATCTGTAAGTTCTCATAGATGAAGTCTGCTCTGTAAGTGTTGTTAGCGACTATGCCACCTACTTTAGCAGCAGCGAGTATGACATACTCWGGTTTTTCRKSWTKAAAGAACTCTGCTACTGCGTTTGAATCTAGCAAGTCTAACTCTTTATGAGTTCTGTAGACTAAGTTTGTGTAGCCTTTAGACTCAAGGTTTTTTACTATAGCTGAACCAACTAGACCACGGTGTCCTGCTATGTAGATTTTACTTGTTTTATTCATTACTCAAAATAACTCAAAGTCTTATATCCACCCTCTTGTAGGTAAACATCTTTAGTCATAAGTTTTAGATCTGACTGCATCATATCATTTACTAACTCTTCTAGTTTATACTCACGTTTCCAGCCTAGTTTTGTTTCGGCTTTAGTTGGATCACCTAAGAGTAAGTCTACTTCTGTTGGTCTGAAGTATTTCGGGTCAATGGACACTACTTCTTTTCCAATACCAACTTGATACTCAGGGTTAGAACAAGATACTACATAAGCTTTCTCTTCTTTACCTTCACCCTTAAACTCTAACTCTATTCCAGCATATTTAAACGCCATCTTTACAAAGTCTCTTACAGTTGTAGTCTCACCTGTTGCGATTACCCAGTCTTCTGCTTCATCTGCTTGAAGTATAAGCCACATCATCTGTATGTAGTCTTTTGCATGTCCCCAATCGCGTTTGGCATCAAGGTTTCCAAGGTATAACTTATCTTGAAGACCGAGTGCTATTTTAGATGCCGCTCTTGTTATCTTTCTTGTTACAAACGTCTCACCACGAACAGGTGACTCATGGTTAAAGAGGATTCCATTACACGCGAACATGCCATAAGCTTCACGGTAGTTTACTGTTATCCAGTAAGCATACATTTTTGCTACTGCATAAGGGCTTCTTGGGTAAAAAGGTGTTGTTTCACTTTGTGGCGTTTCTTGTACTTTACCGTAGAGTTCTGATGTACTTGCTTGATAGATTTTAGTTTTTTTGCTTAGTCCTAAAAGTTTTACAGCTTCAAGTATTCTAAGTGTTCCTGTTCCATCTGCGTTGGCTACATACTCTGGTGTCTCGAAGCTTACAGCTACATGACTCATGGCCGCTAGGTTATATATCTCATCGGGTTGCACCTCTTGGATGATACGAGTAATGTTCATACTATCAGTCATATCTCCAAAGTGAAGTATTAAGTTTCTGTTCTCTACATGAGGATCTTGATAAAGGTGGTCAATTCTATCAGTATTAAAAAGTGAGCTTCTTCTTTTCATACCGTGTACGATATAGCCTTTTTTTAGTAAAAATTCTGCTAAGTATGAGCCATCTTGTCCTGTTATACCTGTTATTAGTGCTACTTTTTGTTCATTCATTTATCTAGTTCCTTTTAAAATCATCTTCAAGACGAATTATGTCATCTTCACCAGTGTACTCACCAACCTGAACTTCTATTAGTAATACTGGTATTTTTCCATCATTTGCCAAACGATGTACTTCACCCATCTTTATGTAAGTGCTTTCATTTGGTCTTATGAGTTTCGTCTCTTCGCCTACTGTTACAGTTGCTGTTCCACTCACCACTATCCAGTGTTCATTTCGGTGGTAATGTTTTTGAAGGCTAAGACGCTTACCCGGTTTCACTTCTATGCGTTTTATCTTATAACCTGGAGTATCCTCTAAAATAGTATATGTTCCCCATGGTCTATAGCCTGTCAAATGTATGTTGTGAAGTTCTGAAATTTTCTTTATTTGAGCTACTACCTGTTTTACTTTTTGAGATGAGCCTTTTTTACTTACGAGAAGTGCATCTCCTGTATCTACTATTATCATATCTTCTACATCAATTGTCGCTATATACTTGTCATTCGTATGAATAAAGTTGTTTTTACTATCTACTGAAATGTGTTTTTCATTTAAAGTGTTACCATTTTCATCTTTTGGAAGTTCTTCATAAAGGGCATCAAAGCTTCCTACATCACTCCAGTCAATATTTGATGGTATTACCTTAACTATAGAGCTTTTTTCCATTACTGCATAGTCTATTGAGTCTTCGGGGATAGCTAACATGTCTTCGTGTTTTATTCTTATGAGGTCACTCGGATGTGTTGCTTTAGCCTCACCAAGTGCACTCATACAAGTTGCATAAACTTCAGGAGAATATTTCTTAAGTTCTTCTAAAAAGACCCCTGCTTTAAACATAAACATACCACTATTCCAGTAGTAATTACCTGCGTTTACATAAGAAGTTGCTGTATTGAAATCTGGTTTTTCATGAAAGGCTTTGACAGAGTTTTCTTCCCCTGATTCGATATATCCAAATCCTGTTTCAGCAAATGTTGGTGTAATTCCAAATGTTACAAGATTATTCTCTTGTGCTAACTCTTTAGCTTGAAGCAGTACTTTTGCATACTCAGCCTCATCTTTTATGAGATGATCAGATGGCGTTACTAAAACAATCTCTTCTTTTTCTAATGCCATACAAGCAAGTGCAATAGCTGGAGCTGTGTTTCTTCCTATTGGTTCCAGTAAATAGTTATTATTTATTTTATTTAATTCTTCAAGTTGGTCTAGTGCTAAAAAATATTGTTCTGTATTTGATACTATAAATTGGTTATCGCAAACTTTTGAATTTCGCTCTACTGTTAGTTGAAAAAGTGACTTCTCGTCAAAAAGTTTAACAAACTGTTTTGGCATAAGAGTTCGACTTATCGGCCAGAGTCTTGTACCATTTCCACCGCATAATATAATGTTTGTCATTTTTTTCTCCATAAATTATCGGCTTCCAAGTCTCTCTGAAGCTCTTCATACTCAGCTTTTTTTCTCACGATAAACTTTTTTGTAAGTGCTATCTTTTCTGCCATTCCAGCCTCTGTCAAAAGGTAAGAGTATTTTCGTTTATTTTGAGCATTTAAAAACATTTCTGCTTTTATGAAACCTTTATCTACAAGAGCCCGAAGAACATAGTTCACTTTCCCCACACTAAACCCTATCTCTTGAGCCAATGACTTCTGAGAAGATATACCCTCTGCACGTTTTAAAAGTAGTAACTCTAACTCTTCATTGCTCAATAATAGTTCCTCTATGTTGGTAAATGTTATTTTGACAGGAGTATACTAGGTTCAAACTTTGAATATGATTAAATCTGTTTCGGATGTGTTGCTTTAGCCTCACCTGTTATTGGTGCACCTAAAGGAGCACATCCGAGAGTGTCTATTCCTACTACTTAATCTCCGCGTTCTAGAAGTTTTGCGCACAAGTGGTAGCCTATGAATCCGGCTGTTCCCGTTACTAGTATTTTCAAATTATTTTAACCTCTCCATAATATTTAACACTTCTATATCCATCTTAGAAAATATGTTATTTATCATTTCTTCTCACTTCAATTTGTCTAATTTTTTAACACTATATTTTAAAAGTAATTGTAACTGCTCTATAGCTACCCCATTGAGTGTTGTTAGTCTTGTTTCAAATGCTATTTGTTGTTTTATTAACTGCGCATTTAGATTTTCCAGGTTTGCTAACACTACTAGCTGTTCAGCTGTTGCATAGTCCCTCATATTGCCTTCTTCCTTTGGATGAACTTCTTTCCACTGTTTAGCTGTTAATCCAAAAAGTGCTACATTTAAAAGGTCTGCTTCTGTCGCATAAATAAACTGTATCTTATTTATAGCTACATTGGGAGGGATAAGATTTTTCTTTATTGCATCTGTATGAATATGATAGTTCATTTTCACTAATGTTCTTTTGATGTCCCATCCAAGCTTTAGTTTTTCTATCTCATCATTTTTAAGTCTTTGGAACTCTTTAATAAGATAAAGCTTAAATTTTGGACTTATCCATGAAGCAAATTCAAAAGCTATGTCTTTATGAGCATAAGTTCCACCATATCTTCCAGCTTTTGCCATTATACCTATAGCATTTGTTTTATTTATCCACATTTTTACAGATAATGAAAAACGATTTAAGCCAGCTTCATTTTTAATTCCCTCGAATTCGGGGGAATTAAAATTACTATTATAAATCTCTTCCCATATACCAATAAATTCAATAGTATTCTTATTTCTAAGCCACTTTTCAATCAAGACAAGACCATTCTCAATATTTCTAACCATATCAGTAAGAGAGATATAATCTTCTTTAATTATAGAAATTTCTTGGTTCTCAACTGTAATCTTATTTTTCATATTTTATGCTTTATACTTCTTTAAGTACCATTCAGCACTCTTAACAATCCCACTATCAAAGTCTTCATCTGCTTTCCAACCAAGCTGCGTTTCAAGTTTTGTAGCATCTATCGCATAACGTCTATCATGTCCTGCTCTATCTTCTACAAAAGTTATGAGTTCTTTATAGCTCTTCGGATGTGTTGCTTTAGCCTCACCGCTCTTCGGATGTGTTGCTTTAGCCTCACCTGTTACTAGTATTTTCACGATAAATCCTCAAATATTAAATGCTTAACAAGCTTAACCAAAATCTCTTTATCTTTGGGGTCACTACTCGCTATGAGAAGTGTCAATGTAACAAGTGCATTCTCATTTATCTTTTTTTCACCATTTGATTTATAAAGATAGTCACACTTATCTAAAAAATAGATAAATAAAAATGCAGCACTTCGTTTGTTACCATCAGTAAAAGGATGATCTTTTATGATGAAGTAGAGCAGATGTGTTGCTTTGTCTTCCACAGTTGGGTAGAGTTCATCTCCTCCAAATGTTTGGTAGAGGTTACCAACTATTCCTGAGAGTTCATTTGCTTTTTCATTTGCAAAGAGTTTTGTGGCTTCTTGCTTTTTCATAAGCTCTTCTTGAAGTTCTCCTAGGACAGACTTAACTTCTGTATACTCTAGTTTATAAGTACTCTCTGCACCGCTTATATCATCGATGTTTTTTTTATCATAACCTTCTAACAGTGTTAATGTCTTCGTATAAGTTTTAAGAAGGGATAGTATCTCTTTTTCATGTCCTATATCTTTAGTAGATAAAAAGTTAATAGTTGTTTTGAGGTTGTTAAGTAGTTCTCTGGTTTGAGTAAGTTTTTTCTCATTTATGGCATATCCATCTATGAGATAACTTCTTATGATAGATGATGCCCATTTCCTAAAATATGTAGCTTCTTTAGAATCAACTCTATACCCGATAGAGAGAATCATATCAAGATTATAGTACTCAACTTGGTATGTTTTTCCATCTGAGGCAGTTGTTGCAATAATTGCAACAACTGCCTCTTGTTCTAGTTCTTCACTTTTATAAATATTTTTTATATGCCGAGAAATACCTGACTTATCTCTTTTAAAAAGCTGTGCTATTTGCTCTAAATTAGCCCAAACAGTTTCATGGTTGCTATCACCTTTAAACTCTATAGCTCCATTTTCTGCTTGAAAGATCTCTATTTTAGTCATTCTTAACTATCACTATTAAAGATATCACGAGTATAAACTTTATCTTTTACATCTTCAAGTATATTTTCAAATCTATTTGCGACTATAACATCACTCATTTTTTTAAATTTTTCTAAGTCTTTTATGACTTTAGAATTAAAAAAGATGTCTTCTTTCATCACTGGTTCATAGATAACTACTTCTATACCCTTAGCTTTTATGCGTTTCATGATGCCTTGGATTGCTGATGCTCTGAAGTTGTCTGAGCCTGATTTCATGACAAGTCTGTAGATGCCTACAATCCCACTAGGTGCACCTAAAGGAGCACGTCCAAGAGCCTCACCGCTCTTCGGATGTGTGGCTTTAGCCTCACCTAGTTTGTGCATCATAGCCACAACAGCATCAGCTATAAAATCCTTCCGAGTAGAGTTACTATCAACAATAGCCCCGATGATATTACTAGGAACATCAGCATAATTAGCTCTTAACTGCTTAGTATCCTTAGGAAGACAATACCCACCATATCCAAAACTAGGATTGTTATAGTGATTGCCTATGCGAGGATCTAGTCCTACACCGTTTATGATGTCTTTTGAGTTGAGTCCGTGTGATTCTGCATAACTATCTAACTCATTAAAGTAAGAGACACGCATAGCTAAGTAAGTGTTAGAAAAGAGTTTAACAGCCTCTGCTTCTGTAGAGTCTGTGAGAAGTATGTCTATGTTTTCCTTTATAGCTCCCTCTGCTAAAAGGTTTGCAAAAGTTTGAGCTCTTTCACTCTTCTCTCCAACTATGATTCTACTTGGATGAAGGTTGTCATACAGTGCACTTCCTTCTCTTAAAAACTCTGGAGAAAAGATGATGTTCGTAGTATTAAACTTCTCATTTATAGACTTTGTATACCCAACTGGAACTGTAGACTTTATGACCATAGTGGCGTTTGGATTTATCTCTAAAACATCTTTTATGACTATCTCTACAAGAGAAGTGTTGAAGTAGTTTGTTTGGGGATCATAGTCAGTAGGCGTAGAGATGATGACATACTCAGCACCTTTATATGCTTCTTCTTTATCAAGTGTAGCTCTAAAGTTTAACTCTTTAGTCGCTAAGTACTCACTTATCTCTTTATCTTCTATAGGCGATATTTTATTGTTAAGCATTTCTACTTTTTCGGGGATGATGTCTAATGCCACTACTTCGTTGTGTTGTGCTAAAAGTACACCGTTACTAATTCCAACATACCCTGTCCCTGCTACTGCTATTTTCATATTAATTATTTTCCCATTTTTGTCTGTCTATTTCTAACTCTTTTTGAAGCGCTTCATGATGCAAGAGTAGTTCCTTAATGTTGGTAAATGTTTTTGTGATTGAAGTATAGTAGGTTCAAACTTTGAACTTTGTTAATTTGCTTTAAGGTTTGAAAGGTTTTTGAAGGAAATAGAGAGTGTTTCACTTGGGGATTTTTAGACTAATATAAAGCCCTGAAAAATAGGAGTTTAAGTTTTCATGACATAAGGGTGCACCTAAAGGAGCACATCCGGAAGCCGCTCTTCGGATGTGTTGCTTCAGCCTCACCGCTCTCCGGATGTGTTGCTTTAGCCTCACCTGTTATTGGTGCACCTAAAGGAGCACTTCCTAGAGAGGTGAGGTAATACCTTCTTTATAAGCTTTAAAAAGTTCAAAAATCTCTTCATTTTTCTAGTTTATATTTCTTTTTATACTCAATCTCAATAGTATTTAATTCATCTAAGTTTTCTATTAATACTTCATGTAGTATATTCCTTTGGTTGCTCTTGAGTTATTGTTCCATCGGGCAGTTGAAAATAAATATTTCCATTTTTACTATACACATTTGCTATTCCATTTTCCAAGCTTCTTTTTTGTGCTTTTTTTACAGCTTTAGAAGCTATTTTAAGTATTTCTTTAGCAATATCGCTCATGATTCAAATCCTTTTACAAACTGAGTATATAAGTCCTCATCTAATATTTCTTCATCTTCGGCAACCAACTCATAATTATCATCGCCATTAAAAAAAATCAAATATTTGTCAACTATATTTTTATAAAGACTGAGAAATAGTTTTCGACTTCTAATATATCTTCTTTTTATATCTTCTACAGGTATATCGTGTCCACCATTTAGAACTCTGTTTTTTACTCGTAAGATGTTTTCGGTATCATCATCTAAAAAAAGATATATAAGTACTATTTTAAACTTTTTTTGCTTTGCTCTTATTATAATCTTCTCTAAATATTTTCCAGACAAAGTTGTCTCAAGTATAAATGACTCTTCTTTGTCTTCAATATAAACCTTAACCTGCCTAAAAAATTCTTTACCTGCTCTGATTTTATACTTTTCCAAATCATCCGGGTCATACTTTTTGGCTATTTCATCAGCATTTATAAAATATAAATTTTTTAGTTGAGAGTAAGTCATCGCAAATGTAGTTTTACCACTACCATTTGCTCCTGCAATGATATAAAGTGTTTTAGCCATTTTTATGTATATCATCTATTATCAACAATGAACTACCAAGAAAATATCTAGTTTTATTATCATTTTCGTCATAAGTATTAATCTTATTTTCCGTAATCCATTCATACTTTACTATATTTTTTTCAACAATTACTTCATTGGATTGAGATATTATTTTTATTTTTAATTTATTTTTAATCATATTATTTACCCTTAACTATCGCTATTAAATATATCATGAGCATAAACTTTCTCTTTCGCATCATCAAGTATATTCTCAAATCTATTTGCTATTATAACATCACTTACTTTTTTAAACTCTTTTAGTTCGTTATGTTGTACTAAAAGTACACCGGTGCTTATGTCTATGCATCCTGTTCCTTCTACTGCTCTCCGGATGTGTGGCTTCAGCCTCACCGCTCTTGGATCTAATTGTGGCATATGTATCTTTTTTCCTAACTATCACTATTAAAGATATCACGAGTGTATACTTTATCTTTTACATCTTCAAGTACAGTTTCAAATCTATTTGCGATGATAACATCACTCATGTCTTTAAACACTTCTAAATCTTTTATGACCTTAGAGCAGTTCCTTAATGTTGGTAAATGTTTTGTGATTGAAGTATAGTAGGTTCAAACTTTGAACTTTGTTAATTTGCTTTAAGGTTTGGAAGGTTTTTTAAGGAAATAGAGAGTGTTTCACTTGGGGATTTTTAGACTAATATAAAGCCCTGAAAATAGGAGTTTAAGTTTTCATGACATAAGGGTGCACCTAAAGGAGCACATCCAAGAGCCAGTGTGACTTCAGCCTCACCTGCTCTCGGATGTGTGGCTTCAGCCTCACCGCTCTCGGATGTGTGGCTTCAGCCTCACCTGCTTGGATGTGCTCCTTCAGCCTCACCGTTCTCAGGAAACTACCTTACTCATAAACTCCATAAAACCTCTCTTGCGCATCTTTCAATCCAGCTTTTACAGCATTATATTTAATATACTCATAAGTGATTTTCAAATGCTTTTCATCTCGCACAGCTTTATCAAAATAATCTTTTTGCCATAGCACTCCAGAGATATTGAGTTCTTTGTTGAGAAGAAACGAGAGTCCACCTTTTATCTGCTGCAGTATCTTTGCTAAGTCATCATGCTGAATAAGTAAAATATGAATATGATTTGGCATAATGCTCAAAGCAACTATTTCACACAAACTTTTCTTTATCTCTAAGAGATATTTTTTTGCTAATGCTATTATCTCGCCATTGAGATATGCACCAGCAGGAGAATTATCTAAGTAAGTATCTATCTGGTACTGCAGTTTTTTTGTTTCTATATTATTTTGAGAAAGAAGTTTTTGGATAAATGTATCAGTGCTATCTTTTGTTCTGAATGTAATAAATTGATAGTGCGATTTTTGGTTTAAATGAGGAAGATTCGAGTGCATACTTTTCCTTTTTTAGTTCATTTGGTGCACCTAAAGGAGCACATCCGGAAGCCGCTCTCCGGATGTGTGGCTTCAGCCTCACCGCTCTTTGGATGTGTGGCTTTAGCCTCACCTGCTCTTACTGAAATAGTTGAATTTTAATTTTAGATATTTGTACGATGATCAAACTCAGGAACTATTYTYTTTAATACCYCTAACTGATTTGAAGAGTTTATCAACTCTTCTATATCTGCATTTAACTCTTTGAGGTCATAAGATGTYGGACTKGCGACTGTTATGGAYTCATAGGCAGTTTTTGCAWYACTSTTRTCTAKTAGAAGTTCTTCGTAGAGTTTTTCACCTGGTCTTAAGCCTGAAAACTCTATCTTTATGTTTGGTTTAGCACTGAGGTCTATCATCTTTTGAGCTAGGTCTACTATTTTTATAGGTTCACCCATATCTAGTATAAATATCTCCCCACCTGTTCCTATGGCACCCGCTTGAAGTACTAACTCACAAGCTTCAGGGATGAGCATAAAGTAACGAGTGATGTCTGGATGTGTAACTGTGATGTTTTTTCCAGCTGCTATTTGTGCTTTAAACTTTGGTATGACGCTTCCACTACTTCCAAGAACATTTCCAAAACGTACTGCTACTATGTCTGTACCCTGTCCATTAGAGTTCTGTGCATAAAGCTCACATACACGTTTAGTTGTGCCCATGACATTTGTAGGTCTCACTGCTTTGTCTGTTGAAATCATTACAAATTTTTGCACACCAAACTCTATGGAGATATCGATGATGTTTTTTGTACCGATAACATTGTTAAAAATTCCCTCATAAATATTTGCCTCAACAAGCGGTACATGCTTGTATGCGGCTGCATGTATAACTATGTCAGGTGTATGCTCTTTAAAAGTTTTTGCCAAATGCTCTTTGTTTACTACACTCTGCATAACAGATACTGTCTCAACATCTTGAAGTTCTTCGGTTATGGCATATAAGTTATACTCACTGTTATCGAGAAGTATCAGTTTTTTTGCCCCAAAGTGTTCACACTGACGACATATCTCACTTCCTATGCTTCCCCCTGCTCCACTGACTAAAACAACCTTGTCTTTGATGAAATTTTCTATGAGCTTTTTATCTAAATCTTGAGGGTGTCGAGCCAATAAATCTTCGACTGAAACATCTTTAATCGCTACACCATAATCTCCATAATCACCTGCAACTTTAATCCGAGTGATACCAAGTGCACTGAGTTTCTCATATAATCCACCAAGTTCTATTGACTCGTCTATGATAGCAACTTCTGCTTGCACACCTATAGATATAAAATCATCTAAAGAGAAAACGTTCACCCCGTTGACTTTAATGTTTTGGTGTTTGTCGTTTATAATCGCTACTGGGTAGTAGTCACTCTCTTGATTGTTTATAGTACGTAAAATAGTGTTAGACTTATCTAAATCAGCGAGGATAATAGTGCTTTTTCCATCTACGTTCACACGGTAACTCTCTAAGTATAAACGCTTAGAAACACGTAAAGCAAGAAGTAAAAACAAAGAGATGAAGAACTCTATGGGAATGATGGAACGAGGTATAGTAAATCCGACAAAATGCCCTATGTATGCCACCAAAACAAGTACAAGAGTTGAAAATACTGTTACATAGACAAGTCCGGTAGTATCTTTAAAACCAAAGTGTCTCCAAGATATATTGTATATTTTAAAATAATAAAAGAGAGAGATTCTCACACATGTCAAAACACTCAGTGTGATAATAATAGAACTGAAATATAATGAAGGAATATTAAAATCAAAACGCAGCGCAAATGCCACTAAAGTAGAAATAATAATAATCACAATATCAAAAAGTGTAAAAAAGAGTTTTCTTTTTAACTCCGAGGGTTGTAAAATCAAGCGAATCCTTTCTTTTTATCTATAAACTTTACTACTGCATACAATACTATTAGTGCAGATAAAAATGCTAGAAAAATATTTGAGATAAAGTATACAATTATAAATAAAAGTATATTTATAATTATTGAGAGAAGTACCACTTTTTTATGAGTGTATCCACTCTGTGTTAGTCTTTGGTAAGCGTGTTTTTTATGTGCTTGTGAGAGTTTCTCTTTGTTTAAAAAACGTCGAAACAGTGTTAATGTAGCATCAAACCAAAAAAGCCCAAATAAAATAATCCATATCCAAAAGTTACTGGACTCTTGGTTCGCATAGTAGATGGTAAATACTGCTACGTTATAGCCTAAAAGAGTACTTCCCACATCTCCCATAAATATCTTAGCCTTACCCCAGTTCCAGTATAAAAAACCTAAAACTGCCATAGCTAAAACGAGAAAATGTGCATCATGAAAGAGTAAAAATCCTCCAAAACTTAAAAAGAGCGTTTCACTCCCAGCATATCCGTTTATGCCATCTAAAAAATTGTATAGATTTATAAACCAAACTATCATGAAAAATGCAAAAAGATTAGTGATAACTGGGCTTTCAATACTAAAAACACCAAAATCTAAACTTTGAAAACCGCCTAAAAAATAGAGTCCGCCAATAGCAACAAAAGCTTGGACAAGAAGACGAAGTTTAGAACTCAAGTCATAAATGTCATCAAAAAAGCTCACAACTGAGATAATAATACCAACTAAAAGTGCAAAAAATAGAGAGGTGTTTATCTCATTAGTAAAATAGAGATAAAAAAGACCCATAAACCAAACAACGGTAATAGCAATTCCACCACCATGAGGAGTAGGAACACTATGTGAACTCCGTTCATTTACTTCATCGAATAAGGCATGTTTTATGTAGTAGTTTTTTATGAGGTAGGTTAATGTAAAGGAGAGAAGTAAAAGGAATATATATATCATTTATTCACCTCGTATCATATATCGGATTCCATCTTCAACACTATAAGGATTTTTTAGATTTAATATCTCTTTAGTCTTAGTGTTATCAACTTCTAAACTCTCATACAGGCGTTTATAAAAAGATGGTTTGAGCTTTTTTAGTAACCATGGAAAAAATGGAATATTTAATAAGTACACTTTTTTATCTAACTCTCTAGTAATCAGTTCTATAAGTTTTGTAGTACTTAAGGGCTTGTCATCTGCTGCTAAGAAAATACCACTCTGTTTTTGAGCAATTATTACATCTACTAAATGACACAAATTTCCAATGTAGACCATACTACGTTTATTATTTATACTGCCAAAAGGAAGCACTGATACTTTTTTTACAAGTGATACCAAATTTTTAATATTTGCTTTTACACCCTCTCCATAAACAATTGGTGTTCTTATGATAGAAACTATAAAATGTTCATCTTCAAGCTCCTGCAAGGTTCTCTCTGCCTTTAACTTACTCATACCATATTCATCTTGAGGATGACATTCACTCTTTTCACTATAAACGCCATCTCTCTCTTCACCATAAACTTTAATACTACTCATAAAAACAAAATGTTCTACCCCACTCGCTTTAGCCTTTTTAGCTAGTTCTAGTGTTTGTGTAACATTAACTCGTTCATACTCTTCTTTAGTCGCTCCACCCATTTGATGCACAAGAGCAGAGAGGTGAATCACTATGTTTGTTTTGTTTAAGTTTAATTGTTTTATATCATCATTTAGAAATGAAAATCTATTTATCTCATAATCATTACTATATTTATCAATAAAATAGTTTCCTATAAATCCACTTGAGCCCGTCAGTAAAATTTTTTTCATTTTCTAAACCTCTAAATGCTTAACAACTATTTTATTTATATCAAATTCTCGTTCGGCTAAAATTCGTCCTTCTTTACCCATACTTTTTCTTAATCTTTCATCTAAAATTAATTTTTCAATTTTTTCGGCAAGAGAATAAACATTTTTAACTTCACAAAGTAAACCTGTAAGGTTAGGTTCTATTGCATCTCTACATCCAGGTACATCAGTTGTAACTATAGCCCTACCACAAGATGATGCTTCAACAAGAACCTTAGGTAAGCCTTCACGATATGAAGGGAGTACAACAATATTTGTAGCCGCGAATACTTCAGCAATTTTATCAGTATGACCTTTCAGTTTCACATACCCTTCTTGAGTGATCTTCTGTAAATTTTTTCTAGTCAATGTTGCAGGATTGTAAATATCAATATCCCCATACAACTCAAAATCAACTTCAATACCTTTGTCTATCAATATCTTTGCTCCTTCTATATACTCAAAAACGCCTTTGTCTTTTAATAGTCTTGATGCCATAACAACTTTCACCCGATTAGATGGTTCAGGTTTATACTCATATTGAGATAAATCTACACCTGCACCTCTAATAATTATAATTTGTGAATCATCAATTGCCTTTAAACCACTCAATAATTTTTTATCAAAAGAGTTCTCAGTAATAACTTTAGAATTTTTACCAGAAATAGCTATGTAATATAAAAACTTAACAATATTTCTGATAATACTCCCCTTAAAACCTTTCTGAATAAATATATAGCCTAGTCCAGTAATATAAAAAACTTTTTTGTTTACATTTAAAAACTTAGAAACTATGCCTCCATATAAAACAGGCTTTATAGTTAAAAACTCCACTTTAGAAGGTGCGACTGCTTTTATAACTTTATATATACCAATAAGAGAATTAAACTCCTTAACAAAAGTAGTTCCATCTCTAGACAATTCTAAAGGATGAATTATAAATCCAAAACTTTCTAAATATTCTTTCTTATCTGTTAAACCACAAGCTAAATGAACTTCATCACCTCTTCGTACCGATTCAATGGCAACTGGTAAAAAATGAGAGATAAAGAACCAGTCTACATTAATAACAAATAATAGTTTGTTCATATTCTATTAATCACATTAGTATATAAAGATAAAATCTGTTTTTTAAGTTCTTGTTTTGAATAATCTAATTTCACTTTATCTTTTCCATTTATTCCCAGTTTTACACGTGAGTTTTTTTCTTTTATAAGTTTTTCTAAATAGTCAAACCACTCTGAATTACTAGAAGCTAAATAGCCATTTACTCCATGGTCTATAATTTCACTATTTACACCCACAGGGGAACCTACCACAGGTAAAGCACAGCCCATGTATTGTATAAGTTTAAATCCACACTTACCTTTTTCCCAAAAATTATCAATCAGTGGCATAATACCAATATCAAATTTTTTCATTTCTTCTACTTCAGTTTTTTCACTCCAAGGAATCATTTCTACTGGCATTTTAACAAATGGGGATTTGGAGGCTCCAATTAGACTAATTTGAATATTATACTTCTCTTTTAGCTTTAAAAATACGCTTTCTAGTCCAGATACATACTTTGTAGTAGATGGACTTCCTATCCAACCAATTATAATTTTTTCATTATCCATAATTTTTTTATCTGAATACTTATTAATATCAATCACTGTAGGAATAATCTTTACATTTTTGGCTCCAGCATGTTTAGCATAATCAGATAAGTATTTATTACCTGCTAGTACCAATGACGCATTTTTCATCACTGAAGCAATTTTTGACCCTAATAAAATTCTAACAAGTTTTTTATTATGTTTGTCATATTGATGGAATAGAGCATCATCATAATCAACGATATACTTAATCGAAAAAAACTTAAATATTTTTTCAAAAATAGCTGGAAAATATGGGAATATTTCCTTCTCTATAACTACTAAATCATATTTCCATACACTAAAAATTACTAAAAATCTTTTAATATATGCTTTTAAAATGTTTAGTAAATTAGATTTTTGACTATATAAATTATTCAAGTAACTATCAGTTAAAAAAGGATGTGTAACACATTCTAAACCATTTTCTTCAAAAAAATCATAAAATTGGTAGAACCGATACCTTGAACTTGCACCTAAGTTACTGTATTTTGTTAAAAATAGGATTTTCAACCTTAATCCTTAAATCGTTTCATATAGTTTTCAATTAATTTAATATCATATTGATTATATTGTGAATCATTTTGGAATATTATTTCTATATTTTTATAATTTTCTTGCCCATCTTTTTTATCTGTAACTAATGATTTTTTTAGAAATGGTAAATCTCCCTCTGTTAATAAATTTTTCCAAAAATTGACTGAAGCGTTGTATTGTTTTTTAACAATTACATTTACATAAAAAATAGGATCTTTGATAAAACTAAATAGTCTAGATGGAGCTTGGAGTAATAATTTAAACATATATATAATTAAAGTCTTTCTATGAACATGATCTTTCTTATAAACAGTTCCATTGAAGCCATTTCTTATATATAATTGAGATAAGCCTATTTCATATTTTTCAATAATTTGACTTTTATCTTCTAGTACTTCAATATCATTCCAACTTTTATAAAACATTGATGAATTAACTAATGCTTTACGATAGACAATAAAATAACTTTGAACATGGTATGCAACTAAATTACTTTCTGTAATACCCCAAAAATCACAATTTACACTATTCATTTTACTAAAAAGTTCATCTAAGGGAATTAACGGTCCAAAAGCACTATCATTGCAAATAATCACTTCATCATATAAATTTAAATTTAAATTTTGAATACCAATTTTGTAACTGTAAAAATCATATCCAATATTATTTCTTTTTATCACATCAATATTCATTAATTCTAATCTTTGCACATGTTCTGCATTAATATCTGACACTGTTACAAATACTATCTTATCAGTAATAATAACTAGTTCTTTTAAATAATAATATACATACTCATCAACTATATTATCTTTATCAAAATGTGCAAAAACACATGCTCTTTTATTCATAATTTATCCTCATCTTTAATTGTGTTCTAGTTGTTTGTTTTTAACTTTTTTATAAAACCACCAAGTTGTAAACCAAGCACTAGTTAAGCTATGTGCTATTAAAGTTCCTAATGCCACACCTAGTAAACCATAAGATTTAAGTAATATAATAGATAAAATAATATTTAATAAAGCATCTATCATTGTCATATATGATGTACCTTTATGTTCACCCATCGCAACTAAAAAAATTGCACTTACATGAATTCCAGAATGAATCATAGCAAAATATATAAATAAATTAAAGATACTCTTATCTATCACAAAGTCTTTCCCAACCCACCAATTTAAAAAATCTATTCCATAAAAATATAAAATACCATAGCCAAAAGCAGCAAGTAATATGGATACAAGAAAAACTTTATTATGTAATTTTAATAATTTCAAATATTCTTTAGTTTCATATAATATTGAAATATCAGGAATCATTATATCAACTATTTTAAATAGAAAAATTTGTGATATTGAAACTAACTTATAGCCTATAGAATAGATTGCTAAACCTTCTAATCCAATATATGAAGATATAATAATATTGTCACTGTATAGTATAATCATAGCAGATGCGGTTATTATAAAATAATGTAAGCTAGGTACAAACATTTCTTTTAATAGATTAAAATCAAAATATTTTCTTGATATTTTAAATCTAACCTTTTTCTTCGTAATATATAATATAACAATAGAAGAAAAAATACTTACTAATAAGTTTATTAATGATAAAGCAATTATTGAATAATCATAGTATAAAGTTAAATATATTAATATTGCTGATATTAAACTCGCTACTATTGATACATAATTTTGTAGATTTAAAAAATTTTTTGCAAATAATAATGAACTGAATAAACTACTAAGAAAATTAACTATAAATGTAATGATAAATAATACAAAAGAAATTTGAGCTTCTTCTACAACTAACTTATTAATTAAAAATAATGTATCTAAATTAAAATATAAAAAAATTAATAGAGGCACTAAAAAGATACAAATCAATATATAAAAGCCTATTGTTGTATTTAAATATTTATTTAAATTATACTTATTAATATTTTTACTGACTTCTTTTAAAAATGTTGTACCAAAACCAAAACCACTTAGTCCTAAATAACTAATAATAGTAGTAAATAAAATCCATAAACCATACAAGTCACTACCTAGTTTCAAAACCATATAAGGTAGTAGTAAAAATGGTATACCCATCTGAATAAACATTAATAAGTATGTTGTCGAAATATTAGATAAATATTTATTTTTCATCAATTCACAATTTAACTCTAAAACCAAATTGCAAATATTTCGTATCACTTCCTAAAATCTTTTGAAATATATTCATCATCCATCCAGACAGAGTTCTTTTTGTAAATATCATCTTGTTTATACCATGTAATTCTTCTATTTTAAAATTAAATACTTTAAAATCATGATGAATACTTTGTAGTGTAAAAAAGCGCAAATGTGTTTTATCCAAAATCCCCTCTTCTTTATATTGCCAATTTTTTTGAATTAAAAGTTCAAAAAGATTCATTACATATCTAACATTAGGAATACTACCAATCATATAAGCATCCTCAGTACATTTAGTTCTTATCTTTTTATAAAAACTATGATGATCAACCATGTGTTCAATCACATCATTGCAAATAATTAAATCAAAATAGTCATTAGGGATCTCATCAAAAACTTCATCAAATGTACCAACTAGTACTTTATCTAATTTTTCAATTGCCGTATTAGCAACTTTTTCATATGGTTCTATACCCCAATATTCACAATCAGAAGATAAATTATTTCTAAACCCACCCCTTCCACATCCTATTTCTAAAACCTTTGCATACTTTTTTGGTACAAAATCCAGTATTTCAACTCTAACACCTTCATGATACAATGATTCTTGATCCATTTATATTTTCTCCTTATTATACTTTACTAAATACCATTCAACAGTAATAACAATCCCACTATCAAAGTTCTCATTAGCTTTCCAGCCAAGCTCAGTCTCAAGCTTAGTTGCATCAATCGCATAACGTCTGTCCTGTCCTGCTCTGTCTTCTACGAAAGTTATGAGTTCTTTATARCTTTYTTTAKYTWTWTTTTYTTKTGSWGGWACTTTTTCATCTAAGATACTTGTAATAGCATCTACTATTTGAAGATTCGTTCTTTCATTTCTTCCACCGATATTATAAACATTAGCTTCTTTACCTGTATGATAGACCAAATCTATACCCTTACAGTGGTCTAGTACATAGAGCCAGTCTCGGATGTTTTTACCATCACCGTATATAGGGATGCTCTCACCTGCTAAACATTTTCTTATAATAGTCGGAATGAGTTTTTCATCATGCTGTTTTGGTCCGTAGTTATTTGAACAGTTTGTTATGACTGTGTTCATTCCGTAAGTCTCTTGGTATGAACGGACTATCATATCGCTAGATGCTTTAGAAGCACTATATGGAGAGTTAGGTGCATAGGGTGTCTCTTCTGTAAAGAGGTCTGTTTCGTTTAGTGTTCCATATACTTCATCAGTGCTTATGTGATGAAATCTACATTTATCATAATCTTTTTTATACTCAAATGGTTTATCCATCCAGTGAGCTCTTGCTACATCTATAAGAGTAAAAGTTCCATTTACGTTTGTCTCTATAAACACACCAGGATTTTTAATGCTATTATCTACATGAGACTCTGCTGCAAAGTGGATAACACCTTGGATGTCATACTCTGTAAATATAAACTCTACTAAGTCACGGTTACAGATATCACCCTTGATGAATTTATATCTTGGGTTAGACTCACACTTTTTGAGGTTTTCTAGGTTACCTGCATATGTAAGAAGGTCTAGGTTTATTAGAGTGTACTCTGGGTATTTCTCTAAAAAATATGGTACAAAGTTAGAACCTATAAACCCTGCTGTTCCTGTTAGTAGTATTGTTTGCACTATTTTCTCTCTCCCATTATTTTTAAACACTTATCTAAACTATCTTTCCAAAATGGTATAGTTAGATTAAACTCTTCTTTTATTTTTGATTTATTTAGTAAGCTAAAGTGTGGTCTCTTCGCTGCTGTTGGATACTCTTTAGTTTCTATAGGGTTGATTTGACAATCTATCTTAGCCATTCTCATTATCTCTTTAGAGAAGTCATACCAGCTAAGCACACCTTCGTTAGAGTAGTTGTATATCTCTACTTTTTCGTTTTGTATCTTTGGTAATATATCTAAGATAGCCTTCGCTAAATCTCTTGCATAAGTAGGAGTTCCTACTTGATCAAATATTACACCAAGCGAATCTCTCTCTTTACCTAAACGCAGCATTGTTTTTACAAAGTTTGCTCCGTAACTTGAGTAAACCCATGACGTTCTAATAATTATAGAGTTTTTAGGATTAATAGTTCTCATAGTATTTTCACCTGCAAGTTTAGTAGTTCCATAGACACCATTAGGGTTTGTTATATCATCTTCTGTGTATGGTTTGAAGTTCTCTCCATTAAATACATAGTCTGTTGAAATATGGATGAGTTTTATGTTTTTTTCTTTTGCTATTTCTGCTAGATACTTAGTCGCTAAATGGTTTACTTTATCTGCATTCTCTATATCTTCTTCTGCTTTATCTACAGCTGTGTAAGCTGCTGCATTTATGATAATATTTATAGAGTTTTCTTGTATGAAGTTTTCTATTTCTTTTTTGTTTGTAATGTCTAAAGAGTTTCTATCTGTAAAGAAGAAGTTATAGTTGTAGTCATTTTTTAAGGCTTGAAGTTCTGAGCCTACTTGACCTTTTGATCCTGTTACTAAAATATTAATCATTATAGTAATTTACCCCATATTCAAATATATCATCCGTCTCTGCCAGTTTAGGTTGTACTTTATCTTTAGCAGAAAGTTTCAGTTCACTATGAATGATATTCCAGTCAATTCCTAAAGCTTCATCATCAAATGAAATACCTCTGTCATTTTCGGGAGAGTAATAGTTATCTACCTTATAGGCAAATATAGTATCATCCTCAAGAACTACAAAGCCATGAGCAAACCCACGAGGAACTAAAAGCTGTTTTTTATTCTCAGCTGTGAGYTCTACTGATACATGCTTCCCAAATGTAGGACTTCCTTTYCGAATGTCTAYTGCTACATCAAGAACTTTTCCTTGAATGACTCTAACTAGTTTAGTTTGAGCAGCAGGAGCTAATTGGTAGTGTAATCCTCTGAGAACDCCACGAGAAGATTTAGACTCATTATCTTGGCAGAAGTTTATCTTGTAACCTAAAAACTCTTCAAGCTTGTCGGCTCTAAAAGTTTCTACGAAGTAACCTCTTTCATCGCCATGAACTTGTGGTTCTATGATGACTACGTCTGGTATGGCTGTTCTTATGAAGTTCATTTACACTTTGCCTTGTTCTGCTCTTGCTAACAAATACTGCCCATACTGATTTTTCAATAATGGCTGAGCTAGTTCTATAAGTTGCTCTTTATTAATATAGCCCATCTCGTAAGCTATCTCTTCTAAACATGCTACTTTCAGGCCTTGACGATTCTCTATAGTCTGTATGAACATACTAGCTTCTAGTAGAGACTCATGTGTCCCTGTATCTAGCCATGCATATCCTCTACCCATAAGTTCAACTTTGAGTCTATTTTCTGCTAGGTAGTCTTGGTTAAGAGTAGTTATCTCTAACTCTCCTCTATGACTTGGTTTAACATCTTTTGCTTTTTTTACTACATCGTTAGGGTAAAAATAGAGTCCTATAACTGCATAGTTCGACTTTGGATTAGTTGGTTTTTCTTCTATACTTGTAACATTACCAGCTTTATCAAACTCTGCAACGCCATAGCGTTCAGGGTCTTTTACATAGTAACCAAATACAGTAGCTTTGTTTTCAGTTTGTGCATTTTTAACACTTTGTGCTAGTAAGTCTGTGAGTCCATGACCATAGAAGATGTTATCCCCAAGAACAAGACAAACATCATCTAAGCCGATAAACTCTTTTCCAAGGATAAAGGCTTGTGCAAGACCATCCGGAGAAGGTTGCACTACATAAGAGAACTTCATCCCTATGTTTGAACCATCCCCTAAGAGTTTCTCAAAGTTTGGTAAATCATCTGGTGTTGAAATGATAAGTACTTCTGTTATACCTGCTAGCATAAGAACTGATAGTGGATAGTAGACCATCGGTTTATCATAAATAGGAACAAGTTGCTTGCTTACACCTTTTGTGATTGGATAGAGTCTTGTTCCAGACCCCCCTGCTAGTATTATTCCTTTCATAGCTAACCTTTTAACTTATTTTTCAAAATTATCTTCCCACTCTCAACACCTGGTTGATCATAGGCATTTATGTACATAAACTTAGCACATACCGAAGTAAGTAGTTCATACTCAAACATCAAACTTGCGATTGCATTTTCATTTACACCTTCAATCGTAATCACATCGCAAGGAATGTCATTTAAGTTGTTTAATGCTTCGATAGTTGAATCAGCTTGCATGTTTATGAGTGAAGAGAACTCTATGCCATCGAGGTAGTTTAACTCTTCAAGACCATCAAGTTCAATTAATGGAATCTTTAAGTTATCATCGAAGTCATCCACTTTTATGACGGTAACTGTTTTATCGCGCTTACCCTCTACTATAAGTTGTAAAAATGAGTGTTGATCGATCGGTCCTATGATACCCACAGGTGTTAGACCTTGTCTTGTAGCATTTATATCTATCTTACCGAGGGATTCACCCCAAAGTTGAATATACCACTTGTTAAACCCTTCTAAACGCGATGAGTAAGAAAAAACTACATTTATATTAAAACTATTTTTATACTCTACAAAAAATCTTGCTTTTTTRATAATRTTTTTATAKACATTCTTTTTATCAAAAAATGAGTCATGRACTTTTTTTATACCCTTAAGTATCTCATCTATATCAATCCCCACTACTGCTAAAGGAACAAGTCCAACTGATGAAAAAACCGAAAAACGGCCACCAACATCTTTAGGAATTTCAAATATTTTCATCCTRTGTATCTTTGCATAGGCATTAAGTTTTGARTCGAACTCWGTAATAATTACTGTGTTATCTCTATCGATTTTGACAAGAGAGTTGATATATTTAAAAATAGAAATAGTTTCAACCGTGGTTCCTGACTTTGATATTACTATAAAAAGTGTATCTTCTAAATCAATGCCTTCAAGTTTTGACTGTATGTCTATAGGATCAGTTGTTTCAAGAAAAAAAAGCTTCTTATTGAGCTTTTTAGAATGTTTCAAGAATTTATATATCGCATAGGTTCCTAGCGTACTTCCACCTATCCCTATAACTACTACATTTTCTTGTTTTACACCTTTTGCATATTTTTTAATCTCAGAGATATCCTGATGAACAAGGTTATAGTAACCAATACTCTTTTTTTCTTCAATGATTTCATTAAAGATATTTGCATTTGATATTGTCGGATTGTAATTGTCGGTGTAATGCATTAAGTTTACTCCCTCTCTCTAAGGTATACTGGGAACCTTGGATTCCCTTTTGATGTCAAGCCATAGTATTTAAATGTAATTATAGCACCGATTTTAGGTGGATGTGTTCGCTCTTCATTAGTAAACCCACTCCCTATTTTGATGATTTTATCATTTTTCAGGTTACAAAGTAGCGCACCTAAAAGATTTTTAAACTTTCCATTTCCCTTTGTATAACCAATAACTTCACACTCTTCATCAACATAGCTTTTTACTTTCAAAGCATTTGAGTTACGTCCGCTATAGTAAGGCGGTTCTCCGTTGCGAACAACTACTCCTTCTCCACCCTTACTCTCAATACCCTTTAAAAATAGATCTAAGTCTTTTGAGTTTTTTATTTTTATCTGCTTAACTATTTTAATATATTTTGATTCTTCTACCAACGAGAGCCTCTCTTGTAAAGCTCCTTTAGCATTTGGTACTTCAAAAACATTATAAGTAAGCGTTTTCCACCTATCATCACCTTTATTTGTATTGACGATAGATGATATATTTGAGAAATCACCTCTTTTACTCCAAAGTTCACCATCTAGTTCTGTAAGAGGAAAATATTTTGTGAAATATTTTGGAGTTGCAAAAACTTTTCCATTTCTAGAGATTAGATTTTTCCCATTCCAATAGGCTCTTGCACCATCTAGTTTTTCACTCATAAACCAACCCGATACGTTCATATCCGGAGTGTATTTATTTAAAAGAAAAAGTTCTGGTTTACTTGCCGATAACGATACAAAAAAAAGAATTAAAACTATAAGTTTCATTTATTTTAGTTACTCTTTGTATAAAAGTAGTTGGTCGCTTCTACAAAACCATCAACATTACCACAGTCAAACCTAGTTCCATCAAACTTATAAGCGATAACCTTACCAATCTTTGCCATCTCTAAAAGTGCATCTGTTATCTGTATCTCTCCGCCTTTTCCAGGTTGAGTCTCTCGAAGTACATCAAAAATATCTGGTGTTAAGATATAACGACCTATAATTGCTAAGTTTGAGGGTGCATCTTGCAGTTCTGGTTTCTCCACCATGTCATTTACTCGAACTAAAGAGTTTTTTGCATAAGTGCTATCTTTGATAGTATCACCGGCTATGACTCCGTACTTATTGCTATCCTCAGGTGGAATCTCTTCCACAGCGACTATGCAGCACTGATACTTCTCATAAAGTTTTACCATTTGAGAGAGTACACCATCTCCATCATTATCACACAAGTCATCAGCAAGAACAACAGCAAAAGCTTCATCACCTATAAGTGTTTCACCTGTAAGGATAGCATGACCTAAACCTCTCATCTCAACTTGACGAGTATATGAAAAAGTACAAGCATTTATAACACTTCTTATCTCAGTCAAGTAACTCTCTTTGCTTGTCCCTTTTATCTGATGTTCTAACTCATAAGAGATATCAAAGTGATCTTCGATAGAACGTTTACCACGTCCTGTCACTATAGCCATAGTATCAAGCCCCGCTTCTATAGCCTCTTCAACACCATACTGAAGCAGTGGCTTTGTAAGAACTGGTAACATCTCTTTTGGTATCGCTTTTGTAGCCGGGAGGAAACGTGTCCCATACCCTGCTGCTGGGAATAGACATTTTTTAATTTTACTCATTTTAGACCTTTAGTTTATAGATTTTTACTTGTGGATTTAATATCACTTCTTCGAAAAGATTTTTATCTGCATGTTCTAATACCATCAGTTGAATATACATAGAGTTATACATTTTTTCATCAAGTATTAAAAAAGTATTGTAGTTTGACATATAAATAACATTAAGACTGGCTGTTGTATTAATAACCTGGACATTAGTATGAAGCTTCATTTCTTTGTCATAAGTAGTTTTTACAAACCTATTTATAGGAAGACTCTCTTGTCCTATAACGATGCTTGATGTTACTTTATCTAGGTAAATACCTCTACCAAAGTCAATCTTTGACTTCATATCTTTAAATTGACGACTTACAAAGAAGAATGGTTTCTTTTTCCCTCTTCCTGTCATAAGATCCATGTTCGAAAACAGTGCTACCGTTGGCAGAATATTGAGCATTTTATATGGTAGATATAAGTAAACATCTCGTGTTTTACTCGGTAATGTTATATCAGTTTGTAATGAGAGTAAGAAATCGTTTGTATCTTTAAAACCATAATCAAATGTCATTTGTTCTATAGTTGAACCTGTACGGTTTGACTCAAAGTTTTTCTCAGTGTACTCTACATCAAGCCTCGCCATTTTTGCAGCGCTCTCTTGAGTACTTAACATCATATAACTCACTGGAAAGTTTACATTTCCTGCATGTTTTCCACCATCTGTCAGAGTTTTAACATCAGAGTAGTAACGAATAGGATAACCATAATCCCACCATCCAATCATATAATCTTCTCTATCAGCGATAGACTTCATCTTGTCTAGAACTTCTACTTCCGTTTTATTAAAAACTGTTGGAACTTTATATGAGTCTATATGTTTATAGTTAGGATAAAGTATTGCTAGAGTAAACATAATCAGACTTAAATACTTCATTTTTTGAGTTGGTAAGTTTTTGGAGACTTCTGTAATTAAAAATGCGATACCAAATGCTAGAATAGGGACTGCATAAATAGTAAAACGCAGACCTCCAACACTTGCTAAAAAGCCTAGGCCTACCATAGGAAGAGCTAAAAGCATTATTTTATGTTTATATGAAAGATATGCATAACCTACTAATGATAAAATAAAAGTAATAGTATGCCCGCTAATACGGTTAGCAAATGTTTCAAAAGGAATATGTCCAGCTTCACGTATAGTTTGCATAACTGTAAAAAAGTGTAATTTTAGGCCTTGAGTTGAGCTACTAACTGTATCTGTAAAGATATAAACACTTAGTTTTCCCCAAATTGGGTCGAAACCACCACTCACGAAAAAAGAAACTATAGATATCCCTAATATATAATAAACATATCTATCAAATTTATTTTGAGACAAAATATAAAAAGTCACTCCTACTAAACCAAGACGAATATAACCACTACTGTCCATCATAGCAAACATCATAATTGCAAGAAGTTTATAATTAAATACATTTTTTCTATCAAAAATAAAAGTATATGTAAGAATCAAAGTAAAAAATGAGAACTCTAAAGAGTAAGATTGTGGATACCACCATCTGTATACTAAAATGTCTAATGCAGTTAAAAGAAGGTAAATATTTTGTTTTGTTTGAATTGCCCAGATAATCGACCACAAAAGAAACATAGGAAGTACGATATTTAGCATATCCGTATCAAAGTATCCTACCATTGTTCGGTTGTAGTAACTCCAAGCTATAGAGGCTAAAAGTGCAGCTATCAGACCCATCTCTAAGTTCTTTAAGACTTTTGCGATTAAAATAATAGGAATAACAACTAAAGAACTAAGAAATACAGGAAGATAAAAGATTACACTTTCAAAAGAAAAAGGTAATATCTTTGCAAAAAAAGCTGTTAACTGTGCAGCTGCCAATGTTATTGGTGAATTAGCATTTAACTGAGAGGTACCTGCGATAAGGTCTCTCGCCCCTTCAGCCCAGAAGTAACCATCATTCGTATTTATCATAAACTGACCATTAAACATAAAAGGTTCATAGCCATTAAACTGATAAACCCAGATGAGTCGCATAAGTACTGAAAAAGTAAAAGCAAAAAGTATATAAAAAAATGTAAGTTTAGTTTCTTCGTCGAGCTGTATCAAGTAGGTACCTTTATAATTATTATTATATTTTATTTTATCATATTTAACTGAAGATTAATGGATATGCTTTTTACTTTTTTAAATTCTCTCCCGTTCCAAGCAGCACTGCCAACCATTTTGTATTTTCATGGGCATCAAAAGCAATTTTCGCCATAATTGTAAGAGGAATAGAGAGTAACATTCCTACCATGCCAAGTAACCAACCCCAAAATAGTAAAGATAAAAAGACAATGAGTGTGGAAAGTCCTAGACCCTTACCCATCACCTTAGGTTCTATTATAGAGCCAATTATCACATTTACACTCACATAGACTAAAGTTACTATAGCTGCACTTACACTTCCTAACTGGACAAGCGTAATCAGTACAGCAGGTACAGCTGCGATTATTGACCCGATATTTGGGATAAAGTTAAACATAAATGCTAACACTGCCCAAAGAAAGGCATAGTCTGTTCCTACAAGTACTAAAGCTATCCAAACTATAAATCCTGTTAAGAGAGAGATGAGTGCTTTTAGAACCATATAGTGTTTTATTTTTGTAGAAATCTCTTTTATGTGCAGAATAGTATCTTTGTTCCCATCAGCAAAGTCTATTTTATTTACAAAATGTCCAGATTCTAAGAGCATAAACACCACTGTCAGTATGATTACGAACCCATTTGTAAACATAGAACCCATACCTTGGAGTATAGTCGTACCAAATGTCATAATGCGTTTATAATTAAACACATTAGAAAAATCATCTATGGGAAGTGTTACACCTATACTAAGTGCATAATTTGCGATGTCAGCATAATGTGCAGTGAGTTTACTTGCATATACATCTGTGTTTGCACTAAAGTCAGCTACTGATGTCCCAATAAGTTTCCCCACTAATGCTAAAAAGACTAAAAATAGACCGATAACAAGTAACAAGGCTATACCCTCAGGTACTTTTTTTGACTTTATGTAGTTATAAGATGGCGATAAAATTATCGCTATGAAAAGTGAAAGTAAAAAGGGAACTAAAACATCTGATGCACTTTTAATTCCTGTTAGCACAATGACAATACTTGCCATCACAATAAATAAATACCCTACTCTATTTTCTTGCATAGCTACTTTCCCCCATACTTGTCCTTTAGTTTTGTATCTGTTTTTTGTTTGTAATCTGTTGGAGATAGTTTGAAATATTTATAAGGCTAAATGTCACTAAAAATATCATAAGACCTGGGAAGAAACTCACCCACCATGCTATCTCAACCACATCTTTACCACCACTAAGTATAGTACCCCAGCTCATCTGTGGTGCAACTATACCAAGGCCTAAAAAACTTAGACCTGACTCAGCAAGTATTGCACCACCAACACCAAAGGTAAAACTTACAAAATATATGGGTGCTAGTATCGGAGCATAGTACTTAAAAAGTATCTTCACCTTTTTAACTTTTGCGATATTGAGTATCTTDATATAGGGCTGTGAGGTGATTTTAAAACTTTCTGAGCGAATAAGTCTAGCAGTTGTCATCCAACCTGTGATAGATATAATAACTATGAGCACCCATGCTGAAGCATTTACATAACTCACAAGAGCTAAGAGTAAAAAAAATGTAGGAAAAGTTAAAAAAAGATCTACTGTGACTATAAAGGCCTTATCAATATTTCCTCTAAAGTACCCTGCAATTGAGCCAAGTATAAGTCCTAAAAATGAAGCTATAAAAGCACTTCCCACTCCGATAATAAGAGAAACTTTACCACCTTCCATCAAGCGTGCAAATATATCACGACCTAACCTATCGGTGCCAAGGAAATAATCAAATGAAGGTGCTAGGAGGATATCACGACTATGAAGAGTAAAAGCATCATTCAGATAAAAAAAGCCACCAAAAAAACAAAAAATAAAAATAAAAAGAAGTATAAATATGCTAAATTTTGGCATAACAACTACTGTTTAATTCCTAAAAGTGTTTGCATCATCTGGTCTATAGTTGTAATGATTTTAGCTGCGGCACCATATGCAGTTTGATATTTGATAAGGTTAGTCAATTCTTCATCAATACTTACCTTAGAAACAGAAAAATATTCTAGTTCTACTGCACTGTACTGTACTGATGTCGTCTCATTTTTACTTATAGCTGCATTTGTAGATATTCCAACAAAAGTGGCAGTTATATCAAACATCCCATAAATAGTAGTATCATATGAGTCCCTACCTACTTCAAAAGCATATGACTCAAACTGCTGTTGTACCATACTTAGGGCTACTCTATTATCTCCCGCTGTACCTGAGGTACCTGCTATTATGCCTGTAGGATTGTCTTTTAAACTAGAGTTTAAGTTTATATTACTTGCATTGTCACCATCAAAGAATCTTCCTAAACCTAAGGCACCGGCAAAGTTTGTTCCTGAACTATAACTTGGAGTAGTTAATGTATCTTCTAAAGAAAATGTATATCCTCTTGACTCCGAAAGTGCTTTCATTGAGAGTTCAAGTCTTGTAATCCCATCTGCAGATTGTTGAAAGTTAWAMGTTAAAAARTCATCTATATYATTATTRGCAYTKCCATCATTGTTATCATCT
The DNA here is from genome assembly GCA_002733945.2 of Sulfurimonas sp. GTDB lineage: Bacteria > Campylobacterota > Campylobacteria > Campylobacterales > Sulfurimonadaceae > Sulfurimonas. Next base: position 56,903 of record NVXO02000012.1, on the reverse strand, counting down.
TTATTAGCTWMWATYTGWCCCTSRATTGAGTTAGAGTTAATTCCTCCACTCATTGATGTWGCTACATCAATATTGAYACTTCTTCTCGCAACTTCATTTCCATCWATGTCATAAACAATTAAATCAAATGCACCCTCATTTATATTTAAATCTGAACTTACTAATGAACTAGTAGAATTAACCGTTTGAGGATTCGAATCCATTTTTGTAGTTGCCGCTGAAGCATAGAGGTTATTTGTTGCTTCAATGAGTCCCTTAGCAAAAGCATCCATTTGTGCTACGACTTTTTGAACAGTTCCATCCAAAGGTACACCTGTAGTAGAATCAATAGTACCACCACGAAGGTCTAAAATTGCACCAATTTTACCACCAGATAAGGACTCCTCCATAGGAATAAGTACACCATCTTGGCGCTCATATGAGACCTCATAAAAACCATTTCTTGTATTTACATTTGAGATATTTATGGGATGGTAAGTACCACCATCTACAATATTAAAACCATTTACACTGATGGTATAACTTCCGGTTTTTGTATTTGAATTACTATCAACTTGTATATTTGCTTCTAATTGACCTCTATTTGTTTTTGCACCGATGAGTCTTGATAAGTCACGTTCAAGTACATTTCTTCTATCTCTTAAATCATTTGCGGTATAAACATCACCTGCCTCTGCTGAATCAATGGAAGTATTGAGTGAAGCCACTTCTTTTATGATTGTATTCACTTGATTAATATTTACCTCAAGTTGATTATTCATATTTTCTTGTAAAGCAGTCACTTGATYTTGTGTTTGTGTTATATGCTTTGYAAGAGTSTCCGTTTGTTGTGCTAATGCAACTTTGATAGCATCATTATCTGGATTATCYGCTAGAGTTTGCCACATRTTATAGWARTCAGTCAAGTCTGCTTTAATACCTACACCATCTATTTCTGGGAAGTATGTGGACAACTCTTCTAAGGTTTTTTCTGTAAATTCAGTATACTCTTTATCTGCAGATATATTTGTATATCTATCAAAAACAAAATTATCAAAAACTCTTTGAATATCTACAATTTTTGTACCATTACCAAYATTTCCAGCACCWGAAAAMAGTGGTGTTTGTGCTGATTGAATCACTCTTTTTCTAGTGTAACCTTCTACYTCTGCATTTGTGATATTATTACCAGTGGTATTTATYCCAAYCTGAGCTGCGTTTAAACCACTGTATCCGATGCTTAGACTATTAAAAATTGAAGGCATCNTNNTACACTCTCACTTCTAAAATYGATGCACTTTTTGCAGTAACTTTATTATACCCTTGCATCTCTGTAGGAACGAGTCTTTCTAAAAATGTATTGTACAAATTACTTACGAGTAAAACAAATTTTGCATACTGCTTATTTACTTCTCTTAAATTATTGAGTTCGACTTTGAGCTCTTCTAGTAGTATGTGTTGTTCTTTATTGAGGAGGTCTGGTAGTTCTGTATCAGGGTTAGATGTCATTAAAGAAGATATTTCATGGTCTATTATTGCTTTTTTTGCTTCAAAACTTTTTAGTTTTTCTTCTTTAAGTGACAATCTGTCAAACTGAGTTGCATGCTCAGCTTTTTTTATATCTTCTATGTCGGATTTTGTAATGTTAATTATATCCCTTAAATCACTTAAGGCATTTTGTAAATAATGTGATAACATATCTAACTCCTGTTTTACTTTATATTTTTAAAGTAAAGAATCCGCCATCTTTTGAGATAAGGCTTCAATATCTACTTTGTACTCACCTGAGTCTATTGACTTTTTGAGTTCATCAACCTTACTAGCCTCACTATGAGATGAGACAGTTGCAGTCTGTTTTTGTTCTTTTACATCGCTAGCTTTGCTTGGATAAGCTGCAGCAATAGCAGAACCATTTGTTTGTGAAATCATAATTTGTCCTTTATACTTCTATATCGGCAAATTCTTCATTTACTTGAGTACATTTACTCACTTTTCTCGACTTAAATACTCATATAACATTTGTGAAAAACCAAAGCCCCCTGCACTCGCTTTTGAGAGTTCATCTCTGTACATTGATTTGTATATTTTATCTCCTGGATCTTTTTGAGATGAGAAAACATCACTATCGTTCTTCGCTGCGTTATCCATTAACATCTTAATGATGACAGCTTCAAAAGCATCAGTCTGAGCACGAAGTTCTTTGTCATCTGCATTTTCATTTATCTTAGGGATATTTGTATTTTGCATTGTTAATTGTGCTGTATTTGTTATGCTGTTCATCCCGTACATTACATCACCACCAAATCAGCCACTATGCTTCCAGCACTTTTCATAGCCTCAAGTATAGAGATAATGTCTGTTGGAGAAGCACCCATCTTTTGAAGTGATCTCACAAGGTTTGCAACTGTTGTTGTACCCTCTTTTGTATACACTTCATTTTCATTAAGTCCTATCACTAAATCTTTATCAATTCTAATTGCGCCATCAGGTGAAAGAATAACTTTTTGCTCAACTATTTTTATAGTTATATCACCATGCGTAAGGATAATTGGTTTAATCTCAATATTTACACCAGCTACAATTGTTCCAGTTCTCTCATTAATTATGATTTTATTTTTAGGTCGGTAATTCATATCAATATCTTGAACTTCTGCTAAAAACTCTATCATTGAACGATTTTGGGGACATTTGAGTTTTACACTTCTTGAGTCAGTTGCTACTGCTATTTGTGTATTATAAAAACTATTTATCGCTTTTTGTACGGCTACTGCATTTTTAAAGTCTGCTTCTTTCAATGAAAGTGTCGCATACTCTTGGTTAAAGAGATTAATATTTATCTCGCGCTCAATAAAACCACCGTTAAATACAATTCCAGCTGTTGGATGAGTAGCTGCACCACCTCTAGAGTTTCTTCCACCTATACTCACAGCCCCTTGTCCCAGTGCGTATATCTTACCATCAACCCCTTTTAAAGGAGTCATAAGAAGTGTTCCACCCTCAAGCGATTTTGCGTCACCTATAGAAGAGACAGTTACATCAAACTTATCACCCTGTCTTGCAAATGGTTTCATTGTCGCAGTTACAACAACCGCTGCAACATTTTTAGACTTAATATCAATTGGGTTCATATCAATATTCATAGCTTTTAACATATTTGAAATTGACTGTAATGTAAACTTAGAAGTTGTACCATCACCTGTTTTTTCTAAACCCACTACAAGAGAATAACCAATAAGTTGATTTTCTCTCACACCAACAATGTTTGATACATCATTGATTTTAGTTGCATTTAGTGCTGATAGAAAAAGAAGTGAGAGTAAAAAATATTTCATTATAATCCTTGAATTACTCAAGAAATAGCAATATTTATTCCACTTTABTCCCAGCCGAGGTAAGTTAAGCTTGTATTTCCAAACTTTTTACTTTTTATGATGTGAAAYGCACCTATGTTCTCATCTATTTCTAAACCTGTCATGTGCTCAATAATAATCATTTTTACAGATTCTTTTGGTAAAGACTTTATTAGATTCATAGTTTTATCATAAATCTCTTCCATACCTTCACGAATACTAAAAGGAGGATCCACATAGAAGTAGGCATCTTCATCCATTTTCTTGAGCTTTGAAACTACTGCCTTGATATTAGTAAAACTATCTCCACCATAAACGCTGCAAGCACTTGGATCGGTTTGTGAGATATTCTCTTTAAGTGTCCTCAGTGCATCTCTGTCTTTTTCCATAAACTGTATACTTTTAGCCCCACGACTAAGTGCTTCTAAACCTATAGAACCACTACCTGAGAAGACCTCAACAAAATTGGAGTCTATTATCTCAAACTGCAATGTATTAAAAAAAGATTCTAAAACTATTGTTTTTGAACTTCTGGTAGTTGTTTTACTTGGTAGTTTTAGGATTTTACCCTTAAACTTTCCACTAATGATTTTTTTTGTAAATTTTTTACTATTATTTTTCATAAAATGCTTTTACTGCTCGTATTATATTTGATTGGTACTCTTGTGTTAAAGACTCTATACGTTTTTCTAAAATATCAAAGTCCATCGCGGGATCTTGTCTTTGTGAACTATCTTCACTACCACTCTCGCTTTGAGGATTTAAGATAGCATAACGCTTCTCTAAAGCTAAAATAAGCTGCGATTTTGAAAAGGGTTTTTTCAAATCTGCTTTTTCATCACTCCCTATATAAAAACAACGTTCATCGTCTAAACAAGGTTCATCTCGCACTACAATGTCACACTTATTATAAGTGCTTAAGTATTTATCTAAAAATAGTTCTAAAGACTTTTGCAAAAGTGGTGAACTACACTGTGCGGCTATTTTCATACATTTCCTTGTAAATAATGGTTTATACTATATTTTACATCTTCATCAGTGTCACTGTTAAGTAACCACCGAGCATAGGAAGTATCGTTTATGCATACTTCTTCTATATACTTACCTTTATGCTTACCAAACGAGAACTTTTCTAAAAGTACCTCTTTAAAACTAAGAGAGTGCATTTCTTCTATACTTGCCATATCGCTAAGATATAAAAAGAGAAGTTTTGTAACAAGTGCATCACTTAAAGCATTATGTGCAACTAAAGCATCTTTAATTCCATAGTGTTCTTTGAGCTTTTCTTCTCCCCTATAAAGTTTTAACTCATAACGCAGGAGTTGCAGGGAAAAGCCTTCGCACTCCCTTATAAGATGTTTACTTACTCGCAGTGTGTCTATCACTCCACCCTTCCATATAAAATCAGCTCTAGCTAGCATCTCTAAATCAAACTGGACGTTATGTGCTACAAGAGTGTTTTCATCTGTATTGTGCATCTCTAAGTATTTATAAACACTACTCTTTTTAAATGTACTTGTGTCTTTTATCATCTCATTTGTTATATGGTGTATACTTGAGGCTTCAGCAGATATCTTTTTACCTTCGTTCATTAACTCATACGCATAAGTGTCATCATCGACAAATGCTACAGAGCAGATAACGTCCTCGGTACTAAGTCCTGTAGTTTCAGTATCAAAAAAAATTAGCATTTCACTAACCTTACCCGTTTACATCTACTACTGAGTATCATAAAAGAGAAGTACCCTGCAACTAAGATAAAAGCATATAAAACATAAATGTTAAACCAATCAAAAACAGCGTCATAAGAACTAAAAGCATATGTCAGTACCAATGCTATTATCATCTGTGCACCAACGAGCCAAATAATAAGCATAAACCACTTTCTCCAGACCTTTACTAAATCACCATAACCCACTTCTTCTATAACTTCTGTTTTTCCTTCATTAGGGCAAGTGAGGAGTTGCAGTTTATAGTTATTAAAACAGCTGTTAAACACACTTTTTAGTGTTCTAAATAAAAAAAGTAAGAGTGTTAGACTCCAAAGGATTACAAACCAAAACTTTGTTATATCAAAGAGAGCTTCTCTTATTTCTAGTGTGATAGGCTGCATTCCTTGTGAGACATATAAATATGCACTGATAAGAGTAGCTAAAACTAGAGCAGACAAGACACTGCTAAATGTTAAACGCAGGACCCAATGTAACCAGGTATATAAATAAAACCTACTCACTCTTTGTTCCAAAATCACTCAGCATACCATTGTAATGCTCTAGAGTTATAAAACTCTTCTCAAATCTATATCGAATGATAAACTCTACTACTCTATCTTTAAAGTCACACGTAACATTCTCAACTCTACCAAAATAAGCAAGTGAAGTATTTTTACTCTTAACCTTTTCATTTTTATCATAACTAATTGCTAAGACTTGTAAGTACTTACCCTCTTTTACCTCACCTAAGTTTTCTTCTAAGAGTGAAGCACCTGAGAGGTTAATAGCCTTAAACAAAAAAAGTTCTTCAAATGTATCTATCTTTTTGTCTATGCCTACTTCAACAAATAACTCTCTAAGAGTAACTAGATTATTTTTACGTGTGAGTTCATAACTCGATATTTTATTTGTAAGGTTTTTTAATCTATCTAAAGCAGAACTCATCACTATTTCCTCTACACATTAGTTATTAAAATTATATCAAAATTAATTAGATATAATGACATAAATAATTTTTAACTAAAGAGACATATGGACTACTTAAAAGCACAGAGTGTTGATTCACTCTCAGGTACTATCAACATCTCAGGTGCAAAAAATGCATCTCTTCCTCTTATCGCGATGACTATCCTCGCAAAAAACAGTGTAAACATCAAAAACTTACCTCAAGTGGTTGATATAAAAACACTTCTCAAACTTTTAACAAACTTAGGTGCAGATGTTTCTTTTTTAGATGAAAAGGTTGTTGTAGATACAAAACCCCTACATGAGACTAAAGCGACTTATGACATCGTAAAGACCATGCGTGCTTCCATCTTAGTACTAGGTCCAATTCTTGCACGTTTTGGTCATTGTGAGGTCTCTCTTCCTGGTGGTTGCGCTATTGGTCAGCGCCCTATTGATTTGCACCTCAAAGCCTTAGAGCAAATGGGTGCACAGATAGAGATAAAAGCTGGTTATATTGAAGCTAGAGTACCAAAAGGTCTTCAAGGCTGTAACATCATCTTTGATAAGATAACAGTAACAGGAACGGCAAATATCGTGATGGCAGCAGCCCTCGCAAATGGTAAAACAACTATCACAAATGCAGCACGTGAACCTGAAGTAGTACAACTCTGTGAAGTACTTAATGAAAGTGGTGTTAAGATAGAGGGCATAGGAACAGCTGTACTGACTATACACGGAACAGCTGGAGAGCTTATAGACATCGTTGATTTTAGTATTATTCCTGATCGTATTGAAGCTGGGACTTATCTTTGTGCGGGTGCTATAACAAAGTCACAAATTACACTGACAAATGTAGAACCAAAACACTTAGGTGCTGTTCTATCTAAACTCGAAGAGATGGGAAGCAGTTTTACACTCACTGAGGATACTATAACTATTCATCCAGCAAAAAACATAAAAGCAGTTAAAATCATCACTCAAGAGTACCCTGCGTTTCCAACAGATATGCAAGCACAGTTTATGGCGTTAGCCACGCAAGCCGATGGTGTTTCTATCATTGAAGARAGACTTTTTGAAAACCGTTTTATGCATGTGAGTGAGCTCCAACGTATGGGTGCCGASATAACGCTTAATGGTCATACAGCAACTGTTAAKGGTAAAACAAAACTGAGCGGRACTGATGTTATGGCAACAGACTTAAGAGCTTCATCAGCACTTGTTTTAGCRGCACTTGTAGCAAMCGGAGAGACAAATATACACCGTATCTATCACCTAGACCGTGGATATGAYRCYYTAGARAAAAARYTAGARGGTGTYGGAGCAGATATAAAAAGACTTCAAGAGTAAGTAAAAACTACTTACTTTAGTCTTGAAATATAATCATTTCATAAACACTGCGAGTTGTAACAAGGGCTTTGTCTGGTGAGACTGAGTATGCGTTTGTTGCACGGTTAGCCTCATGTCTAAGTTCCGCTATCTCTTTTTCCATCGCATCAACATTTCCTTTTAAACGCAGAATAATATCAACACCGGCAAGATTAACACCTAGTTCACGAGTTAAACGCAGAATAAGCTTTATCTTGTCAATGTCACGTTGAGAATAGAGTCTTATACGACCATTTGAACGCGATGGACAGATGAGATTTTCACGCTCATACTGACGCAGTGTTTGTGGGTGTATGTCAAGTATCTTTGATACTATACTTATTAGATAAACTGGCTCATCATAATTATGTATCATCTCTTACTCCTTAGGAAGTTTCTCTTTCATCATCTCTACCAAGTCTTCATCTAAATCGTCAATATTTGGTAAAACTATATTTGCTTTTAAGTAGAGGTTACCGCGAGTTTTTGTTTTACGGTTCATTGCACCCATCTCTTTTACACGAAAACGCTGTCCATTTTTTGTGTTTTGTGGAACTTTGAGTTTGATCTCTTTTTCTAGTGTTTCTATCGCTATTTTTTCACCAAAAAGTGCAGCGGATAGAGGAACATCAAAAGTTTTAACTAAGTCATCCCCTTCTCTTTCATAATCTGGACTTGAAGCAACCGTAATTTTTAAGAAAAGATCACCGACTCTACCACCCTGAGCATGACCCTTTCCTTTAACTCTCATCTTCTCACCACTATTTACTCCAGCGGGAATTTTAATGTCAAATCTATCTCCATTTACAGCGACCGAATGGCTTCCACCGAGAATAGAAACTACAAAAGGAATAGTAACTTTAGTTTCCATATCAAGGTTTACTTCTTGCCCAAATCCTCCGCCACCAAAACCACCACCGCCAAATGGATTACCCCCACCTCCAGCACCACCGAACATCTCACGGAGTATATCTTCCATACTTCCAGAACCCGCTCCACCATGACTACGAGAAAAGTCGTGATAGTTTTGACCACCAAACATTGAGTCACCTTGCATGTCATACTGTTGCTTTTTCTCTTTATCACTGAGTATTTCATATGCACTATTTATCTCTTTAAACTTCTCTTCTGCTGCTGGATCTTTGTTTACATCCGGATGGTACTGGCGCGCTAATTTTCTATATGCTTTTTTTATCTCTGATTCGCTTGCGCTCTCGCTAATTTCTAATGTTGTGTATAATGATTTTGCCACTCGTATTTCCTTTTATATTTATATATATAGTTATTAATATTTTAGTGGAATTATATCACAAGAGTTGAGTCTATGTCAATCAAGGTTGAAAATCAAAAAATTATTATAAAATTAAAAGAGTGATGTAGTTGTGAGAAGCATAATGAGGAAGTGTGCTACTGCACATGACGAGCTTTCGCCCTGACCCAAGGAAGAAGTGCCCTTGGGGTACGACGAAGCAAATACGTCGCTATTTTTATTTTAGTGAAGGAAGTGACGAACTTCTGAGAAGTAAAGACTCATGCCAAACTCGTTGGCAGCGTCTATAATCTCTTGATCACGGATACTTCCACCAGGCTCGATTACATTTTTGACACCAGCCTCAGCCGCTGCATCGATGCTATCACGGAACGGGAAGAACGCTTCAGATGCTAAAGCTGCACCTGTTACGTCAAGACCCATGTCTTTTGCTTTTTTCAAAGCACATTGAGCAGCATCAACGCGAGAAGTCATACCCATGCCAACAGCTACCATAGCAGAGTTTTTAACATAAACAACACAGTTAGACTTTGTTAAAGAAGCTATTTTATAAGCCATCTCTAAATCTTTCATTTCTTGTTCTGTTGCACTGTTTTTTGAAACTAATTTAGCATTTTTCACTTCGTCTTCACCAACTTTGTCTGCATCTTGAAAAATAAATCCACCGTTAATATGTTTAAAGTCTTTTTTATCACTTCCAATAATAAGCTTATCAGCACCCATCTCAAAAAGTTTAATACGTTTTTTCTTAGCAAAGATCTCTTGAGCTTCAGGAGTGATACGACCAGCGATAACAACTTCTAAGAAAATCTCATTCATCTTCTCAGCTAGCTCTTTTGTCACTGTGCCATTAACAGCTACAACACCACCAAATGCCGATACDGGGTCACATTTAAGAGCTTCTATGTAAGACTCTAATAGTGTCTCTTTTACAGCTACCCCACAAGGGTTACCATGTTTAGAGATACACACAGCATTCTCATCACCAAATGCAGCTGCAATTTTCACCGCACCGTTAAGATCATTTAAGTTGTTAAAACTCGCTTCACCTTTAAGTGTTGTGAAGTTGTTTGTAAAGTGTTGGTCAAACTCATAAAGTGCACCTTTTTGATGAGGGTTTTCACCATAACGAGTATCCATAACTTTATTTCCAACGATAAACTGCTTTTCACCAGAACCTTCGTTAAAACGCTCATTCATGTAGTTAGCTATCATTGAGTCATAGGCTGCTGTATGCTCGTAAGCTTTTATCATGTAACCGCGACGGAAATCTTTTGTGTTTTTTTCATTTTCAATWGCATCAATTACTTCAGCGTARTCTTCHACDTTTGTAACGATGACAACAGCATCAAAGTTTTTAGCAGCGCTCCTAACCATAGCTGGTCCACCGATGTCAATGTTTTCAATAATCTCTTCAAAATCATCAGTTTTAAGAATAGTCTCTTTAAAAGGGTAAAGATTTACGCATACAAGGTCAATTGACTCAACGCCAAGTTCTTTGGCTTGGTCAAGGTGACTTTGTTTATCACGACGGTGAAGAATTCCACCATGAACATAAGGATTTAAAGTTTTAACACGCCCTTCAAAACACTCTGGGAACTTTGTCACTTCATCAATTTCTATAGCCGCTATTCCTGCTTCAACTAACTTCTTATATGTTCCGCCAGTTGAAATAATCTCATAGCCATTTTTCACTAAAGAGTTACAAAACTCAACAATTCCCGCTTTATCGCTTACACTTACTAATGCTCTTTTCATTATGCCATTTCCTTGAAAGTTCTATGTTTAAATAATTTCGCAATTTTATCTTAAAAGAGATTACGTCTTCATGAAAATAGCTCTTTTTTAAGAAGCTCTTCTTTGTAAAAACTCCATGATTTCTTCTTCATTTCCTTTAAAGAGAAGTGGGATGGTACTTTTCTCTATTTGAAACTGATACATAGGGTCATAATACTTCTCTAGCAACTCTCCGATAAACTTCTTATAGAGTTCCTCTTTTTGAGCTGTATCTTGTGCATCGCTAGCAGATATGAAAATCGTATTTATATCGTTATAGTTTTCATCGCCTAGACGTTTTTTTATCTTACTTAGACCCTTGCTCACATCCTCGGTCCATTTCGCTATACCCGCATCCCCGTATGTCATAATATAATTTTCTTGAGCTTTAAGTACATACTCGTCATAACTAACCATAATTCTCTCAGTGATTGGACGCTCTAAAATAATCATCTCGCCATCCATAAGATTAAGGTAGACTTCTTTAGGAATAAAAGCTCGACCGATATTGTGACTCTCATGTTCTATCACAACCTCTTTATATTGTTTTGCTTCAGATTGGATAAGTTGATATGCTAAATTATTTTCAAAGTTAATTTGCGAAGGTTGTATTGAAACATTATTTCCAAATGAAGAACCCTTATGGTTGGCGATTCCTTCTAAGTCTATAGAATTTTTTATCTTATTTAAAAGAATGGTTTTACCTGAACCCGTATAACCACCAATAATTATTGTTTTGTGTGCTTTACTTATACGAAGACTTTCTTCCATCAAAAAATTACGAAAGGCTTTGTATCCACCTTTGAGTCTTACTATATCTCTACCAGATTCCTTGAGCCAAGCCTGAGCTATACCTGAACGTTCTCCTCCACGGAAACAATAAAGTAGTGCATTTGGATGAGAATCAAGATACTCCAACCACTGCGTGACTCTTTCTTGTTTGCCCTCTTCTTTAATCAGATTTTGGGCTAGAAGTACAGCGGCTGCATGTCCATTTTTTTTGTACTCCGTACCTACAAGGTGGCGTTCTTCATCACTAAGTATTGGGATGTTTGCACTAGTTACAAATGCCCCTTTGACATACTCTATGTCAGCTCTTACATCTAGTAAGTCCGTGTTATTTAAAACAATAGAGCGAAAATCATCTGTTAGTAGGTCTGACACTAAATAACTTCTACAAGATTAGTAGTGCTTTGCACAGTTTTACCAATAGCTTCTAAGTCTAAGCCTGCTTTTTTTGTAATCTCTAAAAATTCTAGCACACTTTCCTCTTCTACAACGCAAAGGAGACCACCTGAAGTCTGTGCATCGCATAAAATGTTTTGTTGTTCCTGTGTCATGGAGCCTATTTTATGCCCATAACTCTCAAAGTTCCGGTTAGTTCCACCAGGTACGCAACCCATTGCTAGATACTTTTTCACATTTTTTAGAGTTGGTATCTTGTCATACTCTATCACTGCGCTTATAGAACTTCCCTCACATATCTCACTAAGATGACCCAATAATCCAAAACCTGTTACGTCAGTAACTGCTTTAACACCTTGAAGTTGTGCTATTTCATAACCGATTTTATTTGATTCACACATTGCGTCCACGGCTACATCTATATCACCATCTTCAATTTTTTCTTGTTTTTGCGCTGTTGTCAGGATGCCAATACCTAATGCTTTAGTTAAAAAGAGTGAACATCCAGCTGTTGCTGTATCGTTTCGTTTAAGGTTTTTATTTTCCACTATGCCTGTGACTGCTAGTCCAAAAATAGGCTCAGGAGAATCTATGCTATGTCCGCCTGCGAGAGGGATACCTGCTTCTTCACATACTGCACGACCGCCATCTATCACTTCACGAGCAACATCTTCACTCAGTTTATCTATAGGCCAGCCAAAGATTGAGATAGCCATAAGAGGTTTACCGCCCATTGCGTAAATATCACTAATAGCGTTTGTGGCAGCTATGCGACCAAACGTAAAAGGATCATCGACAATAGGCATAAAAAAGTCAGTTGTACTGAGTACTGAAGTACCATTGCCAAGATCAAACGCAGCCGCATCGTCTTTTGTACTGTTTCCAACAAGTAAATCTGGATATACTATACTTTTTCTGTTACTTTTTAAGATTGAGTCTAGTAGTTTTGGTGATATTTTACAACCACATCCAGCCCCATGTGAGTATTGTGTTAGTTTTATATCTTTCATAATGTATAATATCCTCAAATAATTTGTACCATCATATCTCTTTAGAGTAAGAGGGTACTTAATGGAGAAAAATGTACACAAATATTGAGCATATCGTCCTTGATTACAATGGTACTATCGCAAAAGACGGTGTTTTAAAAAAAGAAATTCACTCTTTATTAGAAGAACTCACAAAAAACTACACGCTGCATGTAATAACAGCTGATACGTTTGGTAGTGTAAAAGAGCAAATTAAAGCATATGACATAAAACTTCATATACTTAAATCACAAGACCATACTGGGGAAAAAAAAGATTATATTGATAGCCTTGGTGCAGATATTTCTCTCGCAATCGGCAATGGAAACAACGACAAAAAAATGCTTCAAACGGCTCAGGTAGGCATCGCTGTTTTAGGTGGTGAAGGATGTGCCACACAAGCACTTTTAGCAAGTGACATAGTCTGCAAGTCTATACAAAATGCATTAGAACTTCCTCTGCATTCAAAACGATTACTTGCAACACTTCGTGTCTAAAAAGCTTAGCTATTGATGAATATTTTACTTAATAGCATTATGTTATAATAACGGATATCCTAATGAGTAAAAGAGGAATGATGCCTAACAGTGAAGAATCTCTCTATAATATTGACAGAAATATTGTTCAAGTATTTTTAGCGTCTTTTCTTCTCGTTATATTTTTCGTACTCTATTCTTTTGCCCAAAAAGAGATAGAAAAGCAAAACCACTTTAGACTCAACTTTTTTAAGCTCTCTTATGAACTTCGTCAATCTTCTGATGATTTGACTCRTATGGTTCGCAGTTATGTTGTTACGAAAAATCCTCTATACAAAGAACATTATCTCGAAATTTTGGATATTCGTAACGGAGAACATGCTCGACCTTTACATTATGAGGGTATTTACTGGGACTTAGTGATGCTTGATGACAAACGTCCATATCCCAACCAGCAGAACTCTCTTTCTCTACTTCAAAGAATGAAAAACACAGGTTTTACTCAAGAAGAGTTTGACATGCTAGAAAAAGCAAAACAAAATTCTGATCAACTCACCAAACTTGAGTATAAGGCTATGCAACTTATTGAGCATAACTCTACATCTCCTGAAGCACAAGAAAAAGCAATTGAAATACTTCATGATGAAAAATACCATAAAGTAAAAAAAGCCATCATGCTACCTATTACTGAGTTTACACAACTTGTAAAGACGAGAATAAATGAAAAAGCATATCATGCACAGATACTCACAAGAATACTCCAAGTCATATTAGGCTTTAACATTCTAATCTTACTTTTTTTATTATGGCGACTCAAGAAGACAACCTTTRATATTTTAGGGGCACCACTCCAAAAAATCCATACACAACTCACACATATTGGTCAAGGGAATTTTAATACAGAGATAATTACACATAAATCAATAAATAGTATATATGCTCTTTTGAGTAAAGCACAGCTTCAACTTCAAGCACTCCTAGAAAAAAATCAACATATTAGTAATCTTTATTCATTACTCAGTCAGTGTAATCAAGCTATCATCTACTCAACACACCAACAAGAACTTTTCGACTCTATCTGCTCAGATACGGTAAAATATGGTGGCTTTGAACTAGCATGGATTGGTTTGGTTAATGAAAATACCAAAAACATAGACATTGTAAGTGTGTCTGGTAAAGCCAGTGGGTATGTTAACAAGCTTCATTTGTCAATTGAGCAAAACAATACAAATTCAAAAGGACCTGCAGGACAAGCCTATTTAAAAAGAGAAATGCAATACTTTATGCATTTTCAGAGTTCACTTAGTACTTCACCTTGGCACAAATATGCTAAAGAGTTTAATTTAGTAAGTGTTGTAGGAGTTCCTTTACTCGAAAATGAAAAAGTAATCGCTGTTCTCACTATATATTCTCGTTCTAAAAAGCTTTTTAATGTTGATGCAAAAAAACTTTTACAAGAGATGAATCTTGATATTAATTTTGCTTTAGATAATTTTGCAAAAGAGAAATTGCGAAAGCAGGATATGGAACATATTTACGAACTTGCACATTATGATTCTCTCACTCAGTTAGCAAACCGTTCCTTCTTTGAAGAGTATTTCAAACAAACTCTTCAGCTTTCACAAAGAAACGAGCAAAATTTCGCTCTTATGTTTATTGATTTAGATAATTTTAAAGAGATAAATGACACATTAGGACACTCTACTGGTGATGCACTGCTAATTGAGATTGCACAGCGTCTAAAAGAAGCAATTAGGGAAGAAGATACTGTAGCTCGTCAAGGTGGGGATGAGTTTATTTTACTCTTTCCAAATACAGATGTAACAGCAGCCTCACAAATAGCAAATAAACTCTTAAATACTATTAAAAAACCATTTGAGTACCAGGGTCAAGAGCTCCATACCACTATATCTATTGGTATAAGTGTCTATCCAGATGATGGGAAAAATATAGAAGTACTAGCAAAAAATGCAGATACTGCAATGTATAGAGCTAAAGAAGATGGGAAAAATAGGTATCACTTTTATACACAAACAATGCATGAGACATCATTACGACATTTACAACTTTCTAATGACCTCCATACTGCCATACAAAGAGAAGAGTTAGAAGTTTATTATCAACCGCAAATTGCAACAAAGAGTCAAAAACTTATTGGTGCTGAAGCGCTTCTTCGATGGAAACATCCTACATTTGGGTTTGTAGCTCCTGATGAATTTATTCCTATTGCTGAAGCAAATGCACTGATTCTTCCTATTGGGGAGTGGGTATTAAGAACTGCAACAGCACAGATAAAACAGTGGATGATAGAAGGAAATGAACCAATAATCATTGCTGTTAATATATCTGCTCTACAGTTTAATCTTCCAAATATTGCTCAAATTATTGAAGATATTTTACAAGAAAATGCTCTTTCTCCAGAATATTTAGAACTAGAACTAACAGAAAATTTAGCAATGAAAAATCCCGACAAGGTAATTGAGACTATGAATCACCTTCATTCTAAAGGTATTAGAATGTCCATTGATGATTTTGGAACTGGCTATTCTTCTTTAAGTTATCTCAAAAAATTTCAAGTTTACAAGATTAAAATAGACCAATCATTTGTGCGAGACATTACTGTAGATGCCGATGATAAAGCTATTGTACACTCTATCATTAGTATGGCAAAAGGTTTAGGTCTTGTAACCATTGCAGAGGGTGTTGAGACAACTGGCCAACTCGAGTACTTACAAGAACAAGGCTGTGATGAAATTCAAGGCTACTACTACTCTAAACCAGTTCCGGCAAAAGAGTTTGAAATTTTTAGAAATGAGTTAGGAAAACAGTAATGAAAAACATAGCAATTTTATGTTCTGGCGGCGATGTATCCGGAATGAATCCTGCGCTTAAAAGATTTGTTGAGTATGCAAAAGAAAAGCGACTGACACCTTTTTTTATTTATGATGGATACGAGGGTTTAATAGACAACAATATAAAAGAAGCTACTTACTCTGACGTATCTGGAATTATTACTCGCGGTGGTACCAAAATAGGAAGTGCAAGAAGTAAACGATTTATGCAATCAAAGTTTCGCGCTATCGCCAAAAAAAACCTAGATGCCTTAAACATTGACATGCTCTTGGTGCTTGGCGGGGATGGAACGTTTAAAGGGCTTCATACCTTTTATAAAGAGCATAAGGTAAAGTTTTGTGCTATACCCTCCACTATAGATAATGATATAAATGGTACCGACTACTGCTTAGGAGTTGATACGGCTCTTAATGTTATTAAAACTTCTGTCGACTCAATTCGTGATACTGCTTCTTCATTTTCTCGTGCTTTTGTTATTGAGACTATGGGGAGGGACTGTGGATATTTAGCACTTATCACTCACCTAACATCAGGTTCAGAACTATGTCTCATTCCAGAGATAGAGTATGAACTTTCTTCATATGCAAAAGAATTCAAATCACAGATAAAAAATGGTCGAAGATATTTTATATCTATTATTTCTGAGGGTATAAAACAGAGTGCTCAAGAGGTAGCAGAGTGGTTTGAAAAAGATGTAGGAATTGAAGCTAGAGTAGTCATTTTAGGCCATGTGCAACGTGGTGGCAACCCAAGTGTAAAAGATAGACTTATGGCATACACATTTGTAACCAATGCAATAGACGCTCTTTTGAGAGGAAACGAAAAATCTGTTATTTGCCACGATAATTTTGGGTTTAATTTTAAAAGTATAGAAGAGGTGACTGGGAGTAAAAAAGTCTTAGATAAAAAGTTACTCTCTTATTTATAAAGAGAGTAAGAGAGCGACTAAAAGTCACCTTTTGCAGCACGTGCAGGAATCTCTGTCATTGCTTTTTGAACATGAGTTGCTAGTTCTAACATCTCTTCTCCAAGTGGAGCACCACCGTGAATAGCAAGTTCTAAATCCATAGTAACAAGAAAACGCTTTCCATTTCCATACTCAACAAGCATAACGCGACATGGCATAAAACCACCAAAATAACGAGAGTGATTTAAAAATATTTTTGCGATATGAAGAGAACACATAGAAAAAATTCTTGCATGTTTTACTTCATCTGGTGCGGCATCAGCCTTAGTGTACATCTTAATGTCACCAGTGATACGCATGTTATACTCTTCAGCTAATGCATGAATAGACTCAGCAGCATCTTCGTTAGATACATCTTCTTCTATTTCAAACTCTACCATCATTGCTTTTGCAGGATCTCCGTTCTTTAAAACTTCATCAAACATAGCCATATATGCAGGAAGTGCACCTTTATCAAGTCCAGAAATAGCAGAGCCCATTTTTACATAAGCTCCAATTCCAACTACTAAAACAATAGCACCAATTAACGCAAGTATATTTTTAATCATTTCTTTTCCTTAGTTTAAATATCACGCTCAATTACACGTTTAAATGTATTGAAGTAATTATCTTGTAGTATTTGCATACTTAATTCTATGTCATTTACCTTAATAGAATCACCACCAACAGTTCCGATCTTTTCAACTGCCATTGACTCATCTAACATTGCTTCAAACGCAGCACAGTTCTCAGGTTTAACTTCGATGATAGCACGACTCATTGACTCAGCAAAAATATCTCTATCATCTGATACACTCATCTCAACATCACAGCCAAGACTAGATGTAGCCACCATTTTAGCAAGTGCAATTGCAACTCCACCTGAAGATGCGTCTTTTGCACACTCAAGAAGATTTTTCTTGTTAGCTTCTATCACTAAGTCCCAAAGTGCAAGTTCCGCTTTATAATCAATAACAGGCATTACACCAGCAACTCTGTCACAAATTTCTTTCATATATAAAGAACCACCAAACTCAGACTTTGACTCACCCACTAAATACAGTGTATTACCTGCACCCTGAAATGAAGACATTAAAACATTGTTTTGATCATCATTAAGACCAACTGTTGCTATTGATGGTGTTGGGAATACTGAAACGCCATTTGTTTCATTATAAAGTGAAACATTTCCACCAATAACTGGAGTTGTAAGTGCAGCACAGGCTTCTTTAATACCAAGACAACCTTGACCAAACTGCCACATAACTTCYGGGTTTTCAGGGTTACCGTAGTTTAAACAGTCAGTTACCGCAAGAGGTCTTGCACCACTCATAGCAACATTACGGCCAGCTTCCATAACAGCTGCTGCCCCACCATTTTTAGGATCTACATAACAAAAACGCACATTACAATCAGCAGACATTGCTAAAGCTTTACCRTTTTCTTTBACACGAATAACAGAAGCATCAAGCATTCCGCCTTTTTTGATAGTGTTYGTTTGYACCATAGAGTCATACTGAGTATAAATCCAAGACTTATCTACAACTTCCATAGATTTTGTAAGTCTCTCAAAYGCTTCTTGATTAGTAACTTTATCAAAATCATCAATAGTTACAGAYGCTAACGAGGCTAAATAAGCAGGTTTAGTCATTGGACGGTTTAACTCAGGTGCTTCTTCAGAAACTGGGTCAACTGGAACCTCAGCACATTTCTCACCGTGCCAGAAAAGTTCCATGTTTCCHGTGTCAGTTACTTCACCAACAACAGCCGCGTCTAAATCCCACTTTTCAAATATGTCAATAATCGCTTGTTCTGAACCCTTTTTAGCACATAAGAGCATACGTTCTTGAGACTCACTCAGCATAAAGTCATAAGGAGTCATATTCTCTTCACGAGCAGGAATTTTATCTAGATGCATAATCATACCAGCACCAGATCGTCCTGCCATTTCAAATGAAGATGAAGTAAGACCCGCTGCACCCATATCTTGAATACCAACAACATAATCCGTCTTAAAAAGTTCCATACAAGCTTCTAAAAGCAATTTTTCTGTAAATGGATCCCCTACTTGAACAGTAGGACGAAGTGATTTTGACTCTTCAGTAAAGCTATCAGATGACATTACTGCTCCACCAAGACCATCTCTACCTGTTTTTGCACCAACATACATTACWGGGTTTCCAATACCCTCAGCAACTCCAAGAAAAATCTCATCACTTTTTGCGATACCAAGGTTAAAAGCATTTACAAGAATGTTACCGTTATARCACTCATCAAAACTCACTTCACCACCAATAGTMGGTACACCCATACAGTTACCATAACCACCGATACCCTCAGTTACACCACGAACTAAGTAACGTTGGTGTGCAGATACTTTGTTATCTTTAGTAATGTCACCAAAACGCAGTGCGTTTAAAGATGCTACAGGGCGAGCACCCATAGTAAATACATCACGCATAATCCCACCAACACCAGTTGCCGCACCTTGGTATGGTTCTATAAATGAAGGGTGATTATGTGATTCCATCTTAAATACAGCTGCATAGCCATCACCGATATCGATAACACCAGCATTTTCACCAGGACCTTGAATAACCCAAGGTGCTTTAGTCGGAAAGCCTTTTAAGTGGACTTTTGAAGATTTATAAGAACAGTGTTCAGACCACATAGCCGAGAAAATGCCTAGTTCTACAAGGTTTGGCTCGCGCTTAAGTATCTCTTTTATATGTGTATAGTCATCTTGACTTAACTTATGGTTTGAAAGTTGTTCTTCGATATTTTCTAGTTGTTGGCTCACATGGAATCCTAAAAATTAAATTTTTGGTTTTAAAAATTAATTATATCTAAATATGAATAAATGTTCTTTTAAAGACTATTAGGAGTAAAGCTTTGCCACTCCTAATAGATTGTTTTCACCCAATGCTTGTTCAAAGACTAAAATAGTTCACAATATCTACTCTAATGAAAAGTAAACTCTTTTACCCCTTTTGGAAGAGGAACCTTAAACTCATCCTCTTCTTCTTTACCTATCATGGCTTTTGCCAGAGGAGAGTCCACAGAGATGAGTCCAGACTCTGGTTCACTTTCTAAAACACCGCACAAGGTATATACCTCTTCTTCATCTGTATCTATATTTACGACTGAGACAGTACTGCCAAAGCTTACTTTAGTGTGCGAGTGAAGGGAGGGGTCAATTATCTTAGAATTTTGAATCATTTTATTAAGATAAAAGAGTCTTTTATCTATAAAGCGAAGTTTCTCTTTTGCGGCATGATAGTCTGCATTTTCACTCCTGTCACCCTGCGCAGCTGCAACAAGTTTTTCCTGAGCAACTTTTGATTTTTCTTCTTCTAAAAGGTACTTAAACTCCTCAACTAAGAGGTCATACCCTTCTATACTCATAGGCTCAAGCATAAAAATTCACTACTGCTCAAAACCAATAATATAGTAAGTCTCTTTTTTTTCTAATTTTTCCACTTTAACTTTAAATTTATCACTAAAATGTTGCACTTTTTCATGTGCTTCTATTGCAAGTTCTGCAGTTTTTGACTCCACTTTGATTTTAAAATAGTCTTTTGAGTTAGAGAGTGCCACATAAGCATTGTTTACTTTTAAATGATCATGTAAGTCCATGATGTGTTTTTGAATCTTTTCATACCCACTTGTATTGTTCTCAATACTTTCTAACTGCTTAACTAAAGCATCATTTGGTGCGTAACCTAACTGTCTTAACATCGCATCTCTTTGCATTTATATTCCTTCTAATTATGTTTGTAAAAATAATATCAGCTTTTTGTAAATATTCAGTATGAATTTATATCTAATGACTATAATTATACATACGTAACAATTAAGAGAGAAATTATGACTGAAGAAATGCTCAAAAAGATAAAACAACTTCCACCTCTTCCAGAATCTGCTATGCAGATAGAAGCAGTGTATCAAGATCCAGATAGTAGTTTTAACGATATGGTTAAAATCTTAGAAAAAGATCCACTACTTACTGCTGACATATTAAAAGCAGCAAATTCACCTCTTTATGGATTTTCTCGTGAAATAAATGCTATTTCTCAAGCTGTTGGTCTATTTGGTATGGGTACTGTACGTGGTTTTGCACTTGCGAGTATTGTCAAGAAAAGCTTTAGTCTTGACTTAGCGCCATACGGTATCACTAACGATATGTTCTCAGCACTTTCAAAAAAGCAACATGGACTTATGACTTCATGGTGTATTAGAAAAGAGAACAAACTTCTTGGAGTACTCTCTCCTGCTGCATTTCTTGTAGAAATAGGAAAGGTTCTTATCTCTCAACAAATTATTACTGAAGGTAAACAAGACGAGTTTGCCGCTGCAATTAAAGACTTAGGTAATGTAGAAGAAGCAGAGAGAAAAGTTCTTGGTGTTGATACTCCTGAAGTATCTGCTACTATTTTTGCACAGTGGAAATTTGAAGAGGGTCTAGTTGATGTTATTAGAAACTGCCCAAACCCAGCACAAGCAGATGAAAATGATATCCGTCCTGCTCAAATTCTTCATGTCGTACGTACTGCTGTTCCTATGAATGGTGTTATCACTGATGAGAGTACTAAACTTGCTAAAGACCTTATATCAAAGTATTCATTAGACTTAGCAAGTTTTGAACTAGCGATAGAAAACGCTTCACTTTAATATATATTGAAATCTCTCCTTATAAGACTCACACTTGGTGTAAGTGAATTAGACATCACACCTAACGAAGCGAAACATGTTTCAGAGTGGCTCGCAAAAAAATATCTTACAAAAAAAGAAAACCAATACAAATTTAATTCAAAGTAYCGTGCAGGTACTTTAGGTCTTGTTCAAAAAGAGACAGCCTACCTTAATGTAATTGGTGAAAATATTCGTGACCTTTTCATAGAGGACTTAGATTTGGCTACGGCTGGCGACCTCATCATTGCAAAACGACTTTTAGGAAAACGCGGTACGCCATCTGCTCAAATTGCCGAAATAGTCGGTCGAGAGCAAAGCTACAGTATCGCCTACATTATTTTTAAAGACAATCGCAAAGCCCTAGTGGATTTAAAAACCGACTTTCCAATAGGGGCTGAACTAACATCTGAAGAATTAGACAAATACAAAACAGGTGATGTTTTTAAAGTTGACAACCAAGAGAACAAAGTCCTAGAATGTCTTGGTAATATCTCCGATCCTTTGGTAGATGAAAAGATAGTCCTGGCACAATTCAACAAACATGATGCGTTTGAAGAAGAAGTACTCAAAATTGCTAAATCCTTTGAACCAGTAAAAGCTTCCGAGCATCCATCACGAAAAGACTTAAGAGATTTAGACTTTGCGACCATCGATCCTGTCACTGCAAAAGATTATGATGATGCAATATGCTGGGATGATGAGAACTCTACACTCTATGTAGCCATAGCAGATGTAAGTGCTTACATCAAACCTTTTGGGGCCCTAGATAATGAAGCGATTTACAGAAGTTTTTCTATCTACTTACCACATCGTTCCATTCCAATGTTACCACGACAGTTAAGTGAAACTCTCTGTTCTTTGCAACCTCATGTAGATAGACTTGCTTATGTTTTTGAGATGAAGTTAAACCTTAGAACATTAGAAGTAGAAAAATCAAAAGTTTATGAAGCACTCATCCATTCTAAACGTCGTTTTAACTATGAAGAGATTGATGCTTACTTTGAGGGCAAACTTGAAGCACAAAACGCAGATGAAGAGAGGATTTTTGACTCACTTACAAAACTCCGCTATGTAACTGATAGTTTAAAAATAAAACGCTTAAAACTAGGATATGACTTCCATTCCACTGAAATAGATATGAAGATAGATGAAAAATCCAACTTAGTCTCTACACATGAAGCTGAGGAAACACCATCTCATGCACTCATAGAGGACTGTATGCTTTTAGCGAACAAAGAAGCAGCAGCACAGTTTGAGAGAGGTATATTTAGAATCCATGAGCCACCTTCACAAAACAAACTCCAAATTCTCTATCAAGAGTTAGCGGGAATTGGTATGCAGATAGAGATTAAAAACTCTACTAAAGAGACTATTACAAACATTCAAACGCAGGCTAGAGATATGGGTCTAGAGTCTGAGGTAGATACTCTTATCATACAGTCACAGATGCAAGCGAGATACGCACCGCTCAACTCTGGACACTTTGGTTTGGGGTTTGAGCAGTACACACACTTTACTTCTCCGATTCGTAGATACTCAGACCTTATCGTGCATAGACTTCTCAAAGCTATAAATGCAGGAGATACTGAAGAAGGTTCTTATGTTCTTAGAAATATCGAAGCCCTTGCAATGACAATCAGTGAAAAAGAGCGCGAATCAAGCAAGATAGAAAATGAATTTATGGCTAGAAAATATGCGCGATGGGCAAATGAGAACTTAGGTAAAGAGTTTAAAGCTCGTATCACGGCTACAGAAGTTGAAGTDAAAGCTGAGATTCACGACACTATTTCTGGTGCGAGAGTTCTTATAACTTCAAACGGAGACATYTCAYTGTTTGAAGATGTCATAATTAGACTAGARACAGTTGATATAGCTCGTGCAAAAATATCCGCTATCGTTACCCGGAAAGTMGATGTATAAAAACGAGCTTGACACTGCCATACGAAGTGGHAATGTTAGHAATGCATTTGTCTTTTTTGGAGAGAGTAACTTTCTYATAGAYATGTACACWAARATGMTKACAARWATWGAWGATGCWAAYMTCATCRMSTTYTAYCATGATGAGTATAACTTYAACTCTGCAAAAGCACACCTCTCACAAGGTTCTCTYTTTGGAGATAGAAAYATACTYRTYATAAAATCTGAGAARAAAGTACCTAAAAAAGAGYTAGATWTRCTYYTMGGYTWTTGTGARAARAAYCCTGAYAATATTTTTGTKTATGCMTACTATGGAAGTGACCATAAAACTTACAACAATAAAAAAGCCTTTGCTAAAACAAAAGYTATGGCTGTGCGTTTTTTCCATCCTAAAGATTATGAAGCACAAAACATTGTCCTASAAGTAGCGAAAGAAAAAAATGTAAATATAGACAAGTTTACAGTTGCTCACCTTTTACAAATTCATAACTCTGATGTAGCACTCTCTTGTAATGAGATAGAAAAGTTTCGTGTTTTTGATAGACCTATCACTACAAAGGATGTGGATTCACTTGTTTTTGGTTTAGCCCAAGTGAATTTAGATGACTTCATAAAAAAGCTTCTACTTAAAAAAGATTTCAAAGATGACTTAAAAAATATCCTTGAACACGGTGAAGATGAAATACGAGTAGTTACAGCCATAACATCTTATCTTACACAGTTATATATGTTTAATATCTATATCCGTGTAAATGGTGCACCCAATGCTTTAGAGATTCTAGGCTACCCTGCTCCAAAGTTTGTGGTAGAAGAAAAAGCTACACAGTCTATAAAAATCAAACCATTTACCTACTCAAAACTTCATGAACTTTTACTTGATAGCGAACTTAAGATGAAAAGTGCTCATATTGACAAGGGTGCTATTTTACTTTCAACACTTATCAGGCTCCAAAAACTACTCTAATTAATTTTCTACTTTTAATAAGTCCTCAGCACTATTTCTGTATAATCACGGTATTTATTTCTCCATAAGGAATTGCCATGCGCGGTTATAAGATTTTTGCAGGTTCTGCAAGTGTAGAGTTTGCTAAAGAGATTTGTCAAGTACTTGATGTACCATTAGGAAATGCTGATATTAAAAAGTTTAGTGATGGTGAGATTTCAGTACAAATTGCTGAGTCTGTTCGTGGTCGYGATRTATTTATCGTTCAAAGTACAGGTGCTCCATCAAAYGAYAAYYTWATGGAACTACTCATTATGACAGATGCACTTAAGCGTTCATCTGCTTCAAGTATAACAGCTGTAGTCCCTTACTATGGTTATGCAAGACAAGACCGTAAGGCTGCTCCTCGTGTGCCAATTACAGCTAAACTTGTTGCAAATCTTTATGAAACAGCTGGTATTGACCGTGTTGTTACTATGGATTTACATGCGGGTCAGATACAAGGTTTTTTTGACATTCCAGTTGATAATCTTTATGGAAGTATTACATTTGAGCACTACATCAAATCTAAGAATCTTAAAAATCCAATTATCGCTAGTCCAGATATCGGTGGAGTTGCYCGTGCTAGATACTTTGCAAAACGCATGGGTCTAGAGATGGTTATCGTTGATAAACGCAGAGAAAAAGCAAATGAATCTGAAGTAATGGGAATCATCGGTGATGTTGAGGGTTACGATGTCATCATGATTGATGATATGGTTGATACTGCTGGTACTATGGTTAAAGCAGCAACAGCACTTAAAAACAAGGGTGCAACTTCAGTAATGGCATGTGCAACACATGGAGTRCTCAGCGGAAAAGCATATGAAAACCTAGARAATGGTGAGTTAGATGAGTTAATC
Source organism: Sulfurimonas sp. (assembly GCA_002733945.2). Taxonomy (GTDB): domain Bacteria; phylum Campylobacterota; class Campylobacteria; order Campylobacterales; family Sulfurimonadaceae; genus Sulfurimonas. The sequence goes on along the minus strand of NVXO02000012.1, from coordinate 31,561 downwards.
ATTACAAAYACACTYGATACAAAAGAGMAYTCWAAGATAAAAGTCTTAACAGTTGCTCCTTTATTTGCAGAAGTTATTCGCCGCGTTTATCATAACGAGAGCGTTAACGGCTTRTTTGAGTAGGTAAGTAATTGAAAAATATTAGAAACTTCTCTATCATCGCTCATATTGACCATGGTAAAAGTACTTTAGCTGACCGTATCATTCAAGAGTGTGGTTCTGTAAGYGAACGTGAAATGTCTACTCAGATGATGGACACTATGGACATCGAGCAAGAACGTGGTATTACTATCAAAGCACAATCTGTACGTTTAGATTATGTAAAAGATGGTGAGCATTATATTCTAAACCTTATAGATACACCGGGACATGTTGACTTTTCTTATGAAGTAGCAAAATCACTTGCTTCTTCAGATGGTGCACTGCTTATTGTAGATGCCGCGCAAGGTGTTGAGGCTCAAACAATTGCAAATGTCTACTTAGCACTCGATAATGACCTTGAACTAATTCCTGTTATTAACAAGATTGATTTACCTGCTGCTGATCCTGACAGAGTTGCTGAAGAGATAGAAACTTCTATCGGAATCGATGCAACTGATGCTTGTTTAGTATCTGCTAAGACTGGTGTTGGAATTCGTGAACTCATTGATGCTATCGTAGATAGAATTCCTGCTCCTGTTGGAAATCCTGAGGAGACTACAAAAGCTATCATTTATGACTCTTGGTTTGACCAGTACTTAGGTGCATTGGCDCTTGTACGTGTTTTTGACGGTACTGTTAAAAAAGGTCAAAATATCAAACTTATGTCTAATGGTGAAGAACATCAAATACTAGACTTAATGTACCCACACCCTATGAAAAAGATTAAAACTAACACTATCGAGTGTGGTGAGATTGGTATAGTTGTTTTGGGTCTAAAAGAAGTAAGTGTTATCAATGTTGGTGATACTATTACTGATGTTAGAAATCCAACTGCCGAGCCTGTTGGAAAATACGAACCTGCAAAACCATTTGTATTTGCGGGGATTTTTCCTATAGATACTGATAAATTTGAAGATCTTCGTGATGCACTAGATAAACTTAAACTCAATGACTCTTCTCTTTCTTATGAACCTGAGACTTCAGTAGCACTTGGTTTTGGTTTTCGTGTTGGTTTCCTTGGAATGTTACATATGGAAGTTATCAAAGAGCGGTTAGAGCGAGAGTTTAATCTTGACCTAATCGCTTCTGCTCCATCTGTAATCTACAATGTTTATCTCAGTAATGGTGATTTTATAAATGTTCAAAATCCTTCTCAATTACCAGAAGTAAATCGTATAGATAGAATCGAAGAGCCTTATGTTCGCGCTACCGTAATTACTCCTGCTGAGTATTTAGGAAAYATYATAACACTRCTTATMAACAAGCGTGGAACTCAAACTAAGATGACTTANCTTNAATGAAGATAGAGTTATGCTTGAGTATGAAGTACCTATGAATGAAATCGTTATGGATTTTTACGATACTTTAAAAAGTATTTCAAAGGGTTATGCRTCATTTGATTATGAGCCAATTGATTTCAAAGTYGGTGACCTTGTTAAGCTTGACATTAAAGTAGCGGGAGAGGCTGTAGATGCACTCAGTATCGTAGTTCCACGYAACCAAGCATTATCTCGTGGACGMATACTTGTKAAAAAYATGAAAGAGCAAATCCCTAGACAACTTTTTGAAGTTGCGGTTCAAGCCTCTYTAGGAAGCCARATTATCGCTAGAGARACTGTRAAGTCTATGGGKAARAATGTTACTGCTAARTGTTACGGTGGWGATATCACTCGTAAACGTAAACTKYTNRRRNAAACAAAAAGCSGGTAAGAAACGTATGAAGTCTATCGGTAAAGTTCAGYTWCCKCAAGARGCCTTTATGTCMGTYYTMAAAATGGACTAAAAGAGTCTTYATGCGMTGYYTGATGTGCGAGAGTTTATCACTCAAGCATATCTGCAAGAYCTGCCARRCAGACTATCTCACACCATCTCTTTATAAGCGCCATCTTGAAGATGGTACCCTCGTACTCTCCTTTTATAAATACAGTGAAATAAAAGAGTTACTCCACACAAAACATACTGACTTAGGTTTTTACATTTATAATACTTTAGCAAAAAATTCTCTACAAAAATTTGCTCAGAACTTTACTCTAGAAGAAAAAATAGTCTCCATAGCTGTAGATGACAATCCTAATGGAAAATATTCTCACACTGCTGTACTTAATAAAAGACTTCATTCATCCAGAATTAAACCATTGTATAACAAACTGATAGCTAAAAACAATGTCTCATATTCTGGAAAGACTAAAGCATATAGATTAGCAAATCCAAGAAATTTTCAACTCAAAGTATTTGAACAAAAAAGTGTGATTTTAGTTGATGATATAATTACAACAGGGAGTACGTTACAAGAAGCAGTTACTATATTAAAAGAATCAGGCAAAGAAGTGCTTCTTTGCCTAACACTCTGTGATGTGAGTCAAAAGTAGTTTTAAAAGAATCCTTTTAAAAACTTGTTTACCTCTTTAGTTATGGCCTTAGTAGCTTCTTTCTTTATAAGTTCCTCAGCATCTATATCAACCTTGGGCTTATTTACATCTCCTCTTAGTCTCACGCCTATAGGATTACCATTTGCATTTATCTGAATCTGTGAATCAATAGTATTGGTTGCAGTGTTTAGTTTTGTATTTTTTGTTGTGATAGCTGAACGGTTAGATTTTAAATCAAGCGAAGCTATTATCTTCTCTTTATTGATTTTTGCACTTATGTCACCCTTAAAAGTCTCTTTATACATATCTGTATTAGCATACTGTTTTACAAGATCAAGTACTTGATTTTTTGTAAACTTACCTCTAGATAACTTTCCATTAAACACACCCTTTGCGTCTGCTAAATTGTACTTCACATCTCCATCTATGAGTGACTTAAATATTTTCGGATACAGCAGCATATCTAAGACCTTTAGAGTTTGCATCCCTTTTAGGCTTGCAGTGAAGTCATCATTATGCAGTTTTGCTTCTAGTTTACCCTCTGCAATATTAGAGAACATACTCAAGTCTAAATCTTTAGCTTTTTTTACTCGACCATTCGCGATAATATTTCCATTAAGATGTCTCCCAGTAATAAAAAAGAGTTTATCTAAGTTATGAACCTTTAGCTTATAGTCAGTATCTAATGCTTTTTGTGTGATATTAAACTGAGCACTTTTCACATCTAAGTTTACAAGATTTGAGTTAAAGTCTATTCTCGTATCAACTACATCTTTTCTTAATTTTGAGCTTGTAGTAGCATTAAAAGTAGTACGAGGCATCATTGATTTAAATTCATATGCTTTTGTTAGATACTTCGAATCAAGTTTTCCTTTATAAATTTTACTGTTTATAAGTCCATTTAGATTTTTCACATCTGCATTTGTGATATTTATGTTTAAGTCAAATAGTCCATCTGCATAGTGTGGTTGCTTGAGTACTGCTAACACTTCTTCTATCACTAAACCTTTTATATCTGCACGGATTTTTGAAGGGGTAAAGTTTATAAGTTCCGCACTAAAAGTAGTTTTTGAAGAAGCGATATCACTTTCCCCATCTACAACAAGAAACGCAGCGTCTCCAACAACGGTACCATTAAGATGTAAGGGTATGTCTAATTCGGCTTGCAGTAACTCCTTAAGTGTTTTCAACTCTTCTAAATTTACTTTATAAACTACATTCATTGATTGAGATAACAAAGAGTAGTCCCCTTTAATTGAAATAGTATTGTTTTTATTAAGCCTAATAACTATCTCAAACTCATTTAAACTAAGTCTATATATGTCTAATGTAGAGTCAAGTTTAGTTTGCTCTTTAATCTTTTCTTCTATTATAGGTGCTACAAGTCCATTTCCAAAGGGTGTAAATACCAATACATATAAACTTAGGAGTAAAAAACTCACTACTCCTACTATCCATCCGACTATCTTCATCTTTTCTTCCTTTATATTTTATTTCTATTTTAAACGGGAATGTATATCGTAAACTTTGAACCTTTACCTTCTTGTGTTTGGAGTTCAAGTGTCCCTTTTAACTTCTGAGTCACAAGATTATAGGCTATGTTCAGACCAAGTCCAGTTCCACCAGCATTTCTTTTTGTTGTTACAAAAGGGTCAAAAGCCTTTTTCTTAATCGATTCATTCATCCCTGCACCATTATCTTCGAAACTGAACTTAAAAATATTATTATCTAAACTCAGCTTTATATTAATGATAGCATTATCTTTTTTAAACTCAAAGGCATGAATTATAGCATTTTGAATAAGATTATTTATCAGTTGGGCAAAGACACCAGGGTACGAATAAATCATTAATGTTTGTGGAGAGTCTATAATAACCTTTACAGGTATTTGTTTAAGTTTAGAGTTAAAGGTTTTAACTACTTCGTCTGTATACTCAACTATATCAAACTTCCTTTTGTCTTCTATACTTTGATCTACAGATATTTTTTTAAAACTTCGGATTAAAGAAGCTGCACTATTGACACTTTTCAACAGTAACCTTGCTGTTTCATTTAAACTATTTAGTGTATCTTCTAGATATGACTTTTTCATAGTACCATTATGCATGCTTTGTAAAAGTTCTGCTGTCTCTTGTTTAATGATACTACTTCCAGTGATAGCATTGCCAAGTGGGGTATTTACCTCATGGGCAACACCACTCACAAGTGCACCTAGAGATGCCATTTTTTCAGATTCTACAAGCTGTGTTTGTGCTTTTTTCAGAGTGTTGAGTGATTCTACTAGTTTTAGTGTTCTCTCTTCTACTCTACTTTCTAGTTCTAAAGTAAATGTATGTAATTCTTCTTGATTACTTCTAACAGACTCCATTAAAATATTAAAAGAATCATATAGTTTTCCTATCTCATTACTAGGCTTATACTCTAGTCTAGTACTATAGTCTTTTGTTTTTGATAAATATTCTAAACTATCAGAGAGTTCCAAAATTGGAGAGATTAATTGATTTGAGACTTTATAAATAATAAAACCCATTACATATAATAATATTAATGAAAATGTAAACATATCTTTTAAAGCTTTTTCTAAAAACTGACTTAATGAATTCACATCCCGTTCAAGGTATAAAACACCATAATACTCGTCATTTAAGACTAAGGGCTCTTTGACTACAAAAGAATTCGCATTTAAAGAATTCTCCGTTTTCATATCATTCTTGACAAACCAAGACTCTCGTATTTTATCTATCTTCCCATGAATTTTCCTATAATAATTTTTTTTCTTATACTCACCAAAAAGAGAGCCATCTTCGAGAAAAACTTGTACTTGCAATATTGTACTATTATGTTTTAAATCATCTAAAGAACTTTCTAGCCCTTCTTTATCAAGAAAGAGAATGGGGGCAATTGCATGATTTGCGACTAAACCTGCTTCAATTTTACTTTCATTAAGAAAGGAGTTTTTCTGGTATCCATAAGATGTTATAAGGTTATAAGAAAAAACCAAGGCTAATGTTAATACAACTAAACTAAAAATAGAAAGACGAATTTGTACTTTAAAAGACAAGTTATTTAATTTCATCACTTTTCCTTCACAGGATTAATAATTTTTGTAGCTACTTCAAGTAATCTATAGTTGACATTGAGTTTTGTTTTTTCTAGAGCTTCTTGATTTATCGCAATTTTTATTTTATTTTCATCAAGATAAAGTGCCATTATAAAACCATTATTCAAATTATCAATACTATCACTCACCAGTAGTGTATAGTTTAAGTACTTATTATTTAGTTTTTTTATTAAATTCTTATCAACCTTTGAGGAGTAAAAAATATCACAATTATAAAAGTGTTCTTTATCGCCTATGCTAAGAATCTCTATAGATAGCTTTTTATATTCCTTATTTTTATAAAGCTTCTTAAATATCTTGTACATGTAATCATCTTTATAGATACATATTTTAAATTGTTCATAACCTTGTCTATAAGTTATAAACTGACTTATTCTATTTAAGATAACACCTTTTAATATATCTTCTTTCTCACATGCATGAGATAGTGTTGTTAATAAAACCAATAATAAAAAATATGAGAAGAATTTCATAAGCTCACTTATTCGATCAACTCTAGTCATGGCTCACCAAAATAATAGCCTTGAGCATAATCTACACCCATTTCTTTTATTACTTCATACACTTCTTTAGAGTGCACATATTCAGCAACTGTTTTAAAACTCATCTTTTTTGTGAAAAAAAGTATGGACTCCGTAATAATTTTCGAAGTTTTGTTGGTATTTATATCTTTTATAAAAGCACCATCAATTTTAATACTTTCATAATTATGTTTACCAAGTTGTGAGAAGTTAGAACACTCAGCACCAAAATCATCTATACTTAAAGTGTAGCCTAAGTCCGTTAGTTTACTTAAGTTCTCTGTTGCAAGTATATTACCATTCATACTTGTCTCTTCAAGAATTTCAAATACTACTCTACTGCTATCAATATTATATTGCTGAGTAGTTGTACAAATAAACTCTACAAAATTATTCTCTGCTAAATCATGGTCTGTAATATTTATAGAAAACATTAAATCATTGTCTTGAAATTTTTGACAGCTTTTCTTAAAAACCCTTTGTGTAATTTGATGTAAATAACCAGCATAACGTGCAGTATGTAAAAAATGAAATGGTGAATATATTTCATCCTCATACCTTAAGCGAACTAAAGCTTCATACTTCACAATTTTACCTGTTGCACACTCTACGATTGGCTGAAAATATACGAGTATATCGTCATGATTTAGGGCATATGCTATTCTAGCTGTCCAAGAGTTATTCTTTTCTATAAATGTAAGATAATCTCTTGATTCATCATAGTACTCCACACGATTACGTGATACTTCTCGTGCTTTTCTGAGTGCAAGTTCCGCTTTTTGGATTATATTTCCAAGTTGATAGTTTACTATTCCTATACTCACACTAATATATAGAGACAAGTCATCAATTTCAAAAGGAGAGTTGTCAAGAAGTGCTTTGACAGTTGCAACTTCATCTTCTAGTAAATCTTTATCTTTAGATTGCACTAAAATTGCAAATAAATCTGATTCTAGTCTATATACAGTCATATCTGCTCTTAATACTTTTAATATAATCTGACTCATATGTATTAAAATCTGATCACCAGTGTCAAATCCATAAGCATCATTTAGCAGTGAGAACCTGTCAATATCTATAAGCATTAAAGTTTGAGGTTTTGTAGAGTCTAAGTCATAGTTTAACTGTGTTCTATTAGGCAAAGAAGTAAGTGTATCTGTAACAAGCAAAGTATACATCTCATTCTTTTTATTGAGGAGTTCTGAAAGTTGTGTATATTGTGCTAATGCTGTTCTCATCGTTGTATACAGCTTGTCTGTAGTTAACTCTGTTTTTTCTTTATAATCATTAATATCATAATTGTCAATCACATACCTTTCAGGTGCTTCGCCAGGCTCTCCTGTGCGTATAATAATCCTACTCATTTCATTGTGTAAATCACTTCTAATAAACTTAGCAAGATCTAAACCAGAAGTATTTGTTTCCATAACGACATCGAGTAAAATCACCGCGATATCATTATGAAGAGGTAAAACTTCTCTTGCTTCTTTTTCACTATATACAGAGATAAAATCTATTTTTTGATTGTTATACTTAAAAGATTTTAAGGCAAGTTTTGTGAAAGCATGAACTTCATGGTCATCATCAATAATCACAACTTTAAATGCTTCACTAAGTTCAGATACATCTTCTCTGACTTCGGGAGCAAATACTAATTCATCATTCATATAAAAACTTATTATTTATTTGAATATATTATACATAGGTTTTTATTTATTCTGCTTAAAACATTAACTAAGAGTAAAATCATACTTGATACAATAAGACTCAACTATTTTGATATTATAATATCAAGTCAGACTTGACATTGTTACACTCAATATGTATAATACAGTTATCTTTTAAATTAAAGGAGTTATTTAACAATTATGTCTAAAGAAGAAATCCAAGATGAAAACCTCGTAAATGAGGAACAAGTCATAGAAAATGAAGAAGTTGTTACAGACGAAGCTGAGGCGGAAGCAGAAGCAGTTGAAAATGAGTTTGAACTTTTAGAAGCAGAATTAATCGCACTAAAAGATAAGTATGCTCGTGTTCATGCTGATTTTGATAATATCAAAAAAAGACTTGAACGAGAAAAATATACAGCAGTTGAATATGCAAATGAAAAATTTGCTAAAGATATGATACCTGTTTTAGATGCACTTGATGGTGCAATGAAGTCTATAGAAGGTGAAGCTGATAAGGCAGAACTATTTGATAAACTTAAAGAGGGAATTGAACTTACACATAAGTCTTTTTTAACGCAACTAGATAAGCATGGTGTTACTTTAGTAAGTCATGACGAGCCATTTGATCCAAACATTCACAATGCTATTCAAGCAGTTGATAGTGAAGATGTTGAATCTGGACAAATTGTTCAAACTTTTCAAACAGGTTACAAATATAAGAGTCGTCCACTGCGTGAAGCAATGGTAGTAGTAGCGAACTAGATTCGTTTAATACAAGTAATATAGACAAAAAGATACGAAAGTATCAAACTTTAGTTGCTAACAGAAGTGGCGCAAGCGGAGTAAAAGGGACGAGTTTCTTTTACGGACTAAAAGATGGAGCGAATGAATTTGCTTCATTTTAGAATAAAATTAAGGAAATTATAATGAGCAAAGTAATTGGAATAGATTTAGGAACAACAAATTCATGTGTAGCAGTTTATGAGGGTGGTGAAGCGAAAATCATCCCAAATGCAGAGGGTAAAAATACAACTCCTTCAGTAGTAGCGTTTACAGATAAAGGTGATGTTCTAGTTGGAGATCCAGCAAAACGTCAAGCAATCACAAATCCTGAAAAGACTATCTCTTCTATTAAGAGAATTATGGGTCTAATGATGAACGAAGAAAATGCAAAAGCAGCTCACGATAAAGTAACTTACAATATCGTAGATAAAGATGGTGCAGCTTGTGTTGATGTTGCTGGTAAAGTATACACACCTCAAGAGATATCTGCAAAGATTCTTACAAAACTAAAAGAAGATGCTGAAGCGTACATCGGTTCTACTGTAACTGACGCAGTTATCACAGTTCCTGCATACTTTAATGATGCACAACGTAAGGCGACTAAAGATGCTGGTACAATTGCTGGTCTTAATGTTTTAAGAATCATCAACGAGCCAACTGCTTCTGCACTTGCATATGGTTTAGAGTCAAAAACTGAAGAAAATGTACTTGTTTATGACCTTGGTGGTGGTACATTTGATGTTACTGTTTTAGAGATTTCTGATGGTACGTTTGAAGTTCTTTCAACTGATGGTAATGCATTTTTAGGTGGTGATGACTTTGATAACAAAATCGTTGACTTCTTAAATGATGACTTCAAAGCATCTCATGGAATTGAGCTTAAAAATGATAAAATGGCTCTTCAACGTTTAAAAGATTCTGCTGAAGCTGCTAAGAAAGAGTTAAGTTCTGCAACTGAAACTGAGATTAACTTACCGTTTATCACAATGACAGAAGCGGGACCACAACACTTAGTTGTAAAACTTACTCGTGCAAAATTTGAGGGTATGATTTCGGATCTTGTTGAAGAGACTATTGAYCACATYAAAACTGCTATGAGCGAATCAGATTTAGAYAACAATGAAATCAAAGAGATTATCATGGTTGGTGGATCTACTCGTGTTCCAATGGCACAAGAAGCTGTTTCTAAGTACTTCGGTGGAAAAGACCTWAAYAAAGGTGTTAACCCTGATGAAGTTGTTGCTGCMGGTGCTGCTATTCAAGGTGGTGTTTTAAGAGGAGAYGTTAAAGATGTTCTTTTACTTGAYGTTACTCCATTAAGCCTTGGTATTGAGACTTTAGGTGGTGTTATGACTAAGATTATTGAAAAAGGAACTACGATTCCTGTTAAAAAATCTCAAGTTTTCTCTACTGCTGAAGACAATCAACCAGCTGTTTCTATCTCAGTTGGTCAAGGTGAGCGTGAGTTTGCTAAAGATAACAAATCACTTGGTCTTTTTGAGCTTGGTGACATTCCAGCAGCACCACGTGGTGTGCCTCAAATCGAAGTAACTTTTGATATCGATGCAAATGGTATTTTAACTGTTTCTTCAGAAGATAAAGGAACTGGTAAGAAGCAATCAATTACTATTTCTGGATCATCTGGACTTAGTGAAGAAGAGATTAACAAAATGGTTCAAGATGCAGAAGAGCATAAAGCTGCTGATACAGAACGTAAAGAGTTAGTTGACCTTAAAAATCAGGCAGATGCGCTTATCGTTCAGACTGAAAAGTCTATGACTGAAATGGGTGATAGTTTAGAAGCTGAAGAGAAAGCTAAAATCGAAGCTGCGATAGTTGAGCTTAAAGATGTTCTTAAAGATGAAGCTGCAACTAAAGAGCAAATCGAAGAGAAAGTAAAAACTCTTACAGAAGCTGCGCATAAAATGGCAGAAGAGATGTACAAAAAAGAACAAAATCCAGAAAAAGCGGAAGCTGACGCTAAGAAAAAGAAGGAAGACGAAGACGTAATAGACGCTGAAATCGAATAATTTAACTTTTTCTAGTACAATGTAGAGATACACTTATAAAGGTATCTCTATGTTACAAAAAATAAAACACTACTTCAAAGAACTTCTCTTTTTTACACTTTTCATAACTATATTTGCAAATGCYCTTAGTCTCTATAAAGCTCAAGAGATAAACAGAAGTGACTTAGCTCTCACACCAACAAAACTAATAGATAACACTCTCTATRCASCAAATAGARATAAACCCCTCATGGTACATATATGGGCTMCWTGGTGYCCTAYWTGTRARSTMGAAGCTGACAATATAAAYAGRRTWKCAAARTAYTATGAAGTRATTASWATTGCTGTAGATTCTGGWACTGATTATGAGATACAYAMATATWTRMAAGAACAYGAKYTWRAYTAYAGAGTYATWAATGACAATAAAAATATWATWWSWGAYAAATTAAATAYASAWGTTTTWCCKACTACGCTTATTTATGAYAAAAATCAAAAGTTAGTATTTTCTGAAGTTGGTTATACAAGTAGTTTTGGACTGTTYATAAGAATGTTATGGGTTTCTTTTTAGANGNANAGTATATAANANNTTACATAGAGAGATAAACTCTCTATNWWARRGTAWATCAAAGAGATTAGTCTTTGATATTAACTGCGTATGCTTTATCAGATAAAGGTACCCATGGGCGCTTAATGTGCTGTGGACGACGTAGTTTATCACTAGAGTTAAGAGGACGAGTAAGTTGATCTCTCCACCCTTGGTAAATTTTAAAGTTATTKTCATARTTMACTTGAATATCACCAATYTTATCACCTGGTTGCGCAGGYTCTAAAATWACTTTCTGGTGCCAACARTGCATACCTGAAATTGGATCTGGGTGTGGAGCAGCYACAGCATTTTGCCATGAACCACTTAGACCATCCCACCAGATATTACCACTATCACGGTTATAATCAGCAAATCTATCAGTTTCAAAAGGYTTTAAACCYTCWACATAYTTAAGTTTACCTTCTTTACCATCCATTTGCATCTCTGCAACTGGAACACCAAAGCTATTCATRCCACTCGTTCCATCATAATCTTCGATTTTGATTTGACCAGCTKCAGWACCTGCATTTTCAGGTGAATGAGCCATAAAYTTAGGATCRTTCATATTTCTAGCCACTGGCTGAGAATCAATCTTACCATCACTAACACCATTWGGTATAGTAATAGAGTTTACWAGTTTCCATCTACCACCATGRTGTGAACAAGCAAGAGTTCCTGGAAGAACACCCTCRGTTGGTACAGCCATAGCTACGAAGTAACCTGAWTCAAGACCAGTWACACTATCTRYAATTCTWACACGGATAGAATCACCACGTTTGAAACCTTGACGMKYAGCATCYGGAGTTGAAATCCAAATAGGGTCATGRTTTTGTGAGATTTCCATAAGGTGTTTAGAGTTACCTGAACGYGTATGGATRTTATATGGTAAACGRAAAACAGTATTWAGTGCATACGAGTTTTCTTCTGTCATATAAGAGTGATCTACATGAGATACRATCTCYGGCATAGCTTTTTTCTCTTCTGGTGTTCTTGGRTAAAAAGGAATAGCATATTCTGGCCATTTCCAATCATCAGCAAACCACTCACAGAAGAAGTCAAGTTTCTTATCAAGTGTAGCGAAACCTTCCATTTTCTTACCATCGATTTCAATACCGATAGATTTTTTCTTACCATCATGCTCGACTGACATAACACCTGTGCGTTTATCAGTATGAACATGGTGCTTGTTATATTTATGACCATGAGCGATGTAGTTTTTACCATCGTCTTTAATCTCACGTTCTTGTGCAGAATAGATTTTATTCTCTTCTAACCAAGCCCCGTGATCTCTCATATACTCATATACTGGAAATTCAGAATCTTTGTATCTATCATCTGCAGTTGCAGTTGCTTTAAGATTTGGTAAGTTGTCACCAAATGCAGCATCATACCACTCAGCAATAGTAACTGGTTGACCTGGATTCTTTTTAGATTCCCACATAGATTTAATTGTTTTAGTTTTAGCTGCATCAAGATAAATTTTACCCTTAGGGTCAATGTAGTTAACACACATATCAAACCAGAACTCATTCTCTTCCCAAACTTCACCAAGTCCCGCTTTAATGTGCGCTTCAAGAGTAGCACGGTTAGGGTTTTTAGGTTTCCAGCCAGATTTTTCTAAAGCAACACGCATAACTGGTTGACGGAACGAAGTCCATCTTGCAGGCATTGTAGCTTCAGARTGCTGATCATGACGCTCTCCAGCTAAACCAACAGGAAGAATATAATCAACATACCAGTTAGTCTCAGACCAWGTAGGCGAAAGGTTAAATGTAAGTTCCATTTTACTCTCGTCTTTAATTGTCTCAATCCATCTGAAACCATCAGGATTAATCCAAACAGGGTTGTACATACGTGGAATCCAWACAGCAAGCTTAGTAGGAACATTTAATCCTTTAGCTTTCCATTTGTCTTGCCACTCAGTATCCGCTAGTAAGTGAGGWAGTAARAATGACATTTCATATGTAGARAGAGGCCATTCTGGCGGCCATGAAAGCTCATTATATACATCAACCTTAGGRATATTAGCACCACGTTTACCTTGACCAACAGTWGAACTACCACCTTTACCAGCAACAGAAACAACGTGCCAGTGGTGGAAGAATGTTCCACCTTCAGGTCCAATAGCACCACGAAGAGCGATTGGTAAGTAACCTGTACGACCACTCATCCAACCACCACGGTTACCAGCTGCAGCTGCACGCCAGAAGTAAGATGAAATTGAAGTTCCAGCCCAGATGAACATATCRTAAAGTTCTTCTAGTTTATGTGCAGGAACATGAGTCTCTTTWGCASWATGCTCAAGAGTATAAGGTGTRTAAAGTTCTTGAATAGTATCTAAGAATGCATCAAAATCATYTTTAGTTGGAACTTTAGCAATATAACCTTTTTCTACCATGAAYTKTAAGTACTTCTTATTRTCTAAGAATACTTCCCAGTTCATCCATTTCTTAACAAAGTCACGATCAACTTTWCCTTCRTTAAGRATYCTCTGTGTTAAGTARAGATAGATAAGTGGTTCAGTACCAGGCCATGCAGCRATCCAWAGATCAGCCATACCAGCWGAGTTAGACATACGAGGATCCATAACTACAAGYTTWGCKCCCTTWKSTCTAGCATCMGCGATAAATGAAGCTGATTGTTGGAAATAGTGACCAGCATCTGCCGCATGAGAAGAGTTAAGGAAGATTAACTTCGCATTAGCCCAATCCGGAGATGTTCTATCATCATTTGCCCACTGAATAGTTGGTGTACGACCACCTGAWGAACAGATRTTTGTATGTGAGTTRAATGCATCASMACCAAGTGTATGCCAWACTTTACCWGTAAAACCATTYTCATTTGGACGACCAACATGAAACATWACWGWTTTYTTAGATAACTCATCACCNAMMKCTAANWGTRTCWCCCATCTTCTTACCRATAGTAGTCATAGCYTCGTCCCAAGTWGTACGAATCCACTTACCTTCACCACGAGCAGAACCCGGAGCACGTTTAAGTGGGAATGCTATACGATCTGGATCRTACATTTGACTYTGWGTTGCRTAACCTTTTGCACAGTTTCTACCACGAGAAGCTGGGTGYAATGGRTTACCCATATACTTTTTAACTGTRAAAGTTTTYTTGTCAATCCAAGCTGTTAAACCACAAGATGCCTCACAGTTTGAACATGCAGTTGGWACGATCATATARTCGTTAACTTCAATWCCATCTGGGTTWTCTTCGCTTCTTACACCYTTACGTKMAATACCACCACGTTTCCAGTCATCACCATCTAACTCTTTAAAGTCAGACCATTCTTCCATTGGTGGATAGAATGATAATGAATCTGGAGTRTCAGTAAACTTRCTCTCTGCAATAGATTCAGCCATYGCGTCAGCAGTAAAYACWCCCTTTGCAATAGCGGCGCCAGCAACAGTAAATGCAGCACCTTTTAAAAATGTTCTTCTACTTTGTAAATACATTAATAGTTTCTCCCTAACTCATTGGTAATAATTGTGGAATAATTAACCATACATGTTTAACCATGAATAGACCCACAAGTGCTAATATCGCAGCTARTTTTAAAATAGCTTCGCTTTTTGAACTTCTACTTAATAGGATTAAGCCCATAGGTATAATAAAAGTCATCCATTGACCTAACCAGAACATAACTGTATATGGTCCGTCACCTTTGATATACTCTAAAGTAAATGCAATCTCTTCTGCTTTCATTGGTCCAAATACATACTCTGACATATAAATAATAAACGCCATTAATGCACTTAATCCAAGAACAACACCAAGTGTTTGCTTCGCTTCATAAGTTAATTTGCTTCCACCTAAAAGAATCATAAATGCAGAACCTGAAAGAGTTGCTGCAAGAATCATCTGTGCAGACTCTGCTGGCATTTGCCATAGTTCACGTGCTGTACACTGAGCTAAAAGAGCAGCTGTATAGAGTGTAACTGGGATAGCTAATATAGTTACCCATAAAAATACTTTATCATATGTTTCATCTTKCTTYTTCCATGCTAARAACACKARAAGTGTTAAAAGACCWARGAAWRYTGAWGCCATAAWMGMRCCAAYAGTAATAGMYGAAGTWAAATGAGGATAGAAAAAGATATGCCACATTCTAAATGGTTGGTGTAGGTCAGCAAGTGTAAAGAGTAAAAATATATTAATAAAAACAAATGCTGTAATTGCAGTTGGTAATCTTAAGTTTTTTACTGATTCTGGGTGCATTCTCATAAGAATGAAAAGCATAAAAATCACACCWGTACCWATACTTTTYGCCCACATATTCATAGTTACAAACCATGGCCATACAATACCAGGAAGTGCWACATCTAATGTTACTACAGCGTTAGTAGCTGCTAAAATTTCATGAGCTGCCATTAGTGGTGTCCTCCTACTGGAAGTGTTGTAATTTTGTTAAACAGTGAATAACCATCAACTCTATGAGAAGCTAAAGGATTAAGAGTAACATTACCGCCGCCTACGTAATAGTGGTGAGGGTTAGTACCTTTTTCAGGTTTACGAACTTGTATATTTCCTTGATTGACTTGAATATACTTAGAGATATTCGAGCTGGCGTCATCTAAGTCACCAAAGATATTTGCTTGTACAGGACATGCAACAACACAAGCAGGCATCATTGAAGAAGCAATACGGTGTGCACAATAAGTACATTTATCAGCAGTTTGTGTTTGAGGGTCTATATAGATTGCTCCATAAGGACAAGCCATAACACAACCTGCACAACCGATACAACGTTCTTTATCAATGTTTACTATTCCATTATCAAGATAATGAAGAGCAGATACTGGACAAATTCTCTCACATGGAGCATTTTCGCAGTGGTTACATCTTAAAGGTGTAAAAGTTCTCTTTGTCTCTGGGAAAGTTCCCACATCTACATACTTTACACGTAATCTCCATGTACTAAGTGGAACTTCATTCTCCACTTTACATGCGATTTCACATCCTTTACAACCCATACACAGGTGTAAATCAACTAGGAAACCTAATTGCATATATTCTCCTTCGGCCATTTAATGGCTAGTTTAGATTTATTACTATGACTTCTTTCACATTAAAAAAGTCCCTAATATTATAGTAAAGGGGCTTTTTTACTGTGAATATGTTAGCTTAGTTATCTTAAAGGAATTATAAATTTGTTGTAAGTTTATGATTGTTTTTTATGGAGTGAGTAGTATTATCTTGGCTTACCTACAAGTGTAAAGATAGTGTAAAAAGAGTGTAAAGATAGTGTAAAAAGAGTGTAAAGATAGTGTAAAAAGAGTGTAAAGATAGTGTAAAGAACTCTTGTAGGTAATCTGTTGTTTTTTATTTTAATCGAACTCTAACAGACTGTTCATGTGCAGTTAAACCTTCCGTATTTGCAATAAGTGCACACTCTTCACCAATTTCATTTATAGCTTGTTTGCTAAAAGAGATAATTGATGTTTTTTTCATAAAGTTTTCTACACCTAAAGGAGAATAAAACTTCGCAGTACCACCTGTTGGTAGAGTATGGTTTGGTCCAGCTACATAATCTCCAATCGCTTCAGGTGTATTGTGACCCAGGAAAATAGCTCCTGCATGTTTAATAAATGGTAATAAATCAAAAGGACTCATAGTCGCTACTTCTAAATGCTCTGGAGCAATGTCATTCATCAGTTTAATAGCTTCATCCATATCTTTTGTCACTATAATAGCACCACGATCTTCAATACTTTTTCTAGCAATCTCTTGACGTGGCAGTTCAACAAGCCACGCTTCAAGTTCTACTTTAACTTCATCCGCTAACTTCTGTGATGGAGTGATAAGAATTGAACTTGCCATCTCATCATGTTCTGCTTGAGAGAGAAGATCTATAGCCAAGTGATTTGCATTTGCGCTATCATCAGCAAGTATTCCTATTTCACTTGGTCCAGCTATCATATCAATGTTTACATCACCAAAAACCATTTTTTTAGCAGTTGCTACAAAAATATTTCCAGGACCTGTAATAACATCAACTTTAGGAATATTTTCAGTTCCATAAGCCATAGCTGCAATTGCCGAAGCACCACCAACTTTATACACTTGATCTACACCACATAAATGGCAAGCTGCAAGTAAAAGCTCATTTGGCTCATTATCTGGAGTAGGTGTACACACAACAATATTTTCTACACCTGCAACTTGTGCTGGGATTACATTCATAAGAAGTGAAGATGGATATGCAGCTTTTCCACCAGGAATATAAAGCCCTGCACTATCAACTGCTGTTACTTTTTGACCTAAAATAGTACCATTGTCTTCAGTATCAAACCATGATTTAGGTTTTTGCTTCTCATGATATACTTTAATTCTATCATATGCTAGGTGAAGTGCTGATTTGAGTTTTGGCTCTAACTCATCATATGCTTTACTCATAGACTCAGTCGATATTTTTAAATCTTCATCACTCGAAGGAGTCCAGTTATCAAACTTAGATATATGCTCTTTCAGTGCAGTGTTTTTTTTCTCTTTTATCTCTGCTATTATATTTCCGACAATGACACTTACATGTGCCATATCCATCTTTCCACGTCCGAGTAACTCTTCAAAATTTGCACTAAAGTCTACATCACTTGATTTAATAAACATCATTATTTTTTTGCTCTCTTTTTATTATTTACTTTTTTGAACTCTGCTTTTACAACACTCAGTGCTTTTAAAAAATCCTCTGCCCCAACAGCACCCATAAGGGGCTGAAACATAGGACTACCATCAGCTTTTAAGAACCAGATAGTTGGAGTGGCAGGTCTCCATAACTCTTTGGGTGTATAATCATTTTCATCACTGTATGAGATAATAGAAATAAAGTCTTTATTGAGTGCTTGTATCACTCTCTTATCTGAGAAAGTCGTCTTTTCTAATTTTATACAGTATTTACATGCGTGACTTGAAAAAATGAAAAGTACAGGTTTATTTACTTTTTTTGCTTTGCTTATACCGCTTTGAAAGTCTTTTGCCCACACTATTTTATTTGCAAACAGCGAAGTTGAAAGTAATACCATCACTAATAATAATTTATACATACTTATTTACCTTTTTTAATAACTCTGATGAACAGTCTTCTACACTTTTAGCACTAACATCTACTATAATAT
Source organism: Sulfurimonas sp. (assembly GCA_002733945.2). GTDB lineage: Bacteria > Campylobacterota > Campylobacteria > Campylobacterales > Sulfurimonadaceae > Sulfurimonas. Next base: position 13,237 of record NVXO02000012.1, on the reverse strand, counting down.
CTGCTAACTTTAAATACTCGGGACGACGTACGTCGTACAACTCTTTTGCTTTTTCTAAGTCAGCGAGAAGTGGACGCTTTTTTAGTTTTTTAGCTGCGTTTGGATGCTCTTTAATACGTTTTATAATCGCATCAAAAGGAGAATCTAGAAGTACTATTATACCTATTTTTTTTATATTTGTTTGTTTATAAAAGCCTCCGCCTGTAGATATGAGTGTATTTTGAACACTTTTTTCTAACCATTTGGATACATTTTTTTCTAATTTTCTGAAATATTCTTCGCCGTCTTGCTCAAAAATAGTTTTAATTCTTCTATTTTCCATAGATTCTATAAGGTCATCTGTATCAATGGCCATATACTTAGAGTTTTTGATTACTTCTCTAGCTACACTACCCTTACCCACTCCCATAAAACCTATCAATATAATATTTTTCAAAATTCTTTTTCCTTAATTCAAATGACATTATATATAAATAAAATAATTTAGAATTTAAGTTAGTCCTTTTATCTGCTATTTAATAAGAAAAGGTATAATTAGTTTTTAAAAATTTAAGATATAGGTATATGTATGAAAAACAAAAGATATATTACATTAGGATTTCTATCAAYARCRCTCTCTATTGGTTTACTTTTTTCTTCTACTCTTATGGCAGATAGTTCTACTAAAAACACAGAAGCCTCACGTTTAGAATCATTAGCTAAATTTTCAAAAGTAATCAGTATCGTTGAGCAGTATAAYGTTGAYGACATCACTATAGAAGAGCTTATGGACAAAGCACTTGATGGTATGATGAAAAATCTTGATGCACATTCAAACTTCCTTTCACAAAAAGACTATAAACGCCTTAAAGTACAGACAGATGGTGAATTTGGTGGACTAGGYATTACTGTTGGCATGAAAAATGGTGCCTTAACCGTAATATCGCCAATTGATGGTACTCCTGCAGATAAGGCTGGATTAAAATCTAGTGACATTATCTTAAAAATTGACAAAAAATCAACTATTGGTATGACAATTGATGAGGCTGTATCACTTATGAGAGGTAAAGTAGGTGCCCCTATTGATRTAACAATCGTTCGCAAGGGTGAAGTAAAACCACTTTTTATACATATAGTACGTGGCATYATTACTATTGAGTCTGTTCACACTAAAAKAATTAATAATGACACTCTATATATTAGAGTTGCTAGTTTTGATAAAAAAGTTGCRGMAGATGTTGGGGAAGCTATCAATAAGTATAGAGCAAGTACTAAAGGAATTGTTTTAGACTTAAGAAATAATCCTGGTGGTTTACTAGATCAAGCTGTAAAGTTAGTTGATATTTTTGTTGATGAGGGRAATATAGTATCTCAAAAAGGACGTAAARAGARTGATRAGAAAGTATATTCAGCKACTASMAGAGGRACACTCACAAAAGTTCCTTTAGTAGTTCTTATTAATGGTGGAAGTGCAAGTGCGTCTGAAATCGTTAGTGGAGCACTTCAAGACTATAAACGCGGTATTTTAGTGGGTGAAAACACATTTGGRAAAGGAAGTGTACAAGTTGTACTTCCTATCACAAAAACAGAGGCTATCAAACTTACTATCGCTAGATACTACTTACCAAGTGGAAGAACGATTCAAGCTGTTGGAGTAAAACCTGATATTGAAATAGCACCAGGAGAGGTTACAACACACAAAAATGAGTTTGCCATTAAAGAAGCTGATTTAAAACAGCACTTAGAAGAAGAACTTGAGAAAGTAGATGGAACTAAAGAAGAGACCAAAGCAGATACAAAAGAGAAAAAAGATATAATCACGCCCGAAATGTTAAATAAAGATATTCAACTCAAGTCTGCTGTTGATATTCTTAAAGCTTTAATAATTACACAAGGAAAATAACAATGGAAAAAAGAGAGCTACTCTACGAAGGTAAGGCAAAGAGACTATACCTTACAGATGATGCCAATTTAGTCATTTCAGAGTTTAAAGATGACCTTACTGCATTTAATGGTGAAAAGAAGTCTAGTGAAGCAGGAAAAGGTGCACTTAACAATAAAATAAGTACTGAACTTTTTAAATTACTTGAAGCTAAGGGAATTCCAACACACTTCGTTAAAATGCTTGATGATAACCATATGCTACATACAAAAGTAGATGTTATTCTTATCGAAGTTATCGTTCGCAATGTCGCAACTGGTTCACTTACACGTAATCTTGGCATAGAAGATGGAAAAGTTCTTCCATTTACACTTGTAGAATTTGATTATAAAGATGACGATTTAGGTGATCCAAAACTCAACGACCAACACTGTCTGATACTAGGACTTGTTGATCATCAAGATGAATTAGATAAACTTCGTCGTATGGCTCGTCAAATAAATGACATCTTAAAACCTTACTTTAAGGAGAAGGGTCTTAATCTTGTTGACTTCAAATTAGAGTTTGGAAAAGACAGTAATGGAAATATTATCTTAATAGATGAAATCAGCCCTGACAATTGTCGTTTTTGGGATATAGAGAGTGGTGAGAAGATGGATAAAGATAGATTCCGTCAAGGTTTAGGTGGGCTTACAGTAGCTTATGAGCAAGTATTAAATAGAATTTTAGGAAAATAGTAATGACAGCAATAGTAAATGTATCTTTAAAAGCAGGTGTTTTAGATTCTCAAGGTAAAGCGGTGCATCATGCACTTGATTCTTTAAACTTTGAAGGTGTCCAAGATGTTCGTGTTGGAAAACAAATAGTTTTAAAACTTATAGAGACTGACAAAGACAAGGCTATGGTTGAAGTTACTAAGATGTGTGAAGAGATTCTTGCAAATACAGTTATTGAAGACTACAAGATAGAGCTTATCTAATGAAAGTTACAATTTTACAATTTCCAGGGACAAACTGTGAGTACGATACACAACATGCATTTGAACAGCTGGGTGCTACATGCGAAATAGTTTGGCATAAATCTGAGTCTATTCCTTCTGATACAAACTTACTTGTTGTTGCTGGTGGTTTTTCTTATGGAGATTATCTTCGTTCAGGTGCTATCGCAAAGTTTAGTCCAGTTATGAAAGCTGTAACYGAGTATGCTAAYAAGGGCGGRAAAGTTCTTGGTATCTGTAATGGTTTCCAAGTTTTAACTGAGGCTGGTTTACTTCCAGGTGCACTTAAACGCAACGATGGTCTTCATTTTATTTCTAAACAYCATACTTTAAAGGTGGAGAACAACGATAACATTTTCTTAGAAAAACTAAATAATGGTGACATAGTAAACATTCCTATCGCTCATCATGATGGAAACTACTTTATAGATGAAGATGGTCTAGCAGACTTAGAAAAGAACAATCAAATTTTACTAAGATATACAGATGCAAAAGGGAATATTCAAAATCCTAATGGAAGCGTAAGTTCTATCGCTGGTATCTGTAACAAAAACAAAAATGTATTTGGTCTTATGCCTCACCCTGAACGTGCAATGGAGTCTATCCTTGGAAGTAGTGATGGTATAAAGATGCTAGAAGGGTTTTTAGTATCGTGATAAAACTTTTTTTACTCTTTTTGTTATTTTTATCTGTATTAGATGCCAACAAGGTTATCTACCTCAGTTACGATAAAGTGCCACAAAGAGTAATAAAAGGGGAAATATTTCCCATAACTCTAAAATCTCTCTCCACTGTGAGAGACTTTGAAGATATAGAGTACAAGTTCTCAAATATAAGTGGCCTTGAGTTACTTACAGATRTTCCAGAGCGAGTAGAAAAAGGTAAGTATTTTTATGATACTTTTTATCTTTTAAGCACTCAGAGATGGGCAAAACTTCCTGATGTAAACGCAACACTTATCGCTTCACAAGAGTATARCTCAACTTATATCTTAGGTGAGAAGCTTAATATCGTTACRCTTAAYCCAAAAAAGAACTTTTCAAAAATCATCGCTAATAATTTTGAAATTGTAGAGTATAARACAACTATTTTTGATAACAAACATAATATTATTGTTCTAGTTGCAAGTGCTCAAAACTCAAATATTAAAGCTATGCATTTTGAAAATGTCTTTAAACAAGGTGCGGAATCAATCCATGAGTCATACCCTACTTCAAAAATAACTTACTTTTTAGTGATAGATAAAACAATAGAAAATTTTTCTTTTTCGTATTTTAATCTTTTAAAAAATAAGTTTTYAACTATTACTATACCTATAATAGTAGAAGAYGATAGTGTTACCACACAAAGTGACTTAAAACCTAAAGACCAATCAAAAGAAAGATTAAAAATGAAGATTGCTGGAGTTGTAGCRTTTATAGCCTTTGTCTTTATATTATGGAGAAGAAAGTATATATAYCTAATCCTTCTTATAGTTCCTCTTGTCTACATAGCTTATCTAGCTGTACCAGAGCAGGAGATTTGTATAAAACAAGGTGCCGCAATACGACTACTTCCAGTAGAGAATGGAACTATATTTGAGACAGCATCATCTGAGTACACTCTTTTGAAAGAGGGAAGTGTAGATAATTTTGTTAAAGTGAAACTAAAAAATGAAAAAATAGGATGGGTGAGAAATGAAGATATTTGCTCATATTAGTTGGTTATATGCAACAACGGTTATATTTATAGCTATTGCATTATCTATAATACTCTTTCCTATATTACCACGTCCATATCCAAGAAAAATCTCTAACTGGATGGCACGATACTTTACCTTTTACTCTACTACAGTTAAGGGTACCGAGGATCCAACTGCTCAGATGTTACTTATAAACCATCAAAGTGATATTGATATAGGTGTACTAGAGACTAGTACAAAAAAAGATTTAACATGGGTAGCTAAAAAAGCACTTTTTAAAGTTCCATTTTTTGGACTTGCTATGAGTCTGCCAGAAGACATAGCAATAGAAAGGGAAAGTAAAACTTCTTTAGTAAAACTTCTTCGTGCAGTAAAAGATAGAGTCAATAAAAAACGTACAATTGCTATGTTCCCTGAAGGAACAAGGACAAAAAATGGTCGTATGTTACCATTTAAATCAGGTGCAAAATTTGTAGCGGATAAGTACCAACTTAAAGTACAACCTGTAGTTTTAGTAAATACTTTGAGCTGTTACGATATCAAAAGGTTTCGTTACTCTGCTAAAAATATTACTGTTGTTTTTATGGAATCCTTTGTCGCTGATAGAAGTAACCCCAATTGGCTAAAAGACTTACGAGTACAAATGCAAAAGGTGTATGATCATGAGCTGGCAATCAATATTAATAATAGGTAGTGGTGGTTTTATAGGTGCTGTACTTCGAGTATATATAAATGGTCTTATCTCACATAAAGTTCCTCACCTTTTGCCATTTGGTACACTTGGCGTAAACCTCATTGGTAGTTTTATCATGGGATGCTTATTTGCCTACTTTATGTACACTACTATTTTCTCCGTTCACATGAAATCTTTTCTCACTACTGGTTTACTTGGAGCACTKACAACATACTCTACATTTGCTATGGAAACTTTTTGGTTACTTGAAGGTGGTAGTATCGTACTTGCCCTGACAAATATGGCACTTAAYGTATTTGGAACAATYTTAATGGCTGGTAGTGGTTTTTAYCTRATAAGYAATATCTTTAAATCGTAATAATYTCATCTGCACACCATTGTGCTAACTCCATRTCATGTGTTATAAGTAACATAGCCATGGARTCCAAATGACTCATAAGCATTTTCATCACTTCAAGCTGTATAACATTGTCTAAAGCAGAYGTAGGTTCATCAAGAAGTAAGATATCTGGTTTCATTAATATAGCTCGTAAAATAGAAGCCCGTTGGAGTTGTCCACCCGAGAGTTCATGTGGAAGTTTTARSAGTAAGTCATAGTCTAGATTTATAAGCTTCAAGTAYKTTTGTAGCTYGTCTAAAGAAGCAACGTCTTCTATCTGGTTAAGTAGAGWGTAACTTGGGTGAAAAGAGCTATATGGGTCTTGAAATACTTGTGAGCAAGAAGCTGCTGTTATAGTTCCATTTAAAGGTTTTAGGTTTTCTAAAATTAACTCAAAAAGGGTACTCTTTCCAGCTCCACTCGCACCAACKATCGCTTTTACCTCACCTCTTTTTAGACTTAAAGAGAGGTCCTTAAAGAGTAAGTTCTCTTTTGTATAACCAAARGARAGATTACTAACTTTTAGTAAGTGCGGCATATAACTTAGTTAACTCTTTATATAAACTATCAGGTTTAATATCTGCGTTTTCTTCCCAKATACGTTTCATTACAACATTATCTTCTTCTCCKGCCCATACTTTTATGTAAGAGCCCTCTTTGTAACCATTATCTTGGCGGAACTGGTTTAAGATGTTTTTTCCTACATAGAGTCTGTAAAGAGACTCTATGTTAAGCCCGCTCATAACTACAAGGTCAAAAAACTCAGAGATCAACTTCTCTAAGTCTAAAGTATCTTGTGAGATAGCAATACGWATAAGATTTTCAACCTTAGCTATAACATCATTTTGTGATGCAAAAGTCTCTTCTGTAATATTTATCTTAGAAAATGACTCTAACTCAGATACACTTATAGCTACATCGTCTACTCCACCTCTAAGTGTAAGACTGTAGTTTTCAATAGCTAAACTCATGATAAAGTGCCAAACATCAATAACTTCTATCTGATGGTTGTCCCAATCAGGCTTAGCATCAATAGCCTTCCAATGCTTCCAAGAAAAACTGTCTACCATCTCTGCACATTCCATATAAATACAGCGTCTCCAGTTTATAGTTTTTCCGTTTTTTGTTAGACCTTTAGTCCAGTCATCTCCATTCGTTGCACAATTGAGTTGATTTTGTAGTTGAAACATTARTAATATCTTGTCCATACGGCTCTCTTTAATAAATTTTAATTTGTTTATTCTATCTAATATGCTAATATTTTACACTTAAAAAGGTCAGTATATGAAAAGAATCAACTGTAGAAGATGTCAGCACTATTTTGTTACATGGGAGCCAAAAARGCCACATGGGTGTAAGTCTTATGGTTTCAAATCACACATAATTCCATCAATGGTAGTTTTTCAAAGTAGTGGAATAGATTGTCATATGTTTATGGAAAAGAGCAAGCCGAATAAGAGTGATCTAAAAAGGGACTAGTGCTAAAAATTATGTGACACTTTAGGGCACAATATGGGCACAGTATCTCAATAAATAAGTTGAAATGTCAGTGTTTATGGGGTTATATGAAGTGTGGCTCCGGATGCTGGATTCGAACCAGCGACCAAGTGATTAACAGTCACCTACTCTACCGCTGAGCTAATCCGGAACATTTGAAAGTTTCTCTTAAAAAATGGTGTCAAGAGAGGGACTTGAACCCTCGACCCCCGGCTTATGAGACCAGTGCTCTAACCAGCTGAGCTACCGTGACATCTTTAAGAGGGTGGAATTATAACCACACGAAGCTTTTATTTTCCTTTGCTCACACAAAAGAGTGCTAATCTTGTAAAAATAATATTTATTAAACCTATTATGGTAGAATCGCAGTTATAAAATAAATATCAAATAAAGAGGTTACAATGAATTTTCAACCACTTGGAAACAGAGTTTTAGTAAAACGCGTAGAAGAAGCTACAACAACTATGTCAGGGATCATCATTCCAGACAATGCAAAAGARAAACCTGCACGCGGTGAAGTAATCGCTGTAAGTAAAGAAGTAGAAACGCTAACTAATGGTAATCAAGTTCTTTTTGGTAAGTACTCAGGGAATGAAGTTTCTTTTGATGGTACAGACTATATAGTACTTGAAGTTGAAGACATTTTTGGAATTATCGGTTAGATAAACTTTAGTCGCCTCAGCGGCGCAAGCGAATAAAAGGGATGTATTCCTTTTATGGACTAATAAATGAAGGGTTTCCTTCATTTTATGAAATAAAATTAAGGAATTTTTAGATGGCAAAAGAAATAATATTTTCAGATACGGCTCGTAATGCTCTCGCTCGTGGCGTTGAAAAACTAACAGATGCAGTAAAAGTAACAATGGGGCCTCGTGGTCGTAATGTACTTATCATGAAAAGCTACGGTGCACCAATTCTTACAAAAGATGGTGTTTCAGTTGCTCGTGAAGTAGAACTAAAAGACAAACTAGAAGATATGGGTGCACAACTTGTAAAAGAAGTGGCATCYAACACTGCKGATGAGGCTGGTGATGGTACTACTACTGCTACTGTYCTTGCAAACGCTATCTTCTCTGAAGGTCTTCGTAACATTACTGCKGGAGCAAATCCAGTTGAAGTAAAACGMGGTATGGATAARGCWTGTRCTGAGATTTTARAAAACCTAAAAGACTCTGCTAAAGAAGTAAACGGYAAACAAGACATCGCTCAAGTTGCTACTATCTCTGCTAACTCAGATACKGCYATYGGTGATATGATCGCTGAAGCTATGGATAGAGTKGGTCAAGATGGTGTTATCACTGTTGAAGARGCWAAAGGTATYAGYGATGAGCTTGATGTWGTTGARGGTATGCAGTTTGACCGTGGTTACCTAAGCCCTTACTTCATTACTAACCCTGAGAAAATGGTAGCTGAGATTGAAAATCCATGGATTCTTTTATGTGATAGCAAAATCTCGTCACTCAAAGACCTTTTACCAGTTTTAGAACAAGTTCAAAAAACTTCTCGTCCTCTTCTTATCATCGCTGAAGATGTAGAAGGTGAAGCACTATCAACTTTAGTTGTAAATAAACTTCGTGGTGTTTTAAACATCTCAGCTGTAAAAGCTCCAGGTTTTGGTGATAGACGTAAGGCAATGCTTGCAGATATAGCTGTACTTACTCATGGAACTGTTATCAGTGAAGAGACAGGTCACACACTCGAAGGTGCAACTATAGAGATGTTAGGTCAAGCAGCTCGTGTTGTTATAGATAAAGACAATACAGTTATCGTTGATGGTGCAGGTGCAGAAGCAAATGTTAAATCTCGCATAGCTGAGATAAAAGTTCAGATAGAGACAACATCTTCAGAATATGACAAAGAAAAACTTCAAGAGCGTTTAGCAAAACTAAGTGGTGGAGTTGCCGTTATCAAAGTTGGTGCAGCTACTGAAACTGAAATGAAAGAGAAAAAAGACCGTGTTGATGATGCACTCTCAGCTACWAARGCAGCAGTWGAAGAGGGAATCATYATCGGTGGTGGWGCAGCTCTTGTTCGTGCWGCTTCAAAAGTAAGYATMRARCTWGATGGHGAYCAAAARATWGGTGCRGAGATHATYCTTCGTGCTATTWCAGCWCCDATGAARCARATMGCWNCAAANCGCAGGCTTTGAYACRGGTGTWGTDGTAAACACAGTAGYAACRGCWRATAGTGATACTATYGGKTTYAATGCTGCAAATGGTGAGTATGTAGATATGTTTAAAGCKGGTATCATCGAYCCACTTAAAGTAGCYCGTGTWGCWCTTACAAACGCRACATCAGTAGCATCTATGCTTCTTACAACDGAAGCKGCTATMTATGAGATACCAGAAGAGTCWCCAGCTGAGATGCMTCAACAAATGGGTGGWATGCCTGGTATGGGRATGTGAGAYACGTAAAKAAAACGAGAATTTCTTCTCGTTTTTAGTATCGRAACCACAGCAGATGTCCAAAGGACCTGCGAGGACTAAAGGAGTATCGACAACATGACTATCAACAACCCTTTTACAAGCGGACAAATAAAAAACTACATACTTCTTTATGCAAGTATAGTAGTTATTATGATTTTATTTTTTATTGCGTCTACTCTTTTCAATGATATAAAAGATCTTGATAAAAAAGTATTTAATACAGAAGTAAAAAAGAGTAAAGAAGTTATAAAAGAAGAAGAATCTACTCCCAAGTTTAAGCTTTTAGATAAGGCTTATTAAGATGGCAGGGACTAAAATCCCTCCAACTCTCTAAAACTACAAAGATTATTTTTTTGTAACTATGTAGAGTTGTTCGTGTCCTAAGCGTTTTAAAATATCCATAACACTTACAAAGTCTTGAAATTTTGACTCTTTGTCACTTCTAAGAATTACTGTTTGTGACTTGTTAACTGCTGAGAGTCTCTTCTCTAACGTTGCTAAATCAACCTTATCTTTTTCAAAATACAGCTCACCTTTAGCGTTTACATACACAGTCACTTCTTTTTTAATGTCTTTTTTATCTGTTGCTTTCGCTTTTGGAAGGTTTACAGGAATCACACCTTGTTTGATAAAAGTTGCCGTTGTGAGAACCATAACAAGTAAAACAAGCATGATGTCAATAAAAGGGATGACATTTATAGAGTCGAACCTTTTATGGCTTTTTTTACACTTTGCCATTACTTCGTTTTTGCCTCAGCTTCAACTGCTACATCAAACTTTGTTAAAATTCTTTCTGCTTTACGAAGTGTTATAGTATATGCGACAATAGCCGGCATCGCGACAATAAGACCCATAGCCGTTGCTTTAAGCGCAAGTGCAAGTCCAACCATAATCTTTTTAGCGTCCACTGCGCCTACATCACCCATAGTGTAAAAAGTTATCATTATTCCTACAACTGTTCCAAGAAGTCCAACATAAGGAGCATTTGTACCAATAGCGCTAAGGACTCCTATGTTATCTGTTAAGTCAAGGTCAAGGTTATCTCTATATTCATAGTCTTCTGTTCTTACACTTTTGTAAAACATCATACGTTCTATAAATAACCATAATGTAACAATACTCATAATAACGAGTACTCCCATTACACCATAATCTAGTGCCTGTTCTGCTAATTCTAAAGTGCTTGCTACTTCCATTTATTATCCTATCTTTTATTTAAATTTTAATTCTACTGTCGTACCTATTTGAGGTTTTGACTGAAAACTTAGTGCTATTTCATTTTTATCGCAAAATCTTTTTACCATACTCAGACCTATTCCAAAGCCTTGCATAGTTTTATTTGATTGGTAATACTTATCAAAGATTTGTAAAAGTTCAACTTCGTCCATCCCTATCCCATAATCACGAATAGTTAAAGTTCTTTCATTTATGTTAATATCTATTTTATTTGAACCAGGTGAGTATTTTACCCCATTATCAACAATATTGTCAATGACTTTACATAGTCCCTTTTTATCGTTTAACACTTGTAATGTAGTAAGAGTAATATTAAATTTTACATGTGGATACACTTTATTTAAAAACAGAACTCTTTCATTTACCAGTTCACCTAAGTCATACTTTTCGCTTACATCCGCATCACTCTGTGTTTTAATAAGATAATCAAGTTCATTGTAACGTTCTTGAAGCATTGCACAAGCACTATTTATCCTTGCTAATCGTTTTTGACTCTTTTCATCGCTGAGTGATTTATTGAGCATTTGAGTATTTGTTTTTATCGTGCTTATAGGCAAGTTCAGTTCATGAAGTGTCTCTTTAGAGAGGTTTTGAAGATTGTTTACATACTCAACCAAAGGATCTATGGCTAGTTTTGAGATAAAGACTCCTGAGAGTACAATAAAGCAGGTAAAAACTAGAAGGAGTAAGGACATATTTTCAATCTGTAAAACACTAAAAAAATAATATGCAAAACCCAGAAAGAGACTTACTGTAATAAAATAATATATAAAGATATTTAAACGCAGACTAGTAAACAAGTTTATACCCTACCCCACGAATATTTTCAATGCTGAGTTCTGGTAGTAGTTGCTTAAGTCTATTTATATAAACACGAATGGCACCATCACTTCCGGTCTCATTAAAATTCCATAACTCTTCATATATCAGTTCTTTTGTAACAGCACTGTTTGCATACTTCATTAAAAGAACTAAAAGTAAATATTCCTTTTGCGAGAGCTCTAGTGCATCACCTTTATAAGAGATACTTTTATGTATTTTGTTGTGGCTTAATTCCCCAAGATTTATTGGTTCATTTTTCGTAGAGCGTTTTAGCAGTGCACTCAAACGCAGTAAAAGTTCATCGTTATCAAATGGTTTTGTAAGATAATCATCGGCACCACTCATAAAGCCTTTTTGCAGTGTCTCTTTATCTTTGTGTGAGGTAAGAAAAATAGAAGGGGTATTATCATCTGCTTCCCGGAGGTCTCCAAGAAGTGATATACCATCGATAAGAGGAACATTAATATCTAAAAGGTAAAGGTCAAACTTCATCTTATAAATACTATCAAGTGCATCTTGACCATTAACACAATGGTGTACTTCATAACCCTCTTCGTCAAGTAAATCTACTAAAGATTCACCAAAAAGAGTATCATCTTCAAGTAAAAGAACTCTAATCGACACTCTCAATAGCCCATGATAAAGTTTCCCCAGCATACATTGGTACTACACCATTATAATCCGATGGAACTGTAAAAGGACGATGTTCAAGTGTCACTTCTTTAAACTCAGGACAAATCCCGTAAATACTCTGTGCATTATCACTTACAAAAGCTTGTAAATTATCAAGTTTATCAAACTGTTCAAATATCTCACACAAAAGTTGAAGTGCGATAGGAGCTGTAAATATACCAGCAGCACAACCACAAGACTCTTTTTTATGTTGAGGATGTGGTGCAGAGTCTGAACCAAACATTACCTTAGGGTGTGCTGCTAATGCAACTGAGAGTAATGCATCTAAATCTTCTGGACGTTTTGCTATAGGTTTACAAAAAAGATGTGGTTTCATCATACCACCTACAACATCATCAAGTGTTAAGATAAGATGATGCACTGTAATAGTCGCATAAAGATTATCAAATCTATCCAGCATATCTACAGCTTCTTTAGTTGTAATATGCTCCATAATTATCTTAAGTTTTGGAAAGTTAGATGCAAGAAGCTCATATATAGACATAAACTCAGCCTCTCTATCCATAACAAAACCATCAGTCTCACCATGAACACAGAGTGGAATTCCCATATCACTCATCGCTTGAAGTGTTGGTCGCATCTCTTCTATATCAAAAGAGCTCACACCACCCTCTGAGTTAGTAGTAATCCCTGCAGGGTATAGTTTAATAGCATTTATTTCATCTGCAACAGACTCTAAAAAAGCCTTGTCATAGTTTTTGTAAAATAGTGTCATGTATGGTTCAAAAGAGTCATTTGGAACGGCTGCCATAATGCGTTCCTTATATGCTATGACATCTTCTTTATTCTCTACAGGAGGTACGAGATTTGGCATTACGATAGCTCCACTAAATGAGTATGCAGAAAGAGGTGCAACATTTTCAAGCATTACTCCGTCACGGAGGTGCAGGTGCATATCTAGGGGCATTAAAAGAGTATGAGATTTCATTATATTCCTTGGTAAATTTTGAA
>NVXO02000011.1 GCA_002733945.2 Sulfurimonas sp. | reverse complement strand
TAGAAATTAACTATGTTATGTATGTCTACTAAAGTACGAAAAGCTTAAAATGAAATCCATTGACGAACACATCCAAAAAGATCAATCGGAAATCGAATCTGCAAAAGCAGAGGGCAATCTTCCAAAGGTCAGACATCTAACTGAAGAGCTAAAAGAACTCGAAGAATATAAGGATCATCATCCAGATGATAAACATGACCCTAATGCTTTGGAACTATTCTGCGATGCCAACCCGGATGAACCAGAATGTCTTGTTTATGATGATTAATTATCTTTTAATAGATAATTAATGGTACATATACGTAATTTAAATATCTAAAAAAGGATAATAATGATTGAATTACTTACAACATTTGATGTTATGGGAAAATTTGTTGATATGATTGAAAAAGAACGTATTAGAAGGGATATGACGCAAAAAGATTTATATAAAGCTTCTGGTTTATCTGCAAGTGCCTATCGTTCTTTTATGGATACAAAAAATACAAAATTTGAGAATATTGTAAATCTATTATTCACATTAAATTTAACTTCAAAACTTGAAGAATTAATAAAAACAGATGAGTTTACTTCATTAGATGAAATTAGAAATGAGAAAAATAAAAAAGTTATTAAAAGAGTGAGAAAGAGAAAAAATGACTGAAATTGATGCATACATTTATGGGAAAAAGCTAGGTACTCTTTTAGAGCACCAAGGAAATATCTTTTTTCAATATAACCAAGATTTCATCTCTTCTGGACTCCAAATATCACCTATAAAGCTTCCTTTAGAAAAAGCTCTTTATACAAACAAAGATCACAAGTCTTTATACCAAGGTATGGCTGGTGTATTTTTTGACTCATTACCGGATAAACATGGTATGACTTTTATTGATAGGTATTTTGAAAGACAAGGATTAAAAACCTATGAGACTACATTACTTCACAAACTGGCTTTTATTGGAGACAGAGGTATGGGGGCAATTGAGTACTTACCTAAAGAGCATGAAGAAAATGTTTTAAGTGCAGATGTAATTAATGCTAAAGATGCCTATGAAAAAATGAAAAAGAATATTGACGATAAAGATTCATCAATTGAAGACTTAATGAATATACTCGATAGTGTTTCTCCTGTAGGTGGGGGAAGACCTAAAATGCTTGTCCAATATGATAAGAAGACTGGAATAATTAAGATAAATACAAAAGAGTTAGAAGAAGGATGTAAAAGAGCAATCATTAAATTTGATGAAGTTTATGAGGGTGTAGGAAGTATTGGCCTCACAAAACTTGAATTTATAATGATGAGTATGGCTAACGAAGTAGGAATTAAAACAGCAGAATTTGAACTAATTGAAGAAAATGGCTCTCATCATTTATTATTAGAGAGATTTGATAGAACTCCTCATGATCAAAAGATTCATATGTGTACTGCATCTGGTTTAATGCATATTGATATCTCTATTGCACAAGYCACAACATATGAGCATTTATTRATGTTAACAAAAAAARTGTGTAAGAGCCAAGAAGATATAGAAGAACTATTTAAGAGAATGATTTTAAATATTTTGGTATTTAACTTTGACGATCATGCTAAGAATTTTTCATTTTTAATGGATAAATCTGGTAAATGGACTTTATCACCTGCTTATGATATTACATATTCAAAAGGTCTTGCAAAACAGCATATTACAACTATTTGTGGTAAGGCTCTAGATATTACTAGAGGCGATATTTTAAAAGTTGCAACTTCTCATTCCATTAAAGCTACAGTTGCAAACAAGATTATTAATAAATGTATTAAGGTTTGTGCAACCTTTAAAGAACGTGCGGAGGCTTTAGGGCTTGAAGATGATGATATCAAAGAGTATAAAAATGATATAGATAGTCAAATTAGGCTTTTATCATAGAGAGTTATCCACATCATAAATCAAAGTGTACTTTAAACTTCAGAAAGTGATTTTTACAACAAATTAACTAACTCATGACTGATTGTTAAGTTTTCACAAACACAACACAATATTTTTATATAATACTAACTATATAAAAATATTGGATAAATCATGATAGAAAAACTTATATCAGCTAGTATAAAAAATAAATTTTTAGTCCTTATGACTATGCTCTTTTTAGTGGCTGCCAGTATCTGGAGTATGAAGAACACTCCTCTTGATGCTTTGCCTGACTTGTCTCCTCCACAAGTGATAGTACAGATAAAGTGGAATGGTCAGTCTCCTGAGACAGTGGAAGAGCAAGGAACTTACCCTCTTGTGGCTCAGTTTTTAGCTATTGCTAACATCGAGACTGTTCGTGGTTACTCTACTTATGAGACAGGACTTATCTACATCATCTTCAAAGATGATACTGACCTTTACTGGGCAAGAAGTCGAGTGCTTGAACAACTAGCATCCGTGCAGTCTTCTCTTCCATCAAACATGAGTGTTACACTTGGACCTGATGCTTCTGGTGTTGGTTGGGTGTATGAGTATGCTCTCTCATCAAAAACTAAAAATCTTGCAGAGCTTAGAACCATACAAGATTACTACTACAAGTATGCACTTATGGGTGTTGATGGTGTGAGTGAAGTGGCCTCTGTTGGTGGATTTGTACCGACGTATCAAGTCACTCTCAACAATGACAACCTTATAAAATACAACCTAAGCATCCAAGATATATCAAATGTTTTAAAAGCAAACAACAACGATATGGGTGGTCGGATAGTCATAGAAAATGGTTTTGAGTGGATAGTCCAAGCTAAAGGATATGTCAAAAACCTTGATGATATTCGCTCCCTTGTTATCACTACAAAAGGCGGAGTGCCCCTTACTATCGGAGACATCGCACGAGTAGAACTCACTCCTGCCCCTCGTCGTGGTATGGCTGACTTAAACGGTGAAGGTGAAGTAGTCGGAGGAATCGTGCTTGTACGTTACGGCGAGGATGTTTACTCTGCCATTGAGCGCATAAAAGCGAAGATGGCTGACTTAAAAGTTGAGGGTGTGAACGTTACCACTGTTTATGACCGTTCAGGGCTAATTGACGGAGCAGTTGAGACACTTAAAGAGACTCTTATCGAAGAGAGTATCATTGTTATTATCGTGATTGGTCTCTTTTTACTGCACTTTCGTTCATCTCTCATTGTTCTTATAGTTCTTCCACTGACTGTTGGCACTACATTTGCACTAATGAAACTCTTTGGAGTTGGCTCAAACATCATGAGTCTTGGGGGAATTGCCATTGCCATCGGTGCTATGGTCGATGCTTCTATAGTTATGATAGAAAATGCTCACAAGATGTTACATAAGTTTGAACTCAAACATGAGCGAATGCCAACAAACGCAGAAAGAATAGATGTAATACTCAAATCTTCTCAGCTAGTTGGTCGCCCTATTTTCTTTGCACTTTCACTCATTGTGGTATCTTTTTTACCTATTTTTGCTCTTTCAGGCCAAGAGGGACTACTATTTACTCCACTTGCATATACAAAAACATTTGCCATGGCTGCTGGAGCGATTTTAAGTATCACTCTTGTTCCTGTTCTTATGGTCTTTTTTGTAAAGGGAAAAATCATTCCAGAAAATAAAAATCCTTTAAACAGATTTTTTATCTGGTTGTATCACCCTATCATCGTTTATGGTTTAAAACTAAAGTACCTTGTGATTGTTATAGTTGTAGCCTCTTTAGGTTATATGTACCCACTTTTCAACTCTCTAAAGTGGGAGTTTATGCCTATGTTAAATGAGCAGACTTTTATGTATATGCCTGTAACACCATATGGTATTTCAGTGGATCAAGCCAAAGCATTAACACAAAAAACAGATAAAATAATAAAAAGCTTCCCTGAAGTCTCTATGGTATTTGGAAAAGCTGGGCGTGCTGGAACTGCGACTGACCCTGCTCCACTTGGTATGCTTGAGACGATTATAAGTCTTAAGCCAGAAACGGAGTGGAGAAAAGGTGTGACTTATGATTCGCTTCGCCAAGAGATGGAAGATGCCTTACAAATTCCAGGACTTACGAACTCTTGGACATATCCTATTCGTGGACGTATCGATATGCTTCTGAGTGGTATTCGTACTCCTATTGGTATCAAGCTCTATGGTAAAGATGCTGCGGGTCTACAAAAGTATGGAAAACTCATAGAAGATAAACTCAGAGGCTATGAGAAAACACTCTCTGTTTTTGCCGATCAAGCAAGTACTGGTTACTTTCTCTATCTTAATTTAGATGAGAAAAATATGCAACGCTATGGTTTAACAAAACAAACACTTCTTGAATACACCTCTTTAGCCATTGGTGGACTGAAAGTTTCTACTATGTACAAAGGACTTGAACGTTACCCTATTTCACTTCGTTTAGAGGGTGATGAAAGAAGAAATATAGAGTCCGTAAAAGAGATTCAGATAAAAACGATGTTAGGTTTTGTTCCTCTTTCAACTTTTGCCGATGTTTACTACAAACAGAGTGCATCAGTTATCAAGTCTGAGATGGCGACACCAGTTACTTTTATCTACATCACGCAACAAGAGGGCATAACTGCTAAAGAGTATGTTCAAGGTGCACAAAAGTTTATAGATGAGATCCAGTTTGAACCGGGGTATTATATAGAGTGGGCTGGTCAATCTCAGTACCTTGATAATGCTATGAAAAAGATAGTTTGGATTATTCCAGGTGTACTTCTTTCAATCTTAATGCTGATCTATTTTGCTTTAGGAAAGATGACACCGACACTTATAGTATTTTTCACACTACCATTCGCACTTTTAGGTGGACTCATCTATATTGATATGCTTAACTTTGCTATGAGTATCGCTGTTATTGTCGGTTTTCTCGCACTTCTTGGAGTGGCAGCAGAGACCGCCATAGTCATGATAGTCTACTTACAAGAGGCTGTAGATGAAGCACAAGAAAAATTTGGCAAAATGTTTGGAGTTAAGGAGCTCAATGAAGCTATTTATGAGGGTGCTGTTCAGCGTGTACGACCTAAACTCATGACAGTTTTTGCAATCCTTGCAGGTCTTGCCCCTATCATGTACACTCACGGTATCGGAAGTGAAGTTATGCAACGTATCGCTGCTCCTATGCTTGGGGGAATTGTAAGTTCTGCTATTTTAAGCCTTGTAATTATTCCAATTTTATTTGAAATAATGGCAAAAAGAGAGTTAGAAAAAGTAGAAAAATAAAGAGGAGTTTATTATGAGTCAATATACCTGTCCTATGCATCCTGAAATCATCAGTGATACAGAGGGAACTTGTCCCAAGTGCGGCATGGCACTAGAGTCTATAATCGCATCAACGGACGATGATGGAAATGCAGAACTAAACTATATGAGTAAACGGTTTTGGCTGAGTGTTTTACTCTCTACTCCAGTTTTTTTCATTGCTATGATTGGAGACCTTTTTCCTCACTTAGTTCCAGAGAATATCTCAATAGGAAATATTCAATGGTTTCAATTTTTACTCTCTACTCCTGTTGTCTTATGGGCTGGTTGGCCATTCTTTCTAAGAGGATACGACTCTATACGAACTTGGAACTTAAATATGTTCACACTCATAGCCATTGGTGTTTCTACTGCATATATTTATAGTCTTGTAGCTCTTTTTATGCCAGAAGTTTTTCCCCCACTTATGCAAACAGCAGATGGATTTGTTCATGTCTACTTTGAAGCTGCTGCTGTTATCACAACACTTGTCCTTTTAGGACAAGTGTTAGAGTTAAACGCAAGAAGTAAAACAAACTCAGCCATTAAAACTCTTATGAACCTTGCTCCAAAAAAAGCACATAGGATTAAAGGTGATGGGGGTGAAGAGGAGATAGAACTCTCAGATGTTATACTTGGAGATAAACTCAGAGTAAAACCAGGTGAGAAAATTCCTGTGGATGGTCTTGTCATAGAGGGTGATAGTAATGTCGATGAGTCCATGATAACTGGCGAACCTATAATGATAAGAAAAAACATACATGATAGTGTTATAGGAGCAACTATCAACAAAAATGGAACACTCATCGTCCAAGCAAAAAAAATTGGAAGTGACACTTTGCTGGCACAAATTGTAAAGATGGTAGCTGAGGCACAACGCTCACGTGCACCTATTCAAAAACTTGCAGATACTGTATCGGGTTATTTTGTTCCTGCTGTTGTTATCTCTGCACTCCTTGCATTTATTACTTGGTGGTTTATAGGACCTGAGCCAAGATTAGCATATGCACTTCTTGCTGCTGTCGCTGTTTTAATCATCGCTTGTCCTTGTGCTTTAGGTCTTGCAACTCCTATATCTATAATGGTAGGAACAGGAAGAGCCGCTCTTATGGGTATACTTATAAAAGATGCCCAAACATTAGAGTCTATGGAAAAAGTAGATACTTTAGTAGTGGATAAAACAGGGACACTTACTCAAGGAAAGCCAAAAGTTACTAAGATTATAACAAATGCTGGTTTTAGCGAAGCGGAGGTATTGGCTCTAAGTGCGAGTATAGAAAAAGCGAGTGAGCATCCACTGGCTGATGCACTTGTCACCTCTGCAAAAGAGCAAAATATCTTACTCTTTGAAGTGAAAACATTTGAGTCTATTACAGGAAAAGGTGTACAAGGAAAAGTGAATGGAAAAAACCTTCTTTTAGGAAGTGATAGTTTCTTAAATAGCTCAAATATAAACACTTCAAGTTTACTCCAAGAAGCAGATGATTTAAGAGCTCTTGGAGAAGGTGTTATCTTCATCTCTATTGACTCAGTGTTTGCCGCAATTATAGCTATTGCCGATCCTATCAAAGAGACATCACAACAGGCAGTAAAAGAGTTACAAAAAGATGGTGTACATGTTGTAATGCTTAGCGGAGACAATGAAAAAACAGCAAATGCAGTAGCAAAAAAACTAGGCATCAAAGAAGTACATGCCCATGTCATGCCCCAAGATAAAGCAAGTGTTATAAAAGAACTTCAGAGTAATGGAAAAGTTGTAGCGATGGCAGGAGATGGTATAAATGATGCCCCTGCATTGGCTCAAGCAGATGTCGGAATAGCTATGGGAACAGGAACAGATGTAGCAATTGAGAGTGCTGGAGTTACACTTATAAAAGGAGATCTTATGGGTATACTTAAAGTGAGAAAACTCAGTATTGCCACCATGAAGAACATTCGACAGAACCTCTTTTTTGCATTTATATATAACAGTGCAGGAGTACCCATAGCAGCAGGTGTTCTCTATCCATTTTTCGGTATCTTACTCTCACCTGTAATAGCAGCCGCAGCTATGAGTTTTAGTTCAGTATCGGTCATAGTAAATGCACTTAGACTCAAAAATATAAAAATTTAACATAAGGTATCTAACCACAGAGTCACCACACTAAATAATTATAATACCTGAATATTTTAATCAGGAGAAGAGATGAGAATTCATAACTTATTTATACTGCTACTAGGAATTACACTTGCATTTAGTGCTTGTAGCGAAACACAAAAAGAAGAAAAAGGAAGTGCTAGTTCTGGCATGAAATGCGGTGCTGGAAAATGTGGTGCCAATATGTTTGATGGTAAAGGTGCTTTAGCTAAAAAGAAGAAAAACATACTCTCACAAATGCGAGAGAATGACCCTCGAAAAGCATGTGTCATAGAAGCTAAAAACACTAAAGAAGCATACGAATGCGTTAAGCACAAAGAGACAAATAAGATGTCTACTAAATGCGGGACTCAAAAATGTGGTGTTGGTAAATGCGGTGATGCACTTAAACATGATAAAATGATGAAAAACAAACCAAGTAAAGAAGAACCTGCTATGAAATGTGGTGCAGGAAAATGTGGAGGAAATATGTAATGAAGAAAACTATAAAAGTACAAAATGTGAAATGCTCTGGATGTGCCTCAACACTTACAAACAAACTCAAAGATGAGTTTGGTGAGATAGAAGTGAACTTAGAAGTAATGCCAAGAGAGATTACTCTTGATGTAGCAGATGATAAAATAGATGCTCTTCATGATGCACTCAAAGGTCTTGGTTACCCTGTAGCTGGTGAGAGTTTCGGATTTATCCAAGATACAAGTATGAAAGCGAAAAGTTTCGTATCTTGTGCCATAGGAAAAGTAGACAACTTCAAAGAGGGCAAATAAACTYTTAAATGCAGATACAAAATCTCAAAGAGAGTGACTTAGAGCTTTTTTACCAGTATGCAAAAGAGGAAGAGTGGGACATCGAAGATGTTCACATTCGTACTCTTCTTAAAACTCATCCTGATGACTTTTTTATCTTTTATCACAACAACGAACTAATTGGTTATGTTGTAGCACTCAAAGAGAGTGAACAGTTTGGTTTTATAAGCAGYCTTTTAGTGCTTCAAGAGTTTCGAGGCTTGGGTTATGGAGAGAAGATATTCTCTTTTTCATTAGAGTACCTCAAAGGTTGTCAGATTGCACTTGATAGTGTTTTAGGACAAGAAAAATTTTATGAGAAGTTTGGATTTGTGTCTTACTTTGATGTAAATACTCATGTGTTTAAAACAGGACAAGTCAGTACAAAAAAGAATATTATTGAAGTTGTGGATTTTGATAAAGAGCTCTCATTAAAAGGCCAAAATGAGTACTTGAAAACTCTACTTTTAGATAAAAATGTTACATATAAAGCTATCAAAGACAACTTTGACTCTTTTGCATTCTCATTTGCTTACAAAGATGGTTATAAAGTCACGATAAAGACAGATGACATAAACTATGGAGTTACTCTCTTTTTTGCCTTAACTCAAAACTATGAGAGTAACACAGCCATCTATATGCAGTTAAGTCCACAAGAGGCTATTCTAGAGGCTCTTTCTCAGGCTCTTAGCATGCAAAAAGTTTCACACTTTACAAGAATGTATAATAAAATCTTGTAAANYTYTTATAYCTATTTTTTTATATCTGCTCKAGGAACAAACTCTAAAACRGTTGCATCTATACAAAAACGACGTCTACCATCRGCACGAAGGAAAACATGTCCTAAGTGAATACCACTTGTCTTAGATACAAGCGCTACTCTCTTCATGCCAAAACTATAATCTTCTCTYTCTAYMACTGAACCATCGACAGTTTTATAAAAACTTAACCATCCAGTTCCTGAGTGAAAACGATCTCTTGTGTCAAAAAGAATCTCTCCACTGAGCTTATCTATAAAAACGCCATCAGGAGTATTTTCAAAGATTTTATACTGCTTACAGCCGGGTGCGTCAGTTCCCTCGTGAAACGCCACTTGATAAGCTTGTGAGTCTTTACCTAGTTTAAAAGCACCTAGTGTTTTGTAAAAGAGTTTTTTATCCATGTAACCAACATGTCCTATCACTTCTTTACCATCTTCTATGAAAAGTATAGTTGGAGTTGCAAAGATTTTTGTCTCAATGATAAAACCTTTAAGGCTACTTGCAAGTACTGTCCTCATAGGAAGTGAGCCCTTATAACTCTCACTCACTTCTTCTTCAAACTTCTCACAGTAAGGACAGTAGATAGGAGAACCTATAACTATAATCTCTTTACCACCCAAAGGTTTTGTAACTGCAACTTCTACTTTTTCTTTTTGAAATTTCACACCGGTTGCATGGTTGGGACAGTATCCAAAAGGATTCTTCGCTAAATAGTCTTGGTGATACTTCTCTGCATTATAAAACTTTTCAAGTGGTTTGATCTCTGTCACTATCTTGCCATACCCTGCGTTTGTAAGTAAACTTTGGTACTCTTTTTTTGTTTGCAAAGCTACTTTTTTTTGTCCTTCATTTGTGTAAAAGAGTGCACTTCTATAGTTGTTTCCTATATCGTTGCCTTGTCCATTTGCTTGTGTGGGGTCGTGCAGTTCCCAAAACGACTTGATGAGAGTTGAAGCATCTACTTTTCTTGCATCAAATACAACTTTTACACCCTCTGTATAGTTTACAATCTTTGAGTTGTTACTAAGACGACGGTACTTAAGAACATCATTATAAGTAGGATTTTCATAATTTCCCCCTACATAACCAGACTCTGCACTTATAACACCTTTAAAATGATCAAAGTGTTTCTCAACACCCCAAAAACATCCAGCTGCAAACACAATAGTCTCTTGTGCTGGCATTGGTGTAGCTTCTGTGAATTGTTCAGGTTTTTGAGCCGAAAGTATACTCCCCATAGCCACTCCAAAAATAGCTAATGTGAGTAAAATTAATTTTGTAATTATATTTTTCATAATTAAACCCTTTGTTTATATACTCTAAGTGTAGAATGCTAACATAAACAATTTATAAATGGATATAAGACTTCCACTTAGAGTTAGACTTATACACCAGCTCTAAACACCATATATATAAGTGGAGGATAGACAAGAAGTCCTACATATGGCACTAACTTATGAAGAGGCGATAGCAGTGCTAAACTTAGCTCTTGCGAGAGTTCTTTTTCTATAAAGACTTTTTTTAATAAGAGTATTTTTATAGCGATATCGATGCCTTTTATGAGAAAAATAGCGATTGCGTAAGTATTGTAGTCACTTAGTATCATAAACATAATCGCAAAATAAAAAGTGGGATGCATCAGTAAAAATACAAAAATACTTTTTGAATATTGTTGATGCATTCGAGCAAGCATTCCTATCATCGTATTGGATTTTTGCCACTGCACTTCGTAGAGTTCAAGTACAATGAAAAGAATAATGTAATTTAATAGTGTGTCTTCAATCATAAATGCAAGTATATCTAAACTACATAATGATTTTAAATATGTGCTATCCCTTTTAATTGCTCTTTGATAACATCCGCCACGCGAAAAGAGTTTGCATAAATAGTCCAAGTATAAGGAACACTTCCTCCTGTTGGCATAAAAGAAGCATCCGTTACATAAAGGTTATCTAGGTCATGCGCTTTACAGTTTTTATCTAAGACCGACGTCTTTGGGTCGTCACCAAAACGACAGCCTCCAGCTACAAGGTTTGGTGGTGGACTTGAAGATATAGAGTAGTCTATCTCAACAGCTCCCATTTTCTCTAAAACTTTTACTGCTTTTTTGGCTAAATGCTCTCCCACTTCTAAGTCTTGAGGATGCGAGTTTAAGTTTATCACCCCTACTGGAACGCCCCACTTATCTTTTGCTGTCTCATCAACTGCTACATTACAGTTATCAGTTGGTAACCAGTCGTTAAAGACTTCAAAAGTTAGGACTCGTGATCTTGTGAGTGTTTTATGGATTTTATCTTCTAGTTTTTCACCCCAGAGAAGAGTACCCTCTTCATCGTACATTTCACGGTTTACACGGCTTATAAGATTTTGATGCTCAAAAAGAAAGTCAATTGTTCCCCCCTTATAGGTACGACAGCCATCATCATAATCATACCAGTCTTGCAGACTTCTGTTAAAAAACAGTCCTGGTTCCATCAGTGCCACCTGCTGCTCTTTTGTAAGTTTCTCAAAAACAAATCGTCCACTTCCACTCCCCCCAGCTGAGAAAACAAGGTTCTTTCCCAACTCTCCACTTGAATTTGCCATTCCATTAGGAAAGTCCTTATTTTTAGAGTTAAGAAGTAAACGAGAAGACTCTATAGCTTGTGCTGAGAGTACAAATATTTTAGCATTTATTATATGCTTGATTCCATGTTTTGTGTGGTAATACGCTCTAGTTATTTTGCCATCTTTGGAGTCTAGTTTATACACAAAAGCATCAGTAATAATCTCCGCATCACACTTTTGCAGGAGTGCAGCTCTAGCACTTCCTTTTGCCCCACTAGTACAGCCGTAACTACCACAAAAATTCGAATAGTAACAGCCATCACGTCCAAGTGCATTTTGACTAAGCACAGCTCGAGGCGTTGGAATAGATGTAAACTTTAAATCTTTACAAGCACCATCAAACCAGTCGGTCACACCGCTTGTCTCTAACATCGGATAAGGTAAATTCGGTGTTGAACGAGGTTCTTGAAATTTATGTTTTATTATTCGTCCACTCACGCCTACAACTTTTTCTACCTTGTCGTAATATGGTTCAAGTTCATCATAAGAGATACACCAGTCAATAACATTAGCACCTTTTACTTCTCCATAAGCACTTAAAAGTTTAAAGTCTTTTGGTTTCATTCTATGAAAGTATCCACTCATTAGGTTAGACGAGCCTCCAACCATAGAACCATTCCAAAAATTCCAACCTGATTCTTCTCCATCATATCTGATAAATTCACCCGACTGTGAGTACTCGTTTATGATGTGTCGTTGCTCTTTTAAAGGTGGGGTAAACATCTCTCGTCTGGAAACTGCCAACTCATCTTTAGAAAAATCTTCTTCTTTGTAGTCTTCCCCTTTTTCAAGTACGACTACATTAAATCCTTCATTACTTAACTCATATGCTATGGGTGAGCCACCTGCTCCACTTCCTATAATACATACATCATAGATCATAAATACACCTTTTTTGGTCTTGGTTCACCACCAGTAAATTCTAGCCATTTCCAGCCTGCTTGCATTTTATTTGAGCTGTATATTGGGTCACCAAAACTTGCTTCAAAGGTATAACGTAGAATAGTATCTAACCATGAACTACCCCAGCTCTCTTGTGCAAAACTTTTTAAAACTTCTTGACGCTCCTGGGCTAAAAGTTTTGTATACTGTTTTTTATACATCTCTACAGCACTCTCATTGAGCCACTTTACACCTTTTTTAAGGTACTCTTTATCTTCTTTCGTGATGCGTGAATGTCTGAGTACTATGCCGATATAATCTGCTGTGTTGATACCAAGTTCTTTTGCTTTTGGGAAGAGGTCATTTTGGAGAACTTTAATAGTGTCACGGGGAGTTGTTATGCCAAAAACACTGCAACCATTCATAACTATGACAGCTGAGGAGAGACAACCTGCCTTTAAAAAGGCTCTTCTTTTAAGATAATCCATTAGTCTAAAAGTACACTAAAAAAGGACTTTTTGATTTTTGGTTCATGTAGAGAAATTCGCTCATCTACAAAGTTAGGATCACCTTTTTTAAACTGATCCTGAGAGACTTCTTTGATAAAAGCATTACTTTTTGAGCCACCGGATCCATGAGGCATACACATAATAGACTCCATATTACTTAGTTATAAGTTATTATACCTTTTGTCTGTGTAAGGCTTAGCCTTTGACATCTAAAAGACGATTACTCTGTACTGACTCTTTCTCGCTAGCAGGAGGCACAACATCATCATGTCCTCTTACTGGGTTGTCTGTTTACTTGTTAGCCTCACTTGCTTCACGAGCTTTTTTCAGTACTGCTCCTGGTTGTAGTTCTGGTCTAATTCCATGAATTTTCCTCTTAGTTCTTCTCCCCAAATATCAATCTATCTAGTGAAAATTTACCTGCACCACTGCCAATGAGTACAAAAAGCATTAAAGTGTAGTACAACACTAGCTCGTAACCATTTTGAAGTTGTATCATTGTTCCACTAATTTGTGTACCATTTACATATGCATCTGTAAAAGAGACTGCTTCATTTACAAAAGAAAAACCATTTTCACCGTGAACAGTTGCGATAGCTACAAACATAATCACTATAAGAGGAATAGAGATAAAACGAGTTAAAAGTCCTAGTGTCAAAAGAACTACTCCTAAGATTTCTGTTCCTGCTGCCATATATGCATTGAGAGTTGGAAATGGAATTCCCATATGCTCAAACCATTGTGCAATTGCACCGATATCATTCCACTTCATCATTGCCGGTGCAAAAAAAGTATAGGCTAAAATTAGTCTCAGTAAAAGTAATCCTGCAGACTTCGTATACTCACACAATCGTGTAAACTCTTTATATAAATTGCTAATACACATAATATAAACTCCTCTTCTTTAATCTTTGGAACATTGTACTTCTTTAGTGTGCAGTGTTTGTGTAATTGCATTCAAAGATAATATATCTAGAGACTTACATGATAAAACAGTTCTTATTATTACTACGAGAAATTAAGACACTCTATAAAGGGGATGTTAGTTTTGCAGAGGATAAAATGAGAATAAAAATATAACTCAAGAAAAGGTTCTTGAGTTTACATACAGTCTGTAAGGACTATTTTGAACCACACTTGCCTGCACCACATTTTGCAGCAGGAGCTTTCTTGGCATCGCCACATTTGCCAGCGCCGCATTTTTCTGTATGAGCTTTTTTAGCATCGCCACATTTGCCAGCGCCACATTTTTCAGTATGAGCTTTTTTAGCATCGCCGCATTTTTCAGTATGAGCTTTTTTAGCATGACCACATTTGCCAGCGCCGCATTTGTCTGATGCACTTAAACTAACTGCACCAAGACCTGTAAATAACGCTGCTCCTAAAAGTAGAGCTGTAAGATTTAATTTTGACATTTTTCTTTCCTTTTTGTTTGTTTTAAAGTATTCTACAGAAAAAGTGTGTAGTCTTTGTGTAGCCACAAAGCATATAAAATGAAGTTATTGTATAATGTCATATACACAGGTAAGAGGGTATAAATCAGCTCTTACTTAAATAAAGGCTTACTCATCATACTAAGTAAAGATACTCTCTTAGAGCAATTTAGAACATTTTATAAAGAACACAAACCACAAGACATGGAAACTGCAATAGAAAAATTTTCTATTTTTGGTGGGGTTAACTGGGGTACTCTTGATACTTCAAAAGACTCTATTGAGCTTATAAAGGAGCTCATACTTCCAGACTTTAGATACATTCGCAATGATATCACAGAGCTTACAGATGGGCTTCCTCTTCACCACTCCATACTAACTGGTTTAGCGATGGGCGACTCGCGATTGCAGACTGCGTTTAAGAGAGCGGGTGTTTCAAAAGAGGTAGGAGAAAATGCAATCTTCGAACTGAGTGAAGCTAAGATAATTCGTGTTTTTAAGTCAACAGCCATCTTTAACTCTCCCTTTTTAAGATTTTGGTTTGCTTTTGTTTCTCCTATCTTTAAAGGTATCAGAGATGGTGACTACAAAGAGTTAGAAGAGAGATATGAAAAACGAGGGAGTGACTTTTTACAACTCATGTTTACACAACTCTCATATGAGCTTATAAAACTCAACTTTAAAGAAGATAGGATTAAAGAGATTCGTCCTTTCTTTGAAGAAGGTATTGAGCTTGATATTTATGCTAAAACAAGTTCAAAAAAGATCATCGCGGGGGTATGTAGATACTCAAACGCAAAAATCAAAAAGAGTGAACTTACAAAACTTCAAGAGACATGTGAAACTGCTGGCATCACTCCTGACATCTTAATCATAGTAGCAAAAAATGGTTTTTCAAAAGAGTTAAAAGAACTAAAATCTGATAAACTCAGACTTATCACTCTTAAAAACTTTAAAAAGATTGTTGAGTAATGGCGAAAAAAGTCCTCTTGCTTCATGGTTGGGGTGGAAGTGATTTGCCACATTGGCAATCATGGTTAGCTAGTGAGCTTGTTAAAGAGTATGGATGTGTAAATTTCCTGCGTTTTTCAAACTTTGATACACCAAAGCTTGATGTCTGGAGAGATGAATTAGAAGAAACACTAGAAGGGTTTAACCCAGATATTGTTATTTGTCACTCACTTGCAAATACGCTTTGGTTTCATTTGTGTAATACAAGTACTCTAAAAACTATTGAGACCCTCTATCTTATAGCACCTCCAAGCATGAAATGTGAAGTTGAAGAAATCAAGGAATTTTTCCCTCAAAAAATACCAAAAAGTTTATTTGCCAAAGAAGTCTTTCTTATCGGTTCAACAAATGATCCATATATGAGTGTACAAGAGCTCTATCAGTTACAAAAAGAGTTAGATGTCGAACTAAAAGTTTTAGAAAACACTGGGCATATAAACACTGATAGCGGGTTTGGAAAATGGCCGTGGCTACTTGAGAGAGTTTTAAAAAAGTAAGCTGTTTAAACCTTAAGCATAAACATCAATGCTCTTAACAGTGACTTTTGGTTTTACTTCCTGTACTTGATTTGCTGCGAAGCTTTGAGCCTCTACCTGAGTCGGATTTGTCACAGAAGAAGATAATTTTTGATCTTCTTTAAGCGAAGAAGGATCAAGTTTTCCAACTTGAACCTGACTCGGTGAAGGTGACTGGAATGTATACTGAGCTACTTTCATAACATCCTCCTTCCAAATAATACCTATACATAAGTATAACACAAATCATAATTAAAAGACAAATTCCCATTTTCATAGTATAATTCGTAAAAAAGAATTCTTATGACTCCTATCCTCTATTTCCTTCGCTCCAGTGAGAGTAAAATTGTTCAAAACATGACAAAATATGCGCACAAAGAGGCAGATAACCTCAACATCTATTATCACTTTTATGGTTTAACTCCTAAAGACTTAGGACTGTATGCTCTTGTTGATAGTACTATAGTCGGTGCTATCTGGACTAGAGAGTTAGAGAGTAACACTCCACAACTTAGTTTAGCTGTCCTGCCTGAGTATCGAAAGCAAGGTGTTGCTACAGCTATGATGGAGCAGTTTTTAGTTGAAATTTCAGCTGTATCAGAAGTAATGATTGCCCAAACATATGCAAACGAGCAACTCATAAAATTTTATACAAAATTTGGTTTTACACAAGAAGAAAACTCTTTAATGAAAAAAACTTTACAAAAAAAAGAGATAATAAGACCAACTGATGGTTACGATCCAAGAAAATGGATGGACTAAAGAAGACCTCTAGAAGGTTTCTTTTTTCTATGCCAGCGTAGTACGCATTGAAGAGAAGTACTCAACCTTCTCATCTACTACACTTACATCACGAAACATATATGGGGCATGTGCTAACAGTTTATATGATTCATCTCTTAAAACTCTATTTGGTGCGTCCATACCACTGATGTATAGAGTATCTCCTTTTCGTATCATTTTATAAGCCAGTCCTCGTTTAAGTAATCTATTGCAAAATGTCATATATTTTAAGCACTCGCTAAAATCATAGTAAAATTCTTTATCAATAAACTATCAAGGACTATTATGAAAGGGACTATTTTGGTAACTTATAAAATTTTATGCAAAGCGGACTTAAATAAGGAGTTATCTTTAAATGACTTACTCACAAATGAGAAAATAGCTAAAATAATCAAAAGTGAATATGCCAAGGGTTTTAGAAACTTAGTTTTAAATGCAGAACCTAATGAGTCTATCATCAAAATAGAGACACAAAAAGAGCTACATACATTTGAAGTTTTAAAAGATGATTATGCCGATATCTTAGAGCTTGCAGAAGAAGATGCTCAAAATAAAAAACTTATCAAAAAAGATTGTGAAAGAGTTGAACTTGTAGACATCGAGACTAAATCCACTCCTTAATCTTTCCCTCCATATCAACATGAGTAAGGTATAAACGCAGGTCAAACTCTACCTGATGGTAATCTGTTTGCATATATTCACAGAGTTTGTAAAAGGCTTTATTATGTTCTTTTTCTTTGAAATGCGCGAGTTCATGTACTACTATCATCTCTAAAAATTCTTTAGGTACATTCTTAAACATAGAAGCAACTCGTATCTCATTTTTTGCCTTGAGTTTGTTTCCCTGAACCCGAGATATAAAATGATGTGTGCCCAGAGCATTATGTATGACATTTATCTTACCATCATAGAGAGTTTTAGAAAGTGGGGGTGACTTTTTTATATACTCGTTTTTAATATCCATAGTATATTTAAAAAGTGCCTTATCATTTTTCATCGTATGTGAGACTGGATATTTTTTTAAGAGGTGTTTTGAGAGGTTTCCAGACTCTATAAGTTTTACAACCTGCGTTTGAGTCTGTTGTGGATAGTGGTTAAGATACTTTAGTTTCATTTATTTAAAAGTTTTTTGATATCTTCATTTATCTCTGCTGGTTTAGTTGAAGAGCCATAGCGTTTGATTACATTTCCTTCTTTATCAACTAGGAATTTTGTGAAGTTCCATTTGATGCTATCCATCCACAAAAAACCACCCTGCTCTTTTTTGAGAAACTTATACAGTGGTTCTGTGTTGTCTCCATTTACATCAACTTTCGCGAACATATCAAACTCAACTTCATATGTTTTTTGACAGAAGAATTTTATCTCTTCATTTGAGCCCGGTTCTTGAGACATAAACTGATTTGAGGGAAAACCTAAAACCATAAAACCATCATTTTTATAGCTCTCGTAAAGTTTTTCTAAACCCTCGTATTGAGGTGTAAATCCACATTTACTCGCTACATTCACGATAAGAAGCACCTTACCCTTATACTCACTCATAGAGATACTTTTACCATCAATGTTGTTTACATTAAAATCATAGATACTCATGTTCTTTTCTCCTGCGTTTAAAGACAAAACCGTCATTAAAACTAATAAATACTTATAAAATCCATACACTAAATTTTTTTCCTTTGATTTTTCCGTTTTTGAGAGCTTTCTCAGCTTCATCAATAAAACGTGTCTCTATAGCTACATAAGCCTGTCTATCATAAATGTCAATTTTACCAATACTGCTGCCTTTTAAACCAGCATCACCAGTAAGTGCCCCGAGAAGATCACCTGCACGAAGTTTATCTTTTTTACCACCTTCAATTACAAGTGTCACAAAGCGTGGTTTTAGTTGAAATGAAGTAGAACCTTTAAGGTCAGTATCATCTAAAAATGCACGGTGCCCATCTTTATACTCATCCGCTTTTTCGGCCTCATAAGAAGTGTAGAGCGTTATAGCTGTTCCCTCAGCTCCAGCACGCCCAGTTCGACCAATACGGTGAGTATAAGTCTCACGGCCATGAGGAATATCGTAGTTTACAACCATTGAGAGTTCTTTTATGTCAAGTCCACGAGCAGCTACATCTGTTGCTACTAAAATTGGACATGATTTGTTTGCAAACTGTACTAAAACATCATTTCTCTCGTACTGTTCTAAGTCTCCGTGAATAGCGAGGGCATCTATTTTTCTTTTTTGTAAATTTTCTGCTAATTCTCGTGCTTCTGCCTTAGTATTTGTAAATACTATAACATTATCAGGTGTGAACTGTGAGAGTATTTTTACAAAAGTATCTTCTTTAGAAGTTGTTGCATAAAACTCTTCTGTAATTTTATTAGCTACTTCTACTTGTGTTGTTTTAACACTTACAGCATCATTTTGGATACGTTTTGAGATACTTAAAATCTCAGCATCATAAGTAGCAGAAAACAGTAGTGTTTGACGGATTTTAGGTGCGAAAGCCATCACAGACTCTACCTCTTCTAAAAAACCCATATCCAACATTCTATCGGCTTCATCAAGTACTAATGTTGTAAGATTTGAGAGTTCTAAACTCTCTTTGTTTAAGTGCTTAAGCACACGTCCGGGAGTACCAACTATGATATGCGCCTGATGTTCAAGAGAGCCTAACTGACGACCAAAACTCTCCCCACCCGTAAGCATCAAAATCTTGATGTTATGTTTAAATCTAGCAATGCGACGAAGCTCTTTTGCCACTTGGTCAGCAAGCTCACGTGTAGGACAGAGAACAAGTGACTGAACACGAAATCTCTTCACGTCAAGTTTTTCTAAAAGTCCTATACCAAACGCAGCAGTCTTTCCACTTCCTGTTTTTGCTTCAGCTATAACATCTTTACCGTCTAAAATAAGAGGTAGTGTTTGTTCTTGTATAGCTGTGGCATTTTTATATCCAAGGGAATCTAGTGTCGTAAGCATTTGTGGAGAGAGAGAAAGTGAAGAGAAGTTCATAATAGTATCTTTATTAGGATTATAACATTTAGTTCATAAATTTATACATCATTATAGATGCGGCTATACTTACATTAAAACTTTTAATCCCATCAACCATCTCTATTTTTACACTTTTATCACAGATATTAAGAACTTCTTGAGCAATACCTTTTCCCTCGTGTCCCATAAGTAAAACCCATTTTTTAGGTACTTCAAGTTTTGCTAACTCAATAGAGTCATCTGTTACTTCAGCGGCTAAAATAGTATAACCCATCTGTTTAAGTGTTTCAATTGTCTGAAAAATATCTTCATAAATATGTGTTTGTAACTTAGCGACATGCCCCATAGATACACGCAATGCTCGTCGTGCATAAGGATGGGGTCCCTGTCTAGGAAGCAGATAAGAATTCACACCTAAAGCAGCAGCCGAACGAGCAATAGAACCGATATTTTCTGTAAATGATATTTCATCTAACATAATTATATTATCACCGAGCACATCTAAAGGTGTCGATTCAGGACGAATACCGTGCATCATAGCATTATGGTGTACTTTATGACCTGCAATAGTCTCAATCTCTTTTCTTGAAGCTACATATAATTTTGGTATATTTTTTCCTATAATAAGCGCTTCAAATTCTTGATAGTACTCTTTAGTAGATAAAATACTTTTTATCTCTAAATCAGATTCTAGTAACAAGTTTATTACTTTTGGAGAGTCTGCAACAAAACTATTATCTTTTGTAAAGGCATTATCCCTCATCTGTTTGTAAATAAGTAACTCTGGAATATTTATATCATCTATTTCGATTAAATTTAGCATCTGCTTTTATCTTCTTTTTCTCATCAGTTTTGGTATTGGAATCATAACATAAACAACAATTTAGATTTTAAAAACAACAGCACTCTCTAGTTTTAGAGGCTCATTATATGTTAAGAAAATAGTTTTACTAATTTCTCTTTATCGATTATTTTATTATCTTCCATAATATTTTCATCTTTAAATGTTTTTAAAATTCTCGAAAATGTAATAGGTGTTATATTTAAGCTTTGTGCTATTTCATAGTGTTTTATACAGCTAAAACACTCCTCGTTTTCATAAAAATATTTAGCAACTCTTTGTTTTGCATCCATCACTAAATTGCTTGAGATAACTTTTTCTAAATTTAAGATTTTGTTGGCTAGTGATTTTATAATCATAGATGATATTTTTGGATAGTGAATAAACTCCTTTGCAAATGTTTTATACTCTATAACTAATATACTAGCTTCACCTACAGATTTTGCTGAGGCTGGAAAATCAATACCTGTATAATTTGAAACCTCCGCTATAAAAGATAAAGACAAAAACCGGGTTAAAAAAAGTATCTTTCCTTTTTTATTTGTTTTATAAACATCAATTTTTCCATCTATAATAAAGTACATTTTATCACTTGTATCTCCTTCATAAAAGAGTATATCATCATTTTTATATTTTTTTATCTGTGTAATAGATTYTAAAAYAAGCATATCTTCATCAGARAAATCACTAAATAAATTTATMTTTATTAATTCGTTGGAAAYCATTTTTCACCTTTTMRMMYATAAATCATAGTATTATAACGTYCCCAYTWGTCAAGACCACTTAAACCTATAATGAACCYCTAAAACTAGACCAGTAAAYTTCTAAGGAGAAAAGTTATAGAGTTTGTATTAAATTTGAAAAATTGTTARAGTAAGAGGGAATCAATCTAAGAGAATAARAGTTAATTCTCTTAGATTAAATTTTTTAGTGCTTAGTTAATTAAAAGAGCTTCTAAATCTTGTTTTGCATCACCTGTATAGTGTAGGTCAAATGTTTCTACTAAGAAGTTAAAAATATCATCGCTTATAAACTCAGGAGCTTTTGGACCTAAGTAGATATTTTTAATACCTAAACTAAATAATGATAACAGTACAATTACTGCTTTTTGTTCCATCCATGAAAGAACTATAGAGATTGGTAAATCATTAATAGGGATATTCAATGCTCCACTTATAGCTTTCGCTATCTCTATTGCACCATTAGAATCATTACATTGACCTAAATCTAAATATCTAGGAATATCTGTACCCTCAATATTTCCAAAGTCAATATCATTAAATCTAAATTTACCACAAGAAGAGGTAATTATTACACAATCTTTAGGAAGATTCTCAGCCATCTCTCTATAATAATTTCCAGCTTTACCTGGAGCATCACAACCAGCGATTACGAAAAATTGTTTAATTTTTCCAGCTTGAATAGCCTCTAAAATTTGTGGAGCTAGTGTTAATATTGTTTTGTAGTGGTGACCAGTTGAGAGTGTTAAATTCTCTTCCATTACAGTATCTTCACATGCTAAAGTTTTTTCAATCAGTTCACTAAAGTCATTGTTTTCAATCGGTGTACCACCCTCGATACCAACAATTTTATAAGTAAATACTCTATCAATATAATCAGCACCTTTTTTTGGTGGAACGATACAGTTTGTATTTACAACAAATGTTCCTTTGAATTTTTTCATAAGCTGAACTTGATCAAACCATGCTTTACCAACATTTCCTTTTAGGTGTTTGTATTTTTTAAATTCAGGATACCCGTGTGCTGGTAACATCTCAGAGTGAGTATATACATTGATACCTTTCCCCTCAGTTGCTTTTAAAAGATTTTCAAACATCTCTAAATTATGACCACTTACAAGGATAGCTTTACCCTCAACCATATTTTGAGAAACACTTACAGGAGTTGGAATACCAAATTTACTTGTATGTGCATTTGATAATTTATCCATAACTTCACAACCAGCAGTTCCAACTTTCATAAGTTGTTTGATATGATCGTCAAAGTTAAAATTTACATTTGTAAGTGTAAAATACAGAGTTTCACTTATAATATCATCAATATTTTTAGTCTCTGTCGGTGCTAATTCATTAAGGTGCTCTCTATAAGCAGCAAGACCTTTTAACCCATAAATCATAGTATCTTGAAGATTAGCTAGTGTTTCATCTTTCCCACATGTTCCTGCTACTTGACCATTACTTCCACATCCACCTACCATACTCATTTCACATTGGTTACAAAACATTTTAATTCCTTGACTTAATTTTCGATATAATATTTAAAAAAGAAAATAAAGTCATTAACATACGTTAAGAAAATAGTTTTAATAACACTGTGTAATCTTTAATCTCTTGAGTATATTTACTTCTTCTCATCGACTACCTTTATTCAAGTTGTTTTAAATATGCTAAAATCATTTAAAGGCAAATGGATGAATATACTTCTTATGGAAGATGATGCAGTTCTCTCAGATATTTTATTAGATTATCTCCGAGAGAGTTTTAATGTTGACTATGCTTTTAACTCAGAAGAAGTACATAAACTTTTAGCATCAAAGAAGTATCATTTATTTATATTTGACATCAATGTAACAGGTAAGAATGGTCTTGATTTACTCGAAGAACTTCGCTCTTACAGTGATACAACACCCACTATTTTTATAACCGCCTATACAGATACTACTTACCTCCAACGTGCTTTTGATCTTGGTGCACATGACTACATCAAAAAACCTTTTGAACTTGAAGAACTGCATGCTCGAATCCAAAACACTAAAAGGCTCTTTCACATCGATACAAATGAGGAGATACAAATCTCTAAAAAAATGAGATTTTGTTCACTTAAAAATGAGATTTATGCAGATGRTAAAACTATATCTWTRGGAGCTAAAGAYTCCAARCTTTTAGCATACTTTTTCAACAATTCAAAGAGACTTATAACGAGTGAGGAGTTAACTCAAAATGTATGGGATTATGACTCACTACCAAGTGATGCTACCCTGCGTTCACATATTAGAACCATACGGGATATCATAGGTAAAAATAAAATAGCCACAGTGCGAGGAGAGGGGTATATTTATGAATAAAATCACCAAAAAATCTTTTTACTCCTTTTTGGCACTTTATCTCATAAGCTCATTTATATTTTTAGTTTTTTCAGCCTACTGGTTTTTCACCTCGCAGGTTTCAATGGAGATGAACAATAACTATTACCGTATGACACAAATAGCTGATAAGGTAAGCTCAGATATCATTCAAGCGCATATGATGAACAAGCAATACACATTAGAGTCTTTTTCCTATGCAGAAGTAGCGATGCTCGATGATAAAAAACATATTATACAAGGTAACTTCACTCATAAGATAGATTTTTCTAGAGATTTTTATATGGAAAATGATAGTTTTACCTTACTCTCAGATAGAACTAATGGTCATCTAAATGTAGCGTATGTAGTTGTGCAAAGCAATCAATGTAACAAAAATATAACTGCCCTTAAAAATAGAATGGCATATACTGTTATATTTACAGCCCTCTTTATCATCGTTATCGCTGTATTTTTATCTTATATGTTTTTAAAACCCATAAAAGAGAAGATGGAAGAGATAGAACAGTTTGTTAAAGATACAACACATGAACTCAACACCCCAATAACAGCACTTATGATGTCAACATCACGACTCAAAAGTAAAAAAACTTATGATGAAGAAATTAATAAAAACATCTCCATAAGCACAAAACAACTCTATGAGATTTACTCTTCTCTTAGTTTTTTGAGTTTTGACAATAAAAAAGAGCAGGCAGAACTCCTGTGTTTTGATAAGATAGTTGAGACCTCTGTTGCTTATTTTAGTGAACTTCTTGAACGTAAGAAGATAAAAACTGTAGTAAACTTAGAGCCATGTACACTTAAAATATCTCCTACAAAAGCAAAAATGCTTATAAATAATCTTCTGAGCAATAGTATAAAGTACTCTAACCCAAATACACAAATTACACTTACTCTTAGTGAAGACACATTTAGTATAAAAGACGAAGGAATAGGCATAGAACAAGATAAACTTGATGAGATTTTTACTCGTTTTGTTAGAGCAAACTCTTATGCCGGTGGTTTTGGTGTTGGACTCAATATAGTTGAGAGTATAGTGAGTGAATACAAGTACAAAATAGATATAAACTCTAAAGTAGATGTTGGAACTACCATTACACTAAACTTTCAACAAAAAAGTTAATAACTAATACCAAAGAATATTGCAAATATGCAAAAAGATTTTATTGTCGTCTTTGAAGGAGATAGAATAGTTCTTACAAGTGATTCATTTAACAAGTTTTTTGGTGTTACTTCAACTGAGCAGTAAAACAGAGACTTTGGTGCTTTTATAAACAACTTTGTACCCCATCCATCCTACTTTAATGCTGAAAAAGTCAAGGATAATGAGACATGGTTTGAGTCTATCGTACAACTAGATGAGCTAGACAGAGTTGTGAGTTTTTTAAGTCAAAAACATGAACCTCATGCTTTTAGTGTAAATGTAAATACGAGTATAGAAAATATGAAACGAGTAATATTTGAGGATATTACGCAGAGTCTGATTAAACCTATAATGATTAAAAACCATGTAAACATAGATAGCAAAACAGGTGCTTATACAAAACAGTACTTTTTACAAGTAACTAAAAGTTTTGAAGAATCTGCTATGTTTAATGAAAAATTATCGGTATTTCATTTGTAAGTATCTCAAATGGAGTGAAACAAAGTGTTTGATAACTTATCTTGTGGATGATGGGCAAAAAGCCCAACAAGTTCTTGTAAAACTAAAAAGTATTTTAGAGAATTATAAACTTCCAGGTTTTACAATGAACTCAGAAGTCGTTTTCAAAAAAATAACGAGAAGATTAACAAACTGATAGGTACTCTGTTAGATAAATAACTTTAGTCTAAAATATAATCCTGTGTTATCATCTCTAAGACATGCCCATCGTAATCTCTAAAGTAGACACCACGACCATTATACTTACGGTTTATCTCTCCATCACGTAAGTTCATAGGGGAACTTCCAAATTCTAGGTCTTTCTCCTTAATCCTAGTAAAAACCTCATCAAACTCTTTTTCACTTACTTTAAATGCATAATGCATTTTTGTAAATTTTCCTTCTTTTATCATGAAATCAAATGTAAGAGTTTCATTCACTTTAAGCACAGCAAAAGGGCCCCACTCCTTCACAAACTCAAAACCAAATATATACTCATATAGTTTTGCAGATGCTACATTGTCTTTTACATACACAATGGTATGATTGAGTGTAATTTCCATAACATACTCCTTTGATTTATTAACTCTTAATGGCATGCCCTATAAACTCGCTCATGTCATCTAGTATTTCAAGCCCTCTGCGAAAGCTCATTCCACAAGCACAACCACTATAAAAAACACCTGCTTGATAGTACCTACCCTCTTCATCCCTAATAAAATCCACATACTCTTGATAGACTGACTTGTACTCGCCATATATTCCACCTGTTTGGAGGAGTAATTCTCCATTTTCAACTATATCGATGTTCGCACCTTCTCTCCCAAACATTGTTTTTTTAACATACTTCTCTTGTATGGGTTCAAATGATGTCTTTAAAAGATAAGGAGAATCAGGAAACAGCTTATATAGTATGGCTAACATTCCCTTTGACTGGTATAAAAGCGTATAAGCTGGATTTAGCATCGTAGTGGTTTTTGAGTACAAAAAGTTTGGCATATCTTCCCAAGGATAGAGTTTAAACCAAAAGTCATAAGGCATCTCTTCTTCACACTCTTCAAGATAATTAAATGTAGTAAATAGGTTTTGAGACTTTGCCATATCTTCTAAGAGTTTTACAGTAACAAGCTCTTCTTCTATACCCTCAACACTAGAGAATAAGAACTTAGAGTATAAACCTTTTTTATTCTCACTGATTTCTACAAATTTCTGAGCAATTGCTGCATAAATATTGTTAAACTGTCTAAGATTTAGTTCTTCATTAAAGCGCAGCATCATCTCTTGAATAGCTACACTCTCAAGTAGAAGTGTGGGTGTATCTGCATTAAATTCTATGAGTTTTATAGGTTTGAAGTCAACCCCACCACTTAAATCAAAACGACCATAGAGGTGCATATCTCTCTCATTATCGAAACTATACTTTATCTGATGTACTAAAGTTTTGGGTATATCAAGTGCCTCAAAAAGATTGTTTTTTATGACATATGATGCCCCTGCTTCATACATCTTATACAGTTTATTTGCAGCATTTTCATAGGCTAGTGCTTCATCCTCAGATATGAGTAAAAACTTATCTTTAACTATGTATTCACCATCTTCATCATTGTGCCAAGTATACCCCATGGCATCTAAATGCTCTTTTTTTAAGGCTTTTATCTTCATCATATTTGGCAAAATAGTCTCCTTTTAGTCATACTTCACTTGCATCTGTCCACCTGTTTGCTCACGTTGCTCAACTCCCTGTGATCTACCCCAATAAGAGATGATCTTTTGTAAAAGTTTAGCTGCAAAAAGTTGTGAGACTTTAGAGTCTTCGGGGATGAGTTCTACCATATCTACTCCCTTTATCTCCGCATTTGACTTTAAAAACAGTGCTTCTAAAATGTCAGTTGCAAAGTAGTAGTCAATCCCACCTGCTTGTGGTGTTCCTACACTCGGCACACAAGCAGGATCAAAAACATCCATGTCGATACTAAGATAAACATCACCTTCTAACGCCGACACAGTTTGTAAAAGTTCTTTTCTTACACTCTCACAACGAAGTGCTCTGTCCATAAAGCAGTGTATGTTTTTATCCTCTTTTATACGAAGTGCTTCACTCTCAAACATAGAACGAATCCCAACCATCACTAGGTTATGCCCCTGTTTTAAAAGATGAAACACAGGTGTGGCATGAGAGTTTGTATCACCTAAGTAACTACGACGAAGATCTGCATGTGCATCTAAAAAGAGTATGGTCGCAGAATTTTTTAATACTGCTAATGTCAGTTGTGGTGTTATAGAATGGTCACCCCCTAAAGAGATAAGTAGTTGCTTTTTTTCACTACTTCTACCTCTAAAAGATGTTTTTATTTTCTCATACTCATAAATACTATCGGCCACATGTACTTGCATATACTTCATAGGTGAGTACTCTAAATCCTCATCATAGTACTCCATCTGTTCTGTCTCTATCAGTATCGCATCAGGTGCATCTTGTGTACCTTCTTTTCCACTAACACTACCACCCCAACAAACTCTGTTTATAACTACATCAGCATCTTGTATCTCCACACTCGGTAGTTCTTGATATTCTATGATATTTTGTTTTTTCAAGCTAGACTCCTATGTTCTTTTTTATAAGTTTTGGTAAAGTAAACGCAGCCACTAAACTCTCAACACCAAGTGCATCTAAAGTTATCCCTTTAGCACTAGAGATAAATTTCTCTTGTAAGTTTGTATCAAGAACACTCAAGTCATCACTAGCTATCACAAAACCCCAAAGGTGATAAAACGAAGGTACTATAACACCATAAGATCTCACATCACCAAAAACACGACCCATCATCTCACGGATATGTTTATGACTAGTAGACTCTTTTGTATCTAAAGCCCCACCCTGTGTTGCTATGATGGCGTTTGGATTTAAAAGAGGTTTCATAGTCTTGTAAAGCCCTTCTCCATAAAGAAATGCAGCAGGAGAATCCCAATCATGCACATCAATCAAGTCACCGATGACTATGTCAAACTTTTCACTACAAGTTACTAAGTACTCATTTATATCCATATAGAGAACTTCTAAACGCGAGTCATTAAACGCGGACACACCCCAAGCTGGGAGATGTTCTCTACATAGGTTTACAAACTCTTCATCTATGTCAACCATCACAACTTTTTCTATACTTTTGTAACGAAGTACTTCTCTAGCAGTAGCACCTTCTCCCCCACCCATGATAAGTACAGTTTTAGGATTTGGATGTGCAAGTAGTGCAGGATGAACAAGAGCCTCATGGTAAATGCCCTCATCAGACTCACAAGACTGAATATCCCCATCAAGACTGATGCAAACACCATGCATTTTTGACTCAAAAAACAGGTATTCTTGAAAAGAAGTTTTTCCTTTCGCTATGATATTTTGCACTGCTCTATCAACACTATCAGATACATTTTCCTGCTCTCTATAGTTTATCATTCTCATCCCTCTGTCATTTAATAAAATTATATACTATTGTGGCTTATAACTTTAAGGTCATTTTTGTGTGTTATGTAAGATATACGACAAATAACTCTCAAAAATGATGTTTAAGTGTTAAAACTCTGTTTTACACTATTTTGTACTTTTCAGTCATTGTTAAGTGTATATGTAGTAATGTTTAAAAATAACTGTATTTGTTATTTTCTATATTTAAGGTCCTTCGGCCTATAATGTATTTGAATGAATAGTTATATATCAAAAGGATTTAATGGATAAGGGAACTTACATGATTGGAAAAAGAAGTGCTCAAGTTGGCTTTGGTACACCTAGTGGCGTTAAAGCAGATGTTTATAAAGAAGCAAATGCATTTTGTGCTCAAAAACACAAAATACTCAAAACTCTTAAACTTAAAGTTACAAATTCTGGTTTTGCTAAACCTGGACATGTTTTACTAGAGTTTGAATGTGAATAAAATATATAACAAGTACTTAGAGAGAAATAGTTTACCCTAGCGGGCAAAACTATTTCTCAAGACAGTCGTTATCAAGATACACCCCTGTGAGTGAATCTCCACTTTTAGGGTGTAACAAGCATACCAGTAATAACTGAAAACATAAAGAAAAGGAATAAATATAAATATAAGTATTAAAATTAAAATCACATCTATGGTACTACTAGGGCTATTGATATTAGCTATTTCATTAGGAGCGATATCTTATAACAAATCAAAAAAAGATCTTTTAAAGATTAACTATGATAGTTTAACAACTAGTCGTGATATTAAAATAGAACAAATATCTAACTTTTTTAAAGAAAGAGTAACTGATATAGAAGTGCTCTCTCGAGGTAAGGATGTAAAAGAATTACTTTATGATATGCATAAACTTAATAGACTAGTTGAGTTTGATCCCGATAGTGCTATACCAATAACAAATACATTAGTTAAGAGTATTACTAATCCACATGAGATATTTTTTCAAAAATATATAAAAGCTTATAACTATTACGACATATTTATAATTGATCCTACAACTGGGCATGTTGTATATACAGCACTTAAAGAGAGTGACTATGGCACAAACTTACGGACAGGTCCTTTAAAAAAGAGTGCTTTAGCAGAGGTATATGTAAAAGTAAAAAAAGAAAAGAAAACAGTACTTGTAGATATGAAACCATATCCTCCAAGTAATAATATCCACGCTATGTTTATGGCTACACCTATATTTATTGATAATGCCATAAGTGGTATATTAGTCCTACAGATATCTGATAAAGCAATTCAAAATATAATGAATTTTAGATCAGGGTATGGAAAGTCGCAAGAAACCTATCTTGTTGGTAAAGACTTTTTAATGAGAAGTGATAGTTATCTAGATCCAGTGAATCACTCATTAGTTGCCTCATTTTCTAACCCTTTAAAAGGAAGGTGCGATACAGAAGCCATAAGAGAGGCACTTAGTGGTAATAGTGCTACAAAGATAGTTATAGACTACAATGGAAATAGGGTTCTATCTTCATATGCACCCTTGAAGATATATGATGATTTAACTTGGGCAATTGCTAGTGAAATAGATGAGATAGAAGTTTTAATAGATACGAATATATTGAGAAATGAAATCATCCAGATTTCATTCATACTATTTACTATTGTGAGCATTGTTTTATTAATTTTATTGCAAATCACATTAATATACCCACTCAAGGAACTAGAAGATGCTATGCTGGCTTTTTTTAAAAAGCTTAATAGAGAAGAGAATAGCATTCAGAAAGAGAAGAATTATAATAACAACGAGCTCCAGCGAATGACAATCTCAGTTAATAAGAATATTGCAACTGCTCAAAAAATATTTGATGAACTTGAGTACGAAGCTAAGTATGATAGCTTAACTAATATTGCAAATCGTTTGTTATTTGTAGACCGACTTGAGCAAGCCCTAAAACAAGCCCGTCGTAGTAAAATGAGTATAGCAGTATTTTTTATTGACTTAGATAAGTTCAAAATAATAAATGATACTTTAGGTCACCATTATGGTGATTTAGTTCTACAACATGTTGCAAAAAGTTTAAGTAATTCGATCCGTGAAAGTGACACAGTTGCTCGTTTAGGTGGGGATGAGTTTGCCATACTTGTGCATGATGTAAAAGACAAGGAATCATTAACTACTTTAGCCAAAAAACTTATAAAGCTAATTGACCAGCCTATGCTTCTTCAAGGGGAAAATATGCATGTGACTTTAAGTATCGGTATCGCTCTATCTTTAGATAACACTTTAACTATAGATGAGTTACTAGAAAAAGCTGATGATGCAATGTATGAAGCCAAGAAAAATGGAAGAAATTGTTTTGTATTTAAGTAGAGCTTCCAATAAATTACCTAGCGAAAATTTATCGCAATATTTTCAATTATTTTATTTACTGCATATAGTAGTAAGAGTTAGATTATAAATATTGCCATATAACTTCAATATAAGTTTTGTGTGTTACTCTATGAGTCAAATCAAATATATTAGGAGTTGATAGTTTTGAAAAGAATTGTATTTAAAGTAGGTAGTAGTGTTTTAACAAACTTGAATAATATTGCAAAAGAAAGAATGCTTAATTTAGTTTCACTTCTTACTGAAGCAAGAAAAGAATATGAAGTTATTCTTGTCACTTCAGGTGCAGTTGCAGCAGGCTATACAGCCTTAAAGCTTGACAGAAAAAAAGAAGTAAGTAAACGGGTTTTAGCATCAGTGGGACAGCCAATACTTATGAGTAGTTATAAAAATAAATTTGATATTTTCAATGTAGATATTGCCCAAATTTTATTAACTGAAGAGGATTTTGACTCAAGGGTTCATACTAAAATCTTCCAACAAATTATAGAAAGAACTTTAGAAAATGATATTTTACCTATTGTAAATGAAAATGATATTTCTACAACTCCTGAACAG
Organism: Sulfurimonas sp.; assembly: GCA_002733945.2. GTDB lineage: Bacteria > Campylobacterota > Campylobacteria > Campylobacterales > Sulfurimonadaceae > Sulfurimonas. Next base: position 64,513 of record NVXO02000011.1, on the reverse strand, counting down.
TTATTTGGAGATAACGACCAACTATCGGCACATGTTGCACATTATACCAATGCAGATATTTTAATAATTCTTAGTGATATTGATGGCTATTATGATGAAAATCCAAAAACAAATCCAAATGCTAAAATTAAAAAGATTGTTTCAGAAATCAAGGATGAAGAGTTAGAGCAAGAACATTCACCAAATAATGAATTTGCTACTGGAGGTATTGTTACAAAATTAAAAGCTGCACGATATATGATGAATCACAAAAAAGAAATGTTTTTATGCAATGGGTATGACTTAACCTCAGCAAAAGAGTTTCTATTTACTGATAGTTACACAAAGGGAACACTTTTTTCTACTAAAAATGTAACAAATAAGAGTATCCAATAGTTAGATGACGAAAAGGATTATTTTATGCAAAACAACATTATTTTAAAGTCAGAAATTACATGTCCAGAATGTGGATATAAAAAAATAGAAACTATGCCAACAGATGCTTGTCAATGGTTCTATGAGTGTGAGAACTGTCATACTATTCTTAAACCAAAAAAAGGGGACTGCTGTGTGTTTTGCTCGTATGGCACTGTAAAGTGTCCTGTAATTCAAGATGTAAAAGGTAGTTCATCTTGTTATACATAAATATATTATAATATAATATAAGAACTACTTCACTACATATACTTTATTTAAGCTAAAAGGAAAATTTTAATGCTTCTTTCTACAAAACACTTATCCGGAGACATATTTGGAGGAGTTACAGCGGCCATCGTTGCACTTCCTCTCGCACTTGCCTTTGGTGTTCAGTCCGGGATGGGGGCTATCGCAGGTCTTTATGGGGCTATCGCAGTTGGTTTTTTTGCTGCCCTTTTTGGTGGAACACCAACACAGATAAGTGGTCCAACGGGTCCTTTAGCAGTTGTAGCTTCTGTTATCATCGCCACAGAGATAGCATTTTATGGCTCACTTGATGCGGCTATTGGAACTATTGTTGCGACTTTTATTTTAGCGGGTGTTTTTCAAATTTTACTTGGTGTTTTTAAGATTGGTCAGTACATAAGATACATTCCCTACCCTGTTGTTTCCGGATTTATGAGTGGTATCGGTTCTATCATCATCATCATGCAGATATTTCCATTTTTTGGACTTGTTTCTCCTTCTAGTATCGTTGAAATCATCTCTTCTCTTGGTGACATTAGAGGGAACATAAATGTCGAAGCACTTCTTTTAGCTAGTGCAACTATTGCCATTATTTATCTTTTTCCTAAACTTAGTAAAAAAGTACCCTCCACBCTCATTGCTCTTGTTAGTTTGACTGTACTTTCTACTTATATGGGTTTAGGTGTCTCTATTATTGGAGATATTCCAAGTGGTTTTCCTGAGGTTCATATAAATACTCTTCTTTCACTTGACTGGCATAACCCTATGCTTATCCTCATCCCAGCCATAACACTTGCAGCTCTTGGTTCTATCGACTCACTACTTACTTCTGTTGTAGCTGACAACATGACAAAAACGCAGCAYAACTCAAACCAAGAACTCATCGGTCAAGGTATAGGAAATATGGTTGCAGGACTCATAGGTGGTCTTCCAGGTGCAGGTGCGACGATGAGAACAGTTGTAAACATAAAGGCAGGTGGTAAAACAAATCTCTCTGGTGTTATTCACGGTATGGTTCTTATCATCATTCTTTTTGGTGCAGGTGCTTATGCTAGACTTATTCCTCTTCCTGTTCTTGCGGGTATTCTTATCACTGTTGGTATCGGTATCATCGACTACAAAGGTTTAAAACACTTAAAAGAAGTGCCACGAGCAGATGCTGTTATCATGATAATAGTTTTACTTTTTACGGTTTTTGTTGATCTACTTCAAGCTGTTGGAATCGGTATGGTTTTAGCATCTATACTTTTTATGAAACAGATGGGAGATATGGGAAAGAACAAGTCGGTTTCAAAAACACTCAAAGATTTTCATGAGGTTTTTCCACCATCATCACAAGAGAGAGAGTCATACAGTGCTATAGAGGACCAAGTCTATATCCACCACTTTAATGGCCCTATCTTTTTTGGTTTTACAGCACACTTTAGACAGATGATGAAAAAGTTGCCTGAGGTGAGTGTAGTTATCTTTAGAATGTACAATGTTCCAAGTATAGACCAAAGTGGTATGTATGCCCTTGACGATGCTATCTATGAGTTAAATAAGCAAAATATTACGGTTCTTATCACCGGTATAAATGAGCAGCCTAGGAAAATGCTAGAAAACATTAAAGTGATTCCTACTCTTGTTCCAAAGAACCACCTCTTTGATGACTTGACTTCTCTACTAGAGATGCTAAAAGACCATCAGAGTAACTTTAAAATAAGTAAAGATAAAAAGAATATTTATGAGATTCTCTGGACTGACTAAGTTCTTAGTTTATCTCTGTCCATAAAGTTTAACTACATCGTAAATCGCAGATGTTAAAGTACTTAACTCTCTCTTGCTTATGACAAAGGGAGGCATGATATAGACAAGTTTATTAAAGGGTCTTAGCCACACACCGCGTTTGATAAACTCTGGTGTCATCCAAGCCAAATCAACATCTTCTTTTAACTCTACTACACCGATAGCTCCAAGTATGCGAACTTCTTTTACTAGTTCTAAGTCCTCACATTTTTTTAGCTCTTGGTTTAACTGTGCTTCTATGGTATCTACTTTTTTCTTCCAGTCTGAGTTCAGCAAAAGCTCCAAACTAGCATTTGCAACAGCACATGCTAGAGGGTTTGCCATAAAAGTTGGTCCATGCATCAAAACATTTGAGTTTGCTTCAACACCTAACATTACTTTCTTACTGACGAGTGTYGCTGCAAGTGACATATAMCCACCTGTAAGYGCTTTACCAACACAAAGAATGTCAGGGCTAACCTCTGCATGTTCATAAGCAAAAAGCTTGCCTGTGCGTCCAAAACCAGTTGCTATCTCGTCTAAAATCAAAAGCACATCAAACGCAGTACAAAGTTCTCTTACTCGTTTTAGAAATGCAGGAGAATACATTCTCATTCCCCCTGCTCCTTGGACTATTGGTTCAAGTATAACTGCGGCTATTCTTGTATGGTTTTTTTGCAGTTTTTCTTTGAAGTCTATTATGTACTTCTCGTCCCAAGCATCATCAAACATACACATAGGAGCTTCTGYAAAGATGTTTTTATGAAGTACGCCTTCAAACGCAGAGTGCATTCCCGTGATGGGATCACACACACTCATAGCACCAAAAGTATCACCATGATACCCTTGTGAGAATGCCAGGATTTTTGTTTTATCTTTGTTKCCTTGAGAGTTCCAGTACTGRWAAGMCATCTTTAAAGCMACCTCAACACTTACACTTCCACTATCGCTAAAGAAGATATGCTCTAAGTTTTGATCTGTRATGCTTAAAAGYGTCTGTGCAAGTTTAATAGCAGGCTCRTGAGTAAGTCCACCAAACATTACATGACTCATTTTAGAGAGTTGACTCATTGCTGCTGCATTTAACTCAGGAACATTATAACCGTGGATAACAGACCACCAAGAGCTCATGCCATCGATGATTTTGTCRCCATTTTCTAACTCTAAGTAAACACCCGAAGCKGATTTTACAAGTTGCATRTCTGYACTTGGMACTGAGGGAGCATAAGGATGCAAAATATGTTGTGTATCAAAGTCTATCATGACGTTCTCCATCCGTTAAATATACTCAACATCTCTGCGTTTAGAAGTTTCATGTAAGTAGNNNTTTTTTCTTCTTNCCNNAGTKTAGTGTTTGGKGARAAGTAYTCGTTCGTTTTCATATCAGTTCGAAGYAGTTTTAACTGCCAGATGTTATCRTTTTGCAGTATCAAGTCTTTTGTTTTGTARCTCTTTAARATATTTGAGTTTATATACTCTTGTATGGAGTTTACGGTGTGGTCCATATAGATATGTTGTCCCTYTTGGTTGCGMGTAAAACCACGAACATTATAGTCTATGGTWACKATGTCGGTATCAAAGAAGTCGAARATTGTGTTGAGTGAAGAGAGTGGTGATATCTCTCCGCATGTTGAGAGTTCTATATCTACACGAAAACTCAGGATTCCGTTTTCGTTATCGAAGTCAGGGTAAGTGTGTGCTGTTATATGACTCTTATYAAGATGCATATCCACACCGGAGCCTTTTMTGTCACCCAAAAGTATCATRGAACTAGCACCATAMGGYTCGTAGTCTTGCAAAGAAACATGTAAAACTTCTGCTTCTATGATATGCACTATCTTTTGTAAAAGTTCAGATATTTTCTTTGCGCTGTAGCGAGAGTTTATATACTCTATGTATGAGAATTTCTCTTGCTCGTCTGTTGCTATCACAAAGTCATAAAAACTAAAACTGAGTGCTTTTTTAAGATTGTTAAAACCCGATAGTTGCATACTTTCCCTCTCTATTTATTAATGCAATTATACATTTTCTTAGCTTTGAGCATCTTGTTATGGAGTAGAGCCATATATCACTTGCATATCTGGTTTTTCCGTCGCGAAGTAATGTACCCAGATGTAGAGATGCMGTTATCTRTMAAACGAAATATGYCCTCTTTGRCATAAAGATTTTACTYATCTGTCACTCCATAGATTTTTGCTCTTTGTATTAACTCATCAGAGAAAGAATACATAGTCAGGCTCTCTGCCATTTTGTCATTTAAAGCAAAGACTTTTTTCTTTGAGTTGATTATCTCTAGAGCTTCTTCATACTCTTTTTTATCTACCTTGTAGACTTCATTTATAAGTGCTATCTGACTTGGATGAATGATAGTTTTACTAAAAAGTCCTTCTCTTAGGTCTCTCTTTACATCTTTTATAAAGCCCTCTTTATCTCTGTAGCATGGATAAACTCCGCCACTGACAGCAAATCCCGCACTTTTAAAAGTTGCTATAAAATTTCCAAGAACACTAGAAGGGGCAGATAAATCAAAAATAGACTCATCACATTTTCTTCTTAAACTAAGTTGTCTAAGCATATCTTCAAGCCCAAAATGCACTAACAGAATTTTATGTTTGTTAGTTATAATTATCTTTTTAAGTGTATGTAGTTTTTGATGGTTAAAAAGCTCTTTCCCCTCTATGCTAGGCATAATTATATGCTTTGTAGAGCTTAGTAAGCTCAAATAAGTCTCTGCATTATTAAGAGAAAATTTTGCTAATACAAAACCAGTTATATTATGAATATTACTAAGTTTTAAAAGTGCTGACAAGTGCTCGGTATTTTTAGCTCTAATAAAAGTAAGTAGAGGTTTTGTAGTAATTTTTACTAAAATATTGTTTATGTTTTGCATGGCAGACTCAAAGTCTTTGTCCTCTAAACCATCTTCAAAGTCTATGACTAAACTTTTGAGATGAGGGTATTTGTTTTGACATACTATCTCTTGAAGTCTTTTATGTGAAGCCGGTATAAACAGTGTTGCACCAAGTTGCATGTAATTCATCTTATTTACCTCCTATCCGCTCTAAACCATCCCGCAATAGAATGGCGTTTTTTCTTCGTAACTAAAACTTCGTGAGGAAATTTATCGCTTAGAAAAACAACTAAAGTTCCTCCTCTGGGAGTAATTCTTTCTAACTCTCTACCATTCATATTATACATTATCATCTCACCTTCGTCACTTTGACTCCATTGTGTATTGAGATAAAACAAAGTTGTAACTACACGATTTTCATCTCCCACAAAAGCATCTAAATGCTTTTCATAAAAACCCCCCACATCATAAATAGCAAAATGTGCCTCGTAATAAGTCAGACCAAGATATAAAGAACGGTTTAAGTACTCACGTAGACCATCACTAAAGCTCAAGTACTTACTCGTTACTCCTGCATCTTCATCTAACCACTGTGTTTTATCACTGCGTTTAGTACTATCTACATGAGAATTCTTAGTGTTTGAGATTCCCGCTTGTTTATACTGTATTTCATTTTGAGAAAGTGTATATAGTTTATCTATAAGCACTTTGTCAAGTGCATCTTCTATAACTATATAACCGGTATCTACAAGAGCATCAGTAATTTGAGAATATTGTTCTTCATTCATACTTTCATTCTATCATAATCTCAATTCACTATTTAGAACCACTTAACTGTGAACTTATGATACATCTAAACACAATCAAACATTAATTTATCTCTTTAATAGCTAATCTTACAAATATCAATATATAATGAATTATTAATCAATATAATTAGGAGTTATACTATGGATTTATTCGGTAATTCGAAAAAATATAAACAAGAGATAGCTAATCTCCATGAGAAGAACAATGAACTAGAGATGGAATGTGCAAGTCTCAAACAAGAACTTTTAGAAAAAGAGTCTCTACTTATGGCACACGAAACTGAGACGGATGCTAGTAATGAAAATACACATGCAATAGTTCAAATGCTTTTAAATTCATACAAAAGTGGTGTAACTTTTGTTCAAGAAATAATGGAATCAAATCTAGAGTTGCTCAATACAGCCAATGCTTTAAATGCAAAGTCTTCTGCTAGAATAGATACTGTTCAATCAAGTGGAGAGGCTATTAGTAACTCTATAGAGACTATTAGCGAAGAGGCTGTGCATCTAGACAATGGAGCAAATGGCCTTAATGACAGTGTATCTTCCATAAGTGATATTATCAACCTTATCAAAGATATCTCAGACCAAACAAACCTACTCGCTTTAAACGCAGCCATAGAAGCTGCACGTGCAGGTGAACATGGTCGTGGTTTTGCTGTTGTTGCAGATGAAGTAAGGAAACTTGCTGAACGTACACAAAAAGCCACCAATGAAGTAGAAATAAGTATCGGGCAACTCAAACAAAACACTTCAGATATTCAAGAAATTGTACAGAAATTCCGAGTAAATACTGAAAATATTTCAGAAAATTTAACAAACTTTTTTGAAGAACTCAATTTTATTATTTCAAACACAAAAGAAAGTACAAATACTACATCAAATATTTCTAATGAAATTGGTATTGGTAATGGAAAGCTCGATCATATTCTCTTTAAACTTTTAGCTTATAATACTTTCATTAATGCAACTGAGCAACAACTCGGAGATGAACATAGCTGTCGTTTTGGACAATGGTTTAGCAATAATCAAGCACTTATAAAAGATGATACAGCGACTATTAACTTTTTAAATAAACATCATGCTATTGTACATCAAAAAACTAAAGAAGCAGTAGACTTATGGAAAAGTGAAGATTTTGTAAAAGCGATTGAGACAATGAAAGAGGTTGAACATTCTAGTGAAACATCTTTTGTAAAACTGTATGCAAGTTTTGTAAATCATAGAAAATGATTTACAAAACTAAAGTTTAAAATTAGATAGGTAAAACTTTGATCTTGTCAGAAAGCTTCTCTTGCAGAGTTGACTCTATCGCATAAAGTGTACCTGTTGAGCTTGACTCACAACTACCACATGCACCAAGGTATCTGATATAAATATCAATACTTCTCTCATTTTTCTTAATGTCGATAATTTCAACATCACCACCGTCCATAACTAGGAACTGWCGTACACTTTCATCGATAACAGCATCAACAGCTTTGATCTGTTGTACTAAAGTCATCTCTTCAAAGTTACCACCACCAGCAGCCATAGCATCAGCAGCGGCTTTCATTTTCTCTGTATCCATCTCTTTACGAGTGTCAGCTAAAATGTCAACTAAGTACCACTCACGAGCTTCATGTCCACCAGGCTTGATACAAGACTTACAAAAACCACCAGCTTTAGTGTAGTCTGTAATCTCTTCTACAGTTTTAAGGTCATTGAGTTTGATAACTTCTTGAAGTGTACCAAGTGAAACACGAGCACATTCACAAACAATGATCTCTTCTTCAAAACTTTCAGCATCAACACCCATGTAAAGTCCAGCAGCTTTTTTGATAACATCATAAGCCATAACTGAACAGTGCATCTTTTGAGGTGGAACTGCCGGAGTCTCAGGATCATCACGAAGAGCAAGCTCAACGTCAATATTTGTAATTTTTACAGCTTCTTGAACTGTTTTACCAATACAAAGCTCAGTCATAACATCTGAAGATGCGATAGCTGTACCACAACCAAAAGATTTAAACTTTGAGTTTACAATAGTGTCATTTTTAGGATCAATTTCCCAGTAAAGACGHACTGCATCWCCACAAGAYTCWGCACCGAAGTCAGCAACRATAAGTTTGTTACCACGTTCYTCAGCCTCAGCRTCAAAGATTTCTCCTTGGTGTTGAGGGTTATTCATTAATGTCGTAACTTTATTTGAGTAAGCGTCCCAAAGTGATTCGCCTAATATGTCTGCTTTTGCCATAATATTTTCCTTTTTTTAAATTCTTATTTATTTTATATGTTTATATTTAGTGGTGGTGAAGTTCGCATTCTTGAACTTCTCCACCTTTTGTTGGTGCTTGTTTTGCGAATGAAGATGAAATCATACGTAAACGTGCAACTGCTTCTTTGAAGTGGTTGATAGTATAATCAATCTCTTCATCTGTTGTAAATCTTGAAAGACTTAAACGGATACCTGTGTGAGCAAGCTCATTGTCAGCACCGATTGCAAGCATAACTGTATTTGCTTCAAGATCTGCTGATGCACATGCTGAACCAGTTGATGCTCCAATTTGACCATTGTTAAGGTCCCAAAGCATACCTTCACCCTCAACACCCTTAATAGATATAAGGATAGTGTTTGGAGTACGGTTATTTCTCTCACCAACAACAAAAGTGTCACTAAGTTCTACAAGAGCATCTTCTAAACGGTCACGCTTAGCTCTAATTTTTGACATTGTTGCTTGGATATTTGTAGTTGCAAGTTCCATAGCTTTACCCATTCCTACAATAAAAGGGACATTTAAAGTACCAGAACGACGTCCACCCATGTGCTCTCCACCGTGTAACATTGGGGAAAGTGCTTGAGAGTTCTTAATATAAAGAGCTCCTACACCTTTTGGTCCATGAAACTTATGTGCAGAAAATGAAATGAAATCCACATGAATTGCTTGTAGGTCAACTGGAATCTTACCAACAGCCTGAACAGCATCAGAGTGAAAAAGTACACCTTTTTCTTTACAAATTTGACCAATCTCTTCGATAGGATTTATCATACCCGTTTCGTTTGAAGCCCACATGATAGAAACAAGTGCTGTTTTATCAGTAATGAAACTCTTTACAGTATGTGCTTCAATAACACCCTGCTCATTTACAGGAAGGTAAGTAACATTTACACCCTGATCTTCTAAAAACTTACATGTAGAAAGAATAGAAGGATGTTCTACTTCTGTTGTAACGATATGGTTTTTATCGCCATTAAGGACATGATCAACCCATACAGATTGAAGTACCCAGTTGTTAGACTCAGTAGCACATGATGTAAAAACAACATCATCAGCATCAGCTGCATTTATAGCAGTGTAAACTTGGTCAATAGCCTTAGTTATTGCCGGGTGCGGTKCHGTACCGTACTTATGTAGTGAGTTAGGRTTACCATAAACTTCACTATAGAATGGTTGCATAGCTTCAACTACTTGTGGGTCGCACATCGTAGTAGCATTATTATCTAAATAAACTTTCATCTTTACCTCTTTATATTAAGAATGATTATCATTCTTTTTAAATAAGACAATTTTTGTCCTCTTTCGTTTTGATATGATAATAGCTTTGTGATTATGATTTGCTTAAGACAAACTGACACTAGGTTTACTTTAAGAATTAAAACAGAAGTCCAAAGATGATATAATTACATTTCTATTACTTAAGGAATGAATAAATATGTGTAATTTCAACAAACAAACTGATGAGACAAAAGCTCTTATCCACCTTTTTATGACTAAAGCAGCTGATAATGTTGGCGGTGCAAACTTTCTTTTAGAGCTTATAGAAGCTATGAAAGCGAAAAAACCATATGCATTAAGCGAAAAGAACTCTCAAGTAGCTTCAAACCATACTATTATAAAATGGAACAAGGTTGTTTTTAAAGATAAAGCAGACCTTATTCAAGCTATTCTTGATGACCACCGTCGTTCTGAAAATCCTGACTTTAACATCTTAGACGAGCCAAATGCTAAAAAAAGAAAAAATATTCTTAACATGGTAAGAACACTTACTCCTCTAGAGTTTACAGTATCCCCTCAAAATCCAAACGATGGGGCTGGTTTTAACTTTAAAGTATTTGAATCAACTTCAGATGATGATGTGAAACTCAACCCTATCTTTGTAAGTATGTTTTTCTGCTCAACTGAGTTTATAAAAAAAGCTTTAAAGCATAAGATAGATTAAATAAATATATAAATTTCACTTTAAACCTCTTATGATACAATTGCTATATTAATTATATATAAAGAGGTTCATGCATTATGGCTCAAACAATAACTGAAAAAATATTCTCACAACATGTTGGTCGTGAAGTGTTCGCGGGTGAAATTATTCGCTGTGACATCGATATGGTTATCGGAAACGATATTACAACTCCTATCTCTATCTCTGCGTTTAATCTCAGTGGTGCGAAAAAACTTGCTAATCCAGATGGTTTTTCTATCGTTCTTGATCACTTTATCCCTGCAAAAGACATCGCTTCGGCAAATCAAGCAAAAATATCTCGTGTATTCGCTAAAGAACATAAGTTAAAAAACTTTTTTGATGAAAAAGACATGGGAATTGAACATGCWCTWYTWCCTGAAAAAGGTCTTATTGTTCCTGGYGATGTAATCATCGGTGCTGATTCACATACTTGTACACATGGTGCACTTGGAGCATTCTCAACGGGTATGGGTTCTACTGACCTTGCATTTGCAATGATTACTGGTGGTAACTGGTTTAAAGTTCCTGAGTCTATCAAAGTAAACCTGAGTGGAAAACCGGGACACCATACAACTGGTAAAGATATCATCTTAGAAATCATCCGTCTTATCGGTGTTGATGGTGCACTGTACCAAACTCTAGAGTTTACTGGTAGCACGATACAACACTTAAATATGGACGATAGGTTTTCTATGTGTAACATGGCTATTGAAGCGGGTGCAAAATCTGGAATCGTAGCATACGATGATGTAACTGCAGAATTTTTATCTGATAAAAACCTTGCACATGAGCCTCGTATTCACTACTCTGATGATGATGCTTCTTACTCTTTAGTATTAGATATTGATGTAGCTGCATTAGAGCCTGTTATCGCTTACCCTTTCTTACCDTCAAATGGTCATAGYATCACTAAAGCAGTAGCTGATCACATTAAAATAGACCAAGCATTTATCGGTTCATGTACAAATGGGCGTTTAGGCGACCTTAAAATTGCATCGGAAATCCTTAAAGGTAAAAGAGTCCATGAGGATGTTCGTCTTATCGTAACACCTGCTACACAAAGAATTTTAAAAGAAGCCTATAGACTTGGATATATGGATATCATCATCGATGCAGGTGGAGTTGTTTCTAACCCAACTTGTGGTGCTTGTCTTGGTGGATACATGGGAATACTCGGTGATAATGAAAAAGCGATTAGTACAACTAACCGTAACTTTGTTGGTCGTATGGGAAGCCGTAGTTCTGAGGTTTATTTAGCTAACTCTGCAGTAGCCGCAATTTCTGCCATTACAGGTTACATTACAGATCCTCGCTAAAGATATGTTAGACATCCCATGTGTAATCTTTGCAGGTGGAAAAAGTAGTCGAATGGGAAAGGATAAATCTCTTCTCCCATTTGGTGGCTTTACAACACTCACAGAGTTTCAATACTCCAGACTCACAAAAATTTTTAGAAATGTTTATATCTCTTGTAAAGAGAGCAGCAAGTTTACTTTTGAGGCGAACTTTATAGAAGATGCTAAAGATACAACTATTTTTGCTCCAACAACTGGTTTTATAGCTGCATTTGAATGCCTAAACGAAGATAAATTTTTTACTATAAGTGTTGACTCTCCTTTTGTAGATAAAGATATCATCCAAATTCTTATAGATGCTGACAAAAGTTCATCAGATGCAACAATAGCTAAAACACAGGAGGGCATCCAACCCCTATGTGGTATCTATCATCGCTCACTGTATAAAGAGTTCCTAAATATGCAAAAGGAAAATAGGCATAAATTAGGGCTACTACTTAAAAATGCGCATACAAACTACAGCTACTTTACAGATACAGATCCATTTTTAAACCTTAATCATCCGAATGATTACCAACAGGCGTTAGCTCTTCACCAGTCTTCTCTTCAAGCTTAGCCTTAGCCTCAGCCATTTTCATTCTTATCTCATCCATTAGATGAGGAGCTACATCTTCATCTTTAGACCATTTTACCTCATCGATATTTCCACCATAGTCTTGACCTAACTCTTCCATCTTGCTCTCAAACTCTTCTATACTGACACACTTCTCAACTCGTGCGTCTACAGTATCTACAAGTTCTATATACCAGTTTTTATTATCATCAACTTTGATAGTTGCTTCAAATATAATAGCCATTATCTATCTTTTGTATTGTCAAATGTTTTGGCAAAACCCTCTAAGTTTTTCTTCTTCAGATCGCCATTATAAATAATATCTTCTGGTTTTAAATCATCATCATGAAGCATTTTTGGCACTAACTCAGCATCGTTAATAACTTGCATATGTTCATCAAGTTCATCTTCACTATATGCCATCTGCATATCAGCTGCTATAACATGAGGTATAGCTTCCACTACACGAAGTTTCGCTAACTCCTCTGAGACACCTTCACCTTCTATAGTGATAATAATTCGTCCTTTTTCATCATGAAGATGATAATCACATGCCTCACATACTTTTAAACTCTCGACAACTTCTTCTACATACTTTGGTAATGTTTGCACTACTATACTTGAAATATTCATCTTTACCTACTCTTTATTTATAATATATCTATTTACTATTTTTGCATCACTAGCAACTAAAAACTCTTTTTCATTTAAAAAAAGAATCTTTGTAAGTGTCATTTTATTTCCTGTAAACTTTCCAAGAACTTTCTTAGACTTTACCTCAAAAACTTCCACATTATTCTCTTCATCACTTGCATAAGCAACTCTTTTGCCATTTGGTGAAACTCCTACACTGTAGATTAAAAAAGGTGCCTGTTTATAGTATGCTAAGAAATTTTCTACATCATAAACAACAACTCTTCTATCTTGTCCAGCAGTAGCAATAATACCATGCTTATAATCTACTTGAAAAACATTATCTAAGTTCTCTCCACTTAATGTCTCTATGAGAGAACCATCTTTAGCAGAGACTCTTTTTAAATCGCCACTCTCATCCGCTACAATTATCTCATCTTTTTGCTCATTTAAAACTAAATCTGAGAACTTTGAGTGTGAGACTTGTACTCTCCAGTTGATTTTTTGTCTATCGATATCATAAGATATAAGCTCACTACTCAAAAGACCAAAGAGTAAAGTTTTAGTATCTAAAAACCGTACTTCTGAGATATATAGTTCCTCTTTACTTGATATTATCAACTCTAAGTTCTCATTTTCATAAATATGAACCCGTCTAAAGCCTCTGTTGGCTTGAGAAAGAAGAACAATCTTATCTCCTAAAACATCTACAGAGTAAACCTTTGAGTTTATATTCCTGTGCATAAAGTCTTCTATTTTTGGGAGTTTTATTACTTTCAGTTTCTGAGCACTTTTTAAATCAAAAACATCAATGCAGCTTGCTTGTGTTGCTACATATAAGGAGTCGTCTTGCACTACTAAGTCTGTAACACCGCCACTTGCCTTATATTGTTGTTTTGGCTTCTCTAAAGTACTGCAAAGCAAAGAACTAATAAACATGAAAAAAAGTAAAACAATCTTCATTTATTCTCCTCTACTTCTATTGCACTAGCAGGACAACGACCTATACAAAAACCACAAGCTGTACACTTAGACATATCTATGACTGGCTTAAAAAGACCCTGAAAGACTATGGCATTTTCTAAACAGGGTTCTTTACACGAGAAGCACATAACACTATTCCATGCAAGGCAGAGTGATGGTGAAATATCTATAATAGCATCTATTCTAGCCTCACTCTCAAGACTCAAAACATCAGCTTCACAAACATTTGCACAAGCATCACAAAAAGTACATCCACCCTTAGTAAAATCTAAATAAGGAGTTTGATCTTCAGCTATTTTTATTATTCCTTCTTCACATGCATTTACACATTTAGCATCACAATTTTGACACTCTCTATCAAATAAAGCTGTATCACTATTGTAAGGTGGTCGAAGTATAAACTCTGACTCAGTACTATCACTAAAACCAGAGCTCAAAGAGCTAAAGAACTCTCTTCTTTGCATATCTTAGTGTGCTACTTTATTTAAGTGACCAGCAGCAGAATCAGAGTTGTCTAAATCCGCTGGAGTTATTTTTGACTCTTTACCAACAGTATCTAAGTCATCTAAAACAACTTCAGCCCAGCTAGATTTAAACTCTCCATCTTTTTTCGTATACTCTGCTTCAAAAGTATTTTCTACACTTAGATTTCCTTGGGACTGTGGAGCATGACATTGAGAGCAGTTATAACGTGCTTGATTCAAATGTGTTAACTTCTTCACATCTGTCTCATTTTTTGTATTGTCAATAGACTTTTTAAACTCTTTACCATCAAAAACATGATGCGGACGCATATCAAGATAATGCGAAGGTGGAATTGGAGTTGCACCCATTGCCGGTGCTATATCTGGGTCATGACAGCCAACACAAGAGTTGTTTTCTCTAGTAATAGGTAAAAAATCAGCCACATTATGGGGGATCATAGGAGGAGCATCCTGAAAGGCTCTCTTGATTCTTGTACTTGATCCAGGCTGTACACTTCTATACTCTGTCTTTGTAGAGAGAGTATCATCCTCTACATAAATATCTGTTTTTCTTAGTCCTAGGGACTCTTCAGATATGCTTGGTACTACTTTTTCTTCATGTGCACTCTGTGCCGGTGTTACTTGCTCACCACAACCAACAACTAGTAGTAGAGTTGCAGCTGCTAAGCCTAATATTATTTTACTTACTGTTTTCATTACTTACTCCTTATTTTTCTTACTAAAATTTCGTATTGAAAAGTTTAAAGCATCATCTGCACACACTTCAATACATCTTGCACAATTTGTACATGCACCCATGTTAACTATTTGTGAGGACTTACCCACCATAAACAGCACCTCTTTTTCTGGACAAACAACTTTACACTCCATGCACTCAGTGCATTTATCTACATTATGCTTTACTCTTATAAGAGAGTACTTTCCTACTAAAGAGTAAAAAGCACCTAAAGGGCATACATACCCACACCATCCATTCTCATGAACTAAAAGATCAAAGAAAAAGATAATCAAAACTACTGAAAAGCCAAAACCCATTCCAAAAATTAAACCTCTATGTAAGATAGAGATTGGACTTACAAGCTCAAACGCAGTAAGTCCCATGAAAAAAGAGAGAAATAGACTGAGTCCTAAAACCCAGTAACGAATATTTCTACTCATATAGACTCGTTTTTGAATAGCTGTAATTCCCAACTTTCTTCTAAGATAATTTGCTGCATCTGTTACTATATTTACAGGACATACCCACGAGCAAAACATTCGTCCACCAAGTAAGCCATAAAATATTGTAATTATTAGAGCACCTATGAAAATATCCATAGTTATAATTGAACCTGCAACAAACATCTGTAAAACAGCAAAAGGATCACTCAAGGGAATAGCCCCAAATAGAATCGATGAACTCAAATTACCTTCTAAAATCTTTAGCCCATATAGATGTGCTAAGATATAAAGAACAATGATACTTACTTGAACAATTCGTCTACTTATTAAATATCTCATTCAAATAGTCCTGTTTCATCATTTAAACTATCAAGTGCACTCTTCTTGCTTATCTCTGTTTTAGTGATTGTTGCACGAGCATTTTTTACCCTTTTTTGGTCTTGCTTATCCCAACCTTTTACATAATGATCACCTGCTCTTCCCATAACAACCTCTCTAGGAAGAATAGTAATCGATGCTTTTTCAGTTATACAAGCATGTTCACACATACCGCATCCAGTACATACATCTGGAACGACTACTGGTTTTAAAAATGCATGTTTTCCAGTACGTTCATTTCTTTCATACTCTAAAACTATCGCTTCATCAAGTAGAGGACAAGCACGATAACATGCATCGCACTGAATACCCCAAAACGCGATACAAGCATAAGGGTCAACAACAGCTACACCCATCTTTGCAAGATTAATATCTAACTCACCATTACTACTCACACTCTCTTGACTCAGTGCTCCACTAGGACATACTGGAACACAAGGTATATCTTCACACATATAACAAGGGATTTCTCTCGCATCAAAAAATGGTGTTCCCATTGGTTTTTTATCACCTGGAGCTGCTAACTTCAAAGTATCGTATGGACAAGCTGATACACAAAGACCACATTTAATGCAGGTCTTTAAAAACTCCTCCTCATTAAGAGCACCAGGAGGACGTAAAAGTAAAGAAGCATGAACTGACTCTTCTAGCACAGAGCTCCAAATAAGAGCTCCAATACCTGCAAGACCAACTGATCTTGCCATTGTAAGAATAAATTTTCTTCTATCACTCATATGACCTTTTTGCATCATTTTTCTCTTTATACGCTATAAATTTTTACTGCACATTTTTTAAAGTCTGTCTGCTTTGACATTGGACATGTTGCATCTAAACAAACTTTATTGATAAATACCTTTTCATCAAACCAAGGAACAAATACAAGTCCACGAGCTGGTCTATTACGTCCACGTGTTTCAACACGAGCTTTTACTTTACCACGGCGAGATTCAACCCAGCATAAACCACTCTGCTTAAGACCTTTATCTTTTGCATCTTGAGGGTGCATATAACAGAGTGCTTCTGGAACTGCACGGTAAAGTTCAGGAACACGCATAGTCATAGTTCCTGAATGCCAGTGTTCAAGTACACGACCTGTACTTAACCATGTGTCGTACTCTTTATCTGGTAATTCTGGTGCATCCATATATGGACGAGCAAATATTTTTGCTTTATTAGGTAAAGGTACTTTTTTAGACTCTTTATTTTTCCCTTCTAATGTACCAGATTGTAGTGCTTTTGCTAAAGTACCATAGAAGGCAAATGGATTTCCGTTTTCCTTTGTCTGTGCAGCTGCATACGGATCGTACTTAGAGTTAAAACGCCACTGTGTCTCTTTTCCATCAACAACAGGCCATTTTAATCCACGAACTTTATGATAAACATCAAAAGGAGCTAAATCATGCCCATGTCCTCGACCAAATGCAGCATACTCTTCAAATAAATACTTATGAACATGAAAACCGTATCCCTTGAAAACTTTACCATCTGAACCGATAACATTACGAGCATCACCATAACCTTCAGAATTGTCATAGCCTTTTTGGATTGGATCTTTTTGGTCTAGTGTATATGAACGTGCATCTTCATTGTTAAAAAGGATATCAAACATAGTTGTATCACCTTTGTAACCCATTTTTTTAGCACCTGCTCTTACATCATTTAGCTTTGTTTTTCTAGGACCAGATGGCTCATAAGCTCCCCATAAATCATCAACAGTAAAACGTTTTGCAAACTCCATCCACTGCCATGTATCACTCATAGAATCTCCAACTGGAATTACTTGTTGTCTCCAGTGTTGAGTACGACGCTCTGCATTTCCGTAAGCTCCCCATTTTTCATACATCATTGCAGATGGTAAAATAAGGTCCGAAACTTTAGCAGAGATACCTGGGTAACCATCAGAAGTTACTATGAAGTTATCCATCTCACGTGCTGCTTTAATCCAGTGTGTAGCACTTGCTGAATCTTGGTATGGATTACAAACATTTACCCAAGCAAATTTCACAAGACCATCTTCGATATCTCTATGAATCTGCATGATATGCTGTTTCCCAACTCCGTTTAGAGTACCTGCTGGAACTTTCCACTTCTCTTCAACTATTGCTCTATGTTTAGGATTTTTCACCATCATATCTGCAGGTAGCCTGTGTGTAAATGTACCAACTTCTCTCGCTGTTCCACAAGCTGAAGGCTGTCCAGTTAAAGAGAATGCTCCAGAACCTGGCTTGGCTTGTTTGTTAAGTAGAAAGTGAACATTGTATGCAAGTGTATTATCCCATGTACCACGTGTATGTTGGTTCATACCCATAGTCCAAAAACTTACGACCTTGCGCCCTTCTTCTATATAGAGGTTTGCTAAATCTTGAAGTTTGTTCTTAAAGTCTTCTAGATTTTCGTCTGGATCACCCTTACATAACTTGGCAGTATACTCAAGTGTATATGGTGCTAATGATCTTTTATACTCTTCAAATGATATTTCCCAGTGTCCAAGTGTTCCACCATTGTTTACCATAGTGTCACCCTCTTTATAACCAAATGGTTCTAAAGCTGGACCTTCAGCAGCTGAGACAACTTTTGACATCTCTTTAGAAATAATTTCCATCTCAAGGTCAGTGTATTTACCCTCTTTAATAGACTTGTCAGTTGAACGTCTCATTCCGTAACCAAGATTTACAGGACCTGCTGCAAAGATAATATGTTTACGGATAAATTCCCATTCTATTGCTTCTGGATTGTTATATACAATTTCTCTAGCGATATAATTCCAAAGTGCCGTATCTGTATTTGGAGTAAAGATAATTTCAATATCTGCTAAATCAGAAGTACGGTGTGTATAAGTTTGAATAGAAACAACCTTAACACGATCTGGATCTGAGAGCTTTCTATCTGTTACACGAGACCAAAGAATTGGGTGCATCTCTGCCATGTTTGATCCCCATGCTACAACTGTATCTGTAAGTTCGATATCATCATAACAACCAGATGGCTCATCAATACCAAAAGTTTGGTAAAAACCAACAACAGCAGAAGCCATACAATGACGAGCATTTGGATCTATCGCATTTGAGCGAAAGCCACCTTTCATCATCTTTTGAGCGGCATACCCTTCCATAACTGTGTACTGTCCAGATGCAAAAACTGCTACTGATTCAGGTCCACCATGCTTAAGAGCTTTTTTTACATGGATTTCCATCTCATCAAATGCTCTCTTCCATGATACTGGTGCAAATTTACCATGCTTATCAAAGTTACCATCTTTATCAACACGAAGCAGTGGTTGCTTTAACCTATCTGCTCCATACATAATTTTTGCATTAAAATAACCCTTAATACAATTAAGACCTCGATTAACTGGAGCAGCAGGGTCTCCCTTAACTGCTACAATCTTTCTATCAACTCCCTCACCACTAGTGGCCATCATGATGCCACAACCAGTACCACAAAAACGACAAGCTGCCTTATCCCATCTCCATTGGCTCTCTGCTTTTTCAGCGGCTGCTTCTAGATTTGCGGGAACAGCCATACCGATAGCAGCCGCTGCAGATGCAGCAGCTGAACTCTTGAGAAATCCTCTTCTTGAAAGTAACATGTTATCTCCTGTTATAAAAGTTAAAAAGTAGTATATCACTTTCTTTCTCTATTTTAAAAGTTTTTTTACATGAATTATTAAATTTGTACTTATCTTTATACTTTAAGCTTTACATAAGCAACTAAGTAAGATAATGCTACTACACTCTAATTATCATAAGGAAATAATATGAAAAAAACAGTAATGTCAGTTGTAGTATATACAGCGATAATAGGTTCTTTAAATGTTGCCAGTGCAGCGCAAGGTGGTTTAAATATTCTAGATAATATAAAATTCAGTGGTGAACTTCGTCCACGATATGAAACGGTTAATAGTGACAAGAGTAGTACTACTAGTGCACAATCTTTTACAAATCGTACTCATTTAGTGCTAACAGCTGGTCTTTTTGGAGTCCAAAACTTAAGTGCAACTATAGGTCTGCAAAGTGTAAATAATTTTGGTAATACAAACTATAGTTCACCAGGAAATTTAAACTATAATGGTGATGGAGTACAATATGACATAATTGCCGACAAACAACAAGCAATGCTTTCAGAAGCTTCTATAGACTATAAACTTGGTAAAACTGCGCTCCATGCTGGTCGTTCACAGCTAAATCTAGATAATCAACGTTTTATCGGTACAGTCGGTTGGAGACAGACAGAACGTTCTTACGACACTGTTTATGCTTCAAATAGTGATATAGAAAACCTAGACATCCTTGCTGCTTATGTATATGGGTATGCAGGGGTTACAGGTATAACTACTACTGAAACAAACTCTGTTTTACTTCATGTTAAGTACAAAGTAGCAGAGGCTTTAAGCATTACAGCGTATGACTATATGTTAGCATCTACAAGTGATACTATTGGTCTTGCCTTAACAGGTAAAATAGATGCTGGCGCGAAACTTACTTACCGTGCAGAGTATGCTATCCAGCGTGATGCAACTATGGAGTATGGTTCGGCAGCTGCTCAAACAAATGTGAAAGCAGATGCATACTACTATAATCTAGATATTGGTGCTAATTTTTCTGGCTTTATTGCAGGTCTAAACTATGAGGTACTCAGCGGTAAAGATGAGAACGATGCAACTTCAACAAAAACAAACTTCAATCCTGCACTAGGAACAAACCATAAGTTTAATGGTTGGGCAGATGTATTTTATGTAGGGAACAATGGTGCGGCTGGTGGTCTTATTGATACAAATATTCGTTTAGGCTATAAAACAAAAGGTTTTGGAAAACTTCTTGCAGTGTATCATGACTTCCAAGCTGAGACAGCAATGAATGCAGTATCTGGAACAACTACTAATCTCGGTTCAGAGATTGATGTTGTATATGTAAATAAAATTCCAGGTGTGAACAACCTAACTGGTCTTCTAAAACTCGCATCATATACAGCAGGTGATGCTACAAGTTTTACAAATGCAACATTTGACAAACAAGTTGCTTGGGCACAGCTCTCTTATAAGTTCTAAACACTTATTCTTTCCTCTCAAACATGCAATTCTTGCATGTTTGACAGTGATTAAAAGCACTCATTTATTTTCATCCAAAACAACTTATTTTCGATACAATAGGCTAGATATTAAAAAGTATTAATTATGGTAGTATAAAGTATATGTACAAGCAGATTATAAATTTCTCTACTTCTGCTATAATAATAAAAAAGCATAAAGATATAACCAATGAACTTAACACATTTAGATGAAAACCAAAGACCAAAGATGGTTGATGTAAGCGACAAACAAGAGACTACAAGAGTAGCTGTAGCCAGTGGTATTATAGAGATGAGCCAAGATGCTTATGATGCTATTGTTACTGAGAAAACAAAAAAAGGGCCTGTTTTACAGACTGCAGTAATTGCAGCTATTATGGGTGTGAAAAAAACAAGTGAAATTATTCCTATGTGTCATCCTTTAAATCTTAGTGGAATAAACTGTGATGTAGAAGAACTTGCAGAACTACCAGGTTTTAAACTTATAGTAACAGCTAAACTCAAAGGTCAAACTGGGGTTGAGATGGAAGCGCTTACAGGGACTAGTATTGGGCTTCTTACTATTTATGATATGGTAAAAGCTATAGATAAGGGGATGATTATACGTAATATACAGCTTGAGACAAAATCAGGAGGCAAAAGTGGAGACTATAAACGATAGTAAGCAAAAAGTTCTTATCGAGTACCCTTGCAACTGGTGCTATAAAGTTATAGCAAGTGAAAAAGCTGCACTTGAACAGGCAATCCGAGATGTGATTGATGAAAGAGCGCATGCTATGTCACCTTCCAACAAGTCTAAAACAGGTAAATACATCAGTATGAATCTTGACCTGCTAGTTCATAATGAAGATGATAGAACTTTTATTTTCGAGGCATTAAAAAAACATCAAAATATTAAAATGGTACTTTAAAAAGGAAATATTATGGCACACACAATAGAAAAAAATCTAGAAACTGTTTATAACAAAAGCTTTAAAACTATCGATAAACGAATCCTTTCAGCGATAGAGGAAAGTAAGCTAGATTTTGATTCTCTCACTTTAGAAGAAGTTCGTCAAGCCGCTACGTCTATTATTAATTTAGAGACACAAACTCTTCAAGATGATGTACAAGCACTCTTAGAACAAAAAGAGGCGATAGAACGTCAGTTAGAAAAAAAATCYGATGCMCTTCAAAATACTAAATATACTATTTTTAATGTACTAGAGGATGAAGTTCTTAAGTCAGAAAATGCCTTAGCCAAACTCCACCAAGTAAAACTCCAGTCTATTGACCTTTATGATATCTTAAGTGAAATGGTTGAATCTGCTATCATCACAGCCTTAGAAAAAGATACTGATGGTGATATCACGGAGTCAAATACTGAAGTTATAAAAGAGATAAGTTACGAGTCTATAAAAGAAGGCTCACTTAATACTATACGTGTGAGAAAAATTCTCTCAACAATTTTAGTAACTGCAATTGATATAGCAGAAGCGACACCAAATAGAGGAGAGCAGATACTTAGTTCTACTCTTAAAGGTATGAGAAGTGGACTTATTAAATCAATCGATAGATTTAAAAAGCGCCTTGAGTTTATGCCAGTTGAAGCAAAACATATACTCATTGAAGACTACGATACAATCATCGAAGATTTAAACCAAACAGATATTCTTTTCTCTCAAGTAGTTACAACTCAAGCACATGAAAGTTCTCAAGAGATTAAAAATACTCTTATCAGACTAAACAATGAGATGGCATATGACCTTGAAGAGCTTATTTTAATCTCTAAAGAGACTGCAGACATAATGAAGAGCAGATTTTCTTCATTTGCTAAAAATGCCATGAAACAAGCAGATATCGCTATGAAGTCACCTAAAGCACAAGAAGCAAAAAGAATGGGTATACAAGCATTTGGTGTAGCGAGAGTTGCTCTGGAGAGTGCCATCAAATACGGAAAAGATGCAATAGACAAAAAATAAAACTTATAAAGGACTTCTTATGATGATTCACCCAGCGACAGTACATTTTGCCATAGTTTTACCCGTAGTAGCCTCGGCATTTGGTATAGCTTACCTTATAAATAAACAAGAGATTTTTTCTAAAATAACGACAATACTTATGTTTTTTACAGCACTTACTATGGCTGGAGTATGGTACAGTGGTTCAGTGGCTGGACCTGAGATATACGACTTTCTTAGCGAGGCTGGACAAAATGCACTTGTTGAGCATAAAGAGTTAGGCTTATACCTTGCTAGCTCTATGTCACTAGTCCTTCTTTTAAAAATCATTGGCTCTAAAATGAAAAAGTTCTTTCTTGAAGCTATCTCTATTGTGGCTCTTATAGCTATTATGTTAGCCACTTTTATACAAGGGGATATAGGTGGAGAGTTAGTATATAATCATGGAACACCTTTTAAGTCATTTATGATTATGGATACACTGCACGAAGCTGCTACAGCCGTAGATGCAGAGAGTGAAGATGCAGCTAAGATTGAAGTATATCAAGAAGCCTTAGAAGATATCGAGCTTATCCATGAAGAAGTTGAAATATACTATGGCAATAAAGTCGAGCAAGAGTAAACATGCCAACTAAAGATGAAACAATGCAATCTTCAATTCTAAAAGCACTAGAGCTTTATAAAAAAGATAAGTCAAATGCTAAGCCTCTCTTTAAGAGTATGAAAGATATTTCTCTTTGGCTAGCTGAGAAAGTAAAATAATGAACATACTTTGTACAGCACTCTATGAAGAACAGCTAAAAGTTATTTTAGATAAGTTTGTAGAAGAAGATTTTACTGCAACAAAAAAATTCAAACTCTATTTAGACACTATTTTAATAAACCTTCCTACAAAAGCAAATAAATATAAAAAAGCACAMTTATTTGATGATGACAATATAAAAGAGATAVCACATGAAGACTTTAATATCCTCTTTTTTATAGATAAKATMAGTGACAATTATCTAATTCTAGCTATTTTACCAAAAGACTAAGCTTCTTTACTGTTTCATTCTGTAACTCCTTAAATATAAAATATTATAAATAACATAACGATACCTCATTAAACTGGGATTTAGCGCTAATCCTAAATATATAATTAAGCATTAAATGGCATAATGGTATGGTAAACAAAACTTTGGCTAGTCAAATAACAGAGTAAATGTATTGAATTTAAATAATAGATAATAACAACCTAAAAAAGGAGAAAATGTGGATAATAAAAAATCTCAAGATCAAAATACGATCGACAGAAGAGACTTTTTCAGAAAAGCAGCTGCTGTATCAGTAACTGCACTTGCTGGGACATCTCTACTAGCAAACGAATCGGCMGGGGAAGGCGATCCRGCRATAATGCACCATACKAAATGGGGCCAAAAATGGGGTGATCCWGTAAGTGTAAACTTATACGGTATGCCATCAGCTTACGAGCATAATGTAACTAGAAGAAATACTAAACTATTAGCTTCTGGTAACTATAGAGCATCTATCGCTGTAGCACCTATTCACGAATCTCAAGGAATCATCACTCCAAATGGTCTTTTCTTTTCTCGTTCTCATGGTGGAACTGCTCATGTAGATCCTAACGAGTACCGTTTAATGATTCACGGTTTAGTTGAGAAGCCTATCGTTCTTACTCTTGCTGAGCTTAAGCGTTACCCAAGTGTAACTCGGACTCACTTTATTGAGTGTCCAGCCAATGGTGGACAAGAATGGAGAGGTCCACAGTTCAACTCTGTACAATTTGCTAAAGGTTTTATGTCTTCTGCTGAGTGGACTGGTGTTTACATCAAGACTATCTTAGAAGACTTAGGTCTTAAGCCAACTGCACAGTGGATGCTTGCTGAAGGTTCTGACAACTCTAAAATGGGTAGAACTATTCCTGTTGATAAAGTTCTTGACGATGCAATGATCGTTTGGGGACAAAATGGTGAAGCACTTCGTCCTGAGCAAGGTTACCCAGCAAGACTACTTGTTCCAGGTTGGGAAGGAAACTTATGTGTTAAATGGCTTCGTCGTTTAGAGTTTTCTCAAGAGCCTTGGTACTGTAAAGAAGAGACTTCTAAATATACAGACCTTAAGCCAACTGGTAAGGCGATCCAACATTTCTATGCGAATGAAGTAAACTCAACAGTAACTTCTCCATCTCCAGAACTTCCATGGACTGATCTTAAAGATGGTGACGTAGTTGAAATCGAAGGTCTTGCATGGTCTGGTATGGGTACTATTACTGCTGTTGATTTATCTTTTGATGGTGGGAAGAACTATATTCAAGCAAACCTTAAAGGTTTAGTTCTCTCAAAATCTTGGACTCGCTGGTCTTATATGCATACATATAAAAAAGGTGAAAAACTTTTACTTACTTCACGTGCAATTGATGATGCTGGTTATATTCAACCAACTATTGACCAAGAAGTTGGGGTAATGGGTGTTGAAGCAGTTTATCACAGAAATGCGGTAGAGACGTGGGAAGTAACAGAAGAAGGGAAGGTGAATCATGTTCAAATTAGAAGCGTATAATAAATTACTAGTTTCTGCTTCAGTAGCAGCTGTAGTAGCATTTTCTGTAGTAGGCTGTATGGAAGGTACTGCAACACCATCAGGTGCTGCTACTTCTGTTACACTAGATATTGATGGTGGAGTTTCATACCCAGTTGTAAACAATAAGACATCTGCTTACTATGTTAACCCACAAGCAACAGGTGCTAAAATAAATAATGGTCGTGTTCCAAATGCAGCAGAGCTTGCAAGATGGGATACAGACTTACAGCCTGTTACAGCGTTAAGCCCAGAGGGTCACGGTATACCAGAAGGTAGTGGTTCAGTTGAAGATGGTGAAACACTTTATGAAGCACAATGTGTTATGTGTCATGGTGACTTTGGTTCAGGTGGTGGTGGATACCCAGCACTCTCTAAAGGTAATGCTTATGACTTACAAAAGACTTTAACTAACAACAGATGGAAAGACCCAGAAGCTGATGGTCCAACTCGTGTATTTGGTTCTTACTGGCCGCAAGTTACTACTATGTGGTGGTACATTAAAGATGGTATGCCTCACCCATTCTCAAGTAGTTTAAGTATAGACGAGACTTATGCTCTTACTGCTTATATCTTAAACATCAATGAGATGGAAATAGATGGTGTTGAAGTTGATGATGAGTATGTACTTGACCGTGCAAAATTCTTAAAAATTAAAATGCCAAATGTAGATGGTTTTGAGCCAAACATTGCTGGTGCGAATGCACTTCCTGGTGTAAAAGCATACTTCGGTAAAGCACAAAACTTTGGTGGACTCAATCTTAACCAAGGTGCTGTTCGTTGTATGACTGATTGTCAAGAAACAAGTGTAAAAATTAAACGTATTCAAAATGGTGGAATTAAAGATTTCCTTCCACCTATGAATGTAACAAGAGACCTACCAGCTAAAGAAGTTGTAGCTCTTGATGTGAAGAAAACATATACAGAAAACTGTGCGATGTGTCACTCAGCTTTCCTTTCACCGGGAAGTGCTGACTGGGCGGGATATACTCCAAAAGGTATAGACAAAGTTTATGCTAACGGTATCAATGGTACTGAGGGTGGTATGCCTGCTAAAGGTGGAACTGATCTTTCAGATGCAGACTTCAAAACTATGGTAGATTATTTAATCTCTGGAAAAGTAAAATAACAAAGGAATAATTATGGAAAGAAGAAATTTTTTAAATGTAACTTTAGGTGCTTTAGCGTTAGCTGTTGTACCTGCAAGTGTTAAAGCTGAAGACTACAGAGCAACTAAACCTGCTGTATGGTCTGCGCATACTGTTGATGATGCTATCAAAGCAATGTACGGAAGCACAACTCTTACCCTAGAGGGTGTTTCTTTAACTGCTCCAGATGTTGCAAGTAATGGTGGAGCAATCCCTGTTGACTTTTCAACTGACTTAGATATCAAATCTATTGCTCTTTACCAAGATGCTAACCCTGAAGCTGCTGTTTGTGCATATACTATAAACAAGTACTCTATAAACAAATACTCAATTAAAATTAAAATGGGTAAATCAGGTACTATTACAATCGTTGCTGAAGGTAACGATGGTAAACTTTATGCAGCTAAGAAAACTCTAGATGTTGCACTTGGTGGATGTGAAGGTTAATCCCTTHACTTWGTAAAAAAAGAAAAATAATTTATAAAGGTATATTATGAAAGTAAAAGCAAAATTAAAAAATGGTGTTATCAAAGTTAAGGCTATGGCTAAACACGATATGACTACATTCAACATGATGGAGAAAAAAACTGGTAACCGTGAAGATGCAAATTTTATCACTCACATCACTGGTACTATCAATGGAGAGACTGTTCTTGATTTATCAACATCACAGTTTTTATCTAAAAACCCTATTTTCAAGTTTCAAATTAAAGGTGAAACTTTCAAAAAAGGTGATAAATTACTTCTTAATTGGATTGACCGTAAAGGTAAAACTGGTAAAGGTAAAGGTAAAATCAAATAATAAGCATCTCTGCTTATTAAGATTTACTCTTACATTACAAATGATGGTAAACTTTTTTTTTAAATCTTTATCATCTTTGTACTTCAAGAAACAACTTCAAAAGCTCTGGACACTTTAATTATGATAGGTACTGTAAAAGAACTCTATATTACACAAGGCGATGCTAATAAAACTCGTCAAAATGTAGAGCAAATTTCTGTTGATAATGCTGGTGTAAAAAAAGATAAATTCTATAATAAAAACCCTATGCGAGCAATTCTTATCACTTCAGTTAAAAGTTATAATTTAGCACAAAAAAATGAGATAAATATTCAAGCTGGCTCTTTAGGTGAAAATATTTTAATAGATATAAATCCTTATACTCTTGTACAAGGTGATAGAATTAAAATCGGTAATACTCTACTTGAGATAACCCAAAACTGTACTCTTTGCCAAGGTCTATCCTCAATAGATTCTAAGTTACCAAAACTTCTAAAAAATGACAGAGGTATCTTCGCTAAATATATAGAGGGAAGTTCCAAAATCATTCTAGGTGCCACAGTTCAAATTTTAAATTCTTAATCTAAGTTATATAAAAATAATGATAAAATCTTTAATGATGATTTAATACAAGGAAAAATAGATGAAAAAAATATATGCACTCCTGATTGTTGCCCTAATGGCAATGTCAATTGTTGGTTGTAATGAGGCTAAAGTAGCTCCAGCAAAGCCTAAAAAAATACAAGATGTTCAAGTGTTCTCAACACCAAATGCAGATGCTTCCGTTACAATAAAATCAATTGAAGCGGCTTTTGACGGTGTTGGTTTAGAAATACCTGGTAACAACGATATGAATAAGCCCTTTTCTAAGAGATTTGGTAAGTTACATTACAAAATTTACAACTTAGCTATGTTTATAAACACTGACCTTACATTTAAACTTATCAAAAAGTATCCTAGTTTTGGTGCATTAACTCCACTTACTATGTCAATTTGGGAAGGTAAAGAGGGTTGTATGAATATCTCCACTTTAACGATAAATGGTATGGCTAGATCAACTGGAATTCCAGTAACTGATCCAGATCTAATCGCTTATGCAGAGTTAATTCATAAAGGTCTTAAAACTGCAATGCCAGGTGGTACATTTAAAGACTTAAACCATACAGTTAAGTTTCCAAACAAAACACTTGCTACAAACTTTGAAATGGAACTAGACTTAGATGGTCAGTCTCCTGAAGACTTTATAGAAGAGTTTGAAGCTGAATTTGAAGGTGAAATGGAACCATTAGGTTTTTTACTTCCTAACTATACAAATGTTCAAGAAGAAATTTTTGACGATAGASGCTACACAGGTGTATATGACTTTTATCATACTTACTCTATCTGTAAATTTGATGTAATCTATCCTGTATCAGAAAAGCATCCTGAAGCTGGTGCTTGGGCTCCTTGTTCATTTTACCTTTACAAAAAGAAAGGTGAAGATAAAATGTATATGGGCTTCTTATCAGTTGACAACTGGATTACTACTATCGGTATGACAGAAGATGAAGAAGGAACAAAAAAACTTCGTGAAGCACAAGCCTTTATTGAAAATATCATCAACGAGATGAGTGAATAAAACTATTTAAACCTGTATTTATACAGGTTTAACTCTTCATTTAAAAAGATATGAACTAAACATAATCAGTTTATATCTTTTTAAATACAAAGGGATAATATATGATACTACTTCAAACACTTCTTACGACTTTCGCACTCAGTCTAGTATTCACTTCTAGCTTATCATCAAACACAATATTTACTCCCAGCTCCAACACAAAACTTGCAGTTGAATACACAATTGACAGTAATATTGATGAAGACTTTTTCAAGTTTTCTAAAAAAGCTACAGAAGATATTGGTTTTTTTCTAAACGATCCACACCATAATGTAAATGTTGTGTACGAGCAACAAGTTGGAGAAACTTTTTTAAACCAGCTTTCATTTTCATCTTTAGTAAATGATGATATTGCAAGAGCACTTATGAATATAGACCCTCGTATCGGTGGGTTCACACCTTTTAACCTTGTTATCTATAGAAAAAAATCTGACAACAAAACAGTTATCACACATATCATGCCTAAGGCTGCTTTAGATATTTTACAAATTTCTGATAAGAGTGTAAGGGAAACATTTATAAAAATGTTTGAACCATTAGATGGTGCAATTGAAAAAAGATACCCGGAAGCTACAAAATCATATACTAAGATTCAAGGTTTTGCAAAAAAGACAATGATGAACTTTGAGATACCTTTTGATGTGCCTGAAGATATAGATGACTTTTTTGATGATTTTCAAGAAAGATTTGAAGCTACATTTGAAACAAAGGGTTATATCATAGCTGGTTTTTATAATATGAAAGAGAGCCTCAATAGCGAAGATGAGACTGATAAGGGTGCGATGCCTGGATATACTGCTTATGTTGCCTACTCGCTCTGTCATGTTCCATTTTCATACACTATTTTTGATGGAAAGTACCCTATCCCTCAAGCGGCAATTTTTGCACCATGTTCAATGTATGTATATATAAAAGAGGGTGAAAATAAAATCGTTATAGGAATGCCAACATTAGGTGCTTGGGCAGCAGCACTTGCTATAACAGATAAAGAAAAACTTGCCAAAATTGCACAACTAGATACTGAGATTCCAGCTATTATTCACTCTCTTGGTGGTATAGACACAGATAATCAGAACCCACTTCTAAGAAAGTAAAACTTTTTTTAGTAGGTACTAGTTATAGTACTTACTAACACCTTGCATATGTGAACCCATATTTAATAGTAACATATCAGCGATAACTAAAGCAGCCATCGATTCGCATACAACAGTTCCTCTAATAGCCACACATGGATCATGACGTCCCTTTAATGAGAAATCAACCTCTTCATTTGTAGTAGTCACAGTATGCTGCTCTTTAAAGATAGAAGGAGTAGGTTTAAAGTAAACATTTAAAACTATGTCATCTCCATTACTTATTCCACCAAGAATACCACCTGAATGATTAGATTCAAATCCATCAGAACGTATAGGGTCATTATTAGCAGAGCCAAGACTTCTTGAACTTAGAACTCCATCTCCAATCTCAACAGCTTTTACTGCGTTTAAACCCATCATAGCATCTGCTAAAACACCGTCAAGTTTATAATACAGGGGTTGACCAAGGCCAATAGGAACACCCTCTATAAGTATGCGAGAAACACCACCAACAGAATCATGGTCCTTTTTTGCTTTGAGTATTGCCTCTTTTTGAGCCTCTTCTACATTTTTATCAAGTGCATAAATAATGCTACTCTTAGCACCATTGTAATCAAATTCTTGTGCTTTAATACCTGCAACTTCACAGATACCACTTTTAACACTAATACCGAGTTCTTGTAACATAAGTTTAGCAATAGCCCCAGCTGCAACACGAGCGGCTGTCTCACGAGCAGAACTACGTCCACCACCACGGTAATCTCTAATGCCGTACTTGTGAAAGTATGTAAAGTCTGCATGTCCAGGGCGAAATACATCTTTAATACTTGTATAGTCTTTAGACTTCTGATTTGTATTAAAAATAATCATAGCAATTGGGGTACCCGTACTCTTACCCTCAAAGACACCACTCAAAATCTCTACAATATCAGCCTCTTTTCTAGCTGTTTCAAATTCACTCTTACCAGGTTTTCTACGGTCAAGTTCGCTTTGAATAAACTCTTCATCTATAGTAAGACCGGCAGGAACACCATCAAGTAAACAGCCTATAGCTTTACCATGAGACTCTCCAAATGTACTAAAACGCAGCTTCATTCCAAAACTATTCACTATTTTTCCTCTTTTAAAAGTTTAACAGCTATTTCTGCTGCCTCTTGTTGTGCTATCTTTTTACTTTTACCAGTCGCCCTTGCATACTCTTTACCTTCTATAAAGACACCCATTTCAAACTCTTTAAGGTGATCTGGTCCCCGACTTGCTAAAACTATATACTCAGGTGTAATACCAAAACGAGCCTGGGTCAACTCCTGAAGTGTTGTCTTAAAATCACGAAAAAGTGAATCAAGCGAAATCTCTTCATGGTTACTCTCTATGAGTTTAATCGCAATTTCACTCACAATTCCTAAACCAGCCTCAAGATAAATAGCACCCATTACAGCTTCAAAAGCATTTGAGAGTAGAGAAGATTTTTCACGACCGCCATTATTATCTTCTGCGTTTGAGAGCAGGATATAATCACCAAGGTGTAGTGATCTAGCTAATTTATCAAAACCTGTTTCATTAACAAGAGAAGCCCTRATTTTTGAGAGTTTACCTTCATCTGAGTTTSTAAACTTACTAAAGAGGTACTCACCTACAACAAGGTCTAAGACAGCATCTCCAAGGAACTCTAAGCGTTCATTGTCGTATGCTTGTTTATAACTCTTATGTGTTAAAGCTTCTATAATAAGTGCTTTGTCTTTAAATACATACCCAAGTTGTGTTTCTAATGTTTTTATATTTTTATGCATGTCTTTCTCTTTTTTAAACTCTGAAATTTACTGGAATGAATTATTTTCATCCCCTATATCTTTATAAAAATCTTTACTCAGTTGACACTCAACATGTACACTATCTATAGTGTGACAGGAGGGACAACGATGAAATGCGAAAGGATGAACAATTTTACAATCATCACACATGTACTCAAAATTCAAAGTAGCTTTCGCTTTTCCCCCAAGTTTTATAAGTACGTCAAGTTCAAAAATTGAACTTGATTTAGCAAGGTCAACATCTCCACGGGCACTATAAAGTTCCCGTAAATAGCCATTTTGTGAAATTATATCTAAATTCAAATCCTTTGGCTCTATCTTCCATAAAATATCACAGAGTAATTCACTTTTTGAGTGATCAAAATGCTCCCAAGCTAAAGTAGGGTTATGGAGGAATAAATATTCAAACAACATATATACTAACTGGTGTGAAGTTTTATAAATATATAAGAGTTTTTGACTTTTTTCATCTTGGGATATTTTATCATTATTAAGTATAGCCATTACTCTTAGGTAGTTACCCTCGAGGGATATGTCTTCATTTAACTCATCAAGTGGTTCTAAAACATCTAAAGCAGACTTGTAGTCTCTCATCTGTTCATATACTAATAGCAGTGACTTTAAAGCTTCTGGAGTCCTTGGATTTGTCTTGAGAATGCTTAAAAATATCTGTTTGGCACGCTCTAAAAAACCTGCTTTTAGGTAAGTTTTTCCAAGTAAAAACATAGTTTCAAGTCTATTTTTACTATTACAAATATTCAGTATTTCATTATAAATTTCTATACTTTTTTCATAATTACCACTTTTATAATAAGAGTGTGCGAGTAAAAGCCAAGACTTTTCAGATATATCTCCACTACTGATAAGAACTTTTAGCTCATCTTTAGAAGGAAGGGAAGCAAACTGTTTTAAAAATTTATCTAAATATTTTGAATCTTCCGTGCGTTTATATTTATTCCACCAATAAGAAAAAAATGTAATAGTAAAAATAATACTAAAAAAGATAATAATGGAAAAAAGAGGATCTCGAAACTCTATAAAAAATGAATTCATTAGTCGTAAACTACTACGGCATAGTCATCTTTAAGTCTATAAAAAGTCGAATCAACACTCAGCTCTAAATCTTTAAGTTTTCCTAACTGTACAAGGGAGTTTTTAGTTACTTTAATACCATTTTCACGAAAAAACTTTTTAATATTTACAAACTTTACATCTTCGACAAACTTATACTCAAACTCAGAATGAAGTTTCATTTTATCACTTGAAAATAGATGCTCGTTGACATGTAATTGGTCAGAAGCATATTTGATGGGTAGGTGGCCTGAGAGGTCGGTAAGTATCTCTTCTATATGCCTATGTTTTTGAGGAAGTGTCTCTTTTTGTAAAAAGACATATTTGTTGTTGAGTTTTAAACTTGGTGTATTTACCCAGTATTTATATGCTGGATTTGAGACACCAAGTTTTGATGATATCTCCCTCCAGAGCCAAAATGAGTTAAGTGTACTTGGTAAGTGCGACATATTTAGCTCCTTTAGCCATTCTATAAATTATATACTTTTATTGGAAACAAATTCCTTAAATATTTCTTTATTTGCAACTCTTATTCTAAACAAGAAATATACACTTGCAAGTAGTCTCCTGTTAAATTACAAAATCTAAAACATCATTTTGATACTCTTCAAGCTCTACAAGGTTAAGATTAAAAATATCATTTATTTTATCTTTTGCATCTCTAAAAAAAAGTTCTAGAATTGGGTGCTCAATAGGTCCTTTTACAACCTTTAAGTCATCCTCAAGAGCGATTAAAACATCAACTACTGTAATCATTTTCGGGTCTTTTGCTAGAACATATCCACCATTTACACCTCTTAAACTTTTTACTATACCTGCTTTTTTTAATTTTCCCAATAGTAAATCAAGATAATTCTCCGAAACACTTGCTCTTTTTGCTATCTCATGTTTATGTATGGGTGAAGTAGCATTATGTTTTTTAATTTCACATAATGCCGCTAGACCATACATTCCTTTTGTTGAAATAAGTGCCATATTTTCTCCTACTTAAATAGTAATTAATTTATATACATTAATATCATACTTAATTCTTGTTTTTATTCAGTTGAAAAATAAAATTCTATAAAACTTAGTATTTTACTATTGTATTAATATTGTATAATTTCACTGTAAACAAGGGGATAATCTATAGTCAAGTAAATTACTATAATTATATTTAGTAATTTACTTGACATTTAATTTTACTTCTGATAAACTTTCATTTAATTTAAAGGAGAAGAAATGAATCTAACTACTGATACACAAGAAAACTTAGTTGATGAAAATCATACTCGTATTTATGCAGGTTTCGTTCTACTAATCATATTCACTTATTTGCAAACACAAAATTTAGTCATGCTATATATGTTACTTGCAGATATGGTTTTATACTCATATGTTAGTTCTCTTTTAAGTCCTTTATATATAAGTTCTAAACTTATTACAAAAGTATTATCGTTAGAAAAGAAACTTGTAGGGTTTGAGAGTAAAAAGCTTGCGTTGCATCTTGGACTAAACTTTCTCTTAGGTGCAATAGTTCTAAGCCTTTTAGGATATGAAACTTACTCTCTAGTTTTAGTTCTATTTATTGCATTTTGGAAACTCTTTGAAGCAACTAAAAACATTTGTTTTGCATGCTACTTGTTTGAGTTATTAAAAAGAAAAAATATTATACTGGAGTCATTATGAAATATGCACAAAATTTTACAGAGTTAGTTGGGAATACACCATTAGTTAAGATAAATATAAATACTAGTTCTTCCCTTATATTGGGTAAATGTGAATTTATGAATCCATCACATTCTGTTAAAGATAGAATTGGAAGCTATATGATTCAAAAGGCACTAGAGGAAAAGTTAATTATTGAAGGGACAACAGTTATAGAACCCACAAGTGGTAATACAGGGATTGCAATTGCTAGTACATGTGCTGCATATGGAATAAAATTAATTTTGACGATGCCAAGTTCTATGAGTATAGAGAGACGACAACTTTTAAAAGCACTTGGTGCGGAACTAATTTTAACAGATCCAGCAAAAGGTATGGCGGGAGCTGTTGAAAAAGCGAAGGAACTAGCAAATGAGATTGACAACAGTTTTGTTCCAGAGCAGTTTTCAAATAAGTACAACCCTGAAATACATAGAAAAACAACTGCACTAGAGATACTTAAAGACACTGATAACAAGGTAGACATATTAGTTTTAGCAGTAGGTACAGGTGGAGCTATAACTGGCATCTCAGAGATTTTAAAAGAGCATAATCCTGATATACAAATTATAGCTGTAGAGCCGGTGGAGTCTCCTGTCCTATCAGGGGGGAAAGCTGGTCCACATAAGATACAAGGAATCGGAGCCGGGTTTATACCAAAAATATTAAATACGGAACTTTATGATGAAATCATACAGGTTAGCTACAAAGATGCTTTGGCAACCTCAAGAACCTTAGCAAAAAAGGAGGGTTTACTTGTTGGGATATCTTCTGGTGCAAATGTTTTTGCTTCTTTAACAGTTGCAAATAGACACACGAATGTTTCTAAAACTATAGTCACTATTTTATGTGATACAGGTGAAAGATATTTAAGTACAGGAATATATGACCAAGAGGAATAAGCTATGCAAGAATGTGCATATAGAACAGTAATCAAAACTATCTCTTGGAGGGTTGTCGGAACCTTAGACACTATATTTATTGCATTAATCATTACAAATAGTATCAAGATGGCTGCCTCTATAGGAACTATTGAACTTTTTACTAAGATGATTTTATATTACTTTCATGAAAGAATATGGAATAGGTTTCAGTTTGGAAAATCTAAGCAAACAGGTAGTGACTACCAAATATAAGGAGTAAAATGAACACAGAAGCTAAAAGACTAAACATGCTCTATAAAGAGRTACCAACTCTTAAGTTTATAAAAATATTTTTAGATGAGTATAAGGGAAAGATTGCTTTCTCATCAAGTTTTGGAGCAGAAGATCAGGTTTTAATAGACCTTCTCATGAAATACGAAAAAAAGGTTGAAGTATTTACCCTTGATACAGGGAGACTTCCTAATGAAACATATACACTTATCCATGAGGTAAACAAAAAATATCAGACTAAGATTAGTGTCTATTTTCCAACTAATCAGAATGTGGAAAAATTGTATCGAGAGCAAGGAATAAATGGTTTTTATAACTCTATCGAAAATCGAAAATCGTGTTGTTATATTCGAAAAGTCGAGCCTCTAAAAAGAGCTCTTAATGGTGTAGATATATGGATAACTGGATTAAGAGCTGAACAAAGTATTACCCGTACTGATTTAGAGCTTTTTCAATGGGATGATGAATTTAAAGTAATAAAACTCAATCCATTAATACTATGGAGTGAGGAAGAAGTGTGGGAATACATTAAGCAAAATAATCTCCCATATAACGAACTACAYGATAAGGGTTTYCCAAGTATTGGATGTGCACCCTGTACTCGAGCGATTAAAGAAGGTGAGAGTCTYCGTAGTGGTCGATGGTGGTGGGAAAAKCCAGAACATAAAGAATGTGGTTTACATAAAGGATAAGAAATGATAACACAAGAGAGATTAACACATCTAAAACAACTAGAGGCAGAGTCTATACACATACTCCGTGAAGTTGCAGCAGAATTTACTAACCCTGTAATGATGTACAGTGTAGGTAAAGATAGTTCAGTAATGCTTCACCTTGCAATGAAAGCTTTTGCCCCGGCAAAACCACCATTTAAGTTTTTACATGTAGATACGACATGGAAGTTTAAAGAGATGATAGAGTTTCGCGATAATCGTGCAAAAGAGTTAGGCTTTGACCTTGTCGTACACTCTAATCTAGAGGGAATTGCAATGAACATAAGTCCTTTTGAGCACGGTAGTAAAGTGCATACAGACATCATGAAGACACAAGCACTAAAACAAGCACTCAATGCAGGTGGTTATGATGCTATCATTGGTGGAGCACGTAGAGATGAAGAAAAGTCTCGTGCAAAAGAGCGTATATTCTCTTTTCGAGATAAACACCATAGATGGGATCCGAAAAACCAGAGACCAGAATTATGGAATGTTTATAATACTTCCATCGCTAAAGGTGAGAGTGTAAGAGTCTTTCCCATAAGTAACTGGACAGAGCTTGATGTTTGGCAGTATATATATTTAGAAAACATCAAAATTCCAGACTTGTACTTTGCTAAAGAGAGAGAAGTAGTAGAGTATGAGGGGACGAAGATAATGGTAGAAGATGAACGTATGCCTGAGGAACTTCGTAAAACTGCACAAAAAGAGATGGTGCGTTTTAGAACACTTGGGTGCTACCCACTTACAGGTGCCATCAATTCAAATGCAACAACACTTCCTGAGATAATAAGGGAAATGTTACTAAGTACAAGTAGTGAACGTGAGGGTCGCCTCATAGATAAAGATAGCGAAGGTGCTATGGAAAAGAAAAAGATAGAGGGGTACTTCTAATATGTCAGATATAACAACAGAAAAAATTACAACCGATATTGAGGCTTACCTCAAAGAGCATGAGAACAAAGATATGCTCCGTTTTTTAACATGTGGTAGTGTTGATGATGGTAAAAGTACACTTATAGGGCGTATGCTTTATGATAGCAAGATGATATTTGATGATCAGTTGGCATCTGCTGAAAGTGAAAGTAAAAAGTATGGTACAACTGGAGAGAAGATAGATATGGCTCTTCTAGTAGATGGACTTCAAAGCGAGAGAGAACAAGGTATAACTATTGATGTTGCTTATAGATTTTTTGCAACTGAAAATAGAAAATTTATCATTGCAGATACTCCAGGGCATGAGCAATATACTCGTAACATGGTAACAGGAGCAAGTACTTCTGATGTAGCTATCATACTTATAGATGCAAGAAAAAGTATACTCACTCAAACTAAACGCCATAGTTTTATAGTTAATCTACTCGGAATAGAACATGTAGTTGTAGCTATAAATAAGATGGATCTTGTTGACTTTAGTGAAGAGGTTTACAATAAAATACTCCAAGAGTATACAGAACTAGCTGATACGCTAGGAATAAAAAATACTTACTTCATTCCTCTAAGTGCATTAGATGGTGATAATGTTGTAAATAAAAGTGAAAACACACCTTGGTATGATGGTAAACCACTACTAGAACTACTTAATACTATGGACATTAGTAAAGAAGTAAAAGAGGAAGACTTTAGATTTCCCGTACAGTATGTTAATCGTCCTAACTTAGACTTTAGAGGCTTTTGTGGGACAGTAGCTATGGGAAGTGTCAAAGTAGGTGATGCGATAACGGTTCTTCCATCAGGTAAAACTACAAAAGTAAAAAGCATTATAAATGCAGGTGAAGATGTAGAAGAAGCTTATGAGAAAATGGCTATAACTATCACAACAACYCAAGAGCTAGACATCAGTCGTGGAGATATGCTAGTACATACAAATGCACTGCCTCAAGTTTCTAATGCTCTAAAAGTAATGCTCGTCTGGATGGATGAAAAACCGATGAACATTAGTAGAACATATGACATAAAAAGAGCAACAAGTGTCATAACAGGAACATTTGAGCATATACATTATAAAATAGATGTCAATACATATAATAAAGAAGAGGTTAAAGAGTTAGAACTCAATGACATCGCTTTGTGTAATATGCTTCTAACAAGACCAATAGCTGCAGACAAGTATACAGAAAATCGTCTCACTGGAAGTTTTATAGTAGTAGATAGAATTACAAACAATACAGTAGGTGCTGGGATGATTGTGGATACTCTTACACAAACACACCTCAACGAAGAGCAAAAGCATCAAGCTTTTGAAGCAGAGTTGCAACTACTGATAGAAAAATATTTCCCCCAATGGGATGAAAAGAGATAAGCACATTTGGAGGTGCCCCATGCATCAAGTAAAAAAAGAAACAAAAGCACAACGCATTGAACGAATAAAAAAAGAAAAAGATGGTTTAGATGTCTTAAAGGATATAGAGTTTTATGCACGTACTGGTACTGAAGTTGCACTAGAGGACATTGACCGTTTTAAATGGTATGGACTCTATACACAAAACAGAAACCTACAAGCAGATGATGATGCAACCCTTTACTTTATGTTACGAGTAAAGCTACCTAATGGTGCTCTTACAGTAGAGCAACTCAAAAAAGTAGCAGAGATCTCAAAACGCTATGCACGTTCAACTGCTGACTTTACAACACGTCAAGATATACAGTTCCATTTTATAGCTGTAAAAGATTTATCTAGCATCTTTGCCTCACTGCAGGAGGTTGGGCTCAGTACAGTTTTTGCAGCGGGTGATGTACCAAGAAATGTTGTCACCTGTCCTGTTAGCGGTATTGATTCTACAGAAATTTGTGATGTATCACACATAGTRTCRTCCGTAAACAAGTATTTTGATGGTAATAAAACACTCTCAAATCTTCCCCGAAAATACAAGGTTGGGATTAGTGCTTGTAGTAAACACTGTATTTCACATGAGATTCAAGATTTAAGTTTCACTGCAATTAAAAAACAGGATGGGTCTATACTCTTTGATGTGTGTGTAGGAGGGGGTCTTGCTTCAAATAAGCAAATAGCTATACCTATTGGATATGTTCATGAAGAGAATATATTAGCAGTTGTTCAAGCTGTTACACATATATATAGAGACTATGGAAACCGAGAGAGCAGAACTAAAGCGAGATTAGGTCATATTATTAAAGAGTGGGGTGTCAATAAATTTACCGACCTATTGCACCAGAAATTAAACTTTAGACTTATAGAACCAGAGGTTCAAAACTATACTCCATATTCTCAGCGAGAACACTTTGGGGTACACATAAGTAAAGAGCAGAGTAAAAGTTATATTGGATGTGCTGTGAGTGCAGGTAGTGTCGGTGCTAATCTGCTAGAACAACTCTCTCTCATTCTAAAGAGACATGGAGCAACAGCAATTAAGCTGACAACAACACAAAACTTTGTAATAACTGACATACCAAATTCAAAGGTTCAGGATATATGTAAAGTACTTCAAAAGTTAGATATTGAGGTACATCCATCTCCATTTCGAGCAAGGACACTCGCATGTACAGGAATAAAGTTTTGTAAATTTGCTATAACTGAAACGAAAGATTTAGCACAAGAGCTCATACATCACCTTGAGGAGAAGTTTCCTGTGTTTGATGAAACTATTTCTTTAAGTGTAAATGGATGTCCTCACTCATGTGCACATCCTCATATAGTAGATATAGGTTTACTCGGATGTAAGTTTAAAGAAGATGGTGAAACAGTAACAGGTTTTGAACTTATACTAGGTGGACATCTTGAAGGAAATAAAAGTAACTTTGGTAAAAAAACAGGCATTAAATTCACACCTCAAAAGAGTTTTCAAATAGTTGAAAATATTATCCAAGAGTATACAAAAAGCGAATCTGTCAATTTTAGAGAATACCTCAAGGAGAAAATAGTTGACTAAAGATATCTTCCGTCCATTTTTTCAAAACAAAGAGAATATACAAGTAGAACTCTACAATAATACTATAGGACTACATAAAAAACATTATTTTGATTATACAGCATCTGGTTTAGCATTTAGCCTTATAGAGTCTAGAGTTCAAGAAGTTTTACAAACCTATGCAAATACACACTCCAAAGAGGCTTCAATGGCAGCCCGAACTGGTACTAACTATACCAATGCACGGATTAGCTTAAGGGAATCTCTAAAGATTGATGATACTTTTGCTATTGTACCTACTGGAAATGGAGCGACATCGGCTATAAAACGACTCCAAGAGATACTAGGAATCTACATTCCTCCCGCTACATTAAAACGTTATAACTTTAAAGTAGATGAGGCTAATAAACCACTTGTAATTGTTGGACCTTATGAACACCATTCCAATGAGATAAGCTATCGTGAAGCACTCTGTGACACAACTAGAGTTGGATTAAATGAAGATGGTGTAGTAGATCTTGTACATTTAGAGTCCATCTTAAAGGAAAATACGAATAGACAGATAATTGGTGCATTTTGTATCGCTTCTAATGTAACTGGTATTATTACACCATTTAAGGAAATATCCTACCTCTTACGCCAGTATARTGCRATAGTCTGTTTTGATGCRGCTGCGTCTTCACCCTATATGAATGTAGACTGTTCTTTATATGATGCGATGTTTCTCTCACCTCATAAACTTCTCGGAGGACCGGGTTCTTGCGGAATCCTCATCATAAGAAAAGAGCTTATTGATGAGCAAAAACCAACTTTTGCAGGGGGTGGGACAGTAGAGTATGTTGATAGAAAT
This sequence comes from Sulfurimonas sp., assembly GCA_002733945.2. Lineage (GTDB taxonomy): Bacteria > Campylobacterota > Campylobacteria > Campylobacterales > Sulfurimonadaceae > Sulfurimonas. The sequence continues at coordinate 23,274 of NVXO02000011.1, read as the reverse complement.
ATACATCACTTTATAGATGATAAAGAGTCACGCGAAGATGCAGGTACACCAGGAATATTACAATTAATTCGTGCTGCATTAGCGTATCAATTACGTAATGAAGTTGGTTTTAAATGGATTAAAACCCAGAAGAAATATCTACTGCAGCATCTTATAAATAGACTCAAGGAGATTAAGAACTGTACTATTTATGGAAATCTAAACGAAGATAACATAGGTATAGTCTCATTTAATATAAAAGACTTGAATCCTTATGAACTCTGTAGCTATTTATCGAGTAGCAAAGGTCTACAGACACGAGCAGGATGCTCTTGTGCAGGACCATATGGGCATGATTTATTAGCTATGGAGGATAACAGTAGCCTAAATGAAAAACCAGGCTGGATTAGAGTAAGTATACATTTTTTACAAGAAATAGAAGATGTAGACTATCTAATAAGTGCCATTAAAAAAGCCCAACAAAATCTTAATCTTTAAGAATATACCTATAAAAAAGTAATAAGGAGTGCACTAAATAGTAACTGTAGTGCAAACAGTAGAGAAGAGACTTTGAAGGCTGGTCCGGCTGTTTTAATAATTGTACCAAAATGAATCATTAAACCTATGGCACTCATTGCAACTAATGTGATGTAGTGACTTATGCTACCAATAAGTAATTCAAGCTCTTTTGGAAGTACCTCAAGAGAAGCTACAACTGAGAAAAACAAAAACCATAAGATAAAAGAAAAAGATGGGATTCCTACTTTAACCTTATCTTTTTCATCTTCATTACTCTTATTACTCTCTCTTACTGCTATATATATTAAGATTAAAACAAGAGGGAGAAGAAGCAATACTCTTCCCATCTTAACAACTGTCGCATAGTGACCCGCTTCAGGAGAAATACTAAATCCTGCGGCTACAGCTTGTCCAACAGCTTGAAGTGTATTTCCTGTGAAAACTCCAGCTTGAATATCAGTAAAACCTAGGAGTTGTGCTAAAGCTGGTGCTAAAAATATACCTACAGTTCCCATAAGATTTACGAGTGCTATACTCACACCGATATCATTACTTTTTACCTTAGCTACACCAGATGTTGCAGCGATTGCAGAGCTTCCACATACACCATTTCCTATACCTATCATAAGAGAGAGTTGGGGATTAAGTTTAAAAAGTTTTCCTAATAAAATACCCATAAAAATTGTAAATACCATTCCTGAAATAATAATCAATATAGTTTGAACACCTAAGTTTGCTAACATTGTAAAATTTAGATTTATTCCCATAAGAGCAATTGCAAACATTAGTAAGTCTTTTTCTGCGAACTTCACACCACTTTTATATGCAGAACCTTCTCCATGAAAAGTTTTATAAAAGTAATTTCCAACAATCATCCCAAGAATAATAGCTACAGTAGCTGTACTAAATGAGATAAATTCTGTAATAATAAAAGACACAATAGCCACTACAATACTTGCAAGTAACCCTTTTGTGTATTTTTTATATTTAGATATTTTGAACATCTAAATCCTTTGTATTTGAATTATAAATGCGATTATACCTAAAAGCTATTTTATTTTTATTTCTCATGATTGGAGTTTTTGAGTAGTGCCAACTTAAATATCGGACTTAATTAAAAAAACGGGTGCATAGAATACACTAAACTCCCAAGGATATATATCCTAAAAGTTTAGTCCATTGATTATTAAAATATCCTTATTTAGAATTTTTTAAAATACTCTCTTTTGGGTAAATAAAGCTTGATTTTCGAAACACTGATACTTTTTCACTTTTTTTACCATCTTTATCAAAAGCATAAGCATGAATAGTAATAGGGATAACAGTATCTTTTATAGGATTATTCACTATAACATCTGTAGTGCTGAGTGTTACAATTTTTTTCTTTTTCACTCCAGGTTGGGCAGTAAAAGATTTTGTAGGTTTAAGGATTTTGATTTTACCCTCCATCCCCTCAGGTGCTAACACTTCAAAATAAAACTTCATTGTTTCTGTTTGTGTATTTTGCAGTAAAAATACATATGAGTTATTTACTCTAACCTTTCCATCAGGCATCACTTTTGTTGAATAGAGACGGTTTTCTTTATTGATATTTAGAAGCATATGCTCTTTTTTACTACCCATCATACCAAGGATAACACTAATCCCAATAAGAAGAATAATATAACCAATGACCTTAGGACGGAAATACTGAGTCTTACCTTTTTGGTCAATTATTTCATAATCGCTTGACCAAGTTACAAGTGACTCTTTTCCAAGTTTTCCCATAACAGTTGTACATGCATCAACACACTCTAAACAGTTTATACACTCAAGTTGGAGTCCTTTTCTAATGTCAATATGTGTAGGACAAACGGTCACACAGGACTGACATGTTGTACACTCAGCAGTAGGATCTACAGCCAAAAGGTCTTTTTGTTTTGTAAAAACTTTATCGTGATTCTCATTATAAATATCACCACCTCTATGGGGATTATACAGAGCCATAACTGTATGCTCATCATATAGAATAGACTGTACTCGGGAGTAAGGACAGATATACACACAAAAATCCTCTTTTAAAATGATTGTGTCATAGAGTAAAAAGAGTGCCACTCCAATAACTATTCCAAAGAGTGTCCAGTGGTTTTGGATATCACCAAGATAAGTAAAAAAGTCCTCAGGGGGAACGAAGTACCACAAAAAATTTGATGCTGCTAAGAAGGCAAGTGGAATAGCAATACCAACTGCTATCGCTTTTTTTATTTGATTTTTTCTCAAAGACATATCGGGTTCTTCTTGTTTGTTTTTGATGCGTTTACGTAGTCCAACTATTATTGTTTCTATTAAATCACGATAAGAGACACGAAAAATAGTCTGTGGACACAACCATCCACAAAAAATACGTCCACCCAAAACAGTGATACCAAATATCCCTAAAAATATTAACATTAGTAAAAATGGTAACAAATAAAACTCTTGCATATCAAAACGAACAAAAGCAAGGTGTAGTTGTAATTTATCAAAACTTAATAAAAAAAAGTGGTTTCCATTGACTTTAAGCCAAGGAAGTATCAATGTAAATATTGTAGCAAAAGCAAAGAGGTAGTATCTCTTATATCTCCATGGTTTAGCTATAGTAAAATCATTTAATTCTTTACTCATTTATGAAATTCTCCTATATAAATGCTAATGTATTATAGCAGATTAAGTCTAATTTTCCTCATTTATCTGACATAATATTATAACTATTATTAGATTATCTTATTATTTGATGAAAATGTGATGTTAAGTTTATGCATTAAAAGTGAAAGCTAATGATGTAATACAGAATTTTTTATGTACAAAAATGCTAAAATATATGTAAATATTTTACGATTAAAAGAATTTTATAATTATGACAACTAAACAATACATTCTTAACACAATAAAAACTCGTCCTCTCATCATCGATGGAGCTATGGGTACACAACTCCAACAGCGTGATGATCAGATCAGTGAAGCTGCATGGGAAGGAAATGAAGGCTGTAATGAGCTTTTAAATGTTACTGCTCCAGAAGTTCTTCATGAAATCTACCACGCCTACCTTACTGCTGGTGCTGACTTTATCACTACAAATACTTTTGGTTCATTCTCTTGGGTTTTAGATGAGTATCAAATAGGCCACCGCRCTTATGAGTTAACAGAGGCAGGTGCTAGACTTGTAAAAGAGAAGTGTATAGAGTTTTCAACTCCAGAACATCCGCGTTTTTGTCTTGGAAGTGTAGGTCCAGGTACAAAACTTCCTTCTCTAGGTCATATATCTTACGATGTGATGTATGAGGGTTATACTGATTTTTGTAAGGCACTTATTGATGGTGGAGTAGATATATTTTTACTTGAAACCTGTCAAGATCCGCTTCAGATAAAAGCGGCACTTCACGCTTGTCAAGAAGCTAATCGCCAAAAAGAAGTAGAAATCCCTATCATGATTTCTGTGACTATAGAGCTTAGTGGAACTATGCTTATCGGTACAGATGCACAAACAATCGCTACTATCTTAGAGCCATTTGATATTTTAAGTCTTGGCTTTAACTGTGGAACAGGTCCTGAACAAGTTTTAAAACATGTAAAAACACTCTCAGAACTTTGGCATAAACCAATTAGTGTTCATGCAAACGCAGGACTTCCTCAAAATCGTGGAGGTTATACTTACTATCCTATGGGACCTGATGAGTTTGTCATTCAGCAAGAAAARTTTTTACAATATGACGGAGTGAGTTTYTTAGGTGGTTGYTGTGGAACAACACCKCAACATATCCGTGCCCTTGTAAACGCAGTAGCWGATAAAACACCAAAACCMGCTACAGGMAGTCATCCAAAYGCTGTAGCTTCACTCTTTAACACAGTAGAGCTTATGCAAGAACCWGCRCCTCTTCTTATAGGCGAGCGTTCAAACGCRACTGGAAGTAAAGCCTTTCGTGAGCTTTTACTTGCAGAAGATTATGAAGGKACTCTCTCAGTTGCACARCAACAAGTTCGTGCWGGAGCYCACYTAGTTGATGTWAATGTTGGTTTYGCTGGTCGAGATGAGACAAAAGATATGAACTCCGTTATGGGGATGTAYGCACAAAAAATCGCTCTTCCTCTAATGCCCGACTCAACACAGACAAAAGGGTTAGAAACAGCACTTAAAAACATCGGTGGAAAAGCAATACTTAACTCAGTGAACCTTGAAGACGGTGAACCTAAGTTTGATGCAGTCTGTCAACTTGCTAAAAAATATGGAGCTTCGCTTGTCTGCCTTACTATCGATGAAGTAGGAATGGCAAAAAGTATAGAAGATAAACTAAAAGTTGCCGATAGAATTATAGACCTTGCTACAAATCGTCACGGTCTAAAGAAAGAAGATCTTGTTTTTGACCTTCTTACTTTCACACTTGGATCTGGTGATGCAGAGTATTTTGAAGCGGGTATCAACACTATTGAGGCTATTCGTGGACTTCGTAAAAAGCACCCTGAAGTTGGAGCTATTTTAGGCCTTTCAAATATCTCTTTTGGACTTGATAAAGATGCACGACCGTATCTTAACTCAATGTTTTTACACCACTGTGTGCAAGCAGGTCTAACATCTGTTATCATCAATGTTAAACACATCATTCCTCTCAATAAAATTCCAAAAGAAGAACAAGAGATTTGTGATGATTTAATTTTCAACCGTAAACCAAATGGAGAGGCACTTTTTACCTTCATAGAGCACTTTAGCACTAAAGAAGCTGTTGACAATGATGCAGTTGATGAAGAGTATCTCGCTATGACTGATGAAGAAAAAATCGCTAAACTCCTGATGGATGGGGATAAAGATAGAATGATTCCTCTGGTTGAAGAAGCTCGTCACACCATAAAGCCCGAAGTTATCGTAAATGAAATTCTTATTGATGCGATGAAAGTGGTTGGAGAACTCTTTGGTAGTGGGCAAATGCAACTCCCATTTGTGCTTCAATCAGCTGAAACAATGAAAAAGACAGTTGACCACCTTAACCCTCACCTACCAAAAATAGAAAAAGAGGTAGATACAACACTTGCCTTGGGTACAGTAAAGGGTGATGTTCATGATGTTGGAAAGAACCTTGTAGATATTATTCTCTCTAACAATGGATATAAGGTAAATAACCTTGGTATAAAAGTAGACCTAGATACGTTCTTAGAAAATATGGAACAGGGACATGTTTCTGCTTTAGGTATGAGTGGACTACTTGTAAAATCAACACAAGTTATGCTTGAAAACCTAGGTATCCTCAAAGAAAAAGGGATTACGATTCCTATACTCTTAGGTGGGGCTGCCTTAACAAGAAACTTTATAGATGACTTTTGTCGTCCTGCATATGATGGTCCTATATTTTACTGTAAAGATGCCTTTGACGGTGTTACTGCGATGAGTCGCATAGAAGCTGGAAATATGGATACTAACTTGCATCCTGATGCTCCAGTTATTGAAAGAGTTGTCAAAGAAGAGATTATCATCCCTCCTTTTGAAGAATTGAAAATGCCAAATCGTGATGTGAAAGTTCCAACACCTCCTTTTTGGGGTAGACGTGAGATAAAACTCACACAGCAGCAAATAGAGATGGCTTTTGAGTGGATAAACCATAAAATCCTTTTTAAATCCCGTTGGGGTTATAGCTCTAAGGGAATGGAAAAAGAGGCATATCAAAAGCAACTAGATGAAGTTGTTTGGCCTGCTTATGAAAAACTAAAAAAACAGTTTTTAGATGAAAAACTTTTTGAACCTACTATCATCTATGGTTACTGGCCATGTCGAAGTGATGATGACTCTCTGCTTATTTTTCATGAAGATGAGGGTTATTTTAGCGAAGATGAGATTAACCACGAACCACTTGATAAGGTAATTGGACGGGCCGAAGAGATATTTACTTTTCCACGTCAAAGAAAAGCACCTCACAGAGCACTTAGTGACTTCTTTCATAGAGATAGACATGATGTTATAGCTCTTAGTTGTGTAAGTGCTGGTCCTAAGCTCAGTGATGCGGAGAGAGTTATCTATGATGAGGGTAACTATACTGAGTACTACCAGTTTCACGGTCTCGGTGTTGAGTTGGCTGAAGCACTAGCCGAGATAGCGCATAAACAAGTGCGTCTTGACCTTAACATAGCCGAAGGTGAGAAACCAACACTAGCAGATGTACAGATGAATAAGTATCAAGGATCTCGTTATAGTTTTGGTTATGCAGCATGCCCCGATCTTGAACTCAATCGTCCACTCTTTAATCTTCTTAAACCAGAAGAGTTTGGCATAGAGCTCAGTGAGACTTTTCAAATACACCCCGAGCAATCAACTTCTGCTCTTGTAGTCTACCATCCAAATGCTACTTACTATAATGTATAAGTATTTTTTACTTATGCATTACACCAATTCAAATCGTCAGTGCAATACCTGATTAAACTGCATGGATTTAAAATCGATACGTATATAAAAACTCTTGAACGAATACAAGCTCAAATAGAGAAAAAAAGACTTAACGTCTTCTATAACTAAGTGCTTCTAAAAGATGCTGCTTCTGGATAACTTTACTTTCATCTAAATCAGCGATAGTGCGAGCTACTTTTTGTACCTTTTTTATACTTCTAAAAGAGAGACTAAAGCGAGATACTGCCATMTCTARAGTAGCCTTTGCCTCATCATCTAAAATACAAAATTTTTCTATCTCTTTATCATYGAGTTTAGCATTAAAACTTTTTTGTCCACGTTCTTTATTTATTATATGCGTTTGTAGTACTTTTTTGTGCATCTCCTTAGAACTCAAACTAGGCTTATCTGTGGCTGATACATTTTGCATTACTACATTAATGTCTATTCTGTCTAAGAAGGGGTCTGAGAGTCTATTTTTATACTTTTTTATCTCTAACTCATTGCATCTGCACTCTCTATTTTCATTGAGTAAATTTCCACAAGGGCATGGATTCATAGCCCCTATAAAAAGAAAGTCTGCTGGATATTCTACCTTAGAATTTACTCGCGATATTCGTATCTTTCCATCTTGCATAGGCTCTCTTAGTGCCTCTAAAACATTCTTAGAAAAATGTGGTAGTTCATCAAAAAAYARTATACCYTTATGGGCCARTCCWACTTCACCTATTTTKGCCTTATGACTTCCWCCRCCAAATACACTRGCACTTGTTGATGTATGATGAACACTCTGCATATTTCTACARGGTTTAAAGAGTGGTTCTTTRCCATCTAAAACTTGTAGTTTTGCTAAGTCAAGTATCTCATACATACTCATAGATGCCATGATATAACGAAGTCTTGTAGCTATCATACTCTTTCCGCAACCAGGACTTCCTTCAAAGATAATGTTATGAAATCCAGCTGCAGATATAAGTGCAGCACGTTTTGCCACYTCTTGTCCCTTCACATCTATAAAGTCCTCTTCATACTCTTTAATATAATAATACTTCTCTTGTGCTACTTCATAAAATGGATACTCTATTTCTGACTTGCTTATACTTGGTTTAGCACTGTTTTGATTACGAAGAAGATTAACTGCCTCGTTGAGTGTTTTCACACCATAAAAAGATACATTTGGGATTTTTGAGATTTTTTCTAAGGCATCAAAAGGAACWATAGCCCTCTGGATTATATTTTGGTTTGCYAAGGATAAAAGTAGTGGATAGAGTTGATTGTTCTCTTTTACAGCTCCATCTAATCCAAGTTCACCAAACACAAACCAATCGTCCAGTTCTTCTTGCATATCATATATCGCTATAAGAAGTGCCATGCTCAAATCAAACTGACTTCCCTCTTTTTTCACATCACTAGGTGCTAGGTTTATTGTTATACGTTTAGGTGGGAATTTAAAGTCATTACTCAGCAGAGCAGATTTGGCTCTCTCTTTGGCTTCATTGATTTCCATACTMACTTTRCCAACAAGACCAAAAGAGGGTAAACCCTTAGTTAAAGWGCTCTCAACTTCAACMACTTTTGCATCAATACCTTCATAGGTRGCACAAAAAACTCTTTTCATAATAACAATCCTTTATTAGATTGTTTAAATAATAACGGGATTTTTCTCTMTTATGTATAAATATGACAATATGCCATACTTTAAGACTCTTTTCTCTCTTTTAACATACGCTTATACTCTTTTTCAAACTTCTTTCGTCTTGCATATGAGAGTTTATCTATAAATAAAATTCCCTCTAAATGATCCATTTCATGCTGGATAGCAATGCTTAAAAGACCATCTGCTTCAAGAGTTTTAGTATTACCATCTCTATCTTGAAAATTAAGTGTTAGAAATTCGGAACGCTTTATATCTTCATAAAATTTAGGAACACTCAGACAACCTTCTTGGTACATTGTCTCGCCACTTTTATTGCTTATTACCGGATTTATTATCTCTAATAAGTTCTCATTAGGCTGCTCACCCTCTTCATCTGGAATATTTAAAATAAGGGCACGAATAGGATGCGCAACTTGTACAGCGGCAAGTCCTATTCCRTTTGTCTTCATCATAAGTGGATTCATTGCATCAAGTAAGRYATGCAGTTGTTCATCAAAGGCTTTCACYWCTTTGGATTTTAAACGYAGTCTTTTATCTGGGTATTCTACTATMTTTAGTTTCATTNTTTTATTAACTTCTTAGAGAGACGAAGTAGTCTATTTCTTTTGTTGCATATGCCATTTCGATTCCATCCATCGCACTTACTATAATTTCTTCAACAGAATAAACTGCATCAACATTTGTTACACCTATAGATATTTTTAGCTGTATTTCACGGTCAGCTAAAAAGAAGTTAGAATTGGAAACTAAGTCGCAGAGTCTTTCACTCGCTTTTTTAGCACTATCAATATTTGTATGTTTAAGTAGCATTACAAAAACTCCTTTACCGTAATGAGCAACAATATCACTTCTTCTAGATGTTTTTAAAAGTAATCTAGCTATCGTTCTTGTCATTAAAAGTGTAGCTTTTTCGTTATKTATACTCTTTATTAAGTCTCTAGAGAGTTCAATCATAATAAGAGAACTTGTATGGTTAAACTCTTTTACAAGTCCCATCTCTTGCTCTAGCTTAGTCAGAAGGTAACGTTTATTATACACACCAAATTGATTATCAAAAATAGTTTCATTCTCTACTTTTTTAATAATCTTTGCAGTATCATCATAAATACCCTTCATCTGAGAACTTTGTGTTTTTAAAATAGAGTTTAACTTACTTACATCACCTTCAAGTGTAGCAATAATTCCAACTGCCTCTTGAACTTCAGGGTGACTTCCAAGCTCTTTTTTACGTTGATCAAGGATTTTTGTCATTAAAGACATATTTTTATAAAGATTTGCAGTCGCCCCTAAAATACCCTTGATAGAAGTAAATCCTTGTTTAAGTGTTTGCTCTAATCGTATACTGTTTTCAGCATCATTACTCTCTTCAAGTTCTAACATGGAGTGTATCTGTTTACGTAAACTATCACTTTTTTCTTCTAGGAGTCTATCAAAATAGAGTGAAAAATTATTTGGAGTAGGAGGTAGGTTATCAGCTATGAGTGAGTGAAGAACTTCTTTTGCATAAATCTCTATATCACTAGTAGCACTAGTTACTCCTAGCGCTTCAATCACAGGTACTTTTTCAGTAGTTGTTTCTTCCATAGTATCATCTATGTTTCTACGATTTCTACTTCTAAGAGTGCCTGCCATACTTTATCCTTACTTTTTATCGTTCTTTATTAGTACTTCATCAATCATACCATATTTTTGTGCTTCTACTGCACCCATAAAGTTGTCACGATCAGTATCTTTTTCAACTTGTTTAACAGTTTGACCTGTATTTTTAGCGATGATACCATTAAGCTCTGCTTTCATACGAAGAATCTCTTCTGCTTGAATCTGAATATCAGAAGCCTGCCCTTGAGCACCACCTAAAGGTTGATGAATCATYATACGAGCATGAGGAAGAGCATAACGCTTACCTTTCTCACCCGCACATAAAAGAAATGCACCCATAGAAGCTGCTTGACCTATACAGATAGTAGCAACAGCAGGACGGATATAATTCATAGTATCAAAAATAGCCATTCCTGCAGTTACAACACCACCCGGGGAGTTGATGTAAAAGTAAATATCTTTTTCTGGATCTTCAGCTTCAAGAAATAAGAACTGTGCAACTATAGTAGAAGCAACCTGATCATTAACCTCTCCACTTAACATGATAATTCTATCTTTTAATAAACGAGAGAAGATGTCATAAGAACGCTCACCTCTACCAGTTTTTTCAACTACATATGGAATATAAGACATAACTTACGCTATCTTATCGTTAAGAAGACTAGAGAGAACTCTATCTTCTACCATTGACATTTGGATAGCTGGAAGGTAACCAGCATCTTTATAGTGTTCATAAGCTTTTTGAGGATCTTGACCCATTTGCATTGCTTCATAGTAGATAGTTTGCATAACTTCTTGCTCTTCTATCTTCACACCTTTATCCATTGCAATAGAATCAATGATAAATGTAGCTCTTACACTTTTAACAGCTTCATCACGGAAAGTTTCGCGAAGCGTGTCTAGTTTTTCTTTACTATCGCGAAGTTCTTGAACTTCTTCTTCACTCATAGTAGCAGCTTTTTTGTTTAGTGCCATATCTATCTCTTGCTCTACAACAAACTCTGGTAAGTCAAAAGTTAACCCTTGAACTAAAGTCTCAAGAAGTTTTGGTTTTAAGTCTTCATTATAAAGTTTACCAAGTGCTTCATTTTCTAACTGAATTTTAACCTGCTTTGTAAGTTCCTCTAAAGAAGCGTTCTCTTCACCTGGCATCATTTTCTTTGCAAGTTCATCGTCAATCTCAACTTCTTCTTTTACTTGAATTTGAGTAACTTTTACTTTAAACTCAGCATCTTTACCAGCTAGATCTCCGCCATAGTTCTCAGGGAAAGTTACTTTAACAACGACTTCCTCATCACGTTTCACACCGATAAGTTGATCTTCAAAACCTGGAATGAAAGAGTTAGAACCTAAAAGAAGAGCATGGTCTTTGCCAGCACCACCATCAAATAACACACCATCAATARAACCTTCAAAGTCGATAACAGCAGTGTCACCCTCTTTTATTTTACGGTTATTCTTAATATCAACTAAAGGAGCATTTTGCTCAGCTAATTGTTTGATTCTTTCAGTTACATCTTTATCTGATGCTGTAGGTTTTTTAAAGTCTGGAATAGACTTAGTTAAATCACCAAGTTCTATACTTGGACGAGTTGCAACTTTGATAGCAACTTCAATTGAACTTTCACTTTTATCAAACTTAGTAATATTAGGCTCACCCATTAACGAGTCGTTAGATATATCTAACTCTTTTAAACCTGCAGACATAACCTCACGAAGTGCTTCAGCTTCAGCATCTTCAACTAATTTTTGTCCGTACTGTTTTTTTACGATCGCAACAGGAACTTTACCCTTACGAAAACCTTGAACACTAGCAGTTTTACTAAGTTGTTTAGCAATTTTTTCAAGGTTAGCATTTACCTCATCTATTGAGATTGTAGCAGTGATTTCTGCATTTGCACTATCGATTTTTGTTGATTTGATTTCCATCAATTTCCTTTAATTTGTGATTTTTAGTTAATCATATAACTATAATTTTGCTGTATATTAGCAAAAAACTGCTTTTAATTAGCTTTTACATAAATGAGGTTTAAAATTTAAAAAAACTATCCAGATAACGGCTATGTCTATCATMACATCTGCAAAATTAAAGACTGCRAAACCTTGAAGGCCCAACAGAGGATACGGCCAAGCATGGTAGTAAACCATATCAACAACTCCACCATGAATAAACCTATCATAAATATTGGAAAACGCACCACCTAAAAGTAGACCTGCAGGTATACCAAAACAGAGTTTTTTCAGATAAAAAACATAAACTAAAACTCCACTTACTAAAACTAACTGTATATATTTTAAGTATTCTTCTAAAAAGCTAAACATTGAAAATGCCACACCTTTGTTATAAACTAAAATAAAGTCAATATACTCTGAGTAATAACGAAAACCATCCACAAAAAGCATTTTAATATTTTGATCTATAATAAAAACTCCAATAACAGTAAAACATAAAATAGCCATTAAGCGCAGAGTATTACTAGGCATTTAACACTTTTGTAAAAAATTGACTCATCTCATCCATTCTCACATTCATGAGTTTCGCATCTTTTGCTTCTAGTAAAATACGAAGTTTATTCTCAGTACCTGAGTAACGTACTAAATGTCGTATATCTTCTACTTCAAGAGCTTTGAGTTTCTCTTCAAGTCCATCAATACTTTCTAATGGTATTTTATTTTTTATACGTAAGTTTACAAGTTTTTGAGGGTAAAGTTTAAATGGACGAAGCACCTTAGAAGCTTTTTCTTGTTTCTCCAATAGGAGTGCAAGTACTTGGAGTGCGCTCACAAGACCATCTCCTGTTTTAGCAAAATCATGCATGATCACATGCCCGCTTTGCTCTCCACCAAAGTTGATTTTTTCTTGTTTCATAATCTCTAAGACATGTTTATCCCCAACATTTGAACGCCACAGTTTTAAACCATTAGCATCCATGTAGTCACCAAGCCCTTGATTACTCATAACTGTAGCCACAATACCACCGCCTTTTAAACAACCTCTTTCGTTAAGGTGTACACCAAGCGCACCGATTAGCTGATCCCCATCAACCACTTCTCCTAACTCATCTACAACCACAAGTCTATCTGCATCACCATCAAGAGCAATACCTAAATCTGCCCTATATTCAATAACTGCCTCACTTACACCCTTTGGATGAAGAGCACCACAATTATCATTAATGTTATAACCATCTGGCTTATTGTTAAGGATTATCACTTCAGCACCCAACTCTTCTAAAACAGTTGGTCCGACTTTATAAGCCGCTCCATTAGCTGTATCTAAAACTATACGCATACCTTGAAGTGTCATATGAACTGGAAAAGAGTTTTTGAGCTGTACTATATAACGTCCTATCACATCATCAATGCGTTTTGCTTTTCCTATAGCTATACCTGTTACCTCTGCCTCTTGTAATTTTTCATCATCAAAATATATAGCTTCGATTTTTTTTTCATCTTCTGTAGAGAACTTATCCCCATGTCCGTCAAAGAACTTTATCCCATTGTCTTCAAAAGAGTTATGTGAAGCCGATATCATTATCCCTGCATCGCAACGCATACTTTCTGTTATATATGCGATGGCCGGTGTAGGCATTGGACCCACTTCTATAACATCATAACCTATGGCAGTAAGACCACATACAATAGCATTCTCTATCATATATCCACTACGACGTGTATCTTTTCCCACAAGTATTCTGTTAGTAATAGCGCTTGATTTGAGATAAATTCCGGCTGCCATAGCTATTTTCATAGCAACTTCAGCTCTTAAAAATGTACCAGCTTCTCCCCTCACACCATCAGTTCCAAATAGTTTCATATATTTCCCTCTTCTCTGTTTTCTTATAAATTATAATGATTTCAGTCATTTTACCACCCTTTAACTTAATTTTAATTATTTTTAAGCTATTATTGCGAACTTAAATTCCAAAAAAGGACTCATAATGGCAAATCACAAGTCATCAATTAAGAGAATTCGTCAAACACTCGTTCGTACTGAACGTAACCGTTTTTACAGAACTCGTCTTAAAAACATAGTTAAAGATGTAAACTCAGCAGTTGAAGCTGGYAACAAAGAAGAAGCACAAGCTGCATTCAAAATTGCTAACCAACAGATTCATAAATTCGTAAGCAAAGGTGTTCTTAAAAAAGAGACTGCTGCTAGAAAAGTAAGTCGTCTACACAAATCTGTAAACGCTATATAATTAGAGCATAAATTATGCTCGCAGATAAACTCACACCGTTTATCAACCGCTATAATGAACTCGGCGAAYTGCTGAGTTCACCTGATATCACTTCTGACATCAAACGYATGACAGACCTCTCAAGAGAACAATCAAACCTTTTACCTATCGTTGAAAAAGCAAAAGAGTACCAAGCTTTAGTTGCAGATATTGCAGATACTAAAGHTATGCTTAGTGATTCGGAAATGGGCGAGATGGCAAAAGAGGAACTCAAAGARCTTGAGCCTCGTAAGCCAGAACTTGAAGAAGAGATAAAAGTACTACTATTGCCAAAAGATCCAAATGATGATAGAAATATTATTGTTGAACTTCGYGCTGGTGCTGGTGGTGATGAAGCTGCAATCTTTGTAGGTGATCTTTTTGATGCCTACACTCGTTATGCTGACCTKCGTGGMTGGAGTATAGAGTTAATCTCTACRTCTCCATCTGAYGCAGGTGGTTATAAAGAGGTTACAGCRCTTATCAAAGGTGAGCAGGTKTATAGTCGGTTGAAGTATGAAGGTGGAACRCAYCGTGTTCAGCGYGTTCCAGCRACAGAGTCTCAAGGACGTGTTCACACATCAGCAATTACAGTAGCAGTTATGCCTGAAGTTGATGATGTTGAAGTAGTCATTGAAGATAAAGACTTAAAGATAGATGTAATGCGTTCTTCTGGATGTGGTGGTCAGTCAGTAAATACTACCGATTCTGCAGTTAGAATTACTCACTTACCKTCTGGTTTAGTTGTAACTAACCAAGACCAAAARTCACAACAYAAAAACCGTGAAAAAGCAATGAAGGTTCTTAAAGCCAGACTTTATGACCGTCAAATGCAAGAACAACAGTCTGAAAACGCAGCAGAGAGAGCTGCACAAGTAGGAAGTGGTGATAGAAGTGGACGAATTCGTACATAYAACTACCCACAAAACCGTATGAGTGACCATAGAATAAATCTAACACTCTACCGTTTGAATGAAATTATGAGTAGTGGACTTCTTGATGAAGTTGTAGAACCTCTTATAACTGATAATCAAGCAAAAATTGTTGAGGCTGCTGGACTTTAGTAATGAGTTTCTGCCTCAAATGAGGCTAGCTTTAGTACCCTAGCGGTSAGCGTAACTATATGAGCTTTGCTCATGTAGTGTTTTAAATAATAGTTTCCCACTCTGTATTAAAAGTATTMACAACCCTACCTTTAAACGTAATAGTTCTCTCGTTAATYCCAAGATAAAGTGTTTCACCACTTGTCGGATACACTTCTATRGCATTACTTACTTCTTGCTCTACTAATGCTCTATAAAAACAAGCGGCCATTCCTGTTCCACAAGCAAGTGTTTCATCTTCAACACCACGTTCATATGTTCTAACTTGTAAGTTTTCACCAACAACACAACATATATTTACATTGGCATTGTATTTTTCACGTAAYTCTCTAGCTTCTGCTAAATCAAAACTATTTACATTATCTTGKATACAGACTAARTGAGGCACACCAGTATTTATTAACCACCAAKTTTTATCATTGAAGTTAATGCTTTTATCGATMATCACAGGAGGAGTAAGTTCACTTTKAACCATAGCRCCTTTAGTGCTGTTGTCACTTACCTCTGCGTTTATCACACCCGCACCCGTTAAAAAGCTCATATTCTCTTTTGCATATCCATGATTTAAGGCATAGTGAGCACATGCACGACTTCCATTACCACACATATCAGCTTTACTGCCATCAGCATTGTAAAACTCCCATTCGAAGTCATATTCTTCACTAGGTACAAGAACTATTAAACCATCAGCACCAATACCATCTTGGCGATGACACAGTACTTTTGCCAACTCTGTTCTATCTTCTTTTCTCTCGTCTGAAAATATAACAAAATCATTTCCACTTGCACTATATTTAGCTAAATTCATGTGTGCTCTCCTATTTTAAATACTTGCTCTTTATTRTTGCCACAAAATCTTCACACTCTTGTTGTAGATTTTTTAAAGTACTAGAGTTATCTATAACCCAAGTCGCTCTCTCTTTTTTCTCTTGAATGGGGAGTTGCGTAGCTATGCGTTTGAGTGACTCTTCTTTAGAGTAACCATTACGTTTCATAAAACGTTCAAGTTGAACATCAGCGGGGGTAAAAACAACRACACTGTCTTGTATATCATAGTTAGAATTTTCAAAGAAAAGTGGTATGTCAATAAGATAGGGGAATTTTAACTTATCTTGTTTCTCACTRCGTTTAAGAATCTCATCATGAATTTTTGGATGTAAAAATTCTTCAAGAGTTTTTTTAGCATCGTCATTTGAGAAAACAAAAGTTCCAAGTTTAGGACGATCTACTTTTCCTAATCTCAAATACTGCTTTCCGAAAGTCTCTTCAACCCAAGGGGCAGAAGCATCTAATATCTCATGAGAGATAGTATCTGCATCTATGATACGCATACCRTTAAGGGCTATAAGTGAGGCCACAGTACTCTTTCCAGTAGCAATACTTCCAGTTAAAGCGATAGCATACTCATAAGCCATTAGTTTTTAATTACACCTAAGTAAGCTTTACGTACATTGTTACCCATAGCAAACGCAGCAGGGTGAACATCACAGTTATAAAACTCTAAACCATCAAGCATATCAGTACGGTGAAGAATGATATCTGCTGTTGGATGATACTCTTTAGATGCTAAAAGTGCAGTCTCGCCATTTCCTAAGTTAAAAGGCATGATGATTTTAGTATATTTACCTAAAATTTGCATGATTTGCTTGTTATCTTCTACATTATCTAAAGATGGGTGCTTTGTTACTAAAAGACCATCATCTTTTAAAACACGGTTAAAATGAGCAAGAACAGCTGCATCAGAATCTAATTCACTGATTACAACATCAAATGCGCTATCTTTAACTTCACGAAGTGCATTTGCAGTTGCAGCGATTACTTCATAAGAAATTCCATCATGTTTTTTCATTTCAGTTACAAAACCATCTGCATTGTTACTGATGATTAAAACATTTTTTGGAGTTTTGTTAGTACAAACAGCTACATGAACCATCATTTCGTTATATATAAATTCTTTCATATTAATTATTCCTTATTTATTAGTGCGATTTTATCCACTTTTGGATTAATTTTACTTAATATAGATATAATTACGAAATATTTATAAAAACATAAAGGTATTTCAATGGATTATAACAAAGTCAAATCATTTTGTAGTAAATTTCGTATCGCAATTGGTGTTGCACTAATAGCAATAGGTATTATAACTGGAAATGCTTGGTTCTATTTAGGTATTATTCCTTTAATTGCAGGATTTACAAAATTTTGCCCTCTTTGTATGATAACAAAAAAATGTGATTTACCAAAAAATAAAAAAGAAGAAGAGACAAAAAATGAGTCAAATTAGTTATAAAGATGCAGGTGTTGATATAGATGCCGGTGCAAGTTTCGTTGAAAACATCAAACCTTTAGTAAAAGCAACAAGAATTCCAGGTGTTATGGGTGGTATTGGTTCATTTGCAGGTGCATTTGAGCTTCCAACTGGTTTTAAAGAGCCTGTTATGCTTGCAGCAACTGATGGTGTAGGTACAAAGTTAAAACTCGCTATTGACAGCGGAATTCACAATACTGTTGGTATTGACCTAGTAGCTATGTGTGTAAATGATTTACTCTGTAACTTTGGAACACCTTCTTTCTTTTTAGATTATTACGCAACGGGTAAACTCGATGTTGTAAATGCAACAAATGTTGTAGCAGGAATAGCAGAAGGCTGTAAACGCAGTGAATGTGCCCTAATAGGTGGAGAGACAGCAGAAATGCCTGGTATGTACTCAGAAGATGACTATGACTTAGCAGGTTTTGCAGTCGGTGTGTGCGAAAAATCAGAAATGGATAGAGTCTCTCTTGTAAGAGCTGGGCATAAACTCATAGCACTTCCAAGCTCAGGTCTTCACTCTAACGGTTTTTCTTTAGCTAGAAAAGTACTTTTTGAAAAAATGAACAAAACATTTGATGAAGACTTTAATGGTAGACCTCTTATAGAAGTCCTACTTGAGCCAACAACTATTTATGTAAAGATGTTTAAAGAGTTAAAAAATGAGATAGTAGCTATGGCACACATCACAGGTGGTGGTATCGTTGAGAACTTACCACGTGTACTTCCTGAGAACCTTATGGCTGAAGTAAAAGAAGCAGATATTCGTGTTCTTCCTATCTTTGAGTTAATGAGTGAACATGTAGAGCGTTCAGAGATGTTTAGAGCTTTTAATATGGGTGTCGGAATGATACTCGTAGTAGAAGATAAAAATGTTGATAGCATACTTAAAAAAGCTGAAGGATCTTATCTCATAGGTGAGATCAAAGAGGGTAAGCGCGAAGCTAAAATGGTTTAGGCAAAAGCCTAAATCCAAAAATCAGAACAACTTACTTAAAAGGTTTTGATAAATCTTTCTTTATTGCACCAGGAATAGTTGCAATAGTTGTAAACTCTGTCATAGTTAAAAGTGGATAACTAACTGCAAGATAGTACTTCGCTTCTAGAGATGATGCTAAACCATTTTCAATGCTAATCACATACGGTAAAACAGCTCCATTGGCACGTCCAATTTTTTTCACAAATTTCTTCGTACGTTTACTTAAATCATATCCTACTAAATAACTATCATTGCTCAGTTTAAGAGTAAAAAGAACAAACTTACCTTTTTTGTAATTTTGTACCTTGACAAGAAGCTCTGAAGTACTGTCCTTGCCTAGTTCATCTACATCTTCATAATAAGGCATGCCTATCATAAAGTGGTAAGCTTCTATATCATCTTCATCTAACTTATCAACTGAATCCTTAAGAGAAGTAAATGAACTACTTATCGAAGCTAATGCCTCTTCATAAACTTTTGCATTATACTCATCTTGCATAAAGGCTTTTCCGAAGTAAATAGGATTAGTAAAACTAATCATCTTCTCTTTGTTATCAATAAAGAGTCGTAAAATAGCAGCATTTGCACGCTTAGGTTTACTAGCCTCTAACTTTAAAGCTTCGTTAGTAAAAATGATAGTTATACCATCTTTAACACTTTTATACTCGGCTATCACTTCAAAACCAGCCTTAAGCAGTTTCTCTTTTGCACTAGCTACATCGACATACTCACCAATGAGGTAAGTACTAATATCTTTAGCATGTATACTGCTCACATTCATAAGTAGTATACAAAAAGCAATAACTAGTTTTATCATTATTTAAAAACTTTTTCGTAGTCTTTTATAACTGCGCCAGGTATAGTCATAATTCCCATAAAACCGTTCATATCAAGAAGTGGATAAGAGATAGCAATATAGTACTTTGCACTAAGAGCAGTAGCTTGACCATTTTCAATTGTAAAACAGTAAGGAAGGATTCCTGCATTTGCACGACCAATCTTCTTCACAAATTTACTTGTTCTTTTACTAAGAGCATATCCAACTAAAGTACTAGTTTCTGAGAGTTTAAGTTCAAAGATAAAACCTTTGCCTTTTTTATGAGACTTTACTTTTGCTAAAAGTTCTTCGTTTGTCCCTTTACCTACAATATCAACATCCTTGTAATAAGGCATACTAATCATAAAGTGGTAACTAGCTAAACCATCAAAGTCCCATGCATCTTTTGATCTACTAAGACCAGGAAACGCTTGATTGATTTTTTCTAATTCAGCATTAAAGATAACATGGTTATACTCTTCTTGCATAAATGCTTTACCAAAATAAACAGGATTAGTAATACTAATCATTTTTTCTTGCTCATCCACAAATAGACGCATAACAGCGATATTTGAACGACTAGGTTTTGCAGCTTCTGCTTTTAGGGCAGCATCAGTAAATACAATAGTAGTACCTTTTTTAACAGACTTATAATTAGCAACTACCTCAAAACCAGCAGCTTTTAGTGTATCTTCTGCTGTTTTTACATCCATATACTCACCTACCAAGTAAGTATTTATTTTAGTACCTTCTAAACCAGTTTTAGTAACTTCTTTAGCTACTTCTTTTTTTGTAAATGCTGCTACACCAACTGCATCTTGTGGGTTATATGGAAGGAATTCATTTGCACTAACAGATACAACTGTAGCTATCATTACAGATAAAACTACTGCTATTAATTTTTTCATATTTCCTTTGCTCCTAAGCTTTTCATAATTTCAATAATTTCATTGTCGATAGTCTCAGTCCATTTGATTTTTGCAGGATCTTTAAGTTCCATCACAGAAGCCCAAACAGACAGACGAGGCATACCCACAACCATAGTATTACTTCCTTCTTTTATGTAAAAATACATAGCACATGGAGCAAATACTCCAGCATCAGGACGACCTTTATTAAACACATTGTAAGAGAATGTAAAGTGACATAAACCATAAACGAAGAACTGGTCATACTCGCTAAACTCCATCTCAAGATCATCTTCATATGTCTCTTTAAAGTTTTTAAAACCAGCAATGATATACTTCTTGTCTTCAAATGCAGCTTCTAATCCTTCTTGAAACTCTTCAGCCCACTCTACAACATCACCACTTCTATCAACTGGGAACTCAAAAGTCATCATAGGTTGTGCAGGAAGTTTAGTAAACTCAGTTGTAATTATTTCTCCGCCAAACTCTTTAGTTACATATGCATCTAAAGGCTCATACATTTTCACATATGCAGCTCTATCTGCTTCATTTGTAACACCTGTAATGTTTAGCATAGTATTTGGGTCAATATGACCTATATATGTTTTATCTTCAGCAATTTTTTTATAAATCAGAAGATTAAAAGGCTGAAATCCAGCTGCTTGAGGAGATGTTTTAAGAATCGGATACAGAGCTACATCATTAGAGATAGAGAAAAAACCAAGGTTGTCTAAGTTTGTAGTCCAAGCTTTATCATAGTCAGGATCTTCAGGGTTACCATAACGCTTAGAGTAAGCATCATTTATCTTTTCATGTGGATCTGAAAGAGAAAATCCTGTTGCATCTTCTAATGTAGGAAGAAACTCTTTTTCGTATTTTTCTTCTTGGTCACCATCTATCACATTAAAACGTGATGCAGGTTGCGCTAGTGCTATTGATACACTAAGAGAAAGCAGTAGTGTAGATGTAATGATTTTTTTAATCATATTATTTCCTTATGTTATTTATTTGTTTGTTTGTTTACTACCTAAATTCTAGCATAAATTATTGTGAAATAGATTATATTTTATAAGATTGGCTAAATAATAAAGGTAGTTGCGTAAAAGGGAAGTACCGTCAGAACTGACGGCACTAAAAAAAAGTAGAATTTCTTTTTGACTAGAACTTATAAGTTCCAGCGATTGTTAAAGCCATTTGAGAGTGTTTAACATTTGCTGATGAAGTTCCAGTACCACCAACAGCAGTTGTAAATGTAGTAGTATTGTATGAAGCAGTTGCTTCTGGAACATAAATAAATGAACCATCTAAACTTAATGCATCAGAAATATTATATCCACCACCAACTGTATAATGTGTCTCAACTATTCCCGGGAATCCAGATAGGTTAAAAAAGTTAGTGACTCCACCAACATATGTATCAGCCTGCTCTACAATTGGAGATTTAGCATAGTTATAACCTAAACGAACTGCAAAACTATCAGCTGCATATTCATAACCAACAGCATATACATCTTGATTCTCCCAACCAAAGTCAGCATAACCAGCCGCATCACCCCATGCAATATTTTTATAATCTGCAGAGATTGTATTAGCACCCATAGAATAAGAGATACCTACACCTCGCTCTTCAGGTTGATCAAGATTGTCACCTGATGTAATTGCTCCAGATACACCAAAGTCTACTAATGATTGACCTATAGTATTGTCATAAGTCATTCCAATCTTAGATTTATACACTGCACCAAGAGTTAATCCACCTGTTGTATAAGCAGCACCAATTTCTAAACCATAACCAATATCAGTTGAAGCACCATTATTTCTAAAGTTAGCAAATCCAGCTCCATATTGATGACTCAATTGTAAAGAACCATATTGTAATACACCTGCGATACCAGCTGTAAATCCGCCAACAGTATAAGAAACAGGAACAGCAACTTTTAATAATGAAAGAGCTGTTTTCATTCTTGCTGAACCATTATTAGATGTTCCAGTTTTACTATCATAATCAGTACCCATACCTGCAGTACCACTCATAGATAAGCCAACAACTGCTCTATCAGTTAATCTAGTTGCATATGCTATTTCAGGGATAACACTAAAATTAGCAGATGAATCTTGGTAACCTGTTGAACCCATTTGTGTTGGACCATCAAAAGAAACATTTGGAGCAAAAGCAGTAATAACTAAAGTCGCTTCAGACTTCTCAACAGAACTAATATTAGCAGGATTCACTAAACCTGATTCAGCACCAAAACTTTTAGCAATACCAACACCACCCATTGCACGTGACTTAGCACCTTGACCGATCATAACATCACCGTTAGTTGCGAATGCTGATGTAGCACCTAAAGCTAATGCAGCTACTACTGCTAATTTAATTGTATTCTTCATTTTCTCTCCTCAGAGTGTTTGTTATGGAAATAGACTTTGTTTATTCCGACTGCACCCATTATAAGAGAGTTATTTTGAATTTAAACTTAAAGTAATATAAATCAAATGCTTATATATGAGAAAAAATGTCTGTAAAGTACCAAAAGAAGGGGAATAGTTAAAAAAGAAAATGAAATGAAATTAGTTAAATTTATAGAACTGTGAATATATGTAACATTCCGTATTATACAGCAGAAATGTAAACTAAAAGTAAAAATATTAAGTTAAGTTATAAAATGTTCAATAAAGAAAGTAAGGGGAATAAAAGTAAACAACTAACTAGGCAACGACCTACGTTTCCAATCCTGAAAGGATAAGTATTATCAGCGAAGAGGGGCTTAGCTTCTGGGTTCGGAATGGGACC
>NVXO02000004.1 GCA_002733945.2 Sulfurimonas sp. | reverse complement strand
ATATTTTAAAAAAATGAAACTATGTAAACTTATAATTAAGTTCTCAAAAAAAGATGAAATATTTGAGAATTTGAGTTGAATATCTAGTCTAAATTAGGGATTTTGGGACTAAATGCACAGTCTCTCTGTTTTGTTATATCTTTTTATATTATTCCCAACCTATAATTAATTTTTTATCGATTACCGTTGAACCAGCTCTTTGTAATTCTTGTTTAGATGTAGTAGGTATAGAAAAGCCATCTCTTAAAAATTCTAGTGACTTCATCCGTCTAGTATTTTCCCCTTCTGTCCATCCATCAAGTTTCACTTTTTCACCCTTTGCTAAATGTAAAAATTTACTTAATGCATTATTTTTTGGATATTTCCAAGTTGTAATTTGTGAAAAATTTAAAGTATCTACAATTAAACCATCCAAAGATTCATCTCTATAATAATCATGTACACTTTGAATAATCATTTCTCCATCAACTACAGCACCATATACATTCTCAGCAAGATTAGCGATATCTTCGAAGTCTGTAAGATTTGTATCTAAACCATCTATTATTATAGTTAACGTATCTAAGTTATTAAACCTAGTAAGTTTAGAAAATTCTTTAAAAAGCCTCTTGTACATTGCATAGCGGTTTCCAAGAACAACCTCTGTGCTTAATATTCCACTTTGTATATCATCTAATAATTGTTTAAACACTATTTTAAAATCTACCATCTCTCTAGTGCTATACATTTCAAGTTTTAAGCTTGCCGCTTCTGCTGTAGTAAATTCTTGAGGCTTTTCATTTAAGTAATTATTTGCTGGTATTTTCATTTGCGAAATTTTACCTAGTTCAAAGAAAAAATCATTAGCTCTATGCTGAGCTTTTGGTTCCATTCCCTTACTCATATTATAGTCGACACCATAAAAATGCAAGGTATATTGATGTTTAATATTTGATGGAGATATCTCAGCAGTTGTATGAGAAAATGTATTACAATCATTTGCATATTTTTGTAAATTTTCTAAAGGATTATCTCCTTCTATTTTATATTCGATAGATTCTTCAGTCTCTTTATTCATGTATGTGTGTTTATATACACCACGCATAATTTTTAAAAATTTCTTTTTAAATCTTCCTGTTACATCTGTAATGATTCGATATGCTTTTTCATCTGCTACATATGCACTAAAAATAGTCTTCTTAGACTTTTGAGCTTTAATCTCAAATAATTTAAAGTTTACACTCATGATATCTTCTTATACATTTTATATTCTAGAGATCTATCTGTTTCTTGGTACCACTCTGTAAACCATACTTTATTAGTAGGTTTTAAATGATTAGATAGACTTTTTATATTATCGTAATTTTGCATTATTTTCTTAACTCTACCGCTATTGTACTCTAATACATCTAACATATAGTTTGCTATATGCTCTAATAATTCATCTTCATCATCTTCACTTTTAAAGTTGAAAAATATAGATGGCCATGCTATAACACCATCTCATTGAGCACTTAATTGCATTTCCTTAAAATGGTTGTCTTTTAATACACTTAACTGTTGAGCATGAATTTCTGTACCAAGTCCTTTGCTTTTTTTATCTGGTTTAATACGGATATTATGTAATTTTGCAACTTTACCTCGTCCAGAACTTCCAAAGAACCTTGAATCTTTTAAAAATTCAAATGCTATTTGAACTTTTAATATACTATTCCCTGAAGTATCTTTTAAATCTATAACATCAGCTCTTCTAAATAAATTTCCTGTGAGATTTTTAGAGCTTATCTTATGTGCTCGAAGAACTTCAGATTCTTTAATTATATCTTTACATGGCATGAATATCTATCCTTTCTTTTATTAGGTTAAGTTCGATATAACTATTTAATAGAGGACATTATATATAGGCTAACCTTAAAAAACAGAAATAGTGAGACATAATATTTGTCTTCCTATTTGTGAAAGTATGGCAATTGGCAATAAAAATCAAGCTATAGTGAAAAAGAGGTACTATTATAAAAATCTCAAATGTCCTTTTTTATGAAAATAACTTAATAGTTGGACAAAATGTCCTCCTATTAGAGGTTTAGTGTATACAGGGGTTGTTATGCAAATGAAGAAAAAATTACTTGATTTAGTTCGTGACAAGATTAGATTTAAGCACTATAAGTGCCCTTGGGGTACAAGCTCTAAGAGCAGAAAAAAGAAAGCATATTCCTGTTGTACTAACTAAGGATGAACTTAAAGTACAGGTAGAAAAAATACAAGAGATATATGAAAAAGATACACTAGATGGTTTTGGAACAGTTTAGCACTTTACTTATGAATAAAGTAGCTGTATAAAACATGACAAAACGCAATATATTTCACTAYGCTTGCATTTTTTTACTAAGATACTAAATATAAACAATTATCTCCTCTAAAAGGCAATGACATGATAGAAAGATTTTACCTAAAAGACTACCTTAGTTTTAAAGAGGCAGAACTAAACTTGGAAACGGGACTTGTTGTATTTACTGGTCCTAGTGGTAGTGGTAAGTCTATACTTATGGAGTCTATACTATCTTCTTTAGGAGCGGCTACTTGTGACGCGGCACTGTGTGAGTCTAGTGTAACATGGGACATCAACGAAGAGAGTTCAGGCATAGAAAACGACGAGATAAATGTCTTTAAACACATAAAAAAAGGGAACTCTCGTTACTTCGTAAATAACCAAAGTCTGTCTCGCAAGGCTATAGGTGGTGTTGCTTCGGGTTACTTGCGCCACTTGAGTCTTAAAGACTTTAGTGACTTTGAAAATGAAAACTTACTTGGTATCTTAGATGACCGTATAGCTTCAAAGTCTAAAAAGATAGTAACACTCAAAGAGAAGTACACAAAAAGTTTTGTAGAATACTCTGAGGTTAAAAAAAAGTTAGTTAAGATAGCAGAAGAAGAGAGAAAGATAGTAGAACTAAAAGAGTTCGCTGCGTTTGAGATAAAAAAGATAGAAGACATTAACCCAAGTGAGGGTGAAGATGAAGAACTTCTAGTTATCAAAAAAGAGCTCTCTCGTAAAGAGAAGGTCTTAGAGTCCCTAGAGTCTGCACAAGATATTTTCTCTCATGAGCACCTTGCTACTTCTGCACTAGACTCTTTGGGTGTTGATAGTGCTTTTTTTGATGATGCTATGAACGAGCTTCGTGCACACTTTGACTCAGCAACTGAAAGGTTTTGCGCACTGGATGAAGTAGACATAGAAGAGGTACTAAACCGCATAGAAGAGATAAGCGGGCTTAAACGCAGGTATGGAAGTGTGGCAGAGGCTATCAGCTACAAAGAGCAGAAAAAAATAGAACTTGCCAAGTATGAAAACATTGAGATAGCAAAGAGCGACTTACAAGACAGATACAATATATTAAGTGAACTTGTAGAGAGTTTAGGAACACAGCTTAGTGACCTCAGAAAAAAAGAGTTAAGTCATTTCACAAAAGCTCTCAATGCTTACCTAAAAGACCTCTATCTTCGCAAGGCCTCTATCAGTCTTGAAAAGGAAGAGTATTCACGCTCTGGTTGTGACCTTTTAAGTGTAAAACTAAACAACACGGCTCTTTCAAAGATAAGTACGGGAGAGTTTAACCGTCTGCGTTTGGCCATACTAGCACTAAAGTCTGAGTTTATGAGCAAAAATGGTGGCGTTTTAATGCTCGATGAGATAGATGCTAACCTAAGTGGTGAAGAGTCCATGTCTGTGGCAAAAGTACTGCGTAAACTCTCTGCTCATTTTCAGATATTTGTCATATCGCATCAGCCTCAACTGACTTCTATGGGAAATCAGCACTTTTTAGTCTATAAAGATGGTACTATTTCAAAAACAAAAGAGTTAGACTTTGACCAAAGAGTAGATGAAATAGCCCGAATCATAAGCGGGGAAAACATCTCAAATGAAGCTAAAAAGTTTGCTCGTGAGTTACTAGAGGCACATAAATGATAATAGATACACATATACACCTAGATGATGAGCGTTACGATGAAGACTTAGAGAGTGTACTAGAACGTGCAAGAGAGGGTGGAGTAGAGCGTTTTATCATCCCTGGGGCTGACACTTCTACACTTGACAAAGCTGTAAGAATTGCCCAAGCACATGATGACATCTACTTCTCAGTTGGTGTTCACCCTTATGACAAAGCACAGTTTGATGCTCTAGACTTCGAGAAGTATGTTGGACATGAGAAGTGTGTTGCCATCGGTGAGTGTGGACTTGACTACTTTAGACTTGAAGGCTCAGAGGAAGAAGTTCTCGCAGAAAAAACAGAGCAAAAAAGAGTTTTTAAAGCGCAGATAGAACTTGCAAAAAAGTATAAAAAACCACTTATAGTTCATGTAAGAGATGCTTCTCGTGATTCAAAAGAGTTGATGCTTGAGGCAAATGTGGGTGAAGTAGGGGGAGTGCTACACTGTTTTAACGCAGATGAAGAGCTTTTAAGTCTTGCTAATGAAGGTTTTTACTTTGGTATAGGTGGTGTTTTGACATTTAAAAATGCAAAAAAACTAGTAAATGTCTTACCTAAAATACCAACAGAAAAACTCATCATCGAAACTGATGGACCATACCTCACTCCAATGCCACATCGTGGAGAGAGAAATGAGCCATTTTACACTACGTTTGTGGCACAAAAGATGTCTGAACTTTTAGAGACTCCACTAGAAAACATAAAAGAGTTGACAACTAAAAATGCTCAAAAACTCTTCTCAATTTAGGTGTTTATAATAGGTTAATAAAAATTTGGATAAAATCTATTTAAATTAAATAAAAAGTTATATATGTATAGATATTTTTTAACACTTCTTTTTCCTTTGTTTCTTTTTGCAAACTTGAGCTATGAGTCTAACTTTAACAAAGAGTTAGCACTTCTAGACTCTTTTGACATAGAACCATCTTTTCTTTATGATCCCATAATGAATCAAATGCGCACTAAAAACAGTTCTATTAAAAAAAGTAAGCATTTTTTTAGAACTATGGATAACGCATATATATTTATACCAGCTATAAAAAACACTCTCACAAAATACAATGTTCCTCAAGAGTTTCTCTATCTCGCCATGGCTGAGTCAAACTTTAAAACACGAGCATACTCTCCAAAAAGAGCTGCTGGACTTTGGCAGTTTATGCCAAGAACTGGACGTGTTTATAACCTCAAGATAGATGAGTATGTGGATGAGAGACGAGACTTGATTAAGTCAACTGAGGCAGCTGCAAAGTATCTCTCATCTCTACATAAACGCTTTGGTAAGTGGTACTTAGCGGCCATCGCTTACAACTGTGGTGGTGGCCGTTTAAACCATGCTATAAAAAAAGCGGGCAGTGATAAACTTTCTGTTTTACTTGATTCAGATAAAAAGTATATTCCAAAAGAGAGTCGTAACTACATAAGAAAAATTGTAGCTTTAGCTCTTATTGGAACGGATGAGCAGTATCTTTTATCTAGTGAGTATGAGCACTTGCTCAACCGTGCAAATGCTTACTCTATCTCTACTGTTCAGATTTCAAGTGGTGAGTCTTTAAAACGTGTAGCAAAACTTATAGAGATGCCACTGGGAGACTTGAAAAACTTAAACAGACACCTAAAATATGACTTCGTACCTCCATACGCAAAGAGTTATGATGTTTATATTCCTTACATTAAACTAGCAGACTTTAAACGGAAGTACTATAAAGCACCTATGCAAAACATCTACAAAATCCATGTAGTAACAAGTGGTGATAACCTCTCATACATTGGAAACAAGTATGGCGTTTCTTACAAAGTCATCAAAGACTTTAACAATCTTAAAAACAATAATCTAAGACTAAAACAAAAACTCATCATACCCATAGCAAAATCAAGTCATAGCAAAAAACTCAATACGAGAAACTACTATATGGTAAAACGCGGAGACTCTCTAGCGTCTATATCTCGTGCACATAAGGTCAGCATTAGAAACCTTAAGTCTCAAAACCAAATTAAGGGCTCGCTTATCAAAGTTGGCGAGAGGTTAAAAATCTATGAGTAAATTATATATCGTAGTTTTAATTGTATTTGTTCTGACAATGAGCGCTTGTAGTACTAGAGGAAGGGGGGTGTATAAACATACAATATCTTCACAAGGTTATTCTAAGTCATACTCTTCTAATAAAAAAAACTATTCGCATCCAACGATGAGACCGTATACTATTCGTGGCATTAAGTACTATCCAACTGTTGTGAGTGTTGGAGATTCCTTTAAAGGAAATGCCTCATGGTATGGTCCTGATTTTCACGGTAAGTTAACATCAAATGGTGAAACCTACAATATGTACGGTATGACGGCTGCACATAAGACACTACCGATGAACACTATTGTCAAAGTAACAAACCGTAGAAACGGTTTAACTACAGTGGTTCGCATTAACGATAGAGGTCCGTTTATTGCTACTAGAATCATAGACCTCTCAAACAAAGCAGCACATGAGATAGATATGGTCGGACGTGGCACAGCACCTGTAACACTAGAGATCTTAGGATTTGAGACAAAGGGTAAGAAAAAAATCCCTACAAAAAAAGAGATGAAAAAAGCACCACAGAAAAAAGCTGTTGGTAACTTTGCTCTACAAATAGCATCTTTTTCTAAAATAGATGGAGCCTTAAGCACTCAAGAGAAGTATGATGATACAGATGGTTATACAACGATAATCAAAGATGTTGAGACACCAAGTGGACGAATATTTAAAGTCGTACTGACTGGGTTTAAGAGTGAAGAAGAAGCACGTGACTACAAAAAGAACGGTGTTTTTAACAAAGCATTTATAATAAGAGAGGACTAATAATGATAAGTAAAACAAGAACAACAAAAGAGACAGATATAACTGTAAGTTTAGACATAAACGGGACAGGAAAAGCAGATATGAATACAGGTGTTGGGTTTTTAGACCACATGCTTGAGAGTTTTTCCAAGCACTCACTTATGGACATTACTATTAGCTGTAAGGGTGATACGCATATAGATGACCACCACAGTGTAGAAGATATCGGTATCGTTCTTGGTTCACTTATCGCTGAGGCAATTTATCCTGTTAAAGCAATGGAGCGTTTTGGAAGTGCTAACATCGTTATGGATGAAGCTTGCGTATC
The DNA here is from genome assembly GCA_002733945.2 of Sulfurimonas sp. GTDB lineage: Bacteria > Campylobacterota > Campylobacteria > Campylobacterales > Sulfurimonadaceae > Sulfurimonas. The sequence continues at coordinate 271,321 of NVXO02000004.1, read as the reverse complement.
TTGTGACTTAGATCTTAGTAACCGTCCATTTTTAGTGTTTGAACTCTCTCCAACTGGTAAGGTTGGTAACTTCGACACAGAACTCGTAGAAGAATTTTTCCGTGCTGTGGTACTCAATGCAAGACTATCCGTGCATATCGTAGAGCTACGAGGGAAGAACAAGCATCACATCATAGAGGCTGCGTTTAAGTCTTTAGCCGTTGCTATTCGTCGTGCCACTACAAAAAATGAGCGCATAGGAACACCAAGTACTAAAGGTACTTTATGATTAAACTGCTTGTTTTAGATGTTGATGGCTGTCTTAGCGATGGCGGTCTTACATACTCTAGCGATGGTATTGAGAGTAAGACTTTTAATGTTAAAGATGGTTTAGGCATCACTACTTGGATTAAACTCGGATACGAAGTCGCTATCATTACTGGGCGTAATTCTGAGATAGTTAAACGCAGAGCGAATGAGCTTGGTATACAGAACTTACATCAAGGTATCAAAGACAAGGATAGAGTTCTCAAAGAAATTATAAACTCTTTAGGTTTACGTATGTTTGAAGTTGCCGCTATTGGTGATGACTTGAACGACTATAATATGCTGAGTCTTGCAGGTCGTAGTTTTACACCTGCTAATGGTGTAAAAGACATACGTTCACTTGTTGATACAACTCTCAAAAGTAAGGGTGGTGATGGAGCTGTTCGAGAAATGATAGAAATGATAATAGATGAGAATGATGAGCGAGAAAATTTTATTTCTGTGTGGACTAAGGGGTAAATCATCAATATAAATATTTTTTTTATCTCTATTTTTAGTGCATTGATGTTGATATATATATTTTTTCAACCTCTTAAAATTAAACAACAAGAATTTGATGATGTCCCTCTTCTTACAATGGGTAATTTTGTTATGTATGAACTACAAAGTACTGGTTTACAGACGATTATGGCTGGAACTAAAGCTCTTAGATATACTGAGAGATATATAGTAAATGATGTTAACTTTACTGATAACTCTAAAGAGTTTATGTCAAATATGCAAGCAGACAATGGAATATATAAAGATAATATTGTAGATTTAAAAGGCAATGTGGTGTATAAAAGAGAAGATGGGCTTACATTTAAGTCGGATACTCTTAATTACAACACAATAAACGCTATTGCAAAGACTCAAGATGATTACTTAGCATATAGAAACAAGAATAGTATGAGAGGAGCTTCATTTGTATATGACTCGATTAACAATACAATGTCGTCAGAAAAAGTAATAGTAAAATATCAACTTGAAGAGAGTAAAATATGAGATATATTTTTATAATAACAATTTTTTTTAGTAGCTTCTTGTTTTCACAAGAGTTAAAGGTTATAGCAGATGCTTTTGATACTGATCAGGCTAAGGGTATTTCTATCTTTGAGGGACATGTAAATATCATCAAAAAAAATGATGAGTTAAATGCATCTAAGGTTACTATATATACTGATGCAAAAAACCAACCGACAAAGTTTATAGCACTTGGGGATGTCTCTTTTAAAATAGTTACAAAAGAAGGGGCAAGATATAGAGGAACTGCTGGTAAAGTAATCTACCTTCCAAAAAAAAGTGAATACCACTTTTACACAAATGTTTACCTAAAACAGATCGATAAAAAGAAAGAGATTCAAGGTGATGAAGTTATTCTTAATGTAATAACTGGAAAAGCTCGTGCCAAAGGTCTAAAAAAGGAACCAGTAATTATGATATTTAATATAACGGATGAGAATCAAGAGGAGAAAAAATAATGGTAGAAATAGTAGAATCAAAGTTTATAACCTCTGCACCAAATGTTGCCTCGGCCCCAGAGTCAGAAGAACAAAATGAAGTTGTTTTTATGGCACGCTCAAATGTAGGAAAAAGTTCTTTGCTAAATGCTTTAACAAACCACAAGGGTTTAGCCAAAGTATCGTCAACTCCAGGTAAAACAAGACTTATTAACTACTTCGATGTTACATTTATAGATAGAGATAATGAAAATAAAAAACTCTTAGCAAAGTTTGTTGACTTACCAGGTTTTGGGTATGCAAAAGTTGCTAAATCTATAAAGCATGACTGGGAAAAAAACTTAACTGATTACATTGCCGAACGTACACAGATAAAACTTTTTATACATCTTATTGATTGTAGACATCCTCACTTAGATATTGATACACAAGTAAGTGAATTCCTTTTTGAGCATGTAAGAGAAAACCAAGTAATTTTACAAATATTTACAAAAATAGATAAACTCAATCAAAAAGAACAAAGTGCACTTAGACGCGAGTTTCCACATGCGATGACAGTCTCTAGTTCAAAGAAAAAAGGAACACATAAAGTAAACAAGGTAATTCACGATATATTGTTAGAGAATGAGAATGAGAATGAGAGCGATAGTGAAGATTAGCTACGAGAAAGCAAACCTCTCAACAATTCATGAAATGAGAGAGTTGATTCTTCCTGAAATAGAGAGCGGTGTTATACTCGATAGAAGTGAGGATGAAATAGCAACAAATATTCGTTCTTACACACTTGCTTATAAAGAAGGAGAACTTGTTGGTTTTACTGCCCTGCATATTCATACAACAGATCTAGCAGAAGTTCGTTCTCTTATAGTTAAGGATGGTATTCGTGGTCAGAAAATTGGTGAAAATTTAGTTAAAAAAGCACTAGAGGAAGCTTCTTCTTTAGGTATACAAAGAGTACTTAGTCTTACTTATAAACAAGCTTTCTTTGAACGCTTAGGCTTTGTTGAAATTCCAAAAGAGTCCCTCCCAGAACATAAGATTTGGGCTGATTGTATTAAATGTAAACACTTTCCAATATGCAACGAAGTATCACTCATCAAAACCCTGTAACTCTTTTTGCTTACATAGGTATTTTTGTACTATATAGCTCTTTGAGCAGTATACACTTATACTTACCGCCTATGCTAGCAGTACTGTTTGTGCTTTTTACAAGATCCCTCGCTCGTAATGATTATGCCTCTATTTTAATTTTATCCTTTTGTCTAGTAGTCTTTGAAGCAAACCATGGATATATGCTCTTTAGCTCAATTATCTACTTTTATGTTGTTTACAAATTTATAATGCCCAAGATTAATCAAAATTTTTCTTGTCCTTGGTGTATAAAACTTTCAAATATTCTTATGGCTTATGTAGGCTATTTTCTATTTCTTTCTTTGATGTCTAGTATTTTTCTTTTATCGCCTCCAGAATTCAATTACTATATAATATACTATATAGTAATTGAATTTTTACTAGTGAGTATATTATGAAAACTAAATTAATAATCTTTTTTTTCGTCTCTACATGGTTAGCCTTAATGGTAAGAGTTTTTTTCCTCAGTATAAACTCTCACAGTCACTATATGAAACTCTCTGAACAAAATACAATCAAGTATGAAAGGATTGCCCCAGTTCGGGGAGAAATAGTTGATATAAAAGATAGACCTATAGCTATAAATAAGTTAGGTTTTAGGCTACAACTTGCTCCACATTTAACAGGTGAAAAAAATAGAGAACTCTTAAATCAAGAGATGCAAACACTAAAAAGACTTCTTCCATCGCTTAGTATAGAAACTATGCTWAAAAACTACAAGAAAAAAGAGTCATATTACAACCATAACTATATAGATATAGTACACTTTGTCCCTTATGATGAGATTTTGCCAGTCTACTCAATCTTAAATCTCAGAGAAAATATTAAAATCATACCTGCACCAAAGCGCTACTACCCATATAAAAATATTGCCGCACACATGATAGGATATGTATCGCATGCAAATAAAAAAGAGATAGGTAAGGATAAACTTCTTGGACTCATTGGTTATGTTGGGAAAACAGGCATAGAGAAATACTACAACAACTATCTACAAGGAAAATCAGGAATAAGAAAAGTCCAAGTAAATGCAAGTAATCAAGAAGTAGCAGAGTTAAGTTATGTCAAAGCAGACGAAGATAAAAAACTYAAACTAACTATTGATATGGAGTTACAAACTTATATGTCTAAGCTTTTTGAAGGAAAGGTTGGGGCGATGGTTGTGATGAACGTTAATGGTTCTATCCTTGCAGCAGGGAGTTTTCCTAACTATAATCTCAATATATTTGTATCAGGAATGTCATATAAAATGTATGATAGTCTATCTTCTAGTATGGATCACCCCTTTACAAACAAACTAATTCACGGTTTATATCCACCAGGTTCAGCTATAAAGCCAATGTTGGGACTATTATATATCTCTACTGATCTCTCCAGTAGATGGGAAGTAGACTGCAGGTCTTCACTTCCTTTAGGGGGACGTATTTTTAGATGTTGGAAGAGAAAAGGGCATAGACATACTCGTATTGTAAAAGCTATTCGTGAGAGTTGTGATGACTTTTTTTATAAGGGAAGTCTTATTCTTGGTAACCGTAAAATGAGTGCTGGACTCAAGCGTTATGGTTTAAGTGCAAAAACCGGTATAGACTTACCAAATGAGTTTATAGGTGTAGTGCCTTCGAGGGAATGGAAACTAAAAAAGTATAATAAAATATGGAGTATTGGTGAAACTGCCAATATGTCCATCGGTCAGGGTGATTTTCTTGTTACCCCTCTACAAATTGCACAGCAGACTGCTTTTATCGCAACAGGAAGGCTACCCACTCCTCATCTAGCACACGAGATAAATGGTATAAAGTATGAAGACAAATATGAAAATGTTTTAAATGAGAAGGAAAAAGAACAACTGCCTATAATTCAAAAGGCGATGTATCAAGTTTGTAATAACCCAAAGGGAACAGCAACATCTTACCTGCACTCTAAGGTTATTCTTGCTGGTAAAACAGGTACTGCACAAGTTGTTGCAATTAAACAAGACATCAAAAAAAGAAAACTAGAGCATGAAATGTCATACTATAATCGTTCTCATGCTTGGTTCACGTCTTATGGACCTTATAAAAACCCTAAGTATGTTGTCATGGTTATGGTTGAGCATGGAGGGCATGGAGGGCATGCAGCAGGAGCAATTGTATCAGATATTTACGACAAGCTCTTAGAGCTTGAGTATATTAAAAAATAAGTTCTTTTAAAAACTATTTTGTATAAAAAGAGCAAGGATAGCAAAAAGGAAAATTGCACCTGCTTTGTTGTAGAGCTTGTTTGCTAGTATAAAAAGTAGAGTAAGTGATGCAGCTACCATTATAAAAATATCAAAACTGTTGTCTTGAATGTTAACTGTTAGTGGGTGAATGAGTGATGAGCCACCAATAACCATAGAGAAGTTCGCTACATTTGAGCCAATAATATTTCCAATACTCATATCAGCATTCCCTTTTTTAATAGCCACAAGTGATACTACTAGTTCAGGAAGAGAAGTACCAAGTGAGATTAAGAATAGACCAATAATCCATTCACTCACGTCTAAACTTCTTGCTATACTTGTACCACTCTCTATAACAAAGTTTGCACCACCGATAGTAAAGATAAAACCAATAGTTAGTAGAACTAGTGTTTTAGCCCAGTTAAACTTCTGTGTTAAACTATCATCTATTTCATCCTCTAAGTCATCTTTTGAACTGGTAAACAAAAAGATAAGGTATGAAATCATGAGAAGAAGAAAAATAATGCCATCTACTCTTCCAATAACACCATCTTGAATCATAAGTAAAAAAATCACAACAGGTACTACAACCCATGCACTGTCTTTTGAAAATAAGTCACGCTCAGGTTTCATAGATTTCGCTATAAAAAGAACTAAACCAAGTACGAGAGTAATGTTAAAAATAACACTTCCCAATACATTTGCAACAGCCATATCACTCTTGCCTTGTGAGGCCGCCATCATAGAAGCTGCCATCTCTGGTAGAGACGTTCCAAACGCCACAAGTGTAGCACCGATAACAAAGTGAGAAATGTTAAAATGAAGAGCTATACGCTCAGACTCTTTAATGATAAAGTCTGCTCCATAAATAAGTGCAGCCATCGCAGCTAAAAAAACTATATAATCCATATTTATCCTTGGTTTCTTACTATTAAACTTTTTGGAAGAGAGAACAACTCTATAATATCTTTCTCTTTTTCGCGCATCTCACCACTATCGACTTCATGGTCATAGCCCAAGAGGTGAAGTAAACCATGTATGAAAAGTAATGCTAGTTCATCAGATACCGTATGTCCAAGTTCACTCGCCTTTTCTTTTACAAAATTTTCTGATATTACTATACTTCCAAGTGGACTCATAGGCATCTCTTCATAAGGAAAACTAAGTACATCAGTTGGTTTATTGATATTTCTACACTCAGAATTGATACTTTGAATCTCACTATTTGAAGTGATAATAAGTTCAATTTCTTTATTTGTAAGGGTGTCAGCTATTGACTGCAGGAGGGATATGTCTATTGTAAGGGTTGTTCGGTTGTCAAGTTCAATCATAAGTACAATTATAGCTAAATGTACTTATGATTAGGACTTATGCACTAATGTTTAATTGAGAGCCTATACCTGTTTTTTGAGAAGCAGCTTGTTGTGTTTGCTGTGTTGTACTCTCAAGCACTTTTAAAACTTGTTGCGCTTGAACATCTTGTGCTTTTTTTTGTACTTCGAGACCTACTATAGAACCAGAATTTGCTGCTGAAACTTCCATTATGTAATCCTTTTTTCTTATATACACTATTGTAGTGATAATTTGTTTTAAAGAAGCTGAAGAAAATATGTTAAAATGCCGTTATGAATAATATAAAATCAACTAAAAGAGCTGTTTGTATAATGAGTGGGGGCATGGACTCAACTTTGAGTGCATACATGATGAAAGATGATGGTTATGAAATAATAGCTGTTCATTTTAACTATGGACAAAGAACAAAAAAAAAAGAGCAAGAGTGTTTTGATCTGATTTGTAAGCATTTAAACGTGTCTGAACAATATAGCCTTGATTTAGACTTTTTTAAACATCTTGGTGCATCTGCGTTAACGGATACAAATATAGATGTGCCTGTATCAGGAGTAGAAGAGGGCGTTCCTATCACTTATGTGCCTTTTCGTAATGGTATCTTTTTAAGTATGGCAGCAGCTATCGCAGAAAAAGAGGGAGCAGAACTTATAAGCATAGGAGTCGTTCAAGAAGATAGTAGTGGTTACCCTGACTGTAGGGAGACTTATATAAAAGCGATGCAAAACGCCATTAACCTCGGTACAAAAGATGATACAAATATTAAAATTCATATGCCCTTAGTTCATCTGCTCAAATCAGAGATAGTGAAAAAATCTTTAGAAATCTCAGCACCACTCTCGCTTACGTGGTCTTGTTATAAAAACGATGATAAGGCTTGTGGAGTATGTGATAGTTGTCGTCTGCGTTTAAATGGATTTCTTAAAGCTGGAGTTACAGACCCTATCGTTTATGAGTAAGTTAGTTTATAAGGGTTACGATGTTGAGTTAAAGTATAATCCAAAGTTAAAAAACACATATATAGGTATAGAGTCACACAATAAGATACTTGTGAAGACTTCAAGTAATTCTCATACTTATGTTTTAAATCTTTTAGAGTTACGTGACTCTTGGATACAAAAACAGTTCAAAAAACAAAAAACATATACATCTTTGGAGATGAATCTAGAAGATGAAGTACTGCTTTTTTCACAAAGGTATAGTATAGATAGTGAAGAGGCAAGTCTTTTACGAAACAAACTCCATAAACTACGAGTGAGTTCACCACAAAAAATAATGAAATGTTATGATGATTTTTACAAGAGTACAGCTGCTACTTATTTAGATGAGAGAACAGATCACTACTCTAAAAAAATGGGTCTTGTTTTTGACGTAATTAAATACAGAAAAATGAAAAGTAGATGGGGTAGTTGTAGTTCAAATAGAATCATAACTTTTAATACTGAACTTATGAAGGTTGATAAGAGTCTTATAGACTATGTGGTTGTGCATGAGTTAGCTCACTTAAAGCATATGAATCACTCTAAGGATTTTCACTCTTTAGTTGAGAAGTATCTCCCTGGATCAAAAAAACTTAGAGGTGAACTCAAGCATATTAGACTAAGGTGAAATATAGTCTATATGATACTTACTAGAAGGTGACCACATCATCCAACCATTTGCATTTAACTGCTTTGTAGGACGTATTTGTTCTTGAACTTCATATCTTTGATAAGGTCTTTTTTTACTTTTATAGTCTCTAAAGTACTGTAACCAAGGTCTTACTCTTTTTAAATCTACTCTGTCTTTGATATTACTTAAACTACGATATATGACAGCATATGGATGATCTGCCGGGTAGTCATGGTAAAAAGAACCAGAAGAGAATCCTGAAGGGTAAAGCATAGGTGCTATATAGTCAGAATGCTGAGCCAGGGATTCTAATATCTGACCTATATTGTTATCATCCTCTTTTTGTCCCCATAAAACATTACCATAAGTATCAACTGAGATAAATACGCCATATTGACGTAGTTTCTCTTTTGCGCTATCAAGAAAGGTTTCTATTGCTTTGATTCTATTTTCTTTTGTATTTTCTTTAGAATATCTAAGGTGAGATTTTGCGGGAAAACGAATATAATCAAAGTTGATTTCGTCAAAACCAACCTTTGCTGCTTCTTGGGCTATGCGTATAGTATATGCATGAGAACGCTCATCAAAAGGGTCAACCCATGCCATATTGTCATGGTTGCGCCATATGCTTCCGTTGTCATCGCGTTTTATTGCATACTCAGGGTTATTTGAAGCCTGAATCTCATCTTTAAAAGTTACCATTCTTGCTATAGTATATATGTTGTTGTTTCTCATTGTCTGTATAAACTTTTGTATATTACGATTTGTTCTTTGTTTGTGAGCACCATAAGAGTTTGCTTGCTTAAAAGAGGTAAGAAAAGATGTTGAACCGTACTCGTTTTTAACATCAACTATAACAGCATTAGCCTGTGTGCTCTTTATGATATGAAGTAGGTTTGTAAGTGTTTTAGAATTATTGCTAGCACCCCAAAAAGTTAAGTATAGGGCTTTTACTTTTATAGGTTTTAACTCAAACAGTCTGTTAGTATGAGTGGCATTGAACTCCATCGGTCTATAGCCATGAGCTTTTATGTGGAATATGCCTTCTTCTGTATCTAAGCTAAAAAGACCCTTGTTGTCACTTTTTACTTCGTGTTTTGCATTACAAATTATTGCGTTTGGTATAGATTGAAGAGTTTTTGTATCAATGATTTTTGCATCAAATGATGCAAAGACTAAAAGAGGTGAAAATAGTATAGTATAAAAAAGTTTTTTCAATGAAAGTCCGTAGTGTAAATATAAGTGTAATATTACACTATAAAAGTAAAATAGTAGCTGTTATCGTTCGTTCAGAAAGTTTCTCAGACTCACATCGCTCCATGCTTGAGAAAGTTTGAGATAATCATGTACGGAATTATAAACCTTCTCAAAATCCTTGTTTTTAGAACAGAGATCATGGACAACCTCTTTAAGAGCCTTTTTCCCAGCCATGTTTACATCTTTTGGGAAATGACCTAGCGTAACTCCCAGATCTTGAAGTTTTGAGAGTGCATAAATATTCTCATGATGAAATTCTGAGGTCATATTTGCATTCATCTCACCAGCACAAACTTCAATGATAGACTGATGTTCAAAAGCCATCTTGTCCCAGGTGTGCTTCGAGAAAGTTAGTTCTAGTATAGAACCTGGTTCGTGCCAACCTGAGTAATAATAAGGAGCAACTTTATAAAAGCCCATTTTTATATCTAGTGCTGGTCCAACCCATTCAGTTGCATCAATTACACCACGTTCAAGAGAAGTATATATCTCTCCAGCAGGTAGGAGTACAGGATTAACACCCATTTTAGAAAACACTTCTCCACCCAAACCGGGTATGCGCATTTTTAAACCCTTCATATCTTCAAGGCACTCTATAGGTTTTCTAAACCATCCGCCCATCTGTATATTTGTATTTCCGCCTGCAAAGGGGTGGAGGTTGTACTTAGCATACTGTTCTCGCCATAACTCCAGACCACCACCAAATGTCAACCATGAGTTGATTTCTTCTGCGGTAAAACCAAAAGGCATACCACTATAGAGTGAAAATGCAGAGTTCTTACCTTTCCAATAGTAAGGTCCTGAATGAAAAGCATCTATCTCCCCGCTAGAACAAGCATCAAAAACAGCTAGAGCAGGCACGAGAACATTTTTAGGATATATTTTTATCTCTAAGCTACCACCACTAACATCTTTCACTCTTTGTGCAAACTTCTCAACACCAGTGCCCATTATAGGAAAATGCGCAGGCCAAGAAGTTGCTAGTTTAATAACAGTTTTTTTATTTTTATTAATATGAACAGTTTTTTTATCTACTTTTTTATGAGGATGCTTAGAGTAGTCTATCGCTTGGCGATTTTCATCATTACATCCATCTAAAACAAAGGCTGAAGAGGTAAGTGTTGCAGTTGTTAAAAATTTTCTACGGTTCATAATAGTTTACTCAATTTATATTTATATTTATATGACACCATTATAACAAAAACTTTATACATATTTTATACTTGAGAGCTATAATAAAGTATCTTAAAGTTATATAGGAAATTCTTATGAAAATTAAATCTTTATCTTTGTTAAGTAAATTATTTTTAGTATTTACTCCAGTAATCATTATTTGTGTGATAATTCTGAGTGTAGTTATATGGAGACAGATAGACTCAATTGAACATACTGTATACATACAAGAAAAAGAGTTTTTACAAAAAGAAACAGCTAACAACTTAAGTGTAAAGCTTGAGTCTTTAAAAAACATTGTTATTGCTATCGCAAATAACAATGTAGTTATAAACAATATGTATGATGAAGAAAGAGAAATAATATATGAAGAAATTTTTAGACTTCGAGAAGCACTCAATATTAACAAGTCCTTTGATGACCCCCTGATCCAAATAGTAGACCTTCAATCAGCTTCTTATGTAAAATCTTGGGATAAAAATGCTTATGGTGCTGATGTCAGCATGAGACAAAGTATACAAACAGTACAAAATACACTGAAGCCTTTTGTTGGCTCAGAAGTCACTCGTGGTGGGATTATGATGGTTGCAGCAGCACCTCTTATTTATGTTGAAGAAGATGAAGAGCCGGAGTACCTTGGAAATGTTGACTTTATCCTGCGTTTCAATACTTTACTTTACTCAAAGAAAGATTCAACAGATACAAGAAAAATGCTTATTTTAGTGAATCAATCAAAACTAGAAATATCAAAATATATCACTAAACCTATATTAGTTGACAAGTATTATGTTGACCATGGTAAAGAGAGTATTGATGAATTACTTGTTAAAAATGTGAAAACTATTAGTTTTGAAGAGCTCCAAAGCAATGGTTTTACAACGGATACAAACTATTTTTACACTAAAGTTGATATTTTTAATAATCAAAATGAAAAAATAGGAATGATACTTGTTGCAAAACCGATTGATGAAGTAAAAAAAACAGCAAAAGAAGCAACTTCGTCATTAATATCTTTGATGAGTATCTTTTTAATTGTTAGTGTAGTTATTTTTGTTGTGTTAATTGTAATCATTAGAGCACTCATCCTTGGACCACTTGATGACCTAGCAGTGATATCCAAAGAACTTTCATCAGGACAAGGTGATTTAACAAGACGCCTAGAAGAAAAGTCAAATGATGAAATAGGTAAAACAACACATTCATTTAATAAGTTTATTAATAAAGTGCACCTAATGGTTTTGGATGTTATTATCTCTGGTCGCCAAACTTATACAGATATAGATGAAGTAACAAAAAAACTTACTCAAGTTCATGGTAAAATGACACAAGAGAGAGAGTATCTTAAAAAAGCAATTGTATCTAATACCGATGTTAAAGAGATGACTGCACGTTCGCTCGATAATAGTATACAAACTAGTGCCACTATTGATAATGCTGTTGAAGATTTAAGTATTGTATATGATGATATAACAAACCTTGTAGAGTTTGTAAACAGTGTTTCAGATAAAGAAAATGAGATATCCCACTCCCTAACAGAGCTTAGTAGCGAAGCTAGTAATGTAAAATCTGTACTGAGCATTATTGAAGATATCGCAGATCAGACAAACCTTTTAGCTCTTAACGCAGCTATCGAAGCGGCTAGGGCAGGTGAGCATGGTCGAGGCTTTGCAGTTGTTGCAGATGAAGTTCGTAAGTTAGCCGAGCGTACACAACATAGTCTATCTGATATAAATGCAACGATCAGTATAATACTTCAGTCAATTACGGATGCAAGTGTTCAAATAGATATGAATGCAAAATCTGTTGTAGAACTTGTAGATCATACAACAGAGGTTAGAGAAAAGGTATTAAACACTTCAACTCATATTAAAGAGGCCTCTAGCATCGCTAAAAATTCTGAAAAAATTGCACTCTCTTTATCGAGCAGTACAAGTGAAATTATTCAAAATATTAGTGATGTAGATAACTTGTCAATGCAGAACAAAACACTCTTAGATGAGATAGAAAGTGAAGTTAAAACAGTACAAGATAGTGCGAGTAATTTAAACCAACAATTAGGACTATTTAAAGTCGAATAAGTTTGGTTGGTTTTGAAGGTTCACATGTTTGTCAAGTATATCTTTATTTGCACCGATAACTAATGCAAAATGAAAGTGATGCTCTTTAAGAGCATTAAGAATCTCATTTTTATTTTTATAAACAATTAAAGACTCTTTATTCTCTATTTTACTAATTAGTTTTGTGTTATCTTGAGGGATTACATAAACTATCTTTGCCCAATTTGCCCCACTTTGCAGAAATGTAATTTGAGACTCTACGAGATTACTATTTTTTTCAAAAATAAGTACCTTATCACTTGTTCCAAACTCTTTTATTTCAAACTTCTTATTTGTAAATACAGCTTCAAAATGTCCTATAGGTGTGAACTTACGAAGTCTGTAACTGATACTTAAATTTTTAAATAAGTGCAGTAGTATCTCAAGGTATGGTATGAAGAATGGTGATATAAGTTGTCTTTCGTAAAATACATCATTATATATAAAAGATGTCTCAAAAAGTGTTTGTTCAATTATATCTATGTTTTTATATGTAGTGTYTGAGAGTTCTATGGTTTTAGTAAAAATATCTTTATTGCTTAAATTTGGACAAAAAAGAATATAAGAAGAATCCTCAATATTCCAAAGTTGTTTTGCAATATCAACAATATTTCCACTTATGGCAATGAAACTTGGCTCAGTAACGACCTGTAGGGCAAGTTTGAGTACAATTTCATTCGTTTCATATACTGTTACATTTTTATCTAAGAGTTTGAAACGCAGGAGACGTTTAAGTGCATCATCAAGGCTTTGGACTTTTATCCAAGCTATCTCACTGTCACTTATTTGCGTAGGTTTACTAAAAACAATACCATATGCACCATTTGATATAGCATCTTCTATACTTGAATCATCAAAGGCGATGAATAAGTCACCGCGTTTGACATTCTTTACATCAAAAACTATATCTGTAAAACTACTTACAAATGGGTTATTAAGAAGTGTGGCATGTGTTAGTGCGAGGACATTTTCAAGTCTCATCCAATAGGTGTGCCTGCCTTTTTAGGTTTTTCGGGTCTTACCAAACAGAGACCGTCTTCATCTTTAGCAGCAAGAAGCATTCCCTCAGACATAATTCCCATAAGCTTTGCAGGCTTTAAATTAGCAACTACACACACTTGTGTATCTACTAATGATTCTGCAGAGTAAAACTCTCTAATCCCAGCTACTATCTGACGTGTATCATTTTCACCAAGACTCACTTTTAGTTTGAGAAGTTTTTTACTCTTAGGTACTTCCTCTGCTTCTAGAACTGTTCCTATTTTGAGTGATGTCTCAAAGAACTGACCGATTTCGATAAGGTTGTCATTAAAACTCGCTGATGAATCGAACTTCTCTTTTTTCTTTGAAGATTTTTCTTCTTTCTCTTTAGGAGGGTTTGGCTCTGCTTTAGGAGCTTCTGGCATTAAAGGCTCTTCAACACGAGGAAAAAGAGGAGGAACTTTTTTGATATTAAATAATTTTAGCAATTTTTTATTTATCACTAGCTCGTTATAACTAGCATTATTTATTTCAAAGTTTAAAGCATCAGCGATAGTTTCAGTTGTTTTAGGCATAACAGGGGAGAGCATTACTGCAGCTTTTGCTAAAATGTTTGCAACAAGTGCTACAGTAGCAAGTGCTTCATCTTTTTGCTCATTTTTTATCTTTACCCAAGGCTCATGTTCTGTAATAGCAGTATTTCCAATAGAGAAAAGTCTCCATAACTCTTCAAGGTATCTGTGCATTTGCATTTCACCCATATAGTGATCAAGTGAGTCTAGAACTTTGTTCATAGCTTCCAGTTCTTTTGTATGGTACTTCTCTACATTCACACTATCTATCTCGTACTCAGAGTATTTTCCACTCATACCGATGATACGGTTAAGTAGGTTTCCTAAGTCATTTGATAACTCAGAGTTGATGCGATCTATAAATGCACGCTGAGAAAAGTCACCATCTTGACCAAATGGAACTTCGCGAAGCATAAAGTAACGTAAGTTTTCCATACCGTAAGCATCTGCAACCTCTTTTGGTGAAACAACATTACCTTTAGACTTTGACATTTTCTCACCATCGCGAGTCCACCAACCATGAGCACCAATAGTTTTAGGAAGTGGTAAATCAAGACTCATTAAAAATGCAGGCCAGTAAATAGCATGAAAACGCAGGATATCTTTACCTACAAAGTGAATTGATGCAGGCCAGAAGTCCATGTTCGCATCATCTTTACCATAACCAAGAGCTGTAATGTAGTTAAGTAGGGCATCTAACCATACATACATAACATGTTTGTCATCATTAAGAGACTCTGGCATTTTTACACCCCAAGTGAAAGATGTACGTGTTACCGAGAGGTCACGAAGTCCACCTTTTACAAAGTTTTTTACTTCGTTTGCACGTGAACGTGGCATGATAAAGTCAGGATTGTCTTCGTAGTGTTTAAGTAGTTTATCTTCGTACTCTGAGAGTTTAAAGAAGTAACTTTCTTCTTTTACTATACTTGTAGAACGTCCGCAATCAGGGCAGAATTCGCCATCTATGAGTTGTGTTTCCGGAAAAAACGTCTCACAACTAACGCAGTAGTGACCTTCGTAAAAATCTTTGTAAATATCACCCTTGTCAAACATCTTTAAAAATGCTTTTTGAACACCAGCCATATGATCTTTATCTGTTGTACGAATAAACTTGTTATAGCTTATCTCAAACTCATCCCAAAGGTTTTTAAAACTAGCACTGATTTCGTCAGCAAAAACTTGTGTCTCTTTGCCATGTTTTTGTGCAGATTCTTCTATCTTCTGTCCGTGTTCATCAGTACCAGTTAAAAAGTAAGTTTCGCTACCTTTTAGTCTCTCATATCTAGCAGTTGTATCAGCTATAAAAGTAGTGTAAGCATGTCCAATGTGAGCTTCACCGTTCACATAGTATATAGGTGTTGTTATATATTTACTCAATTTTTTGTCCTGTCAAATGTATTGATGTTATTTTATCTAAATAGCCTTAGATTTATCAATAAATTGCGTATTTATATTTTAAAAGTTAGACTCCCTTTGTCGCTTCTCTCCATGATAGGGGAATAGTGCAGTTTGAAGCACCCATAAGCATTGCAACTATCATACCTCTTGAAGAACTATCTCCTCCAGCCCTAGCATTTTGAATCATTACTTCTTTAAAGTCATCATAACTTGTTAAAAGATGTAGTGTTCCTTCAAATCCACCTTTAACAGAACAGCTTGGACCAAACTTTTGTATAGTGTCAAAAGTGTTTTCACCCTTACTTGAAACACCCCGGTCAAAAGCAGTTTGTATCTCTTTTGGTACTGCAACCTTAGCTAAAGCATCTTTCATCTTTTCTCCATCTGCTACATCGTAAAGAACATTGGCAAAGAGTTCTGCAACATTTAAAACAGTTTCATTGTTGTGTGTAAAACTTACAAAGCTTTTTACATGTGATAAGAACTCTTTTTTACTCTTGCTTACATATAAAAGAGGAGCAATTCTTCCTACTATAGAGAGGTCATGCGAGCCTGAACCGACTACAGCACTTTTATTCTCTTTTATAATTTTTACAGTATCGCTACAAGCACCATCAACATAACCTTTATAATCCTTCATGTTTTTAAGCCATACTTGCTTATAGCCTTCTATCTCAAAAGTCTTAGACTCTTTTACATAATCAAGTAGCCATTTTGTATGATCACCATAGTGTGTAAAATCACCTTTTTCTTTTCCCTCATGCCACTTAGCACAAGGAGCATTAAGTTCATTCCAGTCGATTTTTAAATTTTTTAATTCTTCTATGTTATAAATCCAATGGGACCCTAAAAGGTAACTATCTGCCACTAGTGATGCTTCTACTGCGTTTTTAATATTGTTTTGATTCATTGTTTTTCCTTATACTGCTTATTTTTGCAATAGTATAGAATTTTAATACTTGTAATTTTCTTGTAAATGCTTTTGAGTGGATTTTGAAAGTGTTTGGGAGCTAGTGGCTAGTAGATTGAATTTAAAATTCAAATCCACCTGTATCACCTTTAGACATTGAGTTGTAAACAGCTTTTACATACTCATCTCGTATAGAGCATCCAAAGTAAAACTCACAAAGGCTACAGCTTTTGTGACCTTTTTCTTTTTGACAAGCTTGAAGTTTTTGTAACATTTCATCGAGGTGAAGTTCAAACTTGTCTTTTGGCTTATTAGGTATTTTTTGCATAAACTTCTTTTACTCTATCTATTTCGTAGTGTGAACCGAAAAAGCAGATGGCAGTATCGTGAATATGAGCATGACCTAAAGTCATAAGATCTACCTTACCATCAATCGCACCACCACCAGACTTTTCATATATGAAAGCAAAAGGAAACACTTCAAATAAACGACGTAATTTTCCTTCTGGTTTATCACTTGTGCCAGGGTATGAGAAAAGTCCTCCACCTTTGAGAAGGATTTGGTGTAAATCTGGAACCATTCCACCTGAGTAACGAAGGCGGTAACCCTCAGAAAAGAAACCATCTATCATTGCTTTGTGATATGGTGCCCAGTTTTGTTGAGTGCCACCCGGAGCCATAAGTTTACCCTTAGGTGTAAGTCTAATCTCTTTAACGAATTCAAACTCACCGTCTTGAAGAAGATAAAGTTTCGTTTTATTCTCTGCAAAAACCATCTCAACGCGAGGACCGTGAACAACATAACAGGCTGCCACCATTTTTGCAGCGCCAAATTCACCTTCATATATACCATAAATAGAACCAACGCTAAGGTTTACATCTACCAATGATGAACCATCTAAAGGATCATATGCAACAAAATATTTACCATTTTCATTTAAAAGCATCTCTTTTTCTTTTTCTTCACTTGCTATTGTATGAATAGAAGATACTTTAGAAAATTCTTCTTGAATAATCAAATCACACTGAATATCGAGTTGTAATTGTGTTTCACCAGAACTGTTTTCTAATTGTGAATAACCTATGTCCTTTACATCTATAGCATTTTTAATACGTATAGCACTTCTCTGTATCGCGTCAAATATATCTCTCATTATTTTCCTTTTTTAAACTTTTTTTGCATTTTGCAGTATCCACTCTATTATTGCATCAGTATCATTTAAATCTAACTGATCAATATCCTTAGGGAGGTCATAATTTTGGGTATTTATACTGTAGTCGGTTGCTAGGGCATCCATAAAAGGAATATAGTCATTATCAATATGGTTACGAAACACACTGATTCTTGGTAGAGGAAGACTTTTAAGACCTTCTACCATTAATATATCAAAGTCATTAAAGAGTCTTATCATATCATCAAGTTCTGAGTGTTGTTGGGAAAAGAAAGTTGTACGTGTAGGGGAGGTAACTATAACCTCTGCTCCTGTATCGCTAAACTTGTAACTATCTTTACCTTCAACATCAAAATGTGCTTTATCTTTTGGGTCATGCTTGATAATAGCAACTTTTAATTTTCGCTCATGTATTAGTTTACGAGCTACTTTTAAAATAAGAGTCGTTTTTCCACTATTTGATGGTCCAGTAAACGCTACAGCTAATCTTTTGCTCACTTTTAACTTCCCTTATTAAAATTTAATGTGATTATACAAAAGAAGAGTTTAATAAGATATAATTCGGGGCTAATTAGAGGACAAAAATGAAAACTTTTTTAACTATAAACATATTTTTACTACTTCTTAGTGCTTGCTCGTATGATAATGCCTTTTCTCGCTTTGATATCTCACCAGAGAGAGCGAAAAGTGAAGAGAGTATTGTAAGCTCTAAAATATATGATGCAAAGAGTATTGCTGGTGTATTGAGCTGTGTGTATCTTAACGCGGTGAATCCAGATAAATATAAAGATGGTGAGTATTTTTATATCTACTTATACACTAAAGACAATAAAGCAGCAGTGAGTTTTACACTTAATGATATGAATGCAAGTATTACCAAAGAGCTTGAAGCAGATAATGAATTTACAGTCCTAACCGACTCTAATACAAGTTGGCAAAAGTATTATTTTGTAAAGTTTGAACAAGCAGATACGAACTTAACGCTTATTGCTAAGTTTGAAAACTATGCATCAGATGCAATAGTGTTTCAAAAAGACGACTAAAGAGAACGAAGAAGACTACCAAGAATTACTATAAGAACTTGTAGCCCAATGATAAGTATCAAAGGTGCTAAATCTAAGTTGTTAAAATCAGTACGGATAAACCTTCTTAGAAATACATATACAGGATTAGTAATTCTGTGAAGAAACTGTACAATAGGGTTGTAAGGGTCAGGATTTACAAAACTTAAAAGAGCTGTGACTATCAAAATCCAAATATAAATACTAATAAGACTTATTAAAATCCCACCTACACCTTGAACTATTTCTATTATCATTTCCATTATTTTACAATCTCCCCAATATAATTTTTAAGATATTTGTATATCTCGGCTAAATCAGGACTATCTTGTGCATTTGTAAGTAATATACGTAATGCTTTAGAGTAGTCTTCCCCTTTAAGTCCAGATTCTTTGATTATGTAGTTTTTAAACTCATCGTACTTATCAAAGTAGGGCGCACCCATAATGACGCTTTTTATTCTTTCTGCCGACCCAGATAAAGACTCAGGAATAATCCGTTGACTAAAGATAGGAGCTATTTTTTCTTTCAACTCTTTAGTTGTTGCAGCTTCTTCTAAGTAAATACGAGCAAGTTCACCTATTTCGATATCTGCAAAACCAACATAACGCGATAATTCTTTAGGATCAAGAGCTTTGAGGTGTTCTCTGTTTATATGACGAAGTTCATCTATATCAAAGGGAATAGGGTCTTTAGATAAAGTATCTAAAGTGAACCACTCTCTCGCCTCTGCTAGTGTAAATATCTCTTTAGGAGTTTCATTTCCCATTAATATTAAATAATTTGAAATTGCCTCAGGTAAGAAACCCTCTTCAAGTAAGAACTTAACACTTGGTATTTCATCAGATAAAATACTTGTTATATATGCATACTCTACTTTTTTATCATAACTCAGAGACTCTCTAATATGTTCTTGTTTAGCTGAGTTACTCATATGCTCCTCACCCACAATAACAATACTAATATCATTTAACATATCATCGACAGCAGATGCAAAGTTATATGTTGGTGTTTTGTCTTGATGGAGGATAATAAAGCTATCTATTGTATCACCTTCTAAACTAAGACCTTTGTCTGGTCTAACTATACGGATACAAAAAGGACTTGTATTGTCGATGACAAGTTCTGCTGGAAGATTACGACAAGCATCATCATATAAATATGTTTTTTTAGCAAGTTTTGCTTCTTCACGCTTTTTGTCCAACCAATCATCAGAGCAAAAACAAGAAAAAGCTTTTTTCTCATGTACTAGTTGTAGTGCCATAGCCGAGTGAAAACGAACACTTTCACTTTGGTAGATGACTTGAGAATAGTTTATACCAAAAAGACCTAGCGTATCAAGTATCTCTTGGTCTTTACCCTTAATGTTTTTTTTCTTATCCATATCTTCTATACGGATAATTAAATCTTCTTTTTTTTCTTGTGCGACAAGGTGGTTAAAAAGGGCAACACGAAGGTTHCCAATATTCATATCACCTGTTGGACTTGATGCAAATCTAAGCATTAAAATTCCTAAAAATTATTTTTGTGATTTTAGCAAAGTTTTGATTAATGTATGTTGAGTTTTTGATTGTTTGTAAAGTGTAAGTGGTGACCCCGAGGAGAATTGAACTCCTGTAACATGGATGAAAACCATGGATCCTAACCGCTAGACGACGGGGCCACTATCAACTGTTTTGTTGAGCCGAAATTATATAGATTTTATGCTTAATAAAACATAAAACCTATAAGAGATTTCAAATTAGTCGTAAAAACTACGTAATGCTCTAATAATTACAGCATTTTTAGAGATACTTTCAGCTTTAGCATTTTCATTTACTGTATCGTAAATATCTAAAGGAAGAGAGATAGAAAATGTTTTAGTCTCTATTTTTTTCTTTTTAGCTACCATTGCTGCAACACCAGTTAAAAGCTCTATAATYTTTTTMGTATCAATWGGCTTYTGAATAAAGCTRTTAACACCAACTTCAATAGACTCAGARATCTTCTCKATGTCRTTACTTGCAGARATYACAATGATAATCTGAGTAGGGTTAAGCTCGCGAATCTTACGAGAAAGCTCGATTCCGTCCATTCCCGGCATTACTATGTCAACAAAAACGATGTCTGGTTTGTTGTTTATGTAAGACTTTAAAGCTGACTCGCCATCAAAGTATGAATCAACACTTGAAAAAAAGTTTTTAAATGTTGAACTTAATAGCTCATTTGCTACTTTTTCGTCTTCTACTACCATTGCCGATAGTTTTTTTGTCTGTTCTGTAAGTTGAATTAAATCTACACTGCTCATTTTAATATCCTGTTTGTTAATTTATATTGACGTTAAATCAAATTTATACGTAATTATAACGCTTGACAACATAGGAAAAACTGTTGTTTTTTAAGTAGATGAAGTAGGGAAGTCTTTTCTAATAAACTGTTATATAATATGCATATTTTTAATTGTTAATTATTTTTATCTTTCTTAAATTGTTCAAGCCATTCGCTATCAGCCTCAAGGTGTGTCTCTTTTTGATCTAACAAAGAGCCTATGATACTTATAAGTGTTTTTTCATCCATAAATGCAAGAAGCTCAGGGTTAATACTTGTAGCAGAGATATTCTCATGGTTATTTAACAATTGTTGTATATCTATAATTAGTTGTTGTTTTGTGCTCATGTTACTTGTTATATCCTTATTTTGTACTATTGGTTAACATAATGTAAATTCTATTGAAAAATACTAAGCAATCTCACTCACCTTATAACCGATGTCTTAGCATATATACTACTTTGGTTTATTCCTCTTTATTCAAGTACACTTAAAAGTGCATCAAATTTTATTCATATTTTCTAATATCATGTATATAGTATCATCATCCATAAAAAAAACGGTCTGTTGTATAGTGAGATTGTTATTTGTAGCAGATTGTCTTGTGCATGTTCTCTATAGTGTAACAATAGTCAGTGAGATCTATAATAAGGTACAAATAAGCCGAGTTTTGTAGTAATAGTTATTAATCTACTGCACACATTACTTTGTGCCTCTAGCGAAACAATAGCAATGTAAGACGCTAACCATCTGTTTCTTGCTGCCATGTTGGGTTTACAAGCTCTCTATATTACTATAGAAACTGGTGGTCTCTTACACACACCTTTTCACCTTTACTTGTGTTCACACACAAGAAGTCTAATCTCTGTTGCACTTTCCCTCGTATCACTACGGCCATTCGTTAAATGGAACACTGTCTTACAGCAGCTCGGACTTTCCTCTTGAATTTGACTTCAAGTAACTATCTTTGTACCTATGAAATTGTACTAAAAAAAACCTTTATATATCTTTTTAGAGATATAAACAAGTGTTCACTAGTTCACATTATTATATGAACACTTGTTTATTTTTTGTAAGCTAATATTAACATGTGTTCATATATAATTAGTTTAATATTAACAAGTGTTCATGTAATAAAAAGGAGCTTAAATGCCTACAGACACGAGACTTACTAAACGCAGCGGAACTAAAGAGAAAATACTCATAGTATCAACTATCCTATTCTCTAAGTTAGGATATAAGGGTGCAAGTGTAAGAAAAATAGCCTCAGAAGTGGGAATAAGAGAGAGTGCTATATATAATCACTATAAAAACAAAGAGGAGATATTTCTTGAGGTAGCAAAGGGTATTTTCTCATCACCATTCTCTCTTTCATCTGATGAGATAAAGGAATTAGCAACAAGAGGAAAGCCATTTTTACAAAAGTTTGCGCAGCAACATAAGATGCTAACTTTTGATAAGATGAATGAAAATATGTTTAGATTACTGATGATTGAGCTTATGCAAAATAGAGAGCTTAGAGCACAGTTTCAAGCAGAGTTCCATGAAAAAAACATTAAAGTGCTCTCAGAGGGCTTATTTATAATGATGCAGAACTCTCTTATACGCTCTGGTGATCCTATGGTGGTCTCTTATGAGTTCTTATCTACCCTATTCTACATAAGACTGCAAATCACCCTAATGCATTTTGATGACTTATCTACTAGTTCCCTATCTACACACTTTGAAAAGCATGTAGACTTTTTCTGGGAAAGTATAAAAGTATAGATATTAAGTAATATTAGATTGAGGTTTAAAAAAAAAGGCAAGCTGTAAACGCTTGCCTTAGATATAGAGAAAGATTACTAAGCGTAATCGCCTGATGGTTTATCAGGTCTTTGTAACTCATCACCAATTAAACGGTAACCATGACCTCTTAGAACTGATTTGAAAAGTTCAAAATGTTCATCATCTATAATTTCAGCTGATGCAGAATGAGGATGAGTCAAAAGAGTAACCTTTACAGATCTAAAACCTGCAAGGTCAAGTCCAATTCTGATAGTTTCAGCACAAGCTCCACAACTTAGGTCTTGTAATTCTAAAGTTCTTATCATTACTTTTTTGCCATTGCCTTAGTTACTGCCTGACCAATTTCAGCTGGAGAAACAACAACTGTTGCACCGGCAGCTTCTAGAGCAGCCATTTTCTCGTGCGCAGTACCTGCAGAACCTGAAACGATTGCACCAGCGTGACCCATAGTTTTACCTTTAGGAGCAGTTTGACCTGCAATAAATGCAACAACTGGTTTTGTAATATGTTCTTTAATGTAAGCAGCGGCTTGAATTTCAAGATCTCCACCGATTTCACCAATCATAACGATACATTCAGTTTCTGGATCCGCTTCAAACATTGGAAGAAGTTGAAGGTATGAAAGACCAATAATTGGGTCTCCACCGATTCCAACAGCAGTTGAAATACCAAAACCTTCTTTACAAACTTGGTTAGCACCTTCATAAGTTAATGTACCAGACTTAGAGATAAGTCCAACATTACCTTTTTTGAAAATCATACCAGGCATAATTCCWATYTTACACTCTTCWGCAGTRATWAYACCWGGACARTTTGGCCCAAGTGTTTTCATACCATGYTTAGTWGCATGAGCTTTWGCCATTTGCATATCTTTAACYGGAGCACCTTCWGTAATAATDACHGCAAGTTCAATTCCAGCTTCAGCAGCTTCCATAACAGCRTCACCMACAAATGCAGGTGGAACAAAAATCATAGAAACAGTAGCACCAGTAGTACTTACAGCATCTGCAACTGTATTAAATACAGGTTTACCTAAGTGCTCTTGACCACCCTTGTTTGGTGTAACACCACCAACAATTTGTGTTCCATATGCTAAACATTGCTCAGCATGAAAAGAACCCTCTTTTCCTGTGAAACCTTGAACGATTACTTTTGTATCTTTATTTACTAGTATAGACATTTAATTAGTTTCCTTTCGCAGCAGCAACGGCCTTAGCAGCACCGTCAGCTAAGTCATCACCAACAATTAAGTTAGATATATTTGCTTTCTTTAAAATTTGTGAAGCTTCGGGAGCATTCGTTCCATCAAGACGTACGATTACAGGCACATTTACATCTGTAATCTTAGTTGCTTCAATAATACCATTAGCGATACGATCACAACGAACAATTCCACCAAAAATATTTACAAAAATAGCTTTTACATTTGGGTTCTTAAGAATAATCTCAAAACCTTTTGCAACAGTCTCTGCGTTTGCACTACCACCAACGTCAAGGAAGTTAGCAGGTGTTCCACCCATATGGTTAATTGTATCCATAGTACCCATAGCAAGACCAGCACCATTTACCATACAACCGATTTCACCATCAAGTGCAACATATGAAAGACCATATTTAGCAGCTTCTACTTCATCAGCATCTTCTTCAGATAAGTCTCTCATAGCTTCGATGTCTGGGTGACGTCCAAGTGCAGAGTTGTCAAATCCCATTTTTCCATCAAGTGCTAAAAATTCACCTGAACCAGTTCTTACTAGAGGATTGATTTCGATCATTTCTGCATCATTTTCCATGTAAAGCTTAAATAATTTACTTGCAAAAGAGATAATATTTTTTTGTTCAGTTTTATCAGTAATACCAAGACCAAATGCTAGTTCACGACCGTGAAAACCCTGAAAACCAACAGCAGGATCAACTGGAACTTTAATAATTTTTTCTGGAGTATTTTCTGCAACGTCTTCAATATTCATTCCACCTTCAGTAGATGCAACAATTGAAGGCATTTCTAGTTTTCTATCTAAAACAACAGAAAGATAGTATTCAGCTTGGATATCTGCACCATCTTCGATGTATAGTTTTTGTACTAGTTTTCCAGCAGCATCTGTTTGATGCGTTACTAATGTCATACCAAGAATTTCTTCTGAAAGTTCTTTCACTTCTTCAAGAGACTTAGCAAGTTTAACACCACCACCAAGACCACGACCACCTGCGTGAATTTGAGCCTTAACAACCCATACTGGACCACCAAGTTCTTCTGCTGCTTTTACAGCTGCGGGTACGCTTTCAACCATTATACCTTTTGGTGTTGGAACACCATATTTAGCAAAAATTTGTTTTGCTTGATACTCATGTATATTCATTTATTCTCCTTGTAAAATTTAAAATTTAATTTTTTAATAAAGGCATAAAGCCTAAACTGACGTTTAAGCTTTTGGTGCGATCATATTTTCTGGTATTACATACTTGTCAAACTCTTCAGCTGTTAAAAGACCCAAGTCAATAGCTGTTTCTTTTAAAGTTGAGTTGTTTTTATGTGCTGTTTTAGCAATTTTTGCTGCATTGTCATAACCAACATAAGGATTTAATGCAGTAACTAGCATTAAAGAGTTATGTAAAAAATGGTCTATTTTATCTGCAACTGGCTCAAGTCCAGCAGCACAATGATCATTAAATGACACAATACAGTCAGCAAGTAAACGACAAGACTGTAAATAATTAAAAGCAATTACTGGTTTAAAAACATTTAGTTCAAAGTTACCCTGAGATGCTCCCATACTTATAGCTACGTCATTACCAAAAACTTGGCAAGTAACCATAGTTACAGCTTCTGCTTGAGTAGGATTTACTTTTCCTGGCATAATAGAAGAACCTGGCTCATTTGCAGGAATTTCTAACTCTCCTATTCCACAACGTGGTCCTGAAGCCAACCATCTTACATCATTTGCTATTTTCATCATATCTGCTGCAAGTGCTTTAAGCGCTCCATGAGAGTACACAAGTGCATCATGCGATGTCAGTGAATGAAATTTATTTGGAGCAGTGATAAAATCATGTCCTGTTAGTTCACTAATCTTTTTTGCAACGCGTACACCCATTTCGGGGTGTGCATTTAGACCAGTTCCAACTGCTGTTCCGCCAAGTGCTAGTTCACGAACAGCTTCAAGAGAATCTTTAGCCATTTTTTCACACTTAGAAAGCATTTCAACCCAACCGCTAATCTCTTGACCAAGAGTAAGTGGTGTTGCATCTTGAAGATGTGTACGACCAATTTTTACAACTGATTCAAACTTAGCAGATTTTGCTGCTAGTGTAGCTTTAAGTTTTTGTATCGCAGGGATTACATTTGTTTCAATCGCAATTACTGCAGCAATGTGAAGTGCTGTTGGGTAAGTGTCATTTGAAGATTGAGACTTGTTTACATCATCATTTGGGTGAACAAGTTTCTCAACTCTAAAGTCGCCACCTAAAATCTCAGTAGCACGGTTTGCAAGAACTTCATTGTTGTTCATGTTAGACTGAGTACCTGAACCTGTTTGCCATACAACGAGTGGATAGTTTCCATCAAGTTTACCACAAAGCATATCATCAGCAGCAGCAGCAATAGCGTCTGCTTTTTTCTGGTCTAGTCTACCTAAGTCAGCATTTACAAGTGCAGCAGCCTTTTTAAGATAAGAGAAACCTCTTGTGATTTCATAAGGCATAGTCTCTTCACCAATAGCAAAGTTTTGAATACTTCTCTGTGTTTGAGCAGCCCAGTAAGCATCTACAGGAACTTCTATTTCACCCATTGTATCTTTTTCAATTCTTGTACTCATATTTTACTCTCCGTCAAAAAAATTATTGTTCTTTAATGTATCGATAAGTCCTTGCACTGATTTACAAGAGTTTTCAAACATTACTTTTTCTTGCTCATTAAGTGTTACTTCAAGGATTTTCTCAGCACCATTAGCACCGATCATTACAGGAACACCTGAAACAACGTCGTTAAAGCCATACTCACCTTCAAGGAGAACTGCACAAGGGTAAATCTGTTTAGTATCTTTAAGTATCGCGTTAACCATGATAGCAGTTGATTTTGCAGGAGCATAATAAGCTGAACCTGTTTTTAAATGTCCTACGATTTCTGCTCCACCCTTACGAGTTCTTTCAACTATTTCTTCAATCTCAGCATCAGTAAGCACATCAGAAAGAGGAACTCCTGCAACTGTAGAATAACGAGGAAGAGGAACCATATCGTCACCATGACCACCCATAACAGATGCACGGATTTGTCCACCACCGTATCCAAGTTTTTCTTGAATAAATGCAGCCATTCTTGAGCTATCTAAGATACCAGCCATACCGATAACACGGCTTCTATCAAAACCACTCTCTTTGAGGGCAACATAAGTCATTGCATCTAAAGGATTTGAAACCATAATAATGATTGCATCAGGAGAGTATTTAGCTACACCTTTTATAACCTCTTTTGTAATTTTTGCATTTATCATAAGTAAATCATCACGACTCATACCAGGAAGTCTTGGACTACCTGCAGTTATAACAACTACATCACAGTTTACTAAGTCTGACATCTCTTCAGCAACTTTAACAACAGTAT
The DNA here is from genome assembly GCA_002733945.2 of Sulfurimonas sp. Taxonomy (GTDB): domain Bacteria; phylum Campylobacterota; class Campylobacteria; order Campylobacterales; family Sulfurimonadaceae; genus Sulfurimonas. The sequence continues at coordinate 243,972 of NVXO02000004.1, read as the reverse complement.
GACTTCTTACAGCAGATGCGGCTTGAGACATATCTAATGCCTTCCCTCTTGCTACATCAATTTTATTATCACGCAAAATAACCTCGTGACAAGCACCAAGCATTACTAGAGAATACGCCACTGTCGCGCCAACATTACCAGCACCGACTATCCCTACTCTTTTTCCTACACTCATTAAAACTCCCTAATATTAAATAGTATGATACTAGCAATAGGTACACTTAAACAGTATGTGCTAACACGTATCACTTAAGTATAACAAAGTATCATTTATGAAAGGTTTTTCGCCTTTTGTATAAAACTTTTAAAAAAGTACTATATAAAAAACGAAATACTATGTACTAAAAAGTACATAGTAAACTTAAAACTCCATAGTTCAGGATAAATGTCCCTATACTATGTAAGTTTTTAAACTTATATTGCGTCGATAATAGCGTTAAGCGTAGCAGATGGACGCATAGCTTTTTCAGCTTTAGCATCATCTGGATGAAAATAACCACCGATGTCTTGAGCTTTTCCCTCAACAGCAAGAAGTTCAGCCATAATAGTATCTTCTTTCTCCTTAAGTTCTTTAGCAACTGGAGCAAACTTAGCAGCTAATTCTGCGTTGTCACCCTCAGCAAGAGCTTTAGCCCAGTACTGAGCTACAAAGAAGTGAGAAGCTTTGTTATCTGGTTGACCAACCTTACGTCCTGGCTCTTTGTTGTTATCTAGGTAAGCATCATTTGCAACATCAAGAGCAGCGGTAAGTGCTGTTAGTTTTGCATCAGAGTTTTTAATACCTAAGAAACGAAGTGACTCAGCAAGTGCTAAAATCTCTCCTAAAGAATCCCAACGAAGGTGACCCTCTTTTAGGAACTGCTCTACGTGCTTAGGAGCAGATCCACCAGCACCAGTCTCATAAAGACCACCACCAGCTAATAAAGGAACGATAGAAAGCATTTTAGCAGATGTTCCAAGCTCTAGGATTGGGTACATATCAGTTAAGTGGTCACGAAGAACATTACCAGTAACAGCGATAGTCATTTTACCTTCACGTACACGAGCATTTGTGAAACGAGTAGCGTCAGTAACATTCATAAATTGAATATCTAAACCAGTAGTATCAAATTCTTTAAGGAATGCATCTACTTTGATTTTAACTTGAACATCGTGAGCTCTTTTATCATCTAACCAGAAGATTGCAGGAACTTTTTCAAGTCCAGTTCTCTCAACAGTTAAACGAACCCAGTCTTTGATTGGAATATCTTTAGTACGAGACATTCTCCAGATATCACCAGCTTCACACTCAAAAGACATCATTTCACCGTCAATTGAACCAGTTACAGTAACTGTACCAGCTTCTGCTAATTCAAAAGTTGTTGGGTGAGAACCGTACTCTTCAGCTTTTTGAGCCATAAGACCGATATTTTGCATTGTACCCATTGTAGTTACATCGTATTGACCATTCTTAACACAGTCAGCTACCATTTCTTGGTGAAACATACCATAAGTAGAATCAGGAATAACAGCAACACACTCTACTGCAGCTCCAGTTCTATCCCATTGTTTACCACCTTCACGAACAACTACTGGCATAGAAGCATCGATAATTACATCATTTGATGCATTGAAGTTAGTCTTTCCATTGTCTGAATCAACCATAGCGATACGAGGAGAATCACCTTCAACTACTGCTAAGAATGCTGCTTTAATTTCAGCTTCTTTTGCATGGCCAGCGATTTTCTTCTCTAAGTCAGACATACCTTGGTTAGGAGCAACGTTTAACTCTGCAAAAGTATCAGCATATTTAGCAAATACATCTTTAAAGAAGATTTTGAAACCATGACCGAACATAATTGGATCAGAGATTTTCATCATTGTTGCTTTAAGGTGTAGTGACCATAAAACATCATTTTTAACTGAATCTTCAATAGTTTTTGCATAAAAAGTATTAAGTGCAGCAATTGACATATAAGTACCATCAAGGATTTCACCATCGATAGCATCAATAGTAGTTAATTCTTTGCCGTTAAGAGCGATAGTTACTTTTTGAGCTTTCTCTACTGTAACAGATTTTTCATTACCGTAAAAGTCTCCATTTCCTTCCATATGTGCAACATATGCTTTAGGATTTTCTGGGAATGCGCGTAATTTATGTGGATTGTTTTGAGCAAACTTTTTAACTGCCTTAGCAGCACGTCTGTCAGAGTTACCTTCACGAAGAACAGGATTAACAGCAGAACCTAAACAAGTTGAATACTTAGCTTGTGTAGCTTTTTCAGCATCATTTGTTGGGTTTTCAGGATAAGCAGGAATATCAAAACCTTGACTTTGAAGCTCAGCAATACAGTCTTTAAGTTGACCAACAGAAGCAGAAATGTTTGGAAGTTTGATGATGTTACCATCTTCTTGTAAAACTACTTCTCCAAGTTTAGAGAGTTCGTCTTCAGCAAGACCCATAGCAGATAAAACTCTACCAGCTAGTGATATGTCACTAGTTACAACTTCTACACCTGCAGCTTTCGTGAAAGCATTTACGATTGGTAATAATGAATACGTTGCTAAAGCCGGAGCTTCATCAATCTTTGACCAAATAATTTTTGACATATATTGTCCTTGTGAATTAAATTTATCTCATGAAAGCATATGCTTCATAGATTTTACAAACCAAATAGTAACACAAGTAGGAAAACATACTGTCTGCTTGGATGATTATTTAATTTTATTTATTTTTTGTTTCTTTTAGTAACATGCCTTATGTTCAGTAGGTGTGTAGAATAGTTACATGTGAAATCATGAACATTGTTCTTGTTCTTCATAAAATATAGATAGTTTGTTTTGTGCGGAAATATAGCAGCTTTAATTGCATCTAGGCTTACATTGCAGATAGGAAGGTGTGGAACTCCCTTATGTAGATATGTATTATACTTACTCTTGTCTTCTTTAATTCTACGAGGTGTAATTTTTATATGTGAGTATTTTCCGTAGTTAAGAGTACCATCCATCTGTAAATGCATACCTTTTTTTATTCTGTTGTAAATAACGGAACTAACAATAGGCATTTCTTCTATATTTGCAGACTCTTTTTGTATTATGGAAGCTATAGATAGATAATGTAACCATTTTGTTTCATTATATGTACCAAATATCTTCATTGAAGTACTTCTCATTTTTTTCGATGATACCTTTAGTAGCAGTGATATTAAATTTTGTTCAGATATACCCAATGGTATACTATAAGTATCTGGAGTAAATGCACCCTCTTTAAAAGGTGTTTGTTTATAAAATTGATATTCTAGTTTTTTTACACTCAAACTTAAAGAGCTAGCTAATTGTCTTAAAAACACATAAGTTGTTTCACCTGGAATAAGTGTTACATTTTGTAGTGCTGCTTTTGCATGGGTTAGTTTATATAAAAAATCAGCCTTAGTATTGTATCTACTACCCATGTTAATCCAACCACTTTGAGGCGAACCTATCACTCTAAGTATAAATGCRTCTAGTTTACTTATTTGTTTATTTTGAGTCTTCAATTGTGCTATAATCTTGTTAATAGAGCCCTCTTGTATATAGAGAACTTTTGGGGTTTGAATCGGCTTATTTAGGTAAAACATGAACGACAATATAATTATCAATATGATTTCAAAAATATACTTTAATATTGTCAGTCTGCTTGTATTCATTTTTCTCTTACTTTTTATAGGTTTTATAGTTCTTCAAAATGGACTTTTTTTGAATGAAGTCTCTATCTCAAATATTCATATAAAGCAATTATACATTAAATGGAATGAAAAACTAGATGTTTCACTACATGAGATAAAAGTATCCCAAAATGGCTCTAAAACTAAAACTGATATTGACTATAAAGAACTTGGTAATGTTTTACAGTCGCTCGCTCGTACTAGCCATTGGTTTAATTCTCTTATAGTTGAAAAAATAGTATATAAAGACGTTATTGGTTCATTTAAGTATCATAGCAGCCATAAAGGATTTTTTCTAGCTTCTTCTCAAGATATAGAACTTGATATAGCACTCTCTAAAACAGACGATGTACTTCTTCTTAATGTAAAGAAGCTTTATGATAAAAAAAGAGATATTACACTTTTTGGAAATATTTATCTTGATACAACAAAAACGCAACTCCATACAAATCTTAATATTAATATCTCCAATGAATTAGATTTAACACTGTATCTACAATCAACCACAACGCAACTATATTATAAAGTAGTAAGCAATAAAGAAATAATAGATTATAAACATGCCGTGTCACTTGTGAACCTGCCAAAGGAAGCAAAGTACTGGGCATATGATGCTATTAAAATGTCACATGTAGATATTAGCAGTGCTTATGGTTACGTAGACTACAATAGATTAGACAATCTTCTAAAAAATATTCATATTACAGCAACAATAGATAAACTTCACTATACATATAATAAAGACCTAGATGCAATACATACACAAGATACACAGCTTGAATTTAAAGATGGTTTCTTATTTATATATCCGCACGAGGCATACACCGCTGGTAAATATCTAGGGACGAGTTGGTTAAAAATAGACTTTAATCAAAAAGAAGAACTTTTAACTCTCAAGCTCCTCTTTAGTTCCCTCTTAGATAAAGATATGCTTAAAATTCTAAATACGTATAAAATCAAACTTCCTTTTTTACAAAAGAAAGGAGTGGTTAAAACTGACCTTTCACTTGATATAGGACTTAGAGAACTTRATGTAGACGCAAAAGGAAGTTTTTATACAAAAAAAGCAAATTTTGACTACTTAGGTCTAAATATTGATGTTTATAATGCAAATATAGAACTGGATAATTATGATGTTAAAGTTGAAGGAATGCAAGCGAGCTATAAGGATATAGCAAAGGCATCTGTAGATGTTACATATAATGCTTCTACATCTCAAGGTCAGATAGACTTTAAGTTTAAGCATATAGCGATAAAAGGTCTCTCTTTAGATACAATCAATACTCCTTTAGATATTCAATATAATATAAGCAATAGTGGAGATTCAATAGATATAAACTCCTCTTTATGGCACTTTGAAAATCAAAAAATAAATGTTGACACTCTTCATATACCTTTTGACTTAAAAGAGTTAAAGCTTCAAATTCCAACAACATTTATACAAGACACGAACATAGGAAGTGCTTTTCTTTCTGGTTCTGTAGACCTTGATGCTATGACTGCACATATTGATGCTGATATACTTAAGTTCAATTACAAAGGTGTTTCACTAAGTCAATCTAACACACCTTTGAAAATATCCTATGATAAAAAACTTTCTGTTGTTTCTAAAAATGAAATCTTTTTTAAGGTATCGGGATCTAACTATAAAGTAACTAACTTTTACCTTGAAATAGATGAAAAAGAGATATTATTAAAACATACAAAACTAAATATAGGGAAATACATAACAACAAAAATCTATGCTAACTTTAACCCTGCGACTAAAAAGTCGCACATTAGCCTCAGTGACTTTGTTTTAACTGATCCAAATACACAGAATATCTTATATAAAAATAAAAAAATATTACTTTCACTTTCTAATATTAATAATGTACTTAAAATAAACTCACGCGAATTATCCGGTGAGTTTTCTTCACAAGAAAAAGGATGGAAGCTTCAACTTAATGCTTTAGGTCGCATTGCAAAGAACTCTGCTTTACTAAAAAAGTTACACCTAGAAAAGGGTGACTTCACACTGTATAAAAATAAAAATGATAAATACACACGATTTAAAGCCAATATAGTGTACCCATACAAGATACTCGTTAAAAACAATATACCATTAAAAAAGTATAAAGTTAAAGGGAAAATATATGCTGAAAAAGTACATGTTAGTATAAACAAAAAGATACATATAACGATTAAAGACTCAATCGATGTCAAGATGGATAAGACATCAATAAATATAAATGAAGTGCTCAGGGCAATGAAAGATATTCCTACAAGCACAAAAAAGTCTAAAACTTTAAATGTACTGCTTACTGCTACTGACTCTACTTTATATATAAATAAAAATAGACATGTTTTGTACGATACTCTTGATATACAATTTTATAAGGATATTTTAACTGCTCAATTAAAATATGTCAAAGGAAGTGCAGGTCTGCGTTTTGAGGATAAGAAGTTCCATCTTTATGGTAAGAATTTTAATGATAAGTTTATGAATAAGCTTCTTTTTCTCTCAAAGTTTAGTAAAGGAAACTTGGACTTTTCACTGAGTGGTGACGTCAATGACTATGCTGGTGTCATATATGTCAAAAAAACAACAATAAAAGACTACAAAACATTAAATAATATTTTAGCCTTTGTAAATACTGTTCCCTCTTTAGTAACATTTAAACTGCCAGGCTATAACAATGAAGGACTTTTTGTAAAGAAGGCATATATTAACTTTGAATATAAAAAGAATAGATACCATTTAAATGATATCTATTTAGATTCCAAAGAGATAGATATTTTTGGAAATGGAATTGCTGACTTGAAAAATGATAATCTTGATATAGTACTAAACCTCAAGACGGACTTAGGAAGTGATCTTGCGAAAGTTCCGCTTGTGGGTTATATTATTTTAGATAAGGATACAATTTCTACAACTTTGAGTATCAAAGGAAAAGTATCTAATCCTAAAGTAAAGTCACTTCTTGCTGAGGATATTGTAGTAGCACCATTTAACATCATAAAGAGAACACTCTCTCTTCCTTATCTGTTAATTAAAGATGCTGTAGAGAAAAAATAGTATCTACGAGTTATTCGTTACGCAACACTGTTAATATATCAACTTCACTCGCTTTTTTAGCAGGGTAATATGAAGAGCCAATAACAATAAAAAATGCACCTAGCACAATTAGAGTAAAGTCCAATAAGCTTAAGTCTAAAGGTAGTGTTGACGTAGGGTAAACATCTTCTGGTAGAGATATAATATCAAACGTACCTAATACCCATATTCCACTTAAGCCTAAAAACACTCCAGCAGCGATACCTGCAATCCCAATAATAATACCGAGATATAAAAAAACTTTTTTGATTTCTTTTGTCGTAGCACCCAAAGACAATAAAAGTGCAATCTCACCTCTTCTATTCATAACTGTCATTAGAAGTGATGAGATGATATTTATAGCAGCTATGAGTATTATAAGCATCAAAACTATAAACAAAGAAGCTTTCTCCATCTCTAAAGCAGCAAAGAAGTTTAAATTATCTTCCCACCATCCTTTTACACTTGTGCTTATTGGCAGGAACTCTTTTATTTTTTGTATATCATCATGAGGATTTTTTGAGTATACATGAATCCCATCATACATATTATGTGGCATGTGCATCATAATTTGTAAGGCTTCAAGGGTAGTGTAGCTATATGCTTTATCATAGGCAGAAAGACCTGAGTCAAAGACGGATCGAATTTTGAAACGCTTAACTTTTGGTGTCATAGAAAGTCCACCAGGCTCAACACTTGTAAAAATATACATGAGTTTATCATCTTTAAAGAGATTAAACTCTTGCTTTAAACTTTTACCGATGAGTACATCAAACTTGTTAAATGTATTACCAGAAATTGCCTTATGCAAAACACTATTTACCTTAGCTTCATCTTTAAAATTTACACCAAAAAGATAACCGCCTTCTAGCTTAGAGCCACTACGAATCATAACTGAGGATTGTACATAAGGACTGAATTGTAGTTGAGGAAATTTAGATTCTAAATCTATGAGAAGGTTTTCATGTACTCCACCATAAAACTTTGGAATAATGGTAAGGGGATAGTTCATAATAGTAAGTTTTTTCTTAAACTCTTTGTCAAAACCATTCATAAGTGCCATGGCTATAAGAAGAACCATAACACCCAGTGTGATACCTAAAAAAGCAAGTAGTGCTGAAAGAAAGATAAAAGGTTGTTCTTTGTCAAAACGCAGAAACCTTTTAACTAAATAGGTAACTATTGATTTTTTCAAGAGGCGAATAGACCTTTTTTAGGACCACTCTTGCCGCAACACTGCTTATATTTTTTACCGCTACCACAAGGACAAGGATCATTTCTTGCGATTTTTTTCTCAGTTTTAATATCATCGGAGTCAGTATGGTTTAGCTTCATGAGCGCTTCTTGTTGTCTCTGTTCTAAGGCTCTTTGTTCTGCTATTGCTTCAGCTTCTTCCTCAGCTGACTCCATTTTAAATTGAATAATTTGAAGTGTACGAATTGTATTAAATTTTATTTCACTGATAAGTTCAGTAAAGAGGTTAAAACTCTCTTTTTTATACTCAACTAGAGGATCCTTTTGGTTATAAGCACGAAGACGAATACCTGTTTTCATATTGTCCATCTCATAAAGATGGTCTCTCCATGCACTATCAAGTTCTTTTAAATAAAACTCTTTTTCAATATCATGTTTAACGCTCTCTTCTAAAACACTCATTTTTTCATCGTAAGATTTTTTAATAGTAGTGTTTACATTGTCAAAAAGTTCTTCATACTCTAACTCTTTTAAAGGTTCTGTCTCTAAAGCAAAATTTATTTTTTCTTGTAAGTGTTCAGAAAGTGTTTGGAGATTAAAATCTTCTCTAGCACCACCTTCGTAAATATCACAAAGTTGTAAGATATGTGTTATATACTCTTCTCTAACCATATTGATTTTTTCTGAAATGTCATAATCTTCACTTAGTAGTTGATTTCTAAACTTATARATAATCTTTCTTTGCTCATTTGCAACATCATCATACTCAACAATCTGCTTACGACCTTCGTAGTGCATATTCTCAACTTTCTTCTGAGCTTTTTCAACGGCACGAGTAACCATTTTAGATTCTATATACTCCCCATCTTCAACACCAAGTCTTTCCATGATAGATTTAATCTTATCACTACCAAAGATACGAAGAAGATTATCTTCAAGCGATAGATAAAACTGCGTTGTTCCTGCATCACCCTGTCTACCAGAGCGTCCACGAAGCTGATTGTCAATACGACGGTTCTCATGACGTTCTGTACCAATGATATATAAACCACCAAGCTCTCTTACTTCGTCATTAACTTTAATATCTACACCACGACCTGCCATATTAGTTGCAATAGTAACAGCACCTTTAGCACCGGCGGATTTAATGATTTCACCCTCTTGTTCATGGTTCTTGGCATTAAGTACTGTATGTACGATTTTTTCACGCTTTAGGACTTCATGAAGTGCTTCAGACTTTTCAATTGAGGCAGTACCTATAAGTACCGGTTGTCCTGTTTTACTGAGCTTTTTGATAGTATCAATTACAGCATTGAATTTTTCTTCTTCTGTTTTATAAATTAAGTCGTTTAAATCTTTTCTACCAATTGGAATATTTGTAGGGATAGAGACAACATCAAGGTTATAAATCTGAGCAAATTCTGTAGCTTCAGTCTCTGCAGTTCCTGTCATACCTGCAAGTTTATCGTACATTCTAAARTAGTTTTGAAATGTAATGTCAGCAAGAGTTTGTGTCTCTTCTTTTATTTCAACACCTTCTTTAGCCTCTAGTGCTTGGTGAAGACCTTCAGAAAAACGTCTACCTTCACTAATACGTCCAGTAAACTCATCKACAATCATAACTTCGCCATCACGAACAACATAATCAACATCTATCTCAAAAAGATAGTTAGACTTAAGTGCTTGGTCAAGAATATGTGAAAGAGAAGCATTTTCTGCACTGTATAGGTTGTCTACTTTAAAAAGAGTCTCTGCTTTAGTAATACCCTCTTCTGTTATAAGTATAACTTTATCTTTCTCATCGACAGTAAAATCTGTATCTTTTACTAAAGTTGTTGCAACACTATTTGCATTTTGATAATCTTGCATATTTCTATTTGTAGGGCCAGAAATAATAAGAGGTGTTCTTGCCTCATCGATTAAAATCGAATCTACTTCATCTACAATTACAAAAGGATGACCACGTTGCGCCATCTGGTCCTTAGAGTAACTCATGTTATCTCTTAGATAATCAAATCCAAACTCATTATTTGTGCCATATGTGATATCAGACTCGTAAGCAGCGATTTTTTGCTCTGGATTATGCTCATCTTCTAAAATTGTTCCAACACTAAATCCGAGAAAGTTGTAAAGCGGTGACATCTCTGATGCATCACGTGAAGCAAGGTAATCATTTACTGTTACTAAATGAACACCCTTGCCTTCCATGGCATTGAGAGTGATAGCAAGAGTTGCAACAAGTGTTTTCCCCTCACCTGTCTTCATCTCAGCAATACGACCCTCATGAAGAGTAATACCACCGATTAGTTGTACGTCAAAATGGCGCATACCAAGTGTTCTCTTACTCGCTTCTCTTGTAATTGCAAAAGAATCAATAAGAACATCATCTAGTGTCTTACTCTCATCTTGTATACTTGACTTTAATGCATCAAATGCAGATTTGAGTTCTTCGTCACTCATTGGCTCATATTGAGCTTCAAGAGCATTTATTGCTTTTACTCTTTTTAAATATTTTTTTAATTCACGGTCATTGGATGTACCAAAAACCTTCCCCATTAGTCCAAGTAGCATTCGTTGCCTTATATCTATTACTATATAGTTTCTTATATAGTAATAGTGAAATTGCCCCTATTTTATCACATATAATCTAATAAAAAGTATAAATGTAATTTTTGCTATAATTTCTTTTACATAAAGGATACCATTTGAGATACATTTTTTTATTCGCTCTACTTTTCACTCTTTCATTTTCTGATGTTTTTTCCATGAATTCATATGAAGCAGACTTTAGACAGGTGGTAACAAACGATAAGGGCAATACTTTAGAGTATAGTGGTCATATTAAGGCAATGAAACCACAGTACGCACTTTGGGAGTACCTTAAACCAAGTTCAAAACTTATCTATATCAATAAGAATATGGCAACTATAATTGAACCAGATTTGGAACAGGTTATAGTTAAAAAGCTACACAATAGCATTGATTTTTTTAAGATAATTAAAAATGCAAGAAAAATAGATAAAAATAAATATGTAGCTGAGTTTCAATCTGTGCACTACACTATAAATATAATAGACTCTGATTTAAAGTCTATAGAGTATAAAGATCAGTTGGACAATGCCATCTTGATTAACTTTACTAAGCAAGTAGTTAATAAAGCGATGAGCATAAAAGAGTTTGAGCCTTTTATACCATCTGAGTACGACCTGATTAACGGATAGGTTTTAAATATTTAAACCTTTAACTCAAACATACGAGTATAGGCTTATCCGTATCAAAGTCATCATAGTAGAACTTGAATCTACTATAACCACATCATACTTGTGTACTTGAGGTAAAAGAGTAAAGTATTACTACTTTACTCTTTTTTAATTATACTGGTTTAACAGTTACACCATACTTCTCTTCAGCAATAGTACGTGGCTCAAGGTGGTAGTTTTCAATTTCGTTAAAGTTAAGATATTTATATATAGCATCTTCTTTACCAGCAATTTTTGCAGGTACGAAGTCCATATACTCTTTAACAGTAGGAATCTTTCCAAGTTTTGCACATAATGCTGCAAGCTCTGCAGAACCAAGGAATACTTGAGTACCTTTACCTAAACGGTTGTTGAAATTACGTGTAGATGTTGAGAAAACTGTTGAGTCTTTACGAGCAGACGCTTGGTTACCCATACATAAAGAACAACCTGGAACTTCCGTAGTTGCCCCTATAGCTTTATAAACTTCATAGTAACCTTCGTTGATTAGTTGTTGCTCATCCATTCTAGTTGGTGGAACAATCCAAAATTTCTCAACGTTATGCTTACCTTCACCTCTCATAATTTCACCAGCAGCACGGTAGTGACCAACATTAGTCATACATGAACCTAAGAATACTTCATCAAGTGGAGTACCAGCAACTTCAGATAAAAGTTTAACGTTATCTGGATCATTTGGACAAGCTAAAATTGGCTCAGTAATTTCATTTAAATCAATTTCGATTACTGCTGCATACTCTGCATTAGCATCTGGTTGCATTAACGTAGGGTTAGCTAACCAATCTTTCATTTTACCAACACGACGCTCGATAGTTGTAGCATCAGAGTAGCCATCTTCAAGCATAGCTTCAAGTAAAGTTACATTTGATTTTAAGTACTCTTCAACTGGAGCAGTATTTAGAAGAACTGTACATGCAGCAGCAGAACGCTCAGCAGATGCATCTGAAAGTTCAAATGCTTGCTCAGCTTTAAGATCAGGTAAACCTTCAATCTCTAAAATTCTACCAGCAAATACATTTATTTTACCCTCTTTAGGTACTGTTAAATGTCCTTGTTGAATCGCAACATAAGGAATAGCATTTACAAGGTCACGTAAAGTGATTCCTGGTTGCATTTCACCAGAAAATTTAACAAGTACAGATTCTGGCATGCTTAAAGGCATAGCACCCGTAACACCAGCAAATGCAACAGCACCACTTCCTGCAGGAAAAGAGATACCAATTGGGAAACGTGTATGAGAATCCGCACCAGTACCTACACTATCTGGAAGAACCATTCTATTTAACCATGAGTGGATGATTCCATCACCTGGACGAAGAGCAATACCTGAACGATTAGAGATAAACGCAGGTAGATTTTTATGCATTTCTGCATCTGATGGTTTTGGATACGCTGCTGTATGACAGAAAGTTTGAAGTACAAGGTCAGCATTAAAACCAAGTGCTGCAAGTTCTTTAATCTCATCTCTAGTCATAGGACCAGTTGTATCTTGAGAACCAACTGTATTCATCTCTGGCTCTACATACATACCTGGACGAACACCAGCAAGACCTGAAGCCTTACCAACCATTTTTTGTGCAAGCGTATAACCCTTACCTGTATCAGCCGGTTGCTCAGCAGTTAAGAATGCTTCAGCAGCACCAAGACCTAAAACAGCACGAGCCTTAGAAGTAAGACCACGACCAATAATAAGTGGAATACGACCACCAGCCTGAACTTCATCTGTAATAGTGTTTGGAGTTAATTTAAAAGTTGAAATACATTTTCCATCTTTATGAGCTTCACCTTTGTAAGGGTAAATAGTAACTTCATCACCAGTCTCCATTGCTGAAACATCAAGTTCTAAAGGAAGAGCACCTGAATCTTCACAAGTTGCAAAGAAAATAGGAGCGATAGTTTGACCGAGTACAACACCACCAGTACGTTTGTTTGGAACACCTTCAATATCTACGCCTAGGTGCCATTGAACAGAGTTAACACCTGATTTACGTGAAGAACCAGTACCAACAACATCACCAACATAAGCAATTGGGTTACCTTTTGCTTTAAGTTCTTTAAGTGTGTCTAATGGATTGTCCATTCTGTTAACTAGAAGTGAATTTGCATGTAAAGGGATGTCTGAACGAGTAAATGCTTCAGAAGCTGGAGATAAATCATCAGTATTTGTCTCACCTGGAACTTTGTAAACTGTAATAGTCATTTCTTCAGGAATAGGTGACTTAGAAGTAAACCACTCTGCATTTGCCCATGAAGTAAGAACTTTAGTAGCTGCTGCATTGCCTTCTTTATGTAATTTTTCTACATCGTTAAATGCATCGTAAACTAAAAGAGTTTTACATAATGCAGTTACAGCAGTATCAACAACTTCTGTATTTGATGAAGATAGTGCATGAATCATAGGAAGAACATTAAATCCACCTAACATCATCCCTAGCATTTCCACTGCTCTTACTGCTGAGATTGAATCAACAGTGATATTCTCAGCTGCAATTTCATTTAAAAATGCTGCTTTAACTTGTGCAGAATCATCTACACCAGGTGCTACGCGATTTGTAAGTAAGTCAAGTAACTCATCTGTACAATTAGTTTTAATCAGTTCGATAACTTCTGCTGTTTGCACAGCTGTCAGTGCTAATGGTGGTACACCAAGTGCAGTTCTCTCAGCAACATGTGCTTTATAATCTTCTAAAAATGCCATAGTTATTCCTATTACGAGTAATTTGACAAACATTATAGCTAAAGATACGTAATCATTTTCAAAGTGTTACGAATGTAAACACTAACATTCTAGCATATTTGAACAGTGTGAGTTTATGTAACACTAAAGCCTTCTATTTTTAAGTTCTTCTTGTAAAATACTTTTTTGAGCACCGGAATAGTTCTCTTTTAACCATAATAGATAGGAATCTGGTAGTTCTGCATACAACATGCCCTTATACTGCCCAAAGCTCACACGAGGCTTTACCTGACTTACAACGGGGTTATCTATACAAGAAGCATCTAAGGTACTAAGTTTAATGATTTTTACAAACTCTTTAAACTCTATCTTTTTTTGAATGACAAAAGAATAAGTAGTAAAATCAAATACACCCTTTCTTATAGATACAAACTTTTCTATATCTTGAATCTGTATTACGCTAAGTGACTCTAAGTTTTTAACCACAACTCTAAAGGAGTTTTTAAACGCGGTAAATATAAGAATAGGCTTGCTCATTATAGTATCTCTCTAATACCCTTAGTATTTGGAGAAGAAAGCACACCCTCGTGCTCAAGCTGTTCTATAACACGAGCAGAACGGTTGTATCCAATTTGCAGTTTTCTTTGTAGGTAAGATATAGAAGTTTTTCTGTCATTTAAAACAATATTTTTAGCATCTTCGTAGAGTTCATCTAGTTCTTCATTTAAATCATTTAAAGATGAACTACTTGACTCGTTCTCTTCTACTAAAAATCTTTTATCGTAGTTTGGTGCACGTTGTGCTTTTATAAAGTCTACAATTTTTTCTATCTCTTCTTCTGTTGCCCATGGTGCATGTAAACGCACTAGTCCAGTTGTGCCGGGAGGAGTAAAAAGCATATCACCACGACCAAGTAGTGACTCTGCACCCATTTGGTCTAAAATAATTTTACTATCTATCTTCTGCCCTACTCTATAAGAAACACGAGAAGGAAGATTTGCTTTAATGAGTCCTGTTACAACATCAACAGATGGACGCTGAGTTGCTACTATAAGGTGAATACCACATGCACGAGACTTTTGAGCAAGTCTAGCAATGCTAAATTCCACATCTTTTCCACTTGTCATCATCAAGTCAGCTAATTCATCTATGATTACTACTATATATGGAAAGTGTTCTCCACCCTCTTTTTTGATCTTCTCATTATAATTTTCTATATTTTTTGTTCTTGTCTCAGCCATAAGTTCATAACGACGTTCCATCTCTGCTACCATATTGGTAAGTGCTGCTATTGCCTGTTTTGGTTTTGTTATAACTGGTGTAAGCAAGTGGGGAATATCATTATATATAGAAAATTCCAGCATTTTAGGGTCTATCATAAGTAAACGCAGCTGATCTGGTGAGTTTTTGTACAGAAGTGAAAGTATCATTGCATTTATACCAACACTTTTACCACTACCTGTAGTTCCTGCTATAAGAAGGTGAGGAAGTTTTTTAAGGTCTGTTACAAAAGGTTTACCAACTATATCTTTTCCTAAAACAATTGTAAGAGGAGAAGAGGAGTCTTTAAAGAGTTTATCATCTAAAATCTCACGAAGATATATAGTATCTACTGTTTCATTTGGTATCTCTATCCCTACAACATCTTTTCCAGGAATTGGTGCCTGTATACGAATAGTTTCAGCTGAGAGTGCCATTGCAAGGTCGTCTTGAAGACCTAGAATTTTACTTACTTTTACATTTGCCGCTGGTTTAAACTCAAATGTAGAGACAACTGGACCTGCATAAGTTCGTACAACATCACCATCTATCTTAAAGTGTGCTAGTTTCTCAATAAGATAACGGATTTTATCATCAAGCTCACTCTCATCTACATTTTTTGCTGTTTTTGGTGCTTTTTGTAAAAACTCTACGGATGGTAGTTTGAAGTTCTTTGGTTTTTCAACCTTTCCCTTGTCCATACCAGCTAAAAGTTTAGTATTTTCTTCTAACTCGTCAACAACGACAGCACCCTTTTGTTCCTTAACCTCTTGGACTATGAACAAAAGATTTTTTGTTTCTTTTGTTTCTATAGGTGCTTCTTCTCCTTCACTCTCGATAGAATCAACTTCAGGTTTCTTTCTTAAGTAACTAGGTGTCTCTATATCTTCTATAAGTTCTACATTAGTTTCTGTTTTCTCTTCTAAAGGTGCTTCAAACTCTTCTTCTGTAAGTTCTATATTAGCTTCTGTTTTCTCTTCTAAAGGTGCTTTAAATTCTTCTTCTGTAAGTACTTCTTCTTTAAGTTCTATCTGTTTTGTTTTTTTGAAACGAAGATTTGAAGTTTTAGCACCCGCAAAAGAGTAAATCAAACTTAAGATTTCAGAAGTACTTTTATCTAAAACTATTATTATAGAAATAAATGTAATGATAAACCAAAATATCCATAAACCAAAAACACCAATATATGGGCTTAAAAAATCGACAAAATCTGCTCCAAACTTTCCTCTTAAATCATTTTCAACGAGTAAAGCCTGTCCTAGTAAGAATGAAAAAAGTGTCAAAAAAGAGGCGGTAGTCAACTCTGCTGATCTAAAGTTTAAAAGTGGATTTTTATACAAAAAATATAGAGGTACAATTAAGATAAAAAGATAGACATAAGAAAAATATCCAAAGTAGAGATGGTTATATAAAGAAAAAACCACTCCATAACTTCCCATTAATGCACTACTACCAAGAATAGTTGAAGAACCGAGATAAACTAAAACACCAAAAACTATAATAAAAAAAGTATCTTTCAAACTAATAAATCCATAAATGTAAATTTATAAGAAGTATAGCCAAAAATATTCCATAAAGGATTTATTTGGCATTTTGCAATAAAAAAGGTCTAAATTAGAGGTAATTAACCAAACTTAGTTGAGAAACTTTACCTACAGTTGAGAGCATTGCTTGATAGTTTAATGTTAACTGAGAAAGTCTTAGTGATGACTCTGCTAAATCAGTGTCTATTACAGATGAGCGTAGACTCATTGTGCTTATTTCAAGTATACCTGCTCTTTCGAGTGAATCACTCAATGTATTAGACTGGGATCCTGCAACAGACTGTGTTCTAAATGTATGATCTTGTAAGTCATCCATCATTGTAATTGCATTTTGAATTCCTACATTCCTAATATCAGGAGAACTTGAATCAGGATTGTTATTGTAGTTTTCAACAGCTTTAATAATTTCATCTATCTCTTTAAAAAAATCAGTTTTTGGGTCACGTACAGTTAGTGCATTATTGGTATTAAATGTCATAACAGAAGCATCAGCCC
The DNA here is from genome assembly GCA_002733945.2 of Sulfurimonas sp. Taxonomy (GTDB): domain Bacteria; phylum Campylobacterota; class Campylobacteria; order Campylobacterales; family Sulfurimonadaceae; genus Sulfurimonas. The sequence continues at coordinate 226,783 of NVXO02000004.1, read as the reverse complement.
CGATACTAAAGTCATTACTATTTGTATCATACAGAGACATTGTCGCTTTTGTCTTTGCATTGTTTATATCTTCAAATTGTATTTTTCCATCATATGTAAGTGAAGTATTTCCTAGAAAAGTACTTGCTTTTGTTGCATCTTGATAGTCTTTTACTGGATCTGGAGAAGCTGGTGTAATTGGTAGTGTTGTTGTTTGTGCCATATTTATAACATCCATAAGTTGTTTATATGTCATGTCATTTGCATTTGCCTGTGTTCCATCAACATTATAAATATTATATGGTGCACTACCATTTAATGAAAATGTAGAACCTGCATCTTTTAAATCTATCTGTAAATCTACAACATTTCCATTTATATCAGTACCTTTTGAAATCAATTGCACTCCATCTAAACTATATGTTTTAGGAGTCGTAGCCGGTATCATTTCTTTTGCATCAGCAACATCAGAAAGTTTAGTTGAGTCCGTAGCAAAAGCATTTTTATTTAACTCTCCAAAAGGAATAACAGTTTTGTTATACCCTTTTATAACCTGCGGCACATTTGATGAAAGAGTTGAACCTTTTTGCATAAAATCATTTCTGTCATATGTTAACCCCTCAATAGTTGTAGGAGAGACTAAATCTGATTTTGAAAACTCTTTGATATAGAGTTCTCCTGTAGGTGGATATATTGTCTCTCCTGCTATATCAAGTGTGTCAATATCTCCCACATCAGCAAAGCCTGCTGTACCATCAGTATAATCAATGGCACCAACCATATGAAAATCCAATTTACTCGAACCCTTTAGTTTATCTTCTATAACTATTTGGCCACTGTCATTTAATGAAACATTTACAGTATTGTTTCCATAAATATTTTCTATTTTTGCTAAAAGATCACTAATTGAATCAGTATCACTTAATGTGTCAATTTTTTCCTTAAAAGAAGTTCCATCACTTCTTGTACCTCGTAGATAAAAAACAGGTGTATTAGGTGACACACTATTCTTGTCACCCATAAGTTCACGCATTGAACTTGAATCCCTGAGAGCACCTCCCCCTAATAAATTTGAATGTGCAACATTAGTAGTGATTTTTCTTTTAACTTGAGTCTCTTCACCTAAAAAGAGTTCTGAACCAGTTATATTATACTTTTGTTGATTGTCAGAGCCTAAAAATGCATTCATTGAAAAGCTATTCCCTTTATATGTTCCATCATCAGCAATTGGTTTGATATCTATTGCAGAACCTGAAAACAAAAACTGACCATTAATAGATGTATTTGCTAATGAGATAAGATTTTTTTCTATTCCTCTCAGCTCAGCTGAAATTGCATCTCTAGATGTAGAGTCATTTGTATCATTAGATGCTTGAACTAAAAGAGTTCTCATCCTATTCATACTATCAGTAAACTCGTTCATTGTTACATCTGTTTGATTAGAGACTTTATAACCACTCTCTATACTTTTTTTTGTTTGAGCAATTGTCGCTAACTCATTATCAAGACGCATAGTTTCAGTAAATGTTCTAACATCATCACTAGCATACTGTATTTTTAATCCAGATGCTATCTGTTTGTTTACATCAAAAAGTTGCTTATTAAGCTTTGAATTGTTTGTTGCAAAAATATCATTATAGTACATACTCTGGGTAACTCGCATGATGCACCTCCGAAAAATTATTTGTTTTATTGTTAAGTTAAATCTAGCAATAAAAGTTCCATACCTACATAATCGGCATTATCTTATTTACTTTTAAGTAATATATGACTATTATTTCATTTTTAACAATCACAAACGCCAGAGTGATGGAACGGTATACATAGCGGATTCAAAATCCGCCGCCTCACGGCTTGTGGGTTCAAATCCCATCTCTGGTACCATCTAGCATACACACAAAATCCAATTATCTAAGATATAATACATTTTATGAAACTACTATTTATTTTATCTTTTACTTTTTTACTTCACTTATCTGCAAATACTCAACTCAAAAGTAACTATGTCATACAACAAAACTATGTTCTAGTATCTGACATTATAAAATACTCAAGCTCAGATCTTAAACTTTTTGATATAGATAAGAATAGACACTCATTAAGAATAAAAACAAAAACACTACTTCACAAGCTCAATAGTCTTGGATACAAGAATATATCTTCTAAACATAATTATACACAGTTTACACAAGAAAGTCCTATAAATATAGATAGGCTAAAGTTATACCTACGAGAAGTGTATATAAAAAACTATATAGATATCGATATACACAGTATCTCTGTCTCACCGCGTTCATATCTTTATGAAATGCCCAAGAACTATAAAATAAGTCTACATAAAAAGGCACACTTGTCTAATAAAGGCATAATTAACATTAAAACAGATGATAATAAAAAGATATTCTTCAACTATCTTGTAAAAGCCCATATAGGTGTCATAATTAGTACACAAACGATACAAAAAGATGATGAACTCTCTTTTTTAAATGCTAAAAAAAAGAGTATAATGTTACAAAAGTTTAGAGCGTTACCACTTCAAGAGATAAAGAAGGCTACACTTCAAGTAAAGCATAGAGTTAAAAAAGACTTTATCCTTACTGACCGGGATGTTATAGGTCTTTTTTTAGTCAAACGTGGAGCAACCATAAATGTTGTTGTAACAGACTCAAACATTGCCATATCTTTTTTAGCTAAAGCAAAACAAAATGGTCGACTTGGTGAGAGAATTACAGTTGTTAATTCTTTAGGTAAAAAATTAAAAGCAGTTGTGACTGCTAGAAACAGTGCGGAGATAAAATAGGTGAAAATTGTTGTAGCAACTAGTGGTGCAAGTGGGGTAAATTTAGGTTTAAAAGTCCTAACGTTACTTCCAAAAGATGTACAAAAACACTTTATAATGTCTGAGAATTCTAAAACAGTTTTAAGTAAAGAACTTGGTGATGTTACAGTACATGAGAACAATGATATAGGTGCGAGTGTAGCTTCTGGTTCTTTTGGTACTGATGCTATGATTATCGCACCTTGTTCCATGAATACCTTAGCAAAAATAGCCTGTGGCATTTCAGATAACCTCGTTACAAGATGTGCTGCCGTTATGATAAAAGAGCAGAAAAAACTCATTCTTGCTCCGCGAGAGATGCCATTTTCAGCTATTGCCTTAGAAAACATGCAAAAACTAGCATCCCTTGGTATTATTATAGCTCCACCCGTCATGGCTTACTACTCAGAACAACAGACGCTCGATGAGATGGAAAATTTTGTCATTGGCAAATGGTTTGATCTGCTTGGTATACAAAACAACTTATATAAAAGATGGAAATAGAAATGAACTCTAAAAAAACAGCACTTTATCCTGGTACTTTCGACCCAGTTACAAATGGTCATATTGACATAATACAGAGGGCTTCAAAACTTTTTGATGAACTAGTAGTTGCAGTTGCTGCTTCAGTGGATAAGAAACCAATGTTTTCACTGACAGAACGTATAGAAATGACAAAAGCTGCTGTAATAGACTTAAAAAATGTACGTGTTGTTGGATTTGACAACCTTACTATTGATTTAGCACATGAATATGAAGCTGGAGTTTTGATTCGTGGTCTTCGTGCTGTGAGTGACTTTGAGTATGAGCTACAACTAGGTTACTTAAATAACTCTCTTGACACGAGTATAGAGACTGTATATCTTATGCCAACACTTCAAAATGCTTTTATAAGCTCATCTATTGTTCGTAACCTGCTTAAGTTTAACGGAAAAACTGAGCATATAATACCAGCGCCTGTTCAAAAAATCATAGGAAATATGACTACATGTACATCGCACTAGAAGGTATAGATACAGCGGGGAAAAGTACACAGATACAAGCCCTGAGTAAAAAGTTTCCTGATGCTATTATCACAAAAGAACCAGGGGCTACTGAGATAGGTAAAGAGATAAGAGAGATGCTTCTATCTGCAAGAGTAGAGAGTAAAAAAGCTGAGTTTCTACTCTTTTTAGCAGACCGCGCTGAACATATGCTCAAGGTAATAGAACCAAATATAAATACGAAAATGATTATAAGTGATAGAAGTGCTGTAAGTGGTGTGGCATATGCTCTCACTCAAGGTGAATTAAAAACACAGGAGATAGTTTCTCTGAATGATTTCGCAACTAATGGTGTATATCCACAAAAAGTTTTTTTGCTGCGTTTAACAAAAGAAGAGCTAGAGTATAGACTTTCTCAAAAAGAGTTAGATGGAATAGAACTTCGTGGAAGTAAGTATCTTTTAGATATCCAAGATGCTATCATTGAAGCAACAATCCTCCTAAACATAAAACTCATAGAGATAGATGCAACACTCTCCCGTGAAGAAATCACAACAAGCATATTAAACAATATCAATAGATAAGAAATACCTATCAATCTAATTAAAAGTGACTATATCAATGAAAAGGATAAAGAGTTAGTAGAACTTTTTATCCACTCACAGGATGTTAAAAAGTATATTCTTGGTATAAACAAACTCACAAAAAGTGTGAAAAAGTTTATAGAAGTTGATGGAATCATTGATGATTTTTCTAGAGTACAGCGTTCACGAAAAAAAGAGATTTTAAAGATAGAGGATGTACCTCTTGATGCTATCATACTTTGGACAGCTACAGGAAGCCCTTTAGAAGTCAAACAAAGACTTGATGAGATGGGTTTTAAAAACATCTCGTATAAAGCACTTTGTAAATATAGCTCTTTTGATTTAGTATCCCCTCCTTTTATAAGTGACTTTAAAGATAATTTTTCTAAAAACCGAGAGAAGTACTTACAAACTTATGAGCTTTTATCTGATGAGAAATCAAAAGAGATTTTTACAAAAGTCATAAATTTTAAGATCTCAAGTGATTATAACTTTATGGAAGGTTTCACAAATGATCATTTAGGTCAGTATTTTGACAAGGAGATAGTACCTGATATAAAAAATATTCGTTTTGTTGATGGTGGTGGATATGTTGGAGACACAGCAGAAGAAGTTATCAAAAACTATCCTGACTTTGCTAAAATATGGCTCATAGAACCAATACCTGAGAATATTAGAATAGCCAAACGCGAGTTGGCTACATATGAAAACATAGAGTTTCTAACCTGTGGTGTCTCAAGTAAGAAAGAGACTCTTTACTTTAATGAAGAGAAGTCATTTTCCACCATATATGGAAAAGGAACGCAGAGTGTCGAAGTTGACACAATTGACAACATTATTAACGAAGAAGTTGATTTTATAAAGCTTGATATTGAGGGTGCCGAACAAGATGCTATACTCGGTGCTAAACGAACTATTTTGGATTCTCATCCCGTTCTTGCTATTTGTATCTATCATAAAGCGGAAGATTGGTATAAGATACCTGAATTGGTTTTAAATATTAGAGACGACTATAAAATCTATCTGCGTCACTATATGGAAGGAATTTTTGAGACAGTTATGTACTTTATACCCTCTTTAGAAAATAAAAAGCTATAATTCAGTTAAAATTCAAAGGAACCCTTATCATAAAATCAGAAGATAAAAAATCAGTTAAACAGGTTCTCAGTAAATGAAACTWCTCTCYAAAGAYGCTTCMYTSGAAGAGTCAYTAAAAAGAATGAAAAGCACACTGGCAGAGGTTGGTTGTGAGACTGCTTTTGCACAAGAGAAGCACCCTTTATCAAACTGTTTTTCTGTTAATCTCACTTCAGTTGAAGCTCCAAGACATATCTACTCTAATGGTAAAGGTATTATTTCGGAGGCTTCTATGGCAAGTGCTTTAGGCGAGTATATAGAGAGACTCCAAACAAACAACTTTTTTATAGACTTCTATCTCCCACAAAGAAAATACTATCCCGATGAAGTGGCATTTGAACTAGAAGGAGAGTATTTAAACGCAGAGTTAAGTGCTATCTACAACCCTACAAATGAACTTACAGCCCAAGATCTAATTGATTACAATAGTGATTATGAAGATAAAGTTGTAGCACTTCCTTTCATTAAACGCAGTGATAAGACTACCACATACATTCCTCTAAACATTCTAAGTAATCTCTATGTTAGCAATGGTTTAGCAACTGGTAATACTCCGGAGGAAGCACAAGTCCAAGCACTGAGTGAAATCTTTGAACGTCATGCAAAGATAGAAATCATCAAAAATGGTTATGCATTACCAAGTTTTCCTAGAGATGTACTTGAGAAATTTCCTAGAGTTTGTAAAGATGTGGAAGAACTTCGCTCTCTTGGTTATATAGTCGAAGTTCTTGATGCTTCTTTGGGCGGAGAGTTTCCTGTTACAGCTATCTCCTTGATAAACCCAAAAACTTCTACTCTTTTTGTCTCTTTTGGTGCACATCCTATTTTAGAAGTATCTTTAGAGAGAACCATGACAGAGCTTATGCAAGGGCGTTCTTTAGAGAACTTGGATAGCTTTGAAGTGCCTACTTTTGACATGAGTTTAGTTTCTGATAGTTTTAACCTTGAGTCTCACTTCATAGATTCCAATGGTAAACTTGGATTTCCTTTTTTAAGTAGTAAAAAAAGTTTTGAGTATTCCCCTTGGAGTTATGAGGGAGTGAGTACAAAAGAAGAGCTTAGCTATCTAACAGGCATTTTAGACACAATGAATAAAGAGAGTTACTTAAGAGAGTACAACTATCTTGGATTTTACTCATGTCAGTTGATTGTGCCTAGCATATCAGAAGTCTATCCCATAGAAGACTTAATCTACAACAACAAGAACAATGGAAAACTCATTAGAGATATGGTCTTAAACTTTAAGGACTATGATCCACAAGACGTTATGATTGAAATTGAACAACTAGAAGAGGCTCTTAACATTGAGAAATATATTGGTGTTATATTTGTGAACAACTTTACGCTTAGAGAGTTTAAAGCACAAGTACTTCTTGTTTTAGGCGAGACAGAAGAAGCACTTGAACTTTTAGAGTACGGAGCCGATAAATTTGGTCTTATCATCGTAGAACTTGCAAAAATGGAAGAGTCTGAGCTAGAGTTTAGCGAGTATGAAGAAGCACTTTATAATGTTTTTGGCAAAGAAAAAGTTCACAAAGCACTTCGTGTTTTAGATGGAGATGCTCTACTTTGTGATGTTACACTCCATGAAGACTACAAAAATATGCTTGCAATGTATGATAGACTAGAGCTTAAAAAAAGAGCTTAGTCCTTAGAAGACAACTTATTTTTTTCTCTTAGTTTGTCTTTTTTACTTTTTACTTTTCCTTTAACAGGAGCGGGACCTTTCACTTTCTTTGGTGCCGCGCCTTGAAGTTCAAAGCCCTCTATCGTCTCACGAGGAAGAACTATTTCACTGCGTTTTTCTATGAGTTTAAAATGTGCCTGTGTTTCATGGTCTATAAAGCTTATAGCCGTTCCTGACTTCCCTGCTCTTGCTGTTCGCCCTATTCTATGTATGTAATCAGCAGGCGAACGCGGTAAGTCGTAGTTGATAACACAGTCAATATTATCTATATCAAGCCCACGTGCAGCAATATCTGTTGCAAAAAGTACATTTACCTTTGCTTCTTTAAATGCTCTAAGAGTATCATTTCTTACATCTTGCTCTAAGTCTGCGTTAAATGAAGCTGCTTTAATATCGTGTTTTCTAAACTTCTCAGCTATGTTGTCAGTTGCTCGTTTATTTGCCATAAAAACAAGGACTAACTTCCACTTGTTTTGTTTTAAAATATGGCGTAGTAATGGTCCACGGTTTTCACGATTTACTTCTATAACTCTTTGATTTATTGTCTCTACTGTTTGAGTCTCTTGTATTTTTACTTCAACTGGGTTTGTAACTATTTTAGAGATGATACTTAACATTTTTTCTGGATAAGTTGCAGAGAAAAGCAGGTTTTGTCTCTTACTTGGAATAGACTCTAAAATAAGGTCTAGTTCCTCGCTAAAGTCGAGGTTTAGCATCTTATCTGCTTCATCTAATATTAAATAATTTAAATGTGACAAGTTCATCTGTTTTTTTCTCAACACATCTAAAAAACGCCCACTTGTTGCAACAAGAATATCACAGCCTTTTTGTATCTCAAAGAGTTGCTCTCCAATCTTTTCTCCACCGATAAGACTGACCACTTGTGGAGTCTTGTCCAGATACTTTGAAAACTCATTAAATGTAGATGCTATCTGTAGAGTTAGTTCACGAGTTGGTGTTAAAACAAGAACTTTTATCTTTCCTTTTTTAGCATTATCACGAGTTTGACTCCATAGTTGTAAAATAGGTAAAACAAAACTAGCACTCTTTCCACTTCCAGTTTGTGCCTGAGCAATAACATCTTTGCCTGACAAGACTAAAGGAATTACACTCGTCTGCACTGGTGTTGGGTTTTTAAATTTTTTCTCTTCTAAGATTTGAAGAATTTCTCTTGAGAGTTCAAGGTTGTCAAATGTCATCTGTTTTCCTGCATTTATATTAGGTCTATTTTACACTAGTTTTACTTCAAAAAAGGTTCATCATTAAAACAAAAGATAAAAAATGGTATCCTTGCATTACTATTACTAAAGGATACAGATGATTAAGTCACTCAGAGGAATGAACGATATTTTAAGTGAAGATTATGAGCGTTTTACATACTTCATTAACTTAGCAACTAAAGTTGCACAAAATTATGGTTTTCATTTTATCGAAACACCTCTTTTAGAAGAGACTGCTCTATTTAAACGCAGTGTAGGTGAAAGTAGTGACATCGTTGGTAAAGAGATGTATCAGTTTATAGATAAGGGTGAAAATGATGTTTGTCTACGTCCTGAGGGAACTGCTGGTGTTGTTCGTGCCTTTGTACAGAAGAAATTAGATAAGGCCGGCGGAACACATAGGTTTTTTTACCACGGTTCTATGTTTCGTTATGAACGTCCACAAAAAGGTCGTCTTCGTCAGTTCCACCAGTTTGGAGTTGAAAGCTTTGGTGTTGATAGCATTTATGAAGATGCCACTATGATTATGATGGTTGCTGACATTCTTAAAAAATGTGGTATCGGTTATAGACTACAGTTAAACTCTTTAGGAGACCAAAACTGTATGCCTCAATATCGTGACTCTTTAGTATCCTTTATAGAGTCTGTTGAAGATGAGATATGTGAAGATTGTAAACGTAGAAAAACTACTAATCCTATTCGTGTGCTTGATTGTAAAAATACACATTGTCAAAGCCTTTATGAAAATGCACCAAAACTCATCAACTCCCTTTGTGGAGCTTGTGAWSMTRAMWWWRRTRAMMWTAAAACTATTTTAGATGACAATGAGATAGCTTATGAAATAGATACAAACCTAGTCCGTGGACTTGACTACTACTCAAAGACTGCATTTGAATTTGTAAGTGACAACATAGGAAGTCAAAGTGCAATTGCAGGTGGTGGACGCTACGATAGACTTGTAGAGTTTTTAGATGGTCGCCCTACTCCTGCTGTTGGTTTTGCCATGGGGATAGAGAGACTAATGGAGCTTATCGTTATGCCAGAGCCCAAACGCCAAGGTTATTACATAGGTGCAATGGATAGTGATGCCGTAGACCTTGTAGTGAAGTTAACTCAAGATAAACGTCTCACCGATAAAGTAGTCTGTGACTACAAAGCTAAGAATCTAAAAAAACACTTAAATGCCGCAGATAAGGTAAATGCAAAATTTTGTTGTGTTATTGGCGAAAATGAAAAGAAAGATGGTACTATATGGGTAAAAAATTTAGAAGCTAAATCAGAAGAGCTTATACTTCTCAAGGATTTTTAATGGATTTACTGCATGCCGTTTGGGATGTTTTTATTAACTTTATAGAATTTTTTATCATTGTTGCTATTGTTTTACTCTTTGCACTTTTTATATATGACAAGTATGTACAACGAAAACAAGCGCTTTTGATCAACTATCCAGTTATTGGACGTATGCGTTATGTATTTGAAGCACTTAGAGAACCTCTTCGTCAATACTTTGCTGATGAAAATTTTTATGAGTCTAAAGATAAGATTGACTGGGTATACAAAGCTGCAAAAAATCTTCCCAACTACCAATCTTTTTCCGTAAACCAACCTTTTTCAGGTTCAAGGTTTGTTATAAAACACTCTGGATCTGTGCTTAATGAAGAAGAGGTTGATGAAGATATGAGCGTTGTATTTGGAGCGAATAGAAAGATTCCTTTTACATCTAAGTCACCAATACTACGTTCAGGACTGAGTGATGGATCGCTCAGTCCTGAGGCTATCAGAGCATTTAGTATAGCAGGACATAATACTGGACTAACAGTAAATACAGGTGAAGGTTCACTCACTTCAAATCATCTCTTTACACTCAAACCTGATTTAGATGACTGTGATTATTTAGATATTATTCCAAGTACACCTTACACAGAACTTGCATATAAAATAGGTGTCTTCTTTTTTAATGCAAGAGTTGCTTTAAAGTGGTACAGAAGTATTCTTTTACATAAAAGAACTCAAAATACATACATCTATGATAAAGCTTCTCATGTGCTGTTTCGTGTCAATTGGGATGCTGCACTAGAGAGTTTTCCTAAAACAGTACCTGATAGTATTGGAAATATAATTTTTCAGATGAGTTCAGGTTTATATGGCGTAAGAGCTGATGATGGTACTTTTGATGAAACTAAATACCAAAAAGTAATGAAGTTTTGTACTATGACAGAGATAAAAATTGCTCAAGGTGCCAAACAGACAGGTGGAAAACTTGCGGGTGCTAAAGTATCAGCTGATATTGCATACTATAGAGGTGTTCCAGAAGGACAAAATGTTTTTTCTCCAAACAGATTCCCGTATGCCGATACAACAGAAGATTTACTTGATTTTGTCGAGAAACTTCAAAAACTCTCTGACAAACCTGTTGGATTTAAAATAGTAATCTCAGATGCTAGTGCAATAGAAGAATTATCAGAAGAACTGGCTCAGAGAAAGGCTGATGGTCGAGCTCTCCCTGACTTTATAACTGTCGATAGCGGAGAAGGTGGTAGTGCTACAGCACCACTTGAACTTATGGAATCAGTTGGACTAACAACAAACAATGCTTTATATCTTCTTGATACTATACTCAAACAACATGGCCTCAGAGAAGACATTAAAATTATAGCAAGTGGTAAGATACTGACACCTGATGATGTTATCATTACTCTAGCAATGGGAGCTGATGCTGTTGGCATGGCTCGTGGATTTATGATGAGTGGTGGTTGTATCCGTGCTAGAATGTGTTCAGGATTTGGTGCTCATGTTTGTCCTGTTGGTTTTGCAACACAAGATGAGAAAAAACGAGCTTCTTACCTTGTACTCAAACAAGGAGTAAAGATAGGAAACTATCACAACAACCTTATAAAAAGTATGAAAGTAGTACTTGCTGTTATGGGTAAAAAAAGTATTAAAGAGCTTGATAAAAGCAGCTTAACATATACAAATCGCAATGGTGAAGTTTTCTTTGATATTGATGTATACTTTAAAAATAAACTTCACCTCTAGGTTATTATGAATACATACGGTTTAAATATATGGTCAGATGACAACTTTATCATAGATAAAGACGAGGTTTTGGTTAACTATAAATCAAAACCTTCTCTATTAGAGATAACAAAAAAAATTCGCTCTTTAGATGTTCGAGGACCAATTGTTTTACGCTTCCCCCACCTTATAAAAAAACAGATAAATAGTCTCTATAATTCTTTTAACTACTCTATAAAAGAAAATAATTACAGAGGTAATTTTAAAGCTGTCTTTCCACTAAAAGTAAATCAACTGCCTTTTGTAGTTGAAGCAGTTTCTAAGGAAGGGAGAGATTTTTCTTATGGTTTAGAAGCAGGTAGTAAAGCTGAGCTTATTCTAGCMATGAGTAAGTCTCTAGACAACTCCCCTATCACAGTCAATGGTTTTAAAGACAAGGAGATGATAACTCTTGCATTTATAGCAAAACAATCTGGTCATGATATAACTATCACCATTGAAGGTTTAGGTGAACTTAAAACCATAATACAAGTGGCACAAGAGTCAGACTTAATGGTACCAAGTATAGGTCTAAGAGTACGACTACATTCTACCGGGAGTGGAATATGGGCAAAAAGTGCGGGAATGGATGCGAAATTTGGTCTGACCGCTACAGAAATTCTTGAAGCCACCAAACTTTTAAGTTCTGCCAAACTTTTAGATAAATTTACTATGATACATTTTCATATTGGCTCTCAGATGGAAGATATAGCACCCATTAAGCGTTCTCTTAGAGAAGCTGGCAATATCTATGCTGAACTTAAAGTATTAGGTGCTGCATCTTTAAACAGCATAAATATTGGTGGTGGTTTAGCGGTTACTTATGCACAACATACTGATGCTAAACTCCATAACTATTCTATAAAAGAGTTTTCCAGTAGTGTTGTCTTTTTACTTGGTGAAATCATGGATACTAAGGGAGTGAAACACCCTGATATTTTTACAGAGTCTGGGCGTTTTGTAGTTGCATCTCATTCTGTACTTATTACACCAGTTTTAGAACTATTTACACAAGACTATCATGAAGACTTATTAAACCTTCTAGAAAACAATCCTCCACTTATACATGAGCTAAATGAACTCTACACGCACCTTAGCCCTGATAACTGCATAGAATACTTACATGATGCCCTAGACCACATAGAATCTTTACTTACACTATTTGATTTAGGCTACATAAATCTTCAAGACCGTTCAAATGCAGAGATACTTGTACACAATATCATAAAGAAATCTTTGAATTTAACATCAAAAATTAATGCAAGTGAATTAAAACAACTCCAAGTTAATCTACAAGAACGTTATTTAATAAATGCTTCGATATTTCAAAGTTTACCTGACTACTGGGGGTTAAAACAACACTTTCCTGTTATGCCAATTCACCATCATACAAAAGAAGCTATGCGAGCAGCATCTATATGGGATATAACCTGCGATAGTGATGGTGAGATAGGTTTTGATCCTGATAAACCACTCTACCTCCATGATATTGACCTTACTAAAGAGGATTATTTCTTAGGTTTTTTTAATGTTGGTGCATATCAAGAGGCACTAGGAATGAGTCATAATCTTTTTACACATCCAAATGAATATACTATACAGATTAATGATAACTCTTTTACTCTATTAAATAAAGTAGAATCTAAAAGCACTCCAGACATACTAAACTCCATTGGTTATGACAGTAATGAACTTTTAAGCAAACTTAAAACAGATCTAAACAAAAGCAGTTTTATCACAGAAAAAGAAAAACATGATACACTATCAAAACTAGAGATCATTCTTACACAAAATGGTTATCTAAGAACAACAAGTTAAGGTAGTTTATGGGACTGTACAAAGAGATAAAAGAAGACTTTTCAAATGCTTATAAAAACGATCCAGCTCTCAACTCTAAAATAGACTTTTTATTTAACTATCCTGGGGTATGGGCAATTGCCTGGTACAGAATAGCACACAGACTTCATACTTCTAACTTTAAACGCTTAGCAAGAATGGTTATGGGTCTTACTCAGATTTTTACACATATAGATATACATCCAGCTGCTATTATCGGTCAACGTGTTTTTATTGACCATGGAATAGGTGTTGTTATTGGTGAGACCTCTATCATAGAGGATGATGTTCTTATATATCAAGGTGTTACACTCGGTGGAGTCTCTCTTGATTGTGGTAAACGCCATCCAACTATCAGACAAGGTGCCGTTTTAGGTGCAGGTGCAAAAATTCTTGGAAATATAGAAATTGGTGAGTATTCGAAAATTGGTGCCAATTCTGTTGTAGTCAAAGCGGTCCCTTCTTGTTCTACTGCCATTGGTATTCCTGCACATGTTATCGCTAAGGGCCGTTGTAAAGATCCATTTATGCATAACATGCTTCCAGACATCAATAAAGAAATGTTTGAGTATATGCTTAAGCGTGTAGCTATACTAGAGCATATTTTAGTTGAAGACAACAAAGAACTACTTGAGCAAGATCTTGAACTAGAACATATTTATGATTCTTTCATTAAATCTATGCAAAGTTAAAAATCCTTAGCTTATATWWAWKMKWAKKTYRGYWTMATCCTTTAATAATTTCACCTAAGGGTTTTTAATGCTAACTAACCGCATAAACACATTATCTGAATCAATCACAATTGCCATAACAACACTGGCTCAAGAGTTAAAAGCTCAGGGTAAAGATGTACTAAGCTTTTCAGCAGGCGAACCTGACTTTGGTACACCTCAAGTTATAAAAGATGCAGCTATTGAAGCTATCAATAATGACTTTACAAAATACACTGCAGTTGATGGAGTAACCGCTCTTAGAGAGGCTGTTGCACTTAAACTTAAACGTGATAATGGTTTAGAATATGCTCCAAATCAAATTATCGTAAACAATGGTGCAAAACATTCACTATTTAACCTTTTTTCAGCAACTATCGATAAGGGTGACGAAGTAATTATTCCAGCACCTTATTGGGTTACTTATCCAGAACTTGTAAGATACTGCGGAGGTGACGTTGTTGAGATTCTAACTGATGACACTTCAGCATTTAAGATTACACCCCAGCAGTTAAAAAATGCTATTACTCTTAACACAAAAATGTTAATTCTCACAAGTCCATCTAATCCTACTGGAAGTGTTTACACAAAAGAAGAGTTAAAAGCATTAGGAAAAGTTCTAGAGGGTACAAATATCATTGTAGCAAGTGATGAGATGTATGAAAAACTTATCTACGATGGTGAGTTTACATCAAGTGCAGCTGTAAGTCAAGATATGTTTGAGAGAACTGTTACTATAAATGGTTTGAGTAAATCTGTAGCGATGACAGGATGGCGTTTTGGTTATATGGCAGCTCATAATACTGAACTTATCAAAGCTACAAAAAAACTACAATCACAAAGTACATCAAACATTAACTCTATTACTCAAATGGCAGCTATAGCAGGACTTGATGGTCGTGCAGATGCAGATATAGAGATGATGAGAAAAGCATTTGTTACTCGTCGTGATGAAGCAGTAGATTTATTTAATGCTGTTGATGGCTTGAGTGTTTTAAAACCAGATGGTGCATTTTACCTTTTTGTAAACATTAAAAAAGTGAGTAATGATTCTCTTGCATTTGCAAAAGACTTACTTGAACAAAAAGAAGTTGCGGTAGTACCAGGTGTTGCATTTGGAAGTGAGGGTTACTTTAGATTCTCTTTTGCTACTGATATACAAAGTATACGCAAGGGGATTAAACGTATAGAAGAGTTTGTCAAAGACCTAAAGGTCAATGCAGACTAGGTACCCCTTGAGGGTAAAAAAACTAAATTTCTTTCTGTTAAAAACTCTATAAAGCTAGAACTTTAAGTTCTTGACTTTATATAAAAGACTATCTTTATGAATTGTCTTTTATATTTTGAAGTGCTTTAATAACATCACTTAAGTTATCCATAGGAAGATGAACTTTCCACTCAGGACTCTCAGCATTGCCGCTTAAAGATATACCGATACTTGCTACAGGAGCACTGTCTTCACCGTAAGGTCTCTCTACTTTTGTTACTGAAATAACGCCTTTTTTTGTTGAACTTAATGGAATTGTAGTCATATTTAAATATCCTTTGTTTTATTTAATAAGTCTAGCTAATTTACCCTGAATTTTAAGCCATGCTCGATGATCCATAAAAGGAAATCCTGCAAAAACCTTACCACTTTCTTTAATAGTTTTAGTTACACCAGTACGTGCTGCAAATGTATTAAAGGGTGCTATCTCTAAATGTCCTGCTACACCTGACTGTGCACCAAAAATAGTACTACGTCCAAGCTTTGAAGAGCCAGCAAGACCAGTTTGGCCTGCTATAACACTATATTCACCAATTTCACAGTTATGTGCCACATGAACAAGGTTATCTAAACGAACACCTTGTTTTATATATGTAGTGGCAAATACTGCTCTATCTATTGAAGTGTTTGAGCCAATTTCTACATCGTCTTCTATAACAACATTTCCAATGTGATATATTTTTTTATGCACACCCTTTTTATCAGATGCGAAACCAAAACCATCACTACCTACAACTGTTCCAGCATGAATAACACACGAGTTTCCTACCTTGCAGTCTCTATAAATCACTACATTTGGATAAAGAGTAGTATTGTTACCAATTGTAGCATTTGAGCCTATGTAAACACCTGCCATAATATTACAGTTTTTACCAACTATCGCACCATTTGCAAGTTCAGCCTTAGCAGATATTATACTACCCTCACCTATAATAGCCTTAGACGACATAGTATCTTCTAGAGCTGGAGCAAACTTAGCAGTAAGAACTGCCATTTGCCAATATGGTGCATCAACAACTAAGGCTACAATAGAAGAAGGAACTTTGTCTTTAGTGGATGTATCACAGATAATAGCAGCTGCATTTGATGAGGGGATTTCTTTTATATATTTAGCATTTGCAACAAAAGAGAGTTCTGTTGCACTTGCTTCACTAAGTGTATTCATTGAAGTGATTTCTGTATCATCCCCACTGAACTCTGCACCGATAAGTTGTGCAATTTCACTAAGCTTCATTTTCTTTTATCTCTCGAGTGCTACAGCACCGCTTCTTACTATCTCTTTAGGATTATAACGTTTAATCGCATTAAGAAAGTTATCAATGCGTTTTGGTTCATCAGTAACTATTGCAATGATAGTATTTTCACCTGTGTTTACTATCTTACCATTGTAAGCTTCACAGAGGATATTTATATCACTAAGATTTTCAGTGATAGGTATCTTAATCATGGCCATCTCTTTCTCAACCATATCTTCATGCTCATACACACGTAAAACTGGGATAAGCTTATGCAGCTGTTTTGTGATTTGCTCGATAACACGAACACTTCCGGCTGTTACAATAGTTAAGCGTGAATATCTACTATCAGGGATAGGAGCAACTGTTAAAGATGTGATATTATAACCACGCCCTGAGAACAAGTCCGTGATGCGAGATAAAACACTCGCTTCATTGATAACAATTACTGAGACTACTCTTCTTTGATTCTCTTCAGTCATTACTTATCTCCCTTTTTCTCTAGTAACATCATATTAAATAGACTTCCGCCTGATGGAACCATTGGCATAACATTTTCCATTCTATGTACGATTACTTCTATAAAAGCAACTACATTTTTTTCAACTGCATCTTTAAGAGCAGCATCGAACTCCTCTTTAGTTTTCACTCTATACCCTATTCCACCAAAAGCTTCTGCAAGTTTTACAAAGTCTGGTTGAACACTTAAGTCTGTCTCAGAGTGACGTTTATCATAAAAAAGAGTCTGCCACTGACGAACCATTCCAAGAAAGTTATTATTTAAAATAATATTTATAACTGGTATCTTTTTCTCAACTGCAGTCATAAGCTCTTGAACATTCATAAGAATTGAACCATCACCTGTGAAGTTGATAGAAGTTTTCTCAGGAGAAGCTGCTTTAACCCCAATAGCTGCTGGAAAACCAAATCCCATAGTTCCAAGTCCAGATGAACTTATAAACTGGCGTGGTCTAGTAAATGGATAAAACTGCCCAGCCCACATCTGGTGCTGTCCAACATCTGTAGAGATATTTGCATCATCACCAAGAAGTTCACCAACACGTTTTACTACCCACTGAGGTTTGATACGCTCAGAATCTTCATGGAAAGTTAAAGGATGTAATTCATTAAAATTAATGATAGTCTCTCTCCATGACTCATAATTGTTACTATCAATCTTTCCAACTTGCTCTAACATATCAGATACAACATTTTTAACATCACCAACTATTGGATAGTCTGCATTTACAAGCTTCGAGATAGATGCAGGGTCAATATCCACATGAATAACATCAGCATTTTTTGCAAACTCTGAGAGTTTACCTGTAACACGGTCATCAAAACGAACACCAAGACCGATAACTAAATCTGTCTCACTCATCGCCATATTTGATGCATATGATCCATGCATACCAAGCATACCAATAAGAAGTTTATCGTCAAAAGAAAGAACTCCACGAGCCATAAATGTCTCAACAGCAGGAATACCTGTTTTTTGAACAAATTCTCTTACTTCATATGCTGCATTTGCATTGATAATACCACCACCAAGGTAAAAAAGTGGACGCTTAGCCTTAGCTATCGCTTCTATCGCTTTTTTAATTTGACGAGGATTTCCTTTTGTATGTGGCTTGTAAGTCTCTAAATCAAGTTCAATATCATAATCAAACTCTTCTATTTGAGCTGTTACATCCTTAGGAATATCAATATGAACTGGGCCTGGACGACCTGTACGAGCTATATAAAATGCTTCTTTAAGTATACGAGGTAAATCTTTTGCATCCGTTACAAGGTAGTTATGTTTTGTACATGAACGAGAAATACCAACAGCATCAATCTCTTGAAAAGCATCTGTACCTATAAGGCTCATAGGAACTTGCCCAGAGATAACAACTAAAGGAATAGAATCCATATATGCATCAGCTAAACCAGTTACTGCATTTGTAAATCCTGGACCAGATGTAATCATAGCTACACCAACTTTTCCACTTGCTTTTGAGTAACCCTCTGCAGCATGGACTGAAGCTTGCTCGTGACGATTTAAAATATGTTGAAATTTGTCTTGTTTGTAAATCTCATCATAAACATTCATAATTGCCCCACCGGGGTAACCAAAAACTGTATCTACACCCTCAGCAATAAAAGCTTCAATGACCATCTGTGCACCACTTATTTGCATGAAAAGTCTCCTCTAAAAAATTATAATTTTGTATATTATGTGATTATACTAAAAAATAGCTATATTGTAGGTTAAAAGAGGAGCTATTCTATAGACTAGATTTAGTCTAGGATGGATGCAACAATCATTGATGGTCGCCACATTGATGTAGCACCATGAGCAAGATGTTCAAGTGTGAGTTTTGTAGAGGGATATTTATTTTGAAAAAGCATAAAGTAACTTTCAATCTGTTCTTGAAGACCAAAGTGTAACATATAGTTTTTTATCCCTTTTTCTAATGCTAGTTGCGAAACCCCTTCCCTAGCACTATCTTCAAGTTGAACCATATAGCACCAAGCAAATACAGTGGCAATTGCTGTTGTTTTTGCACTCATTTTCATGTAGAATTCTAGTTCTTTTCTAACATTTAAGGCATCACCATTCACAGCATATGCATTTGCTTTTGCTAAGTCACCATACCATTTGTTTTGTAGTTTTTGCCCCTCTGGAGTATCTTGTAAATCTTCAGTCTGAGTCATATAATCATAAGCTTTATCATACTCTTCATTTTCCACTGCAGTGAAAAACTTCTGCTTCGTCTCTATATCATGCATTAATATTTTAACTTCTTCTTTAAAATCATCAAAAACAGCTAGTACCCTTAACATTTTAATTGCTGAATTAGTGTCTCCTTTCCCAAGTAACTCTTGGGATTTAATGTAGAGTGTATCAGCATAATTAATTAAAACTTCGTATTCTGGAAACTCTTTTAAAAACTGATGTTGCTTAATCAACTCAAAACAAATAGTAAAGTCTTTTTGTCCTATTGCAGTGCGAAAACGCTTGTATACTTCACCCTGTGTTAAGAGTTCCTGTATTAATTTTGTCTTCTCACTTATGCCTCGATAAGGCTTAAAAACTTCCTTTGCACTTTCTATACCTTTTGGGTCAAGTACATACTTTTGTGCTTGTATAAATGTCTTTTTCCATCTCTCTTCTAAAGCCTTATAAAGTTTTGAGTCTTTATATGCCGGATATGTGTTACACAGGCTATAAGCAAGTGCTAACTTACCTTTTTTTGCATATTTTGAAAATTTTGCAAACTCAGCATAATCTGCTAGTGTTTTGTTAATAATTTTGTTTTTAGATGGTACATTTTTAAAAGTATTAAGAAGTAATAAGGCCTTAGCCTTATCGTTACTTTGCAGTGCAATTTTTGCTTTGGCTAATATGTTTTCCCAAAAGTTTGATACTAAGTTGTAAATTTGAGTATAGGCTAAAATAGGGTTAAATTCTGCCTCTTTTTGAATAGCGTCAAACTCTTTGTTTTTAAGCATGATTTTGAGTTTTTCCTCACCCTCATAGATATTATAGGACATAATAAACCCATCTTCAGTGCCAATTATGAGTTGGTGCTTTTCATCATTAAATTCTAATGCAGAAATGGGTGAAGCTATTTTAATATATTTTGGGGAAAGTAACTCGTATGTGTTAAGGTCGTATACCAAAACATAACCAAGAGCAGTTCCTAAAAAAAGAAACTCATCATCTTTACTTGTAACAATCTGTCTAACATCATCGTGAATACCCTGAAGTCGTTCGACTACCTTACCTGTATACATATCCCAAATAATTGCAGATGAATTTTTATCAATACTAATAAGTCTATGCTCTTTTATAAACTTCATCTTAGTTACAGCAGCAGCATGAGCTTTAAGTTTTCTTTTTGCAGTCATTGTCACAAGAGAAAACACAGATATCTTTCTATCATAACTACAAGTTGCCACCCAATTCCCATTCGCACTAAAAACTATGTCATTGATAGTATCCACATGCACAGGAAGTGTAAAAACGAGTTTGCCACTTTTAATATCTATAGCAAAAGTTTTTCCATCATCTCCACATGAAAACATATAACGATTTAAAGGGTCTATACCAACACACGAAACTTCACCATGGTGTCTATCTACCTTCGCAATACGTTTTTTTGTTTTATTGTTATAAAGGTATGCCTCTTTACGATCAGTAGTTAATGTAGCGAAATAGTCTCCATCATTACTAAAAGAGACTACATTTGTTTTATAATACTGATGTTTTACATTTACTTTAAACCCATTAATAAGACTTAATTCATCTGGTTTCATAAAACGTATAGTTGTTTCGCTATCAACTACTATCAATCTACCGTCTTTTACAATTTTCAGTAAAACTACTGCTTTATTAATGCCTTTTCTTGTAACAAAATTCATTGTATTATAGCTCCCTTAAATAACCCTCGTTTTTTAATGCTTCTTCTATAGTTTTTTGATGTTCTTTACCTTTAGTTTCCATATGTACGGTAACACTTGCATCACCATAAGCAAGGGATACTGATGTTCTGTCATATGCTATATGAACAATATTGGCATTAAGGTTTTGTAGAATCTCCGTAAAACGCATTAGAGAACCTGGTTTATCAATAAGGGTAACTGTTAGTTTCATTTTTCTATGTGATTTCAGCAGTCCCTTTTCTATAATCACAGAAAGCAGTGTAACATCCATATTTCCACCACTGAGAACTACGGCAATTTTTTTGTTCTTTATATCTGGAAGTTTCTTGTGAAGCAGTGCGGCTACACCAACAGCTCCAGCACCTTCAACAACAATTTTTTGTTTCTCAAGTAAAAATAAAATTGCACTGGCAATCTCTTCATCATCAACAGAGATAATCTTATCTACATTTTTAAGTGCATACGAGAGCGTTACGTTAGATGTATCACGAACAGCAATTCCATCAGCAATAGTTCTAACATGAGTACTATCTACTGCAGTTTTTTTATCATAAGACTCTCTAAAGGCAGGTGCACCAGAGGCACTTACACCGATAACTTCTATCTCAGGATTAATTGCTTTAATAGCTTCACTCATACCTGCTATAAGTCCACCACCACCAACTGGAATGATAATAGCATCAAGTGACTCACACTTTTCTAAAATCTCCAAAGCAACTGTTCCTTGACCTGCTATAACTTTTGTATCTTCAAAAGGATGTATGAAAGTTAAAGAGTGTTTGTCTGCATACTCTCTTGCATATGCATATGCTTCATCATAATTACTTCCATGTAAAATAACTTCTGCACCATAATACTTAACTCCATTTACCTTTGTAAGTGGAGTTGATTCCGGCATAACAATAATAGCTTTTGTATCAAACTTTGAAGCAGAAAGAGCTACACCTTGAGCATGGTTTCCTGCACTTGCAGCAATAACACCAGATGCATGTTGTTGTGAAGTTAAAGAAGCGATTTTATTATATGCCCCTCTTATTTTAAAAGCACCAGTCACCTGAAGGTTTTCTTTTTTTAGAAAGATTTCACACTCACAAATCTCGCTTAGGTAAGGTGCAAAAGCTAAGGGTGTGTTTACTACTACATCTTTTATACGTTCTCTTGCTTCATATATCTTTTCTAAATTTAACAATACTTTCTCTCTTATAAATTTCTATGTTCTACCATACTACAGTGGTTTTGAACAACTTTCATACCAGCTTTTTTTGCCATATCTGCTGCTTCGTTATTTACTATATCTTTTTGTGCCCAAAATACTTTTATATCACCACGAGTGATACAGCTTTGCGCTACTGCGATAAGTGCCTTTGGTTTCCTAAATACATTAACCATATCAACACTAAAAGGAATTTCTTCAAGACTTCTGTAAACTTTTTCACCTAAAATCTCATCTTCTTTTGGATAAATTGGAACTATTTTAAATCCTACTTCTTTTAAATACTTTGCAACTCTATGACTTGCTTTTGTCTCATCTGGAGAAAGACCAAAAATAGCAATAGTTTTAACACTCTCAAAGATTTCTTTAATCTCTTGTTTATTTGAGTTAATAGTTGGAAATTCGCACTCCATGCTTGGCACCTTCATAAATATTTTAATTGATTATATCAAAAAAACCATGAAGTAATTATATTTGTTTCTCTTGTCCCAAGCGATATAGGGCAAAATCATACTTCAAAGGATCATTTTTATCAAAACTTTTTAGTTTTTTTGTAAGCTCGATTGCAGCTTCTAAATCATAAGTCTTACGTTTAAGTAAACCTAACGTATTCCCAACTTTAAAGGTATGAGTATCAAGAGGCATAATCAAGTCAGCCCTATCAACACCACTCCATAAACCCATGTCAATATTATCATCTCTTACCATCCATCGTAAGTACATCATCCAACGCTTCAGTGCACCAGCACCTTTTGTTTTTGTTGTGACCTTACCTACAAGAAAATTATACCCCTGCGTTTTATGAGTATTTAAAGAAAGTATCTTAGCTATACAAGCATTTATCCCATCTATCAAATTTTTATCAACGATATAAGCTTCTTTAAAAACCGACTCTAAACTTGTCTCTGCGTTTAAACGTTTGAGAGCTATAAAAAGTGCTACAACATCCTCAGCTTTTTGAAAACGGTAATAGTGATTTTGCAGTGCCTCTTTTATAGTTACATCATTGGCTTTAAGTAGATTAAAATCAAGTGAATCTAAAAATTTTACTATCTGTTTTACATTTCCATAAGCAAATAGTGCACATATAAGGGAAATTGTTGGATCTTTGTATCGGTATGCTACCATAATGGGGTCTAAGTTATTTTCATTTATTTCATCTAGAGAGTTACGTTTAAGCACCTCTTCATCAAGTCTTTGTTTAATACTCATCTAGACTGAGAGCTGGTAAAGTTTTTTACGTTCACTTGAACCTGCTATATTGAGCTGTTTTCTGTACTTTGCAATGGTACGCCTCACCATCTTCACTTTGAACTTTTCTTCAATTAAAGCAAGTAGTTTCATATCACTCAGTGGTTTTACCCTACTCTCTTCTTTTACAAGAGCWATAAGAAACTCTTTTATGGCAGCATTACTTACATCTTCATCAATAGCCGTAGTAAAGAACTCTTTCATAGCCAAGGTTCCTCTATCACAAGCTATATACTTGTTAGCAATAGCCCTCGAGATAGTTGAAGGGTTATGTCCAAACTCATCTGCAAGTGTCTTAAGGGTGAGTGGCATTATTTGTCCACCTGTAAAAAACTCATATTGGTATTCAACTATCATTAGTCCAACTTTATATAATGTTGCTTTTCGCATATCAAGGGCATCTACAAGAGATTTTGCCTCTTTAATCTTTTGACTTATAAACTCATGCTCGACACCATAGTTTGTATCTATCTTTATGGTTGGATAGTAGGCATCGTTTAGTTTTACTTCTATATTTTCATCTTCATTAAAGTATATCATCAAGTCTGGTACTATTTGAGCAGACTCTTCTTGATACTCAATGTTTGGTGGGTTTTTAAAAGTTCCTAGAACATGCATTACTTCTGAGAAGTCTTTATGTTTAGTGTAGCTGTGAATCTCTTGCATATTGTTAATTACTTCAAGTGCTAAGGAGTAAGCACTATCACTTATCTCTGCACTATCCAGCTGAAAGATAAAACACTCTGCTAAATCCTTAGCCCCTATTCCAAGTGGTTCAATATGAGCAAAACGCAGTCTCGTTTTTTCAAATATTTCTAAAGAGATATCATATTTTTGACAAAAGCTCTCTCTATCACCCTCATAAAAGCCCAATTCATCCAAGTTCTCTATTACATGCTGTGCGATATTTTGAGAGATAGAAGTTGGGAAAAGTGGTGCACCAAGCTGTTCATCTAAAACTTCATACAGAGTGCGGTGTTGTATTGTCAGTGCTTCTATCTGTTCTGTTCTTGAGTTACTAATAGCACGTGAGATAATCTTACGGGGAATTTTCGCCTCAAAGTCTTCTTCGTAACCTGATTCAACTTCTACTACAGGATTTGCTTCTATAAAAGGAGCCATAGCTTCCCCTAAATCAGACAAGGATGAGTGCAGAATTGGGAGCCAGTTACGTAGTGTATTTGAGAGTTTATGTTTATTCTCTACTGACTGCGTTTGTCTTAATGCTCCCATTCTTTTACACTATCCCTTACAATTTAAAGTTTTCACCAAGATAGTGCTTACGAACATCTTCGTTCTTCCCTATCTCATCACTCGTACCACTCGCTAAAAGTTCACCCGCTTTAATAACATACGCTCTGTCGCAAACATCAAGAGTTTCACGAACATTATGGTCTGTTATAAGAACACCAATATCATAAGACACTAACTGCTTTATAACCTTTTGAATATCCATAACGGCGATAGGATCAACTCCAGCAAAGGGTTCATCCAGTAAAAGAAACTTTGGCTCATTTACAAGTGCTCTTGCTATCTCAACACGACGACGCTCTCCACCAGAGAGTGAGATACCCTTACGGTAACGAATAGGCTCAATGTTAAACATATCTAGGAGTTCTAAGATGCGTTTTTCCTGTGCTTCTTTACCTTTTATACCAACTTGCGCCGCTATCATTAAGTTATCTTCTACACTTAAGTCTTTAAAGATAGATGCCTCTTGTGGTAAGTAACCTATGCCCTTAATTGCTCTTTGGTGTAGAGGCATATCTGATAAGTTTTCCCCATCAAAAAAAACCTCACCCCCACTTGCTTCTACAAGTCCACATATCATATAAAAAGTAGTTGTTTTTCCAGCTCCATTGGGCCCTAGTAGTCCCACAACTTCACCACTAGAAACCTCAAGACTCATCCCCTTTACTATCTCAAGGCTTTTTATCTTTTTCTTAAGGTTTACAGCTTTAAGTGTGTGCATACGTAACCTCATACTCTCTTTCATCGTCAGAGACTTTAGTTATCTTGATAACTGTTGTTGCAATTCCTATACTATTTAACAATTCAATAAGTGAGTCATCACCCCACTCCACAAAATGCAGACCAACTTTGTCTAACTCTTCAAGCATACCAAGAGAGAGAAAATGATCAAGTCCATGGTTATATAAATCATAGTGAAAAACACTTGCGCCATAACACTGCTGTAGTGAAAATGTTGGTGAGGTTACTATGTCTGCTAAACCCATAGCTTTTACAACAGATCGCACTAGTGTAGTCTTTCCAGCAGCTAAATCACCTTGTAGAATCACTACACCATTTTTCACATTTCTAAGGAGTTCTCTTGTCAGAACAAAAAGTCTATCTTCATTAAGTATATGTGTCATTATAATTTATTACTCACTTCTATAATTTGTTTTAATTTCTTTTTACCTCTATGGTTCTTAAGAGCTTCTCGCCCCATTTCCATACCATCTTGCATATCACGAGCAAGACCATCCACCATAAGTGAAGCTGCTGTGTTTATAAGTACTATATCTCTCTGTGCATCAGTAGAAGTACCATCAAATATATGACGAAGTATATTTGCATTTTCTTTAGCCTCACCACCCATAATGGCTTTTAAAGGCATTTTTCTTATCATACAGGATTCTGGATCTATCTCAAACTCATGTACTACACCATTATGTAAACGCGATGCATAGGTAATATCACTGATACTAATCTCATCCATTCCTTCATGAGAGCTCACAACCATCGCCGATGTTGCACCATTAATTTTAAGTGCTTCTAGCATCTTTGGTACAAAAGCCTTATCAAATACACCTAACATTGACTTTTGAACTCCCGCAGGATTTGTAAGTGGTCCTAAGATATTAAAAATTGTCTTATCAGGAATACTTTTACGTACAGGCATTATAAATGACATTGTAGGATGATGGTTTTGTGCAAACATAAAAGTAAAACCTGTCTCTTCAAGAAGTTTAGCACTATTGTTTAAACTTAGATCAAGTCTCACACCAAGTGCTTCAAACATATCTGCACTACCACTCTTTGAAGTGACAGAACGACTTCCATGTTTAGCGACTATTCCTCCACATGCAGCTACTAAAAGTGCTACTGTTGAAGAGATGTTAAACGAGCCTATCTTATCTCCTCCAGTACCTACTATATCTATTGCTTGTGCTCTTGTTTCTTCTTTTATAGGTAAAGGGATAGAAAAATTTCTCATCACTTCTGCTGCAGCTGCAATGGTGTTTACTGAGGTGTTTTTATCAAGAGTTAGTCCAACAAGAAACTCTCGCATCTGTGTATCATCCATTTCATGGTTAAAAAGTGAGGTAAATTCTATCTTTGCTCTCTCATAAGTCATCATAACTCCTTTATATATTCATGCTGTAGTGATTTTGGTGTTGATTTTGTTGTGGGAAGTGCTAGTACTTCATACTTTTTAGAACTCTCTAGGTAATTAATCGTGATGATATTACCTATCTCAACATTTTTACTTGGTTTTACAAGCACACCATTGATCTCTACAACTTTGTTCGCAAGCATATCTTGTGCTACGGAACGACGCTTTGTAATATTGACTGAATTTAAAAACTTATCTATTCTCATTGTTTGACTTTTCAAATTAATTTTTATTTATTGTAGTGTGATTAAACTGAAAGTAATGTAAGAAAATAGTAAAAATATAAAAGTTGGAACAATTATTGCATATTTAAGGTTATAAAATTCTTCAAAATCTTCTTTTCTTAAAGGTTTAGAAAAAAGATAACCTTGATACAAGTCACAACCAAGTTCCATTAAATATTCTCTTTGATACTCTTCTTCAACACCTTCAGCAACAGTAATAAGACTAAAGTTTTTAGATATATCTACGATAGTTTTAACTAATGAGGCTTCTTTAGCACCTGAGAGTTTAGCTACAAAAGACTGGTCAACTTTTAGCTCACGAATAGGAATTTCTCTAAGATAACTAAGAGATGAATAGCCAGTACCAAAATCATCCATAGAGAATGTAATGTTATACTTGCTTAAAGTATTTATGACATCAATAAGACTAGTTAAATTATCAGTAGTACTTGTTTCTGTTATCTCAAAAACAATACCAATTTTACACTCATCATCAATATATTTCTCTAATAATTTAGTAACCATTTAAATAAAATTCTGGTGCAGTAACTGTCGCATGCTAATGTTTATAGATACTTGTTTCAGACTCATAGATTTTTTTGACCACTCTTGTATAGTTTTTAATGACTCTTCTAAAATATATGCTCCAAGCTCTATTATATAACCAGTATTTTCAGCGATTGGAATAAAAGTAGCTGGACCTATATTTCCCAATTCTTTATTATTCCATCTTACTAAAATCTCACATCCTAGAACTTTTTTATTTTTATCTACCTGTGGTTGATACTTAAGTGTGATTTCATCTCTCTCAATTGCGAAGTGAAGCATTCTTTCAATATCTAACTTCTTTTCAACAATCTCACAAAGTTCTTCACTAAAAAGGATAACTCCATCTCTACCACTATGTTTTACTTCATACATAGACATATCTGCTTCTTTTAAAAATGTACCTGCTTGAAGGCCAGGCTTGTTCATAATACTTATTCCAATACTTGCACTAATGTAGAGGTGATGATCATCAATGATATAGTTAGTTTTGATTCTACGGAGTAGTTCTTTTGAAAAACTATCTGCTGCCTTTAAACACTCATCTTTAGTCTCAAAAGAAGTACTTAAGATACAAAATTCATTCCCTCCTAAGCGTGCTACTATATTGTTGTTTTCATGTGCTAGTTTTGTCATTCTCTTAGAAACCTCTATAAGTAACTCATCTCCAATATCATGTCCTAATGTATCATTAATAGTTTTAAAATAATCAAGATTAATAAGAAGTAAATAGCTGTATTTATTACAATTTTGCTTAACAGAACTCTCTAGTATCTCTAAAAAATAACGACGATTTCCTAAACCTGTTAAATGATCATGATAGGATTGGTATCTACTTTTGATAAGATAATCATGTATATTTTTTGCAGCATATAAAAGTACTCCACTCAGAACAACTGTAAAAAAAGCAATCAAGTAACTATAAACTTCCCCTACTGCTAAAAGATATATTGTAATTGGTAACATTAAAGTGATGAAGGTAACTATAACAAGGTTTTTTTGAGAAGCTAGAATAGTTGAAGCGACTACTGCACTTCCTAGTTGTGTTGCGATAGCAATATAGTGAAGATTATGATTATCTTTTAAAACATACACTAAAAATATAATGCTCCACAGAGAGAAATAAGCGAACATAAAAAACCGAACACGGTCAAGCCAAAAGTCTTTTTGTTCTATTGTCATAAAGAGAGCTATAACTACAAGAATTTGTTTATGCATAAAGCGATAAAAACTTATATTTTCATTCATGTTTTTTATACCTCAACCTATCCTAACTAAGATTATCAAAAATCCAGATGAATTACACATCTGATTGTTGTATAATTCATTTATGTATACTTTCACCACACAAACAATGACACATATAATTTCACAGATTACTGCCTCACTTGAGAAAATTCAAGCTCAAGAGATTATAGAATTTGAAGTGCTAAATCCTGATTTGCATTCCTCTTACAATGGTAATATTTTTGCTATAAGAGGAAAAGAGTATGTTTATAGAGGGTTTAAGTCATGGGTAGATCTTGCACAACTCCTTGGGTGCAAGATGCTCACACCAACAAAACTTACAGAACATACTATTTGCATAAGCTATAAAAAGCTCAATCATGATTCTAGTTTTCATAAATCAATTACAGACAAAGAAGAGAAGTATGGACAAAACTCTATATTTAATGAAATTCATAAAAATGAAGAGAGTGCTTTTATCTATTATTACCTACAAGCACTCAAGAATGTTAAACTAGATACTAGAGTTAGAATTCTCAATCTTGGTGTCAATAGTGGTGATGAGTTTGAAGCCATAATTTCTCTCGCTCAAAATATCTCTAACTTAGAGCTTGTGGGTATTGACTACTGTCCTTCAGCTATAAAAGCAGCTCAAAAACAGTTTAAAGAGTATCCTAACATCACTTTTTATACACATGATATAAATCATTTAGACTCTTTAAACATAGGTGAGTTTGACCTCATCATAAGTATAGGAACGTTACAAAGCTCAAACCTAGAGTTTAACGCTCTACTTATGTCTATAGTACAAAAGCAACTCAAACAGGATGGAGCTATGATACTTGGTTTTCCTAACTGTAGGTGGATTGATGGTGAGATGGTCTATGGTGCACGAGTAAAAAACTACGCATTTTCTGAGATGGGATTATTATATAAGGATGTTGTCTTTTCTAAGAAATACCTACAACAGAAGAAGTACCGTGTGACTATCACGGGAAAAGACTACATATTTTTAACAGCTACTTCTATTCGTAAATAATATATTAAGATTTATTATCCTAAAATAGTGTTATACGCTTTAAAGGAAACATAATGAAAACAAATAATAAATTACTCTTACTTGTGTTTGCTGGTTTTTTGATTCCTCCAATTGCTTGGATACTGATGGTTTATTATGCCAAAGTATTTACTTTTGATGAAATGACACAAATAGTTTTTTCTCCAGCAATGATTACTTATATA
The DNA here is from genome assembly GCA_002733945.2 of Sulfurimonas sp. Lineage (GTDB taxonomy): Bacteria > Campylobacterota > Campylobacteria > Campylobacterales > Sulfurimonadaceae > Sulfurimonas. The sequence continues at coordinate 196,742 of NVXO02000004.1, read as the reverse complement.
CTTGTAGCTACTACACTAGGCTTACTCTTCTTCAAAACAAAACTTAGTGTAATAGATATTGCCATACAAAATACGCAAAACTCTACTGCTAGYGATAAAATACTTTCYCATCTTCYTATRTGGTTTTTAGTTGCYCAGTTYTTGTATACTTTTTTTGGTCCTTTTATTACCCTCAAATCCTTGGMATTTGTCACAACTACACAGCTATGGATAGCSCAACTCTTTGGATTACCCCTTGTTTTACTCTTTGTTATACCAGCCTTTATTCTTTTTATCACAACTCTTGAGAGTTGGAGCAAAGATCTTCCACTCTCTAAAGAATACCCTTTTATCTCTTTTAGTAAAAAGATTGTTTATGTTATTGTAAATACGCTTATTGGTAATATCTTTCTTATTGTTTTATTTAATGTCACCCTACATATTACACAAGCTGATTTAAGTTTAAATGATTTAATCTTAAAAAACATTCTTATTGCATCAGTGGGTCTTGGTATCTCTTCTATAAATATTTACTTTCTTGTAAGACAGATAAAGTCTTCCGTCCTTAAGATAACAGACTCGGTCTCTAGTAACCATAATGATCTTACAAAAGTAATACAGATAGACTCTAGAGATGAGACAGGTTTTATGGCACGTAGTATCAATCTCTTTATATCTGAACTACAGGCTATTATCACTGATACAAAAATAGCCTCAGAGGTTAATCAAAACTATTCTAAGACTATGAGTGATATTACGCAGACTACACAAAAAAGGGTTCATGAAGAGTTTAAAATAGCTCAAGACACTATAAAACAAGCAAGTTCTATCCAATTATTAGTAGAGACTTCTAACAAAAACTTTAATGATACTAAAACTAATATGCATGATGCTAATACTTTACTTAATAAAGCTAAGGATGATATATACCAGCTTATAGAAAGTATTCACTCTAGTGTAGTCCTTGAACATGGGATGAGTGAAAAGTTAGAACAACTCTCAGGTGAAACAAGACAGATAAAGGGCGTGTTAGAGATTATAAGTGATATATCTGATCAGACTAACTTACTCGCATTAAACGCAGCGATAGAAGCAGCGAGAGCTGGTGAGCATGGGCGTGGTTTTGCCGTTGTTGCTGATGAAGTAAGAAAACTAGCGGAGAGAACTCAAAAATCTCTCACTGAGATAAATATTATTGTTGCTGTTATTATTCAGTCTGTGAGTGATGCTAGTGAACAGATGAATAAAAATGCTGATAGTATAGAGTCACTCTCAGATATTTCAAAAAGTGTTGAGGCTAATATCAATACAAGTGTTGAGACTATGGATAAAACGAATAAACTCACCCAAGCAAGTGCAAAAAGTTCGCTTGAGATTGCCACTCATACAAAAGATATGCTCAGTAGAATACAAAGCATTAGTAGCATCTCAAAAGAGAATAATACAAGTATGCAAGAACTTGCACAAATAGCCAGTCAGCTAAATGGCTCATCCCAAGAACTCAATACTAAGTTAGAGTACTTTAAAACTTAAGAAGCGAATCCACTACTTGCACTAAAGTGCTCTTTGTTTACAACTATATTTTTTTGTTTTTCTTTACGCTTCGTGTCTTTTTCTACAAATATCTTCTTTCGAGTCTTAGGATCCATCTCTGTGTAGTACATAACTGCGGAGTAGGTACCAGGTGTTGGAGTAAAGACCTGAGCCTGTTCAGGATTCATCTGTAGCTCTTCTGTTGTGAAGCGTTTCAACTCGTGCATATCTTTCTCTTCACAACCAGGGTGTGCTGCTATAAGGTAGTAAGTTAAGAACTGTTTTTTACCCTCTTCTGCATTTAGTTTATCATACAACTTTTTAAAGTCTATAAGAGTCTGTTTTCCAGGCTTACCCATAAGTTCTAAGACATGTTGTTGTGTATGTTCAGGTGCTACTTTCATCTGTCCAGATATATGGTGTTTTACCATCTCTTTTAAGTAAGAGTAACCATGTTCTTTGTCTGCAGTGATGAGGTCATAGCGAACACCAGAGGCAACAAAAGCTTTACGTACTCCTGGAACTTCACGAATCTGTCTTAGTAGATTAATATTACGAGAGTGATCTGGTTTCATAGATTGACACAAATGACTTGCATCTACACAGCGTTGATGATCACACGTTCCAAGCTTTTCTTTTTTGTTGCACTCGTATCCGTACATGTTTGCTGTTGGTCCACCTACGTCAGAAATGATTCCCTTGTAGTCTTTATACTTGTTAAAGTCATTTGCCTCTGCAAGTATGTTCTCTTCACTACGAGTTCGTATACTACGCCCTTGATGTACACCAATAGCACAGAAGTTACACTCACCCCAACAGCCATGATGTGTCATAATAGAAAACTTAATAGTCTCTAAACACTTCACCTTTCCATCTTTTGCATAGTGTGGGTGCAGTTCTCTAGTAAAAGGAAGATTAGAGTTTGCATCCATCTCTTTTTCATTAAGGTGATTACAAGGTGGATTCTGGATCAGAAAACGTTTATCTACAGCTTGGCATAAACCATTTGCAGCGATAGGGTCATTGTTATCATAAAAGAGGTCAAAAAGGTCTATATACTTCTCTTTATCATCTAAACAGTCTTGGTGTGAAGGCATTTGATGAAAGCTTTCTACAGGTTCTTTTGAGATGTAACAAATTCCCTTTACATCTCTATAGTCGCGTTTCTCATCCATAGCTCTTGTTAACTCTTCTATAGCTGTCTCACCCATCCCATAAATAAGAACATCCGCTTTTGCATCAAAGAGTATAGGCTTTTTAAGTTTGTTTGACCAGTAGTCATAATGAGTCACACGTCTTAAACTTGCTTCTATTCCACCCAAAACTAAAGGCACAGTATTTTTAAAATGCTGTCGGATAAGATTACAGTAAACACTTATAGCCCTATCTGGGCGTTTGTTGTTTTTACCACCCGGAGTATAATCATCTGAATTTCTAAACTTTTTAGTTGCAGTGTAGTTAGAAACCATACTATCAACACTTCCACCACTAACACCCCAGTATAAACGCGGCTCACCCAAACGTCTAATGTCATCMGGRCTTTTAATGTCAGGTTGCCCTATCATCCCTACCTTATAACCCATTCGCTCAAGCATACGACCGACCATWGCTACACCTATAAAAGGTGAGTCAATATAAGCGTCACCACTTACTAAGATAATATCACAATAATCCCATCCTCTGGCATCCATATCAGCTCGTGTTGTTGGGAGAAAATCTGCTTGTGTAAAGTTAACAGTATCATGCTTTGGTTGATTGCTTTTGTGACGTCTGCTCAAGAATTTGCCTTTTTATATGTAAAATTATTATAAGTATGCTATTTATATGTATAATAATACTAAATTAATACAAAAGAAGAGATTAGCTATGACTTACCCTTATGATAGTTTAGAAAACTTTACGTTAAAAAGTCTTATAGATCGTTCTGTTGCTCTGTATCCAAATGAGCCTGCATTAGCCAAAGTGGGTCAAGATCCAATGACTTATGATGAGTTACGTCAAAAGATTCAAGATGCTATTATAATACTTCATGATAATGGTATAAAAAAAGGTGATAAAGTAGCTATTCTTAGTGAAAATATGCCAAACTGGGGAGTTGCCTACCTAAGTATTACATATTTTGGAGCTGTTGTTGTTCCAATTTTACCTGATTTTCATACATCTGATGTACATCATATCATTCATCATTCAGAAGTAAAAGCAATTTTTGTCTCAGATAAACATTTATCTACAGTCGAAGAGCTTAATGACTCAAAACTACATTTTGTTATCAAACTTGATGAATTAGAGATAGTTACACCACTTACAAACCATAGTTATATCTCAAAAATCAAACAAAAGCTAACATCAACTAAAGAGTTAAGTGTGCCTGCTGAAGATGATATGGCAGCACTTCTTTATACTTCTGGAACTACAGGAAACTCAAAAGGTGTTATGCTCTCTCATAAGAACCTAACAACAAATGCCCTTTCAACTTACTCTAAAATAGAGATATACCCAAGTGATGTGTTCTTATCAATTTTACCACTTGCCCATACACTAGAGTGTACAGTTGGTTTTTTAGTACCAATTCTTCATGGTGCAAGTGTTGTTTACATTGACAAAGTACCAACGCCAAGTGTTTTACTTAAGGCATTTAGTATAGTAAAACCAACTATGATGATAAGTGTTCCACTCATAATTGAGAAAATATACAAAAATAAAGTATTACCAAAATTTACAGGTTCATTTATAATGAGAACACTCTATGGGATTCCTTTCTTTAGAAAAAAACTTAATAAAATAGCCGGTAAAAAACTGATTGAGACTTTTGGTGGAAGACTACGTTTCTTTGGTATAGGAGGAGCTGGGATATCTCCTTATGTTGAGAACTTCTTAAAAGAGGCAGAATTCCCATATATCATTGGTTATGGTTTAACTGAAACGGCTCCACTTCTTGCAGGAACAGTTTTAGGTAGTAAATTAAAATTAAAATCAACAGGAACAGTATTTCCTTATGTTGAAGTAAAAGTAAAAGACCCTGACCCGGAGACGGGTTCAGGCGAACTGCTCTTTAAAACACCAAGTCTTATGTTAGGTTACTACAAAGATGAGAAACAGAGTGCAGAAGTTATGGAAGATGGCTGGTTTAAAAGTGGTGATTTAGGTTATGTTGATGAAGACGGTTATATATTTATAAATGGACGTAGTAAAAATGTCATTATAGGTAGTGGCGGAGAAAACATCTTCCCTGAACAGATAGAAGCAACAATCAACCAACATGAAGCTGTCCTTGATTCACTTGTTATGATGAGAGATGATAGACTTATCGCAAAAATCCACTTAGACTATGCACTTATTGACAAAATGTTTGAAGCCCATAATTTACCAGATAGTGAAGTTAAAATAAAAATTAACGATTTACTTGAAGAGATGCGCCAAGATGTAAACACACAAGTAGCTGCGTATGCAAGAATACTTAAGTTTGTTGAACAGATAGAACCCTTTATAAAAACTCCAACTAAAAAAATTAAACGCTTTTTATATGTTGAGTAGTTTATATAAACTTTACATAGTTAAGATACTCTTAACATTATGAAAAACAAAATCTCACTTCTTAAACTTGAAATAGCTAAGCAAGTTATCGGTCATAGTCATATGATTGATGCCCTACTCATCGGTCTTTTTACAGATGGACATATACTTCTTGAAGGTGTTCCAGGCTTAGCTAAAACAACAGCTATAAATGCACTTGCTAAAGCACTCAACCTAAACTTTAAACGGGTACAGTTTACACCAGACTTACTGCCTTCTGATATCATAGGTGCTGAGATATATGATGTTAAGAGTGGTAACTTTAAAATCAAACATGGACCAGTTTTTACTAATCTACTCTTAGCAGATGAGATTAACCGAGCTCCCGCAAAAGTCCAATCTGCCTTACTTGAAGTTATGCAAGAGCATCAAGTGACTATTGGAGATGAAAGTTTTCCTATAGACAAACCATTTTTAGTTCTCGCTACACAAAATCCGATAGAGCAAGAAGGAGCATACTCACTTCCAGAAGCACAACTTGATAGGTTTATGTTTAAGGTAGTTGTGGGATATAATTCACCCGAAGAAGAACTAGAAATTAGAGTATATAGTTAAACTCATATTTGCGACTAGGAATGGACATAAATATATTGAGTATGGTGCTTCACCTCGTGCTACTATTGATATGTTAAAGGCTGTTAAAGCTAGAGCTTATCTTAGAGGAAATGACCATGTTCTTCCATCTGATATCGTTCTGTGTTCTAAGGATATTCTCCGTCACCGTATCAAACTAAATTATGAAGCCATAGTAGATGGTGTTACTCCTGATAAAGTCATAGAGGCTCTTTTACAAAGTGTACCAGTACCTTAAAGGAAGCTCCTTAGCCCCCTTTATTAAGGCTCAAAAGAACGTTTTTAGCTCTAGTATTGGAGAAAACAGTACTTTTTTCAAAGGCCTTAGTTCTGACTTTATAGAGTTGCGAGAGTATACTAGTGGTGATGATATCAAGCATATTGACTGGATTATCAGTTCAAAGATGAATAAACCACATGTAAAAGTTTTTATAGATCAAAAAGAGCTCAATATAGTCATCGTACCTCTACTAAACGCTTCACTAAATTTTGGAACGCAAAAGCTAAAATTTGATCTCCTAAAAGAGACTATAGCACTTCTTGCTTTTTCATGTGTTAAACAGCAAGATTCATATGAGAGTTATATCTATAATCAAAATATACATAAAAGTACACAAAAGAGCAAGCATATCTTTAGTGTTCGTGAAATGTTAGAGAAGGTAAACGATACACCCCTGCTTGGGCAAAGTATCAACTATGAAAATCTCACTAGGTCTTTTTATAAAATCCTGCAAAAGCGATCACTCATTTTTTTTGTCGGTGATTTTTTAAATACTCAAGGGCTAGAGATAGGATCTTTAGCACACAAACACGAGGTGGTGCTTATTATCATAAGAGATAGGTTTGAAGAGAACCCTTCAGAACTCGGTGAAATAAATATTACAGACCCACAAAGTGGCTTAAGTTCTAATGTGAACATAAACAAGAGAACTGCTATGAAGATTAAGAAGAAACTCTCAGAAGATGATGACATTCTTTTTACTAAACTCCATAAATATGCTGTCAAGTATCTAAAAATATATACAGATGAAGAGCCCCTACAGAAGCTACTAGCCTTTATGAGTTATTTATAATGCAAGAGTATAGTTTTGAGTATCCCTATGTTCTTTTACTAATCTTTATCTTTATTGGGATAAGTCTAGTATTTAAACAAAATATAGCTTCTTACTACATCCCTAATATCATTACAAATCTAGCACCAACAAAGATGTATTCAATTCCAGATACAATACTAAAATACTCCATTCTTTGTACTCTTTTGATTTCTCTTGCTAGTCCAATCCTCATAAAACAGATGCCAGACAACACACAACATAGCTTAGATATAGTTTTAAGTCTAGATACAAGTGGATCAATGAGTTTAAACGGCTTTAATGAACTCGACTATAATCAATCGCGTTGGAGTGCTGTTCAAGATGTTGCTAGTGACTTTATAAAAGAGCGCTCAAAAGACAGAATAGGTATGGTCATATTTGGAGATACTAGTGCTGTAGTTTCACCTCTCTCATATGATACTGCTTCGCCATTAAGTAGCATACAAAACATAAGTATAGATTTAGTTGGTAGGAGTACTGCACTTATAGACTCACTTGCAACTGCAAGCTCACTTCTAGAAAATTCTCTTAGCTCTTCAAGACTTATTATTCTTCTAAGTGATGGTGATGATACTGCAAGTAAAATTCCACTTGAGATAGTGCTTAAAATACTCTACAAGTATCATATAAAGGTCTATACAATTGCAATAGGTGAAAGTAATAATAATTTATTAGAACTTATCTCTACTAAAACCAATGCAAAAAGTTTTACAGCAAACAATAAAAAAGACCTGAACGAAGTGTATAAAGAGATTGGTTTACTAGAGAAAAACACGCATAAGCTTTCTACAATTAAAGTTATCAAGCACCTATACTTCTACCCTCTTTGTCTGAGTCTTTTGTTTGCTTTACTTCTAGCTTACAAGTCTAGAAAAAATGAGAAAATATAATGTACTTTAATCACCCTTTTTTTTTCTTACTTTTAACTTTTCCATTAGCTTTATTTCTTTACTCACTTCGTCCAAAAAAGCAGACGCTCTCTTCAACTTTTTCTCCAGAAATTTTAAAAACCATTAGTGTAAACTTCCAACTTGTAGACAAGGGGTTAAAGTACAAGCTTTTTCTTTTTGTTACTGTTTTACTAATCATAACTTTAGCACAGCCTGTTTTAAATCACTCCTCATTAAATAGCAAAAAAAAAGAATATACCTCTTGTTATAGCACTAGATATCTCAAAGTCCATGCTAAAAGATGATCTTTATCCCAGTAGACTTGAATTTGCACTCTCAAAATTAAAAACTATTATGCAATCCGACTCTAACTTAAGAGTTGGACTCCTTTTGTTTGCTAATAATGCCTATGTAGCCCATCCTCTGAGTGAAGATAAATCCTCCGTTCTTTTTATATCTAAAAATATAGACTACTCGAAGGTTATGCAAAACCGTACAAACCTTTTTGCAGCATTAGAAGGTGCGACACTTATGCTCAAAGACTATAAGAGAAAAAATCTTCTTATTCTTAGTGATATTGGAAGTTTAGAAGGTTTTAATGATGAATCCAAGTACATAAAAGATTATAACTTAAGTGTCAATATTATTAGTACTTCTGCAACATCTACTTACTCTTCTGATGATATAAATGTAGTTTTAAAAAAACTCTCAAGAAGTAGAGGAAAAAGACAATAAAACGACTACTATCCAGTTGTTTTATTTTCCTTTAGTCCTTGCTCTTTTTTTACTTCTTTTTATCTATACCTATGCCTTGGAGTTAAAAAACAAAAGTGTCAACCTACTAGTTTCTCTTTTTATTCTTAGTTTAACTACGCAAACTAAGGCCTCTGTTTTGGATTTTCACCATTTATCTAATGCCGAAAGCTCTTTTAAAGAAGCACAGTATACAAATGCTCTCATATCGTATAAAAAACTTTCACAAACGCAGGACATACTTTATAATATTGCAAATACTCAGTATAAGCTTGGGCTTTATGATGTAGCTATAAAAAACTATATGAAAAGCCTTGATAGAGATGATGTTTTTAATGCTAAAGTTTATTATAATGTTGCTAATGCTTATGTTAAACTAGACAAACTTCATCTTGCAAAAAAATATTATAAAAAGTCATTAAACTTAGTACAGGATATACAGGCGCGAGAGAATCTAAAACAAGTTTCACTTGTCTTGTCAAATCAAAGGCACAAAGATTCTAAAGAGGATAAATACAAACTTCCAGAGCGAATCTCAGTAAAGAAAAAAAGCCCACAAAAGTCATTAAGTTCAGACTATATTGTTAGACTTGATAAGATAGTTTTAAGTGAAGAGGAAAAAATATTGAAAGCATTAAAAAATCGAAAATCGATTATATTTTTATGTAAACTAGATATTCATAGGAGAAGTAAAAATGTTTTACAAGATTAGCATCTTACTTTTTTTATCTGTTTTTACATCTTTGCTTTATGCATCTCAAATCATTACTGCACCAAAAGGTTATAGCTTAGACGCAAAGCTAACAAGCACAAGCATACTTCTTGGTGAGACAACACAACTTACGCTTATTTATAGATATGGCGATGTAGAAGACTATGAGGTTGAGAAACCTGAGTTTACGAATATTATAGTCAAAGAATTAGACTCTAAAGATTATAAAGACGAAGATGGGTATTTTGTTGAAGAGATTAACTACTCCTTACAACCACAAAAAGAAGGTAATTTTTCACTCAAAAATATACAAGTACAGACTCAAATTATAGATGGTTTATATAAAAACTTTGATAACAGAAGTAAATATACCAAAGTGTTCTCTCTAAAAGCCAAAGCAATCATTTTAGAAGTAAAAAAACTCCCCAACAACATCACTGCTATTGGTAAGTACAGGCTTAGTGCTAAAGTAGATAAGAGTAATGTCCAGGCAGGAGAGCTTGTCACACTTACAATTTCACTCTATGGAGATGGAAATATCCAAAACTTAGATGCAATCATGCCTCATATTAATAATGCAACTACTTACCTACTATATACAACTTTAAGTAAACGACAACATCTTCAAACTAAGGTTTATGAAATCATCTCAGATCAGTCTTATCATATCCCCTCCTTTGAACTACACTATTTTGATAAAGAGGACTCATTTGTTAAAAAGAGTAGTACAAATCGCATAAATGTAAAGATAGATGGGTATCAACAAGAAGAAACTAAGATTATTAATAATCAGGATAAATATTTTTTCTTTATACTAGCTATTTTACTATTTAGATATCTATATAGTAACTTCATAAGAACAAGGGTGAAAAAAGAGCCTACACTTATAAAAACAGTAAAATCATGTCGTATAAAAAGTGATTTATATAAAAAAATAGTTGTTTATTTAGGAAGAGACGAGAAGTTAGATAGTTTAATTTATCAGCTTGAAGATGAGAGTAAACCCAAGTTCAAACTGATTAAAAAAGAGATTATAAAAAGATTAATTAAACTGCGGTTGCACGAAAGGGATAACCTGCTTTTTACGACTAAGGACACCCTCTAACCACATTTGATTATTAACTAGTTTTTTATCAAATGCAGCCTCGATTTTACTTGCATCATCACTCACACACAAGAGTTGAGAACCCTCTTTCATAATGTCTGTCAGTAAAACAATCATAGTGTGTAGGCCCTCTTCTTCTTTCATTTTTACCATGTCTGCATAAATCTCATCGATTCTGTCGTCAAGTGCTGATATATCAATCATTTCTAACTGGTTTACACCAACTTTTTCTCCATTCATAACAAAAGGTTTATAATCTTTAGTATTAAGGTCTCTAGCACTTGCACCCTTAGTTGCAGACTTAACTATAAACATCTCCATTGCAAGTTCTTTATACTTCTCAATCCCTGCAATTTTTGCAAGTTCTTTTACTGCTTTAGTATCTGATTTTGTACATGTAGGGGATTTAAARATAACMGTATCACTTAAAATMGCCATCATCATCATACCKGCKATATCTTTAGGAATAGYWACACCTAARGCATCATAYACCTCTTTAACAACWGTGTTWGAACATCCWATAGGACGWATCCAGCACTCWARAGGMGTAGAAGTCATAATATCACCTAGTTTATGATGGTCAATGATACCAAGGATAGTAGCTTCATCTATGTCATCTTGAAAGTGTACTTTATCTGTTGAGTCTACAAGATAAACTTTCTCTCCAGATACTGATGTCTTAAGGATAGGAAGAGTACCATTAAATTTATCTAAAATAAACTTTGTCTCATCAGAGATTTCACCTTGACGACAAGCAATATATTCTTCATTTTCTAATTGATTTTTTAAGTATGATACTGCGATAGCCCCTACAATAGAGTCACTATCAGGATTTTTGTGTCCAAAAACATAAACTGACATATATAGCCTTTAAATTTTTTTTAAAATTATACTATATTTTAGAGGTTTTGAAGTCGTTTTATTTTTGTATTATACTCTTGCATCATAGTAGTAATAGTCTCAATATCAAATAACTCTATCTTTTCTAATAATTTTTGTGAAAATTTCACTAATAAACTTATTTCATACTCTTGTGCTAGTAGAAGTAGTGTTGAAGCAAAAGCTCCTATTGTATTTAAATCATTTGTAGCTCTTGCTTTATCAAAAATTGGAAGTACGCTTTTTGAATGCTGTTTTAAAAACTTTTCTACACTGGGCTTGTCAAGGTGAGTAAATTCGTTTACTGTTTGTGCCTTCTTTTGAGAAGAGTTATAATGTGTGTCAGAGGAGTTGAGTATTTTAAGAGATACTTTAAATAATTCAAGTGTCGAAATAGGCTTTTTTAAATGCCCCACTACATAGCGCCATCCTTAACAAACTCTATATCTTTAACACTTGCCTCTCTTAAACTACTGCGTGTAATTACTTTTGTATTTGTTTTGGAGAAAGAGTCTTCTATCATTTTACAAGAACTTTGCACATCATCAATTACCATGATATTAGCACCTTCTGGTTTAACAAGACCAAAATTTATATTTAATTCATCAGTCGTATCTTCAGCACTTGCAAGAATTACTTCAAGGCCATTGAGCTTAAAAGTGAAAACTGAGCCCTCTCCAACTTTACTACTTACACTAATATCCCCATGCATTAGTTGGGCCATTTTTTTGTTTATGGAAAGACCTAAGCCTGTTCCTTGAACTACAGCATCACTACTATTCTCTTTCTTCTCAAAAATTTCAAAAATTTTCTGATGATTAATAGCTTCAATTCCCTTACCTGTATCTGCAACTATCATGGCAATATTTATGCTGTTTTGAGTGTAATTATACTTTTCAACTACTACTTTTACATTTATCATGCCTTGTTTTGTAAACTTAATAGCATTATCAATAAGGTTATCTAATATAGACTTTACTTTATTATCATCAAGCATTAAAGATACTGGTATTTCCTTGTCTATGTCAAGAGTTAGTAAAATTCCTTTATTGTATACCTTTGATTCATGCTCTTTAACAAGGGTATTAAAAAAAAGATGAGTGTCGATAACCTTATTATTTACTTCAAATATTCCAGATTCTAAACGAGAAAGTTCTATAATATTATCCATTAAAGCGAGTAGCTTATGCCCAGAAGAGAAAATATTTTTTGCATATGATAATTGTGTTTTATTTACAAGTTCGTGTGTCAGCATATCTGAGAATGCGATTATTGAATTCATGGGAGTTCTGACTTCGTGCCGCATATTTGCCAAAAAGTCCTGCTTTACAGCATTTGCTCCTTGGGCTATTTCTTTAGCTTCATGAACTCTCTGCTTTTGTACAGAAAGTTCATTTTCTAACTCTTGAATTTTTTGAATTTTTCCACCTACAAAACTTGTTGTTTTATTACTATCTATCTCTTTTGTAATAATAGCTTGTAGGTCATATACTTCTTGAGAAAGTCTTTCTGCTTCTTCTTTATACTTATCTCTCTCATTTTGTATGTTTTCTAGCTCATTAAATGCACCAAAAAGCATACTTTTTAAAGACATTTATCACCCTCTATAATTTCTTTAAATGATTCTAGATTATCACTAAAAAGCTGTATTAAATGTGGATCAAATTTTGTTCCAGACAGTCCAATAATATATTCTGCGGCTTTCTCAAAAGTCCAAGCCTCTTTATATGCTCTCTCATGAGTTAAAGCATCTAATACATCTGCTATTGCAACGATACGTGCATAGATATGAATTCCTTCGCCTTTAAGTCCTTGAGGGTATCCTGTACCATCATAGTTTTCATGATGCTCATATGCGATACTTCTCGCAGCTTTAATAATTGCTCTATCGGATTTTTCTAGAATCTTTATCGCATGCGCAGGATGTTCTTTGATTGTCCTAAACTCTTCATCTGTTAACTTTCCAGGTTTATGCAGTATGTCGTTTGTTATTAAAATTTTCCCAATATCATGTAGAGGAGCAGCTAGTGTTAGAGTATCCATATCAATTTCATTTAAAGACCCATCAATAAGAGCAATTTTTCTTGCTAAAATAGCAACACGACGAACATGCCATGCGGTCTCACCACTATCAGCCTCAAGTATCCCTGTAAGTATAAAAATTATCTCTTTTTGTGCACTGTCAAGTTCTAAAAGGTGTTGGGTCTGTGCTGTGCCAATTTCATTTGTGAGTTTTTTATTATTGTACGCAAGTTCTCTTCTGTATCTATAAAGTTCTAGATGATTTGCCACACGCGATTTCAATTCAATTGGGTGAAAAGGTTTTGTCACATAATCAACAGCCCCAAGGTTAAAGCCCTCTTCTACAGACTCTATATCCACCTTAGCCGTTAAAAATATTATAGGAGTGTCTTTAATGGCCGAAGTATTTTTTACCATTTTAGCAAGTGTAAATCCATCAATTTCAGGCATCATAACATCAAGTAGCATCAAATCAAAACGTTTAGTTTTGATGATTTCAATAGCTTGCTTTGCATTGAGTGCGAATGAGAAATTATACTCTTTATTTTTGAGTATATTTATGGCAACTTGTATATTTTCACTTACATCATCAACTATTAATATTTCGTACTTGTAGCCCATCTTTCCACCTATGGATAATAACTTTTATCTATTATAGTGTACTAATGTAAAGCTAACTCTTTTTTAAGATATTCTCCGGTAAAAGAACCTGTTTTTTCATGTTCTTCTGCTAGTTTTTCAGGAGAACCCTCTGCGATGATAAGTCCACCACCAGAGCCACCTTCAGGTCCCATATCTATGACATAATCAGCATTTTTAATCATGTCTAAATTATGCTCGATTATAAGCATAGAGTTACCTAACTCAACAAACTTATGCAGAACATTAGTAAGTCTATCTACATCAGCGAAATGGAGTCCTGTTGTTGGCTCATCTAAGATATAAAGTGTTTTACCTGTATCTTTACGACTTAACTCTTTGCTTAGTTTAATTCTCTGTGCTTCACCACCTGAGAGTGTTACTGCATTTTGCCCAAGTGTGATATATCCTAAACCAACATCTACTAGAGTTTTCATCTTCAAGTTTATTTTAGGAATTGGTGCAAAAAACTCATAAGCTTCATCAACAGACATGTTTAAAACATCACTTATTGTTTTACCCTTGTAAAATACTTCTAAGGTCTGCTGGTTATATCGAGTCCCATAACAAGCATCACATTTGACTAAGATGTCTGGAAGGAAGTGCATTTCTATCTTTATCTGTCCTTCTCCTTGACACTTTTCACAACGTCCACCTTTGACATTAAAAGAAAAACGGGATGTTGTATACCCTCTTATCTGCGACTCTTTTGTCTGAGAAAACAAGTTACGGATTTCATCCATGACACCTGTATAAGTTGCAGGATTTGAACGAGGTGTTCGCCCTATTGGGCTTTGGTCAAGATAAATTACTTTATCCACATGCTCTAGTCCTGTTATCTCAACACCAGCAACCTTATTTACTTTTCTAGCATGATTAAGAAGCTCACGTGCCGTTGGAAGAAGTGTTTGAAGCATAAGAGAACTTTTACCGCTTCCACTCACTCCTGTTATACATACAAAGTTATTGAGTGGAATTTTCACACTAAGATCTACAATATTATTAACAGTGACATTTTTAATCTCTATATGCTTATCTTGTTTACGTCTGTAAAAATATTCTATCTTTTTACGACCATATAGATAATCAGCAGTAAGAGTTTTGGCTTTTTTGAGTTTGTCGAGTGTTCCAGCAAACACAACATTTCCACCAAACTTTCCAGCACCCTCACCAATATCGATGATAAAGTCTGCATTTTCAATAGTCTCTTTGTCATGYTCWACWACRATAACRSWATTACCYTTTTCTTGWARASWWCKMAGWGTWCKKATRAGTTTWWGAGTATCWCKTTCATGMAGMCCRATACTYGGCTCATCAAGAACATATAAAACACCTGTTAAACCAGAACCTATTTGACTCGCAATTCGGATACGTTGTGCTTCGCCACCAGAGATAGTTCTAGCATCACGCCCTAAGGTAATGTACCCTAAACCAACATCAAACAAAAAGTATAAACGCTCACGAATCTCATTAAGGATAGGAGCAGATATCTGTACATTTTGAGCATTCATATCTGCAAAGTGTTCTTCATTTGCAAACCATTCATAGGTTTTTGCAATAGGCATTTTAAGAAGTTCCGCTATACCTTTATCTGCAACTCGTACAGCTAAACTCTCGCGTTTTAAACGATTTGAGTCACAAATATTACATATTTTTTCACTCATGTAGTCTTGAAGTTCTTTTTCATCTTTGAACATATCGTAGGCAATACGAATGATTCCTGGGAAGAGTCGTTTTACTTCATGCTTTTTCCACAAAAATGTAACTTCATCTATGTTTCCATGTAAAATAGCCTTTTTTTGATGCTCTTCTAGTGACGAATACGGCACTGTTATATCTATACCATTATGCGCACAAAAGCCTTTTAGAAAAGTAAAGTAATAACCCTTATTAAAACCATATACAATTTTAACAGCACCTTTTTCTATACTTAAATCTTGGTCTATAATCTTCTCTTGGTCAAGTGCATAGCGTAGACCTAAACCATCACATTCTGAACATGCACCCTTAGGAGAGTTAAACGAAAAAGAGAGTGGCTCAAGTGGGTCAAAACTTATCTTACAGTCAAAACAAGCATTATGTTCTGAGTAGTGCATATGTGCTTTACAATCAAGCTCTTCGTGATTTAAGATGTCTATCTCTAACTCACCATAAGACTCTTTAAGTGCTTTTTCAACATCAGCTGCAATTCGCTCTTTGTTCTCAGGTTTAACAACAACACGGTCGACTACAACTTTGATAGTATGTTTTTTTGTCTTGCTTAATTCTATTTCTTCATCTAAACGCACCATAACACCATCTATCATTGCCCTAACATAACCCTTATGTAGAAGAGACTCTAGCATATCTGCATAAGAGCCTTTTTTCTCACGTACTAGTGGTGCTAAGAGTACTAACTTTGCGTTTTGTGGGAGTTTATGCACTTCACCTATAATATCTGCTGCTGACATTTGTGAAATAACTTTATGACATTTATGACAGTGCTGTACACCTACACGTGCAAAAAGAAGTCTAAAATAGTCATATATTTCTGTGATAGTTCCAACAGTTGAACGTGGATTTTTACTTGTAGTTTTTTGATCTATTGCAATAGCTGGAGTAAGCCCTTCAATCTTATCTACATCAGGTTTTCCAACACGGTCTAAAAACTGTCTAGCATATGAGGAGAGAGACTCCATATAACGACGTTGTCCTTCAGCATACAGAGTATCAAACGCAAGTGTAGACTTTCCACTACCACTTATACCCGTCATTACAACCAACTGATTTTTTGGAATCGTCAAATTAATATTTTTTAGATTATTTTCTCTCGCACCTGTTATAACTATACTATCTTGTTTTATCAAATCATTTGTCCTAAAATTATATAAATATTCTTTGTATTAAATATGCTACCACAAGCAGATAAAATGTTACTAGTAAATTTTTTTGTAGTTTTACACTTACAGTATCTTTTAAATGTATCCCTGCATAAACACCTATTAAGGAGGCAAGGCCTATCACAACTCCACTCTCATAATCTACATTTTCTTCTATTGAGTGGGCTATTAAACCTGAGACTGAAGAAAAGACTACAAAAAAGAGTCCAGCTGAAACTGCTTTTTTAAGTGGTACATGTAAAAAGCCTACTAAAACAGGTATAAGAATTATACTTCCACCCACCCCTATAGTCATACTGAGTGCACCTAGAAAAAAACCTATAAGTACAAGTAGAAGTTTATGTACTTCTTTTTGTTCTTTATGCTCCCCAGTTTTAAAAAATAGTCTCAGTAATGCAAAAATAGCAAAACTTAAAAATACAAATTCTAAAGTTCTTGCACTAAACACAGCAGTTATCATCCCACTAAAAAGGGCACCAAGGAAACCACCCACACCAATATATAGCACCATAGATATATCTAAGGTACCTTTTTTATTGTTGAGATAAGATCCGTAAATAGAGCTAAAAGTCATCTGTATCACTGAGATACCAATAGCTACTTTTATTTCATAACCTAAGAGTAAGAGTAAGGGTACAAGAACTGTACCACCACCTATACCAAAAAAGCCTGATAAAGTACCAACAACAATCCCGATAAAGCTCAGTTCTAGCATATACGACCTATATTTTTGGGGAATTATACCATTTTATTTTGCTTTGTGTTTTGTTAAAGTATAATCTATTAGAATAATTTAAAGGCTTCGTAAATGTTAACAACTATTAAAAAAGCAACAGAAAATTTTTGTATACACCAAATTAGAGAGTCTCATAGTGTCAGTGAAGGTTTCTCTAAAAAGAGAACACTAATTGCTTATATAGACATAGATGCTGAAGATGCTACAAAACACCGTGTATATATCGCTTCCGATGAGGCTTTTATGCAGAGAATCTCATATCTTTTTTTAGAAGAAGAGAAGAGTAATGAAGAGACACTTATAGATATGACACTTGAAACTGCCAACCTGATCATAGGAAGTGCAAAAGTTATAGCAGAGAAACTAGCCAAAAATTCATATACGATAGGTACACCTCATTTCATCAAAATTGGGATTTTCGACCTAGAGCATGACAGTGCACAGACTATTACAATTAACGAAGATGAAATAACTATAGCTATTAAGGAACTACATGACTAAACCTACTAGACAATATAAATCAGGTAAAGAAGCACCGTACAATAAAGATGAACTCTCGTGGATGGACTACTCAGGGATTTTAGATATGGAAGTAGAGTTTGTCTCAGACTTAGGAGAAACAGAGCTCTCGGTTCGTGAAATCCTTAAACTTGAAAAAGGTTCTATAATTGATTTAAAAAAACCAGCAGGTGAATCTGTTGAATCATATGTAAATGGTCGTATTTTAGGTAAAGGTGAGGTTATGGTGTATGAGAAAAATCTTGCTATTCGTATAAATGAAGTACTAGATTCTAGTGCTGTACTCTACCACCTTTCAAAAGAACGCCTTTAATGAAATATCTACTTCTTTTTTTACTCCCGTTTTCTCTCTATGCTTCTAAAATTTTGTCTTATAATATTTATGAGAGAAGTAACCGTGCTGATGTAATGATAACTTTTGATACACCTTTTTCTGGTGTAATCACACAGAGTAAAAGTACAAATAAAATCATCATCAAGTTAGGAAATGCTTCTATTGAATCATCACGTACAAAACGAGTGAATTCTGATTTTTTACATTCACTTACAATAACACCATTAAAAGGTCAAACACAGATAGTTGCATCTATCTCTCCAAATGTTAGACTTATTGCCTCAAAAACATCTGATGCTTATGGTCTAAGACTTAGGTTTACAAGTGCCCAAGTTGTGAAACCAAGTACTGTACAGACTGCTATTGCTAACAATAGTCTATCTAAGTTACCAACTAAAAAGAGTGGCGAAATGTCTACGAGTTATTATATCGTAGTAACTATATTAATTTTTGGAATTATTATCTTACTCGTTTTAAAGAAAAAAATGATACCCTCAGGTCATACAAAACAAAATAAATCATGGTTGTTTAACTCTAATGATACTCAAGTTGCAGAAGATAAAAAAACAGATCTAGCATTTAATCCAGATAGTTCTGACTCGATGGTCTCTATCCGCTTTCAAAAGGCTATTGACGATCAAAATAGTGTTGTTATGTTGGACTTCGCAAATGAGAGTTATTTGGTTTTAATGGGAAATAGTAATATTTTACTTGATAAGTTTAAAGATAACAAACCTACGTCACAACAAGAATTTGATTCTATACTACAAGAAAGGAACAAAGAGTTAGAGGATTTTTTAGGTACAAATGAAAGTAGTCAAACATACTCAAACACTCAGTATAAAGAGCCTATTCAAGCATATAAGGAAAGAGCTGCTTCACTGATTTATGCAGATGAAGCTTAATCTTCTTTTTTTATAGCAGAAGTAAAACGGTCTTTTAAAAGTTTCTTTACAACTCCGATATGAGTTAAATTCATCTCATAAGAGTTATCCATTTGCTTATTTATATGAAATACTTCTGTCACAGTGATACCATACGGGTCTTTTTTCTCTTTCGTGATTTTCCCATTCTCTATAGTATAAAGATATAACTTCTTACGGCCTGTTTGAATATAGTATGTAAGAACTATTTCATCAGAATGTTTCTTCTCCAAAGCAACCATTACACGCTGAGTATCAGTATACTCACCTTCAAGTTTAAGCATCTTTTTTGCATTTTCTACATTTAAGTAACCTACATAAAACTTATTATAAAGATCGTGATAACGCTGAACTTTGAAGTTCATTAAAAAGGACATATCCAATATATGCTTTTTATGGCTTCTAATAGTTTTTGTAATCCATGACATTGTATTATAATATCTAAATGGATGTAACTTCAGCTCGTGAGCTTCTATCATACATCCACCGTTTATGATATCTTTAGGGACAAGTTGGCGTTTATCTTTTGCAATAATTTGATCTAGGACATCACCTGCTGAGAACTCTTTAGTGAACCACACCTTACAGTAGTCAGGGAACTGCTTAGCACCTGTTGCACCATCATTTAAGATGATTAAAGCCTTTATTTCATAGTTAGGAAAGATGATCTCTAAGAGAGCTTTTTTCTTGCGTAAGCGACGGCGAAGTTTAAGCACTGATTTTACAAGTGTCATTTCTACAAAATACAACTCATTTTTTACAGTTACAAACATCGCATCAAACTCACTTATCTCACGTGACTTTGTTCTATATACTATCTGCTCTTTTTCACTAATCGAGAGAGTATTTGCATAAGCCTTATGTTTATTTTGATGAAAACCTTTGAGCACAAACTTATCTATATAGTCATTATCTTGTGCATAACGCAGCAGTTTTTCATACACAAAGTTTTCAAATACTTCACCTTCAAATGAGCGAAATGAGCTCATGTATGCTGGATCATCTACTTGTATATTCTTTGCTAAAAGGGAAAGCAGGTGTTTAGTATTGTAATCATAGTGATATAGGTTATCAGCTATGTCAGCAGTTTCTAAGAGCTTGATTGATTCACTCATATCTAAAGGGTGTATTTGTGACATTTATGCAAACTCTCCATTTCTAAAAAAATCATCTAGTAAGTTTCTATATTCTTGTATATCAGTAATTGAATTCACTTCATTTCTAAGTACCGAAGCACCTTTATAGCCCTTAGAGTATGTGTGAGTATGTTTTCTAAACATCGGTACACCATGGGCACCATAAAACTCTATCATCTTATCAAAATGCTCCATAATTATCTCATGTTTTAGGGCAAAGTTTATATACTCTTCACCTGAACGTAGTTGATGAAAAATCCAAGGAGCACCAACAGCACCACGTCCTATCATAATGCCATCAGCACCAGTATGTTCTGTTACCCATTTGGCTTTCTCGTAAGAATCTATATCACCATTGGCAATTACAGGAATATTAACAGCCTCTTTTATCTCTCTAATAGCATCATAATCAACAGGTGCTTTAAACTTTCCAATACGAGTACGACCATGAACAGCTAAAAAGTCAGCACCACTGTCTTCAACCATTTTAGCGATATCAACATGGTTTTTCTCTGCAAATCCAAGACGAATTTTTACAGATGTCATAGACTTGTTTGAAGTATCTTTTATAGTTCTAATAATATCGCCCATAAGAGGTAAATCTAAAAGAAGGGAACTACCACTTCCATGTCCTACAACTTTTGGAACGGGACAACCACAGTTAAGGTCTATGATATCTATGCCCTCTTGTTCATTGAGAACTTCAACAGCACGTCTTGCTATATCTATTTGTGAAGCAGAAATCTGTACAGAGTAAGGGTCTTCGTTAATTGACTTCTCTAACATGTGTAGTGTTTTCTCAGAGCCATGTGCTAGAGCATTTGAGCTTAACATCTCGCTTATAGTAAGGTCTGCTCCAAATTTTTTAACGACACTACGAAATGGAAGGTCTGTAAAACCAGCTAAGGGAGCAAGTACATATAGAGGATTATCAAAGGAAAGCTTATTTAGCATAGATTAGACAAATAGTTCTATACTAAAGTTTTTGTTACATAATTTTAAAGCACGATATGCTTTAAAATTTTGGTACTCTTTATCTGAAGAATTATCAAGAATACTATCAACAGGAGCTAACATTTCTAAGTCAAATAGTGTATAAAGGTACGAGTCTATAGCGTCTTCATTTTCATCACTTAACATTTCAAAAAGTTTTATGCGCTGCTCTGGAATCATACCACCAGTAGCGATTACAGCCGAAAGTTTAATGAAGTCAGCTACACTTAAATTTAAAGATTTTATAAGAGAAAGTAACTCTTCATTTTTAATTTCTAAAGTATACTCATCAGCATTTACACGTGCTAAGACTATGTATAAAGAATCTTTAGACAACAGTGCCTTGTATTTTAAAAGATTAGAAATTGAAGCAGTTTTCACATAATCAATATATGCTTCTTCTCTTAGTACATCAGCATATTTAGTCTCATTTGAGAGAATGTCTTCAGCTTTAAGAATCCCTTTTTTATACTTGTTACGCTTATTTTGAATAACAAGTTCATTATCTTTTAAAAGATTATATGGTTTTAAGTCAACAACTTCACCATTTTTAATATCACCAATAATTTTTAAAACACCATCAATTTTTTCATTTTCAGTTAAACCTATAACATTTTCTACTGGAAACATAGTAGTGTTTTCTAGTAGTTTTCCTAAAAGTGAATATCTATCTGTTTTAAAAGTGTGACTTCTTGATTTTTTTCCTAAATAAGCATCAACGATAGCATCAATGATTTTATTATAATCTTTTTCATACTTACGAAGGCTCATGCTTCCAAGAAAAGAGTAAAAAGACATATGTAGTACACTCGCCACATAAAGTACAAAGATAGGAACCACTATCCATACTGCTATAGATAAAGCAGGTAAAGGTATACCAAAAAAATCAATTGATTTTGTTTCCTGCGTTACATATGTGTAAACAAATGCCCCTACTGAAGCCATTAAAATGAGTGCAGCTATTGTATATCTTTTGATGTACATTCTTTTTCCTATTATTTAGTTTTTTCTACTATCTCTCTACAATCAATGCAGTATATTGCATGTGGTTTTACTTTTAAACGTTGAAAACCTATATCGTCTTCACACATTTCGCAAGTACCGTAATCGCCATGTGATATTTTACCTAAAGTAACTTCAATCTCACGGAGTTCTTGTGTCTGTTGTATAATTATAGCACTCTCTACCATTGAGTTATTATTAACTGCGGCATGATCACCCTCATCATTTAACTCTAATGCGTTTAATTGACTTAGTTCATTGTTAACACCGTCAATATTACTATTTATCTGTTCTTTACGACTTTCTAGTATCTCTTTGAAATAACTTAACTCACTTGCTTGCACTTATATCCCTTTACTTATGGTATGGATGATTTGTTAAAATAGAAAAACCTCGATATATCTGTTCGAGTAAAACTGCTTTGGCAATTTTATGGCTCATCGTGATTTTTCCTAGGCTTATGACAACATCACTTTTGTTTAAAAAGTCATCTTCAAAACCGTATGCACCACCTATGAAAAATTTAACTGACATTTTACCATCTAAAAGCTTACTAAATTCAAAACTATCAATTATTTTTCCATTAGGGTGTAAAGTAACACTATAAGCAGCATTAATATAAGGTTCTAGTATCTTTGTATATGCCGTCTGCGCAGACTTAGGGGAAATAGTATGTGCTTTTGTTACATCTTTGTTAAAAATTTCAATATCTTTCACATTTGCGAAGCGAGAAATCATTTTTGTTAATTCTTTATAGAGAGGATCGTAAATAGTTTTCTCTTTTTTAGCAATACTAATAATTTCTATATTCATTTGAGTAGACCACTACCTATAACATTATAGGTCACATGAGTAATTTCATCATCAAGTGTTACACCACCGATAGCCCCAACTAAATGCTTCGATTCCCGTGCTATCTCCTCTAAGGAGTCTCCAAGTACACCAGTTATGTCTTTTTTGGTGCTAGTAGCTCTATATGCCCCTAAACCAATGTAATTTAAGTCAAGACTGTTTGCTTGGAGTACTTCTTCTTTATTGTGTGTAGATATGCCTAAAATCTTATCTTCAGTTACAACACTCCGGACAAGTTTAACAGCCTTGTGAATATCTTCATCAATTTTTAAAAGGTCTTCTTGTCCAAGGTGCACACCATCACAGTACTCAACTAGTTCAACTGCATCATTAACGATTAAAAAACCATCATAAATTTGTCTAATAAAAATAAGTTGTTGTTTGATAAATTCCATATCAGCATTTTTATTACGATATTGAATTATCTCAGCATTATGCTCTTTAGCTAAAGTTATATACTCTTGGACACTTATCCCTTTAGCATCAAGCATATCTTGATCACAGAGGGCATACAGTCTCATGATTTATACTTTTAAGAGAGTAAAAAGATCAGAGAGTGTTTTTTTAAGCTCGTTTCTATTTACTATCATATCAATGGAACCTTTTTCAAGTAAAAATTCTGCACGCTGAAAACCATCTGGAAGTGCTGAACCAATAGTCTGCTCAATTACACGCTGTCCAGCAAACCCAATAAGTGCACCAGGTTCGGCTATGATAATATCGCCAAGTGTAGCAAATGATGCAGAAACACCACCCATAGTTGGGTCGGTAAGAACTGAGATATACGGTAAGTTATTTTTTGCTAGTTTTGCTAAAGCAGCTGAAGTTTTACTCATTTGTAGCAGAGAAAAAGTAGACTCTTGCATACGTGCTCCACCTGAAGCAGAAAGTATTACAAGCCCTTCTCTATTTTTTATAGCACGCCCTACTGCACGAACTATTTTCTCACCCTCAACAGAACCTAAACTTCCACCCATAAAAGCAAAATCAAAAATAACTACCTGAGTAGCTACACCGTTCATTTTACAGCTTCCTGCAACAACAGAAGACTTACGACCTGTTTTAGCAAAACCCTCTTCTATTCTTTTTTTATAAGGTTTTTTGTCTACAAATTTCAACGGGTCTACCGGTTCTAATGAAGCATCAAACTCAACAAATGTTCCCTCGTCTGCAAGGAGTTCTATTCTCTCTTTTACACCAATACGAATATGGTATCCACATTTAGGACATACATAGTTTTGGTTCTGAACTTCTTTGTAGTACATAGTTGAATGGCATGATTTACATGTAATCCAATGTGAAGAGGCCTCTTCTTTTATAGCTGTTTTGTTATCAAAAGTTTTATGAAATAGGTCGAGTAGGTTCAAAAAAAATCCTTAAATTATAAATAGCTTATATTATAGCTTATTTATACTTATTTTAGGAAACAAATGTAGTTTTTGTATGAAAGTAGAGTCTCAACTCACACATAAAAAATGTGTAAATTGATAAAATGTAGTATTTACTTTAGTAAAGATTCAGCGATGCTTCTTGCAGCTTCACGACCATCAAACGCAGCCGTCACAACAAGATCTGCACCACGGTAACAGTCACCACCAGCATAGATTCCAGCAGTTGATGTTTCATGTGTCTCTTCATTCAAAGTTATCCCACCCCAAGAGTTAGTCTCTATGCCATTCTCAGCTAAAAAAGATGGAACAACAGGATCAAACCCTAGTGACATTATAACAACATCTGCGTTAGCACGAGCTTCGGAGCCTTTAATCTCTTCCATTCGTTGACGGCCATCCTCACCTTTTGCACCAAGAGTAGTTTTCACATACTCAACTGCGATAGCATTACCTTTTTCATCAAGAATAAGTTCTTTTGGAGAAGCTAAAAATGTAAAGTCTACACCCTCTTCCATAGCATTCTTATACTCTTTTTTAGATCCTGGCATGTTTAACTCATCACGACGGTAAAGACATGTAACAGACTTTGCACCTTCGCGCTTTGCAGTACGTAAACAATCCATAGCAGTATCACCACCACCAACAACTACAACATTTTTATCTTTAAAGTCAAACTTTTTATCATAATCTTCTTTAAAGTTTTTTCTTTGAATATTTGTTAGGTAGTCCATGGCACGATAAACATTAGGAGCTTTCTCACCTGAAAGTCCAGCATATTTTGCTTTTGTAGCACCAACACCAATAAACATTGCATCATGCTCATTTGCTATCTCTTCAAAAGGTTTATCTTTACCTATTTCACAGTTAAGAACCAGTTTCATACCGGCATCTAAAAGAAGTGATATTCTACGTTCAACAATTTTCTTATCTAACTTAAAACTAGGAATACCATATGTTAAAAGTCCACCTGCACGGTCAGCTTTCTCATACATAGTTACACCAAGACCTGAACGAAGTAGATATGTGGCAACTGAAAGTCCAGCAGGACCGGAGCCTATAACTGCTACTTTTTTATCACTTGTTACACCTGGAAAATCAGGAGTAAGTCCAGCTTTAAAACCCTCTTCTGTAATATGTGTTTCGATACTACCAATAGTAATAGCACCATGACCATCATTAAGAGTACAATCACCCTCACAAAGTCTATCATGAGGACAAATACGACCCATAACCTCAGGGAATGGAGATGGCTCATTTGAGAGTTTAAATGCAAACTCTAAATCTTTCTCTGCGATTGATTTTAACCACTGTGGGATATAATTATGTAGAGGACATTTGTTTAAACAAAATGGATCTCCACACTGAATACATCTATCACTTTGAGTACTTGCGTCATCAAGGTTAAAAACTTCATATATCTCATTAAAGTCTTTTGTTCTCTCTACGACTAATCTTTTCTCTGGGTCGATTCTTTCTGTTGTTAAAAATTCTCTCATAGTCTTAGTCTCCGTTCTCTAAATTAAGTGGTAGTTTTGTTAAGTTTTTTGGTTTTACAAGCCAGAAACTTCTTACTTCTACTCTAAAGTTTTCTAAAAGCTCTGTTGCTTTTTTACTACCTGTTTCAACTACATAGTTTTTAAGTAGGCGTTTAAGATAGTGACGAGCTTCATCACCATCATCTGTATCTATACGAACAGCTTCAACAAGTTCGTGGTTTACATTTTCAACAAACTTATGGTCTTTGTCATACACAAAACCAATTCCGCCTGTCATACCAGCACCGAAGTTTATACCTGTAGACCCGAGGATAACTACAACTCCACCGGTCATATACTCACAAGCATTATCTCCAGTTCCTTCAACTATAGCAAGAGCTCCTGAGTTACGAACAGCGAAACGCTCACCTACTGAACCAGAGATATAAAGTTTACCACCTGTTGCACCATACAAACAAGTATTTCCACCAGCTGCGAACTCTTCACCCTCGTTATCTGAAGTGATGATAATTTTACCACCGTTCATACCTTTACCGATATAATCATTTGCTACACCATTGAGATAAAGGGAAACACCTGGAGCTAAAAATGCACCAAGAGCTTGTCCACCAACACCAGTTAAATTCATTTTAATAGTATCAGCTTTAAGACCTTCATCACCATAATATTCAGCGATCTCGCCAGAGACTAATGCACCAAAACTTCTATGTACATTTTTAATCTCTCTAGTGATTCTAATAGCTTGTTCAGGCTGTTTAATAGCTACCATTGCTTCTTTTAACACACTTTTTTCAAAACTATTATCATCAAATGGATGATTAAATGGTTGTTGATGTGTATTTACACCATTTTCTTTATGAAGTATAGAAGAGAAGTCAAACTTCTGAGCGAACTCATCATCTTTAACTTTTAAAATATCTACTTGACCAATCATCTCTTCCATTGTCTTGTAACCCAGCTCCGCCATAATAGAACGGATATCTTCAGCTAAGAATGTAAAGTAGTTAATAATTTGATCAACATGCCCTTTAAAGAACTCTTTACGAAGTTTTTCGTTTTGAGTTGCTATACCTACAGAACATTTATTTACATGACAGATACGAAGCATTTTACAACCAACGATAGTTAAAACACCTGTACCAAATGCATAAGACTCAGCACCAAGAAGTGCAGCTTTAACAACATCTAGTCCTGATTTAAGTCCACCATCTGTTTGAAGTTCCACTAATCCACGAAGATTATTTGCTTTAAGTGCATTATGTGCTTCACTTAGACCGATTTCCCATGGGTTACCAGCAAACTTAAGTGAAGTAAGTGGTGCAGCACCTGTTCCACCATCTCCACCAGAGATGATGATTTTATCAGCATATGCTTTTGCAACACCAGCGGCAATTGTCCCAACACCAACAGTTGAAACTAGTTTCACTGCAACACGTGCCTTAGGATTTACCTGCTTAAGGTCAAAGATAAGCTGTGCTAAATCTTCAATAGAGTAAATATCATGATGCGGCGGTGGTGAAATAAGTGTTACGCCAGGAACAGTATGACGAAGTTTACCAATTAGCTCACTTACTTTATGTCCTGGAAGTTGTCCACCCTCACCTGGTTTTGCACCCTGTGCTACTTTTATCTGAATCTCCTCAGCACTTCTAAGGTATGCTGGAGTAACACCAAAACGACCAGATGCAACTTGTTTGATTTTTGAGACTCTCTCAGTACCATAACGAGCTTTATCTTCACCACCCTCTCCAGAGTTTGACTGTCCACCGATACGGTTCATGGCGATAGCTATAGTCTCGTGTGCTTCAGGGCTAATTGAGCCTAAACTCATTGCAGCTGATGCGAAACGTTTAAAGATTGCTTCTTTTGATTCAACTTCACTAATATCTATAGACTTTCTGTCTGATTTTAGATCAAAGAAATCACGAATGTACTTAAGACCACGTTTATTTACTAAATCTTTAAGTGTCTCATAGTCCTCTTTTTTTCCACTAGCAGCAACTGCATGAATAGCATGAATAACAGCTGGACCAAAGTCATGATGTTCTTGACCTGTATAAAACTTATAGTATCCACCAATATTAAGTGGGAAAATTTTCTTAAAACCATCATTTTTAAATGCTGACTTGTGAAACTTCTCGATTCTCTCGTCTATATCTTCATATGTAAGACCAGCGATAGTACAGTGAGATGTCTCAAAACAATCTTCCGCTATTTCAGTACTAAGACCCATAACATCAAAAAGACCTGAGTTACGGTAAGAAGCGATAGTTGCAATACCCATTTTTGACATAATCTTTAAAAGACCATTATTAAGTGATACATGTACAGACTTATAGGCTTCATGACAAGACATCTTAAGTGATGGAGACTTCTCTAGCTGAGAAGAAACTGTAGCAAAAAGTACATGAGGGTAAATAGCTGATGCACCATACCCAATAAGAACTGCTGCAGAATGTGAGTCAATAACCTCACCCGTAACAGAAATCATTGAAACTAAGTGACGAATTTTCTCTTTTAGTAGTGCTGTATTTAAACGTCCTATCACCATAGCCATAGGGATTACTTTATGATCTTTATCAAATGCTCTATCATCTAAGATAACGATACGTGTACCATCATTTTTGACAGCATTTATTACGATTTCAACTAAAGCATCCAGTGCTACTTTTAAGCCACCTTTATAAACAGTAGAAAATGAGTTGTTTTGATAAAAAGCTTGATACCTTGGAGATGTTGTTTCACCAAAAGACTTTAGTACCTCTAGTTTTTCACCTGTAATAATCGGGCTAATTGACTTAAGACGGTGTGCATGAGAGGGTATCTCATCTAAGATATTATGTATTTCACCAAAACCAGTGTTTAAACTCATCACTATTTTTTCTCTAATTGGGTCAATAGGTGGGTTTGTTACCTGTGCAAACTTTTGTTTGAAGTAGTCAGTAAAGTTTCTCTGCTTGTCAGAAAATGCAGCAAGTGGAGTATCATCACCCATAGATCCAACAGCTTCTTTACCCTCTGTAATCATAGGTTCGATTACTTGTTCTACTATCTCTTGTGTTACATTAAAATACTTTTGCTGTTTTACTAAATGATCTTCATCTATCTCTTTACAAGTAGCATACTGCTCTTCAACATGTTCTTGGAGATAAATCATATGCTCATTTAACCACTTCATATAAGGATTAGAGCTCTTTAAGTAGTCATCAATTTGATCTGATTTAAGTAACTTGCCAAATTTAAGGTCAAGTCCTATCATCTCACCAGACTGAAGACGTCCTCTCTCTTTGATTTGATCTTCCGGGATATCAACAACACCATACTCAGAAGCTATAAGTAAGTTATCGTCATGTGTTACTATATACTTTGAAGGACGAAGACCATTACGATCTAGTACACAACCGATATAACGACCATCAGTTACACTAAACGCAGCAGGACCATCCCATGCTTCAAACACAGTCGAGTGATACTCATAAAACGCACGAAGTTCTGCATCCATATGTGGGGCATTTTGCCATGCTGAAGGAATAACTGCACGAACAGCTTTAAAGAAGTCCATACCGTTTACTATAAGAAACTCAAAAAAGTTATCTGCACTAGCAGAGTCAGAAGAGTCAAGTTGTAAGATAGGAAGTATTCTTTGAATCTCTTCATCTGTAAAAACGTCAGACTTTATAGATTCTGATTTTATTTCTACATTTATACGGTTACCCTCTACTGAGTTTATCTCACCATTATGTGCTACTGCACGAAATGGTTGTGCTAAACGCCACTCGGGAAGTGTGTTTGTTGAAAAACGTTGGTGGAAAAGTGAAAATGATATTTTAAATGATTCATCTTGAAAGTCTTTATAAAACTCTTTGATATGCGTTGGCATAACAAGACCTTTATATGAAAGAACAGATGAGCTCATAGAAGAGATATAAAAGTCTCTTTTTTCTACTAGTTTGTGCTCACACTCTTTACGAGAAAGATATAAAAGAGCATCAAATCTATTTGTAGCCATAATAGAGTTAGGTACTATAAAAATCTGAGTAATTAAAGGAAGTGAAGCTATCGCTTGAGCACCAAGAGCATTAATATCTATTGGAACTTCACGACGAAGTACTACTTTTAAGTCATTATTAGCACAAATACTCTCTAATAGGTCTAAGTCCTCTGTATCTTTTGTAAATACTGAAGCGATAGCAAACTGAGATGAGAGTTCAACTCCAGCTTCTTGTGCTTTTTTTACCATAAAGTCTGTTGGCATAGAAAGTAGCAGTCCACTTCCATCACCTGTTTTACCATCAGCCGCTACTGCACCACGGTGCATCATACGCTCTAAGGCTGTTACTGCATCGTCAAGTACTTTATGAGAAGCCTTGTTTTTGATGTTGGCAACTAAACCAAAACCACAGTTATCTTTAAATGATCGTAATAAATCATAATGTTTTTTCATCTTCACTCCTAAAATTGTTCAATTTTAATAAATTCTTCTTAATTTTAAGGTGCTTTTAAAGCACTTTAGCCTATTTAAGAGAATAAGTGTCACATTATACAGTAGTTCAGTTTAACAAATGATTAATTTAAATATATATTTTTAGAAGTTTTAATAAGTGTGTAGATTAGGTGCAGCTTGTAGTTTCTTGTATTATTAAGTCATTAGTTTATCTAAAAAGAGCTTATTAATGTGTTAATTATTCTTTTAAGATACTTAGTTTGTAAGTCTATAGTTTTACTAAATTCCTATCTAAATATTCAGGAAATTATACATCTTCCTTACATACTACCTGCAATCTACTTGCATATACAAACCATATACTTTCCTAAATATAATATCAAAAGGTTAGGGAATCATGCAATATAACAAAAACTTTTGCCAGATAAAATCCAACGAAACTATCTTTCAATCGATAGAAGAGGAAGTCAGTACAATTGCTTATTACAATCTGCCATTACAGGATACTACTAACATCAAAAAATATACTCAATCAATACAACAGAAGTATATAGCCATTATTGGTATTGGTGGTAGAACATTAGGTACAAAAACTATATATAATTTTCTTAAAAAGTCAAAAATCTACGATAAATCATTACATTTTTTTGAATCAACAGATCCAATTGATATTAAATCAAAACTTACTAAAATTGATTTAGAAGATACTCACTTTATTATTATCAGTAAATCTAGAACGACTATTGAAACTATAAGTATTTTTAAGTATCTAAGTTCTTTAATAACTATAAATGAATTCAATTCTACAATCGTAAGTGAAATAGACTCTAAACTTACCAAGTATGCAAATAAGCATAATATCAAAACATTTGAAATACCTAAAAATGTAGGTGGAAGGTTTTCTGTGTTTAGTCCAGTAGACTTAGTCCCTCTTTCAGCAGTAGGAGTAAATATAGATGACCTATTAACTAGGGCAAAAGAAGTACGAGACAGTTTTTTTAATAAACAGGAGTACTATGATCAGTCTATGAAAAAAGCCAGATTTTTAGTTGAGAATAAAAACAAGTTTAAGATAAATGTAATTTTTTCTTACTCTAGTGCTTTAGCAAATTTTAACCAATGGTACATTCAATTATAGGGAGAAAGCTTAGGAAAGATCAACATTAATAACACTAAGCAACCTCATACACCCAAAAGTGGCCTAATAATATAATGCAAAGTATCTGCATAGTCATTCATTACAATACATATAAATATAATTGAGGAATAAAAAATGACAACAGTAATTTTAAGTGGTGGAAGTGGAACAAGGTTATGGCCAATAAGTCGCACTTTAATGCCAAAACAATTCGTAAAATTTAATCAAAACAATTCTTTATTTCAAAACACTGTTCTTCGTAATAGTAATATAAGTGATAAGTTTATGGTTATATCTAATCTAGAACAGGAGTTTCTAGTCCTAGACCATCTTCAAGATATAGGGAATACAAATAGTTCCTTTATTTGGGAGTCTATTGCAAAAAATAGTGCAGCAGCAATTATTATGGCTGCATTAAGTGCAGATGATTCTGAAATTCTATGTATTGTTCCTTCTGATCATATTATTAATAATCAAAATGCCTATGAAAAAACTATACTTCAGGCCAAAGAACTTGCTCAAAAAAACAATATTGTTGCTGTTGGGATAAAACCAACATTTGCCGCTACAGGTTATGGATATATTAAACATAATAATGAAAATGTAGAATCCTTTATTGAAAAACCTTCTGATGATACTGCTCAATCATTTCTAGAAGATGGTAATTATTTATGGAATGGTGGTATATATTGCTTTAAAGTATCCCACTTCTTAAATACTTGTAAAAAAATAATTCCAGAACTACTAGATAATGTACAGCAGTCATTTAATTCTAGTATACACATTGAAAATGAATGTACTGTTCTAGCTCAGGATGTTCATAATGTAGAATCAATAAGTATTGACAATGCACTTATGGAAAAACTCCATCATGATTTCAAAGTAGTAGCACTTAATTCAGAATGGAATGATATGGGTTCCTTCGACTCTCTTGATGAAGTGTGTGATGATAACTTTCTTTCTAGAAGTGAAGAAAATATTATCTCCATCGAATCAAATAATAACTGCATAATATCATCAGACAGAATGATAGCTACTCTTAATGTAGACAACTTAATCATTGTTGACACTCCAGATGCCTTGCTGATAACCACAAAAGGGCACTCACAAGGTGTTAAAAAAATTATAAATGAGTTGAATAAAAGGAGTAGTGATTTAACTAAGACACCTGCAACAGTAACTAGGCCTTGGGGTACATATACAGTTTTAGAAAATACTACAGCCTATAAAACAAAAAAAATAGTAGTTAACCCAGGAAAGCGATTATCTCTTCAATCACATTTTCATCGAAATGAACATTGGATTATAGTGAGTGGTACCGCTAGAGTAACTGTAGGAAATGATATAAAGCTTCTTCATGCTAATGAATCCACATATATTCCCGCAGGGGAAATACACAGACTAGAAAATCCTGGATGTATTAAACTTGTAATAATCGAAGCACAAGTAGGTGAATACCTCGAAGAAGATGACATAGTCCGATATGAAGATGACTTCAATCGTATAGCTTAAAACATTTATGCAATGTATTTGCATTAACCTCCCATATAATATGGATAAAAATAATATATGGGAGATACAAAATGTTCAACTATGAAAAACCAAATAACTTAATAACAATATTCAATAATAAAAATGATTTTTTAAATGCTTATTCGAGAGAGTTATATAGGGCTATTAGACATAACTACCCTATTGCTTCATTAAGTATTATTATTCCAGAAAAAATTACAAGCAAGAAAATAAAAAAGTTTATCGTCGATTCTTTTAGAGAATCAGATATTCTTTACTGTAATGATGCTAATCAATCTTTGCAAGTTCTTTTACCTTACACACAGCAAGAAGACCTAGATAGTRTTATAAAKAGAATCATTAAATCATATGACAATATAAAGTCAGACTATATAACAAATCAACTAAAATTTGAAAAAGTTGTCTTAACCAAGAATACTGATGATGATATAAATTCAATTATCGACACCCTTGAACATGCTGAGCATTTCACCCATGGAAATGATGATGTAAGACTACAATTTAATTCAATTTCTAAAAAATTACTTACTATAATACAAAAAGGAAATTGTGAATTACACTTTATCAATTACTATAGCGGCATGAAATTAAACTATAAAACAACATTGGTAAGTATAGATAAGGGGTCATATACTTTTGAAACAGATCCTATGCAACTTGCTGCCATTACTAATACTAATCAAACACTAATAGAGATAAAAAAATACGGCTTTCATATTAACGCCACTATAGAAAATGTTGATTTCGTCTTAAATCGAGTTACATTAACAAAGTTGGTTGTTATGACATATAATAATATAAATCGAAAATCATTAACAGTTGAACTCAAAGAACAGCTCTCAGCACAGCTTATCTCATTAGGCAGTCAAGCTGACATTAAACTTTCTGCTGTTTCATTTAATGAAATTTATGGCTCTGGCGATATTTCAAAACTAGTTATTGATAACAATACCTTACGTCTCCTAATATACAAGGAGAAAGTTCAATATACATTACTTGTTAAGTTTATTTATTCTAAGTTTAATGGTAGAACACAAACCTTTACATTACATATTATAGATACTTCTGAAAAAAGCATAGAGTTATTCCAAGATCTTGTAACAACACGATCAAGAGAATGTATCAAAGAACTTAAATACTTGTGTGCATAATGCAATCCATTTGCAACAACTTTGTTTATAGTATTAAAAATAAGGAATTTAAGATGTTTCCACCACTACATAACATTATTGAAACAAGGCCCTCTAATAACATAAAATATGAGGGTGAGATAGGTATCTATAAGACTGGAAAACATTCAAGTAAGTATACAGATATACACTTTAGAAAAATAAGCCTATATATACAAGTAAAGGATAAATCATGAAAATTCTATGGATAAATGATGCAGCAAGTTTCACTGGCGGGGCAGAAACATATATATATCAAAGTGCACATACTTTATCTCAAGAATATGATGTTGAAAATATACTTTTATATAATGTTGATAATAGAGTAGACTATGAATATTCAAAAATATTCTCATTTATTAGTGTATTAGCAGACTTAGAACAACAAGTTTCTCTTATTAAACCTGACATAATCTATGTACACCAAGTAAATAATGAACAAGTATTAGAAAAACTTTCAAATTTAAAGATACCTGTAATTGGATTTATCCACGATCATAAAAAATTTTGCTTACGAGAGCATAAATATACAACAATAGGACATACTACTTGCAGCAAAAAGGTAGGTTTAAATTGCTATACCTGTCTTGGCTTTATAAACAAGACCGATTCTTTCCCTTATATATCAGTGAATACTCTTAGTAAAATCAATGCAGTACAAGAGACTCTAAAAAGATTTGACCACATCATTGTTGCTTCTGAATATATGAAAAACCATCTTATTCTTCATAATTTCAATAACGAAAAAATATCAAAAATACTACTCTTTTCTAATCCTTTAAATAGTATTAGTTATTCAAATAATATTACAAAAAAGAAATGTTTTTTATATGTAGGTCAACTTGTCAGAGGAAAAGGTATTGATACTTTATTAGATGCAATTGCAAAGCTTAATCATCATGATAATATTACCTTGGATATTTGTGGAGATGGAAAACAACAGTATGCATTAGAACAACAAGCTAAAAACCTTGGTATTTCTCATAAAGTAAGTTTTCATGGAAAGATTAAACCAAGTGATTTATCTGCTTATTATTTAAAGGCCTATGCAGTAGTTATACCAAGTCGTGCTCCAGAAACATTTAACCTTGTTGGAATTGAGGCAATGAAGTATTCTAAAGCTGTTATTGCAGCAGATGTTGGTGGGATAAGAGAATGGCTTGTTGATGGGATTACAGGTCAGCTTTTTAGTAGTAATGATTCTAGTGGACTCAGTAAAGTAATAGAAGAAGCAGCTAAGAATCCTCAATCCATTAGTAGAATGGGGCAACATGGACTTGAAGCTTATCAGAAAAAATTCACTTCTTTACAGCATTGTAATACACTTTACAATATATTTTGCGACCTAACACAAAAGGAAGATTTTCATGTTGCATAAACAAAAACTAACCTACTACAATAATAAGAATGTTGAAGATTTTCTTCATAAAGTATTAGTGGAGGTATCTAATGTATTTAAAGATAATTTTTCACATGAGCAAACTGCTGCATTAATTCTTATTGGTGGCTATGGCCGTGGTGAAGGTGGTGTTGTTATAGAAAACCTCGTACCCTCTCCACATAATAATTTAGACTTGTTATATATTCATAATGGTCGTATTCCTGCACATACAATCAACTTAGTAAATGAGTTACTTCAAGTGACTTCTAAAAAGTATAGCATAGGTATAGATATGTTTACTATAAACAAACAAAAACTTTTAAACCTCAATGGTTTGGTAATTGGTTACGATATGCGTTATGGACATAAAACTTTATTAGGAAATTCTACATTTTTAAAAGAACATAAATCATTTTCTATTTATAATATAGATACTACCGATGTTAGGCAATTAATAGTCAACAGAGGAACACTTTTACTTATAAATAGACTTTTGCTACAAAAAGAAAGTTTAATGAAAGAGGAAAGAAA
Source organism: Sulfurimonas sp. (assembly GCA_002733945.2). Taxonomy (GTDB): domain Bacteria; phylum Campylobacterota; class Campylobacteria; order Campylobacterales; family Sulfurimonadaceae; genus Sulfurimonas. The sequence continues at coordinate 160,533 of NVXO02000004.1, read as the reverse complement.
GTTAATTATTAAACATTGCATTAAGGCAATAATTGGTTATGGGGATGCTTTATTATATTTTAATAACTTATATCACTGGAGTTATGCAAAAAAACAATCGAATATGTCTCAATCAACATCTATTGACCCTAAGATAAAAACACTTTATTCTGAGGCGATTTCATTTAGATTTCTTCCTAATTATGAAGAGTACTTACTAAAAGATCTAGAATCATGGAATGACGAACTTATTGAAATTTTTTCATCTATTCACCTTTATTGTGAAACTATCAATCTTAACAAAACAGAATTAAATTGGGACAATTATTTAGCCACTGCCCTAGATAAAAAAAGTTTTTCTCGTCAAAATTTACCACAAAAAATCAAGTCTTGTATATATGGACTAAAAAAGCCCTCTATTATTACAGAGCTTGATAGTCCTTTTCAAGCCATAAGCTACATGCAGTTTGGAGCAAAAGGGATACTATCTCTTTTATTTCCTTATATAGCCTATAAAGTATATCCAGAGAGGTATCATACTATGTTCAAAAAAATACTTTCCACTGAAAATATTAATGAGACATCACTTCTAAATGGCTTTTTACTGCTATGGGCAAAATATGGAGATACTAACTTTATAAATGTACTCAATATTCATAATATTAAATTGGAGAAATCATGATTTGTTTAACAGCAGACCTACATCATATGAGTCTAAAAACAGGGAACCAACTTCATAGTGACAAAACAGAGATGTATCTAGCTGGAGAATTTGTAAAGATGATGGAAGCTAGAGATATAAAAGGATCATTCTTTATAACTGGAAAATCTTTTGATGAAGAGTGGGATGAAGTAAAACCTATAGTAGAAAGTCCAAACATAGAAATTGGTGGACATAACTATGAGGCATTTAAGCCCGAACTACTACATAGAGTCTGGAATAAAATAACAAAAAACTACAATGGACCTTATGCATATCAATATTATGATACAAAAAAAACAATAGATATTATTTATGCTAAAACAGGACAAAGTATTAATATATGGAGAAACCATATGTATATGCATGGACCCAATACAGAAAATATACTACAGAGACTTGGAATAAATATATGCTCAGACGGGGTTAATAAAGAACAGCATGATTTAGTAAATCATATATCTGGAATATATAACCTTCCTATTAATATAATTCCAGATCACGAACATATCATTCATGCTGAAAGAACACCCCAATGGATAAAACAATGGCAAAAACGCTACGACTGGTCTGATGATTTTGGTTCTCAATCATACTATATTGAAGAATGGAGTAAGTTAGTTCTAACACAATTACAAGATAATGAAATGAAAAATATTCTATCTGTTATGATAATCCATCCCATTACAATGTACCTAGCAGATGAGTTTAAGTCAGTGAAAAAAATATTAGACTATATACAAACTAGGGAAGCTGTCTTTATGAGTGACCTAATATCTTTACAAGAGATTGCAGCATGAAAACAGCTACTGTCATTGTCCGTACTTTTAATGTAGAATGGATCATTGACCAAGCACTAGCGGCATTAATGAAACAAAAGAATCTAAACATTAAGCTTTTAATAGTTGACTCAGGCTCTACTGACAATACTTTAAAAATGATAGAGCCCTACCCCCATGAACTTTTAGCTATTGAACCAGGAACTTACTTTCCAGGTAAAGTATTAAACCAAGCTATTGAAAAAGCACAAACAGAACTAATAGTATTTATAAATTCTGATGTTGTATTGCTTGATCCTTTGGCTCTCTCTCGACTTTTACTACCATTAGATGATGCTAAAACTGCTGCATCATATGGTAGACAAATAATACGACCAGAAGCAGATTTATGGGTCAAGCATGATTATGAAAGAGCATTTACTAAGTCTGGATATCAACCAGAATGGATGCACTATTCTCTTCCTATCGCTTGCATGAAAAAAAGTGTATGGAGATTACAAAAATTTTATACTGACTCCTGGGGTTCCGAGGATACACATTGGGGTGTACAAATAAAACGTAAAGGCTATAAAATAGCTTATGTAAAAGATGCTATAGCTATGCATTCCCATAACTATACACTTAAACAGTTAGCATCAAGAAGGAAGATAGAGGGTGAAGCTGATGTTTATATCTATCCTAATAAATCTATCTCCACCATAACAACAGTTCTTTCTTTTGGCGCATCATATTTACGAGAATCCATATACTATATTAAGAACAAACAAGTGAAAAAACTTCCATATTTATTGTTTAACCGTATTGTATATTCATGGAGTTTTTATAAAGGGTTTGTGAATGCAAGTAAAATGCGATATAAAATAACTTTTGGTAATTATCAATAGTTATTTTTTAGACTGTTTATTAAAGAACAATCTTATATCCAACACCCCTCACATTTTTAATAGTTTGAGAACCTATGACCTTACGTATATCTCTAATATGACTTGATATTGTATGCATATCACGGAAGTCATCTTCATAAGCATAATCAGCAATAGTATCAAAGCTTACAACTTGTCCATTATACTTCATGAGTATATACAGTATTTCACTTTGTTTTTTCGAAAGTTCAAGGCTTTTTTCATTTTTATAGACAGCTTTTGTGTCAAAATCATATACTAGTCCATCAGGTAGATCGAGTTGTTCATGTGCTGAAAAGCTACTTTTAATATTATTTAACCTTAACTCAAGTTCTTCAAGTTCAAAAGGCTTTTTCAAATAATCACTACACCCAAGCATAAAACCTTTACTAATTTCTTCTATCCCTATCATGGCACTAATAAATATTAATGGTGTTTCTATTTTTTTATCTTTTATATATGTTAAAAGTTCAAATCCATCTACATCAGGAACATTAATGTCAAAGACAAAAAAGTCATACTCAAATAAATTTGCTTTATCTAATAGAACTCCCCCATCACCATAGCTGTCAACCTGATGGCCTTTAATTGTTAAAAAACTTTCTATATTTTGACATAGTACTTCTTCATCTTCTAATAATAATATTTTCATTAATTTTCCTTATAAATAAGTATAAAGCTTGTAATTTCATCATTAGAACTCACATCTATACTTATATTATATTTATCGCATATTTTTTTCACTATACTTAAACCAATTCCTAATCCCATTACACTATGATCTTCTCTGTACAGTTCATTAAATAGCTTTTTTGCATCTTTGATTTTTTTTGATCTATTGGAAATTACTAGTTTAATTTTTTCATCTGATGGTGCTATATCTATAGTAATAATACTATTTACATTTGCATATTTTATTGCATTAGATAACAAGTTATCAATAAGTCTTTCAAGCTCTATAATATTTATTTTTATCATGGGTGATTCAATGTCAATATTTGTGTCAAAGGTTAATTTTTTACAACTCATTTGGGATATAAAAATGTTAGTCCTATTTTTCAAAAACACTTCTAAGTCAATCCATTCGGGTGGATATGCACGTACTTCTTTTTTTATAGCATAGTACATATCTTCATAGACAGAATGTAAGGACTGAACGGATGATTTAATGTTTTGCAGATGTTCATTATTTACATTCTCTAGTTCTAAAAGAGAAAGAGAACTTTTTATAAGACCCAATGGTGTATATATCTCATGAAATGATTCTTTCAGTAAAACATTCATCTCTTCAAGCATATAGTGCTGTCTCAAATGTGTTTTTACTCTTGCTGCAACTTCCAAGGTGTTAAACGGTTTTGTTATATAGTCTGCACCACCTACTTCAAAAGCTCTGACTTTACTATCAATATCATCAAGTGCTGATAAAAAAACAATTGGGATAGTACTTGTAGAAGGATCTTCTTTTAATATTTTACAGACCTCAAAACCATCCATTTCTGGCATTAATATATCTAACAGAATCAATTCTGGTGTTCTTTTTTTGATTAATTCAAAAGCTTTACGCCCAGACTCTACACATTCCACTTCTACATCTATATCAACTAAAATCATAGTTAATATTTCAAGATTATATGGAGTATCATCAATAGCAATGATGTAGGGTTTATTGTCCACGACACTCTCCTAAATAAAAATTTATCACTTTTATTTTATCATAAAAAACTATAGAAGTGATAAAATTTCTTCACAAGATTGAAAAACTTTGTCTGCCATACTCTTTTGTTGTGTCACATACTTAGTATGCATTTTTTTTACAAAAGTATCAATCATTATTTGATTTTCTTCACGTGTTATACTTCTCTCTTTTAAATCCCGTTTTATTCGTCTTGTATAACGAATATCTTCATCCACATCAAGGTATAGTTTAATACCACAGATATCTCTTATTTTTTCATCATAGAACGGATATAAACCTTCTAAAATCAAAAGCTTTACATCCAATTGTGTTTGTAAAATACTATTCTCTTTAGAAGTAAATCCATATCAAATGCTTGTGGATGGTCATAATTATCGAAATTTTTTTTCTTTGCATTTTTATAGTAATTATCCATTGAAATAACTTCTATAGTGATATTAAATCGCTTACTATAGTTCTTCTTCAATGCATGAGACACTGTGGTTTTTCCAGAGCCTGTTCCACCTGCAATAGCTAATATCATGCTTTTTCCTAAAATTAGATTTTTTTACATATACCTTCATGGATTAATCTTTTTTTTGTTGCTATGTCATATATACTTGATTTAAATAATACTTTGTCTTTTAAGTAAAGGTTCTTAAACATATGTATATTAGTACTAATATGAGAATTTATCATACTCGTCCCCTCTTCAATATAACAGCCTTTATCAACAATACTGTTCTGGATAGTTACACCTTGATTAATACTACAATTATCGCCGATAACAATAGCTCCTACAAGCTTTACGGAATCATGTATATATACATTTTTTCCTATATGAATTTGTTCTGACTTTCCATAACCAATTGAAGATGCGTATCCTAAAGGGCTATGTGACAATATTTTTTCCAAAGATACAATATCACTAAGAGTTTTTAAAACCTGATATTCACCATTATCCAAAAATATTCCAACACCCTTATATTCATCAGAATCATCTTTTAAGATACTTTTTTCACTTTGATTAGTATAAATTAGTTTAACTCCATACATATTTTCATAGTATTGTATCTTAGTACTATTGTTATTATTAGAACCATAAATATGAAGTTCACTATAACCTTTATACCTAGAGTACTCTAACCAATATTCAACTATCTCTTTTCCGTAGATACTCATCGTATCTAAACCTAATAATTCTATTTCATTATTAGCTGTAATACAAAGCTTCATCATACCCACTCTCTAACATTTCTTCAGCATCTTTAAGATTTTCTTTTATAGTATATAACTTATCAATCCTAAATACTTCTATCATCATTGCAACTTGCATATTAAGACCACTAATTATCATCTCGCAAGCATTATTCACACCTAATACATACACTTCATGTAAAAACTTAACCGCATCTGCATCAATATTATGTAAATATCTAAAACTAAAAATAAATGCATATGTTTTGCTAATATCTTCTTGTATCATGCTCTCCAATTTTTCTAAGTCCTTTACAGTCATTGAGCCCATACATTTATACACAATATATTCATCATTATAATCTCTTTGTATTCTCAACATTATCGATCCTTTATCTTCGTGTAGTTTATGTAAAGTGTTTGCAAGAACATTGCAAATATTCTGATGCAACTAATATGCACCTTTATGTGCAAGTACTGCGGGTATTGTCCCAAAAAGTATCTTTATATCTGCCCATAGAGAACATGTTGAAATATACTTTTTATCTAAATCAACTTGCTGCTTAAATGGTATCTCACTTCGTCCTAAAATTTGCCAATAACATGTGATTCCAGGAACAACATGCAAGCGCTTAAGATCGTCACTTGCATATTCATTCACTTCAGATGGAACTGGTGGGCGTGGTCCTACTAAGCTCATATCACCTTGAAGAACATTGAATAATTGAGGAAGTTCATCTATACTCCATTTACGTAGAAATTTACCAACTTTTGTAATCCTTGGATCATCTTTCATTTTAAAGGTAATTCCACCTTTTGATTCATTTGTTTGCTGCAAAGACTTCTTGAGTGCCTCTGCATTTTGAACCATAGAACGAAATTTATACATATTAAAAAGTTTTCCATTGAACCCAACTCTAGATTGATAAAATAGAATGGAACCTTTACTCTCAAACCTAATCAATAATGCTGTTAACAATAAAAGAGGTGACAATAATATAATTGTTAATGAAGATGCTATAAGGTCTAAAAATCTTTTAAGTACAGGATACATATAATAAGTGATTAAAGATAAGTTTACTAAACTAAAATAAGAACTTTTTCTTTTTGTTACTTCATTATACATATTTAAACATTTAGCCTTCTCTTTTTTATTCCATAAATAAATCCGTATTAGAAAAAGTGGATTCCCTATAATATAGCGCTTAAATAATCTTTGTGGCTCTTTCATTAAACGATATATCCATTCTATACCTATTTTTCTCATCCAAATTGGTGCTCTAGGAATATTTTCAGAATAAAAATCAAAAAGTCCCCCCACTCCAATAATAATTGGTGCTTTTATCTGATGAGAATATGTATCAATCCATTCTTCTTGTATGGGTGCACCTTTGGCAACAAAAACGATATCTGTATTTAGATGATTAATCATATTTACAACCTCATTATCATGGAAGTCATATCCATTAATTGCTCCAACTACCTTCAAGGCTGGATACTTCTTGAGTAGTTTATTTTTCATATCTAAGGCAACACCCTCTTTCGCTCCATAAAGAAAAATACTCAACTTCTCTTCTTGTGCCATTTTACATATTTCGGGGAACATATCAGTTCCATTAAGATTTTCTTTGAGTGGTCTTTTCATAATTTTACATGCCATTTTAATTCCACTTCCATCTGGGAATACACTCGAAGATTTAGTCAATATATTTTTTAAAGACCTCCTCGAGTATGTCTGGTTTATAGTGTCTGCATTTACATAAAATATATTTGTTTTCTTTCTTTCTTTAGCTCTCATTTTTATACCTATGATAGCTTTTTCCATTGTTGTGTTATTAAACTCTACACCCATTATATTTATACGGGAAAGAAATACCTTTTTTTTGATGGGGGATAAAGACCCTAATCGATTTTTACAATTCAAAATTGACATAGTAGTTCTCCTTTTTTTATAGTATTACATAGCTTATTGCAACTACTATGCAGTATATGCTTTCTCTAGAAGTATTTTCACATGTTTCTTCCAGCTAAACTTCTTTACCTGTTCTAATCCTAACTTACACATATTCTCTCGACAATATTTATCTTTAAGTATCTTATGCATAACCTCTGAAATATCTTTAGATGATTTTGGATCAAAATATATAGCTGCATCACCACCAACCTCAGGAAGTGAAGATGTAAATGATGCAGCAATAGCTACACCACTAGCCATTGCCTCTACTAAGGGAATACCAAAACCTTCATAAAATGATGGAAATACAAAAAGTGATGTCCTACGATAATACTTTGGCAAAGCACTATTCTCAACATATCCTAAAAATTTTATTCGAGAAGAATCCAGAGACTTCTCAGCATAACTGTGTACAGTTTGAGCACCATTCCAATCACTTCCAATTAAATATAAATCATATTTTTCTTTGTAAGACCTTGGAAGCATTTCATATGCTTTAATTAAATTAAGATGATTTTTACCAGGGTGTTCTATTCTTGCTACATAAAGTATATAAGGCTTATCACTTTTTTCTTCTAATGAAGATGGTATAAAACTCTCTGTATTTACACCATTATAATTTACTATAAGATCCTTCTTATTCATTCCATAATGAATAACCATATCTTTCGCTGTGTTATCACTAACAGTAAAAATCTGATCCACTTTCCTTAAAAAAAACGGAATAACTTTCTTAATATAGATCATACGATACCAATCATACTTTTTCCCTACATTAAATTGTGATAGATCATGCATAGTTACAAAGGTTTTAATTGGATAGAATGACATTAAACGACGATTTCCCGCAGGTAATAACATCCAATCATATTCATCTTTTTTAATTCTAAAAGGCAAAATAAAAAGATGCCATAAAACATTATATAAAGGTTTTTTCAGCGAATCAGGTACAACTTTAAAAGATATATTTGGAGATATTCCTTTAAAAAACTTCACTTCATCCTCATTTACAATTAAATCTATTGAAACTTCTTTACTTAATTCTTTTACAACATTATCTATATAGTTTGCGATGCCGGATTTTCCACCATCATATGCTAAGACACTGACTAATATCTTTTTCATGAAAAGCCTTATTATTTATATATGAGAGTATAAAATAATAAAGTGCATAATATATGCAGTTATTTGTCTTATGTGATATAATCAATGATAACAAGTTAGGAAGGAACAATAAGTATGTATACATTTAAGATTGAAAAACTTTTACATAATTTCAATGTTACAGAAGAAGATATTCAACTACGTTATAAACTTGACGAGAAACTTCCCATGATTAGTAAAATACTTATAGAAAAATTTTATAAGCAATACCTTCAAAATGACAAAGAAGTTAGTAGTTATTTTAAATATATAAATATGGATTTTTTTCTTACTAGACTTAARGAGTTTATCATATTTATTTACAGTGCTCCACTTAATCAAGACTATATAGAAGAAATTAGTAAAGTAGGTAAAATTCATGCTGATATTAAGCTCAATAATGCCAAGGTTAAATATGCATTTTTTGGATTAAACCAGTTACTTTATGATATCTCAAAGGTAGAACCTTTAATAAAAAATAATTTCAAATCTTTGTCTAAGTTTTTAGCCATGACAGAATATATAATCATAGAAAGTACTAACTATTCAATCAATAAGCTTTCTGCAGATATTTCTACTAATTCACCCTTGTGGACTATTGATAAACTAAATAGTTTGTTATTAATACATAAAGTCAATTACAATAAAGTAGAAAACAATATTAACGGTAACACCCAGGATACGATAGCTATTGACTCAATCGAAGATGATCCATTAAAATGTGAATTTCATAATTTTATAGAAAACATTAAGCAAGAACCAGGTTTTAAAAAAGTTATACAAATAGATTTTAATGAAATAGAGCACCTTCACATTCAATGGCATGTATGTATTAAGAATATTAAAAAAGCTATAAAAAACAATAATATAGATAAACAAAATGAAAATTTTAAAGAACTAACTCACATTACTAATAAACTTACTAAACTAATAGATCAACCTATAAAAAAGTTTTCAACAAATGGTTTTCTAGCTTTAAATGCTGGCTTAAAAACAATTACCTTTATCAACTTTCTTTTTTCTAATCGTAATATGATACTTAATAGCGAATTAGATATTCAAGATAATGTAATTCATACTATTCTCCAAAATATCCAAACTACTTTTGCTGGAACTCTAAAAAATACCCAAGTTCAAACTCAAGAGCTTAATAACAAAGACTACGATATCATCAAAAAAATTAAATATAAAGAACACACCTTTTATATAGGTATTTTACTTCAAACACTTCCAAATAAATTCTATCTTGAAAGAACTCTTCATCTTCTTCTTGAAGCACTTGAATTACACTTCTCAATTAAAGAACGTGAATTTACACTTATTGAATATGCTGAAAAAGCTGAAAGTGCCAATCGCTCTAAAGATGTATTTTTGTCAAGTATCTCACATGAATTACGTACTCCDCTAACTGCTGTYAATGGATACTCAGAAATTTTAATGTATCGTAAAGATACCCCAGAAAATATAAAAAGTTATCTYAAAAAAATYAATATYGCAGGAAATAATCTTTTAGCACTAGTAAATACAATACTTGACTTTGCAAGACTTGAAGCTGGAAAAATGAAATTTAACCCTACTTTAAATAGTGTCTACTTACTACTACAAGAGGTTGAGACACTTAGTATTCCAATGGCACATAAGAAAAACATTACTCTAAATATCCTAATAGACTTACGAATTTACTTAGTATTTGATCTAAAACTTGTCAAACAAGTTTTACTAAACTTAATCAGTAATGCTATTAAGTTTACTCCTGAGGGAGGTACCGTTACATTAAACCTTAGTTATGATGAAGAAAGAAAAGGATATAAATTTTCAGTATGTGACAATGGTATTGGAATATCTGAGAGTAACCAGAAAAAACTCTTCCTCTCTTTCACTCAAATTGACAATATCTACCAAAAGAGTGTATCAGGAAGTGGTTTAGGTCTTATGATCTGTAAAAAAATTATTGAAGAACTACATAATGGACATATTTGGGTGGAAAGTGAAGAAGATAATGGAAGTTGCTTTCATATACTATTTCCAACAAAAGATCCTGCCATAATCACTTATTCTATTAATAAGGCCCCTAAAGGTTCCAAGCGTCTTCTTATTGTCGAAGATAGTCCTACAGATAGAGAGTTAATGCAAAGTTATTTAGAAAATAAATTTGCATTGACATTTACTAATACAAATAACGGAGCTAAGAATATTCTTAATGCAGAAACATTTGATATGGTGCTCCTTGACTTTTATTTAGAAGACGGAATAAGTTCAGAGATAACGAAATATATGGAAGATGAAAACATCAATATACCTACAGTTATTTTATCAAATGAGAATGAAGTAATTGTAGCAGAACAAATTCATGTCAACAACAATATAGACAGTATTCTCAGTAAAAAAGATCTAAAAGAATTTTGTGCTATCTTAAACCCTGAGTTAAATGTAACAATGCCTACTTAATCATTGTTATATTTTTTATGTCATAGCTAAGTTTGTTTAAATGCATCTCTACATTATTTACTGTAAGTAATGTTCCAAAATCATCACTACATTTCATTTTTAGTATACATTCAAATACTGCTCTACCAACTTTCGGTTTAAAATGCCATCCTCCTTTATCAAAATTATTATGATCAATAGTTATATTATTGACTCCATAGAAAATATAAACCTTTGATGATGTATTATTAACCAAATATTTTATTGCATTAAAGTATTTAACCTCAATATTCTTATGTTCTTGGAAATATTTAGAATATAGATAGTATAAAGGATATACAACAACGACATCCCCTTTATCTAGAATCCTAACTAACTTTTCTATATCCTTATTTGGTATGATTTCATAGTCTAGATAAATTTTTCCTCTCTCATTAAGCATAGATGGTGTCACCTTTACAGCTTTAAAAGTATCTTCTTTTTTAAAGAAATAGTCTCTATCTTTATCTAAAAACTTATATGCCATATGGGATAATGAATCATGTAACATTTGTGTTGATGAATACTGTAATAAATTTTTATATATATAGTTCTTTTTTATACCTATCAATTCATTAAGTCGTTGAATTTGCTTACGATTACTATTTAAAGTTAAAGCATCAAATCCAAAAATTACATTTTTTTTCATAGCTTTTACTTCTTCTGCTAAAAATAAGTTTTCATAAAACGAGCTACCTTCAATATTTATATTATGTACACTTTTATCTAAATGCCTTTGTATATCTAATGGATCTATTCTTCGCAGTCTACTCGTTCCTAGTAAGTAATAATCAGACCTTACTTTCAATTTATTTAGTATTCTTATATGATTATTTTTAGTGACATTATTTACAAATGCAGCTTCTATATTTCTAATTCCATAAGGATCTGTAAAGTAGTTTATACTTAATACAAGTGGTATTAACAAGACTACGATAGAAGCCCAAATTTTAATTGCTCTTTTTTCCTTCATTTCACTTATCCTTAAAAATTAAAATATAAAAATTCAGATATTTTACTTAATGACAACACCCCGTATGTAAAGAGTAGTGCGCTCAAAACAATTGTTTTATAGTTGCCTGTGTATGTATCTCTAATAAACATAGAATTCTTAAATACTAAGACTAAAATAAATGTAAGTACAAACCAAACTGGAGTAAATTTATCACCATGAATAGCGAAAAAAATTCCACCAAAATCTATTCCGTATTCAGATAAAAATGCTAATTTATTAGCTAATGCATCAGGTAAAACAATTCCACTAAATCCAAACATCCCTTTGAGTACTTTAATGGCATCTTCCCACTCTTTAGCCCTAAAGAAAATCCAGGAAATATTTACAAAGTTAAAAGTTATAATCCATCCAAGTACTACATTTAATCTATATCCTAATTTATGCCAAATCCTATGAATTACTAATGCAAAACCATGCAGAAATCCCCAAAATATAAATGTCCAACCTGCCCCATGCCAAATTCCACCTAGTATAAAAGTAGCCATTAAATTACTTATAGTTCTGAAATTGCCTTTTCTATTTCCACCTAATGGGATATAGATATAATCTCTTAGAAACCTACTCAATGTAATATGCCATCTTCTCCAAAAATCTTGAATATTAGAAGCTTTATATGGTGAATTAAAGTTCATTGGCAATTTAATATTAAATAATAATGCCACACCAATAGCCATGTCTGTGTATCCACTAAAATCAAAGTACAGTTGAAATGTGTATGAAAGTGATGTCGCCCATGCTTCTAGTAATGTTAAATACTCGGCCTTATCAAATCCATTTGTAGCCCATACAGCGAATGTGTCAGCAATTGCAACTTTTTTAAACAGTCCAATTGAAAAAATAAATAACCCTAAAAGTATATTTTCATAGTTTTTAATTTTGTTTTTTACATTAGCAAATTGTGGCATCATCTCTTTGTGGTGAACAATTGGTCCGGCAATAAGTTGTGGGAAGAATGTAACAAATAGTCCATAGTTTAAAAAATCATACTCTTTTGTTTCACCTCTATATGAATCCACTAAATATGCAATTTGCTGGAAAGTAAAGAATGATATAGCCAAGGGTAAGGCTAAGTTTACTAATGGCACTTCGCCACCTAGAACAAAGTTTGTAGTACTTATAAAGAAGTCTGCATATTTAAAATATCCTAACAGTCCAATATTGGCTATGATTCCTACTGTAAGTAACTGTTTCTTTGACACTATTTGATGCTCTTCATGTTTAGATAATGATGTACCTATCACATAATTAAACACCATTGATACTAATATTAGTGGTAAATATACAATATTCCACCAGCTATAAAAGAAAAGTGAAGATATAACTAAAAAACCTTTTGATACCTCTGTCAATTTTTTTGAATTAAGATAGAAATATATAAAAAAACTTAAGGGTACAAACATAAATATAAACTCATAGCTATTAAATAACAAATTAGTTTCCTAATTTTAGATTTTTTAATGACTTAGAATAGATATAGTCTAAATCATTTACAATCTCTTTCCAATCATATTTTTTCACATCCTTTGTAGCCTGTATAATTAATTTATTTTTCAATTCTATGTCTTCTAGAAGATTCTTCATATTTTTATATAAACTATCTACTTTACCATTTTCAAATAAAAGACCATTATGCTCATGTGTAATAATTTTCCCGACACCACCTGTTAATGAAGCAACAACAGGAGTTTTTGCAGCCCAAGCTTCTAGTATAACCATTCCAAAAGGCTCATGGCGAGATGGAAGAACCAATATTTCTGCTTCATTATAAGCATTGATAAGTAGTTCATCTTTAGGTGTCAGGTTACCGATAAAACTAACTATATGACCTAAATTATGCGCGCGAGTATACTCTATTAAAACATTAAAATATTCAGAATCAGAAACAGCCCCTAAACATACAAGATGTAAATCTTTTTGTTTCTCATATAACTTCTTAAAAGCCTTTAGTAATAGAAGCTGATTTTTTTGTGTATCTATTCTTGCTGAACATAAAATCATTCTTTTTTCTGCTGGAATATTGTAATATTCTTTAAAAGAATTCTTAGTTATTGTAGAAAATTTTTGAGTATCTACTCCGTTTGCTATACAATAAACTTTATTTCCATATTTCTCTTTTACTTTGTCATACTCTTCACATGAAAGTGTAATAATTGCTGCTGCGTCATCCATCACTTTACGAGAACCAAATAACCAACCTAAAATCTTCCCCCATTCATACCCATTTTCTAACTGTTTTTTTCGATGTTTTTTTTCTGTAGAATCAATGTTGAAATATCCTCCATGTAAAGTAATAACATAAGGAATTTTCTTCCATTTTGCTACACTTCTGACAATCCCACCCATTCTTTTGAGTGTATGCAGATGAATTAAATCTATCTTTTTATTTGTATATAATGCCCATAACAGAGAAAAACTAAATAAATTCCCTCCAATTGCATCAAAGTTATTTTTTTGCTCTTTTGCTAAGGGAAAAAATGGATAAAAGTAATTAAACCTTTTAATAATAATAGAATCAATTTTATCTTTAGCATTTATATCTAAGGCTTTTGATGTAAATATTTTTGAGTCATATCCTAGTTTGTGTAAGTTTTTAGCACTATTTAAGATAACTGTTTCTGTGCCACCCCAAGAATTTTCAGTGAAACGTCTTGGCACATGAACAAGGGAAATGTTTTCTTGATTTATTAAAATTTTTTCTAGTCTTATTTCAAAATTCTCATAAGAGCACTGAATGAGTATTTCTTGTTGTAGCTGATTTGCAAGGGATACTGTATATGTATTATCTATCATCATTTTTTTTATAATGTTAGCCATATCTTGAGCATCATTCGCTACATATTCTTTATTATCAATTTTAGAAATGCCTTCCATACCAAGTGTTGTAGTCACTAATGCACGCCCAGCCATAGCAGTTTCAATCACACGTGTATTCGTTCCCGAGCCAATAAATATTGGTAATATTACAAATTTACTAAGCTCTAAAGTAGACTCAATTGAATCTACTTTTCCAATAATTTGTATACGCTTATGTTTTGATGCTGGTAAAGAATCACAACCTTTGCCAACAATATGAATCATATAGTCATTACTGTCAAGTTCATTTTCTATAAGACTATATACTTTATCGTTTATATAGTTATATGCATCAATATTCGCTGTAGAATCCATAGAACCATAAAAAAGTATTACCCTGCTTTGACCAACTGATGGTTCTTTTGCTCTAATATGTGTTGTATTTGGTAAGTACTTTGCTTTTATGTTTTTATATTTTTTCTGTGTATCAGTAGATTCCTTTTCATTTGAAAATAAAAATGTAAAATTGTTTTTATAAAGATACTTTTCATATTTTAATAACTGCAACATTTGTAGATAATAGTATCTAGACTTAATGGATCTGTTTTTTTTCCAAGACTGACTCATAAGTCTTGATAAAATCAAATCAACATCTATTATTATATTTAAACTAGGAATCTTCTTCTTGGCATATGTAGCTAATTCACTGTAGGCTATAGTTCTAACAAATAATGTATCTATTTCATGTGTCTGTAAGTATGTTACTAAAATATTTTTACTTAGTTTAGAGAATAGGACAATTGCATCAGGATTAAATTTACTTCTTTTTTTAGATGCTATCAGTTCAAAAGACGAATGTGGGTTTATTGTTTCATAATTATCTTTTATAATACAAGTAAATATTTTAGTGCTATTTTTTTCTAATACATCATATATATATCTACTTCTATTTTTATCTCCACCTAGGGAGTTTTTAAATTCTCTATCTATATATAATATTTTTCTCATACTATCTCTCTTTTTAATTATTTGGGCTAATCATAAAGAAACTAGTTGCAGATAGTATGCATAAACTCAATGCATACTATCTGCAAGAATAGATGTAACAATATGTCCAAAGGAATTAAAAATGACTAAGAAACTTGTACTTTATACTTTCATTGATGCATTCGGATATGAGATATACAAACAACACCCGGATTTTTTGAAAGATATAATCACAGATAAACAATCCCTACAGTCTGTTCTAGGGTTTACAAACACCTGTCTTCCTTCTATACTATCAGGTCAGTATCCTCAAGAACATAAACAAGCATCATTGTTTTTTTATAGTGAAAACTCGCCTTTTAAGTGGATGCAAGTCTTATCTTTTTTACCTGGATTCTTTGACAGATTTAGAGTAAGAAATATTTTAAGTAAGATTGTTAAGAAGCTTCATAACTATACAGGTTATTTTCAACTTTATTCTATACCATTTGATAAACTAAGCTATTTTGATTTTACAGAAAAAAAAGACTACTTTGTACCAGGTGCTCCATTTAATACTATTTTTGATTACTGTGTTGAAAATAATATAGACTATCACTGCTCTAACTGGAGAAAAAGTGAAAGTGAAAACTTACATAGTATAAAAGAAGAAATTCAAAGAGCAAAAATAAATTTTGCTTGGCTTTATTTACCGAGCCTCGATGGTGTAATGCATTCTAATGGAACACAAAGTAAAAAAACAACCAAAAAAATACAATCACTAGATCAAGAAATCACGAAAGTCTATAATGAAGCTTTAAAGTATTATGATGAAGTTAGTCTATATGTGTTTAGCGATCATGGAATGTATGATGTGACAAAGGGATATGATGTAATAAAAGACATTAATTCATTAGGTTTAACATACGGAAAAGATTATGTAGCCATGTATGATTCTACTATGGCTCGTTTTTGGTTTAAAAATCCTACGGCACAAGAAAAAATTACAGCAAAACTCCAAGGCATTAAAGATGGGAAAATTCTTAGTGAACAAGACCTAAAAAATATTAAAACATATTTTGCAGATGGACGATTTGGGGAAGTGTTTTTTCTAATGGACCCAAGTGTTATGATTAACCCAAGTTATTTTGGAAAAAATTTAATCAGTGGTATGCATGGATATCACCCTGATGAACTAGGATCAAATGCAATGCTTTTAAGTAATAAGTATATAGATGATTCTATAAAAAGTATTACTGATATCCGAAAAACGATGGAACAAGAGTTAGCTCTTTAAAATGATGGATAATCAATCAAAAATAAAAGAAAATATCTTTCTAATAGAACCAGGAAGGTATATACAAGCCTTACGCAAAAATCTATGGATTATACTTATAAGTATAATTACTTTTGCCTTTATAGGTATTACTATTGCTAAAACTAAGGAATCAAAATCGTGGAGTGCCACAGCTAAGATAATTCGTTATGATAAAAAAATATCTACTCCCAGTGATATACCCTATCAGTTTCAAACTTTCAACTATGAAACAGCAATTGAGACTATTCGTACACGTGCAAATCTTATAGAACTCATTAAAGATCTTAATATTACAACAACTCCAGAAGCACTCTTTTCAAAGTTTGAAATTAAGCGTGGACGCAATTCTGATATTATAGAAGTTATTTTTACTTATTCAAATAAACAACTTGCTGCTAAGGGAGCAAATCAATTAAGCAACATATTTATAAAAAACTTTTTTATTATCCAAAATGCGGCAATTGAAAAAATATCTAACTATTACGAGAATGGAAAACAAATTAAAATTAGAAATTTAGAACAAGCTAAAATAGATATTTCATCTTTTTTAGCTAAAAATAAACTAATATCATTAGAACATGAACTACAAATGAAGTATGATCAACTCAATATTATTCAATTGCAAAAACTTCAAAATAGAACACAGATACAAGGATTAAGTACAACAATACTAGCGACATCAATATCATTGAAAAAACTACCCGATGAAGTTAAGTTACGGTATGCTGTTCGTTCAGCTAAGAAAAAATCATTAGAACAAAAACAGAAAGAGTTACAAATACTGAAGAAAAAATACACTTCTTCACATCCAAAAATAAAAACTATTATTGGTGAAATATCACAAATCAAAAAGAGTATCAAAAAAGAAAAAAGAGTTGTACCCGATGAAGTAACATATGGTACTAATCCATTGAAAAATGACATGAATATAGGACTTAGTAAGGCAAAAATTGCTTATGAAAGTGCAAAAAATACAGATATATCATTAGAAACACAAATTGAAAAATTGAAAAATGCTATAGCAAAACTTAGCTCACTTAAAAAGCATTATGATCAACTTTCAATGAATAAAGAAGAAGCAAAAACTCAATTAAAACTTGTATCAAATCGGCTGTATGACCTTAAGATGACTATTGGTTCAAGTAAAGAAGATTTCAAGTTTTTTGAAAAAGCACAAGAACCAAAGTATCCAAAACCAAGCTATAAAAAAGTAATTGTAATTATGTCAATACTAGCTGGACTAATATTGTCAATTATCTTTATTTTGATAAAAGAATTTTTAAATGACTCTATCAAAACAAAGTTTGATTTAGAACAGCGTTTTGGTATTAGCGAAGTTACCCAACTAGCAAGAGATGCAGTTTTTTCTGATAAAATTAAACATAGCTTCTCTTATCTAGCGAACTCTCTCATTACATCAAAATCTCTTGATACTAAAATTATAAGTATTGCTTGCGATATACCAAAAGCTATAAATCCTAATGTAATTTCTTTACTACTAGAACAACTGAATCAACAAAATAAAAAAACTCTACATATAGAGATCATATCTAGTACGGATGAAGAAAGTGATGGTAAATGTATTTCTCTAGAAAATATTCTTATAAATATCCATCATATAAATGACAATATAGACAAAGCATACTGGTACATCAAAGAAAATTATTCTATTTTTACACCAAATATTGAGCAGATTGACTTGCTTATAAAAGAGCTTAAACAATCAAGATATAGCTATATTGTAATTGAACTTCCATCATATAGCGAAGCCGAACATTTTGTTCCTATCTTACTTGACCGAAGTGATAATTTCATACTAACTACAAAGTTTGGAGTCTCTTCACGAAAAGTTATTCATCAGTTTATGAGACAAATTAAAGAGCAAAATATTAGTAAAATCAAAGGAGTAATCAATGAAACACATAAATATTTTATCCACTAGCCTTATTATTTTGATATCATTATCTATAACTGGTTGTTGGACACACCCCTCACCAAAACCTGAGGAAAACATAAAACCAGTTGTACTTCATAAAGTAGACCAAAAAAAGAAATATATCCCTGAGCAAACTGTATACTTTGAGCATAACAGTTATACACTTTCGCAAACTGTTACAAGTAAACTCGACTCTATGCTAGAACTACTAGCAGAAGATACAAATATAAAAATAGCAATTACTGGTCATGCAAGTGAAAAAGGAAGTGATAACTATAACATGACTCTTTCATCTTCACGTGCAACTTCAGTTGCTAACTATCTTTTGGCGGGTAAGTTTTCTAAAAACTCTATTTTAAAGATAAATGCCAAAGGTAAAGAAGAACCTGTCTGTTATCAACAGACAACAGAGTGCCATAAACTAAATAGAAGAGTAGAAATTAAAACAATATATAGTACATCAGACAACGCTCTAAATGTTACAGATGGCGATGTGAAAATGCTTCGTTACTCTAAAAGTGATGAACAGATTAAAGATGAGTTACTACATTTACATAATAATAAACATACTGCATATACAATCGGATCAGGTGATAGGTTTGATATATTTGTATATGGGGAAAAAGAACTCAACCTTAAGAATGGTGTTGTAAAACCAGATGGTACTTTTACCGTATCAATGATTGGTGATGTTAAAATATCAGGACTAACTATTAATCAGGCGATGAAAAAGATTTCATCTGCATTAGAGCAGTATATGATCGAGCCTATCGTAACTTTAGTTCCATCAGAATTTAGATCTAAGAACTATACAATTTTAGGAAAAGTATTAAAACCAGGCAACTACCCTGTAGAAGAAAATTCTAAACTACTGGATACTATTGCAGATGCTGAAGGACTTTCAATTGGTATATTTAAAGACAATACTATTGAACTTGCTGATCTTGAGCATGCCTTTATTCGTCGTGGTTCTGATGTATTGCCTGTAAACTTTGTAGAATTAGTTAGAAAAGGAAATCCTCTTCATAATATTCCTCTTCAAGATAAAGATTATATATACATTCCTTCTGCTTTAAATACAGAAGTATATATTCTAGGTGAAGTGTCCATCCCTGGATATTATGGATATAAAGAACATATGACACTTGTGCAACTTATAAGTTATGCAGAAGGTTTTACTGATAGTGCAAATATAGAAGAAGTTGCAATTATCCGAGGTCGTCTTGATGACCCTTCTGTTTACATAGTAAATCTTGAAGATATTATCGAAGGGAAATCAATAGATTTTTTCCTTAAACCTTATGATATGATATATATATCAAAAACAAAACTTGGTGATTGGAATACTATTATGACAATGATTTTACCAAGTTTAAATAYGCTAATGAGTGGGTTTATTACCCAACAACTAATTACTGGAGGACAGTAATGCCAATATTTATTAAATTACTTTCAGCAGATATATTAATGGTACGATCAAATAAGAAAAAATCATTAAGTGATGTGTTTTATCTCCTTCACCCAAGATTACTACCTGTTCTTCTTGTAAGGATATCTAATGTATTAACAAAAGTGAACTTAGGTATTCTTGGAAAAATTGTTGCCCTATTAAATCAAATCCTATTTGGATGTGATATAGCAAGAAACGCGAAGATTGATGGAGGGCTTTACTTACCACATCCTAATGGTGTTGTAGTAGGTGAAAATACAATAATTGGAAAGAACTGTATACTTCACCAAGGTGTAACACTAGGAGATAGAGGGGAATGTCACCAAGGAAACGATCCCAGAGTTGCTGATTATGTCGAAATTGGAACAGGGGCTAAAATTTTAGGTGATATATCTATTGGTAGATATGCTAGAGTTGGAGCTAATAGTGTTGTTCTTAAAGATGTAGAAGCATTTATGGTAGTAGCTGGACTTCCAGCAAAAGTCATATCAGTTCGAAGCGATAAAGATTACTTGGAGTCATCTTAGTTATGACAGAACTTAAATACCTAATTTTTTTCACTGTTTTATTTATTGGAGTTCCATTTAATTATGTAATGGCTCGTAAATTTGTACAGTATGAAAAACTATTATGGTTTTTACTTATCTTCTTTACAGCAAATATGGTAGATATTAACTTTATTTCTATGGAAAACTATAGAGGAACTTCCAAAGGTTTTGAAATTGGTATGGTAGATATAGTTGTATTTTCTCTACTAGCCATTGTTATAGGAAGAAAAGATGAATACCCTCTTAAGTTTCCAATTGGTACTACACTTTATTTTTTCTACTTTTTTTTTAGCTTAATCTCAATAATTAATTCTGAAATTTTTATCTATTCTTTTTTTGAGATATGGAAAATGATTCGTATGTATATCTTTTTTTATGTTGTCTATAACATGATACAAAAATTTGAAGAATTCAATACCCTTATGCTACACATATCTTTTATCAGTATCTTTATTACACTTGTTGTTCTTAAACAAAAGTACCTACTTGGTATCTTTCAAACATATGGTCCCTTTCCCCACCAGAACTCTTTAGTCATGTACATGATTGTTTTTGGATCTTTACTCTTATCATTTTTACTTAATAACAAAAAGGTAAAACTATACTATTGGTTAGCTGTTTTTGGTGGTGCGAGTATAGATATTATTTCTACTCTTTCTCGTGGAGGAATGGCACTATTTGCTTTCTCTATATCTATTATATTTTTATTTTCTTACTCAAATAAAATGTCATTTCGAAAACTAGGAATAACATTACTTTTTATTGTTTTAGCGAGTGGTGTACTTTATAAAGCTAGTGATACAATCTTAGAGAGACTTGATAGTGCTCCTGAGGAATCATTAGATGTACGTATAGTTCTTGCACAAGCAGCACAGAATATGGCAAATGATAAAATACTTGGAATTGGTCTTAATAACTTTGGATTAAAGATAAATCCTCCCTACCCTTATGGAAACCATATTCCACGAAAAGATGCTTATGAAAAAGGGGGCTTAGTTGAAACCATATATCTAATGATTGCAGCAGAAACAGGGTGGCATAACTTAGTAGTATTTATTTGTTTTCTACTCTACTTTTATTATAAAAATATACAAAATTATTTTAGACTAAAAGGAAGTGAATATAGATATATACCCTTAGGAATTATAGGTGGACTTAGTGCAATATATATTCAATCAACACTAGAATGGGCACTCAAGCAAACAAATAACTTTTATCAACTAATGTTTATTTTTGCACTTATTGGTGTTGTCTCAAGATTAATAGAAAATCAAAAGGAAAAAGATGAAAATCGAACCATATGAAAAGGATTATTTTTTCAATCAATGTGATCCAGTTATCAAATGTTCTCTATCCCAAGAACAATCGCATGAAGTAAAACGACTTTTAGTTCTTAGTATGCAATGTAACGAAACCCAAATCACCAAGTTAAACTTTAATATATGGTTTTTTAGATTTTACTTTGTTACACTATATTTTGGCAGGGAAAAGCGGTTATCATTAAGACGATTTCATGAAAGTGCAAAAATTGAAATATTATTTTCTTGTTTAGGTATTTTGCTTTCATGCTCACTAACAATTAGTATGATATTTGCAATTTTTATGTCACTATATTATATAAAATCTTTTGCAGGTATCAATCTCTTTGAAGATTCACACCTACAAGATTATTTCTAGTCATCTTAATTCATATTATCCTTTGCAATCTCTTTGCCAACTTGTTTCTTATAATAACTCCTATATAAATAATCTATAAAGGGAGTTTCTATGAAAATTCTAACAGTAACTAATTACTATCCACCTTACTTTATTGGAGGCTATGAGATAGCATGTAAAGAAACTATGGAGTTTTTAAAAGCCAAAGGTCATAATGTTATGGTTATTACCTCTGATTATCTGAAGGATGAAGATGAAGATGAAAATGTAATACGAAAGATGAAGTATAGTAGCCCATCGAAAATTCAGCAAAAAATAAATGAATACAGAAACTATAAAATTCTTCAAAAATATATACAAAAGTTTAAACCTGATTTAGTATATTTTTGGTCACTTCGTGGTCTTGGCCTGAATATCATAAAAGCTGTTGAAGAGAAAAATGTTCCAAAAGTATTTGAAATAGGTGATTTTTGGATGTATGGATACATGCAACCTAGTTTCAAGAAAAAAATCATATCATTAGTCCCATTTATAAGACGAAAGAATGTGAATATTAGTCCTGCAATTTGTGTTTCTAAATGGGTACAAAAAGAGATGAAGACAGTTTATAAGTCAGAAACAACATATGTGTATCCGAATGCTACTTTTATACCTAAAGTTACACTACGAAACACTAGCCCAATTAAATTTATCTTCAGTGGTAGACTTGATAGAGAAAAAGGTCTTGATATTGCTATTGAAGCATTAATAAAATTTTCAAAAAAATATCGTGAGAGTCCCTTCACTTTTGATATATATGGTAGCGGGGATGCACATTTTATACAAGAGTGTAAGCTACTTGCCACTCCTATACGATCAAAGGTTAATTTTAAAGGTAAAGTGGATTTAAAAAGAGAAATATATACCTGTGCCTCCATTTTATTAATGCCAACAAGGATGAGAGAACCTTTTGGTTTAGTAATTATTGAAGCAATGGCACATCGATGTGCTGTTATTGCTACCAATGCATATGGCCCATCTGAAATTATCTCACATGAAGAAAATGGGCTGTTATTTAAATATGAAGATTGTAATGATTTATTTCATAATATTCAGAAACTTTACTTTGATAGAGGATTACTAAAGCGTTTACAAGATAATGCTTATAATCATGCATTAAAGAACTATTCTCTTACATGTGTCAAATCAAAGGTGGAGAAGACACTTCTAGACATTGCAGGTTTTAAAAGTGAAGACTATAATGATTTCGAGCAACCTAACTTTGATAGCGAGTCACTTAAACATTTACAAAACAATTCACATACATATGTATCGAGTAACTGTTCTCTTACAAGTGTAAAATAAAAGGTGTAGTGTAATGGGTATAAATGAAAAGACTATGTTTAGTGCTACACTTTCTAACTATATACATCTAATTATTAAAATTATCTCATCTTTAATTCTTGTTCGAATACTTTTTTTAGGTATGAACCATGAAACTTATGGATTTTGGGCATTATTATGGAGTATATATGGGTATTCAGTTCTTTTAGAATTTGGATTAGGTATTACTATTCAAAAAAAAACTGCTGAATATGTAGCTTCAAATAAAATAAAAAAGATAAGCTCACTTTTTTCCACCTATCTTCTAGTGTACTTTATAATATCTCTTCTTATTGCATTAAGTACCATAGTAATTAGTTGGAACTTAGGTTCATTTTTTGTAATTAACAATATAGATCAACTGCATGAATATAGCCTAGCACTTTTAGTATTTGGATTAGGAAGTTCTGCTGCATTCATACTCGGTTTTAGTGTAGAAATATTAAGAGGTCTCTACCTTCTAAAAATTAGAAATTATATAAATACCTTTTTTATAATCTTAAATGCCATCTTATTATGGCAATGTATCGTAACCGATCAACCACTTTACATTTTAGCACTTAGTACTGTTTCAATCCAGTTTCTAAACAACTTAGCATTTTTGTTTGTTTTAAAATACAATATTCCTAGTTTAAAAATATCACATAGACTTATTAACCTAGCAGATGTTCGTAACTCTATGCAGTTTTCACTCAGTGCATACTTAGTTATGTTTAGTAATATTATTATATTTAGAACTGACCAGATAGTCATCTCTGTCATTGCTGGAGTATCATATACTGGTTTATACCAAATTGCCTCGAGAGTTTCAGAACTGTTTCGACAGTTTGCGACACAGTTTCATGAAAGTATTGGTATAAAAGCAGCAATGTTACATGCGACTAAAGACAAAGAAGAACTCTCACAACTCATGCTTCATTCAAATAAGATTGTTTCTGCAATTGCAACATTTCTATTTGTACCCTCTTTTATTTTAATTGAACCTCTCTTATTTCTATGGTTAGAGCTACAGGATATACAAACAATTAATTCAGCTAAAATTCTTCTTATATCGATGTATATACTTGTTACATTTAGAAGTTCAATGGTACAAATTTTACTGATGAATGGATTACATGTACAGTTAATGAGAATAGGCTTATTTGAAGCACTCAGTAATGTTGTATTAAGTATTATACTCGTAAAGGAATACGGAATGATTGGAGCAGCACTAGGTACTCTTATACCAAATATATTTCTTGCTCTTTTTTATAATATTCCTCAAACACTAAAATATTCTTCCACTCAAATTAGGGTGTATTTACGAGAATATCTATTACCCATATTGATTGCACTTACTGTGACATTTATCCTTGCGACTTTACTCCAAGATATAATCATACCTAATTCAATTGTAAAATTATTTCTAAATGGTTTTAGCATACTTGTAATATTTACATCATTCTATTATCTACTTGCTTTTCCAAAGAAACCAGAAATATGCTAAAACTTCTAACTGCAATTTACTTGTACTTTTTTACTCCCAGTACATAAATTTAATCAAATATACAAGTCTTAGAGGACTTGTCCACTATATTTTCTCTATTGCAAAGTATTTGCATACACTTTTCTTATTATTACAATATAAATATTAAAGGAAGAATTATGAAAGCTATGATTTTAGCAGCTGGTAGAGGTACAAGAGTACAACCATTGACAAATACCCTGGCAAAGCCTATGTTACCTATTTTGGGGATTCCTGTTATGGAACTTATTATTTTGCGACTCAAAGAAAATGGATTTAAAGATATTGTAATTAATACAGCTTACCTTTCTGAGACAATAGAAGATTACTTCAAAAATGGTGAAGAAATTGGAGTAAATATAAGTTACTCTTTTGAAGGAAGTATTCATAATGGAATACGAGAAGGAAAAGCAGTAGGCTCTGCCGCAGGCATGAAAAAGATTCAAATAGAGAATTCTTTCTTTGATGACACCTTCCTAGTAATATGTGGAGATGCAATTATTGATGCTGATCTTGAGCAAGCTATCAAGTTGCACAAGATGAGAGGGGGAATCGCTTCTATACTCTTAAAAGAAGTACCAAAGAGTTCTGTTTGGAAGTATGGTGTTGTTGAGTTATCTACATCAAGTAAAGTTGTTTCATTTCAAGAGAAACCTGATATAAACGATGCTCGTTCAAACTTGGTAAATACAGGAATTTATATTTTTGAGCCAGAAGTTTTATCATATATTCCGGATATAGGAAACTATGATATTGGTTCGGACTTATTTCCAAAGCTTGTTCAAAATAATGTCGCAATTTATGGATTAAATCTTCCTTTCCAATGGATTGATATAGGAACACTCAACGATTACTATAATGCAAACTTAATGGCACTAAATAATAAAATAAATGACATAAGGTTTGTAAAAAATGAACTACACTTAGACTTTGTAAAACGCGATATATCTACACATGATGCAAATTTAAATCAATGTAAAGTAATCAAAGCAGGATAATTAGATAGACAACAAAGAACATCAACTAGAACAATCAAAGTATATTATTAGGGGTATTATAAATAAGTGAAATTTACAATACACCTCTAAACTAAAAAGCATACTCGCAACCCTAATAATGTTATAATAACTCTATGCAAGGCTACATAATAAATCTTAACAAAGTTAAAGAAGAAGACCTTATTGTTACAATCCTCTCTGATGGAAGTCTAGAGACTCTATACCGTTTTTATGGGGCACGTCATGGAACTATAAATATCGGTTTTAAAATAGACTATGAGATAGAACCCTCTGCTAAAAGTACTATTGGACGACTCAAAGATGTTGTGCATATTGGTTACCCTTGGATAAACGACTATAAACTACTGCATTTATGGCAAGACTTTGCAGGGCTTTTTTATAAACATCTCAAAGATGCTGAAGAACTTGGCTCTTTTTACTTCGAACTTTTTGAGAATGCTCAAACGCAATGGAATAAACAAAACCCTAAAAGAGTGGCTATAGAAGCTTATGTAAAGCTCTTAGAGCATGAAGGGCGTCTGCATAAAGAGCACTATTGCTTTTTATGCTCTAAAGAGATTACAAGTGACATCTCACTCATCCGAGCATATTTACCTACGCACTATAACTGTACACATACATATGGCATTAAACGCTGTGCTTTAGATGAGCTATATAACAATAAATCAAGTCTTTTTTTAAGCGATAAAGAGGTCGATAGACTTTGGAATGTGCTTATGGAAGGTTTATAGTGGCAGAGCTTTTAAAAAACATATACAACACTGAGTATATAGACCTAGTATGTGAAAAAGCACTCCTCTCTTACCCAGACTTTAAAGCTACTGCGTTTACAAAAGATATTTTTCATAGCGAATGGGAAAGTTATGAGTTAAAAGAGAGAATGAGGCATATAAGTACGATATTTAGGGARTRYSWRMMTKRTRWKTAWGCYRWNNCAATNNATAWMMTMAKCKKRMKATKNACWAANCNAWRAACCAYGNTGTATNTGCYTRAKWWNNCRWRAYATWTCANNWRAMTTTGNTANNGMWNGWSTAWRRKTTNGWNTYKTYYWWYACCNCCATKNTKGCANNTSAAGTRWWNAYYRTKAAYTCATCTTCTGAGTTTTGTATTCGTCAGTTTATCCTGAAGTATGAAGAAAAGACTATGGCACAGATGCTTATATGGGCTAAGTCTGACAATGAACATGTTAGGCGTTTAGCCTCAGAAGGATGTCGTCCTCGTTTGCCATGGGCAGTTGCACTTCCTGCGTTTAAGGCCAATCCAAAAGCAGTTTTAGAAGTTTTAGAGCTCTTAAAGGATGACACTAGTCCTTATGTTCGCAAAAGTGTGGCTAATAACCTAAATGATATATCCAAAGACAATCCAGAGCTTGTAAAAGAGCTGGCGAGAGAATGGATTGGATACTCAAAAGAGAGGGACACTCTTTTAAAACATGCATGTAGAACACTACTAAAAGCAAGTGATAGCAAAGTTTTAGCACTTTTTGGTTTTGTAAAACCTACAGATATTTCTTTAGAAAATTTTACATATTCTAGTAGCATAGCCATGGGCGAAGAGATAACCTTTAGCTTTGACATAGTGAGTCAGCTCGAACTTGGAAAACTCCGAATAGAATTTGTCATAGACTTTTTACGAAAGAATGAAAAACATAATAAAAAAGTATTTAAAATAGCAGAAGGAAGATACAAGGATAGAAGGAAAAAAGTCTCTAAATCCTACTCATTTAGACCTATAAGTACCCGTGTTTACTACAAGGGAGAGCAAAAACTTTCTATACTTATAAATGGTGTTACTTACAAAGAGGTTGCTTTTAAACTCTACTAACTTAGGATGAACAAGAGAGTCCTATGTTTTTATACTCTTCTGGAGTATCACCTGCGAAGTGTTCAAACTCCGGTAGTTCATCGTAAGGATGTGCTGCGATATATAAAAGCTCTTCTACTCTTGAGTAGTCGCCCTTCTCTGCTAGAACTATAGCCTCTTGGAGCATATGGTTTTTTAGAACATATTTTGGGTTTTCTTGTAACATTGTTTGTGTTCGTTGCTCATATGTAGAGTTTTCAATGAGGAGTCTTTTGTCATACATCCCAAGCCACTTATCAATCACAACTGGGTCCATGGCTATGTCATATAAAGGTTCACGATTTCCATCATAATGACTCAGAGTTCTAAAAAAGAGAGTATAGTCTACAAAAGCGTCATGTAAGGCTATCACGAGTTCTTCTACAAGTTCTGCGTCACTATCTAGCTTCTCACTTAAGCCTAGTTTATTACACATAACCTCGATGTAGGCATTTGGATAAAGAGAAGCACCATACTCTTCTAACTTTTTATCCATTTTATCTTTTGGGATGATTGGCGAGAGTGCTTTAGCAAGCATTGTAAGATTCCAGTAGGCTATGTTTGGTTGTTCCCCGTAGCTATAGCGACCAACTGTGTCTGAGCAGTTACAGATATAACCAAAATTAAAGTCATCCATCATAGCAAAAGGACCATAATCGATTGTCAGTCCTGCTATGGACATATTATCCGTATTCATTACACCGTGATTAAAGCCTATAGCCTGCCACTGAGCTATAAGTGTAGCTGTTTTGTCAACAACTTCACAAAACATCTTCAGCAGTCTATCTTCATCATTTTGTAGATGTGGATACGACTCTTCTATGACATACTCTGCAAGTGAATGAAGCTTATCATACTCTCGTCTGTAGTAAAAGTACTCAAAAGTCCCAAAACGCACCCAACTAGTAGACATTCGCATAACAACTGCTGCATTTTCTACTGCGTTTCGGATGATTTTTGTTTTTGAGCCTATGATACCTAATGCTCTTGTTGTAGCAATGCCTAGATGAAACATAGACTCACTCATCAAATATTCTCTAATTGAGGAACGGATAGCTGCTCTTCCATCAGCTGATCTTGAGTAGAGAGTCTCCCCTGAACCTTTAGTCTGGAGGTTCCAACCATTTAGAGTTCCAAGGTTATTTGCCCTGCCATCTCCAAGCCATGGGTTATAGTGTCCAAACTGATGCCCAGCATAACACATAGCAAAAGGAGATGCACCCTTAGGGATAAAAGTACCATTTAGCAGTGAAACTAGAAGAGGGTCATTAGCACTCTCTTCATCAAGGTTTATCAGGCTTGCTGCCCCCGGATTAAAGCTTATCAGGTACGGTTCTTCAAGTGGGTCACTCTTAGTTAAGTTATAGAACTCTTCATCAAGTGAGAGGTAAGGAGTTTGCAGTATCATGTTATCTATATTCATAATCAAATTCTACATTGATACTTTTAAATCATAGCTTGTTTTATCTAGTAGTTTTAACTTCTTTGAAAAGACTAAGAAGATTTTCTCGCTACAAGTGAAGCAACCCTAGTAGCTTCACCTCTTAAATTTGTATCACTTCTTTCTTCATAATAGATAATATCGAGCCCTATAAAGGCATGTAAAAGTTCATTTTTTCTTAAAAGAAATTCAGGATTTACAGGTTGAGTAAAATCTCCATGTGCTATGATAAATGTCTCAAATATCACAAGACCGCCATCACGAAGTGCCTCTTTTATCTGAGGCATTAAACGCCGAGATAAAAAGTTGATGTTGACTATAAGGTCATACTTGTTTATTTCTAAGTTATATGTATCTAAATCAACCTCAAACTTCTTGATATTTTTTGTATCTTTAATCTCTGAGAGTGCATAATCACTAATATCTACAGCATCAACTATAAAACCTTTTTCATGTATGAAATGAGTATTTCTTCCCGTTCCACATGCTATGTCTAAAGCCTCCCCAACTTGGGCCTCATCTATATACTTTTGTAAAATTGGCTCAATGTTATGTCGCATTGGTTTTTCTACATGGCGTTTATTCCAACGTTCTTTATCTGCAGTCATACTCTATCCTCTTTTTTTTAGTTACATAATGCTTATTTTATTGTAGAACTATATAATAATCTTTCTAAGTTCTTCGTATTTTTCATATTATTAATGCTTTTTGGCTAGAATACGTGTGATAAATACCAACAGTGGATAAAGTATGAATATGACAGTAGATAAAGTATGAGTATTACAAGTTTAATTTATGATAATTTAAAAGACATTATTGTTGATGATAAAAAAAATATTTTATATCTTTTATATTATTCAACTGTTGAAGCTATTCTTTTAATGGTAAGTCCATTAACCTCTGCGTTTATCATTAATAGTGTTCTCGCACATGCCACAATTTCAATTACWGTTTTAAGTATCATAGTAATYGTARTTTTTSTARTAATTRCAATACTTCAAATWTTAAAAGAGTATATGATTGAGAAGTTTGAGCAAAAGATATTTMTTAAAAATGCTATMAARACTTCAMARYTRGCMCTTGATGTACATASTGAAAAAGARAATARRTWTATAMATAAGTAYATGAACTAYTTTTTTGATGTTATYTCTATTCAAAARCTTTTYCCTGTACTCCTTATKACTGGRTCTRGTYTWGTKATTAAAGTTATYGTKAGTTTRRYNNNATTGCTTMNTANNTTTGATATTAACTTYTTYATTTTAGGTCTTRTTTTTATACTMYTSTTYTCAGTAATCGTAATYTAYCTTGGAARAAGTGGYCCAAAATTTGCMATWGARCGCTCWAATGCYAARCATGAMACAATTTTYTTTATACARAAYATTYTACTTCACAAAARATCWAAAGATGAAACATTAMARGARTTAGATMYKCTTCTTMTTGAYTTTCTKAMAGCRAGAARCAATATGTTTARRGTTATYGCAAAACARCTCTCTMTTAGCTTYTTTATTGARGGTCTWATWTTAGCTTCATTTTTTATACTYGGTGGTTATCTTGTTTTTGAGGGTATGATTCCTATTGGTGAGTTTGTTGCTATTGAGATTATAATCATATCTGTTGTATACGCTCTTAGAGACTTTATGAAACAAATCGATTACATATATGACATGATAGAAGGCTTTTACAAGGTCGATAAACTCTCAAAAACATTGGCGAATAAATAATATGGATAATTTTAAATCTTTAGAACTAGTACAACAACACCCTATTGTTAAAAGGTTTGGTCTTATTACTTTAGTAATATTTACTGTGTTCATTCTACTTCTCTTTTTGCCATGGCAACAAACAATATATGGTACAGGAACACTAACAGCCTTAAACCCTATACAGAGGGACTACCAAATCTCTGCCACTATAGATGGTTTTATAGAGAAGTTTTATGTCAAAGAGAATCAGAAAGTAAAAAAAGGTGATAGACTTTTTAAAATGGTTGATTTAGACTCACAGTATCAAAATAGCCTCCGTTCTATAAAAGAGAAGAGTGTTCGTAAGTATGAAAATGAGGTCTCAAAACTAGAAAACCTTAAAGAAAATCTTCAAAGTATWAAAAAAATAAATACGATTACGCTAGAAATATACGATAAACAAATCATACAAATCAAGAACACCCTCCAAGCTCTACAAGAGCAAAAAATAGCCATCAGTAATATTTTAGATATAGAATATATAAATTATAAACGAAGYAAATCYCTTYAYAWRGATGGKATAGAATCAAAAAGAGATTTAGAATTAAAATACTCYCTWTATCTACARACCAAAGCAAAATTTAAAAAGATTGATGCAGATATACGAAACAATACCAATGAACTTGCAATAACTATACAGAAAAAAGAGAATTTTAAAAATGAGAATAGTGTTAAAATAAATGCTTTTAAAAATGATATATTATTAACAAAAAACAGTATTGAGACTATTGGGCAAAATATCGAAACCAATAGTATCAATATCTCGCGTTATGACAAACGCGAGATAGTCGCTAAAACTGATGGGTATGTCGTAAGAATTTATCAAAATGATAAAAATAGACTCACAAAAAAAGGTGAAAAAATTCTCTACTTCTCACCTATAGTTACAAAAAGAGCCATCCGTCTAAAAATCTCTGACTTTCACATGCCACTGATGAAAGTTGGACTTAGAACTAGAATTATATTTTATGGATGGCCAGCACTACAAATATCTGGTTGGCCTGAGATAAAACATGGGACTTATCCTGGTATAGTTACAGCTATAGAGAGGTCTGCTTATGAAGCAGGTTCTTATTATGCCATCATTACAGAGGATACAAATAGGTCTAAGTGGCCATCAAATGAGCATCTAAAGATAGGAACTCAAGCAAGTGTATGGGTCAGACTTGCAACCGTATCTATATGGTACGAGATTTGGAGACTAATGTTTGCTCTGCCACCTAATATGACTTTAGAAAAACTAAATGAGAAATAATGATAAAAATATTTTATATACTCTTTTTACCACTACTTGCTTTTTCTAAAACACTCTTTTTACAAGAGACAATTCAAGAGTACTTAAGTGATAAAAACCCTTACTATTATGCAACTATCGCAAAAGAAACTATCAGCAGAGAAAATGAAAAGGTGTACCAGTCTGCATTTGACACACAGTTTAATATGAAGTATGACAATAAACGCTATCCCACTACACAAGGGGAATACAAACAAGTAGATATGACTAAAACCATTGGAAATGGTATGGAGTTTAGTGTTGCATACCGTAATGCACAAGGTACGCAGGAGTATAATAATATTAAAACRGGAGAAGAGGGAGAGTTATATACAAGTATAAAGATTCCTATACTCTCACTTTTAAATAATACTAGTCAAAATGAGTTAGATTACAAGGTTGCACAACTTAAAACAAAAGAACTCACTCAAACAAGTAGAAAAAATATTTTATCCCTTTATTTTATAAGYTCAAAGGTATATTTTGAACTGCTTCTTTACAAGAGTATCTATCAAACAGAACAAGGGTTACTTGATAAAGCAAAATTAAACTATGCCTTTGTTTCTAAGGAAGTAAAAAGTGGAAAACTCGCTCAAATAGCAATCATAGATGTTAAAAGTCAAATTATAAATAGGAAACAAAGACTTTTAAATTCAAAAAACCAATATCAAAATTTAAAAAATACCTTTTTAAAGTACCTTAATATCAATAAAGAGACTTTTAATGATTTGTATACTCTACCCAGTATCAAAATAGAGGAAAACAAGGATGAGCGCTTGTATGATGGTGCACAAAAGATAGCCCTTGAAAATCGTCCCGAATTTCAAAAGATAGAGTACCTACTTGAAAAAACAGAGCTAAAGTCTCAATACAATAATATTCAAAAATATCCAAAATTCAATATAAAACTCGATAGTGTTTATGACTTAAAATATAAAAAAGATGGTTATAAAATAGCTATGGAGTTTAACTTTCCACTTGAGAGAAGTAATTACAAGGGGAAAAATGAAACTTATAAAAAAGAAAGGGCATTACTTAAAAATACAAAACTAACCATCAAAAATGACATTCAAACAAATATTAGAAATATCATACAAAAGATATCTCTGCAAAAGAAAAACATTGTACTTGCAGGTGAAGAAATTGACTTAGTAAAACAACTTGAAAGAGCTGAGATGAGAAGGTATCAAGAGGGACTTGGTTCTCTACTTTTTGTCAACCAACGCGAAATTTTGACACTACAAGCAAAACAAAAACTACTGCGTTATTACTTTGAACTCCAAATTCTTCATCTTCAACTAAAGTATGAACTAGGAATACTCTTAAAAAAGAGCTAACTCAACCTACTTCTATACTCTTCATATCCAAACTCCTTAACAACTTCTATAGTACCACCTAATCGTTTTATGACTAAGGATGGAAGTTTTATACCATTAAAGGTAGTATTTTTCACAAATGTATAATGTATTTGATCTTCAAAGATTATCTTATCCCCTATGTTTAAAGGTTCATCAAAAGAATAGTCCCCCATAATGTCACCGGCAAGACAAGTGTTTCCACCTAAACGATAAGTATATTTTTTCTCTCCTGCTATGCCAGAGTTTCTTACATCAGCTCTATAAGGCATGGCTAAAGTGTCTGGCATATGTGCWTCTGCTGAAGTATCTAAAATGGCAATATTCATTCCATTTTCAAAAATATCTAAAATGGTAGAGACTAAATAACCACTTTCCCAGCCAACAGCTTCACCCGGTTCCAAATAAACATCAATTTGGTATTTCAAACGAAACTCTTTGATTATATAAACTAATCTCTCTATATCATAGCCTTTTTTAGTTATGTGATGTCCTCCACCAAAATTGATATATTTTAAATTTTTAAAATATTTACTAAAATCTCTTTCAAAAGCAGATAATACTTCTTCTAAGGCATCAACACCTTGTTCGCACAGGGCATGGAAGTTAAGTCCATCTAGCCTATTTAAGGTGCTTTCATCGACATTTTTGAGTGTTGTACCTAAACGCGAGTAGAGTCCACAAGGGTTGTAAATATCTTTTGGAGATGCTGACACTTCAGGGTTTATTCGTAAAGAAGTATGAATATTTGGATTAATTTCTTTGGTTTTTAAAAGAAATTTGTCTAATTGGTTCGGAGAATTAAATACTATGTGATTTGAGAGTTTTGCTATCTCTTCAATCTCTTCTTCTTTAAAGGCAGGTGAATATGTGTGGATTTCTGCTTCTATATTATGGCGGTTAAACTCTTCTTTTGCGAGTATTGCTTCATATAAACCACTTGCCGTACAACCTTTGAGATACTTAGATACTAAAGGAAATGTAGAAAACATTGCAAAACCCTTTAGTGCTAAAATTATTTTAGCACCACTGCGTTTTTGCACATCATCAAGTATTTTAAGATTATTTTCTAATAATTTCTCATCACAAAGATAATATGGTGTCTTTATATTTTGCATGACTTAAGAGTAGTTCTTTAGATAGGTCTCTTTCATGTTAAACCGCTAACTCTTTTACTTTCCAAGGTAAACCTTGACTTACTAACTCTTCCATAAAAGGATCAGGATCAAACTCTTCCATATTAAAGACACCAGAACCACTCCACTTACCTTCAAGCATCAGTTTTGCACCTATCATAGCTGGAACTCCAGTTGTATATGATATTGCTTGAGAGTTAACCTCTTTATAGCATTTTTGGTGATCACTTACTTGATAGATATATATGCGCTTGCGTTTACCATTTTTCATCCCAGTGACTACTACACCAATATTTGTCTTGCCCTTAGTACGTTTACCAAGAGTCGATGGATCTGGAAGTAGTGTTTTAAGTAGTTCAATAGGTATAATCTTCTGTCCCTTATGCTCTATCTCTTTAATACCAAGCATTCCAACATTTTTAAGTACGTGCATATGGTCTAGGTATGCTTTTGTAAAAGTCATATAAAACTTAATCTGCTTTAAGCCTTTGATATTTTTAGTAAGTGACTCCATCTCTTCATGGTACATGAGATATGAGTCTCTCTCCCCTATCTCAGGATAGTCCCAAACTTTTCTCATTTGTAAAGGTTCTGTTTCAAACCAACGTCCACCATCCCAGTATCGTCCTTTTGCTGAGACCTCTCGTAAGTTTATTTCAGGGTTAAAATTTGTTGCGAAAATATAACCATTATTTCCATCATTACAGTCATAAATATCTATGGTATCAATGGAATCAAAGTAATGTTTTTGAGCAAATGCACAAAATATATTTGTAACGCCAGGATCAAATCCAGAGCCTAAGAGTCCCATTATTCCAGCTTCTTTGAACTTCTCATCCCTAGCCCATTGCAACTTATATTCAAACTTTGCCTCATCCGGGTGCTCATAATTTGCAGTGTCAAGATACGGTGTGTTAGTAGCTATACATGCGTCCATAATAGTTAAATCCTGATATGGGAGTGCTACATTGATAACGATATCAGCATTTATTTTCTCTATAAGTGTAATAACGTTATCTGTAATATCAGCATCAAGTTCTGTAACAAATATCTCTGCATCAGGTAGTTCTTTTTTTATGTTTACACAAGATTCAATATTTCTACTCGCTAAAACTATTCTACCAAATACTCCTGCGTTTTGTACACACTTGTGTACTACGACGCGACCTACTCCACCTGCACCAATTATTAATGTTGTTTTCATGTTAAAATTTCTCACCTAAGTATAAATATGTACTAGTTTCTCCACTTAAAGAAGAACCCGGTACTAGATACAATGGACAAGCAGTGTATCTGCTGCTACATAAATTGTAGCAGACTTTTTCATCATTTTATAGTTTATCTCATCACCTGCATCCCATGTATTTCCTATCTCAGCAGAAAAACCAGCATATAAGGGTGCATTGAGTGTACCAAAAAACCACCATCTTTTATTTCGTAAGTGTATCGAAAAACAGCTAATGCAAGATTATCACCAACCAATGAGTAGGGTGTACAAGCTCAAAGATTAAACAAAATGGTTTTTTTATATCAAAATATATCTGCTTAAGCTCTGTTATGATACCTACTTTTGGAAAGTTTACATTAGACTATTTTAAATGCTAATGCTAAAACACTTAACCATATAAGAGTAGTAACAATAAGAGAGAGTAAAACAATAGTTGCACCGACATCCTTAGCCTGTTTTGCAAGTATATGGTAGTCTTGCGTAACAAGATCTACAACTCTCTCTATAGCCGAGTTGATAACTTCGCCTAAAACAGGAATAAAAAGAGAGATAAAAAGAATTGCACGGTAGCCAAACTCTATAGGTAAGACCCAAGAGACTGTACCCATAACAAAAAGCATAAGCAATTGCCATTTAAAAGATGTCTCATTTTTGACAATATCTATAAAACCTTCTACAGCGTAACCACCATTCCTAAAAAGATTATGCTTAGGCTTATTTAGTTTCATGTCTTTCCTTCATCTTTTGTATAATTTCTTTTACTTCCTCAGAACTTGTTTTGTTACTTATGGGTGTCCCATAGTAAACATTTATAATACGACGTTGCCAGAAATATTTTTTGTTGCTTTTTTTATAACGAGAAAATAGACTTCCAAAAATACCATCTATAAATACAGGAATAATACAACCATCATAATCACTTGGTATACACTCATAGCCTTTACGGAATCGTGAGAGTTTTCCATCACTACTTATTCTGCCCTCTGGAAACATTGCAACAAGTTTCCCATTTTTTAGTCTTTTATGTGCTTCTTTAAAAGCATCTTTACTTGCCTTACTTGAGATAGGAATTGTCTCACCCTTTTTAAAAATAGCATGAAACACAGGCCAGTTATATAT
This sequence comes from Sulfurimonas sp., assembly GCA_002733945.2. Lineage (GTDB taxonomy): Bacteria > Campylobacterota > Campylobacteria > Campylobacterales > Sulfurimonadaceae > Sulfurimonas. The sequence goes on along the minus strand of NVXO02000004.1, from coordinate 123,035 downwards.
ATCTTTTTCCATCATATAGTTGAGATGACGTTTAAATGGTAACTGTAAAATAATCCAGTCTAACCAACTTACATGGTTACTTAAAAGAAGTGCTCCACCCTCTTGTGGCACATTTTTCAGTCCATGATAAATATACTTGTGTCTTAAAGAGCCTAGTATAAACATTTTTGCCCAAAATGTATCTACAAAATAATGTCTCAGGGTCATAAAACTCAAATAAATTCCAACCATACCCATAAGATAAAAAAGAATTTCAGTATCCATGCCATTATAAGCGAAAACTGTTGTAAGTGCTAAAAATGTCACCATAAAAATATTTTGTATAAAATTGTTTCCTGCAAGAATAATACCTAAATGAACACGCGAAGCAAGTAACTGAATATGAGCATTAAGAGGTACCATTAAAAAACCAGAAAAGACACCAAAAAGCATAAAAAGAGGTGCCATTAAAGCAATAGAGTCTACAAAAGGAACAAGAAAAACGACGATTGTTATACCACTTGCACCTAGACCGACTAAACCTAAATTTATATAGTATTTTGAGTACTTTGAGGCCATGATAGACCCTAGAACTATACCTATGCCTGCTAGTGCCATAACACCCTGCACATAGATAGTATTTGTAATACCCAGGTTACTTTTTGCATACTCYCCAAAAATTGCTAAAACAACTTGAGAAATAGACCAAAAAAGRCTCAAAGCAATAATTGCATTAAAAATCTCTCGTTTTCTTGTAAGCATTTTCATGTTTTTTCTCAGATATGCACCACTTAGGTAACGTCTCATTTTAAACTCTCGTTTGCTCGCTGCTTTCATCTTATTTGGAAGTTTAGAAGCATAAAACCATTCTATAATGGAACTAAGAACTAAAAGCCATCCTAATGGAGCAATTGCTTGAAGTATTTGGCTCTCATCTTCGAGTGAGTCAATGTACATACCTTCAAACAGAACTGTGTAAAAAATAATACCACCAAGAATAGCTACAGTTGTTGTTGCTTGAATGGCTGCATTTCCTGAACTTATGTACTTTTCACCTACAAGTTCTTTGATATAACCATATTTTGCAGGTCCATAAATAGCACTTTGAAGTGCAAGTATAAATGTCATAATAAAAGCAAGTGTAAAATAACCATTATAGTAAGAGTATGTAATACCAAGTGTGATAATTACAGCAAAGATAGAGGAATACTCCATAATTTTATTTTTAGGAAATCTATCTGCTAAAAACCCTGAAGGAGAAAAGACTAAAATAAATGGGAGAAGTATAAGTGCATTGACAACAGCAGTAAGAACCACTTGCATATCACCATCATATACTTTAAAAATAGTATTTTGAATGATGATCTTATGACCTAAATCAGTAAAAGCATTTAAAAATATAACTACAATATAGTGTATGACACCAATAATCTTATACATATTACGCTTTAAGTTCCTCTGCTAAAGTTGTACTCCATCCTTCATAGTATCCTTGACACTTTTTAATCGCTACAAAAAGTTTATCTATCTCTGCTTTAAGTGTTTCACTCTGTAGATCATGTTCTTTGATAAGAGCTATTCCATGTTCAAACTCTTCACTACTGATCTCATCTTTAAGTGTATAACCTTCGATATCTAGGGTGTTGATAAATCGATTTTTTTGTGTTGGCAATTCAAAAGAGATATAGTGTTCCACAGGGCGAACTACACTTAAGTCATCATCTTCTTCTTTAAGCATAAAAATGATCTTTTCACTTTGAATATGACACTGTTCAAGTTCTGATGGTGTTAGGTTTTTATGGTGAAAGTTCCATTTTGTATCTTTAACAGTACTACTCTCATACACATAGTTACTCTCTCTAAGTATGTGTTGTGCTACATGTTCAAGTTCTTTAGAATCTTTTGCATAAAAGTAAAGCTCGCTCCAACCATCTTCGTTACGTGCACCAACATACTTTGCCTTTTCTTCATGTTCTAATGCAATGATAAGTGACTCTTTCGTCTCTAGGAACTCTTCAAAACCATTCTTACTTTCATCTACACCATCGAACTTTATAAAAACGCTAAACAACCAAGGGTTCTCACCACTATAAGCAAAAGCATTTAGATTGATTTCTATATGAATTGTACTTTTATCTTCTATTCTTGTAAAATTTTCTCTCATAATCTCTCTATTTATTATTTTTTTGCATTATATCAAATTATACTGTGAATACTCAAATTGTATATCGATTAAAATTAAATTAATCTTTATATGACTATAATAATTATTAAACATAAAATAATAAGAAGAATCAATGTTCAAAAATATACTTATAGTAAATAATGACACTCAATTTAATACAAACCTTAAAAAAAGAATCAATCATTCTCTCCATAGTAAAGTATCTATTATTAAGCATTTAGATCAAGACATAGATAACTTACTCAACTATGACTTATACATTATTCGACTTGAACACAAGACTGATAGTATTATCCAAGAGTTAACAGATAATGATAAATTTGTCATACTTATAACAGATCATGACAACCAAGATATAAGAGAAAAGATTCTCTCCTATATGGTATCTGACTATGTTATTACAAATTCAGAAGCTGCAGTAGATTATGTTTGTAAGATAGTAAAGCGACTTTTATCTAATGCAAAAAAAACAATTCTTATAGTAGATGACTCGAAGTTAGTGTTAACACAGATATCAATTCTCTTAAGCTCTCAAAACCTTAACTGTATACAGTGCTTAGATGGAGATGAAGCATGGAAATACCTCAATAATACTAATGCTAAAAAAATTGACCTCGTTATTACTGACTATGAAATGCCAAATATGAATGGTTATGAACTCGTAAAAAATATCCGCTCGAAGTACTCTTTTGAAGAGCTACCTGTTCTTATCATTTCAGGAAGTGAAAATACCTATATGATAAGTAGATTTTTAAAAGTTGGTGCAAATGATTACATCACAAAACCTTCTATAAACGAAGAGTTTATAGGTCGTATTAACAATTCTCTTTTAATTGCATCTATGTTTACCAAGATCAAGAACATGGCAATGACAGATCAACTCACAGGATTACATAATCGTCTTTACTTTTATGAAGCTGGTGTTACCATACTTAATAATTCTAACAGAGCAGGTCAAAATTCATCTATTGCAATGATAGATATAGATGATTTTAAAAGTGTAAATGATACTTATGGACATGAAGCGGGGGACAAAGCACTTATACATGTTGCTAACACTATGAAAAAAGCTCTACGAAGATCTGATGTGCTTGTTCGTTTTGGTGGTGAAGAATTTGTTATCCTACTTCCAAACTGTTCACATTCCCAAGCAATAAAAGTAATGCAAAAAGTATGTAAACTAGTCGCTATTTCACCTTGTCATATTGAAAATGACATAAGCTTAAAAATCACTATCTCTATTGGTGTTACTTCAAGACCTAGAGATATTCATAAGATGCTAGAAACTGCTGATCAGTACATGTACGAAGCAAAAAAGAGTGGAAAAAACAGAGTATTCTCTCAAGACTAATCTCTATAAATTTTTAAATTCATTGATAATTATTATCATTACTATTGACATTCATTAATAATTTGTTTATAATTCTGCTATAACTTGATTGTGATAACAAATATCATAATCATAAAAAAATAAATAGGAAATAAAATGAAAAACACAAAATTATCTTTCGTATTAGTAAGTATACTAGCACTGAGTACTTCTTCTTTTGCAGATGATGCATCAGATATCGTAGAACTTAAACAACAAGTAAAAGAACTTCAAGAGATGTCTCAGACTCTTATAGATGAAACAAGTGACTTAAAAACTGGTTTTAACTATACAACTGTAGATGATTCAAAATCATATAGTGGTCTTGGTGTAGCAGCATCAAAAGTTTATTACTCAAAATCACCTCTTAGTGTTGGTGGATATGGTGAAATGTATTTTAATTCAAAAGATTATAACAATACTACAAACTCAGAAGTTAACATTAAAAGATTTATCACATACTTCGGATATAAGTTTTCAGATAACATCATTTTAAATACTGAAATAGAGTACGAAGGTGGTGGAGTTGAACAAGCTGGTGGAGATGCTGGTGGTGGAGATAAAGTTGTTGTAGAGTTTCTTTACTTAGACTTTTTAATAAACCAACATGCTAACATCAGACTTGGTAACTTTTTAGTACCTGTAGGAATTATCTCTCAAAGACATGAACCAACACTCTTTACTACAGTACAACGTCCAGAGACTTCAAAATACCTAATCCCTACAACATGGGCTGAAAGTGGTGTTATGGTATTTGGTGACATCACAAAAGATGTGTCATATAAAGTTGCTGTAATTACTGCACTTCAAACGACTGCTACTGGGAGTAAATGGCTTCGTAATGGTCGAGGTGGCTCTTTTGCAAACAAAAATCCTAACCTTGGAGTTGTTGCGAGAGTTGACTATGCTGGCTTAACTGGTCTTGTTACTGGTGCATCAGTATATTATGCTCCTTCAGCAAATGGAAAAGATTCAAATACAGCGATGTTTGAAGTACATGCTGATTATAAAAACAGTGGAGCTAGAGTATATGGTACATATACTCAAACAAATAGAACTAATTCTGAAGACTTTAACGCTACTAAAGGTGTAGAGAGTGCTAAAGGTGGATATATAAATGCCAGTTTTGATGTACTTTCTTTAACATCTTCTGAGTATTCTCTTCCACTTTTTGTTCAGTACGAAAGTGTAAATCCTCAAACAAAACTTGTTGATGGAACTTCTTATGATGCTGTGAACACGGTAACGGTAGGTGCAAACTTTTTTCCACATGAGCAAGTTGTACTAAAACTAGACTATGCAATGGCTGATAACGACTACTCAAACGCAGGAATTGATTCAAGTACAATTAGTGCCTCTTTAGGTTTCGTTTTCTAGAAAAACATATATTCTCCTATATATTATATTCTAAGAATATAATATATTAGAAGAAGTTTTACACTTATTTTCAGTGTAAAACTTCATTATTTTGATACAATTTCACAACTAAATCTAAAGACTTAAACTATGAAAAAACTTTTTTTACTTTTACTACTTTTATCTATCTCCTTACTGCAAGCAAAAGTTTTAATATCACCACTTGAAGCTATGCAAGAAGCATATGACATGAATGCAAGCATTAGCAAAAAGAATGTTCTACTCTCTAATGCAAAATATAAAAATATCCAAAAAAATGCAAAAACAAAACTTCATACAAAAATATATAGAATATTTACAGCAAAAAAAGATGATAAAATACTTGGATACGGAATTTTGGTAAGTAGAAAAGTACGTTCAAAAAATGCAGTAGTGCTTTATTTTATAAAAAACAATCATCTTCAAGGTATCGAAATCATCGCGTTTAACGAGTCAATGGAGTACATAACATCTACTACATGGAATAAACAGTTCCAAGGTACTTCAACAGATAAAATGCTCAAACTCAACCGTGACATCCCAAGTATAACTGGTGCTACTATGAGTGCTCGAAGTGTAGTTGAAGGTTCTCGTATCGCTTTTGCTGTATATAACGAGCTAGTAAAAGGAAAATAGTCTTGCGTTTTACTCTCATAAAAGATCTCAAACAAGACATAACAATGAAACCTTTACTTAATGGTTTATTGATATTTATGCTAATGTATTTCATAGCTGATATTTTTGTAATAGATGCGACATTAGGTCTCCAGGTAGAAGATATAAAAATGACTCTTTTTGGAAATGCAGATGAGTATATAGACCCTATAGACAAGTCAGTATTTTTAGAGTACATCCATGGCGAAATATTTTTTACAATGATGATTCTCTTAACTCTGAGTACAGTCTATGCAAGACTATGTTCTATCAAGTATTACTCGATTATAATTATAAATATTTTAATGATAAGTGCCCTACTCGCACTCGTAAGTTTAGGTATTAGCTATTTTTACACTCCAAGTCTCTTGAGTGTTTATGTTGTTTCATTCTTTATCTGGCACACTCTCGCGTTTATCATGACCCTACACTCTTTATGGAACCTAAACTTTGCAACAAGCATATAAATACGCAGTCTTTTACTTCTTAGCATTTAGCCTCCTTCTGCTAGGGAGTTCACTCTTGCTATTTGATGATAAGATAGGTTTCTCAGCAAGTGCTGTTTTGGAGTATTACCTTGGCAATGAAGATAAATTTTTAGTTGAAAAGTCATGGGGTACTATTCTCAAAATAATACTACCTCATATTTTTGCTTTTGGACTTTTTTTTATGGTTACACTTCATTTTTTACTCTTTACAAAATACAAAAAGTCCAAACTATTTCTTAATTTGATTTATGCTATCTTTATTGTAGGTTTTTTAGAGCTATTTAGTCCCTACTTTATTATACTAGGCTTAGAATCTTTTGCATATATAAAACTTATCTCTTTTATATTATTAGAAGTACTAGTTCTTTATACTCTTTGGCTCTTACTCTCTTCTATTTTTCAACGGTAACGTATAAACTAATGTTTTCACTCACTACAAGTTTCCTATCACTCTCTAATACTACATACGCTACATCTAAAGAGTCTAAGAACTCATAAGCCAACTCTTTTGGCATCACACTTGCAGCTGTTGCATAGGCATCTATATCACTGTTGGGAAGTGTAGATATCAGAGTAATAGATATAAAGGTATTTTGTGATTGTTTTGTTTTTGGGTTTATAAGATGATTGTTCTTCTCTGTACCTACAAAACGGTTGTAATTCCCACTTGTAGATATAGCCATCTCTTCATTTGTCGTAAAGAAATGCAGTAGTGGCTCATCGGAGAAAGGGTTATTTATATTTATCTCGCAGACTCCTAAACATCGGATATCACCACTGAGTGCAACTCGTGCATTTCTCACACCATTTATTTTAAGGTACTCTATTGCTCTATCAACACCGTAACCTTTTCCAAAACCTCCTAAATCAATTTTCACCCCTTGACCTAGGTTTGCACTAAATTTATTAAAAGTCAATTCATCAAAGGAAGTATCACTTGTATTTAACTCCCAACTTGTTGGAAGTCTTTCATCCTTACCAAAACGGTAGAGATCTTTTGTAACACTCCCGATAGCTACATTAAAGTACCCTGCACTCTTTTGATAGTACTTCTGACTTAAAATGAGTGCTTCATAAGTATAAAGATTGATATTCGCTTGTTTATCACGGTTGAGTTTATATATTGGAGAGTTTGTCTTATATGATGAGAGTGAGTTGTCTACTCTAGCTAAAATAGAAAATGCACCTTTAAAAAGCCCTCTATTGGACTCGCTTAGGCTTATAGAAGCAAAAGTACCCATAAGTACCTTTGTTCTTGTTTGGAAGGCTTCTTGTGCATTTAAACAAAGAAATACAAGGAGTAGAGAGAAGAGTTTCATCTTTTAGATGTCTATAGTTTCATTTACCTCTAAACCAAACCCACCCAAACCAACAAATTCTGTAGCTTTTAGTGGTGTAATTAAGTTCATTTTCTCAATACCAAAAGATTTGATAATCTGAGCACCAATACCAAGCTCTTTAGGGGCAGAGTTGTCTTGGTGATGTGTTTTATTGATAAAAACTAAAATACCACTGTTAATCTTTAAGTATTCTATAGACTTCACTAAGTTGTTGTATTTTTCTTGATTTAGCAACAGCTCCATGTCGGGTATAACATTATGTACTCTTACATTTGAAATACTTCCAGCAGAGTAAAATTCTATAGCTGTATGCTCTATTCCATCATGGTCTGTAAATATATGTTTATTTACTTTAACACCAAAGAATTCTATCTCTTCTACTGATGTCTCATTTACTAAAGATTCATTTGCAAGTCTGTACTCAACTATGTCAGAGATAAAAACAGTTTTAAGATTATGAGTCTCACCAAAAACATCTAAGTCATCACGGCGAGCCATAGTTCCATCCTCTTTGATGATTTCACAAATTACACCCGCTTCACTAAGCCCTGCTAAACGACAGATATCTACTGAACCTTCTGTATGTCCAGTTCGAATAAGTGTTCCACCATCTTTAGCAATTAGAGGAAATATATGTCCAGGTTTTACTAATTCAACTGGTTTTGAAATAGGATTTGCGAGAATACGGATTGTATCATCTCTCTCACCAGCAGAAATACCAGTGAGTGCGTCTTTTGCATCTACTGAGACAGTAAACGCAGTCTCATAAGAAGATGTGTTAGAGCTAACCATAGGATTTAGATCTAAGCGAGTTGCTATTTTTTTACTAAGAGCAACACAGATAAGCCCTCTAGCATGTGTCGCCATAAAGTTAACATGCTTAGGAGTACTAAATGAGGCAGCATACACTAAGTCACCCTCATTTTCTCTATCTTCATCATCTATCATGATGACCATATTGCCTTTTTTTATCTCATCAATAGCTTCTAGTACTCTTTGGATAGGTGTCATAAATTCTCTTTTAATTATTTTGTAGTCATTATATGCAAAAGTTCATTAAACTGAAGTCAGTTTAAACTTAGGTATATTTATATAAGAGAACTGCTCACATAATGCATCAACATCATCAAGTATAGACTCACCAATAAATATCATAATAGATGGATGCGCATACTCATCAAGCTCTTCAAACGAAACATTGCCAAAAGCGTAGTTTATAACGATTGGATTTGCTACGTCTGTAACTTTAACCACTCCCTTAACTCTATAAACACTCTTTGGAATATTCTTTARTATAGTATCAACATCTTCAAATTTAATATCTTCTTTGAGATAAGCTACTTGCTGAGTGATAGAATCATCATGAGTATGTTCTGGGTGTTGGTAATCTTTAGCAAGTCCAATAATCTCATCAATTTTATATACACCTTCAAAAATATCTTTTTTTACAAGACCCTTTTTAGCTTCAGTAATAACATAGTTATTAAAAACTGTTTCGCCTGTAAGATTATTTTTTATATTATGAGAATCTTTCATCTCTATTACTTGCTTCTTAACTRCTTCGAGTTCAGCATCSGTTACAAGGTCTGTTTTGTTTAAAACAATTATGTTTGAGCCACCAACTTGATACTTCGCAGTAGAATTATCTTTGTAAGAGTCTAAATTCTTAGAATCAATCACACAAATAATACCCTCAACTGTAACACCAAGGTTTTGCATAGACATAAAAATAGGAAAAGGCTCAGATGCACCAGAAGTCTCTACAAAAATGATTTCAGGATCATACTTCTCAATGATTTCCATTACACCACTCTCGAACTCTTCTGAGAGTTGACAACAGATACAACCCTCTGAAATTTCAAGTACTTCACTATAAACATTACTAAGAATGTCTCCATCTATCCCAATATCACCAAACTCATTGACGACAATAGCCACTTTTTTATCAGCGAAATGTTCTTTAACTGTATTAGTCAACATTGTTGTTTTACCAACACCTAAAAATCCTGTAATTATAAATGACTGTATCATATGTATTCCTTCGAAATTAACTTATTTAATAAGCTCTTAGCTTTAAGTGTTTATAAAAAAAGTTGTTGAATGTTTGTTGAATGAGGATAAATAACTGTGCCAAAGGCACAGTTATAAGATTACTTTTTAACGTTACCGTTATTGTGCTTTGAAGGTTCTAGAATTTGTTCTAGTCCTACTTCTTTAGCCCAAGCAGCAGTTAAATCATAAGCAGCTGATGCAGTATCAAGATTTTTTTGAATAAGTTCTTTCTTCTTCTTAAATTTCTTTTCAATAACTGAATCGAGTGTAGCAGTACCACCAGAAGCTGTATATTTYTTAAGGAATCTATCTTTRATTCCTTCTTCAATAGCAGSYTTAGAGATTGTACCAAGAGCACCAAATAAWGCACCWARCATWGCCATRTTMGTWGCAAGYTCAGTACCAGCTTGCTCAATTGCAAAYYTAGTAAAGTCAYGAGTAAGAACTTTAACATTTTTGTCAGCAAGAATTTTCTTATCRACATCWGTTAAAAGATCRATATCAGAGTTAATGATAACAAGACCATTATCTTTRATACCAGCATAAAAAGGCATAGTGTATGATTTACCCATAGTAATAACTTGTGGGTGGAAAATCATAACGATATCWGGRTAAATTACTTCCCCTCTATCGTAWATAGGYACAGTACCAATTCTTGCATAAGACTCTGATGGAGCCATACGCTTTTCTGCACCAAAAAATGGATTAGAAACAGCGAAGTAACCATCAGTATCAGCTGCAGTAGCAGCGATATGTGCAGCTGTAACTGCACCTTGTCCACCAAGACCCGGAAGTCTTACTTTGATTGAATCTTTAGCCATTATAACTTTCCTTCTKCTTTACATTTTTTCAAGAACTCTTCTGCTTCTGGAGAAACAAACTTGTAAGATGCAAATCTATCTTTATCTTGATCTTTCATTTCGCCAAGWCCTTCRTTTGCACTTARYCCRATCTCAAGGATACAAGGAGTGTAAATRTTAAGGAATGTTGGTCCRATTTCTCTTGCAACTAAAATAGCTTCACGAACWGCTTTWGCAACTGCTTTAGGAGCAGAAGCWGTCATGTTCATAGTATAGTGACAACCAGCAGTAGTAGCWARTTCCCACATTTTWACTTTTTCAAATTTCTTACCAGTAGGTGCCATTTTGAAAACTTGACCTTTTGGAGTTGCACCTGATTCTTGTCCACCAGTATTTGCATAAACTTCATTATCAAAACAAATTGTAGTGATATTTTCTTGTCTAAAGAAAGACTGAAGTGTATAGTCAAGACCGATATCAACAGTAGCACCGTCTCCAGCTAAAACAACAACATCTTTCTCAATATCTGGAAATCTCCAGTCAAGAACTCTTTTRATACCAGTTGCAACAGCATTTTGGTTACCAAAAAGTGAGTGAACAGTATGAAGAGCGATGTGTGGGAACATCAAAGAAGTACAACCAGTTGAGTTAACAATGATAGTYTCTTCTGGCTTAGGTAATGCAGCAAGTACATATCTAAGTGCAGCAGCTTCTGGACAACCAGCACATAAAGAGTGTTCTTCTAGAATCTCTTTAGTGTCTGGCATCTCTTTAATACCACGTGGTTTCTTTTGGTTTTGAGCCCATGTTGCATTTTCCTCAAGATCAATGATCTCTTTAGGCATAATGTCACGGAATTCAGGGTTGATTTTATAAATATCAATTGCCATCTTATTTTCCTTCTACGTTAATGTGTTCAAATACTTCTTTAAGAATTGCTTCAGCAGGCATACTCATACCACCAGCAACTCTAGGTCCGCCAACAATCTCAGCTGTGTGATTGTTGTGAAGAGCAGTTTTAACTTCTTTTTCTAACCAACCAACAACGTTGAATTCTGGTACGAATATATGTTTAACGCCTTCAAGTTCTGCAAGAAGTTCTTCTTTTGGAAATGGTCTAATAGTTCTAAGCTTGATAACTTTAGTTTTAACACCAAGTTTCATTAACTCTCTTTCAGCTTCTTTTGCTTGATGAGAAGCAGTACCACAAGTAACAAATGCGATTTCAGCATCAGGAGTTCCAGTAACATGAACAAGACCATTAAGGAAGTGCTTTGCATATGGACGTGAACGCTCAACTGCAGATCTTACTTCCCACTGCCATGAAGCATGAGTTGCATAAGAAATATAGTTAGACTTCATTACAAATGGATCTCTTAAAAAACGTCCAGGAGGAGTTTCAGAATCAATCGGAGGTAATGGAGCTTTGTATGGCTCGTAAGGTAAAAGAGCGATATCATCAGCTGGTAACATTACAGATTCACGTGTGTGAGATACAAAGAAACCATCAACAACAGTGATAATAGGCACATGAACATCAGGCTTTTCAGCAACAATAAATGCAGCAATTGTCATATCAAATAATTCTTGAACATTTTCAGCATACCAAATCATACATCCAGTTTCTAACATGAAAGAAACTTCCAAGTTATCAGGTTGAATAGTAAGTGGTGAATTGATACCACGAGCCATAAGGATTAGTTGGCAAGGAATTCTTGTACCAGACCATTGTGGAAAGTTTTCCATTGCTCTAAGTGTACCAGGACCTGAAGTCGTAGTAATAGTTCTTGCACCAGCCATTGCACAACCAGCAACTTCTGACATAACACCGAACTCATTTTCTCCACGGAAGTATGTACCAACATAACCCTCAGCCCATAACTCACCAATAAGGTGTGCTGCTTCTGATTGTGGTGTAATTGGGTAAGATACAGATGCATCAACTGTACATCTTTTTACCGCTTCTTTTAAAACTTCAGAACCAGTCATGAAGTGCTTTTCACGTGGWGCTTCGAAAAGCATGTGATCTGCTGTAACTAATTTCTGTCCAGACCAGTTATGTGTATCTGTCATATCTTTAATTGTTGCCATTTAGTTCTCCTTTTCTTATAATTTTAGTTCTGCTTTTACTTCWCKAGCTATYTTGATAAATTTCTCAAGYTCWGAAGAATGCTGATCTCTTAATGTAGCCATTGCATCTTCATGCCCTGACAAACCACAAATAGCGATTGTGTAACAATCCGTTTCACATCTAACCATTTTTAATGCAACATTTGCATAATGACAGTGAACACCAATAAAAATTGCTGCTTTAATGTTGTTATGCCAAATTGTTAAGTTCGGGTGATTTGGATTGATTTCAACTTCAGCATCAATTTTAGGATACTTTGGTCTGTAATCATACATTGGAATCATTTTAGCATTAAGAACTTCAGCCATCTCTTTAATTAGAGTAGCTTTTTTCTTCGCTTCTTCATTGTAACCATATAAGACTTGTGGTCCAGGGAAAATTGTTGCATTTTCTTTAGTTAACATTTGCTTTGCGATTTCTCTCATTGCNANNKYTTCKTCWWCYACTTCTTNNNCTAGTAAAAKTGCTTTWCCTTCTRSTGGTGTRMTTACACCTTCATATAWTGCCGYAGGATACGGTGAATAATACGCGGGGCCTTGATTTGCCATAAGTTCTCCTATAAATTTTTATACATTATAATTAAATATTAACTATAGATTTATTTTGTTGTAATTCAGTGATTTAATCATAGTTAAACTATGATTAAATCACCTTATACATATACACAATGTGTACAACGCTGCTGAGTCTACTCTTCGTGACCAGCCATTTCCATCGTAATACAGTTACGATCAAGCATATCAGTACATACGTACACACATAGTGCACAACCCTTACATCTATCTTCATCGACCCAAGATGTGTTTCCATCTTTATTGAACATCAGCGTATTAGCCTCTGGACAATATAAAGTACAAGTGTTACATTTATATTCAGCACACATGTCAGAATTAACTTTTGCTACATAATACATTTATTTACTCCTTAATGATGACTGAAACATTGGTATCAGCTCTTATATAAATAAGACCTAACAATAGTTTATAAACTATAATTTATGTTTCTCGAATAGCACTTTACTCCAATAACCTTTTATTTCTCTTTAATTTAAGACATTAAAATCTTATTTTATCAATTTAGTGGAGTTTTTACCTATTATAATCACTTGTTTATAGACTATATAACAATATTTAATGAATATTATTTTTATCTTTACTATACTTGTGCTACAAAGTGTAACAAGTCATGTAAAATTTATCTTTTATTTTCAAAACAGTATTACTTTTTACACCTTTAACAATAGTCTGTCAAAATGTATTACATTTGTGGTAAACTGATAGAGTCACTAAATGTTAGCTTTACTATCTAATTTCATTTATATATTTAACTTAGCTTAAAAATATAAATGATAAAAGTCTCATACTATTTTAATTAACTTCAGGAGTTATAGTGGAAAAAATAATATTACTCATTCCGGGTATACCAATTTTGATAGCATTCTTATTGCTATTTATCGGAAAAAAAGAACTTATACCAAAGATTAGTATCATGCTTTCAAGCATGATTGCTCTACTTGGACTATATGGTACATATTATGTCATAAGTAATGATACACAGATTATTGGCTTTGATGGCCTTCTTGTATATAATGAACTCTCCGCAATTTTAGTCCCCTATGTTGCTATACTAGGCCTTGTAATAAGAAAGTATGCAACCAAATATATGTGGGACGAGGCAGGTTATAGAAGATTTTTTATTCTTTTAAACTTTATCTTTGCTTCTATATATCTATTTGTAATGAGTAACAATCTTGTTATACTAGCTCTTGCTTGGCAACTTCTTAGTATTAGTTTATATCTACTTGTTTCATTTAATGTCGGTTCAAATACTGCTGTAAAAAATGCAAAATGGGTTATGATAATTCATAAAGCAGCCGATTTAGTCTTTATAATCGCTATTATTTTAACATATCAAACATTTGGTAGTTTAGACTTAACTATATTAAGTGAAAAATGGTTAGCTATGTCACATATACCAGTAGATAACCCAATGATCTTTGTTATTGGTTTACTGTTTTTAATAGCGGCAATGATGAAGTCCGCTATTATGCCATTTCATATCTGGTTACCATATACATCAGAAGCACCTACTCCAGTATCAGCAGTGATGCATGCAGGTGTAGTTAATGTAGGAGGAATCTTACTTAATAAACTCGCTTTTCTTTTACTACTAGCACCTGCTGTACTTAACATCGCTTTTGTAGTTGGTTTAGTTACAGCTATTTTTGCTTCTTTAATTATGCTTGTTGTCTCAGATATCAAACGCTCTTTAGGATACTCAACAGTTGGACAGATGGGGTATATGATTATGGAGATAGGGCTTGGTGCTTTCTCTCTAGCTATTTATCACCTAATAGTGCATGGTATATTCAAAGCTACACTCTTTTTAGAGTCAGGAGCATTGATTAAATTAGCACGTCATGATTCAAATCTTCCTAAACGTCTTACATATGAACTATTTTGGGAACAAAAGATTAAAGGTACTAGCAAAAAACTGTTTAACTACTTAGCTTTTTTCACTATCTTACCTGTTGTGACTTTTGTTGGAGTGAAAATGGTCTTAACAGATGACTTTTTTGAGTTTAATGCTTCTATCATTATATTAGCCTTTGCTTGGTTGACTGGTACACAACTGTTCCTCTCATTTTTTAAAGTCTCAAAAGATGAATCATTTAAGGTTATATTAGCACTTGTGAGTTCATTCGTTATCATTTTATTTACATATGAGTTTGTTGGTTTATCCCTAGAGCATTTTATTTACGGAGAAAACGCAGCACTATTTTATGAAGCAGCAACATTTAATGTAACTACAATAATGTTACTTGTCATGTTAGCTTCCATTATGATTGTAGGGTGGTTGTTTATCTATACGCAACACTTTGCCAAAGTCCTTAAAACTAATGAAAATCAGAATAGCCTTAAATGGTCATTTTATAAGTTCCTAGCAAAAGAAGGTTACTTCTTTAATATTATTAAAGCCCTAAAAAGGAATAAAAAATGATATACAATATTCTATTTTTGATACTAGCTGCAGGAGTACCTTATTATCTTATTTTGGAAAAATTCCCTGCCATTAAGAGTAAGCATATATTTTTACTGAGTGCTTTGGCACTTTTATCTAGTATTGTGCTTTCATTATATGTGCCAAATGAGCATAAAACATCACTAGTGATTATTTCACTTTTAAATGCAGTCTATACTATATATAGAGCAACAAAAACAACCAACTTTTATAAACTTGCATATTATTTTATATTTGTTAATGCTCCATTTTTTGTTCTTTATGAAGGTGAGAGTTCTCTCTATAGCATCTCTCTTCTTTTATCTCTCTCTGGTTTATACTTGATTGGAAGATTTTATGAGAAAAACTATGGTAGTGCTAATTATCGTTATATTACAGGGATTACACTAGTGCGACCTTACATAGGTACCTACTTAACTTTTTACCTGATTGCAGTAGCACTGTATCCACCTTTTCCAAATTCACTCTTTTTTCTACACTATATTTTAGGAAGTGAGTCGAATCCGCTTTGGTTCGCTGTTGTTATCACACTATTCTTTGGTAATTTCTTCCTTTCTATGGGTGTTATGAAAAAAACACTTTTTGGAAGACCAAACTCAAACATACATTATGTACATATGACTATCAAAGAAAAAATACCGCACATACTTATTGTAGGTATGTTACTACTTTTTAGTCTTTATGGACTCAAGGAGATACTACTATGAGTATTATAGAAAAACTTAATGCTGTAAAAAGTACCGTACCGCATTATTGGCCTATTGGATCGTTTATTCATCATAACCCCTTAAAAGGTTTTGAAAACATGCACTTTAAAGATGGACTGAGTAAGGCTCAAAGTATTTTTGGTGGTAAAGTCTACATGGATTCTTCATATTATAAAGATCTCTATGAAGAGGGTAAAATTAACGACAGTATATTTGAAAAAAATATCAAAAAAGTTCTCTCAGACAAGGGTTTTAACATTCCTTTAGAATTTGCTAAGAAGTTTTTGATGGAAGTAAGTCCACAATGGTCTAGTCTTAGAGTGGAACTTATTTCTAAAGTAGAAAAAACTGATGATGAGTTGTATGCATACTTACAATCACACTCTTTATATTCTGATGAGAAAGCATGGTTAGCTGAGCTTATTAAACATATGACATTATATGAGATCAATGATGCGCTCTTTGGTCTTGATGACAAAGATGGAATTGAAAAAAGTATTATTGAGTTTATTTCACGATTTTTAGATGAAGACCAAACTACAATGCATATGCCAAACAGAGACTTAGGTATGTTTGAGGTTTTTAAACTCTTTGAGGATGTAGACTATACAAAAAATGCTGAAAGTTTTGTAGAAGAGGCATTTAAAGAGCTTCAAGTTCAAGACATTGAGTCTTACTTTTTAACACACCTCCTTAAACTCCATGGTTGGGCAGGATTTATTAAGTATCGTTCAGAAGATCCTGATAATGTTTCACAACAAGAGTACCCATCACAACTTATAGACTATATGGCTATTAGACTCTACTACGAGCTTAAAGCAGTAAAAAATAATAAGATTAGTACTTTTAAGATTTTCACTGCATATGCCGAAGCAAACTTAAGTGATGTGATCTTACAACTACTTAAACATAAGAACATGCTCTTTGGAATAGCCTTAGATGAGTTAGAAGATAATGAAGAGACTACAAAGGTCTTAGCGGACCATGTTAAAAATGAATTGCATTTAGATGCACTGCAGATTCAGCACTCAAATGAAGTACTCCAAAGTAAACTTCCTTTAACTGAACTCTCTACTATTTTAGATAAGTTAAGAGAAGAAGAAGGTTATATATGGCTTAAGTCCCTTGAAGACACATATATATCTAAATATGTCGATGAAGTTATAAATGTGGTACCTGTGAAAGAAAAAGCGATAGCCTCTGCAACTTTTTGTTTAGATGTTCGTTCAGAAGTAATACGCCGCTCAATTGAGAGGCTTGGTGCATATGAGACTTTTGGAGCTGGAGGTTTTCTTGGTCTTCCTATAGCTTTCGTAGAGTTTGACAAAGCACATGAACTATTTTTAGCACCCGCTATCGTTAAACCACAAAATGTAGTGTTTGAGTTACCAGTTGAAGCACATGAAGAGTACAGCTTGAAAAAAGGAATGCATAAAACAACTAAAAAAGTTTTAAGTGACTTAAAGAACAATCCATATACACCATATATAATGGTAGAAGCTATTGGATGGATTTTTGGAATCACACTTTTTGGTAAAACGTTCTCGCCCATTAAAACGAACAAATTCTTCTCCAAGATGAAACCGAGTAAGCCAAAAACAAGTTATACACTTGATAAGCTTTCTGAAGATGAGATAGAGTTTTATGTAAAAAAACTTCATACAAAAATCATCCACACTGTACTAGATGAGCATAATAAGAAAAATTGCAGTGATGTTGATGTTGAAAACATTCGTAAACATCTTCTGTTTAATGATTCCCTGCATAAGGACTTATCTGATACTGTTATCCATGAGCTTCAAACTTCATACCAAATAACACCAGAGGATTATGAGTACCAAAAGAAAAAACTTGCTATGGTTGGTTTTACACTAGAAGAGAAAGTTTCTTATCTACATAAATACTTAACAATGATTGGACAAGTAGAAAACTTTCCAGAATTTGTTACGATAATTGGACATGGGTCTATTTCTGACAATAACCCTTTTGAATCAGCACTTGATTGTGGTGCATGTGGTGGAAATATTAGTTTACCAAACACGCGTGCCCTTTGTATGATTGCTAATACTCCTGATGTTAGAGATAAGATCAAAGAAAAGGGGATTGATATTCCCAAGAACACAAAGTTTATACCGGGTCTTCATATTACATCAACTGATGAAATAAATTTTTTTGATACTGAAATTTTAAATGATGAACAGTCAAAAAAGTTTTCAAAAATTCAAGATGACTTTAACAAGGCATCACAACTCTCTTCTGAGGAGAGATCACAAACTCTTCCTTTTACAAATACGAAAAAAGAAATGCTAATAAAATCTATGGACTGGTCTGAGACTAGACCAGAGTGGGGATTAGCAAGAAACATGGGTGTGTTTGCAGGACCAAGGTCTTATACGAAACACCTAGAACTCAACAATAGATTTTTTATGCACTCGTATGATTACAAAGTTGATAATGAAAATGCTGACATTCTCAAAGCTATTTTTGATGGACCATTGATAGTAGGTGAATGGATTAACTTAGAACACTACTTCTCTACAGTAGATAACCATGTTTATGGTGCTGGTTCAAAAGTCTATCATAACATTGTTTCAAAGGTTGGAGTATTTAGTGGTAACTATAGTGACTTAAAAATAGGACTACCAATTCAGTCTGTATATTTAGAGGGCAAAGCATACCATGAACCGGTTAGACTGATCTCATTTATTGAGGCTCCTTTAGAAATGGTAGGTAAAGCAGTAGAGAATTCTATCGCAAAAGAATTTATTTTAAATGAGTGGATTCGCCCTGTTATCATAGATAGAGAGGCTAAAAAAGTCTATTCTTATGAAAATGGTGAGTTTATTGTTATAAAAGAGATATAATTCCAAAAAATATTCAAGGAGAATAAATGTATACAATTGAAATTGACAAAGAATGTGCTTGTTTTTTAAAAAGTGGCTTTGAAAATAACATGAAATTTGAGACAAGAGAGGACATGATTAATAAAGCACGCGTAATAGAGTGTCTTATGAATCAAGAATTTTGTATGAAGCATTATTTTGAAGCTGTTGACTACAATGATAAGATTATAATTCATAGTAGTGTTAGACCTACTGAGGATGATGATGATGATGTTGAGTCTTCTAGTGACCTTGTTAGGAAAAGTGGTGTTGTAATCGGTTTTGATGCTGGTGAAAAACCACCAAAAGATGCTGGTGGAAACTAAGTCAACCTCACATCATGTAAAGACTTGAGATATACTCAGTCTTTACACCTATTCATAAACTTTCTCTCCCCTAAAAAATAAAAAAATCTTTATCAACAACAACTACATATTAAAAACACTTCTATTTCAGTTAGAGTAACTATACTTCCGCTAATAATACCTAAAAGGAAAACTATGTATACAGTTACAATGGAGCGCGAATGTGCTTGTTTTATAAAAAGTGAATATAAAAAAGAGTCTACATTTCAATTTCAACAAGAAGCTTACAAATACACAATAACTCTCATGGAAATGATGAATGAGGATTTTTGTAAAACACATATGTTTTATGCTGAAAAGTCAAACGATAATGAATATTTAATTAGAGTAGCTGCTAATACTGAGTCAGGTGATAGTTGCAGTACTGATAGTTGTGGTTCGTGTGGTTGTTAAGTAGATTTTTACAAATTTTTATTATATCAGTGTGTAACTAATATACTCACCCTAGCTAATATATGGTTTTTCGCCATATAATAGTGTAACGAATATACCCAAATAAGACAATTTAAGGTTCCTCATATTATCGCTTCTTCCTCTCTATGAAGAACTAAGTCCTATTATTTCATCAAACAAGTAACATATCTTCTTTAAAGCCCTGCTTTACTATGTTTGGAGCCATATAATAAACTACCCATCTTAAATACTATGCGCTCTTTTATCCACTTTGTATTGCCTGTAAACTAACCGTATCTGTGTCTTTAAGAGGAAATTTAGAGGATGATTTTAATCTACTTAAAGATTATTTCGATACAATAAGGCACAAATTCAAGTTTTTCAAGAGAGTAGCTGATGCTATACTCTTTTGTAGGACTTTATATCTAGTTGTAATATTTATGATTAGATATTGAATTTAAAATGTTTTATATACTCATAGAGTGTATTTAACAGAACTTTTTCATTAAATATAAGGAGTTAATATGTCGAAAATAGTAGAAGTAGGCCCCGCAGGCTATATGCCAACGTCCGCACCAGCCATGGGGGTTGAACTAGCACCAGAAGGTTCAGCTTTACTCTATGGTAATGTTGTGACACCAGAAGAGGCTATGAGAGATGCAGCTATTGCATTACTTACAAGAAAAAATCCAACAATTTTCCCTGGACCTCAAGTTTTATGGGACTGGAAAGAAGATGTTGCAGAAAAATCTGCAGCTATTTTAGATTTAGCSTCTGAAATTCCTAATTGTAAAATTATTCCAATGCCAGATTACAGACCTAAATATCCAAAGATTGATGTTAAGGCTGAGATTAATCCAAATCACCCGAACTTAACAATCCTTGATAATAGAATCGAAGCTTGTGTTTTCGTTGGTGTGCATTGTCACTATGCGAATCTTACACTTAGAATGATTCGTGCTGGTACTAATTGTTATACAGTTGCATTATGTGCTTATATGGGACATGAAGAAGCTATGGCATCAATTAGAGATTTACATGCTTCAGATATCGCTAAGTTCAAAGAAATAGTGATTGAAGAAAGAAACAAATTAGGCATTAAGTGGGAAACTACTTTACCACCTGAAAATCCGTCTTTACCAAAAGAAGACAATAGTACATTATCACCTGCAGATTATGGCGAGTATCGAAGTCTCATCATGACAAAAAAGGGTGAACATATTACTGATTCTGAATAAAGGAGATATTAAATGAGTGCAATTACAAGACCCGTATTAAATAAAAAACAAGTAGAGATGAATTATCTACTACACGAGGCTCCAAGAGAGAAACACTTCATCACAGGTGCGCAAGCAATGTCTGAAGCTGTTAAAAGAGCAAATGTTGACATGGCTATTGCTTACCCAATTACACCACAATCAGAGGTAATGCACCTTGTTGGTGATGTATTTGCTCAAGGTCACATTAAAGAGTATTATAGAGCAGAAGAAGAGCTTGGTACAATGTCAGCAATCGCTGGTGCATCAAGAGCTGGTGTTCGTCTATTTACAGCTACTTCAGGACCAGGACTTATTCGTGGTTTAGAGGCAATCGCTTCATGGCCAGGACACAGAGTTCCAGCGGTACTTGGTATCCTTACTCGTGTTATTAATGCTCCATTATCAATTCAACCTGATAATATAGAAATGGCTTATATGATGCATTGTGGTGCAGTTATGTTACATGCTGAAAATCAGCAAGATACATTTGACTTCACACTTGCAGCATTTGCTATTGCTGAAAAAGTTGATGTTTATATTCCAGTTGCAGTTGCTACAGAAGGTTTCTTCGTAACACACGCTAAGGGTTATGTAAACATGATGTCTGAAGACCTAGTATACAAAGAGTTTGATCCTGTTGCTTCACCAGTTCCAGCAATGGACAATGAAACTCCTCCAGCTAGAATTCAACGTGATGCTCCAGTTCAAAAGTCAAACTTTATGTCTTACCTGATTCACTCAGTATGGCAACAAGAGATTTGGGATTCTAACTCTCGTGCAATGAAATATATCTATGAGTATCTTGGTGGACCAATTGAGGTTCAAAATCCAGGTTCTGACATTATGATTCTTGCTTCTGGTTGTGCTGCTGCACAAGCTAGAGAAGCGCATAGATATGCTCAAGAAGAGGGACTAAGTGTTGGTTTTGTTAAAGTTAAAGCAATTAGACCATTCCCAAGAACTGAAATTCGTGAAGCATTAAAAACTGCTAAAACAGTTATTGTTCCTGAACACAATATCATTGGTTGGTTATGTACTGAAGTTAAAGCTGCTATCCCTAATGGTGGTATCGTTCATGAAGGTCCAAGAGTTTTCGGTGGTATGACACTTCCAGTTGAACTTATTATGTTTGAAATCTATGAAGCTCTTGGTATTGAGCACACTATAAAATTATAAGGAAATATTATGAGTTTAGCATATATTACTCCATCAGAGAGATTTAAGAGATACTTACCAAAGGACTATGTTGAGTTAATCGACTTCGGTCCATTTGGAAAGACACAAGAAGAAGCTGGTCCAGGTAACATGGGTCAATTCAAAGAGTTAATGGAAGAACACCCTATGTGTTCTGGTTGTTGGATGGCTTACTATATTAGACTAATCTTTGCTTCACTTCCATGTCCAGAAGAGACTGTAACAATAGGTACTGCTGGTTGTGGTCGTCTTGCGATTTCTCAAGCTGCTGTTCCATTTGTATACGGAAACTACGGTGATCAAAATGCAATGGCTTCTGGTCTTACTCGTGCATTTAGATTACGTTTCCCTGATAAGCAAAAAGATGTTATTACTATTGCCGGTGACGGTGGTACTATGGATATCGGTTTTTCTATGACTATGCACTCATGGATTCGTGGTGAAAAATTCACTACAATCATGCTTGACAATGAAGTTTACGGAAACACTGGTGGTCAATCATCTGGTATGTCTCCAAAAGGTGCTGTTCTTAAAATGGCTCCAATGGGTAAAGACTTCGAGAAAATGCCTGCGACTGATTTAGCTAAAGCTGCTGGTTGTGTTTACATTGTAAGAATGTCACCAACTAACATCAAACAAGCTGCAAAAGTTATTAGAAGAGCAATCTTCGTAGCTCGTGAAGTTGGTCCAACATTTATCCATGCTTATACTTCATGTAATATTGAGTATTCTATCCCTACTGAAGATGTTTTTGCTGATGCAAAAGAAAAAGGTAAAGGTAGATTCGCATTTGATGAGTATATGACTGATGAAGCTAAAATAGTAATCGAGCGTGTTGAAGGCGAAGAAAAAGCGGCAAGAAAAGCAAGAAAAGCAAGTAAAGCAGAGGCGGTTAACTAAAATGGCTGAAAAGAAAAGATATAATATACGTATTTCTGGGTTAGGTGGTCAAGGTGTTGTAACTACTGCACACATCCTTGGTTCATGTCTTGATAATGCAGGTAACTATGCATCTCTCGTACCATTTTTTGGTTCTGAGAAAAGAATGGCACCTGTTGAGGCTTATGTAAGAGCTTCAACAGAACCAATTTATGAAGTAGGTGAAGTAATTTACCCAGATATTATCATGATTTACCACTCACAAGTTGTAACACATGGTAAGTCATACACAATGCCATTCTACACAGGTCTTAAGCCGAATGCATTAATTATCATTAATACTGACTTTGATGTTCTTACTGAAGACGATACAAAAGTACTTAATGACCTTAACGCAACTGTTGTTCAGTTTGACGCAACTGCATTAGCAATGAAAATTGCTGGTACAGAACTTGCAACAAATATGGCAATGATGGGTATGGTTCTTGGACTTACTAAACTTGTAACTACTAAGCATATCGAAGCTGCAGTTAGAGAGAGATTCCTTGGAAACTCTTTTGTTGCATCTGGTGGTACTGCTGCACTTGACTCTGCTATTGAGAAAAAGTTTAAGAAAAAAGAGCAATTACTTGAAGCTAATATGAATGTTATTAATGAAACATTCAAAATGGCTGATACTATTGATATCACTGGTAGCGAGTTAATCGTTAGACTAAAAGTATAAGGAATTTATAAATGTATTATGTAGCAAAAGTTAATGCTGATATGTGTGCTGAGTACAAGTGTAACACTTGTACTTTATATTGTCCAGAAGCAAATACGCTTATGTTTAACAAAGATGGTAATACATCTTGGGTAGACGAAGATAGATGTAAAGGGTGTGCACTTTGTGTATATGTTTGTACTGATATGCTTGACCGTAACTGTATCACAATGGAAATGGCTGGTCACGAAGAGTAGTCACTTTCAATATTTCTCACCCTTTTGGGTGAGTATATTTCATCATTTATTTATTAGTTCAACACCCTCCCCTTATTTTACACCCCTTATAAAAACTTACAAAAAATCAATATAATCAAACTTATCTCAATAAAAAAGTTATTTTTAGACAATAATGTTAAAATTGCACAATTAAAACTAAAAAGGACTCTAGTGAAAGTAACAGTAGAAAAAGTAGACGATATAAACTATATTTTAAGTGGTACAGTTGAGAATTCTCTTATAAAAGAAAAATTTGAATGGCGTAAAACAGAAATAGCTAAAGAAGTGAAAACAGACGAGACTCCTTCTAATGAAACAATTGAGCAAGATGCAGCAGGAGAAGTTTTTAAAGACTTTATAGCRSMYGGTATGGTAGAAGCAAATATCTCAGTTGATAGTATCTTAGGTCAACCAGCTCTTAGGAAGTATGAGCAGAGAAAAGATGAAGTATTTTTTGAAGTAGAACTTTCAATTAGTCCTGAAGTTCATACAGATATAGACTATAAAGAGATAACTCCTGTATTTACTAAACCTGTTGCTTCACCTGAAGACATAGAAAAGAAACTTGCAGAATTTGCACTTAAACAAGCTCCTTTTACAGCTATACCAACTCCTAGAGCAGTTGAAAATGATGATATAACTGTAATCGACTTTGAAGGTTTTATTGATGGTAAAGCATTTGAAGGTGGTAGTGCTAAAAATTTTAACCTTAAAATAGGATCAGATTCATTTATCCCTGGTTTTGAGGAACAATTAATTGGTATGGAATATGGAGAAACAAAAGATGTACTACTAAGTTTTCCTGATGATTATCAAGCTGAAGACTTAGCAGGTAAAGAAGCTAAGTTTGTCGTTACACTTCATGAGATTCAAGAGCAGCATCCCCAAACACCAGATGATGCTTTTGCAAAAAAAATACTTAGTGATGACAATGCAACACTAAGTACACTTAAAGAAAAATTTGCAGATCAAATAACTTCAGAAGAACTTTCACGTGTTTATATGAATGAGATCAAACCTAAAATGATTGATGCACTACTTTCTAAGTATGATTTTACACTTCCTAATAATATAGTAGAACAAGAGATAGATGCAAAAGTTCGTGAAAAGACTAGAGGCTATACTCAGGAGCAACATAAAGCTTTTATCGAAGATAAGGGTAAGTTTATGGAACTTAGAGAGTCTGTTCGTCAAGCTGCACGTGACAGTATAAAAGTAGCTCTTATAGTTGAAGCTTTAGCCGAGAAAGAAGAGGTAGAAGTTCTTGAGAATGAAGTACATGCCGCACTTGGATACCAGGCAATGATGGCAGGTCAAGATGCACAAGAACTACTTAAGTACTATCAAGAGAACAACTTAATGACTTCTGCAAAAATGGGACTCATTGAGGACAAATTATTTGGAATTATGCTTGGATTCCATAAGTAAAGATATAGACACTAATTGGATTGATACTATCTATCAGTGGGCAGATGAAAATAGTATTTCTGAGCTTGAGTGGATTGAGCATGACTCTTACTTAAACGCGGGATACTTTAGAGGTTTACCAAGAGATAAGAGTAAGTTAGAAAATTTACTAGAGCTCAATCTTTTAGGTTCTCAGCTCAGTTCTCTTCCTAAAGAGATAGGGCAACTAAAAAAACTAAAAAAACTCTACCTCTTAGGCAATCAGCTTGTAAGTTTGCCCTCTGAGATAGGTAATCTTACAAGTTTAGAAGAACTCTATGTTGCAGGTAATAAGTTAGAAGCATTACCAAAACAGATAGGTAATCTCAAAAAATTAAAACTTCTCTTAGTTCAAGAAAACCTCCTCACTTCTATACCAGAAGAGATAGGTAGGTTAAGTGATCTTGAAACATTAGAAATAGGAAAGAACCAGCTGACATCTCTACCTCAAGGTATAGGAAAACTGACTAGTTTGACAAGACTAACTATTTGGAAGAATAAACTTACACAACTTCCAGATGAGATTACGGAGCTTCAAGACTTAAAAGTATTTGACTGTATGTACAACAAGATAGCGTTAAAGCAAAATCACCTCAAGTGGTTAAATGATTTAATACTTACAGAATGTGAAGTTTCTATCTAATAATATAAATAATAGGCGGTGAAGAAGATGAGTGATGCACAACAAATTCCATATGATGTAGTCAATAGAGAGACTATACACCACTTAGTTCATGAGTTTTATGCTGTTGTCCTTAAAGACGATGCCTTGGGTCCATACTTCATTAACTCTCTTGGAAGTGACTTAGACAATGGTAAATGGCATGAGCACTTTCATACACTTGATGACTTCTGGTTACTCATGATGATTGGTAAACCAGGATACAGCGGTGATCCTTTTCCTCCCCATGCATTTTTAGGACCTATATACATAGAAACATTTGAGCAGTGGTTAAAACTGTTTAATGAAAAAACAAGAGAGTATTTTATACCAAGTATAGCTGATAAATTTTATAAAAAAGCAGAGATAATGGCTGAGCAGTTTATAGAAAATCTTGGTCTTAATGACGAAGATGACGACGATTAGATATAGCCACGTTAGATATAATTACACAAAGGAAAATAATGCAAGAAATTAATACACTATTAGAAAAATATAATAACTTTAGAGGTGCTCAAATTCGTTCAGTTGAATATATTAGTAAAACTGAGAGAATTGTAACACTAGGAGATGAAGACGAAGATGGAGAGGATATGTATTCTGTGAAATTAACATTCAGTGATATACAATCTTCTAAGATATTAGAGCAAAGTGTACTTTCCTACCTTGATATGTCAAGTGGTATCACGCTCATTAAAGAAAATGGTTTATATGGTTTTGCTATTGGTAAAGGTAGTGCAATGCTTCATGTGCATAATGCACCCATATATATAGTCGCTGCAAAGATAAAAATCGACTAAAAAAAAAGAATTTAGCTAAAAAGTAAGCAGTGCCCTACTTTTTAAGCTTTTTCTAACTTTTTACTGTTATAATTTCGCCATCTAATAAGTTATGCTTCTTAGAAAAGATATTTTAAATGTCGCGGAATAGAGCAGTTCGGTAGCTCGTCGGGCTCATAACCCGAAGGTCGCAAGTTCAAATCTTGCTTCCGCAACCACAATTAATTATTCTTACAAATGATGGGGTATCGCCAAGCGGTAAGGCACTAGTTTTTGGTACTGGTATTCGGGGGTTCGAATCCCTCTACCCCATCCATCCTTCAATCTCAATCAATCCAAATCAGTCTACAAACACCCTAAAATACGAACTTTAATATTTTTATTAGTTTAACTTAATCCGCCAATTCAAGTAGTAAGTGCAACACTTGATTAAACTGCTACACAAGATTTCGTAAATGTATCGAAAAAAACTTCTGCTGGCGTTTTGTATCCAAGTATCTTTCTAGGTCTACGGTTTAGCTTGTTCTGAACTTCTACTATTTGTTCATCTGTAATCTCTTTAAATAGTTTTTTCTTAGAAAAATATTCTCTAATTAATCCCTTACCATTAGCACCTGTAATAGTGAGTGTATGAGCTTGTACATAAGTTTCCCCATCTTTCTGGATTGGAATCTTATTTTACCGCAGCTAACCCCTAATCCACTCTTCTTATTTTTTATAAGTGTTGCACTTTAAACTTGAATTGGCGATTATTGAATGAGATTTAATACTTTAAGTTATATAAAAAATCTTTGTTAATTATGTTATGCTTTTAAACATTAAAATAAGAGAGAAATATAGATGAATAATATGACAGATTTAACGACATTAAGCCTAAGAATAGCTATATTTGTAGTCATTGCAGGGATTTTCTACTTGGTGCTAAAGGCAAAGAAAAATAAAGAGGATTAATGCTCTTTATTTATACTATCAAGATATCTAAATAAATCAGATGAAGATAGCTCTGTATCCTTAAATAGTGCAATAATTTCATCTATTTTACCACTGTTTATGAGACTTATCATTTTACTTATATTGTCATGGATTTTTTTATGTGCAGGAGCTATAGCATGAAAGTCTGACTTGTTAGCAAACTCTTTTTTTCCTTCACTCTCACACCATTTTGTAAAACTACATGACATATGAGCATCTAACTGACTGTCAACTTTCCCATCTAACATTGAAGCATAACTATAATTTTTATATACCATATGATCTAGTTTAGCCATGTTGAGAAAAAGTTCTTTACCTATTACCTCATTATCGACAGTAATTACTTTAGCATTGTTAATTAATGTTGCAAGTACACTCACAAACTCATCAAGTGTATCTTGAGTTGAAAGAGAAAATTCTTCAATTTTTTCACTATTTTCACTCATGCTAATAGAGTTTTGTTTTAATACACTAATATTTGCTTCAACTTCACTTGTCGCTTTTTGTGTACGTTCAGCAAGTTTACGAACTTCATCGGCGACAACAGCAAAACCACGACCATGCTCACCTGCACGAGCTGCTTCGATAGCTGCATTTAAGGCCAATAGGTTTGTTTGATCACTAATGTCTTTTATCAGTGCTATGACACTATAAATTTCTTCTACATTGTTATGTAAATCACTCGATGATTGTCGTGATTCTCCAACCATCTCAGTAATGGAACTTATGCTCTCTCTCATATTTTCAGTTGAAGCTGTTACACTTTCAATTATCTCACTTGTTTTAGCATTGAGCTCATTTACTTCATTTACTTTATCAACATTATTACTCATACTCTCTTTAAGGTTGTTCGCATTACTAACAGTACCCTTTATCATTTGTGTTGATAAAGAAAGAGTGAGTCTATTTTTTTCTACTTCTTGATGTGCAACTTCTGCTAGTTCTGCTGCTTTATTTGCTTCTTCTTGTGCATTTAGGACGATTTGTTCCACTTTATCCAGAAAAGTATTAAAACTTTTACTCACTTGTCCTAATTCATCAGCAGAATGAATTGGTAAGCGTTTACTCATATCTGCATCTCCTTGTGCTAGTTCATCTGTAACATTTGCAAGATTAATAATAGGGTTAGATATACTTTTTTTAATGATAAACATTAAAAAACCAAGAATAAAAAGATCAAGAATTAACATAACATAGACTTGTCTAATCAAGGAATCTTCTGACTGAGAAATAATACCATTTACATTTTCTATCTTATTTCCTATAAGGGTATAGCCCACTACCTTCTTAGAAAAATCTACAATCGGCTCTGATTTTACAAAATATTTATCTGTTATCTGGAATGTGTCAGTTTTAGAAATATTAATATTTTCTAAATCATTGTAGAAGTCTTTATTAATTACCTTCTCTTTAACAGCTAAAGTAAAATTCCCTACCTTTGGAGCATTTTTTAATGCAGTGGCTGTAGAGAGATACTTATTGTCCATGACTATCACTATGTCATACCCATTAACTTTACGAGCATTCTTTACTATTGAGTTTAGTCCTTGCATAAACTCCACTGAACCTAAGTATTCGTTCTCTAGCATAATTGGTGCAACACCACGAAGAACAAGACCTGCACGACCTAGTTCAATTGCGACTAAAGGTTTTTTCGTATCTTTTACACTCACAACTGTTTTTCTAAAACTGCTTAAGTCATCACCAAATTTTGCTGGTTTCCAAGCTCTTAAAAAACTATATGCATTTGCGTCATGAACATGTATTTTTACATTTTTATATTTTGTATAGTTTTTAAACTCTTGCGAAATGGAGCTGAGGCCTTCTATTGCTATTTGTCTGTCATTTTCTTTAAGAGCATGTACTACCGAATAGTTTTTAGAAATATTTATTGCATTAGTGATAGCAATATTTTCTTTACTATTCATCAATTCTGTATAGGTACGGCTCAGGGATTGTGATTCTTGCTTGTAGACATTATCTTTCATTTCTGTAATAGAAAAATAATAGTTAATTAATATCACCATAAACCCTATCACAATGGATAGAATCAATGGAATATGTATTTTTTTACTTATAGACATATTTTGTATACTTAGCATGGTATCATACCTTTAGTTTACCATTTCCATAGTGCTCATATAAATACTCAACAACCGTATCTATATCTTCTTTTGTCATTGGCGCCTTAAAATGTGTAATCATTTTATCTGTTTTTTTAGCCCAAAATTCACGTGACTGTGGACCTTGATTTATAATGTAACCAAATGAGTGACACATCAAACAATTTGATTGAACAGCATCAAATCCTTTACCCATTTTAATCTCATAAGAAATATAAGGAACTTCAACATCTTCTTCAACTTGTGCAAATAGTGAACCAAATGCTAATAAACTAACTAATAATACTTTTTTCATTTTTTTTCCTTATACCACTTCAACTTCAACAACATCTATACCGTTATACTTATATCCACCATGATTCCAAAGTATATCTTTTGATAAAGGTTGCTCATCACCTAAACGATTTATCGCTTTAGCCATTATGCTCATTTTTCCATACTTTGTAGGTTTATAAGTAAACCTAAATTCAGTAAAAGCATAACGACCGTCTTCTTGTTTTAAAAGTGCTTCACTCCAGGTTTTCCCCTCGTTTGTAGAAATCATAACCTGATGAATACCATGACCATCATCAAAAGCAACACCACGGATAACAAGATGTGCATTATGGTAAAGTTTCATACCGTTTTCAGGATATCCTATAATAGACTTAACATTCATGTTAGTAATAGGCTTCGTCTTTTTAGCCTTATGCTCTGGAGACTCACTTTCTGTGGCATTATCAGGTACACGATAAGCTACATCCATAAAAAAGAGAGACTTATACTCATTTGTTACAGTGATATTGCTGAGCATCTTCACCCAACTATCAGAGTAGTAACCTGGAATCACTAAACGTAGGGGAAAACCATTTAAGTAGGGTAAATCCTCTCCATTCATCTCATAAGCTACGATAACATGATCATCTAATTCTTCAAGTTCAAGCTCACGAACAAAGTTTGGTGTTTCATAATAAGCAGCTTTATCTTTACCATTAAACCCTATCCAATGTGCATCTTTTTTAAGTCTGGCCTTATTCAGTAGGTCACTTAAACGCACACCTTTCCACTTAGCACAACCCATTGCTCCACTACCCCACTGAATACCACCAGCCATTGGAGTAAATGCAGAACGGCTATTACCACCACATTGAAGGACTGCAGTCACTTCAACTTGTTCAAAGTCATTTCGAAGCTCTTTGAGAGTAATGTTCAGTTCTTTTTCAACGAGTCCATCAATTTTAATAGTAAAAGACTCTAAGTCTATTTTTGTTGGAATATCTGGCAGGTGCCAACGTACAAAAAAGTCATCATTTGAAGTAATACCCTTAGCAAATACAGACCGTGGTGACTCTAAAAGTGGTGGTCTATCTGAATAAGTAATCATTGGACGTTTTTCAGGAAATGCCATATCTGACATTTTCTGTCCATCTTTAGGTTGATGTGTTTGTCCAGCACTAAGGTTTGTACCTATAATCGCAGCAGATGCGACTATTGAAGTTTTAAAAAATTCTCTTCTTTGCATGTTCTCTTATCCTATTAAAAATTATTATAAAAATTATTATAGCACTTTTTAGTTAAAAAAAATCAAATTGCTTTATAGTATATTCCTCTAATAGGATTTTCTAAAATACCCTTAAGTGTACGGAATTTTGTAGGAATTGTTTCGTGTTTACCTGCACTTTTAGCCTTAAGAACTGAGAAGTGAAGGTGTGGACCACTACAGTAGCCTGTACTTCCCGAGTATCCTAAGGGCTCTCCTTTTGAGACTTTCTCACCAATTTTTACTATCACACCATTATATTTTAGGTGATAGTATGTAGCAAAAGTGCCATCCTTATGCATAACTCTTACATAGTTTCCTGAGCTTGCATATTTCTTATCATAACCCCCAACATCTGAGTTTGATTTTGTTTTAACCACAATGCCATCTCGTGCAGCATATATTTTTGTACCCTTTGGCATTGGGAAGTCTATTGAGTATGCTGCACTACCTTTATGTGTGTCTTTCCCATTATAGCCTTGACTCACTACATGAAAAGTTCCTTTTTTATAGGGTAGCCTATATACATAGTTGTCATCATGTTGTGCATTTTTTGAACCCATTGTATAACTCCAGCTAAAACCATATTGAGATTTTCCAGAGCCTAATATTAAAGTCGTATAATGATATATACTCTTAGCTTTTAAAACAAACTCTTTGAGTGGTTTTATACTCATAATGATATTTTTATTATGTAAGTATACTTCTATTGTATTTTTAACCCTTTTGGTAGTAATGTTGACACTTTTTTTTGACTTTTTTTGTGTCGTAGAGTTATAAGAAGAGTGCTCTATTTCAGCAGCAAAGAGGTCCTGTGTTTCATTAGATAACTTCTCATCAGCCATATTTTTTTCTAAAACCATACACTTTAAAATTTTTTCATTTTTATGTTTAGTATAAAAAGTGATAGCTTGGTTATGTAGATGTGTATTTGCAAAAAGTCCATCAAAAGGATACGAGGTAAGTTCTAAAAAAAGCTTATACTCTTCATTTTTTATACTTTTACTTATACTTACATGAAGACTATGTAGTAATCTATCATACAAAGACTGTAAGTGTCTAAGCTTTTTTAGATATGTCTTCTTTTTCTTTTTATCTTTACTTATATCAGCCGCATACCCATATAACATAGTTGCATCAACTTCATTTATATACTCTTGAATTGACACTTCTAAATTTGATATTTTTTCGTATTGTATAAAATACTCTGCTGCATTATAAAGAGGAGTGCCTAATCTATTGTATGTTTTAGGATAGTTACTATTGTTAGCAAAACAAAGGCTAAGAAAAAGAGTAAAAAGAAGTAATAATCTTAAGAGCACTAAAAGTACTTTGGTATTAAACTTTTTATCTTTTTATAAATTTTTTCAAAGTCTGTTGAGTAAACGCGAGTTTCAACTATACTCGTCATAAAGTTTGTATCGCGGTTGAAACGCGGAACTAGATGCATATGTATATGCTCAGCTATCCCTGCTCCACCTGCAGCTCCAAGATTCATACCGATGTTAACACCATGAGCTCCAAAACCCTCTTTTAAAAGTCTTACACTCTTTTGTGCTAAAGCTGACATGTGTAACCATGTCTCACTCTCAAGCACTTCAAGTTTATCTGTGTGAAGGTGGGGAATAATCATAAAGTGACCAGGAGTGTATGGGTATTTGTTCATCACAACAAAACACTTCTCATCGCGATGTAAAATATGGAAGTCTTCATCTTTATCTCTATTTTTTGAGATATGACAAAAGACACAACCTTCTATCTTCTTACCAGAAACATACTCAGTTCGCCAAGGTGCATATAAAATGTCTTCCATATATTACCCCCTATAAGATTAGTGTTTTACTTTTCTATTTAATACTTTTTCAACTGCTTGTATCTTAGTTTTTAATCTATCCTCAGTATTATGACGAATGTCAAACTTTAAAGATGAGTAAACTCTCTCACAGTCGCTTACCTGCTCATAGGCAAGTTCTATCACACTTAGAGCTTCTTTCATACTCGAAGCTTCTATAACCGTTCCCATTGGAGTCAACTGGTAAGGAACTCCAGACTTATCAATAGCATCTATAATTTTACTCACACTAGCTGAGACCGAAGCCCCCTCTCTACCATCACTTGAAGTTGGAAACATACTGAACTCTAATAATACACTTAACATAGGCTATACCTTTTAATTTTTCATGAATTGTAGCTAAATTATAGAAATGAAAAGACTAAATCAGGGAAAACGACCACAAGCCCTAGGGCAATAAACTGTAAAAGTATAAAAGGAATAATACCTTTATAGATTTGCATTGTAGTGACACTATCTCCAGCTGCACCCTTTAAAAAGAAAAGTGAGAGACCAAAAGGAGGAGTTAGAAATGAAGCCTGAAGGTTCATAGCTATTAAAATGGCAAACCAGATAGGATCTATGCCAAAAGCTTCCATAACAGGCACTAAAATAGGAACTATGATAAAACTTATCTCTATAAAGTCTATAAAAAAACCAAGGATAAAAATAGCGAGCATGGCTACACCTATAAATACCCACACGTCACCTATATCTTCACTAAAAAATTCAAGTATTAAATCACTACCGCCTAGTTCATTAAAAACAAGACTAAACGCAGTAGCTCCTATGAGAATCATAAAAATCATACCTGTGAGTTTCATAGTCTCAAACAATGCATAAGAAAGCATATCTAAAGAGAATGTCTTATTGAGCGTAGAGAGTATTAATCCACCAACAACTCCAAACGCAGCAGACTCAGTAGGAGAAGCGATACCCGCAAAAATACTTCCTAAAACAGATACCATTAATAGAAGTGGTGGGATGATCGCTTTAATGACTTCAAAAATATTTATTTTTTCATCACTTACAAGGGCTGGTGCATCTTCTTCTTTTATATAAGCACGGATAAGAATATAGAGAATATAAAGACTCACAAGTGTTAGTCCTGGAAGTACAGCCCCCATAAACAAGTCACCAACACTAACACTCATAACATCACCTAAAATGATAAGAATGATAGAGGGAGGGATAATCTGACCTAAAGTTCCTGACGCCGCGATTGTTCCACTTGCAAGAGACTTATCATATCCTGCTTTTATCATTAGAGGAAGTGCTATAACACTCATCATCACAACTGAAGCAGAGACTATACCAGTAGATGCAGCTAAAATAGCACCAACGATAACTACACTCACACCAAGTCCACCACGGACACCCTTAAAGAGTTTACTCATAGATATAAGTAACTTCTCAGCCATGCCTGACTTTTCTAAAATCAGTCCCATCATGATAAAAAGAGGTACTGCCATAAGAGTTGTATTGTTCATAATGCCATAGATTCTAAAGGGTAAAATGTTAAAAACTTCAAAGCCTAAGTCTGGTACTAAAAAAGCGAAAATCATAGCCACCCCACCAAAAGCAAACGCTACAGGTATACCCACTAAAAGAAGGACTAAGGCTACAACAAACATTACTAAAGCTATCATAGAGCTCTCCACTCTTTAAAGTGTTTAAGTAACTCACTCATAGCCTGAAGGGCAACAAATGCGAAGGACAAAGGCATAAGAGACTTTACTATCCATCTATGTGTTAAACCACCTGGGTCTGAAGACATTTCATTTTGTACAAAGCTAATCTCTACAAAACCTATACCAATATAGACTATTAAGAGTGAAAGAGGAAGTATGAAAAAAAGTGTCGCTATGATGTTAATGAGTGCCTGTGTTTTAAGAGAAAACTGATTGTAAAATATATCTACACGTACATGAGCATTGTGTTTTAAGGCATAAGATATGGAGAGAAGTATGATAACGTCAAAAAAATGCCACTCTAACTCTTGAAGCGCAGTTGAACCAGAAGAAAAGAGATATCGAGCTGTTGCATCATAAACTATAAGCATTACTAAAAGTGCTAATATTATTGCTGTGAAATATGCGATATACTTGTTAACACTATCTATCACTACTATTTACCTAGATAAAGTTTGGAGCATCGTTAGCGAAAAGTATAATATCGCCAGATTTTGTTTGATTTGCTAAAACTGCAGTTAGAGAACTCTTGTCTGCTAACATCACTTTTTGTTTTACATCCAAATTTTTCTTAAATAGTTCTGCGTTTAAAGCACCTGTGACTATTACTATATCAAAGACTTTATTTATAGCGTTAATGAGTTGTATGTTTAACTCATCCGTACTCTCAACAAGTCCCGGTGTAACCATAACTTTTTTACCACCCTCATGAAGTGAGCAGAGTCTAACACCTTCGAGCATTCCATCTATGTTACCGTTGTACCCATCATCGAGTATAAGTTTTCCACCTGCTTTTATCATTTGCAGTCTATGTTCAACTGGTTCAAGCTCTTTTACTGCGTTTGTTATCTCTTTATCACTCATACCAAAACTTTTGGCTATACGAACTGCTACTGCGATGTTCATCGTTTGAAACTCACCTAAAACATCCGTATGAAGGGAGAGTTTTGTATCATCTACTTGTATATCAAAATCTATACCATCTAAAGTGGCATTTACATTACTTATCTCTTTTCCAAAAAATGTAACCTTCTCATGTGGCTCATTCGTTACAGAATTATGTATAAAAGCTTTCTCTAATCGTGGAGACTGCATTAGTTCCAGTTTTGTTGCTATGATATTCTTTAGAGTTTTGAAGTACTCTATATGAGCCTCACCTACCCTTCCAACTACAATAGTTTGTGGTTTTACAAAAGTAGCGACATCATAGATATCTCCACTCTCTCTAGCACCAGCTTCACAAACATATATCTCAGTATCTGCTGGCAGTGAATTATTTACATCACCCATAATACCGCCAAGAGTATTGATACTTCTTGGTGTTGCATACACATTAAACTTTTTACTCAGTATCTGTGCTACGAAATTTTTAATGCTAGTTTTGCCATAACTTCCGGTAATAGCGATAACTTGGAGTTCTTTCATTGAAGCAAGTTTTCTTTTTGCCTGCTTCTTATAAACCATAAAAAGGTACTTTTCTATGATATACGACCCGAT
Organism: Sulfurimonas sp.; assembly: GCA_002733945.2. Lineage (GTDB taxonomy): Bacteria > Campylobacterota > Campylobacteria > Campylobacterales > Sulfurimonadaceae > Sulfurimonas. Next base: position 86,442 of record NVXO02000004.1, on the reverse strand, counting down.
ATATGCTACTGCCAATGGCATAAAAACACCATAAACTTCACATGCATCTTTTAAAGTACATAAAACATTTTGAAAAAGTGTCAGTCCTATTAGAAGTATAAGAAAACGCTTCACACGCCAAGTAAGTACTAGCTTTTTATCAAGTCTTTTATGCCAAATAATAATAGATGGCAAAATCGCAAAAACAAAAAAGATAACAAAAAACTTACCCGTAGTATAATAGGCGATAAAAGGAATAATAAAATAAAGTACATGCCACTGAGGTTTATGGTGTTTTAGAATTACACGTGAGAGTGAATAGTTATACCACTGAAGATTTGTTATAAGATACCAGCCTAAAAGAGTGACAAAAAGTGCATTTGTAGCAAAAGCTATTAGTATTTCAAACTTATCCATCTAGTGACCAACCGAAGCTAAAAATGTCTCTTCTAAACGCACTGCTATATCTTGTGCTTCTTTCGTAAAAAAGAAATGATCACCCTTATATACTTGTAGTTTAGAATCTTTTATAAGTTTGTGTATTTCATTTGCTGAGCTAAGGGGAGTCGCGCGATCTTCTTCGCCCCAACACAAAAGTGCTTTGCCTTCGTACTCTTTAAAGTTTTGAGTAAAGTCTTCATTCACGACATTCTTAAAAGTATCATACATCGGTCGACTCAAATTTTTTGCATCTTCTGCTATAAAAAGCGAACGAAATTTTTTAAGTCCTAAAAAATTAAATACTTTAGTCGTTGCTATTTTAAACTGAACACTCAAAGGTTTTGGCACTCGAATACCTGCGCTTGCTACTAATACTAACACTTTTGGGTCAAGTAACAGTGCTACCTTACCACCAAAAGAGTGTCCTAATATAACATCTTTGCTTGCGTTAATATAAACCATCAACAACTCGACTATGCGAGTCACATCGGCAGTTTTTAGAGCAATTGGACAAGTTGACTTACCAAACCCAGGTAAATCAATATAAATATGACGGAAACTACTCAAAAATGGGCTAAAAACATTTTTCATGATATTTTTATTACTTCCCCAGCCATGTAAAATAATTAAATCTACTTTTGCTTCAGGGTTTAGTATCTCATAACTTATATCAAATGTATGTTGCATATGCTGAATAGATTTGACAGCCATTATTTTCCTTTTGCACTAGAAATAGAGTCAATGTACTCATACGATACTTTTACTCTTGAAGCATCAGGTATATTATTTGACAATTCTCTTATAACCTGCTCAAAATCTTCAAAAAGATAGTTTGCCATAGAACCTGGAATTGGGTTTATCTCGTTTAAAAGTACTTCCCCATGTACAACAAAAAAGTCACAACGGATAAGTGCACCTTCAAACATTCCTCTATATACTTTTTCAAAATTAGACTTGAGTTTGTTGATAAGTTCTTCACTTATATCAGCACGACTTGCCTGTTCTGAACGAGAAAAATCCATATACTTTTTCTCAAAGTCTAAAAACTCCTCTTTTTGAGGCTCTTCAACTATTGAAAAATGTATTTTTCCACCTACCATATATCCAGCAAGGTTATACTCTTTTACACCTACTATAAAAGGTTCTACTAAAACAGCATCATCATACTCAAACGCAGTATCAAGGGCATAGTCAAAGTTTGATTCATCTTTTACTATACTTACACCAATAGAACTACCTAAAGATGCTGGTTTCACGATAACAGGCATACTCAGACGTAGGTTCGCTGCTTCATTCTTGTGACATACTTCATACTCAACACTTTTTACACCTAGTGCATTACACAGATACTTTGTATAGCGTTTATCATAAGAGAAAGTACATGCTTCTTTTCTCGGACCAATATATTTTATATCAAAAAAGTCTAAAAGAGAAGCGATACTACCGTCTTCACCATCTCCACCATGAATAAGGTTAAGAATAGTATTTGTATGTAGAGTAGAACCAAAAAATGACTTTTGAATAAAACCACCATTTGTTAGTGTTAACTCTGACATTTTTTTATGCTTACCGTTACTAAAAGTAGTAGACTTCATCTTCTTAGCATCTATAAGATAAAACCTATGATCCCCATCACAAAATATAAAGCTTAAATCAAAGCTCGCTAACTTCTCTTTAATAGTGATAGCACTAACAATGCTAATTTCATGCTCAAAACTTGCTCCACCAAATAAAATCGTTAATTTCAATATATATTTCCTTTTATCTCAAACTGTCTGTAGTAATTTTAATGCACCCTTAACAAGAGAGGCTGTATCATCGCCCGTACAAGCTGTTAGTGCTTTAGATATTTTATCTTTTTTAAATCCAAGTGACTCAAGTGCTTCTGTTGCTTGAGAAAAAGCTAAAGATGAAGATACTGTCCCATCCCCAGAGCTTATTAGCTCTACATCAAATCCGGCAAGTTCTACTAAAATTCGTCCAGCACCCTTAGGCCCAATTCCTGGAACTTTTTTTACACCATTTAAGTCTTTATTACTTATAACTGTTGCAAATTGAGATGGTGTATATGTAGAGCAAATGGCCATAGCAACCTTAGGTCCTACTCCATTTATTTTGATGAGTCGCGCGAACATCTTTTTCTCATTCATATCCATAAAACCAAAAAGGAGAGAAGCATCTTCACGAATTATCTGTAATGTAAATAGAGATGTAGTCTCTTTAGCAAGTGCTGAAAATGTTTGTAGGGAGATAAAAACCTCATATACTATGCCTTGTACATCAACATGAACGAAACTAGGCTCTTTATAAAGAATTTTTCCTGAAACACCTACTATCATTCGCTCACAGCCTCTATTACGAACTCGCCATCTCCAAGCTCAACAAGCCCAAAAACTTTATCTTGGGAACCTTCAGCTGGTTTATATACTAATTCCATAGGAGGGTCAACAAGTTGAAATCTTATCTCATTGTAACCGATCCATCTATCTCTATTTATAATGCGAGCATCCATAATATTGTCTTGAAAAGAGACAGTTCTTGTTGTTTGCAATGTGAGTTGATTATTTTTAACCTCATACTCTCTTTGTATATCTTTGAGATGTTCTTGCATTGAAGTAAACTGCTTATATTTCCCAACAAAAGAAGCAGGGAGTTTCACACCATTCTTTTTATAATGTAATAAATGTTTTTTTATTTTGATAAATCCAGGTGTTCCATCTTCAATGAGTTTTGTATATCTCTCTATTTCTTTGCCTATCTCACGTACAGAATTTTCAATTTTTTTAATACTCTCTTGATTGTCATGTAAATCTGCAACTGCATCTTTTTTCAAAACAGGATCTATCGTAAAAATATTTTCACTACCATGAAGTTTCTGAATTTCTATGCGTTTAGACGCTGTTGCATGAACATGAGAAGCACATATTTCCATCCTTATCTCTTTTGCTCTTATCTGTCCACCTAAAGCTTGAGTTACCTCAACAACGTCACCATCAATTTCTCCATGTTCAAGTCGTGTAATTTTGATGTTTTTACCATAAGCCTTACCCTTATGAATATTAATATCGAGTTCATCAGCTTTTATAATTGCTGTCTTATGAGTCTGTCCAGCCACTGTTGCTCTTAATGCTACAACCTTAGCATTTGAGCCAACATTACCATCTATATCTATCTCGGAGACTTCAACACTCATACCCGTTCCAATAGCATCTTTTTCTAAGTCAGTTTCACTTACGTTAAGACTTACATCTGAATCAACACCACTGTTTATCGAACCAGTAGTTTTAAAACTAATCTCTCCTACGTCCATATCTGTTTTGATGGTATAGGTATTGTCATTAAAAGCGATATAGCCATTTTCATTTGCTCTATACTCTACTGATTCTTCTGTATCTACTTCTTTAATAGTCGAGTCTATGTTAAAAGTCACTTCATTTGCTATAACAGGTTCAGTTGGCTCTAAAAATTCTCCACGACAATTACGTCCAGGAACACCATGTCTTGGTTTAATGTACTCTATAAGAAGTTCATCTTTTTTAACATTTTGGATAAAACCACGAGAAGAATAGTCTATTTTCTTATTTTCATCTGTTGCATCACTCTTTTCATAGTGTAAAATCAACTTATCGTTAGTAGTTACAGTTGGTTCAAATCCTTCAGCGATAAGGATAGTTTTTGCTTCTTTGAACTCTACCTTACCAAGTACTTTTGCCTGAGCTGCTATTTTAGAAACAACGTTACTTACCATCTCATCAAAAATATGTATAAGAATTCCAGCTCTAATCTTTTTCTTGTTTATAATATTCAGCAAGTCATCTTCTAAAGTGGTATTTTTAGATACTGATGAACCTTCTTGTATACTTAGATATACCTTACATTTACTTGCATTTGCACCTACGGCTATTTTTAAGTTTGGACATGGTTTAGCTGTTTCAACGGATATTGAAAATATCTCTATCTCATATGTTTGTTTTATTTGAAAATGGGGGTTTAGCAGTGCAGTTTCATCATCTAGTTCATAAAGATCTTCGTTCTTGATACTTTCCCATTCTGTCTCTTTAGAGCCATCATTAATGCGAGTATAGGTTTGAACATCTAAAATATTAAAATCTAGCGTATCAACTCTCACTTCATAACTTTTAGCAATAGCCTGAAGTTCTTTTGCAACATTTTGAGTACGAACGACGGTTCGTCGCACTACTTTAGATGTTTCTTTTTTCTCTTTTGATCCGAATAATGACATATATTATCTACCCAAAATAAATTTTATTTTTATTAAAATACATTTTAACCAAAAATTAGTTAAAATTATGTAAAAATATAATAATATCCATAAAGAAGCCTATGTTTAAAGCAATATTTACCAATAGTTTCGGCATTTTAATCTCAAGAATTTTAGGATTTATACGAGATTTATTAACAGCATCAGTACTTGGTGCAAACATTTATAGTGATATATTTTTTATAGCTTTTAAACTGCCAAACTTGTTTAGGCGTATATTTGCAGAGGGTGCATTTACTCAAGTTTTTATCCCTGCATTTGCTAGAACAAAACATAAGGCTGTTTTCTCAGTTAACATCTTCTTAGTTTTTCTCTCTATCATTTTACTCATCACCCTTTTAGTAAACCTTATACCTGCTCTTTTTACAAAAGCTATAGCCGTTGGTTTTAGTGAAGATACAATCAAGATTGCGGCACCTTATGTCGCTATTAACTTCTGGTACTTACCCCTTATCTTCGCTATGACATTTCTAAGTGGTATTTTGCAATATAAAAACCACTTTGCAACGACTGCGTTTAGTACAGCACTACTGAACCTCTCCCTCATAGGTGCTCTATACTTCTCATACGACAAAGCACAAAGTGAGATAGTCTACTACCTGAGTTATGGTGTTGTCATAGGGGGAGTTTTACAACTGCTAGTGCATATTATGGCTATGCAAAGATTAGGACTTCTCAAACTTATCATTGGTGGGTTTAAATACCTAGGGCTTAAAAGTAAACTCATCAAACATGACACAAGAAAATTTCGTTCAAACTTCTTTCCTGCAATGTGGGGAAATTCAACTGCACAAGTCTCTGCATTTTTAGATACTTTTTTAGCCTCATTTCTTGTAACTGGTTCTATCTCTTATCTCTATTATGCAAACCGTATCTTTCAACTCCCTTTAGCCCTTTTTGCCATAGCCACTTCTATCGCCCTATTTCCTAAAATAGCTCGTTATTTAAAACAAAATGATGAAGCAAAAGCAAAAGCAAATCTCAAAAAAGCTTTTTGGTTTTTAAGTTTTGTTTTAACCGCGAGTACTATTGGAGGGATTATCTTAGCACATGAGATAACATGGTTACTCTTTGAAAGAGGTGCATTTACTACAGCTAATACAGCAAAGACAACAGCAGTACTACAAATGTACATGATAGGCCTACTCCCTTTTGGTCTTCAAAAACTCTTTGCCTTATGGCTCTATGCAAAAGAGATGCAGATGAAGGCCGCTAAAATTGCTACACTTTCCCTTGTTATATATATTGTACTAGCCCTTTCGCTGATACAACCCTTAGGAGTAGTAGGTCTTGCTCTGGCTTCAACGATAGGAGGTCTAAGTAGTTTTGTATTTACAGTTAAAACATTTGGACTCAGTAACTTAATGGAGATTCTTCGTTCAAAAAACAGTGTGATTCTTGTTGTGAGTGCTATTGTTTTTACACTAGCACTTGTAGTAGTGAAAAGTTTTATAGCACCCTACCTGACAATAAGTTAAATAGTTAAGGTATCCTCACCAAAAACTAATACATATCTTTCAACTTATATTATAAGGTTAAGAGCTATAATTAATCCTAAACTTACATACCAGGAACTTAACTATGAAAAAAATACTGCTCGGACTCTTACTGCTTCTCTCATTTTTACAAGCAGATGAAGAAAACCTCAAAGTTGTTTATGACTTGACTACTAAAGATATAGCCAAAATAGAACTAAATATTCTCAAAGGCATAGTTGCCCATAAGGTATATTTTCAAAAAGACTTTAAAGAACTTGATGTAACTATAGTTATACATGGTGGTGCATACAGATACTTTGTAAAAGACCCTTCGTCTACTATTTATAAAAACGACAAAGAACTTACAAAAAATTACAATGAGTTACAAAAACGTCTTGCTTCACTAGCAGAAATTTATGATGTTGAGTTTTTAATGTGTGGTGTTGGAATGAGACATAACAAGATGCAAGAAAAAGACATCGTCCCTTATGTAAAAGTAATTGCAAACTCCAGTATTGGTCTAATAGAAAGACAAAATGAAGGTTACGCTTATATTCCTGTAGGGGACTAGCCTGTAGAAGACTAGCTCTCATATAGAGAAGTGCTTTTAAAAGCTCTTCCCTATTCCTATACTTGATTTATAACTTATATCATTTTGTACACCATTGAAGTTTTGATATATAGGTTTTGATATAGCAAAAAAGAGTGAATATCCATCCTCTGTAGAAGCTTGCGCACCTGCAGTAGCAAACACTACATTATGCCCCGTATTTTCTGCTACAACTCCAGAAAAACGGTCTCTCTCTGCTTTTTCACCATTAAGCTCTAAAAAAACACCTACAGAGTATCCAAGATCTTCTTCCTCTTCTAAGCCACGAAGAACAAAAACATCTTCATGAATATGCTCAATTAGTTTATACGAGAGTGCTATATTATATGTTAAAATATCTCCTAGTTGACTAGCATCTACCCCTGTAGTATTATACTTATAGAGTAAATTTGAGTGAAGAGAAAAATCTTCAAAGTCTTTTGTCACTGCTGCACCTGCAAAAATATCCCACGAGCCAGTACCCGGTTGTAAATCAGCTTCAAGTACTTCATCCCCATCACGTACATCGGATTGTCCTGTCGGTGCTTTTACTCCTGCTAAAAGAGCGATTTTTACCCCTTCTTCATCATATACTTTGTATTGTAAAATTGCTGAGATATCACTTAAACCTTTAATATCACCATGAGGGTGAACTTCATAAATGCCACCATTCTCTTCGCCTGCACGGACATTGATACGAGAGGTATAAGGTAACTGCATGTTGAGTGTTAAAGTATCAGTTATCCCGTAAGATGATGCAAGGGAGTAGGAGTTAATAGCTTCTATACCATGTATATGTGTTACACCTCTCTTCATTGCATCTATAATGGTTTTATCTGAGAGAAGTTTATTTGATATTCTCTCAGCATTAACACCTATATAAAAACTCCCCTTTTGCATTGTATTTGCAGAGATAGTATACACAGTTCCTGAGCCACCAACCCCTAAAACATGTGAGCCATTACAAGCCCAAGCTTGTGTGAGTGTTGTAAATGCCAAGAGGCATGCCATATTGAATTTATTTAATTGTTTTTTTTGCATAAGTATCCTTAATATTTTTCGAAATTTATATAGTTTTGTTGTGAAATATTAAGAATGTTTTGGAGGAGCTCTTGCGTTTAAAGAGTTATAAGGTGCATCACTATAAAAAAGAAGACAGTTGGTCTCTAAAGTATAAGAAACTTTTTCTACTGTTGTGATATAAACTTTTGGAGTTGGTGTATCCCCATCAGCGATGCTCGAAGCAATGACACATATCTGACAATCTTCATGTGTCTGTAAGTCACTATGATGGTGAAAAACACCCATAAGTGTTGCAAGTACAAAAACAGTAGCAAAATATTTAGAGAGCCATCTTTTTATCATACTGGAATTATAGCAATATACTGGAATTATAGCAAATCTTCAATTAGATTTTGGTAAAATTCTCTTACTAATTAAGGAATGCCACTATGTTTATCTACGACTCAGTTAAAAAAGAAAAAAGAGAATTCATACCACTACAAGCGGGTAAGGTCAGCCTGTATGTCTGTGGTCCAACTGTTTACGATGATGCACACTTAGGTCATGCCAAGTCTGCTTTAGTGTTTGACCTACTCACTAGAGTTCTGAGTGCGAATGGTTTAGATGTTACATATGCAAGAAACATTACTGACATTGATGATAAAATCATTAAAAAAGCAATAGCGCAGAACAAAGATATAAAAGAGATTACAGATTACTATACTGAATCTTTTCATACAGAGATGTCCGCTATTGGCGTGAGTCGTCCTGATATCGAGCCTAAAGCTACAGAGAGTTTAAACGCGATGTTTGAAATGATGCAGAAACTTATTGACTCTGGTCATGCTTATAGTACAAAAGATGGTGATGTTTACTTTGACACTGCTAGTGATAGTGCCTACTTAACACTCTCAGCACGAGTACAAGATGACGAAGACAAACAAGAGAGAGTTGAGTCTTCAAGTATGAAGAAAAATCCTGCAGACTTTGCTATGTGGAAGTCTGTTAAAGATGGCTCTCTCACATATGAGTCCCCTTTTGGACTCGGTCGTCCAGGATGGCACTTGGAGTGTTCTGCTATGATAGAAAAGCACCTTTCACAGCCTAACACTGCGTTTGCAGTTGATATTCATGGTGGTGGTGCAGACTTACTCTTTCCACATCATGAAAACGAAGCAGCACAAACAAGATGTAGTTCTAACCATGAGTTAGCTGCCTACTGGATGCATAACGGTTTTGTAAATATAAATGGCGAGAAGATGTCTAAGTCTCTTGGTAATAGTTTTTTTCTCAAAGATGCTCTTAAAGAGTACGATGGTGAAGTCCTGCGTTTTTATCTTTTAAGCACACACTACCGCTCAAACTTCAACTTCAACACTGAAGATTTAAGTATCGCTAAAAAACGTCTAGATAAAATATATAGACTTAAAAAGCGCCTTTTTGGATTAGCCCAGAACACTGAATCAACAGAGTTTAAAACTAAACTTCTTGCAGCTCTCAGTGATGATATGAATGTCTCAACGGCTCTTGCCCTTATAGAAGATATGATTAGTTCTGCGAACGAGACACTCGATACTGCTGGTAAACATAAGCTTCTCAAACGCGAGACTATTTCTAATCTTGCATACATAGAAGAACTTTTAGGTTTTGGTGTTAAAAACCCATTTGAGTATTTTCAGTTTGGAATGGATGAAGATACAAAAGAGAAAATAGCTACGCTCATGGATAAACGCAGCGAGGCTAAAAAAGAGAAAAACTTTGAAGACTCAGATAGACTTCGTGATGAGATACTAGGATTTGGAGTTACACTTATGGATACTCCTGCTGGGACTTTTTGGGAAAAAGTTTAATTAGCTTTAGAGAAATGGTATAATCATAATCTTACAATACTCTCTTAACATATATTTAGGAAAATAAACTATGACAAAAGCTCAAACCTTAGATGATATTTATAATAACTTTGAGGGGAACAAGCCACTTACTGAAGACGAATATGAATTTTTTATCAATATCTATGATAAAAAACTCAAAAGATTTATTGGTAATATTAAACGAAATAATAATAAACAAAATATCTTTTTTATTGCAGGTCAAAGAGGTAATGGTAAAAGTACAATCCTAAACAACCTAAAACAAAAGAATAAAGAGTTTGATAATAATTATGACATTAGACATATTCAAGCGATGGAAGTTTTTAAATATGATGATATTGACATTGTTGATATACTTTTAGGAATTGGCTTTAACCTTATAGATAACAATAATTTAAACACAGAAAAAAAAGCTTTATTAGAAGAAGAGTTTAAAAAATCACTCAAAGAAGTTGAAGAAATCAATAGTGGCGAATTAATAAAAGAAGATAAATTATCTACAACTTCATCTTCTGAACTTGCAGCAAAAGCAGAGTTAAGTGTTGGTTCAAGTTTTCTTGCCCTTTTTAGTGCAAAGGCATCCCTGAGTTCTACTTACAAAGCAGATGAAAATATTCGAAAAGAAGCTAAACGAATATATAAGTTTAAAAATAAAGACCTTTTAACTATGATTAACTCTTTAATACTTAAATACAAAGTATTACAAAATAATAATAAAGATATATTACTTATACTCGATGGTTTAGAAAAACTAAATAGCATTGATGATATTTTTACTAAAGATATTGATATATTAAGAGACTTAGAGTGTTTTAAAATCATTACAATGCCTGTTTACCTTAAAGGTATCGTTGATATTTATAATGTCAAGGCGATTGACTTTACTATGGAAATCAATTCAGACGGAAAGATTAAAGATATATCTCTTTTAAAAGAGGTAATAACAAGTAGAATTGAGAACTTAGACTTAATCACAGACGAAGCTATAGATTTAGCTATCAAAATGAGTGGTGGAAACCTCAGACAACTGTTAGAGATTGTTCAAAAAGCTTCCACTGAAGCTATAGATATCTTTGAAAGTGAAACTATTGATATAGATGAAGTCCAAAGTGCGATTGAATTGCTTCAAGGTGATTTAGATTATAAAACTCAAGTTTATACTGAGTTTTTACATAAAATTCAGACAAAGCATATTGTAAACAAAGATGATAAAACAGACTTGATTGATACACTGCGTTCTGGTTTAGTATTTGCCTATCTTAACGGTAAAGCATACTACGACATAAACCCTATAATAGAACATAATCTAAATAGACTTAAATGAATTCTCTCTTACCTGTAGATAAACTAGCCCTAAAAAGACTTAAATCAAGTATAAAGAGAGTTAAACAATCCGCAGGTGTACTTTTAGCTGGCGTCAATACTCAAAAATTAGCAGATAATTTTTCAGACTACCTCATTACTAATAAGTATTTAAAGAAATTTAYATTTAATGAAGAGATTTTAAATACATTAGCTTACGATTCTAACTACAATAAAGATGATTTTTTTCTTGCTAATATATACAATCTTGAGAATGCCAATGTAATAATCAATCATCTACAATTTCAAAGAGATTTCATTCCAGAAAAAAATATTAAAATTGTAATTATTTTATCCATAGAAGACTTAGAATATTTAAAAACAGAAGCTGGTGACTTGTACTCAACTGTAAAGTTTTCTCATTCTTTTACTGACCACTCTATAGATAGTGAGTTTATCACCGATAATTCAAAACTTCATACTCTTATACAAGACTATGAAACATACTTAAAATCTACACAACAACATGAGAATATTCTTTATGAACTGACTTCTAAAATAGCACAAGAGGCTAACCATGTAGATAAATTAGACTTAGCACTTGAATATATAAAAAAGTCATTACTTCATACAGAAAATCAAAAAGAAAAACTCTCTTTTGTTTATGGGAATATGGGTATAGTCTATAACTCTCTAAGTGAGTATAAGAAATCTATAAAGTATCAAAGAAAAGCATTAAAAATAAGAGAAAAACTTAATGATTCTCTCAATATTGCGATCTCTTACGAGAGCCTTGCAAAAACATATTTTTTACTTGGTAGTTATCAAGTAAGTTTAAAGTATCTAGACATTGCTTTAAAAACTTATAAAAGACTAAATGATGATAAAAATATAGCTAATGTTTTTCAAACTTATGCTTCTGTTTATCATCAACTAGGCGACATGAACTTGAGTATTAAATATTATGAAAAATCCTTAAATATATATACCTCACTAGGGGACAGATTTGGGGAAGCTGTCTCGTTAGCAAACATTGGTGTTATCTATGAAGAGATGTCTGAATTAGATAAAGCTTTAGTATTTTATCAACAATCATTAGAAATGGATAAGCAACTAAATAATACAAATGGAATTGCTATTCTCCTTGGAAACATTGGACTAATTTATCAAAAATTAGGAAAATTTGAAACAGCTTTAGAGTATCAGCAAGACTCCTTAGAGCTGACACAAAAAATAAATAATAAAAGTAATATTTCTAATACTTTACATAGTATTGGAGATATATACCTTGAACTTGAAAACTATGTTCTTGCCAAAGAATATACTCTTCACTCCTTAGAAATAGCTACAAATATTAATGCCAAGCAAGAAATTGCAAATGCACTCAATATATTAGGAATTATATCTTTACATAATGATGAAATACAATTTTCGATAAAGCAACAAAAAGATGCTTTAAAAATCCAACAGCAACTAAAATATCAATTTGGTATCGCAATAAGTTTAGAAAATTTATCTGATATTTATCTACAACTAAAAGATTATGATTTAGCTCTAAAATATCAGGAAGAATCTTTAGAAATTCGTATAAAAATTAATAATAAAAGTGGAATAATCAGTTCTAAATTAAAACTTGCAACTATTTATCAGATATTAGAAAATGTTGATAAAGCTCTAGTATTTGCAGACTATTCTCTTAAAGTAGCTAGAACAACAAAACTAATTACGTTAGAAGCTAAAGCACTGTTTACTCTTGCACAAATTCATAGAAAACTAGATAACATAAAAGAAGCGAAAAAGAACTTTATACTTAGTAGACATTTATATGAAGCGATGAAACTAGATAATAAAGTAGTAGCGATTAATAAAGAAATAGCGATTAATAAAGAAATAGATGGGCTCTCAAGTATAAATAAAAATAAGGAAAAAGTTTAATGACAATAGAGGATATACAGACACATATAACAACTGCTTCAAAAGACACAACAGAAGAGTTTAAACGACTTTTTCATGGTCGTGGCGGGCTTTATGAGGGTTGGAGACATCTCACTATTGACTCTATTGATTCCATACTTAGTGTTGCTTTGTACTTTGACGAAGCACTTGAAGATGAACTTATAGAGATGTTAGTTGCATTTACTAAAGACTCAAAGTATAAAACATTAGTAATACAACGCCGATATATAAAAGGTACTACTAGCGAGGTTTTAGTTGGTGAACTAGATGAAGATATATATGTTATAGAAAACGGCATAAAAATAAAACTCAACCTACTTTCAAACCGCAACAGTGGTTACTTTCCAGATATGAAGACAGGAAGAGAATTTGTACAAAACAATGCTAAAGATAAAAGAGTTTTAAACCTTTTTTCTTACACTTGTGCTTTTTCCCTTACTGCCAAAATCGGTGGTGCATATGAGGTTGTAAATGTTGATATGAGTAAGGGAGCACTTAAAACTGGTATGGCTAACCACTCTTTAAATGCTATTGATCCAAGAGGAACAAGCTTTTTAGCATACAATATACTCAAGTCATTTACAAAACTCAAACGCAAGGGTCCATACGATATGATTATCATAGATCCACCAAGTTTTCAAAGAGGAAGTTTTGAAGCGACAAAGGATTATGAGAAACTTATTAAGCGTTTAGAAGAACTTGCAAGTGAGGAGTGTCTTGTACTTGCATGCTTGAACTCACCTGAACTCGAGAGTGACTTTATAATAAATATGATAGAAGAGTTTGCACCGAGTTTTAAATTTACTCGGCGCCTAAAAAATGTGAAAGAGTTTCAAAGTGCAGATGAAGAGCGGAGTTTAAAGAACTTAGTCTTTAAACGTCTGTAAGTAACGAAACGAGGAGCTACTTTTGTATCTTACTCTAATTTTATAAACCCTAGTATTGGCTTTGTTCATCTTGTCTACAAAAGTTATCAAACTATTAGCTATACTTAAGTATAATTTATTAAAATTTAACACATACAGGCATGGTCACATAATGATAAACTATTCAGCAATCAAACCCTTACTTTTTAAGCTCGAACCTGAGAATGCACATCACCTAGCAGAGTATGTACTACGTTTACCTAACATCTGCCAAATCCCTTTTAATCCTTTTTTAGAGTCACACTTTATTAATGACCCTATTTTAAACCAAGAGATTTTTGGTCGGAAATTTTTAAACCCTGTTGGTCTTGGTGCTGGCTTTGATAAAAATGCAACAATGATTCGTGGTATACAAGTTTTAGGATTTGGCTTTACTGAGATTGGAACTATTACACCAAAACCACAAGTTGGTAATCCTAAGCCTCGTATGTTTCGTCATATAGAAGAAGAGACTATCCAAAATGCAATGGGTTTTAACAATGATGGTGCCCTAAAAGTTATAAAACGACTTAAAAAGCGTTTTCCTTTTACAACACCTATTGGTGTAAACATCGGGAAAAATAAAGTAACACCTGAAAATGAAGCTATCAACGATTACACTCACCTTATAAAAGCCTTTGATGGTTTAGGTGACTACTTCGTTATAAATATATCTTCACCAAATACTCCAGGACTTCGTGATCTACAAAATGAAAAGTTTATTGGTGCACTGTTTAAAGAAGCAAAGGCACTTACAGATATGCCAATACTTCTTAAAATCGCTCCGGATATGGAGATAGAAGATGCAGTAGCACTTACAAAAATGGCAGTAGAAAAAGGTGCTGATGGTATCATCGCTACAAACACTACTATAGACTACTCACTTGTAAAAAATCCTAAAACGATAGGTGGACTGAGCGGAGCGGTACTGAAAGAAAAGAGTTTTAAAATCTTTGAAGCGATTGCAAAAGAGCTTTACGGTAAAACAGTTCTTATCTCAGTTGGAGGAATCGATTCTGCAGAAGAAGCATACAAACGAATAAAAGCAGGTGCTAATCTTGTTCAGATTTTAAGTGGAATTATCTTTCATGGCCCAGATATGATTATGAACATCAACAAGACTCTTGTAGAATTGCTAAAAGCAGATGGTTATTCTAGTATAACTGAAGCTATCGGTGCAGATAGAAAATAATGATAAGAACTCAAAGTAGAAAATGCCACAGGTTAGCATTTCTAAAAGTTCAATGCATGGAGACACTAAATGCCGAGTCGTAAAATTATCACTACCCTACTTCTAAGTAGCTCCTTGATGTTAGCATCATCATTAATAGACTATAACAAAGATACCTATAAGAAGAAAAAAAATAAACAAATAAGCGAGAATATAAAAATGCCTTCACCACTTCCTAGTTTTGAGACAAAAACACTAAAAAATGGACTCCAAATAGTTGTTATTCCCCTTCATAATGAAACGAATGTAATCAGTACTGATATTTTCTATAAAGTAGGAAGTCGTAATGAAGTTATGGGGAAAACGGGAATCGCTCATATGTTAGAGCATATGAACTTCAAAAGTACTAAAAACTTACCTGCTGGGGAGTTTGACAAACAAGTTAAAAGTATAGGGGGCGTAAACAACGCATCTACTAGTTTTGACTACACGCACTACTATATCAAATCAAGTACAGATAACCTCAAAAAGTCTATAAAACTTTATGCTGAACTTATGCAAAACCTTAAACTCAAAGATGAAGAGTTCCAACCAGAACGCGATGTTGTAACTGAAGAGCGTAGATGGAGGACTGATAACAATCCTTTAGGCTTTTTATACTTTAGACTCTTTAACAATGCATATCTTTATCACCCATACCACTGGACTCCGATAGGTTTTATAAATGACATCCGTACATGGACTATTGATGACATCAAAGATTTTCATAAAACATACTACCAACCAAATAATGCTATTCTTATAGTAACTGGTGATGTAGAGCCCAAAGAGGTCTTTAAACGTGCTAAAAAAKCTTTTGGTGACATAAAAAACAATGGTGAGATTCCTAAAGTGAAGTTTATTGAACCAGAACAAAATGGTGCAAAAAGAGTGATGATTAAAAAAGATAGCGAAGTTGAGATGATAGCTATCACTTTTCATATCCCTGACTTTAAAGACAAAGACCAAGTAACACTGAGTGTTATGAGTGAGATACTTTTCTCAGGAAAAAGCTCACGTCTTTACAAAGAGCTTGTAGATAAGAAGAGAATGGTCAATAGTGTCTATGCTTACAACATGGAAAACATCGATCCAGGTCTTTTTATCTTTATGGCAACATGTAACCCTGGTGTTAAAGCAGAAGATGTAGAAAAAGAACTTATAGCACAGATAGAACTTATGAAAGATACTAAAGTAACGAAAAAAGAGTTAGATAAGGTAAAAGTAAATACTAAGTCTGACTTTATCTACTCTTTAGAGAGTTCAACAAGTGTAGCTAACCTTTATGGTTCTTATCTAGTTCGTGGTGATATAACACCACTTATGACATATGAAGATGATGTAAACAAAGTTACTGCTAAAAAGATTCAAGACGCTGCTAACAAGTACTTTAACTTTGACAAGTCAACTACAGTTATCTTAAAAAAAGGCGAGTAGTACTTAACTACTAAGCCTATAAAATACAAACCTTATTTAGGCCTTCATCTTTAGCCTTAAATAAGGCTCTGTTTTTCTTTAGAGCACTACTTAAGCCTTTATCCATTTTAGCAACATATCTTTTAGTTTATCTATACTTAAAGGTTTTGAGAGGTAGTCATCCATGCCTACATACAGGCATTTTTCTTTATCCTCTGGCATAGCATTTGCTGTCATCGCAACAATAGTAATATCATTATTACTATCTCGTATAGCTTTTGTCGCTTCAAAACCATCCATACCAGGCATTTGACAATCCATAAAGACTAAGGCATATTTATCTGGATTTTCTTTGAGTTTACTCAGTGCTTCTTCCCCATTGTTTGCAATGTCCATGAGTATCTCTTCATTAATAGTTTCTAACATTCCTCCTACCACTAACTGATTAGTTAGATTATCTTCAACTAAAAGTATAGTTTGTTGACTCAATCCTTCAAAAAATATAGTTTCATCAGCGTCAACATAGTCTAGTAGCCTACTTTTTGTTAAAATCACATCACTCTCTTCATCGTCCTCTGATTGTTTAATCATAATATTAAGTGCATTAAACAAATCACTCATTGTCGTTGGTTTACTAAAGTAAGYATCAAAACCTATTGCTTTTAATTYATCTATCCCTTTTTGGTATCCAATTGAAGTAACTAAAACCATTTTCATATCTTTACAAATATCCATTTTTTTAAGACTGCGTCCTAACTCTTCTCCATTCATATCTGGCATTTGCATATCTAAAAGAGCTATATCAAACTTTTCATCCGCTTTTAATTTTCCACAAATATGAAGGGCACGCTGCGCGCTACTAGCCTCGGTTACATCCATTTCCCAAATTTCCAACTGTGTTTTAAGAATCTCTAAATTCACTTTATTATCATCTACAATAAGAACTCTTTTACCTTTTACATCTACTCTTGAAAGTGAAACTTGGGTATGATCTGATTCTTGTGCATTTACATAAAAACTAAATATACTTCCAATACCTTCTTTTGATTCTACCCTTATAATTCCACCCATCATGTCAACAAAACGTTTGGATATAGTCAGTCCTAGACCAGTTCCACCATACTTTCTAGTTGTTGAACTATCAGCTTGTGAAAAGGAATCGAAAAGTCCGTCTATTTTATCTTTTGCTATACCAATACCACTATCTTCTATATCAAAATAGAGTTCTACATTGTCATTGTATTTTTTAACCGCATGTACACTCACTAGAATTTGCCCCTGATGTGTAAATTTAATGGCATTTCCAATAATGTTATTTAAAACCTGTTTTATACGACCAATATCAGCTATGTACTTATGGTTGATAAGTTTAGTTGTATCTAAAATAAGTTCCACATCATTAGAGTCTAGTGTTACAGCTCTTGCTTCAAGTAAATTTTCTAACTCTCGAAGAAGGTCAAACTCAATAAGTTCTAATTCTACTTTTCCAGCTTCAAGTTTGGAAAAATCTAAGATATCGTTTATAACACTTAAAAGAGAGTTTGCACTTGAAAGTGCTATATCTATTTGATGGTTTTGTTCTTTATTTAATTCTGTTTGTTGTACTAAAGTAAGCATACCAATGACCCCGTTCATAGGAGTTCTAATCTCATGACTCATCGAAGCCAAAAACTCTGCTTTAGCCTGTACTGCAACTTCTGCTTTTTCTTTAGCTCTTTCTAACTCTTGTTTTCTAAGAACAGCACTTGATACATCAGTACGAATACCAATATAGTTTGTAATAAMTCCATCTTGATYTTTAATAGGAATGATAGAGGTATCAACCCAGTATAAGTCACCATTTTTKGCACGATTACATATTTCTTYATAGKRCCAAGCATGACCATYWGATACAGTTTCATACATRTTTTYCCAAAATRATTTCTCRTAAATACCTGAGTTTACAATTCTRTGAYTAGACCCAAKCAGTTCTTCTCTTGTATAYCCACTAATTTCACAAAACTTRTCRTTTATATAAATAATATTTCCAYCAATATCGGTWATACTTACGATGGCATGGGTATCTAATGCCATTTTTTGTTCTTTTAAGGCAGTTACAGCTTCTCTTTGTTGATTTTTTAGATCATTAAAAGCATTTGCGAGTTGTGTAACCTCATTTTCACCTGTAACTATAATATCTTTTACATCTTCTACACCATTGATGATGTTATAACTTGCCTTTGCAAGGTGTTCGATAGGTTTAATAATCTTATTTGTAAAATAATAAGCAGCAAAAATCACAAGTAAAATAGTACAAAGTAAAACACTCAGTAATTTAACTATACCTTTTTGAGTATGTTCTGCAAAATACTGACTGTTAAATTCACTAATGAACTTCCAAGTAACACCTGCAATATTTATTTTACTTACATACCCTAGTTGYGTAACACCATTCTCTCCTGTGTACTCAACAAGTTCATCAAAGASTTTGGTATTRCTTAACTCTGTATCTATTACTTCTTTTAAAACATTGCTAGTACTATCAGTTTTACTAAATRCKGTTCTTAAAATCTTATCTTCACCAATAATATAATAACKTAAACCATCATCCTCTATATATKTACTAGAAAATATATTGGATATATCATTTGTATCAATCATATAAGATATAATACCAACGATATCACCATCTYCATTTACGATTGGTGCTGTTAAAAAACTATATACTTCATCGTTAATAGCATGATAAAACTCTAAATCYGAGTAGTGAACCCTACCATCWAAAAYACTCTTTTTATAAGCTWSTGCATGTTTGGTTCTAGAATACTCACCACTTAAAAAGTTTGTAGCAAAATCCTGCTCTTTATTTACAGAGTATAAAACATTTCCCTCTGCATCCATAAGATATATATCATCTATATACTTGTAAGAAAGCATTAATGCCCTAAAGTTATCATCGAAACCTTCAGTAATTTCACTATACTTATAGGAACTTGTAAAATCACTTAATGATTGATTTGAGTTTTTAAAGTTTGCTGTCAGTAGTGTAATGTCTAAAAGTGTAGATTTTTGCTCACTTACAGCTGTAATGTCTTTTTCACGATACTCAAACCAATTCTCAACAAACCTTTTATAAAGGGCTGAAGTGTGTTTTAAATTAGAAGATACTTGCTCATACAGTTTAGCCGAACTAGCAGTATAAGAATCTATAAAAATTATGAGAGTAGGTACTATACTAAAAAGCAAAATTATAAATAATATATTTACAAAAAGTTTTTTATACCACGGGATAGTTTTCATTGTTTACTTCTTTAACTCTATATAGAAGCTATCATCGGCAAACGAGTCTATATCTATACCTTGTTTAAGAATTTTCCCCTCAACAGCATAATCCATAATCTGTTTTAGTCCAGGTTTATCTATATTTAAGTGTGCAAAATTAATCACATTTAGTTTAACATCCAAAGAAGCTCTAATAGCGGGAGCTGTATGTTTAGGTATATACTTACGTACAATTTTTACAATTGCTTCAAGTTCTGCACCACCATTTCTTTTTGCTTCTTCTATGTCTGCTCCTGCTTTATGGATATAGTACATTACTTCTTTGATGGCTTTTTGTTTCTCTTTTATAGCCTTATTTGTTGCTAATGCTATACACTCAACGTGCCCATGTTTAAAAGGCATAACATCTTTTGAGTACCAAGCAACCTTTCCGTATTCACCGGTTTCAACTATGTCTGCCCAAGGAAGAGACTGCTCAAACGCAGCAGGAATTGATCTGCGTAACTTCTTTTTAATAAAAGATGGTGCCTTAGGTGGAGCCACAGTAATGGCTAAAACATCTGTGTTTTTATTTGCTTTAAACGCAATACTCAAACCATTTTCTTTTAAGTATCTATATAAAACAACACCATGTGTTGATAGAATATGAGGTAATCCTACGATAATGGAGTTTCCTGTTTCTTTATAAATATCTGCAAATGCTTTTGCAACCTTATCATCAGGTTTTCTTTCTTCTCTTAGTTTACGTAGCTTTACTCTTGCATTTATTATTTCATTTATAGCTAAAGCGTTTCCATCTCGGTGCATAAGACCTATCCACTTAAAATGAGGTTTTTCACTAAACATATCCATAGCAAGGGGACTCATTACAAAAGACATGTCAGCTCTTCCCTCTTGAAATAGTGAACGCAGCAAGTCCCAGTTTCTCATCTTCTGAAGTTTCAAGTCAGCATACTTCATGTCTTTGGCATATTTATCATATGCAACAAGTGCCGCATAGTGGTCAGCAAGAGGTATATACAAAGCTTTAACCTCTACTTTTTTTGCACAAGCAATACTCGTAAGTAAAACTATAAATAGTATACATGCAAAAGTTTTGATTCTCATTGCTAAATCCTTGTATAAAAATATACATTGATAATAACAAATGCTTATATAAATTCAACTTAATCAGCATTAAATATATTTTGGTATAATCCGATAATTATTTATTAAAGTATAAAGGCTATATATGGATTTAGTTACAGGTTCTTCAACCGCACTGATTACACCATTTAAAAATGGTAAACTTGACGAGCAAACTTTTGCTGCACTTATCACAAGACAGATTAACAACGGCATAAATGCAGTTTGTCCTGTTGGAACAACAGGAGAGAGTGCTACTCTTACTCATGATGAACATAAACGCTGCATAGAAATAGCAGTAGAAGTTTGTAAAGGAACTGCTACTAAAGTTCTTGCAGGTGCTGGATCAAACGCAACTCATGAAGCTATAGAGATTGCAAAACATGCACAAAGTGCTGGTGTAGATGCTATTTTTTCAGTGAGTCCTTACTATAACAAACCTTCTCAAGAAGGCCTATACCAACACTATAAAGCTATAGCTGAGTCAGTCTCTGAACTTCCTTTTATGCTTTACAATGTAC
This sequence comes from Sulfurimonas sp., assembly GCA_002733945.2. Classification (GTDB taxonomy): domain Bacteria; phylum Campylobacterota; class Campylobacteria; order Campylobacterales; family Sulfurimonadaceae; genus Sulfurimonas. Next base: position 65,104 of record NVXO02000004.1, on the reverse strand, counting down.
CTGGACGTACGGGAGTAGACATAAGTGCAGACACAACTATCAGACTTTTTGATGATGTAGCTAATATTTACGGTATCAAAGAAGCAACTGGTTCTTTAGAGAGAACAGTTGAGCTTCTTTCTCGTCGTCCTGAACTTAAAGTATTTTCAGGTGATGATGCTATTGATTACCCTATCCTTGCTAATGGTGGAGCAGGAATCACTTCTGTTACTGCTAACCTTATGCCTGACCTAAAGTCAGAGCTAGTTCGTCTTGCGTTAGCGGGAGACTTTGCAGGAGCAAAAGCTATAAATGACAAACTTTATCCACTTAACTCAGTTATGTTTTGTGAAGCGAATCCTATTCCTGTAAAAGCAGCTATGTACATTGCTGGACTTACAGAGACTTTAGAGTACAGACTTCCTCTTCTCGCACCAAGTCTAGAAAATATGAAAAAAATCGAAGAAGTAATGAAAAATTACGATATTAAAGGACTATAATAGATGCAAGATTTTAAAGGTAAAGTTTTATTTATAAGTGGTGGTACTCGTGGTATCGGTAAGGCAATGGTTTATGAGTTTGCCTCAAAAGGTTGTGATGTTGCGTTTACTTATGCTTCAAACGAAGAGATAGCTAAAGAGATTATCGCTGATGTTGAGGACTTGCATGGTGTTAAAGCAAGAGCTTACAAGCTTAACATCTTAGAGCCATTAACGTATAAAGATGTTTATAAAGAGTTTGATGAAGACTTTGATAGACTTGATTACTTTATCTCAAACGCTATTATTTCTGGTCGTGCTGTTGTAGGTGGATTTGCTCCATTTATGCGTCTTAAACCAAAAGGTCTTGGTAACATATACACTGCAACTGTTGAAGCTTTCGTTGTTGGTGCACAAGAAGCAGCAAAACGTATGGAAAAAACAGGTGGTGGTTCTATCATCTCTATGAGTTCAACTGGTAACTTAGTATATACTCCAAACTACTCAGGTCATGCAACGAACAAAGCTGCAGTTGAGACTATGGTTAAGTATGCTGCTGCTGAGCTTGGTGAAAAAGGTATACGTGTAAATGCAGTATCAGGTGGACCAATCGACACTGATGCACTCAAAGCTTTCCCAAATTATGAAGAAGTCAAAGCAGAAGTTGTTAAACGCTCTCCTCTTTCTCGTATGGGTGATGCAACAGACTTAACGGGAGCATGTTCATTCCTCTGTTCAGATGCTGCTTCATGGTTAACTGGTCAAGTTATAGTAATAGATGGTGCTACTTCTTTTCAGTAAAAAAAAGTTTTACACTGTATAATGTATAATAAATTTTAAATACAAGGAAAACATTATGAAAAGAAGAGAAGCGATTAAACTCACAGCATTAGCAACACTTGGTATGGCAGTTAGTGCACAAGCATATCCTACTGGTTTATGTACTGAGGATTCTAAGAAAAACCGTAAACTAATGGTACCAAAAGATGCAAATAGTCTTACAAAAGCTGAGTTAAAGCATACACCTTTAATTACACTTGGTGATAAAGATGCTAAGGGATATACCTTAGTTGAAATTACAGTTGGACAAGCTGATATTATCCATCCTAGCGTCRARGGACACTGGATTGACTTCATCTCTTTATATGTAGATAAAAAAYTTGTTGGGAAAACACAMCTAATGGCTGAAATCTCTCGTGGTGCAGYTGCATTTAGGGTAAAGCTTGATGGTGCTAAATACATTAGAGCTAATGCTGGATGTAATATTCATGGTATTTGGGCAAGTACTATTAAACTCTAAARTTATKCACTATTTAGGCTTATRYCTAAGCTCTTTACAACCTTAAGTCACTTCTTATTCTTACCCTGATACACTMAKWAGAAACAAGAAAAAGGTGACTTTATCCAATATCTCTTCTGTTACAGACTCTATAGCACAAGGAGATATTAGGAGAAGAATTGAGACAGCAACAAAAAATCCGATGCTTATGCAAAGGTATTTCTCTTGCTTTATCTATAATAATTGTCATCTTATTAAGTAAGTGATTTTCTCTTAACTTTATAACGCTAAAATACCACTCATAATAGACTTTATAAATTTAAGGACTTTGCTTGTTAAACCTACCTAATGCTTTGGCATTTCTTCGTATACTCCTTGCTCCACTAATGTTTTGGATTATTTTAACTCCTGAACTTTTTACTGACAATGGTTTTGACATAACTTGGAACTATTACTTTGCTTCACTTCTTTTTGTCTTAGCCTCTTCTACTGACTTTTTTGATGGATACATTGCAAGACAATGGAAGCAGATGACTATGCTTGGAGCCATACTAGATCCACTAGCTGACAAGATGCTAACTCTAGCTGCGTTTCTTGGGCTTATGATGATGGGTGAGGCTTCTGCTTGGGCTGTTTATATCATCATTGTTCGTGAACTTTTTATAACAGGTATACGAACTGTTGCTGTTAGCGAAGGTTTAAGCGTAAAAGCTTCGTGGGCTGGTAAAGTAAAAACAGTAGCTCAGATGATAGCTATAGGTTTTTTACTTATGCATTGGCCTTTAGGAGACGAGCTTTTATGGTTCGCAGTATTTTTAACAGTGTACTCAGGTTTAGAGTACTTATGGGGCTTTAAAAAAGCACTTTTAAAGGATGAATCATAATGGGATTTCTTATATCACTTTTAGTTCTTAGCGGACTTATATTTTTTCATGAACTTGGTCACTACCTTGCTGCTCGTATGATGGGTGTTTGTGTAGAAGTGTTTAGTATAGGTTTTGGTAAAAAACTTTTTTCATTTAAAAAATGGGATACAGAGTGGGCTATCGCTACCATTCCTCTTGGCGGTTATGTTCGTATGAAAGGTCAAGATGACAGTGACCCTACAAAAAAAAGCTACGATGAAGATAGTTATAATGTAAAAACTCCAACTCAAAAGATATTTATCCTTTTAGCTGGTCCTGCGTTTAACTTTATCATCGCTTTTATTTTATACTTCTTTATAGCACTTGGAAGTCCTCAAGTACTCTCTCCTATTATTGGAAATGTTCTTAAAGACTCTCCTGCGTTTGTTGCTGGACTAGATACAAATGATACTGTCACTGCAATCAATGGTGTTAGTATAACAACATGGAAAGAGATGGCAGACATTATCGAAGTCTCGCAGGGCACACTCAACTTAGAGATACTAAGAGCTGGATTTAAAGAGTATAAAAAACTAACACCAAAACTTCGTGAGACAAAAAACTTGTTTGGAGAAACTATACAAAAGAAGATGATAGGTATTGGTTCAGCAGGTGTTACACATCCACTAGAACTGAGTTTATCTGAGACTCTCTCTTATGCGACTGAGCAGACTATTTTTGCTAGTACTATGATATTTACCGGTGTGCAAAAGCTTATAACTGGTGATGTTCCTGCAAAAGAGTTAGGTGGCGTTATAAGCATAGTAAAACTCACATCTGATGCAACTGATGCAGGATGGATGAGTGTTCTGTTTTTCGCAGCACTTATCAGTGTAAACTTGGGTGTACTCAACCTTCTCCCTATTCCGGCACTTGATGGCGGTCACATCATGTTTAACCTATATGAACTTATCTTCCGCCGTGAAGCAAGTGAAGCCGTTATGATAAAGTTTACTATAGCTGGATGGGTACTTCTTTTTGGTCTTATGGGACTTGGACTTTTTAACGATATAAATAGATTAGTAGGATAAAAAATGACAGAAATTGAACATAAATTATACATAGACACTGTAATCCGTCGTGTGGAGACTGCACGCCTAAGAGTAAGTGGTCACCACATAGTAAAGATAGTAGCTGTAAGTAAATACTCTACAGTTGATGATATCTCTACTCTTTACAACATTGGGCAACGTGCCTTTGGTGAAAATAAGGTACAGGACTTAAAAGCTAAGTCTATAGAGCTTGATGAGTTACCACTAGAGTGGCACTTCATAGGGAACCTTCAAAAAAACAAGATAAATAACCTACTAGATATAGACCCTACTCTTTTTCAAGCACTAGACTCGCTTGATTTAGCACAAGAGCTTCAAAAGAAGTTAGAAGCTAAAGATATGACTCTTGATTGTTTGATGCAGATAAACTCAGCTAAAGAAGAGTCAAAGCATGGTTTTATGCCCGAAGATGCAAAAGAGTCTTATATGACTATCTGTGAGAAGTGTCCTAACATCAAACTCAAAGGTGTTATGAGCATTGGAGCTCATTCAGATGATACAAAAGTTATTAAAAACAGTTTTGACACAACATATAACATCTACAAAGAACTCCCAAATGCAACTATCTGTTCTATGGGGATGAGTGGAGACTTTGAGCTAGCTATAGAGTGTGGATCTAACATGGTAAGACTTGGTTCGGTAATGTTTAATACTTTATGACAAGAGCTTTCTTGCCATAAAAAAACCAACCTTTAAAAGTCCCCCAGCATCCACAAATGTTTCCATGTACTCATTAAAACTAACTCCCCTGTAGTCTAAGTATTCTTTTAGATACTTTTGTGATGCTTCAATACCACCTTTTCGTTCCTCTTCTAAAAGATTTTCATACAATTTTGTCATATGATGCTTAGCTCTTGTAGACATAGGAGTTTTGTAAGAGAGGTGTTTACACGCTCCATTCTTTCCTTTTGAAAAAAGATGTACTTTATGTGCCATCCAATAAAATTTTCCATCTTTTGTTCTATTTTTTATAAAGCCTACAAATGTTTTTTTATTTTCTATAGTTTTCCACATGATTGAAAATATTATTTTTGGCATACTCGGATCTCTTAAAATATTATGATTTTGACCTATCATTTCTTCTTGAGTGTATCCAGATATTTTTGCAAACTCTTCAGTGACTGAACAGATTATACCTTTTTCATCTGTAGTGGATGAATAGTTTTTATCCTCTGAAGGCTTATATTCTTTAACTAGCATATGCTTTCCTTATATTAAGTATACTACATGATATAAACTAAAACAAAGCTTATTGATTTAAAAACTAATCTTTAATAGACAACTCTTTACCATTTTTCATATATACCCGTTCATAAGATACTAATTATTTCYTCCTCTTTTAAAACGCACAGCATGACTCTTTGGGTTTGAGATAAGCTCTTTTTGATACTCTATCATCTTAAAAAATGGTCGTAAGAAACCATCTAGTTCTTTTTGTTCTACACCCTCTAGTTCATGTTTTTTCAAAAGCTCTAAAACTACCAATGTTGATTCTATCGTAGAAAGATAAGCTTCTGCCGGTTGTGTCTTTATCTCATATGCAGATGTTCTATCACTAGTAAAACTCATATGTTTTAAGGTGTTTAGATTTGTACTTTGCGTAAACATCTTTTTTGTACAAGCCCATGTTGAGTCGATTAAAAATATTGCTAATGGTTTAGAACTGAGAATCGGTTTCTCATCTGTAAGGTTAACTGCGTTTGGAGAGGGGAAAAGTATATAACTATCGTGTGAGTCTATTATTTCATTTATACGTTTATGGTCTGAAAAATCTATGCCTATAAACAACTCTGAGTTAGTAAGGCTCTTATGTGTAAAGTGACCTGTATTGTTTTTGACTTTTTTAAACTCTTTTGGGTGCATGAGTACAACAAACTTAGTATGCGTTTGTATATGCTCAAAATGCTCACACATACACGAACTTTTAGGTCTAAAACACTCATAACACTTTTCTCTATCACCATAATATGTTTTCATTATAGAAATTATAGTAAAATAAACTTATGAATGAAGAAAAATATGACCTTATCGTTATTGGTAGTGGTGCTGCTGGAATCATATCCGCTATTGTTGCTGCAAGAGAGGGGAAAAATGTTTTACTTTTAGAAAAACTCTCAAACATATCCTCAAAACTCAAAGCTACTGGTGGTGGTCGATGTAACCTTACAAACACTCTCTCCAACGAAGACTTTATGGCTAGATTTGGTCGTGATGGTCGTTTTATGCAAGATGCTCTTGCAGGATTTGACAATAAAGAACTTGTAAAGTTCATGGATGAGATAGGTGTTGAGACACATGCACCTGATGGTTTTCGTATCTTTCCAACTTCACACTCATCTAGTACTATCATCGCTGGACTGCAAGCAGAAATGGACAGAGTTAGTGTCAAAATCATTACAAACCAGAGAGTAGAAAGATTACTCCTTGTAGGGAAGAACATAGAGGGTGTTAAAACGCAGACAAACACTTTTTATGCACCAAAGGTGATAGTTGCTACTGGAGGACTTGGTTACCCTGTGCTTGGTGCTGAGGGTGATGGTTATAACTTAGCCGGAGAGTTAGGGCATAAAGTAACAGAACTGAGTCCTGCAATGATGCCACTTAAGGTAAGAGAGTCTTGGGTAAGTGAATGTAGAGCAGATACTATAGCAAAAGTTGAACTTCGAGTCGATATCAAAAAACATAAAAAGCTCCGTGCCAAAGGGGATCTTATTTTCACTAAAACCGGTATAAGAGGTCCTGTTGTACTAGACTTTGCAAGAGAAGTGACACCCCTACTTAAAAAATATGGAGAAGTGCCTCTTCTTCTTAACCTCACAAAAGGGAAAAATGAAGAAGAGATAACAAAACATCTTAAAGAACAAGTTTTAAAAAACTCGGCTGCAACAATTGTAGAACTAGTAAGTACCCTACTTCCAGAAGCGCTAAGCTTAGAACTCTGTAAAATGGCAGAATGTGAAATAGATAAAACACTAACAAAACAATCAGGAAAAGCCAGAGCAAAAATTATCTCACTACTTGCTTGGACTCCCCTTACTGTAAATGGACATGATGGATTTCGTTTAGCTATGATAACACGAGGTGGAATTAGCCTCAAAGAGATAGACCCTAAGAGTATGCAGAGTAAACTTGTAAATGGTCTTTACTTCTGTGGTGAGATTATGAACCTTGATGGTCCTTGTGGTGGTTATAACCTACAATGGAGTTTTGCTAGTGGTTATATGGCAGGGAAACTGCTCTAATTACATATTTAATATCTCAAAAATATTTTTGTGGCTTCAGGGGGTTGTAGGGACTTTTTGTCCCTGCTAATATAATGGGCTTTACTCATTATATTAAGTCATTATCCAAAGTAACGAATAGAAGCAAAACCATATGCACCACTCTTCTCTACAGCTTCTACATGTTCTTCTGTTATTATTCCACCAAGTGCAAAAACTTTAAGTGATGTAAAATCTAYAAGTTTTTTTAGATTTTCTACACCCTTAGGTTCACCCTTGTTTGGTGTGTCAAATATAGGGCTATATGTCACATAGTCAGCACCTAGTTCTTCTGCTTTTTGCACTTCTTCTTTAGTATGACAAGAGATAATCACCTCTAAACCCAACTCTTTAGCTTYAAGTATCTCATCAAACTGTAAAGATGTTAAATGYACACCGGCTGCGTTTAGTGTGTGTGCTAGTTTRTAGTCTTGGTGTATAAAAGCTTTTAAGTTTGGTATAGATTTACACATTTGTACAAAGTTTTGTGCATGAAAAGAGTACTCAGATGTTTCTTTATCTCTATAGAGTGCAAACGCAGGAAGATGCTTTTTAAGTTGCATAAATGAAGGGTTCGAAGTTATAAGATAGCTTTTAATCATTAAACATCGTTATCTAGAATATTAAACGGGATAGGAAGGTTACTAGAGTGCTTATTTTTTGTGTGATAAAACTCACTATTTAATGATGCACCACTAAAACTGTTAATCATAACTTCCTCCTTTATTACTTTAATATATTATACCAAAATACGATATACTAAAGCATGATAAATCTCAATACTTCAAAAACACTCAATATCGTTCTTCCAAATACAAACAAAGCACTAAATGAAGTACTAAAATCAATAACGCCCCAAGAGCTTGAGACTCTTTCAAAAGGTAGAGACTTAAAGTCTATAGTAAGTACACTCTTACAGCAGAGTGCGAATGACTCAAGTGGTGATAAAAAACTACTTAGTATGCTCAAGTCCAACCCTACTCTTAAAGAACTTAGTAGTGTAAGCAGTAGTATAAAAGAGCTACACCAAACACTTCAAAAGGAGAAAAATCCTCTTCCTATCGAGAAACAACTCACCTCTTTTTTAAGTAATATTAAAAATATTAGTGAAGAGGGTTTAAAAACAAAAATAGAAAACTCCGGTCTTTTTTTAGAAAATAAAATAAAAAACCTGCAAACACCGCAAGTAGCTCTTAAAAGTGCCCTTACTGAGCTTTCAAAAATTTTAGATGCTACGAAACTTCCTAATGTTCAAAGCATAAACACGCAACTCAAAGAGTTACTCTCATCTGACTTGTTTAAAAATATATCTAACAAAGATTTACTCAAAACTCTTAAAAGTGACTTGAGCTCTTTAACGAGCTTAAGTAAAAATATGCAAAATATTTTAGAACAACTCTCACAAAGACTAAACTCTCCCTTAGATAAAACTATTCAGCTAAATGATGCACTGTTTTCAAAAGAGACAAAAAGTCTTTTTGATAAAATAAACCGCTTAAATAAACCCGAACTACTCCAAACGCAGGCATCAGCAAAAGAGCTGTTCTCTCACGACCTTAAAGCAGTTTTACTTAAAGCACACGAAGAAGTAAAAAATTCTAGTTCTCCTAATAAAGCAGAACTTTTAAAACAAATAGACAAACTTACTCTGCAAATAGACTACCATCAACTTCTCTCACAACTAAATAACTCAACTTCGCTTTATATCCCTTACTCATGGGATGCTTTAGAAGATGGAAACATCACGATAAAAAGTGCTAAAGACGATAAGTTTTTTACAGATATAGAGTTAAATTTAAAAGATTACGGAGAGTTAAAACTGCGGTTAGGGATGTTTGAGAAAAATCAGCTAAATATAAATATAACCGCAGAGAGTAAGGAGTTAAAAAAAATACTTCAAGATAATATTGGGACACTAAAACAGCAGCTTGTTGGCGTAAATATAGTACCAGCAAATATCCGTTTTTTAGATGATAGCCCTACGATAACTGATGCTTATAATGAGTATAATCAAGGTCTAAACGCAGGGTTTGAAGTAAAAGCATGAGTCAAAGAAAAGAAAAAGCAGTAGCACTCAGATATGATAGTGAATCAGGTGAAGCTCCTAAAGTAACTGCAAAAGGTGAGGGTTTCACTGCACAAAACATCATCAAAATTGCACAACTCCACGACATCCCTATCAAAAAAGATGAAGACCTCGTAGAGTTACTCTCAAAACTTGAAGTTGACCGTGAAGTTCCTTCCGAGATGTACAAGGCAATAGCAGAAGTTTTTTCTTATGTTTATAAACTAACTAAGAAGTAAGAAGCACCTATTCCAAGGATTCACTCTTCATTGAATATAAGCAAGGACGAGGAGTGTAAAAAATTTTATATAAAAGAGAGAAATGCATACTGACTTAACAATAGGTTCTATAAACACACACCTCATAAGTTTATCAATTCCCGCTATGACGGGCTACTTCTTCCATACTATGTTTAATGTAACTGACACATTTTTTGCAGGTCTCATAAGCACACAAGCCTTAGCTGCACTCTCACTTACAGCTTCGATATTTTTTATGATACTTGCTATTGCCATTGGTATGAGTGAAGCACTAACTGCTTTAGTCGGAAATGCACTTGGTGAGAAAAACACTAAAAGAGCCCAGCATATAGCACTTAACGGTATAGTCTTCGCATTTTTACTCTCTATTTTTTTAAGTATCTTTGGAGTTTTGAGTGTGCCTTACCTTGTGGTAGCTCTCGGCGATCCATCCTATGTGCAAACTACACTCTCGTACATAAACATAATACTCTATGCCGTTATGCTTTTCATAGGCTCTTTTTTCTTCAATGCCCTGCTTAACTCTATAGGGGATACAAAATCTTTTAGAAATGTGCTTATCTTTACTTCTATTTTAAACATAGGTCTCAACTACTTTTTTGTCACTCAGATGGGTTATGGGGTAGAAGGTATCGCTATGGCAACTATTGTCTCTGAGTTTATCACAATGTCTTACCTTTTTTATAAACTCCAAAAAACAAAACTTTATGTAGGTTTTAAAGAGTTTTATTTTGACAAAGATGTTATAAAAGAGTTACTAAAACAAGGTTTCCCTCCAAGTATGAATATGTTTATGATGGCATTTGGAATGTATATCATCACCTACTTTGTGGCACCTTATGGAAAAGAAGCTGTTGCTGCGTTTGGAGTGGGAATGAGAGTCGAGCAGATATTTTTAATGCCTGTAGTAGGTCTTGGTATCGCTACTCTTGCTATGGTTTCACAAAACAATGGTGCTAAAGAATTTGCACGCATTCAACCCATAGCAAACTTAGCAATCATATTTGGATTTGCTGTCTCGACTATTGGGATTATTTCATTTTTTACTATTGGGGATTCTATCGTTTCTTTACTGACAAATGATGTGTTAGTTATACAGCAGAGTGTTTTATATCTTAAAGTATGTGGTTTTGGTTTCTTTGGATTCGTACTTATTTTTATCTATATCTCAACCCTGCAAGGTATAAAAAAACCAACTATCATTTTTCCAATTAGTGTCTATAGGCAAGTAGTAGCCCCAATCATTCTCTTTTCCATCTTAGCATTTTATAAGCTAGATATACTCTATTTATGGATAACACTTGTCTCCATTATATTCTCAGCGGCTATTTATCTTTGGTGGTATGCAAGTAAGAGAATAAACCAACTACTTTAACTCACTCCAGTTATCTCCGATGTTGAGACTTGCTTTGAGTGGAATATTTAACTCCATAATACCGTCCATAATATCTCTAAACTTATTTCCTAAAACTTCTGCTTCCTCTGCGTTTACTTCAAATATCAACTCATCATGAATTTGTAGTAACATAGTCGCGTTTAGTTTCTCTTTTTCTATCACATCATGAATTTTGTTCATACTGAGTTTTATGAGATCAGCTGCACTTCCTWGAAATACAGAGTTTACACTTTCTCTCTCATATGCCGCTCTAAACATAGGAGTTGCATTTTCATAGTCAAAATATCTTCTGCGTTTAAGTAACGTTTCAACATAACCTTTCTCTTTTGAACTATCAACTATACTTCTAAAGTATGATTTGACTGTAGGAAATGACTCAAAGTACTTCTCTATAATCTCTTTTGCCTCTTTAGTAGTTATGCCTAAAGTATCAGAGAGCTTTTTAGGTCCCATTCCATACAAGAGTCCAAAGTTTACAGTCTTTGCGATAGAACGCTTAGCAGGGCCCTCTTCTTCGCCAAAAAGCACTATTGCAGTTTGCAAGTGAATGTCTTTRTCATCTTTAAACGCAGCTACCWAAACACTGTCTTCTGAGTAGTGAGCAAGTAAACGCAGCTCAATCTGTGAATAATCTATACCTATTAGTTTCTTGCCCTCTCCTGCTATAAATGCCTGTCGAATTTTTGCGCCTAATGGTGTTCTTGTAGGAATGTTTTGTAAGTTAGGATTTTTTGAACTTAAACGCCCAGTTGCGGTACCCGTTTGAACAAATGAAGTATGTATACGACTTTTCTTATCTGCACGACTCAGTTTAAGTAGTGGCTCGATATATGTTGAGTAGAGTTTATACACTTCTCTATACTCTAAAAGTTTTGGAATGATTTCATGTGCATCTTCAAGACCACGTAAAACCTTCTCATCAGTTGAGTAACCCGTTTTCGTCTTTTTCCCCACAGGAAGTGCTAAAGTCTCAAAAAGTACCACACCCAACTGTTTAGTCGAGTTGATGTTAAACTCTCCACCTGCAAGCTCATGGATGCTTGTAGTAAGTCCAGAGAGAGTCTCTTTAACTTCGCCTAAAAACTTCTCTAAAAATGCGCTATCTACTTCTATACCCTCTTTTTCCATTCTTAAAAGTGTTTGAATGAAAGGAAATTCAACCTCTTTTGCTTCATCTATAAGGTGAGTGGCACTTTGAAGTGCTAACTTCTCTAAAAAAACATTGTAAAGTTTTGCTGTGATATAAGCATCTTCTGCTGCATACTTACAAGCGTCTTCGAGTTCTACACCTGCAAATGTTTCGCCTTTTTTCACGGTATCTTTAAATGCAACCATCTTATGACCAAGGAGTGCATCACTGAGTTTATCAAGCGCTAATGCAGAGTTAGAGTTTATSAGCCATGCGAGTATCATACTATCAGCATACACTTCTAACGAATCATCTTCTAAAAATCGAGTCACAAAATGCAAGTCAAACTTGATGTTATGTCCTACTACTTTAGAGTTGAATATTTTTCGTATTGCGGATTTTGCATCATCTTCGCTTATCTGATCAGCAACTCCTAGATAAAAGTGAGCAAAAGGAACATAATAAGCCTCATCTTCGTTAGTACAAAAACTAAAGCCCACTAGTTTATCTGTATCATACTCTAAACCTGTTGTCTCCGTATCAAACGCTACTATTGTCTCGGGAGTGAACTTTGTTAGTACTGCGTTTAACTCTTTTGCATCTGTTAAAAGAGTCGCTTTGAACTCTAACTTAACACCATAGTCCTCTTCTTCAGCTACTACTGCTTGAGCAACACTCTCACGTTTTTCATCACTTATTTGGTTTCTTGCATGTAGTATGCGAAGTATCGAATTTTGTTCGTACTGTACTAATTCATCATAGATATTTACAAAAGGATTTTCGATATCCATCTTGTACTCTTCAAAGTCTATTGACTCAAAAACATCACGTTTCAGTGTCACAAGTTCTTTTGACATATATGCCTGTTCTTTGCACTCTCGTAGTTTCTTCTGGTTTGCACCTTTAACTTCTTGAACATGTGCATAGATATTATCTAAAGTTCCATACTCTTTGAGTAGTTTCTCAGCACCAACTTTACCTATACCTTTTACACCAGGAACATTATCTGCGCTATCTCCAAGTATAGATTGATAATCTGTAAACTGTTGTGCTGTTACACCATACTTATCATAACAGGCTTTTTCATCCATGCTTTTACGTTTGATGGCATCAACTACTATGACATTTTTTTCATCATTTATGAGCTGATACAGGTCTTTATCATGTGATACTACTCTTACATTGTAACCTTTTTGCTCTGCCAATTCTACTACAGTAGCTATCATGTCATCGGCTTCAAAACCTTGTTGTCCAAGAGTTTTATAACCCATCTTATCTATCCACTCTATAGCAACTGGGAGTTGCATTGAGAGTTCTGGTGGTGGAGCTGAACGGTTTGCTTTATAGTTAGGGTCTATCTCATTACGAAAAGTTGGCCCTTTTGTATCTATGGCGAAGATGATGTAGTCGCTGTCATGGTCTTTTTGCAGTGTCGCTATGAAGTTTGTAAAACCTGTAAGTAAACCAGTTGGAAAACCATCCTTATTTTTTAAGTGTTGCGGGAGTGCGTAAAAACTACGAAAGAAAAATCCAAATGTGTCTATTACTGTAACGGTTTTGCTCATAAAAGTACCTGTGTTTATTTTTGAGTAATTATAGCTGAGTATTGCTAAAATCTATAGTAGACTTCTCCTAAAACATCCAAACCCTAAGCATTACTATCTTTCGGTAGAATAGGCTTTGAATCAAGGTTAATGATTGCACAAATAAGATTTATCCTCAGACCGAATCTTTTTCGTCTATTTCTGTATGGATATTTAGTGATTTTAGCTTAGTTTTTTTCTTTGCTTAAATACTTTAAAGTCATGTGTTCTTCCTTTATCTATATCAACAGCAAGTATTTTTCCCTCTATTGTAACTAGCACTTGTGTTTTTAATGTATGCTTCTTCTTTTTCCATGAGTAGTAATGTCTTTGCTTTTTTTAGTCTTGACATATGGGGATATTATAATCTATCGTTGTTAGAGTCTATGAGTTGTTTAAGTTCATAAAACCCACTAGTAGTTAAGTTACCAAATACTTCATTTATACCATCTATCTTACCATTACCGTTTTTATCATAGGCAAGTATTCCATCATTAGGTGCTATCCAACTTACTTTCTCTTTTATACCATACCCCAGGGTAGCCTCTCTTGCTTCGCAATTCACCTTCTCACCTGTAATGTCGAAGTAAGTGTTTGAGTCTGCTAATGCAATAGTTGAAATAAAACCATCTTTATCTGAGTCTAGGACTAGTGGGTCACATCTTGGTGGGGTTGGGTCTATTGGTTGAGTTCCGTCATTAAGATTATTTCCATCAGTACTAAAGTTATTTGAGTCGCTTGGATCAAATGGAATAAAACCATATTTCCCTAATAAGTCCTTATCTTTGTATGATAAATCATTCCATGCATCTGGATTATCTTTAAATAAGTCTACAATATTGTCTTGGTTCCATATTGGTACTAAATCACCTTCAAAATTACTTGTGTTAAATCCTGCTAATGCTAAGGCTTTCCATGTAAAGTCAATACAACTGTTCGTTACAACTCCATAGTCATCTGGTCCGAATCCATTTTGTGTAGCTAATTAACTATTTTTATCTCCAAAGTTCTTTAATATATTAAATTGTGCTTGTGTCAATGGTTGTTCTTTAGACGAATAAGCTGGCTCACTATCATAATTTACATCATCAGTATTAACTATACCATCACCTGTGTAACCAGCATTTTGTACATTACTTATAGTACCGTTTTCATCCTTTTGATATATCTGATACCACATATGACCTGCTAATGATTTTGGAGTTCCTCCTCCTGTATAACCAGTTCCTGCAGATTCAATATTTACTCTTGTATAATAAGTTATTGCCATTTTATTTCCTTTTTTTTAATGTTTTCTATCAGTTGCACGAATGGAAAGACTAGTGTTTATAAAACTTGGTACCTCTACATTCTCTAGGCTTTCTATTCTTACATGATAATTTCTAAGTCTTTGTAAATCAGCTATCATAATAGTTTTATATGAATACCAATTTCTTACAATAGGAGTTCTTCCATATAAAGGTATAAAAATTATTTCTTCTATCCTCTGTCCTTTTGTATAAAGTTTTTCTTTTTTATCATTAATTAAAACAGCTACATTATGACTTGCCCAACCAAGTGGGATTAATGTGATCTTAATCTTAAAATAAGGAATATTTTTTGGAGGTTTTACATACCCATCACCATCATGTTTATACCCAGTACTAATATAATCATAAACTTGTTTGTGTACTTCAATATCTTTATTATCCATAATTGGTACAATAAAAAAACCTATGCTTGACCCCCAAATATTCCAAGGAGCTTGAAAATCAGTTTCATACACTGTTCCTTTCTTTGAGAAGTCAACTGGTACAGATATAGATAGCTTTTTACAAGTATCACATGCTCCAAACCCAAACAATGTAGATATACTCAACATTACAGTTAATAAATATTTCATATTTTAAATCCTTTTTTTCTTATACTTTTCATGCAACTCTCATTAACTCTATGTTTTTTATAGAGTTATTAGCAAGGTAGAGTTTATCTTCTAGGGAGTTATCTGTGGAGTTAAGATATGTAACTGCACTTGTATTAAAAACTTCTAAGTCATCTACCACATACTTAGCACGATTCACATCATAATGAGCTCCATCAAACTTATAAAAGGCTTGTAATGCAAATGCACCTTCGTATCTATCTAGTAGTTCTTTTTTGAAGTAGTTATTGTAGTACTCTTCTTGGAAAGCTATAGTTACATTAGAGGAAGTCTCACTTATTACACTTGTGTTTTCAAACTCTTTCATTTGAGTTTCAAAGTTATTCTCTATATCAGTGGCGTTTGTGTTTCTTCCAAAGAGTCTGTCTATTATCCATACTTTCTTATCTAAGTCACTCAGACCTATATCTCCTGTTATGTTTAGCTGCTCTTTTACAGAGTTGACATACTCTTCATATCCAGACCATATATCTATAAATTCACCAAAGCCACTACTCATACTCTCTACCCCAAGCTAACTCTTGTGCTTTGGCTTTTAGGCTATCGTTTACTTGAACTTGTGAGAATAAAGTATTTAGGGCTCGTAAAATTGAAGTTTGGTGAAGTTTTTGAAAAAATACAGTGGCTTGTAAATCTATCAAAGAAGAWACCTTAATGGTCTATCATGTTTTTTTAGCATCTCTCCCCCCCCCTATTTTATTTTCAATTTTTTAGAACAAATAGAATATCACAGATATTTATTATAAATAAAAAATAACAGAAAATATTATTCTAAACAGGGGAGTATGTTTCGTTGTGTAACATGATCTTATTTCTTTTCAGTTCAGAATTAAATGACTTCGTTTTACGAAGTATTTTAACACCCTATTCCCTCAAGATAACAGCACTAAAAAGAAATATACTTCATTTAATTAATACTATATGTTACAATAAGAAATATATTTCATATATAGGGAAACTTATGACTTTAGATGAACTTGCAAAGAGTATAAAAACTCTCCGTAAAGAAAAGAATTGGTCGTAACAAGACTTAGAAGACTACTCTGGTATTACCAAACGTACTATCTCTAAGATAGAGAATGGTTTGAGTGAAGAGGTAGGTATAAAAAAAGTAGCTACTATCTTAGACTTACTTGGCTATGAGTTTTCTCTTAGAGCTAAAGGTCGCCCTAAAACACTTGAGGAGTTAGTAAATGAAAGAAGAGACTCTTAAACTTTTTATTAACAAACAAGAGACTGGACACCTTAGTTATGAGAATGAACAGTTTATTTTTAACTACACAGAGGATGCTTCTTGTGTAGTCTMTCTCACTATGCCAGTACGAAAAGCTAGTTGGAACTCTAAAGTGCTTCATCAAAGAGTCTCTATTTGAAGAGTTGATGAGTAAGTTTGCTATTCGCTCTGGTGTATCTGGAGTACAACCTAAACTACTTCTTTCTATGCAAAATAAAACTACTATGAAGTTTGAGCATTTTATTATTAAGTCATGGCAAAAGGAGTACCCACAACTTGCACTCAATGAGTATTTTTGTATGAGAGCTATAGTTAATGCAGCTCTTGCTACTCCAGAGTTTTATCTCAGTGATGATTTGAGTATGTTTATTATGAAACGCTTTGATGTTAGGGATGATGATAATTACTTAGGCTTTGAAGATATGTGTGTACTCAGTGCTCGTGGTACAGATGAAAAGTATAATGGAAGCCATGAAGAGGTAGTTCGTATTATCAAAGATGTTGTAGCACCACAACACCGTAAAAAGGCTATTAAAACTTTTTTTACGGCTATTATTATGAACCATCTCCTGCAAAATGGAGATGGACACCTTAAAAACTATGGTGTACTTTATGAGCATGACTACGAAGATGCAAGACTTGCACCTATTTATGATGTTATAACTACAATTGTATATATTAAAAATGACATTCCTGCACTTAAACTAAGTGATGGTAAGGTATGGTTTAAAGAAAAAACATACAAGTCTTTTGCAAAGAAAAGTTGTAACATATCTCAAAAAGAGTATGAAGAGATCCTACAAACTTGTTACCAATCCATTCAAGAAAATAAAGGAGAAATAGATACATATGCGAAGGCTAATCCCCATACACTCACTTTTTTAGAGTCTCTTAAACATGCATGGAAAGAGTCTATATAAAAATCTATATAGTAGTTCTAAGTATTAAATGACTTCGTTTTAACGAAGTACTTTAACACCTACTATTCTTTCTTTACTCCTTTAAAATACAATAGCTCTTTAAACACAATTAAATTTGTGTTTTATATTTTAGGAACAAGTCATGGCAACAGGGAAAAAAGTTAAAGCTATATAAGCACCCTCCTTCGAAGAAACACTTACAACTGAGCATTAGCTTGTTTATAAAAGCTAGACGTACACAGCAGGGTTTAGTTCCACCCTTTGACTTCATTTGACGGTAATGTCTTCTAACTATTTTTACCATCTCGTTAAAGGTCTTTCTTTTGACACCTACTCCTCGTTTAAAATATATGACTCAACGGGTATGAAGTAGTTGTTACTTCTACATTTAACAACTCTTCAAGAGACATACGAAAGTGATATAAAAGACTTTCTTCTAACAGTTTCCCAAGTTTACTCAGGCTGCATAACATCTAAGATGTCATCAAGCATATCTTCTAAAACTTCATAGTCATAACCTGCATCCCTTGCTTTACGAAGACCGAAGTTTATAGAACCATCACCAAATGGTTTGTTTATAGGTACTATTGTTTTGACTATGTTTAGAGCAATTGCATACTCTTTTATCTCGTCTGGTGCAGCAGATGGATTGTCCGAATACTTGATCATCTCGATAAACTCTTCATCAAACCCCCAGTGTTCAAACACAGCCGCAGTAACTTCTGAAGTAGTTATATCAACATAAGATTTTTCAACCTGCGCAATGTTATTTGTCGTCTCAATTTCAGACCTAAAACTCACATCTTCATTCTCTTGAATAATATCACTAGAGATTAGAATTTTTCCTGTCTCTTGTAAAAAAGCGGCGAGGTAGAGCTTATCTGCTTTTTCTTTATCAATTGTCTTATACCAAGAGAGTATAAGTTTAGCTTGTTTAGATGAAACATCTGCAAAATCATCACTTGTGACACCATACGGTTTCATATCTACATTTAAGAGTTTTCTTACAGAGTTTCCGATTGCTATGGAACGTGTCATATTCATACCAAAAAGGCTTACTGTCTGTGAAACATTACGTATCTGTTTACCAAAGCCATATAAGGGTGAATTTGCAGCCTTAAGGAGATTTGCTACTATCATGGGATCTAGTTCTATTACCTTTGCTAAGTCTGCTATACTAGCACTCTCATCAGCATATACTCTGTTAATATCTAAAATAGTTTTTGAAAGAGGTGGGAGAGATTTTATACTCTCGATAATAGAGTTTTTCATAAATATGCACCTTCATTTTTAATTTATTATAGCAAAATAAATATCTATTAGTGACAGTGTTGCATAACTTCAGCTGGGGTAGTTATAAAACCATAACCATGATAAACTGTAAAAACACCATATAAAATAACTACTATTGAAGAGAGACTCATCATCATGTTTCTAAAACTTGTAGCTTGTGCAAGGGAAGCTAAGAAACCTAGACTAAACATAGCAGGAATTGTACTTAAGCCGAAGATAGCCATAACCAAAGCACCATAAAGTGGGTCTGCTGTACTCGCTGCTGTAATAGCAAAAAAGTATACAAAACCACAAGGGAGTAAACCATTTAGCATACCAAGCAGAAAAAAGCTACTATTAGATTTTGAACTAAGGATTTTTTTGAAAGTTCTTTTATACAAAGTAGAACTTGAAAAAGAGTGTTCTATGAGCGTTAAAAATTTTAGTTTCCCCATAAGAGATAGCCCTGCTAAAACCATAGCAGTACCAGCAACTATCAGTAAAACACCATTCGAAAAGTCAGAAAAACGAACTACTTTTCCTAAACTACCAAAAACAGCACCAAGTAGTGAGTATGTAAAGACACGTCCAAAAGAGTAAAGAAGATGTGCAATTGTTTTAGACACTTTAGAGCTTTGTGGTTGTATCTTTATACTCGAATATGCAAAAACGATACCACCGCACATACCTATACAGTGTCCAAAAGAGCCTAAAAATGCAATACTAATGATAGTTAAAATATTTATTGTTTCCATTGTGTGCCTTTAGTATTTATTAAATTTTTCTTATTATATAGAAATTGTGTTACATTAGTATTAAGTATTCTTTATTGACGTCTTTTCTCTCCCTTGCCTGCATCATCATATGATAAAAACCTATGTAAGTCTTCATGCATTTTCTCATCTAGGGTTTCCCATATTGCACTTTTTTGAGCATATCGCTCTGGATTTTCTTTTTTAGACTTTTTTATATCACGTATAAGATAATGATACCGTACTAAGTGTTTTGTGTATTCACTTATAAAAGGCCAGCTTTTTATTATCTGATAACTTCTCTCTTCATGGTCCGTAAAGCTCCACTCACCAAATTCATCGTCCTCGATATCTTTTTTAAAAGCTGTAAAAGGTTTACCAACATCATGTAATAATCCAGCACTAACCATTCTAAACGCTCTTGCTTTGATACAGTAGTAAGTTACTCTAAGTGTGTGAACTAGAACAGCATGCTGATGCCATTTATTTTGTATAATAAATAAAGAAGACAAAAAAGCCTTACTCCAGATTTTATTATATATATTACTACTACTGTGCATGCGGCAACTCCATTTTAAAACACTTTGTATCTTGAGTATTATAACAACTAAGACTTCCTCTACAGTATTCTTCTACTATTGTTTTACTCATATAAAGTCCTAATTTTGTTCTATTTTTTTAGTTTTATTGAAAAGTATGGGTGAAATATTTTATCCCTTACATCTTGTGCATTTGTCACCAAGTTAATGATAACTTGCTTAAGTTCGTTAGAATATACCATAAAACTATCTTTACACTTGAGTTCTTCTATCACTTTAATGTTGTTGTTTTCTAGTGTAAAGCGAATAATACTAAAAACACTATTAACTAAGATAGGTAAAGTTAGTTGCTTCTTTCTCTTTATCTTGTTTAAAGAAATCACTAAAGTCATCAATAGTAGCACTCAGATGTTGTGTATAATTCGCAATATTTTGAGAGACTTCTAGGGCTATCTCTTTATCAAGTTTGTTTAATTGTTCTTGAAAATTTATTCCTGCATCAGCAGAATTCTCATATATACTTTTAAAACTGCTATATACACAATAATGATAGCTGCTATTAAGTTTGAAATTACGATATGCTTATTTGTAAAAAATTCAGATAATACAGCTAAAGTAGGTCTTCGAGCTTGTACATTGTCTTCAACATACAATAATTTTATCCCGATACTCTTTAATTAAATTTAATATTATTTTTTAATATGAGACATCGGGTGATACACTTCAAGTGTCTCTTTAAGGTTTTGTTTTTGTATGTGCGTATAAATCTGAGTAGAAAGTAAAGAGGAGTGACCAAGTAACTCTTGAACAACTCTCAAGTCAGCTCCACCTGTTATGAGTGATGTTGCATAAGAGTGACGGAGTATATGTGGTGAAACACCCAGATACTTTTGTGTGACTTTATAAGCACTTATACGACTAAGTCCACTTTTTTGATAATTTAACCAGATAAGTTCACTCTCAAAGGGGATCATAGACTTATAAACTTGTATCGCTTTTATAGCCACTTTTGCCAAAGGCACTATACGTTCTTTTTCCCCTTTTGCATGGAGAATATGTAACCATTCACCTTCTATATCTTCTTCCCTTAGTGATAAACACTCACTAATCCTCGCTCCACTTGCATATAAAAAAAGTATTAAAGCATAGTCCCTTGCTCCTATCCATGTACTTCTGTCTATTAAAGAAAGACCTAATTTAACTTCTTTATAAGAGAGAAACTTTGGTAGAAGTTTAGGAATTTTTGCAAATTTAAACTTATTATTTTTTTCACTAAAATGTTGTTTATGGCAAAAATCAAAAAAAGCATTTACTGAGGAAAGTTTTCTATTGAGGGTACGTTTATTCGAGTACTCAGATAGAGAAGTTAAAAGTTTCTCTGAGTTGAGTGAGAGAAGTTTTGAACCTGTCTGCATTTCTATTTTTAATAAGTCACTTTTATAAGCTTCAACACTCTTTCTTGACAAAGCACGAGTTACACTAATGTACTCTAAAAATGCTTCAAGCTCGTTAGACATTACTCTGTAAGAATTTTTTTATCATTTACAAAAAAAGACTTTTTAGAGGTAAATACAAATCCATCATCAAAATCCACCTCATGCACAGTGTAATCAAAGCTTTTTTTATCTAAAACGATAAGATACCCTTCTTTTTCTAATACATAGAGTTTATCACCATTACTTACCATCGCATAAAAGTGTGCAAATGGAAATTTCACCTTTGATTCTACTTGTAGGTCAGGTGTCAAAGAAATAACCTCGCCCTGTTTTGTAGCAATAAATATTTTATCTTCATCATAAATAATATTTCGAATTTCGTATTTAACACGAACCTCTTTTTTTGCCATTGAAAGTATCTTATACGATGTCGCTGCAATAATTTTATTTTCTACTAGTTCAAAGGCTATAACATTGTTAAAATTGTCTTCAGAAGAGACTATAACGGTACGAAGTCTCTTCTTCTTCGCATTATTTACAAAAATTACTTTTCCATCAAGTGTGGGAAAGAGTACTAAACCTCTCATAAAAAAAGGATTTACAATTCGAGAATCTGTAGCTAAAAACTTAGTTCCCTGCTCTTTAAAAAGTATATTTTTTGTCTCCATATCGTATAAAGCAATTTCATTATCTGCAAAGGTTATAGCTAAGTCATTACCCGATACCGAAGCACCAGCAACACTTTTATTTAGGTTGAAATGCTTGACCACACTTACATCATTTTGAGAGATTAAACTCAAGTTTCCATCTACTGATGCACTTATAATCCAACCATCACTCTCAGATATAAGTCTGTCATCTTCATTAATCTCTACATTTACTAAACCAGTATGAGTAAGTACTGTTCTATCTGCTAAAAGAGCTACATTTGATGCGGTATCTATTATTGTATGCTTAGATTCCTCATATGCTTCCCAATCGCTGCTTAGCTTCATTGGCTTATATACTTCCTTAGAACTACAAGCAGAAAACAAAATAATAAAGATTGCACTTACTAGTGCATATTTACTCAAATTAGTTCTCAAAATTTACTTTACTCCGTAATGCATTAACGCATGTGCGACTTGTGAAAGTGATGAATCAATATTAATCATACTTAAAATCTCATGTGCTTCATCTATTTTTTTCTCGTTCATTAAAATTACTGCATTTTGCACTCTTGCCAAGTCTGCATATATCGCATCTTGTTTATTTGCATATGCCTCAAGCTTTTGTATATCTTTAGTATTTTGTGCCGTCTCATATGAAGCTAAATCAGCAATAAGTAGTGCTTTAGAATTTTTAAGTTCTTCTAACGTGGCCATGTCTTTGTTTACAAGAGCTTTAGAATATAACCAAACATCACTCAATGTTGGGCTTAAAGACTCTAGTCTTGCAAGTGTAGCTTTATTATCCGAGTTTATTTGTAGTTCTGCCAGTACAGCGTTTGCAGAGTCAATAGTATTTTGTTTATTTATCGTATATGCAACATTTCCTGCAATAAAGAGGACAATGGCTACTACGCCGCCAATTATAAGGTTCTTGTATTTTTTTACAAACTTCTCTGTTACTACTGCTTTTTCAAAAAACTTCTCTTCAGAAGTTAACTCATCTTTTACCATCTCTATGTCAGTCTTTAAGCTCAAAAAATATCCTTATATATAAAAAGTTTATAATATTATCGCATTAATTGTTAATATTTTATCAAACTATGATAAAATCAACTACAAATATAAACATAGGAATTTTAATGCAAGTAGATGATGCACTATTATTAAGATTAGAAAAATTATCTTTTTTAAAAGTAAGTGATGACAAACGAGAAGAAATTATCGGACAACTCTCAGAAATAGTAAGTTTTGTTGATAACCTCAGTAATTTAAATACAGATGGTGTTGATGACAACTTTGCTATGAGTGATAAAAGCACAGGACTTCGTGAAGACACTGTGGTATCAAGTCAAGTAGTAAGTGAAGATATTTTAAGTCATGCTCCTAACTCTACTGATAACTTTTTTATCGTTCCAAAAATCATAGAGTAATAGATAATGATACAAGTCTATGGAATTAAGAACTGTGACAGTGTCAAAAAAGCAGTCAAGTTTTTTAAAAACAATAATTTAGAATATATACTTTTTGATTTTAAAACACAAGACCTTCCCTGCGAGAAAATATCTTCTTGGTTAGAAAAGACAGAAATAAAAACACTTTTTAATGCACGTAGCACTACTTTTAGAAATCTAAAACTCAAAGAATTAAACCTTAACGAAAAAGATCAGGAAAAATGGTTATGTAAAGAAAACTTACTCATAAAACGTCCTGTTGTTGAATATGATGATAAACTCATCATAGGCTTTAATCAAGAAAACTATCAAAGGAGTTTTTTATGAGTGATGAGATTGAGGAGCAAGTAGCTTCTGAAACAAAAAGACTAGATATAAAAAAATTATTAAAGTCAGTTTTGGCATTTAAGTCATCAGACTTACACCTTGTAGTTGGAAGTGAACCACAAATTCGTATAGATAAAGAGCTTCGTGCATTAAATCTTCCTGTTTTAAATGCTAAGGATGTTGAAACAATGGCTTATGCTCTTATTGAGGATAAACAGAAGAAAGAGTTTGAAGAACACAATGAATTAGATTTCTCTTTTGAGCTTGAAGGCATTGGGCGTTTTCGTGCGAACTACTACAGGACTATTCACGGTATAGCCTGTGCATTTCGTATGATTCCTATCGAAATACCAACACTTGATGAATATGGAAATCCTCCTATATTTAAAGAGCTTATCAAAAAAGAAAAAGGTCTTATCTTAGTTACAGGACCAACAGGTTCTGGTAAATCAACTACACTAGCTTCAATGCTTCATGAGATAAATATGACAGAACGTTGTCATATTATCACTATTGAGGACCCTGTTGAGTTTGTGCATAAAAATATTAAGTCACTATTTTCTCAACGTGATGTTGGCAATAGTACTGCATCATTTGCAGCAGCACTTAAATATGCTCTTCGTCAAGATCCAGAYATYATCCTTATCGGGGAAATGCGAGATGCTGAAACTATTGGKGCRGCMCTWACAGCTGCAGAGACCGGTCACTTAGTCTTTGGTACTCTGCACACTAACTCTGCACCAGGTACGATTAACCGTATTATTGATGTTTTTGATGGGGATGAGCARGCACAAGTACGTGCACAGCTCGCTTCTTCACTCGTAGCTGTTATYTCMCAAACACTTATACCAAGAATCGGTAGTGGAAAAGTTGCAACACAAGAGATTCTTATCACAAATCCAGCAGTTCAAAATCAAATCCGTGAAGATAAAGTACACCAAATTTACTCGCAAATGCAACTTAATCAAACAGAAACACGAATGACAACTCAAACACAGCAACTCATTGACTTACTACAAAAAAATATCATATCTAAAGAGAATGCTATTAAAAACTCTAATAGACCAGAAGAGTTGATAAAAATGATAGGTGGGCTCTAGGCCTTTCTTAATCGTATCATTTTAAAGCGTTCACCTAAAAAATTAGGCATGATTAACATTTTTGCTTTTTCTAACTCTTGTCTATAGAGTTTTTCATCTACCTTCTCTTTAAGCATTTCTAAAAGGTCCAGCATTCCCATATCTATAAGTGCAACCATCTGAGCTTTAAGCTCTACAAACTCTACACCAGCTTCCATATATGCATCTTTAACATGTGCAAATGTTACATCATAGGTTATATCACTTTTAGCAAAAAGAGTCTCTCTTGGCAAATAGTCTTCATTATCTTGCGGAATAAAAAAAGGAATTACCTTATGTTTAGAGTAAATACGTAGTGAAAAGTCAGGACGAGCGACCATCTCACCATAATCAAAACTCATAAACTCAAACTTTTCACAAGATGCAGCCATTTCTAAAGCAAACTCTTCGTAACCAATAGCGATTTCACCACGGTCTTTATTATACTTTTTAGCTTTTTCTTCTACCCAAGTATTGTCTACATCAAAGTTGACTTCATGCCCATCAACACTGCCTGTTTTACCTTTATAATATAACTCACAAGGAAAAGCATCAAAAATTTCATTTGCTATAAAAAAAGCATTATTACATTGAAGCTCAGTTAAGGACTTATAATGTGTAAGTTGTACAGCATCACCAAAGGAGTCCTTAAAGTAGTTTCTCTGCTGCTCTTGGAGGTCATCAAATCGTTCTATTATTACAAAGTTAAATGTTTGAAGTAACTCAGGTCTAAGAGTATAAATAAACTCACATACATCAGCTAAGAAATAGCCATGATGTGCACCAATCTCACAAATCACAGCATTTGATTCTAAAAAACCATCATCTACTAAAGAGATTATATGTTTTGCAATAGTGCCACCAAAAAACTTACTTGTGCTTACAGCCGTATAGAAGTCACCCTCTTTACCGATGTTTTTGTAAGTTGCATAGTAACCATCTTTACCATATAACCACTCTGTCATATATTCACTAAATTTCAATATTATTTCCTTTTATACGATTCGGCATTTAGTGCCTCACATGCATTGGACTTTAGTCCTGATTAACATACATTTCATACAGAGTAAGTAACTCTAACTGTTTATCTATCTCAAAAACTTTAGAATCAATCTTTTGAATCTCAAAAGAATTTCTTAAAGTATCTACATCATACTGAGTTTTATACCCAGCTAAAAAAAGCTCTTTTGTATCATCGGAGAGTTTTTTATAGATATCCATACTCTCATTACTTAAGGCAATTTTTTTATCAAAGTTATCTATGTTATGTAAAACTTGAGAAAAAAGTGCTGTGAGTTCCCTCTGTTTATCTTTTTGAACTACTTGTGCTTTTAAGTAGTCAATTTTTACAGATTCTATATCTCTAAAAGTGTTTATATCTAAAGCTATAATAGCTTTTACACCATAATCATAATATGCCAAACTATTAATAAAAGTAACATTTGGACTAAACTGCTGTTCCGATTCACTCCAGTTATATCCAGCAGTCAAACTAACCTTTGGAAGGTACTTTGCTATCGTTACATTTTTATAGTATTGATTTTTCTCTATTTCAGCAATATTTTGCTTTAACACAATGTTGTGCTCTAAAAACTCATCTATACTTATAAGTTCTAAATAAGGAATTTTTGCACTTTCATACGATAAGTCACTCAAGGTAGAAAACTGATTTATTAACTTCTCTTTCGCTGTTTGTATATCATAAAGAGCTTGTTTTACTAAGTTTACTTGAATAATTGCATCATCTAAAAATCCAGAATCAAGCTGCCCACTTAGATACTGTTCAGTTTTTTGAGCTAGGTTTATTTCAGCATTGCGTATCTGTAAGTTTTGTGCTTCTTCTTTTAAGTCAGCTTGTTTTATTTGCATTAAGATACTCACAGTGTCTTTAATCATCTTACGTTTAGCAACATCAACAGAATAATCAGAGTAGCGTTTACTAGCATTTGCAAACTTTATACCATAGATGATTCCACCACTTTGAAATATAGGCTGATCCATTCTAATAGCAGCATTTTGATTTGTCAATTCATCAGAATATGGTTTACTTTTTACATAACTGTACTTAAGTTGTAAAGGTGCTATCCATGAGTCACGAAGAATAGAACCTTCGGCCTCATTTTTTTCATAATCATACCTAAACTGTTCTTGTTTTAAATCAGAAATATATGCATCTAAGTTTGTATGGTTCTCATTCGCATTCAGTAAAAGACTACAAACTAGAAATAGCGGTAGCGAGAGCTTTAAAACCTTCATCAATTTCCTCTTTTGTAATAGTTAGTGGTGGTAAGAATCTTAAGGTATTTCTTCCAGCACGTAGTACCATAACTCCATTATCTTTCGCATTACTCATAATTGAAGCTAATGTATCTGCATCTTTAACACGCAATCCACACATCATGCCAATACCTACTTTTTGAGTAAACAACTTTTTATTTGTTTCATAAAACTTATCTAACTTAGTATTAAAATAAGTAGATGTATTTTCTAACTCTCCACTTACTTTGAGCTCATTTAAAATCTCAACAACACTACAAACAGCAGTCGAACTTAAATAGTTACCACCAAAAGTAGAACCATGATCCCCCGGACTGAGAACGCTTTTAAGCGAAGTCATAACGATTCCAACAGGAACCCCACCACCAACACCCTTAGCTAAGGTAATAATCTCAGGAGTGATACCATAAACTTGTGAGGCTGTAAATTCTCCCGTTCTATACCCACCTGTTTGTACTTCATCTACTATTAGAGGAATATGCTTAGATTTAAGAAGTTTTTCTAAAGCTTTAACCTCTTCCTTATCTTGTGGTTCAACCCCACCCTCACCTTGAATAAGTTCTATCATAACAGCTGCAGTATGGTCATCAAGTAATGCTTCTATAGCTTGAATGTCATCAGCATATACAAAACCATCAGGGAAAGGACCAAAGTAGTTATGCATAGCCTCTTGTCCAGTTGCTTTAACAGTTGTAATAGTTCGACCGTGAAAGGAGTGCTTGAGTGTAATAATTTTATATCTTTTAATCTCACCATCACGCTCACCATGTTTTCTAGCTATCTTAATAGCCCCTTCATTTGCTTCAGCACCAGAGTTACCAAAGAAACATGCCATATCATAACCGCTCGCATTTACAATAGCCTCCGCCGCTTTTGCTTGAGGTGCAATATTGTAAAGGTTTGAAGTATGTGTGATTTTTCCTATCTGTTCGCAGAGTGCGGCATTTACTCTTGCATTTGCATGACCAACACTTACAACTCCTATACCTGATGTAAAATCGATATATTTTTTACCCTCTGTATCTGTTAAAGTCGCGTTATCTCCACTTACAAACTCAATATCTCCACGTCCATATGTCTGAAGTACATATTTTTTATCTAACTCTTTTGTATTCATAATCTTTCCTAGTTTTTACTTTTTAATTATTTTGTTTTCAATTCTACTTTTGCAAGTTTTGAAAATATTTTTGGTGCTTTTATAATAATCTGAGCCATATACTTAGATATATTTTTACTATCAGCAATATTTAAAAATCTATCAATTTTATAAGCTGTTTTTTCACCATCTATATAAATAACACTTCTTTTAGCATTAATTACATCTTCTTCATTAAGATAAATAGTTAAAATTGCCCGTGAAGTATCCATAATAGTTGCGAGTGGTGTTCCCTTATTAACAACCTCACCTACTTTTACCTCTAAAGAGTAAAGCTTAAAACCCTTAGCACTTAAAGACTTATCACTAATACTTCTTACAAGTTGCTTTTTTCGTATCTCTAAGTCTGCAACCTGAGTTCTCAGTGTATTAATCTCTTTTAAAGTTGATAAAGAAGAGTTTTCACTATTTACTAAATCATAGAACTCTTTATCTTTTTCGACATTTGATTTGATTTTTAATTTTTTTACTCGTTCATAATTTAAACGTTTTTTTTCTAAAGAAACTTCTAAGTTTGAAACAATATTTTCATTTAACTTAACAGTTTTATTCAGGTACTGTAGCTTCTCTTTTATAAATTTTAATTCATTTTTATCAAGCTTTGAATCTATCCTTAAATAAGCACTTTTTGAGAGTGTCTGTCCCACCATACCTTCATCAGCTATTAGTACTACACCACTAACATTTGATGCAATTTTTCGCACCTCATAGGGTTCTACTTTCGAATAATAAACATTCGCACTTAAACTCATAACACTAAACATAAAAAGGAGTAATAATTTCATCATTTTTTATTCTAGCATTACATTATTAATATTCAAGAACAATTCATTTATTTTTTGGTATTATAGGTAATAAATAATCAAAGGAAACTTTAATGTCTGTATTAGATAATGTTGACGCGGCAACAAACCTGGCAAAAAACAATGAGCTTCAACTATTAGTATTTCGAATTAGCGATAAAAAAGACTCTGCCTTTTATGCAATTAATGTTTTTAAAACTCGTGAAGTAGTCGAATCTAAAAATCATTTCTTAACTCAAATTCCTTCCTCTAATCCTCTCTTAGAAGGTACAATTATGCTTCGGGGGCTTCAAATTCCTATTTTAAACCTTCCTGCTTGGTTAGGTACAACATTAACAAAAGAAGAAGTACACAAATCAAATATACTTATTTGTGACTTTAACGGTGTTATTATTGGTCTTAGAATTATGGCGGCGTTTAGAGTCATCAAAAAGAACTGGAATGAAATGCATGCACCAGATAGTTATAGACTAAAAGAAGATGGTGTGGTTATGAATGATACACGCTTAGAAGATGGTTCATTATGTCTTATCTTAGACTATGAAAAACTTCTAGCAGATGTTATCCCTCAAGCGATGGTTGATGTTTATAAAGACACTGCAAACTTACTCAATATTACAATTCCAGAACGTTTAAAGAATGGAACTGTTTTAGTTGCTGAGGATTCAAGAACAGCACAACGTGCACTTATCCAAATATTTAAACATGCAAACATAAATATGCAGCTTTTTGAGAATGGAAAAAAACTCGTTGATTACATTTTTTCTCTAGGGGAAAAGGCACAAGACCTACCGGTAATTATTACAGATATAGAGATGCCAGAGATGTCTGGGTTTACTGTAATTAAAACACTTAAATCAAATCCAATGACCAAAGATATTCCTATCATTGTAAATAGTTCTATGACAGGTGAAAATAATAAGCGTGAAGCAGAAGTACTAGGTGCAGAAGGCTTTATCGATAAAACAAAAAGTCATAATATTATCCCATTAATTATTTCAGTAATGAAATAGTTAGTACCCCCCCCCTTTTTTTTTTCTTTCTTTACCTTCTTTTCAAATTCACAAAGCAATTAAAATTTTAAATAAACACATAATGAGGGAGGATACTTAGAGTATCTGACGAGGAGATAACGACGCTTAGTGCGCCGCTATTTAAATTTTAGTTATTGAAAGAGTGAGATAAGTACACCGGCCGCTACTGCTGAACCGATAACTCCCGCCACATTAGGACCCATTGCATGCATTAAAAGCATATTGTTACGGTCAAATTCCATACCAACTTTATTTGATACACGAGCTGCCATTGGAACTGCTGATACACCAGCTGAACCGATTAATGGATTAATCTTATGTCCTGGAAACATATTCATAATCTTAGCCATAAGTACACCTGAAGCCGTACCAACTGAGAATGCTACAATACCAAGAGCCATGATAAACATAGTCTGTGGAACTAAGAACTGATCTGCCGCTAGTTTAGAACCAACACCAAGACCTAAGAAAATAGTTACTGTATTGATAAGAGAGTTTTGAAGAGTATCATTAAGACGCTCTACAACACCTGACTCTTTTAAGAAGTTACCAAACATAAATGCACCAATAAGTGGTGTAGATTCTGGAAGAACTAAAATAGCAAGAGTTAAAACCATTACAGGGAAAATTAACTTCTCTAAACGTGATACATGACGAAGTGTCGTCATCTTTATCTTACGTTCAGCATCTGTAGTAAGTGCTTTCATAATTGGAGGCTGAATGATTGGAACCATTGCCATATACGAGTAAGAAGCAACCGCAATAGCACCAAGTAATTCAGGAGCTAGTTTTGTCGCAATAAAAATAGATGTTGGACCATCCGCTCCACCAATGATAGAGATTGCAGAAGCCTGTTGAAGTGTAAAGTCTACTATACCGTATTGACTTAAAGCAACTGCTCCAACAAGTGTTCCAAAAATACCAAATTGTGCAGCTCCACCTAGGAGTGCTGTTTTAGGATTTGAAAGTAGTGGACCAAAGTCAGTCATTGCACCAACACCCATAAAAATTAAAATAGGGAACATCTCATTTGAGAGCCCCATTCCATAAATAACACCTAAGAATCCATGAGCTCCACCAATATTTGCTACTGGAATATTAGCTAGTAAGCCACCAAATGCAATCGGTAAAAGAAGTAATGGTTCAAAACCTTTGGCAATAGCTAACCAAAAAAGAAAAAATGTAAGTACTATCATAAGGGCACGACCGWGACCTTTATGAAAAGTACTCATTTTTTCACCTTTAGCATTTAACTCGTCAGGATCAGGACTAACAAATGCAACAATACCTGTTGACTTTAAAAAACCTGTAACCATATGAGAAAAAGTCTGAGCTTGATATGTCTCTTCTTTGTGTGTATTACTTCCTGTGCTATGAGTTGCAGCTTCGTTAGCCGATACATTTGAAAATGTAAACAGCATAAAAAGTGCAAGAAATTTAATTACAATATTTTTCATCTATATTATCCTAAAACTGCTACTACTTGACCTTCTACAACTTTATCATTTGTAGCAACGTTTATAGACTGAATAACTCCACCACGAGGAGCGATAACATCAATTTCCATTTTCATAGACTCTAAAATTAAAATCACATCACCTTCATTTACACTCTGACCTGGATTAGCAACTATTTTCCAAACACTACCTGGAAGAAGAGCTTTAATTTCTATGTCATTACCTGAAGCAATTGGAGAAGGAACAGCAACTGCTGACTCTCCATTTACTGCTGTAACTTGAATATTTACATCACCTTCAGCAACCTGAACACTAAACTTTTCACCATTTACTACTACTGTATAATTTCCATTACCCATTGAACCATCTCCACAATCATTTTTCATTTCTGATATTTTACGAACATTTAACTCTCCCTTTCCTTGTAGAAAAGAGATACCTTTGTCTTGACATGCAGCTACAATAAAAATATTTTCCTCTGTAACTTCTAAGTCATTTTCTTTTAACTTATCAATTGCATGTTGCAGAGATTTTGTTTCATCTGCATCAGCGATATCAATAGCATTCATAGTAGTAGGTTTTAAACCTAACTTCTCTGAAGCGATTTTTATGATTTCTGGATCTGGAGCTACTGGTGTTTTACCAAAGTAACCAAGAACCATTTTTCCATATCCTGGTGCGATTGCATTCCAAGGACCTTGCATAACATTGTTAAGTGCTTGTTGGAAGTAGAACTGTGAAACTGGTGTTACAGATGTACCATAACCACCTTTTTCAACTACCTCTTGCATAGCGGCAATAACTTCTGGAAATCTATCTAAGATACCATTATCACGCATCATTTGAGTATTCGCAGTAAGTGCTCCACCTGGCATTGGTGAGAATGGAATCACTGGAGAAACCATAGTCGCCTCAGGAGGCATGAAGTAGTCACTTAAACAAGACTGTAATTCTTTTTCATAAGTAAGTATCTTACCAATTTCAAGTCCACCAAGGTCAAAGTTCATTCCCTTAGTAGCATGAAGCATAGTTAAGATGTCTGGTTGAGAAGTTCCACCACTCACAGGAGCAGCAGCCATATCAATACCATCAATACCAGCTTCTAATGCTGCCATGTATGCAGAAACAGATACACCAGCTGTTTCATGTGTGTGTAAACGAAGGTGAGTACCTTCAGGAACTAAAGCACGAGCCATTTTAATAGTTTCAAACACTTTTTGAGGATTTGAAGTTCCAGATGCATCTTTAAAACAGATACTGTCATAAGGAATTCCTGCATCTAAAATATCACGTAAAGTCTTTTCATAAAACTCAACATCATGAGCACCATGGCAACCTGGTGGTAAATCCATCATAGTTACAACTACTTCATGCTTAAGACCATGATGAGCAATACGCTCACCAGAATACTTAAGGTTTTCAACATCATTAAGTGCATCAAAGTTACGAATAGTTGTTGTTCCATGTTTTTTGAACATTTTTGCATGAAGGTCGATTAGTTCTTTTGAACCAGTATCGAGCATAACTGTGTTTACACCACGAGAAAGTGTTTGAAGATTTGCATCTGGTCCAACTATCTCACGGAACTTATCCATCATTTCAAATGCATCTTCTCTTAAGTAAAAGTAGAGTGATTGAAATCTTGCTCCACCACCAAACTCGAAGTGGTTGATTCCTGCCATTTTTGCAGCCTCAACAGCTGGAAAAAAATCATTCATTAAAACACGACCGCCATATACTGACTGAAAGCCATCTCTAAATGATGTATCCATTACATCTATAAATTTTTTAGCCATTGTTATTATTACCCTTGTCTATGGTGTGAAATTGCTGCTGTTATTGCTGCTATTACTTTTTTATTGTCTTGCTTAGGTGCAACTGACGGATTTATTTCTGGTGTTCGTTCAGGGAAGAACTTGTGTATAAAAATAGACATGATATTCATGCTAGCAATCATAATAATTAGAAATATAAACACTGTTCCCATTCCTAATCCCATAAATTTAAAACCTTCTACAATGAGGTTAGTTTCCATTAAATTACCTTTATTCATAATTTGTTGGCTAAGTATAGTATAAATAAAGTTTAAAAAAGTTGAGTCTCTTCTTATTTTCTTGCTATTTATACAACTTGTTACCTTTTGAGAGTATATATTTACCTAAAAAATAGATGTAATTAGGAATCAAAGTTTTTTCTGATAAAATGAGGAAATATTTTAAAACTAGGAAAAATGATTTATGATTATTGGAATGTTTGAACAAGACTTTGTAGCATATATGCTATTTGGATTAATACTAAATTTTACATTTTCTATACTCTTTGGTATACACCTTTCTAACAACATTGGTATGCAAGAGATGATAAGTTCAAAAGGRGATAAAGAACAACCTMTGTTTGTAAAACTCAGTCTTTTTATTCCTTTTGCAAAAATGWTWATTACTCTTTATAGAGTTRCTATCYTACAGTTGTTTTTTTTAAATAAAGGGCATACATATAAAGARTACTGGATTTATATGACACATGAGAACCAAGATRTTTAAATGAGTGATTTTAAACTAAAACTAATACTTAGTGGACTTGGAGGAGTGATTTTTTCTTTCATTTTTATTTTATTGACTTTTGTSCTACCTGTAAAAGACAAAAAAGATGCYTTTGTTTCTAAACCTAAGGGAAAGTTACAAARAATTTCACACTCTTTAAAAAATAGATAKTARTTAAAARGTACTTTTTACTTCKATAAGTWTAATTGTATTRWATGCATATRYWGGCTTTAAAATAATWGCACAWGCACGAAGTGTCTCAATACAYAAGAAAAGATRTTCAAGRTCATCYTTTYTCATCAARTYATCTAATAATACTATTGCATCTTCTATTCGTAGATTTYTTGCTACACCAAGGTTTTTATGAGCAAGTTCACGTAAATCAGTATATGYAAGTGTCTGTTTAGCATCTTTTTGTGATTGAAGAGTATACAACATCTCTTCAAACTGAGTCACTGCTTTAATGATTTGAGCTACATAATCCTCTAAAAGCTGATCTATAAGATCTTCATCTAGACCTAATTCACAAACTGCTTCATTAGTGCTATATTTATATTTATCTTGAAAGAATGAATAAGAAACTTTCTGAGCTTTTTCAACAAGTCTTCTAATCTTATTATTCTTAGATTGTCTTCGATCTATTTTTCTATTTTCTTTCATAGAGATAAACTAACATTTTAAACATAAAAGAAAGCAAAAAGTAAGGAAATTAGTGTGAAAAAGTGTTATTGAAACACTTTTTCAACTATTTTACACAGCTTTTGTTATTATCCTATTAAGTCTAGCGATAAAATCAGCCGTGTCTTTAAGTTCTTGACCATCAAAAAGCTTTGCTTGGTCTAGTAAAACATGTGCTGCATCTGTAACTAAGTTAACATCAGAAGAGTCATTGAGCTTTTGGATTAACTCATGTTTAGGGTTAATCATAAAAATTGGAGCTGGTTCTGGCATATCACCACCTTGACCCATCTGTTTCATCATCTGTGCCATTTGGTATGATGGATCTTCTTTATCTATTTTAATAGCAACCGGAGAGTCTGTAAGCTCACTTGTCGTCTCAACAGACTTAACAGCTTCACCAAGTGCTTCTTTAAAAGTTTTTGATAAACCTTCATAAGTTTTTGCAACTTCTTCTTCTGCTTTTTTCTCTTCTTCACTCTCTTCAAACTTAGCATCACTTACATTTACAAGTTTGAACTCTTTATAGTCAGTAACCATTGGGAAGATTATAGTGTCTACTTCTTCATTAAGAACTAAAACATCTATACCCTTAGCTTTAAAACGCTCTAGTGCAGGAGAAGACTTTAGCATTGCTAAAGTATTTTTACCAGTGATATAATATATCTCTTTTTTCTCTGTGTCTACGTTTTTAGCAAAGTCTTCTATCATTACAGTCTCATCAGAGTTAAGAGTGTGAAACTTCATAAGCTCCAAAATTTTCTCACGGTTATCGAAGTCGTTGTAAAGACCTTCTTTAAGTACATTTCCAAACTCAGCATAAAAAGTTGCATATTTTTCACTGTCTTTTTTCGCCATTTTTGCTAGTTCTGAAAGTACTTTTTTGACAGATGATTTTTGAATTTTAGCCATTACTGCATTTGATTGTAAAATCTCACGAGATACATTTAGTGGTAAATCTTTTGAGTCAATTACACCACGTAAGAAACGTAGGTATACTGGCATAAGCTCTTTTTCATCATCAGTAATGAAAACACGGTTGATGTAGAGTTTAATACCTGTTTGGTAATCCATTCTCATCATATCCATAGGTGCTTTACTTGGAATGTAAAAAAGAGTTGTATATTCTACAGCACCCTCTGCTTTGTTATGCATCCAAGCTAAAGGCTCTTCACTTGAATGTGCGATAGAGCTATAAAAATCTTTATACTCATCATCCGTTACTTCTTTTTTAGCCATAGTCCAAAGAGCATTTGCTTTGTTTATCTGCTCATTTACAATGTCAGTACGAGAAGGTTCAACTTCTTCTTTACCTTCATCATCCATTACAGCTGCTACAAAGTTCTCTTTATCCATAAAAATAGGAAAAGGAATATGATTAGAGTATTTTTTAATGATAGTATCTATGCGATGTACATCTAAGAACTCATCTTCATCAGCTTTAAGGTGCATCTCTATAGTAGTACCATGCCCTTCTCTCTCACCATCTTCTATCTCAAAAGAACCATCCCCTGTACTTGTCCATACTAAAGCTTTATCTTCACCTGCTTTTTTTGTTGTAACAACTACCTTATCCGCAACCATAAAACAAGCATAAAAACCAACACCAAACTGACCAATAAGGTTAGAATCTTCTTTTTGGTCCCCTGAAAGGTTTTCTAAGAATGCTTTTGTACCAGATTTAGCGATAGTACCAAGGTTATTCATTAAATCTTCTTCGTTCATACCGATACCAGAATCTTTGATAGTTAAAGTTTTTGCCTCTTTATCAGCTACTATATCTATACGTGGACTAAATGTTACATCTTTATACTTCTCATCTGTAAGTACTAACATATTTAACTTATCAAGTGCATCTGAACCATTTGAAACTAACTCACGAATAAATATTTCTTTATTTGAGTAGAGTGAATGTATCATAAGGTGTAAAATTTGATTTGCTTCTGTTTGAAACTGATGTTTTGCCATAATTAGATCCTGTTTATAAGTAATTTTCGCAATTCTAACAAAAAAAAGTTAATATTTACATACTTTAGTCAAATAGGCTCAAGTTTTCTTAGTCAATTTGCATTTACTAATTTTTTGTTATAATAATTACATGCAAACAGACTTTATAAATCAAATAGAACCAACACCAAAACTCCTTACTAAAAAATGTAAATTTGTCTCCTTTATATTAAGAATATTTTTACAGTTTACATCATATATTGTTGGACTACTATCATGGTACTATTATGACTATTTTATAGGTATCGCACTTTTTTTACTTAGTTTTCTTATTATCGGCATTATCCGTTCAAAACTAATGCATAGCGTCATTCCACCTTCTCAACATGAGTACAACTATAATACACAAGGTATAGCAGACTGGTATACAGCTAGAGAACTTTGTATAGAACTAAAAGAAGATAAATAATGTCAGTAGGATTTTTCGCTGTTTTTGATGACATAGCTACTCTTCTAGATGATGCAGCTGCCATGAGTAAAATAGCTACAAAAAAAACTGTTGGTATTTTAGGGGATGACTTAGCTGTAAATGCTCAAAAGGCTTCTGGATTTGCTGCTTCAAGAGAACTACCCGTTCTTTGGGCTATCACGAAGGGCTCATTTAGAAATAAACTTATCATTCTCCCCCTTGCATTTCTTTTAAGTGCTTTTGCTCCTTGGTCCATTGTTCCTATACTGATGCTTGGTGGTGTTTACTTAGCATATGAAGCAGGAGAAAAAGTTTTAGACTACTTTGGAATGCACAGTACACATGAAGAGCATAATACTGATATAGCCAAAACAGAAGCAGAAATTTTAATCATAGAAAAGTCGAAAATAAAGTCCGCTATTCTTACAGACTTTATTCTCTCCATTGAGATAGTTATTATGGCGTTAGGAACTGTTCTTGATCAGTCTCTTCCTATACAAATAATTGCTGTTACCTTTGTAGCCTTTTTAGCAACAGTTGGAGTATATGGCATAGTCGCACTACTTGTACGAATGGATGACTTTGGTTTTAAACTCATAGACATAGCTAAAGATACAAAACCATTACTTAAAAAAGTGGGTGAGATTCTTGTCTCTGCACTTCCTAAAGTCATACGAGTCCTGACATTTTTAGGAACACTTGCCATGTTTTTAGTAGCAGGAGGTATCTTTTTACATAATGTAGTGTACATACACCATACTTTAGCCTTTATGCCAAGTATTTTAGGTGAACTTCTTTTTGGTTTTGTTTTAGGGATGATTAGTGTCGGGGTACATCAAATAATTAAAAAACTTTTTTAATTGGCTATAATTCTTTTAAAATTTTAAGGAGTCCATTTTGAGTGAAAACAATACAACTTTAAATGAAATAAACCCTATAGCACCTAAAAAATACTACGACTATATTAGCGTTGGAAATCGTACACAACAGACAGCTTATTTTGTTCAGCAACACGATAAGACCAGAATGTTACTAGAACTTCTCAAACCTTTTAATGAAAAGCAAATTTTACTTATAGTTAAAAGTAAAAAAAGTGCTGATAAACTCCAAACTATACTTAAAGAAAAAGAGCTTAACTCTCTAAGTGTTCATGGAAACCATAGAGTTTCTCAGATAGAAAATGCTCAGACTGCATTTAATGCTAAAGAGTTGCAAGTTCTTATCACTACAACTAAAATCTTTGCAAGCATGGAACTTACAGGTGTAGAGACACTTATAAACTATGACCTTCCATTTGAAGCTCCTGAGTACTTCACATGTCTTCGCACAGTTGATGAGATTGGAAATTCTATCTCACTTATAGATCCTCAAGATGAAGGGCAATTAGCAACTATAGAGCTTATGATGAAGTGTGAGATGAAAGAAGAAGAGCTTGAAGGCTTTGAGCATACAAACCGTACTCAAACACAGGTAAAAGACAAAAGTAAAAAGCCTCGTCATAAAAAAGTAGCGATGCGTGCGAAACGTAGAGCTGAGATAAAATCGAAATGGGTTCCGGTTGATATACAAGAAGAAAATGAAAAGAATGAAGTAAACATAGATAAAGAAAACTAAATATGGCACTTATAGACCTACAAAACATATCAAAACACTACTCTGCTCAAAAAATTCTTACAGAAGTTAACTTTCATGTTGATGAGGGTGAGCGTATAGTTATCATCGGGAAAAATGGGAGTGGAAAGTCTACTCTTATGAAAATCATTAACGGTACTTTAACTCCTGATGGTGGTCGTCGTATCACTAAAAATGACCTTGAAGTAAAGATGCTAGACCAGCGTCCAAACTTTGTTGAAGGGCATAATGTTCGCCAAGCAGTTGAGCATGGTTTAGTAGAGTTAAACAAAGCTAAAGAGCGATATGATGAACTCTCACTCCTTCTTTCAGAAGACTTTGAAAATAAAAACCTTTTAAAAGAGCATGAAAGAGTATCAGCATACATAGAACATCATAATGCTTGGAACTTAGATGACAAGATAGAACGCATCATCCAGCATTTTGACCTTAAACGCTACGAAGACAAACCTATAAGTCTTTTAAGTGGGGGTGAGCAACGTCGTGTTGCCCTTGCCTCTTTACTCCTTCAAAAACCAGATATATTACTCCTTGATGAGCCTACCAACCACCTTGATGTTTATATGGTTGAGTTTTTAGAAGAGCTTATACTCAAAGAGAAGTTTACTCTTGTTTTTATCTCTCACGATAGATATTTTATAGACCGAATTGCTACAAAAAGTGTAGAAGTTGATGACTGTGTTTTAAAAGAGTATAGTGGTGGATACAGCAACTACTTAACACAAAAAGCAGAGTATATCCGTACTCTACAAAAACAGCATGACAACCTTTTAGGAGTTCTTAAACGCGAGAACGAGTGGTTTGCTCGTGGTGTTAGAGCGCGACTTAAACGCAATGAAGGTCGTAAAGAGCGACTTATGAACCTACGAGAAGAGGCAAAAACAAACCCAGCTAAGATTCGTAAAATGAGTGTAGAACTCCAGCGCGAAGCAAAACACTTTAACCGTGATAAAAGTATMAAYAAACARAAGATGCTTTTTGAAGTAGAAAAACTYGGACTTACRCTTGGRGATAAAGAACTTTTAAAAGACTTTACAACTCGTATACTTCAAAAAGATGTTATCGCTATCGTTGGACCAAATGGAAGTGGAAAATCAACACTWCTTARAGCACTWYTAGGACGWCTTGAACCWACACARGGAAGTATYAAACGMGGAGAGTTYAARGTYGGYTACTTTGACCARCATMGRGARCTWYTWGATGATGATAARAACCTTATAGAGACTTTTTGYCCTCATGGTGGAGATAGAGTAAGTGTWAGAGGRGCTGACCTACATGTKTATGGTTATCTCAAAAACTTCCTTTTTCCTAGAGARTTTTTAGAGAAAAAAGTAGGWGTTCTKAGCGGTGGRGARAAAAACCGTGTAGCRCTTGCCCTACTCTTTACAAARGATGTWGATATYCTTATYCTCGATGAGCCTACAAATGACTTGGATATTCCTACTATCAATATTTTAGAAGAGCAACTCACTAACTTTGCAGGGGCTGTAATAATTGTAAGTCATGATAGATACTTTGTAGATAAAATAGCTAAAAAACTCTTTATATTTCAAGCTGATAAAACGATAGAAGAGTCACATCAACAGTATAGTGAATACCTTGACTTAGAAAAAGAGCTAAAAGAACTCTCTCTTATGGAAAAAGAGGCAGCTATCGTTCCTAAAGTTGTAGAGATAAAAGAGAAGCAGAAGAAAACTCTTAAACTAACATTTAAAGAAAAAATGGCTTTAGAAAAACTGCCACTTGAGATAGAAGAGCTTGAGCTTAAAATAGAAAAGATAAATGAGTGTCTTGCAGAACCATCATGTTATGAAGAAAAAGGTATTACTGCTGTCGCTCAAGAGTTAGCAGATGTAGAAGAGTTGTATGAGTTAAAAGTTGAAGAACTTTTAACTATACAAGAAAAAGAAGAAGAGATTAATACTTAAAACCTTTTCTTTATTCATATTTTTTATCTGTTCTTTAAAAACACCATTATGCATATATGGTCCTGTTACAGCGATATTACGTAATGAGGAGACTTTAAATGATCCTTTTAAACTTGTGTCATTAACATCTGGATTTAAAAAAAGTCCTTCATCGTTTGTTCCCGCTTTCCCATTTGCTGTTCTGAGTGCATTGTTTATTGGGACACCTAAGTTGTTATACGAGTAGTCAGTCATGAGAGGAGAGCTATCCACATCTTTTATGATAGGGTGACATAAAGTACAACGCCCTGCACCTGCAATATCTACTTCATTCATGTATATGTTCATTCCTTCTAACTCTTGAGCTGTCATAGTATAGCTTCCAGCTAAAAACCTATCGTATTTAGAATCAAATTATGCAAAAGTTTGGCTAGACTCAAAACTGGCTATGGCATCAAATGCACTATTTTCATTTTCAAAAATGTCATCTCCATAAATTTTTTTAAACCGTCCTATATAACTTGTATTCTCTCTAATCCTAGCTATTACTTCAGATACACTACTCATACCCATCTCAACAGCACTCAAAAAAGGTCCTTTAGCCTGTACTTTTAAATCTTTTGCACGACCATCTAAAAACTGTCCACCAATGTACAAACCTTCAACATCATCATGATGAAAAACTGGTGAAAAAGAAGCATATCCTGCAGTTGGTGCATTTCTATCTCCGATAGAGACTCCATCATCACCTAGCGATCCTCCAAGTGTCATACTCGTTACCCTTGGGTCAATTAAAGCATCACTTAACTCATGACAAGTTGCACATGACATCGTTCCATTTGCAGACAAAGATGTATCGCTATATAAAGTTTCTCCTAAACTCACCTTTTGCTCATTTATACTTTCTGTATTTCCATCTTTACAACCTGAAAATACCGCTATCCCTACAAGTAGTCCTAATTTTACTGATTTCATTTTCACTCATTAATTAATATTAATTATCATTTTACTTAACGAATGATATATTAATATACCTATGTAAATATTTTAAATAATCATTGACTTAAAATAAAAAAGAGATAGTAAGTTGAAGGGATGAAAAATGAAGAAATTAAAAGAAAAAAATGGGTAATAATTTCAGAATATATCTGAAATTATTTTCTAGCTTCTTTGAGTGAATCTGCGATTAAAAATGCAAGTTCAAGTGACTGGTCTGCGTTTAGACGTGGGTCACAATGAGTATGGTAACGAGAAGATAAGTCTTCTTCAGTCACAGTAAAACTACCACCGATACACTCAGTTACGTTTTTACCTGTCATCTCTAAGTGAACACCACCTGCATGAGTTCCCTCAGCTTTATGAATCTGAAAAAATTCTTTCATCTCTCTAAGAATAGAATCAACTGGACGAGTTTTATAGTTGTTTGAAGACTTGATAGTATTTCCATGCATTGGGTCACA
The DNA here is from genome assembly GCA_002733945.2 of Sulfurimonas sp. Classification (GTDB taxonomy): domain Bacteria; phylum Campylobacterota; class Campylobacteria; order Campylobacterales; family Sulfurimonadaceae; genus Sulfurimonas. Next base: position 22,737 of record NVXO02000004.1, on the reverse strand, counting down.
TGACCACACTACTTTAAGACCCTCTTTCTCAATCGCTTTGATTAAATCTGGCATACCATCACCAACTTTTCCTGCACCCATACGAACGATTACATTTAATCGACCTGCTTCGTTTTCTGGGTTAAGTGCATTACAAAGTTTCACTAAGTCTTGCGGATCCATAGTTGGTCCAGCTTTTACACCTATAGGGTTTTTTACACCTTTTAAGTATTCAACATGCGCACCATCAAGTTGGCGAGTTCTATCACCTATCCATAGCATGTGTGCCGATGTATCATACCAGTCACCAGTGATAGAATCTTGACGAGTAAATGCTTCTTCATAAGGAAGTAAAAGTGCCTCATGAGAAGTATAAAAATCTGTCTCACGAAGTGTTCTATAAGTTTTTGAATTTACACCACAAGCTTCCATAAAACGCAGTGARTTTTCAATCTCCTCTGCCATTTTTTCATACTTTTTACTTACTTCACCCTGATGAGCGAAGTCCAGTGTCCATTGGTGTACTTGATGTAGGTCAGCTAAACCACCTGATGCAAAAGCACGAAGTAAGTTTAGTGTTGCTGATGCTTGATTATATGCTTTTATCATCCGCTTAGGATCTGGTATGCGAGCCTGTGCTGTAAACTCAGTTCCATTGATTATATCTCCACGGTATGAAGCAAGTTCTACACCATCAAATGTTTCAGTATCACTTGAACGAGGTTTAGCAAACTGCCCAGCCATACGTCCAACTTTAACAACGGGAAGACCACCAGAGTAAGTCATAACAACTGCCATTTGCATCATAGCTTTAAAGGTATCACGGATATTATCAGCATGAAATTCAGAAAAACTCTCAGCACAATCTCCACCTTGTAGTAAAAAAGCATTTCCATTTGCTACATTTCCAAGCTGTGTTTTAAGAGTACGAGCTTCTCCAGCAAATACAAGTGGTGGATAATTTTTCAGTTCACTTAAAACCTTGTTTAATGCATCTTGATTGGGATACGTTGGCTGCTGTAGAATTGGTTTTTTTCTCCAGCTAGAAGGAGTCCATATGCTCATAATAATAACCTTAATTAAATATTTTTTTGGATTTTACCTAAATAAGCCTAAAACTATCATTATTTAATAGGTGTTGCATCTTTAAAGAGGACATGAAAGTTTAATTTATGCTTATGAGGGTATAATAGCACTATATTTTATACATGGGAATATTTATGCACAAAGAAGATCTTAAGTCTCTTATTAATCAAATGCACAAAGAATTAATAGAAAATATTGATGCTCACGAGAATCCATCAAAAGAGCAAGTAGTTACATTTCTTCAAGATGCAACAAATGCAATTTCAAGTCTCAAAGAGGAGTCTCTTAACGACTTAGAAAGAAGTAAACTAATGTTTACAAATGCTTATAGAGAARTTRCTAAAGACTCTTTAGCATCATATGCAAATAGYAATAGTGCTTTTGAAGAGTTAGCTCAAATACATGAAGAAACACTGATTTCAGCTAGGGACTTACACTTAAATCTTCCACAAATTGCTCAAAAATTTACAGACCTTCAAAAACAGATGTTTGCTGAGATTGAAAAAGCAAATTCAATTATTACTGACTTAACAAATAAGGTAAATGAACTAGAACGAAACTCAAACCTTGACTCATTAACAAAAGTATTTAATCGCCGTGCTTTAACAACATAYCTTGAAAGACTGTGCAACAAAGGTAATATAGCCTACGAACTTCATTTATTAGTTTTAGATATTGATGATTTTAAAGTTATAAACGATACATATGGTCATATAGCTGGAGATAAGGTGCTTATGTTTATTGCAAACATTCTAAGAAGTACTCTTAGAGATGGAGACAAAGTATTTAGATATGGTGGAGAAGAGTTTATAATTATACTCAACCGAATAACTCCTGCAGTTTGTGTAGAAGTATCAAATAGAATTCTTAACCTTATTAGGTCTAAGCAGTTAATATATCAAGGAAGCTCTCTTAATGTAACTATGAGTATTGGAACGACCCAATACTCTAACGGTGATAAGCCTGAAGACATTATAGCTAGAGCTGATAAAGCACTTTACAAGTCTAAGAAAAGTGGGAAAGATCAAATGAATTCAGAAATGGCTCCAAATGGAAATTAATTACTTTGATATTGTAGCATCGATTATTATCCTCTTACTTGGACTTAAGGGTATTATTAATGGATTTTTTAAAGAACTTTTTGGCCTTATAGGTATAATTGGTGGTCTTTTTATCGCTTCACGATTCGGAGATAGTGTAGGAGAATATTTAAATAACCTTATATTTAATTTTTCATCACCTTCAGCTGCAAGCTTTTTAGGATTTTTAACAACCTTAGCTATTTTTTGGCTTCTAATGATTCTAATTGGTTATACCTTTAAAAAACTAAGTTCAATGAGTGGTCTTGGCCCAATTGATAGAATTTTAGGATTCGTGTTTGGTGCAAGTAAGTTTTTTCTTATTGCAGCTGTTATTGCACATGCTGCTTATAATATTAAAGCAGTCAAATCAACACTTGATTCTGTGATGCAAACAAGTATTTTATTCCCAATTATGGTTGAGTCAGGTGCTTTCATTATGAAAATAGACCCTATCGGCTTAAGTGAAGATATAAATGCCACTATTGAAGAGGGTTCGCAAGCTATAAAAGAACGAACTAATGCACTTATCAACGAGGGTACTAAAGAAGAGATACAAAAGATTCAAGAACAGATTCAAAAACAGACTAAAGAGAAATAATATGGCTAATATAAATACTAACTTTAATAATAGGACTATCGAGTATGGACAGTTGCTCATCGACTTTAAAACACTTTTAAAAAAGAATAGTTTGAAGTTCACTATTCAACGAGAAGTTATATTAGAAACACTTTACAATTCAGATGAGCACCTTACACCAGAGGCACTACATCACCTTATCCAAGAGAAACAACCTGACTTAAAAACGGGAATAGCAACAGTGTATAGAACACTTGCTCTTTTAGAAGAGTCTCATGTAGTTAGCTCACTATCATTTGGTGCTCAAGGAAAGAAATATGAACTAGGTGCAAAAGAGCATCATGACCACCTTATCTGTACTCAATGTGGAAAAATTACAGAGTTTGTAGATGAAGATATAGAAAAACGCCAACATGCTATCACTGATGAACTTAACTTTAAAATGAGTGACCATTCTATGCAAATATATGGTACTTGTTCAGAGTGTCAAACTAAATAATTATAATACCAAGGAACGACAAATTGATTTTTGATAATAAATTTATTCAACAAAGAATAGAAAAAGCCAAACTACTTAAAGCAGCTGGATTTAATCCATACTCAAATAACTCTAAACGAAATACTACTATTGAAAAGTATCTTAATGTAAACTCAGATATAGCGGATATGGAAGAGAAACGTGATGAAAAACGCCACTATATAGTAAGTGGACGTATTAAACTTTTACGTGTAATGGGAAAAGCTTCATTTGTAAAAATCGAAGATGAATCAGGTATGTTACAAGTATATGTAACACGTGACAATCTTCCCGAAGATTTTTATAACACTATGTTTAAAAAGAACATTGAAGTTGGTGATATTATCGAAGTTGGTGGTTTTCCTTTTGTAACTGGTAAAGGTGAACTTTCACTCCATGTTGATACTTTTACTATTCTAACAAAAGCGATAAGTCCACTTCCTGAGAAGTTCCATGGCGTTACAGACAAAGAGATTCGTTATCGTAAACGCTATCTTGACCTTATCATGAATGCTGAAGTTCGTAAAACTTTTCAGACACGTTCAAAGGTTATCTCTTTAACTCGTCGCTTCTTTGAGGACAAAGGTTTCTTAGAAGTTGAAACTCCTATGATGCATCCAATCGCAGGTGGAGCAAATGCAAAACCATTTGTAACACACCATAATGCACTTGGAATAGACAGATTTTTACGAATCGCTCCAGAGTTATACCTTAAACGTTTAATCGTTGGTGGATTTGAAGCAGTTTTTGAAATCAACCGTTGTTTTAGAAATGAAGGTATGGATGCGACACACAACCCTGAGTTTACTTCAATCGAGTTTTACTGGGCTTACAAAACATATAAAGATTTAATTGAAATTACTAAAGAGTACTTTCAGTATCTTTTTGAGCACTTAAATCTTCCAACTCAACTTCCTTATGGAGATATGATTGTTAATTTTAATAATTTTCAAGAGATTCCCCTAATAGAGTCACTCACTACTATTGGTGGTGTTCCTGCCGAGTCTTGCAACGATATTGACTCTATTCTTGCATTTTTAAAGACTAAAAATATCACTGTCAAGCCTAACTTAAACTTAGGACAACTTCAAGGAGAACTTTTTGACGAGTTCGTTGAAGAGAAGTTAATTGACCCTACATTTATCACGGAGTATCCAGTTGAGATTTCTCCACTAGCTCGTCGTAGTGATGAAAACCCAGCTATTACTGAACGTTTTGAGCTCTTTATTGCAGGACGTGAGATAGCAAATGCATTTAGCGAGCTAAATGATCCTATAGACCAACTCTCTCGTTTTGAAGGTCAGATGGCTGCTAAAGATTCTGGTGACGATGAAGCACATGAAATGGATAAAGACTTTGTTGAAGCACTTAGTTATGGTATGGCTCCCACTGCTGGTCAAGGTATAGGGATAGATAGACTTGTTATGCTACTTACAAATGAGCATAGTATTCGTGATGTTCTTTTATTTCCTGCCATGAAACCTATTATCAACGAACAAGAAGCAGAAAGTGAGTAAATAACACTCCTTTCTCTTCCCCCCCCCTTTTTTTTGTCCTCTTTTACTCCACAATCTAAAAACTACTTTTACACTTAAGATAACTCATATAAAAAGTGTTGTACTTAATTTATTGCTTCAGTTTCAAGGGGTCATTATATTAAAAAAGTTCTCCCTTAAAAAGTATGATTATTTACCAGAATTAGTGATACAATATACCAAAGAACTAGAATTAATTAATACTTCAATTCATAAATATCTGAATTAATAAGCCTTTTATTAGTTCTTTTTTAGTACAATCACTTTAATTATAACAAGGAATTTTATATTATGAGTTTTTTAAAAGAGTATGACAGCGAAATATTTGATTTATGCGAAAAAGAGTTAGAGCGTCAAACAGACCACTTAGAGATGATTGCATCTGAGAACTTTACACTTCCAGCAGTGATGGAAGCTATGGGTTCAGTATTTACAAACAAGTATGCTGAAGGTTATCCAAAGAAGCGTTACTACGGTGGTTGTGAGTATGCTGATGGCGTTGAGCAGTTAGCAATAGATAGAGCTTGTGAACTTTTTGGATGTAACTATGCAAATGTACAGCCACACTCAGGTAGCCAAGCAAATGGTGCAGTATATGCAGCACTACTTAAAGCTGGTGATAAACTCCTTGGTATGGATCTTAGCCATGGTGGTCACTTAACGCATGGTTCTAAACCATCTTTTTCTGGTAAGAACTACTCTTCATTTACGTATGGTGTTGAGCTTGATGGTCGAATTAATTATGATCGAGTTTTAGACATCGCTCAAATTGTTAAACCTAAGATTATCGTTTGTGGTGCTTCTGCTTATGCTCGTGAAATCGACTTTGCTAAGTTCCGTGAGATTGCTGATGCAGTTGGTGCAATTCTTTTTGCAGACATCGCACACATCGCAGGTTTAGTTGCAGCGGACGAGCACCCTAGTCCATTTCCTCATGCACATGTTGTAACTACAACTACACATAAAACTCTTGCAGGTCCTCGTGGTGGTATGATAATGACAAATGATGAAGATATCGCTAAGAAAATTAACTCAGCAATCTTCCCTGCCCTTCAAGGTGGACCACTTGTTCATGTTATAGCAGCAAAAGCTGTTGGTTTTAAGTATAACTTATCTCCAGAATGGAAAACATATGCTAAACAAGTAAAAGCAAATGCAAAAATACTTGGTGAAGTTATGGTTAAACGTGGGTATGATGTAGTTTCAGGTGGAACAGATAACCACTTAATCCTTGTATCTTTTGTTGGTACAGATATTAGCGGTAAAGATGCTGATGCAGCTTTAGGAAACGCAGGTATAACTATTAATAAGAACACTGTTCCAGGTGAGACAAGAAGTCCTTTTGTTACTTCAGGTATTCGTGTCGGATCTCCTGCACTTACAAGCCGTGGAATGAAAGAGAAAGAGTTTGAGCTTATTGGTAACAGAATGGCTGATGTTTTAGATGATATTACAAACACTGAACTTCAAGAAACTATCAAAGCGGAACTTAAAGAACTTGCACAGAACTTTGTAATCTATAACCAATCGACTTACTAGTCACAACTTAAAAGAGGAAAGCAATTTTGACTTCTATGGATCTAAAACTTATAAAAATGGTGAGTGATCATTACTGGATTAAAAGAGATACTGTAGTCGACAAACTTACTTTTAAGGGTCGTACTTTTTATAATAAGTTTGAAAAAGTAAATGCTACTCTTAGTCAGTCAATTATCAACCAACATATTAAAGGTGATATCACTGTTGCACACTCAATAGTTAATAAGCACGCCAAGGTAGAAAACATTGTTATAGACTATAATGGTCGTGATCCTGAACGCTTTTACCATAAAGCACAACTTTTACTGCGAGAAGAGGGTTATATAAACTTTACAGCTTATAAAACAAAAACTGAAGGGCATCTTCATGTTTATATACATAAAGGTCATACTACATTAGCTGAAGCTATTCAACTGGGTAAAACTCTGAGTATGAAACTAGCTGCTAAACAACCAAAACAGTGGCGTATGTTTCCAAACGCAGATATGCCTAACGAATACAATATACTTACACTTCCATATGAAGTGTATGCTAAAGAACGCGGAGCTTCTTGGTCTAAACACATGTAACTTGCTCTATTATCAGATTTTGGATAAGATATAAACTAAACAACCAAAAGGGAAAATTATGAACGATAAAAATGAACTTAATGATATAATTTTAAATAAAGGTGCAAATAACAACTCTAATAAAAAAATAGTATTAGCAGTTGCAACACTAGGTGTTATTCTTATCGTTGTTGTCATGCTTATGAATTCTTTAAGTTCAAACGGAACTGATAATCTTCCTCAAGCTGTACTTCCACAAGAACCTCAAGGACAAATAATTCAAGCTCAAGAAGAGCCACTATTTGAAGAAGTTGTAGTAGTTGAAGAAACAAGTTCAGATGCAGACCTGGCACTTATCGCTCAAAGACTAAAAGAAGAAAGTTTAGCAGAGAAATCTGAAGAAATAATTCACGAAGAGGTAGCTATTGTTCAAAAAGAACAAGTTATTAAAAAGCCTATAGTTACTAAAGCGTCTACTACTGCTTATTATATTCAAGTTGGTTCTTTTTCAAAGTACAAGCCAAATAAAAAGTTTTTAGATTCTATTACACAACTTGGTTATCAGTATAAGTTTCATAAGGTTTCTAATCTGAACAAAGTCCTTGTAGGTCCATTTACAAGTTCTCCTGAGGCTAAAAATGCTAGACGTGTTCTTCGCTCAAAAGTAGAACCCGGTTCTTTTTTAGTTAAACTTTAACTTACAGACCTAAGGTATACATTGATACATTCAAAACAATTTACACTTGACCAGTTAGCACCTATTGCTGTTTATTCTAAACTCAAAGATATGTTTAAAGGTGAGATTACTTACCTTTTTGAATCTGCTGGTGGTAGTGAAGGAAACTATTCTTTTATCTGTATAGGAGCACGTGAACGCCTCCAATATATAAATAACCAAACAATTTATACTGATAGAGATGGCATTGAGCACCCAAAAGAAGAAAGCCCTTTTACTTTTTTAAAAGAGTATTATAAAAAAATTGACACTAGCGTTTATAAAGAAGCGACCAAAAAACTTAAAGTCGGTTATGTCGATGGTTTCATAGGTTACATCTCTTATGACATCGTAAAAGTTTTTGAACCTAAACTTGGTTCTAGTATGGATAACTTAGAAGATGAGTTACATACACCTGACTTAGATTTTATACTTCCAAAAATGATTTTAGTCTACTCTCACAAGAACCACCAGATAACTCTAGTCTCAACACTTAAAGAGTATGAAGAGAAGTTTATGAGTATTCATGATGACCTTAAAGGCTCATACACTTATAAACATCGTGTACATAACATCGGAGAGGACAAAGGCTCATTTGCACACTCTAAAGAAAAATTCTTTGAGATGATAGACAAGTCAAAAGAGATGATAAAAAGTGGTGATGTTTTTCAGATTCTTATGACAAACCGTTTTACAAGAAACATCAAAGTAGACCCTTTTAGCTTTTATAGAATTCTTCGTGCTAAAAATCCTTCTCCATATATGTTTTTAATGGAATATGAAGACTTTAGTATAGTTGGTTCTTCTCCTGAAGTGATGGTACGTTTAGAGGAAAATAAACTTTTGCTTCGCCCTATTGCTGGAACACGTAAACGTGGTCTTACTAAAGAGTTAGACAAAGAACTTGAACTCGAACTTTTAGCAGATCCTAAAGAATTATCTGAACACCTTATGCTTATAGACCTAGGTCGAAATGATGTAAGCCGTGTTGCAAAAACAGGAACTGTAAAAGTTGAAGATATGATGCATATAGAGCGTTTTTCTCATGTTATGCATATAGTCTCAGATGTTACAGCAGAACTTGCTGATGATAAAGATATGTTTGATCTCTTTATGGCAACATTCACAGCAGGAACTATGACTGGTGCACCAAAAATTCGTGCGATGGAACTTATAGCAGAGTATGAAGGTCTTAAACGCGGGTTTTATAGTGGAAGCATAGGTTACTTCGGTTTTGATGGAAATATGGACTCAGCTATTACAATTAGAACCGCTATGGTTAAAGAAGATAGAGTAATCCTCCAAGCTGGTGCAGGTATAGTAGCTGATAGCGTAAAAGAGACAGAGTACCAAGAAGTTGAAAATAAACTCGGTGCTCTTATTCATTCTCTTCATGATTTAGATAAAAAGTAACTCATACATTATGAAACTTTTTTCTATCTTTGGGAACCCCGTCTCACACTCGCGCTCACCTCTTATGCACAACAGTGTTTTTAAGAACCTAAACTACCCTGCTTGTTATACTCGTACACACTTAGAAGATGGAACAAAACTCAAAGAGACTTTTTTTGCACTCAATCTCTCTGGTGCAAATGTAACAGTTCCCCATAAAGAAGCTGCGTTTAATGCTTGTGATGAAGTCCGTGGTTTTGCAAAAACTATTGGCGTTGTAAATACACTTATAAATGAAAATGGAAAACTTATTGGTTATAACACAGATGCTGATGGTTTTATGTATGCAATAGAAGAGTTTAAAACGATAAACAAAATTCTTATACTTGGTGCTGGTGGAACAGCCAAAGCACTTGCAGCAAGGTTTAAACAAGAGAGTATCAAAGTAAGTGTTATCAACAGAAGTAAGGGACGTCTTCCATTTTTTGATGACCTAGGTTGCCAAACATATATTTGGGATACATTTGAGCTTTCACACTATGACTTAGTAGTAAACACTACAAGTGCAGGACTCAAAGATGAAGAACTCCCTGCACCAAAAGAGTTACTACTTTCTATCTTAAAAAATACAAACTTTGTAGCAGATGCAATATATGGAAAAATCACACCATTTTTGCAACTTGCAAATGATAATAATATTACATATAAAGATGGTGCAGATATGCTTTTAGGTCAAGGTGTACTTGCAAATGAACTATTTGTACAGTCTACTTTAAGAAAAGATGATATAAAAAGAGAGATGGCTCAAAGTTTTCTTTTATAAAAAAATCCCTTAACGCGAGAAACTAAACCCTATTGAAAACTTAGTGATATACTTATTATAATCTATTAAAGACTCCCCATAACCACTAAATATCTTTGTAAAAAAGTAGTTATGTACAAGAGGGTATGAATATGTGGCTTCAACTGCACCCTTTCCTGTTCCAAGATTTCCCCGTCCTTTAAGTGTAAACATATGGTCATGTAAAAAATATGTTATTTTTGCACTTGTATAACCTGTATAGTCCATTAAGTCTAAGTTATCGCTCTTATCTGGATCTTCAGGAAAAGGAATCCATACTTTTAAATCAAGAAGAATTGACTTATGTTGCAATCTTAAAGTTGTGTAAACATAATTTACACTACGAGAGAGATTACCAAGAGATTGATTATTATCAAAGACTACATTTTTTGTATTTGGCTGTCCATTTGAGCGATGTGCTAAAGYGAACTTCAAAGAACGRAGTCTAAAATAATTATCGTCATCTTCAATAGGAAAAATCACAAAAGCCTCAGGGTTATACATAGTTTCACGAAAAGGTGCTGATTCTGCATAAATCTGCCAAAAAGATTGCTGTGTATAAGAGACATAATACTTCTCTCTTAAACCATAAATATTACTACCTACTTCTAACTGTAGACTTATTTGGAGTTCAGCTTCTATATTTTTATAGTCTACTGAGGGAATATGAGACTCATATGCTTCGCCTCTCGCTCCATATGGTAGGATATAGTTTACTCTATAAGGACGTAGCCCAAAATCATGATCTAACCATTTTTGTATACTTGACTTTGTAGTCTTTCCTTCTACTTCTGCTAAATTATATGTGCTATTATCACTTATCTCATTTGCTGATAAAAATAAACAAAATAATAGTAATATAAAAAACTTCATTTAAACGCGAACTCTATCTTCAAGTGCACGAGTAAGGGATAAGAGGTCAATATTTTCCAAACTTACTCCTGTTGGTACACCTTGTGCAATTTTAGAAAAATTTATATTGTATGCACTCAGTTTATCTTCTATGTAGAGAATCACTGCATCGTTAGGAATAGATGGTGTTAAGGCAAAAAGTATCTCATTTACACCCTCTTCCACTAAAGACTCTAACTTTGACACACTATACTCATCTAAAGAGTCAAGAACAAAATATTTTCCATCAAAAAGACCATTTTCTTCTAAAAGTAAAATATCTTTGGCATTTTCTACTATACACAAAAGAGTAGAGTCCCGTCCATCATCCGTACATATATAACAGAGTTCATCTTCACTCATTCCACCACAGTCCATACACTTCTTTAAGGTACCCAAAGCATCTTCAATAGCATGAGATATACGCATACCAATAAATGTGTCATTCATTATCATATGGTAAGCAAGTCTTGTCGCAGATTTTTTACCAATTGTTGGTAATTCTTGAAGGGCATCAACTAAACGATTAAATTTTTCTAGTGTATTATTCATTTAGTTTTCTCTTTGTTATTTTTGGGAGTAGTATCCATAGCTCTAACTCTGACTTTAGTTTGCCAGCAACCGCGAGAGCATCTTTACCAGTTCCGAGAAAAAGATCAGCACGAACACTTCCTTTAATCGCTCCACCAGTATCTTGTGCAAAAACTATTGTATTTAACTCTTTGTTTGCTATATTGGAGCGCAAGTATAACATACTACCTAAAGGTATATACCTTCTATCTACTGCAACTGAACCCTTAGGAGTTAACTCTAAACCTAAGGCACCAGTAGCACTTTGATTTCTTTGTTTAAAATAAACAATCGACTTATTATAGTTTAAAACCTCGTCAACTCTTGTAGGATTTTGAGTGAGCCATACTCTAATACTTTGAAGGGAGACTTCTTTTAAAGTTAATGCCCCTATCTTTACCAAGTAACGACCTATAGCTCTATATTTGTGTCCATTTTGATTATCATAACCTACATATATTGTGCTGTTATTATCTAGGACAACTCTTCCCGAACCTTGTATCTCTAAAAAAAACTTATCAATTTGTGAATCACAATAACATATAACCTCTGCATTTATAGTTTTCTTTTTACTCTGCGCTCTTGTATCATATGGAACAAGTCTATTATTTACTACTTTCCCTCTTAGTCTATAGTTTTTTAAAGCTGGATATATTGAGCTTAAATCAACAACAACTAGGTCTTTGGGTGTTTCATATAAAGGGTACTGATATGCACCATGTCTTGTTAAAGAAGCATTCAGTTTAGGTTCATAATACCCCGTGAGAAGCCCTTTTCTTTTCTCTTCTTTATTTGTAACGCTATAAGGAGTAAAAGAGCTTGTTAAAAACAACTTCGCATTATTTATACTTTTTACTTCTTCACAAAGGTTTGCATATAACTTTTTCGCTTTAGAACTACGACAATTATTTTTAAAATTCTCTAGCACTTCAATATAACTTTCTTGTGTAAAATTTGGTAAAGAGTTAAAGTCACTTTCCATAAGGTAAGTATTTGGAAGTGACTCAAATAGAACTTTTGGTTTAGGAGAACAACCAAATAAGAGGAGTGTAATTATTAAAAAATAGGTGCTTGCTTTCATATGTGCATTATAGCATTTATAATATTTAATATTTATGGGTATAATTGCAAAAATATTATTATGAATTATAGGGAAAAAATGGAAGATTTAAGTTACTACGAAATATTAGAAGTATCACAAAGTGCAGATAAAACCACAATAAAAAAAGCATATAGAACAATGGCTAAAAAATACCATCCTGATAAAAATCCAGGTGATGAAGCAGCTGAACACAAGTTTAAACTCTGTAATGAAGCCTATCAATGTTTAAGTGATGAAAAACAAAAAAGTATATATGACCGTTACGGTAAAGAAGGACTTCAAGGTATGGCTGGCGGTGGACGTCGTTCATCTGGAGGTTTTGACGACCTAGGTTCTATGTTTGAAGATATGTTTAATGGTATGGGTGGCGGTGGTGGACGTCGTCGTCAAAATCCAGCCGACATGGACAAGTATCCTCTTGATATGAATGTTGATATACGTATTAGTTTTGATGAAGCAGTGTTTGGTTGCGAGAAAGAAGTGAAGTATAGATATAAACAAGCATGTAAACCGTGTAAGGGTACTGGTGCTAAAAATGCCAAACTCTCTACATGTAAACAGTGTGATGGCCAAGGTCAAGTTTATATGAAACAAGGATTTATGACTTTTTCTCAAACCTGTCCAGGTTGTAACGGAACGGGTAGTGCCGCAACTGATTCTTGTAAAAGCTGTAAAGGAAAAGGTTTTGATGAGATTTCTGAGAGTGTTAATGTAAATATACCTGCGGGAATAGATACAGGTAACAGACTCAGAGTTTCAGGACAAGGGAACATAGGGAAAAAAGGTTCTCGTGGTGACTTATATGTTACTTTTGAAGTGGAGCAAGATAAGCACTTTATCCGTGATGACAATGATGTTTATATTGAAATACCTGTTTTCTTTACACAAGCAATTACAGGTGAGAGTATAAGTATTCCATCACTTACGGGCGAGCTTGAACTGCAATTAGATGTAGGGACTCGTGATAAGCAGCGTTTTACATTTAGAGGTGAAGGTATAGCTGATGTTCATGGCCACGGAAAAGGACATCTAATCGCTATTGTTAACATTCAGTACCCTGACAAACTAAATGATGAGCAAGCAGAACTTCTTTCTAAGCTTCAAGAATCMTTTGGAATAGAGTCAACACCACATGAGGGTGTACTTGACGCAGCTATAGATAAAATGAAGGGTTGGTTTAAAAAATAGATCATGAATAAACAAAGTCTTAAAAATAAGCTTTCTACTCTTGCTCTTTCTATGTTTAGAAAAGATTTCTTTGGTATTTACCATGGAAGTATTTCAGCAAAAACAGAATCAAATCGTTTTATCATAAACACAAAAGAAGCTATTTTTGATGCACTTGATGAAACGAGTTTGATTGAGCTTTATTTTAAAAAAGACTACAGATGGAAACAAGCGAGTATAGATGCAAAAGTTCACTTTAGTATCTACTCACAAATAAGCGAAGCAAAGTTTATCTGTTTTTCTATGCCACAGTTCACAACTGCATACTCACTCCAACATGAAACAATCATTCCAAAAGACTACTTTGGGTATAAAGAAATAGGTTCCATTGATATTATCGACCCTAAACAGTTTGAAGACTGGTACGATAGAGCCGATAGTGAGATTGCTTACTACCTACAAACAAACCAAACTAACATCATGGTTATCCGTGGTTATGGTGTCTATGCTTATAGCAGAGATATCCATGAAATGGCGAAGAAACTTGCCATACTCGAAAAAAGTTGTCGCTTACTTATGTTAGACAATTCTCATAGTAACTTCGACACCGAATAATTCTCTTCTTAATTCAATCAATTTTTATCAAGGTTTAATCCTAATTTACCTATTATTACATAAATACCAAAAAGTAAGGTTTTATTTAATATGATTACATGGATGCAAAGACATAAAAAATGGTTAATAATAACTATCTGGATTTCAACAATAGCATTTGTTGGTGCAGGTTTTGTTGGTTGGGGTCAATATAGTTATGGCGATAAAGCTGGAGCAGTTGCAAAAGTTGGAAATGTTGAAATAACACAGGGTAGTTTACAAAAAAGCTACTCTCGTTTATATGCAAAATATAATGAAATGTTTCAAGGTAATTTTGATGAAGAAAAAGCAAAACAGTTTGGACTTCARAAGCAAGCCTTAGAAGAACTTGTCCAACAAGCACTTCTATTAAATCTGGCTGCTTCATATGATTTAGAACTCAGCGATACTGAGCTTATAGCTGCACTTACAAAACAAGAGTACTTCTTTAGGGATGGTGCTTTTGATAAAGAATCTTATAAAATCGTGCTTTCACACAACAATATGTCTACAAAAGAGTATGAAACAGCCCTAAGAAAGGACTTACTTATTCAAAAACTACTCAAACTACTTCCAGTTGAAACAAGCGAAAATGAAGTAAACATTTTAAATACACTTATGAACATCTCCGATAAGATTAACTACAAGGTACTGAGTCAAGATGATATAGAAGTCGACACTTCAGATGCTTTACTTAAGCCTTTTTGGGAAAAAAGTAAAAACAACTTCATGAGTGCTGTTTCATATGATGTAAAATACATTACACAAGAAAACATTACACAAACTTATAATGATGGAAAAATCTCTAACTATTATAATGATAACAAAACACACTTTAAAGATAGTGAAGGGAAAATTCTTTCACTTGAAAATGCGAAAGAGATGGTTTTAGAAGAGTTAAATGCTAAAGCAACTAAAGACAAGGCACTTAGGACATATATATCTTACAAAAAAGGTAAACTGGCATCTGATGTAGTCTTTAAGTCTGCAACACTCTCTAGAGAAGATAATATCTTTGATGCAGCAACACTTGATAAGATTGCTAAACTCTCACTATCATCTCCRTATATGAAACCTATTTTAATAAATGGAACATATCAKACTTTTRAATTAGTAAAAGTKAACCCTTCAATAGCAAAAAGTTATGAAGATGCTAAATCAGATTTGSTAGCTATTTATACAGCCCAAACAAAAAAGACAAAACTTCAAGAATTAGCAAATAACTCTATCGCTACATTTAAGGGTACTAACACACCTTTTATAACAAGTAGAGATATAAACGAAATCAAGGGACTAACACAAGCAGAAGCTACAGAATTTTTACAAAAGCTTTTCACAAATGATAAAAAACGTTCATACATAGTATTAAACAGTCAAAAAATTATTCTTTACTATATTATGGAACAAAAATTGCTTGATAAATCAAATAATGACTTAGCTTCTTCAGTTAAACAACTAAARAGTGGTATGTTCAACAAGGCTTTAATTAAAACCTTAAAGAABAAGTACCATACAGAGATATTTATGCAAGGACTCTAAATTGAGCAGAACTGTTTTAGCCATTGATATTGGCTCAACAAAAATATGTGCTATTATCGCTCARATTGACAATGATAATAACATTGCAATTACCGGAGCTGGTACAACTAGAGCACAGGGTCTTAAGCGCGGTAGTATAACAAATATAGAACTTGCGTCTCGTAGTATACAAACAGCAGTAGAAGATGCTAAACGTGTCTCAGGAAGTAATGTTAGTTCAGCCATCGTTTCAATGAGTGGAGCCTATACTAAAAGCCTTAAYTCAAACGGTATTGTAAATATCCAAAGTAAAGAGATTAGTTTTAAAGAGATTGAACGTGTTATGCATACATCTCTTTATAATGCTAAYATTCCTAACGAATATGAAGTGCTACATGCTTTGCCTTTTAACTTCAAAGTRGATGATCAAGACTTCATAGAAGATCCACTTGGAATGAATGCTTCGCGTTTAGAAGTAGAAACACATATAATHACWACACAAAAATCAAATCTTAACAACCTAAAAAAAGCTGTWCAAGGTGCTGGTGTTGAAGTAGAAAAYATTGTTCTTAACTCTTATGCTTCTTCTATAGCAACTNTTAAAHGNTGATGAAAAAGAACTCGGTGTAGCTTTAATAGATATGGGTGGAAATACAAGTAATATTGTTATTCATGCTGGAAACTCTATCAGATACAATGAGTTYTTAGGTGTAGGTTCAAACCATGTAACAAGTGACCTRTCAATGGCACTACACACACCACTTAATGTTGCGGACAATGTGAAACTTACGTATGGTTCACTTACCAACCAAAGTAATGATCTTATAGAAATCCCTGTAATTGGTGATGTAGACAATACTCATGAAGTTTCTTTAGATGTTGTGCATAATGTTATTTATGCGAGAGTTGAAGAGACACTTATGATTTTAGCTCAGTTTATAGAAAACAGTGGTTTAAAAGAGCAAATTGGTGCAGGTATTGTTCTCACTGGTGGTTTTTCTAAAATGGAAGGCATCAGAGAGTTAGCAATAGCGACTTTTGGTTCACAACCTGTCAGACTTGCACGCCCTGTAGAGATGGATGGTCTTTTTGATGAACTTAGAGATGCAGAGTTTTCAAGTGTTATTGGTCTTGTTATGTACTCAGCTTTCGCATATACTCCTTATGAGATTGATGCAAACAAGCGAGTACGACATAGAAATGAGACACCTACATCTCAAGTAGATGTTAGTTTAACACCATCTTTAGAGATACCTATGGCTTCAGTTAGTTTAGATGAAGAAAAACCGAGTATGATATCTTTAGATAGTAAAAAAGAGAAAAAGAGTGATGAAGCTGGTAGCTTGAGTAAATTTTGGAACTGGGCTACCCAGTTATTTTAAAGGAGTGAGATGATGGAACCATTTGTAGTAGAAGAGGCAAGTAACGTAACCGGTGCAAGAATTATAGCTGTTGGTGTTGGTGGCGGTGGTGGAAACATGATCGGTCATATGCTAAGAGAAGGTGTTACTGGCATAGAAATGATGCTTGTAAATACTGATGCACAAGTTTTAAGTGAAGACTCTGCCGCATCAAAGATTCAGATTGGTGCTAAGCTTACAAAAGGTCTTGGTGCTGGTATGAAGCCTGAGGTTGGTAAAGACTCTGCTTTAGAAAATTATGATGACATTCGTGCTTCTTTAGAAGGTGCTGACATCGTATTTATCTCTGCTGGACTTGGTGGTGGAACAGGAACAGGTGCTGCACCTATTGTTGCTAAAATCGCTAAAGAAGTTGGAGCACTCACTATCGCTGTTGTAACTAAACCTTTTACATTCGAAGGTAAAAAAAGACTTAAACTTGCTGAAGCTGGTCTTGAAGAGTTAAAAAAAGAGTCTGACTCTATTGTTGTTATTCCTAATGATAAACTTCTATCTATCATCGATAGAAAACTAGGACTCAAAGACAGCTTTAAAATTGTYGATGGTGTTTTAGCGCAAGCTGTAAGTGGAACATCTGGTGTTATCCTCTCAAATGGAGACAATGACATCAACCTTGACTTCGCCGATTTACAAACTGTAATGAACCATAAAGGTATGGCTCTTATGGGTGTTGGTGAGCACGAAGGTGAAAATGCTGCATATGAAGCTATTAAAGCTGCTATTGAGTCTCCTTTACTTGATAACATGTCTATAAATGGAGCACTDGGTGTTTTAGTACACTTTAACATGCACCCTGACTTTCCTATCATGGAAATCTATGATGCAATGAATGTTGTCAATGAAAGTGCTGATGATGAAGCTGATATAATTTTTGGAACATCTACAGATACTACCTTAGCTGAAAACTATGTAAAAATTACAATAGTTGCAACAGGTTTTGAGAAAGAAGTGGAAACTACAAACAATCCAGAGTTTGTAAGTGAAACTCCAAGTATGCCTCGTGCAAAAGTTCGCCCTCGTTTAGTTGTTGGTGGTGATTTAAACGCAGACTACCTTGACATACCTGCATATATGAGACAACAACAAGACTAAAAAGTGTCTACTGCTTATGAACGACTCATGAAGGCCAAAACACTCCTTGGCCTTCGCGAAACATCCTCTCTTAAAGAAATCAAAAATAAATATAAACTTCTCATGAAAAAATGGCATCCTGATAAACATAGCCATGATCAAGATAAAGCCACTAAAATGAGTATGGCTATAAATGATGCTTATGAAATAGTTTTAGACTACTGCAATAACTATGAGTACCCATTTGATGAAGATGCTATAAAGACAAGAACATTTTCTCCATCAGAGTGGTGGCATGATAAGTTTGGTGGTAGGTAAACTTACTGCGAGACAAGGTACTAAACAGTACGGAGTAACATTAACCTTCTTACAAAAAGAACTATAAGTGCTACTGCTAGTACTTTAAAGTCTATCTCACTAGCGATATGAAGATTATCAAAAGTATCACTTTGTGTCGCTTCTCTTCCCATAGCTTGCATTTCTAGAATTTTTGGTGAATATACAACACTAAACATCAAAGATGTTCCAATAACAATTACGGCTGATGCAAAAGTAATAGCATCACGGAAACCTTTTTTATACGAAATAGCCTCGTATAAAACAACAAAAACAGCTAAAAAATAAACCCAGTAAGAAAAACGATGAAATATCTCACCCATAATGATACCGGCATTATAATTGTCAATGAGTACTTCTGAGACAATTTTGTCTGTATGAAAAATAACTGGTGCAACTAATGCACCTAAAACCATAACGCCTCCAAAAGAAGCAGCTAAAACGATCAAGTAAGTAAAGTCTAAATAAATATTTTTTTTNCAATTTTGCACCTTTAGTGTAAAGCCTCTATCAAAAGAACTATAGTCTTTGTAAAACTCTATACTATGAATATTTTTATTTTTTAAATATGTTCGTATTTTATCTTGTTGGTCATAACCTATCTCACAACTAAAAAATTTAATCTTTTGCTTTAAGACTTCATCAAGAAGTTTTTTAATAATTTCATCACCAACTTTACCACCAAAAAGAGCATTTTGTGGTTCATAATCAAGGTTAGACTCTAGAGCTACTCCATCTTCTATATAAGGAGGATTTGAGACGAGGTAGTCGATATGTTCAGTTATTGGTTCAAGTAAAGAGCCTAAACGTAGCTCTATTCTCTCACTTAGTCCAAACTTATCTACATTTACTTTTGCTATTGTCAAAGCAGCMTGAGAAATATCTACTGCRATAAAACGAGCATTTACAAAATGTAGTGCTAACATAACGGAGATGATTCCACTCCCTACCCCAACCTCTACAAATGTAATAGAACTCTCTTTATCGGGAAAGTTCTTTATGACTTCATCTATAAGCAGTTCTGTCTCAGGTCTAGGGATTAGAGCACCCTCTTTTATAAAAAACTCTTCGCTATAAAAGCTCACCCTATTTGTTATGTACTCAAAGGGCTCATTTTTTACTCGTCTACTCACCCAMYCAAARAGTTCTTYAGTATCTWYYACYTCASWASWYTGATGAGTKATAAGCCATAGCTCATCMACGTTTAAATGAGCCATAAGAAGCAGTTGTGCTTCTCTTGATGCTCTATGAATATGAGGATTTAAAAGCTCTGTTATCTCTCTTAATAGCTCTTTTACTAAATATTTGCTTCGCATTTTCCCTCTAATGAACTACTACTAGTATCATTTATGTCAACACCAAGTTCTTTTAGTCTCTCTAAAACTGGWGGATGYGTGTAATGNAANAAAATRTAYABWRRRKGTGAGANNGTGGAAAACTYTTGTTYTCAGTCACTAACTTTTKKAGTGCGTTTGCAAGTTCTAYRGCYCCTGCTGSWCCACCAAGTTCACTTCCCATCTTATCTGCTGCATAYTCATTRTGGCGASWWACTATTCCCATAATWGGCATCATAACAAARCCWARAACTGGCATAAAAAGCATAAGTAATATCATCAYAACATAAGGCTCAGGTGAAAGTCCCATCTCCATGTATAATGATTCTGGAAGATTACCAAAGAGTCCAAACATAACAAAAAGCATAGCACCTACAAGTCCTATGTTTTTGTAGATATCACCATGTGCAAAATGCCCAAGTTCATGTCCYAAAACTGCAAGTAGTTCTTTAGTAGTGAGTTTTTCTATAAGTGTGTCAAAAAGAACAACACGTTTTGCTTTTCCAAATCCACCGAAGTAAGCATTCAGTCTTGCATCGCGTTTACTCGCATCACTCACAAAAACACCGCTACTTACAAAACCTGTTTTATCCATAAGTTCTTTAATACTTTCATCTAACTCTTCGTCTTTAAGAGGTGTCAGTTTATCAAAAAAAGTCGCTCTAAACGTAGGGTAAAGCATGTTTATCAAAATAATAACAGCAAATATAAACACAAAACTCCAAACCCACCAAAGGGTAAAATTTGAGATGATTAGAAAGATTCCATACACTACTAATGAACCAAAAACAAGTGTCATAACAAAAGCGATAAGTGTATCTTTTATCCATAAACCTAGTCCAGACTTGTTAAAGCCGAACTCTTTATCAATAACAAACTTTTCATAGTAGCCAAATGGTAAAGAGATAAGTGAGTTAATCACTATAAAACCCATCACTATAGTGATGTTAAGGAGTGCTTCATTCTCAAACATTATGTTCTCTTGCAGTGCTTTCACACCATATCCTATCCAAGCGATAAACACGAGATAGTCAAAAAATGCACTCACTAAGTTCATCTTTTCTTTTCGTACTGCGTAGTTTCCGGCTTTTACAAAGTCTTGTGCATTTAGTAAAACAGCCTCTTTTCTC
Organism: Sulfurimonas sp.; assembly: GCA_002733945.2. GTDB lineage: Bacteria > Campylobacterota > Campylobacteria > Campylobacterales > Sulfurimonadaceae > Sulfurimonas. The sequence continues at coordinate 1,753 of NVXO02000004.1, read as the reverse complement.
TTGGCTTGATTTATAAAACCAATTTGCATTACACTTGTATAAATTGTGATGAGGACATAGAGTGTATATATGCCTACTATTATCATTAACATAGATGATTGCCTTTTTATAATATAAGTGCAATAATATCATCTTATCTATTTATAAATTCTCTTAACAATCACTTAACACCCTTTTTGTACTATTACCATTATAGTTCAAGGAAAAAAATGAAAAAGTTACTATTATCGAGTATTATTTTTGCATCTACACTTTTTGGTGCTGATGGTTACGAGGTTTTTAAAAAAACTGTATGGCATGTCATGCAGAGATGATGACAGCAGAGTATGCACTCTCCCACCTAAATGAACTTGTTGCTCCACCAATGGTTGAAGTATCAGCTCGTCTCAAAGAAAACATAAAAACTACAGATGAAGAAGAAGATGTTAATCGTTATCTTTTTATACTTTTTGTAAAAGACTACATCGTAAACCCAAACTTTGATAATAGTATGTGTAATACAGGTGCGATTGAGAAGTTTGGTACGATGCCATCACTAAAAGGTCAACTAAAAGAAGATGAGAAACAAGCCGTAGCCGAGTGGCTTTACGATAGATATGAGAACACAAAGTTTTAATAACTGACATTATGCACCTTTAACAAGCCTTAAATCTCTGTAGTTCCATAAACGAAACTTGATTAGCTTTAATAACTGACCTTACGAACTTTTAAAAATAAAGAAGCTAAAATAACACTATGAAAACAGATTACCTTGAACTCTACATAGACTACCTAATCAGCAGTAATGGATACACAACGGCAACCGGACTATCAGATATGATGGATAATGAAGTTAGCCATGACCAAATAACAAGATTTTTATTAAAAAATGAGTTTAACTCAAAAGATTTGTRGAAAGAGGTGAAGCCAAYTGTAAGRGAAGTAGARAGTGAAGAGRCATGTTTAATATTCGATGATACKATYMAAGAGAAGAAGTGGACGAAAGWGAGWKAAAYGMAMYRTYAYYMWYWWSWMMRTWMARTTGKWWWWRSYKYWMAARSWWWCRAMYWTYWYAAKRCWCWTKAMYASRSWMWYKWRSWWTCTATACCTGTAGCATTTGAGATATAAAAAAACCTATTCAATACAGTGATCTAAAAAAGTGAGAAGAAGGTCAGACACAACTAAAAATGAGTTAATGAGAGATATCATCCAAACAACCATTAATAATCAACTAAAGTATAGCTATTACTATCACATAACAAACTTTTAAATAAGAACGAAAATTGCTTTAGAAGCTAAAAAAAAGAAATTAATGCCACGAGTAGTCTATAATATTCCAGAAAATACAAAAGAAGAGGTTCTTCAATCTATGAAGAATGAAAAAAACACAGTTATCAAAGAGAGACTATTACAGTATCAATGTTTTTAGATGGAGGTAAAAAAAACTCTCTTAGAGTTGAGTGAAAATACTATTCTTTTATCCCAATATGAAAGTAGATTCTCTTCAGAGAGGAATCGTATTACTTCTAGGAGTACAAAAGGTGTAGCTGTAAGCTATTGAGGCTACCGTTACGGAACAAGTATTAACTGCTTTGGTAGTTTTAAACTCAACACAGGTCATTTTATTTCATCTTTTCACAATACAGGAAATGCTCTAACAACGATAAAGCATTTTAAAATTGTGAAAGAGTATGATGGAGAAAATAATATAAATTTACTCTTTCTTCCTCCTTACTCACCAGAGTATAATCCAATAGAGAGGGTTTGGGGATTT
>NVXO02000018.1 GCA_002733945.2 Sulfurimonas sp. | reverse complement strand
CAATAAAGCTCAAACTGGCATAAGCCTTCGCAGAAAAATATTGCCTCGATAGAGGCAATGCTCTAAAACCTAAGTTTTAGAGCGACGCCAACAAAGATTTTGCTATCCCCTTTGGGGACAAACGCCAATTTTATTATGTAGTTGCTTAACTATAGATAGTATTAGTAATAAATTTAGTTAATATCCTTTACAGAAATTTTATTATATTATAGGAACAGTAGATAGTATTCAGCAATAAGGAAGTGAAATTATTATAAACTTCCAAACTTTTTAAGGAATATAGCATGGAAAATTATGATATTAAAAAATTAGCAAACTTTATTACTTACTTTATTGAAAGTGACATGAAATACTTAGGTATCACTAAATTAATGAAACTATGCTTCTTTGCTGACAAATATCATTTAGAAGCTTATGGCACGCCAATATTAAACCATAATTATACAAAAATGCCAAAAGGTCCAGTTCCTATGTATGTGTACTCTTTAATTAAAAATAGTAAAAATACAGATAGTGATGATTTAGAAAGTGAAGTAAAAGAATTTAATACATATATAAATGTAAAAGAAAGACAATCTGATGATCATTCTAGATTTGAAAATCATAACCCTTTTGACAGAAAGTTTTTCTCAAAATCTCAAATGATTATACTTAATAGACTTGCTTTAGAATTTAAAGATATTGATAAAAAAGCAATTTCTAACTTATCTCATGATACTTCAGCTTGGAAATCTGTAAACCTTCATGATAATATATCTTTCTCTTCTATGATTGATAATAATCCAGAACTAAGTACGCATGTTAGAGAAAATGAAATAAAAAAAAWTMYRYYWRATAGTAATGTTCAAAGAGTACTTGAGCAAGTAAAAGCTAAATAGTCTTTCTACTTTGTCAGTACAGCGTTTAACAGAAAATGTTTTATTTATAAAAAGATTTTCTGTATTTTATTGGGTTGATTATCAATTTCATGATGGTAGTGAAGAACGAAATAAATATATAATTACTCTAAATTGCTTAGTCAATGAATTTCCACTTACGATTATTCTCCCAACTTCTAAAGATAATGGTGCTTTTTATTCAAACCCATCGAACCTAATAGATTGTGTAACAATTAATATTGGTGAATCAAAGTTTTTTACATATAAAGATCATAATACAATAGTGGATTTAAGAAATATAAAAACAGAAGATCAAAGTATTATAGAAGCAGTACATGGTGAGGGAGAACTTCAATTTCAAGGGATCCTAGAGCCGGAGTTACAAGATAGAATAACAAAAGCAATTGAAAATTCATTAACTATTGAAGAGTATCTTATAGACAAATATCTTTGTAGATAATAGGTGTTTTCCTAAATAGTATTTTCAGTTTTGGTTCTTTTTCAAAAGAACATCGAATCCTGATAAGGATTCACTTTTTAGCGAACGCCAACAAAGATTTTTTTATGCCCTTGCGGTACAAACGGTGAGATTGCCAATGAAGTTTTTTTAATAAATACTATTTTTTAATAATTTTTGAGTAGAATACTATAGATTCAAATTTGCAGGATTAAATAAATGGGAAAGATGGATAGTCTAAAAGAAAAAATAAATATTTTACGAGATGATTATAGAAATATATTCATTTTCTTTATGACAGTATTGACTGGAAGTTTTACAATTTTCTTTCAAGTTATTATTGGTAAAATTGTAGTAACATATTCCTTTATTGGTGTTATCGGAGTTGTGATAGCTCTTTTCATCCTAATAAAGATGAAGAAAGTAAAATACGATATAGATATCTTGATAGAAGAACTAGGAGATTTAAATGAATGAAATAATTGGAACAATAGGAATATTAACGGTAATGGCTGTTCTAGTCTATGGTGTTTACACTATAAGTAAACCTCATACATTTCAGCATTAGTTTTTATAAAGCCTTCGCAGAAAAAAATTGCCTCTAACGATGCAATGCTCTAAAACCTAAGTTTTAGAGCGACGCCAACAAAGATTTTTTTATGCCCTTGCGGTACATCCCCCAAGGGGACTTCCTCGCTACGCTCACCGCGAACTCCAACATCCGAAAGACAGAAGCTTATCGGATGTGCTCCTTTAGGTGCACCTATGATGTTGATGAAGTTTTGGTATAATCATCTTATATATTAAAGAATTAACAAAAAGACTGAAATAGATTTTTTGAAAGATATATTCAAAATTTCTATTGCTCTTCTTGTCGCTATTATTGCAGGACTTTCTAAACTGTACCTAGATGAAAATACAAATATATTATTTTATTTAGGGACTATAGTTTCATTGTTGATTTCTTTAGTAGCAAGTTTTGGATATGTTGTCGTAAGTGCTGAGTAACTCTATCGTACTAATTAGGTTTTGAAAATGGTGTACATATATACAACTATATAGATAAACCAGACTTTGATATGAACACTTTAGTAAAAAAAGTAAATAAAGCTTTAGGTAAAGAAGAGAAAATAGGTTTTAGAATGCCTTTTAGTGTTGGCTTTGCAATAGGAAAAGTTTTTGATTTTGCTGCGGTTATAACTGGTAAGAAGTTTACTGTGAGTTCTATAAGAGTTAAGAAATTTTGTAGTGATAGTATGTTTGATACTAGCATCGAAAAAAGTGGATTTGTTAGACCTGTAAAGCTTGTACCACAAGGGCATAAAAAAAGATGGTTTGGCTAGTACTATAAAGTATGAGTTTATTGACAAGACAGAAGATGAAGTTTTTTATACTGAGTAGAAATTTGTCTTTTTATGTTTCTTCTTTTCACACTGATATAGATTAATTCTATATTTTTTGTAAATATTACTTAAAAGAGCATTAAGTTGGCTATAATGACCCTGTGAATACATTCTGTATGTCTGTGTTCATTTAGTTCGATCCTTTTATTAGGATTATTAATAAGCGCAAACGATTAATAAAGAACACTTGATTTTAGTCTAACTACCTAAAATTTCATAATGAATAGCTCATATACTTTTTAAGTATATGGGCTTTTTTTTTGCCTGTACTATTAGATATTTAAAATTCACCTGTTTCCCATTCCGAACACAGAAGTTAAACTTATATTCGCTGATAATACTTTACCTTTCAGGTATGGAAAGGTAAGTTGTGCAGTGGCTATATTGTGAACAAAATCCATTAATGGGAGATTGTAAAGTGTTCATATCAATTTTATTCGTTTGCGCGAAATTATTTTTAATTCTATGGCATTTATTAGCTGCTTATACAGCTTATGAAAGTCTACTTGTTTTTATTAGCTAATAGAAACAGTGCGGAGATTATGAGGTTAGTTACCTAAAGTCTTCGCATTTAGTTTTGGTTCATTTTTTAGTGAGCTAAAAAAGAAAGATTTTTTTATGCCCTTGCGGTACAAACGCCAAGGTGAGGCTAAAGCAACACTTCCGAAGAGTGGCTTTTTGGATGTGCTCCTTTAGGTGCACTTTTTATTATGATATAATTATGTACATAATATTGTAAGGAATTTAAAATGCAAGTAGTAAGTTTAACAGAAGCAAGAAATAATTTAAAAGCTGTCTTTGATAGTGTTTATCTTGATAACGATGAAGTTATCATTCATAGAAAGGGTCATGAAAATGTTGTTGTCATATCTTTTGATGAGTATAACTCGATGAAAGAGACAAGTTATCTTTTGAGTAATAAAAATAACAGAGAGCATTTAGAAGAATCAATGAAACAACTTAGAGAAGGTGAAGGAGTTGAGAAAGACTTGATAGAATGCGACTGATATGGAGTGAAAAATCTTGGGAAGATTATCTTTACTGGCAACAAACAGATAAACAAACTCTTAAAAAAATAAATGCTTTAATAAAAGACATACAGAGAGAACCCTTTAGTGGCATAGGAAAACCTGAGCCTTTAAAACATCAGTATAGTGGCTTTTGGTCGAGAAGAATTACTGATGAACATCGTCTTGTGTATGAAGTCTCTCAAAACAGCATAGGCATAGCCGCATGTAGGTTCCATTACTAATGAATAAATTAATCTTACCTAGATTCACATCACAAAGGAATAACCCTAAAATAGTTGATTATAAAAATATCTAATATCTTGAAAACTGTTTATATCTGATGCTAGTTTAGATGGAGTATATGGAGACTTGATATATACTCCTAAGTATGATACTTCAAAAGTACTACGATACTGGAAAAGTAAGGATTTTGATAGTTCTTTACTAAAACAAGGATGGATGCCTGCTCATCCTACTCTTGTYTTAAAAAAAGAAGTGTATGAAAAGTATGGAAACTTTGATTTRGRTTTTAAGATAGCGGGTGACTATGACTTTATGCTGAGAGTGTTAAGTGCTGGCATAAAAGTAAAGTATATTCCTCAAGTTTTGTATAAGATGAGAGTTGGTGGAGAGAGTAACAAGAGTTTGAAAAATATCATCTGAAAAAGTCGTGAGGATTTACTAGCTTTGAGGAAAAATGGTGTTGGTGGGATTTTTACACTTTTGATTAAAAATTTTAGTAAAGTTGGGCAGTTTTTGAAAAAATAGTAAAGTTTGTGATGATAGGTGATGAAACAAACCGTTAGTCTATGGCTTATGTAGAGAATGTCGTTGCATTTTTAGAGTATAGTTTAGGTTTTGAAAATGGTGTGCATATATACAATTATATAGATAAACCAGACTTTGATATGAACACTTTAGTCAAAAAAGTGAATAAGGCTCTTGGTAAAGAAGAAAAGATAGGTTTTAAAATGCCTTTTAGTATTGGCTTTGCAATAGGAAAAGTTTTTGATTTTACAGCGGCTATAACTGGTAAGAGATTTACTGTGAGTTCAATACGAGTTAAGAAGTTTTATCAAGAAGAATAGAAGATAAGGAGATATTTGGAAATGCGTAATTTATTTATATATGAAGTTATCAGATATTATCCAAATATTAGAGGCGATGAGTTTTTTAATATTGGCATTCGTTTGAGTGACTCTAGCAAGTATGCTAAAATAGAGTTCATACAAGAAGAGCACTTAAAACATATTCATCGATTTCCTTCTATTGAAAAAAAAGTTATAACATCTATGCTTGAGCAGTTAAAAGCCTCTGAGCATTCTTTGCAAAGTTGGTATGGTAACTATTTAAAAATAAGTGAAGAGAAGATTCATCGTTCTAAAGATAGTTTTGAAAATGTTATGAAGACTCTTTATGAAGATTTTATCGGTTATAAATTTCATAAAAAAGAAAATATTGACCCAATTCAACTGATAAAAGAGAAAACAAAACTTTTAGTGAGTAGTGAGTTTAAGAGGTACTTACATATAGAAAAAGATGATGTTTTTGACTTTGTGATATATGATAAAAACAACATAAGACATTTTTCTGATGTAGGAAGAGTGAGTAATAAAGCTCATGTAAACCGTATGCTTTGGCAAAGAGAAGAGTATTCATTTAGTAGTCTTAAGGATGAAAAAGCATTTGATTTTTTAAATATTTCTCATGAGAGTCCAAAAGTAGCACAAAACTTACTAAGAAAAAATGAAATAGCTGTAGTGCCATATGATAATGATGATGTGAGATATGAGTATTTAAGAGAATTAATAAAATAAGGTTTTGTACTGTTTTGTACAGAGTAGACTGCCGCGGCTAAAGCCTCTCAGTGACGATCTCTGTCACTGAGAGTTGGTTCTTTCTAAGAACATCAAAATAATCCGCTCTTAGATTTTTTTATGCCCTTGCGGTACATCCCCCAAGGGGACTTCCTCGCTACTCTCACCGCGAACGCCAACATCCGAAAGACAGAAGCTTATCGGATGTGCTCCTTTAGGTGCACCTATGATGTTGATGAAGTTTTGGTATAATCATCTTATATATTCAATAATTACCTAAAGGGATAAAAATAATATGCCAAAGATTTATGAAATAAATATTGGTACAATGAAATCACTATCAAAAGCTTTGACTTATTGTGAAGAATTAAGTTTTGTTACTGATTCTGTTCTTATCAATCTTTCAGGTACTCAGTTTATAGAGTCGAATTTTACCGCTCTTCTAGGTGGATACATATTTTATTTGGAGTCAAAAAATATTAAAGTTAAGATTAATAAACCTGAGAAAGAGCGAGTTTATACTACTTTATGTAAAAATAATTTTTTACCATTTTTTAATTCAGAATTTTCAAAAATGAATGACCATACTCAGTCTGTGATTGAATTTCAGCAGTTTGATATATCTGATACGGTTAAACAGCAAAAGTTTTTTAGTTTACTCAGAAATGGTTTATTACAAAACAGAGGACTAAATAATCTTTCAGATAAAGTTTTGAAAGAAGTTTCAAATAGTATTATTGAACTTTTTAGCAATTCTCTTTCTCATAGTAAAAGCGCATGTGGGATATTTTGTGCAGGTCAGTTTTTCCCTCAAAAGAAAAAACTAGACATTACGATTGTAGATATGGGTGTAGGCATTCATCATAATGTATCATCATTTTTGAAAAAAGAGATACAACAAGATAAAGCTATAGAATGGGCAATACAAAAACTTAATAGTACTCGTGGTGATATCGGTGGATTAGGCTTACACTTGTTAAAAGAGCTTATCACACTGACAAAAGGAAAATTAGAAATAGTTTCAAATACAGGTTATTATTTTATTAAAAATGGAAAAGTAGGCTTAGAAATCCTAGACTTTGATTTTCCCGGTACAATAATAAATATTGAGTTTAAAATAGATGATAAATTTTATTTTTTAAAAGGAGAAGAAAATGACAATTAGAGTAAATAATGTGATTGGAAGTGATAGCGCAACTATTAGGGATCAAGGCTTGGCAATATATGAACTAGCTAAAAAAGAATTGAAAGATTCAAAAAAAGTTGAAATTTCATTTGAGGGTATTAGCATAATAATAAGTTCATTTCTAAATGCTTCAATTGGTAAATTATATGGAGATTTTCCCTATGATTTTATAGATAAAAATTTGAAGATAACAGGACTTGATAAAAATGATATGGAATTGTTGCAAATAATAGTAATACCAAATGCAAAAGAATATTATAACGATGTTGATAAAATTGAAGAAATTGAAAAATCGGTTATTGGTTCAGAGAAATGAATTTAAGTTCTTTAAATAGTTTTAGTCAAAATGATAGAATTTTAATTGATGCAAATGTATTAATATATGTATACTGCCCTTTAAATGGGCGTTCTTATGAAGGTTTCATCAGTCATTATACTGATACTTTACAAAAAATCGGAAATGCAAAATCTTCAGTTTTTGTAAATTCACTTATAATATCAGAGTTTATAAATCGCTGGTTACGAATGGACTTTAGTAGAACTGGTCTAAATGATTTTAAAATTAATTTTAAGAGAATTAGCAAAATTTTATAAACAATTTAATGTTCAAAATTTAAATGATAATTTTTCGATAATAAATTTTCAAAGAAAATATATAGAGTTTCCACAAAGCGATTTTAATGATATTTTAATAGCAGAAAATGCGATTGCAAATAGTTGTAAAATATTAACACAAGATAAAGATTTTGCACAATATCCTGTTGAAATTATAAAATAAAGGAAATGTATTCGCTAAAAGAAGAGGTGTTTTTGAAATTTCTAATATCTTTTTTTTAACAATTCTCTTAGTTTTGATTCTTTTTTAAAAGAACATCGAATCCTGATAAGGATTTACTTTTTAGTGAACTAAAAAACAAAGATTTGTTTATGCCCTTGCGGTACATCCCCCAAGGGGACTTCCTCGCTACGCTCACCGCGAACTCCAACAAAGATTTTCCTACAAGAATTTAGTATTGGCAAAGTTTTTTATACTGATCCTTAGTTGCATGGCTTTTTAACCATCCAGGTTTGAATATTTATTCAATATTAGTTATAATTGGGATAGTAATAACTCTACTTGTAATCATAATGTTATTCAAATATATTTTGAAAAGATAGTAGAGTTAGAGGATATGAAATAATGAGTGCTTTAATAATAGGCTTTACATTAAGTATGGCAACAATGGTATATATTATATACACTGTTATAAACTTTGATATGGACGCTAAGAAGCATTAAATTAATGTTAAAATTCAGAAATTAAAATACTTAAAGGAATTTAATGCCACCTATTGATAAAATTAAAGAGGAACTAGCAGTTTTAAGAGAAGAGTATAAAAATTTATTTCTTTTTCTTTTATCAAGTATTGACTGGAAAAGTAGAATTGTATATTTTAATTGTTTCTGCTTTAGGATTTATAGCTTCGGTATTCATAATGCTACTAATCAAGAGAATAAGATTAAAAATGGATAAAGATATTAAAGAGTTAGGAGAATTGAAATGATAATAATAACACTAGTAGGCAGTCTTATGATAGCAGGGCTAATAATTTATGCAGCAAACGCGATGGTAAGCATATAAAGCTCAAGTTTTCATATGCCTTCGCAGAAAATATTGTCTCGATAGAGACAATGCTCTAAAACATAAGTTTTAGAGCGACGCCAACAAAGATTTAGTTTTTCTAAGTTAGGGTGAGGCTGAAGCCACACATCCAAGAGCGGATTTCGGATGTGCTCCTTTAGGTGCACCAAGTGATGTCAATGAAGTTCAAGGTGAGGCTACAGAAAAAAATTTAGTTTTTCTCACAAGTTGTGCTTTAGCACTAAAAGCCACACATCCGAAGAGTGATGAGTAAAGATTTTCTATCCCATATACGACAAAATTAGATATAATTAAGAAAATGAGATGAGAATAATATGCATAGTATAAAAGTAAATATAGAATAGACTGTAGAGTACTTTTGCATATGGAGCTTATGAACTAACCAAAGCATAGTTGTAATTAAATATATTTTCAATACGATAAATCAACTTTAAATTATTTTAAACAAATGTTATGGTAGAATGTATAAAGGAAAAGATGATGCTATCACCTTATCTAAATGCTAGAGAAGGACAGTACTATTTTACTATNATAAGCTTTTCATCATCGTCGCATTTTCCATGTTTTTTGTAAAACTTATTTTAAAGTATGCTCACAAACTTGATCTTTATGATGTTCCAAATGAACGCTCTCATCACTGTGTTATCACACCGAGTGGTGCAGGGATAGGGTTCGTTTCTGCACTTTTTTTCTCTTTTGTGGTATTTGAGTTCTCTTTTGTTCAAGAGTACTGGTACATTTTTGTTTCCATATTTATTGTTTTTGCCATGGGTGTTTACGATGATAGACATGAGGTCTCTGCAAAGTTGAAGTTCATCGCGATTTTTTTGGCGGTCTTTTTGATGTGGCTTAATGACTGTAGTATTTACACTTTAGGGACTTGGTATGGCTATGAGGTAGTTATGCCATCTATCTTTGCGCTGTTTTTTAGCATGTTCGCTCTTTCAGGCTTTACAAATGCTCTTAATCTTATCGACGGGATAGATGGGCTTTCGGCTTCTGTTTCTATCGTTATCCTGACTTTTTTTGCTTTTTTAGGTTTTGAGTACCATAGTGACATGATTGTACTGCTCTCGASTTTTACTATCGCTTCTTTGGTTGGTTTTTTATTTTTTAACTGGCATCCGGCTAAAATATTTATGGGGGATAGTGGGAGTCTTACTATTGGGTTTATTATTTGTGTGTTAGCTGTTTTAAGCTTAGAGTATGTGCACCCAGTAGCCTTAGTGTATCTTATGGCTCTCCCTCTTTTAGATACTCTTATCGTTATGTTAAGACGTATAAAAAGTGGAAAGTCCCCTTTTTCTCCTGACAAAACTCACATCCATCACATACTTGTAAAGTTTTTTACTATGAATATTCCTCAAACAGTTGGTTTTTTAGTAGTCTTGCAGATAGTTTTTAGTGCTATAGGGTATATGATTTTAGATAGTATAAATAAAAATGGCGGTACAAACTTACCATTGTTCGCTCTTTTAGGATTTATCTTTATGTTTATCCTTTTTTATATGATATTTACTGGGATAAATACAAGACAACTACTAATAGACATGCAAACAGATGAAAAAGTGAAAAGTGTATCTTTATAATACTAAACAACAATATAGAGTGCAGATTTTGCAAGGGGACAGTTAAGATATTTAGGGTTAAGTTAGATTGGATTTTTACGATTTAATATTTATAAATGTCAATGACTATAAGGTGGGAAAGATATGGGTGTATTACGATTAGAAGAGATTCATTATACTTACAATGACTATAAACTYTGGAAAGGTGACTGGGAGTTGATGAGTGGACATCCCGTTGCTATGAGTCCTGCTYCTATGAGAAARCATCAGAGTTTGGCAAGTGAACTTATATATAATTTACGAGAACAACTTGATGAATGCCCTTTATGTGAAGTCCTTGGTGAAGTGGACTATAAAGTAAGTGATGATACTGTTTTACGGCCCGACATAGTACTTACATGTGGGGAAACAAATGACAGTTATCTTACTAAAGCACCTGAAATAGTAGTAGAAATTATAAGCCCTTCTACGGCTAAAAGAGATGAGACATAYAAGTTTGATGTCTATGAAGCTGAAAAAGTGAAGTACTACATCATCGTTTATCCAGATGATCTTGTYGCAAAGSTATATAAACTCGATGGAAAAGAGTATGAYAAACAGGGTGATTTYAGTGAAGAGATATATGATTTCCTTGATACTAAGTGTGGYGTGAAGATAGAYTTCAAAAGAGTTTTTAAACGCTTTAGAAAATAAAGGMACTAGAATAAGGTTTTAGTTTTTCTACTTTTAATAGTGACCTTTAAATATGTTATAATAAGTCACTAAACCTYTAAGGAATATTTTTTGATTGTAATGATAGATAACTATGATAGTTTTACTTATAACATAGTTCAGTATTGYCGTGAACTYGGTGCTGACTTAAAAATAATACGAAATGACGAGATGAGTGTCAAAGAGATAGAAGCACTCTCCCCYGAGAAAATTATCATCTCCCCTGGACCWGCTTCTCCTGATGAAGCGGGTGTTACTCTTGAAGCTATTAAATACTTTGCAGACAAGCTGCCTATTTTAGGTATATGTTTAGGGCATCAAAGCATAGCYCARGTRTTTGGTGCAAAAGTTGTTCGTGCGAAAAATATGATGCATGGAAAAACATCCATTATGAAACAGATATCGAATTGCGAAATATTTAAAGATTTACCTRGGGAGTTTACAGCTACTCGTTACCATTCTCTCRTAGTTGAAAAACACTCACTCCCATCAACACTTGAAGTAACAGCTATRAGTACAGATGATGAAGAGATAATGGCRTTAAAAGTAAAAGATAAAGAGATATACGGAGTTCAGTTTCATCCTGAGTCAATCATGAGTGAGTATGGACACGARATAATCGGAAACTTCTTAAAGCTATGATCTTAAAATATGTCTTCTTCCTTATCTTAGGAGTAGACACTCTTATGCTAGTTCTACAGACTTCACATGTTTCCATATCATATGAAGAGGCATCACTTTTGTATGGCGACTTCTCTGTTTTATCTTCTTTAACATCCCTTTCTTTAAATATTTTCGGACACAATGATTTTGCTCTGCGTTTTATGATGATTCTTTTTCATCTCTTAAGTGCTATTTTGATGTATGAGATCTCTAAACGCTATATTCCTTTAGAACGAAATCGATTATGGCTCTTGTTAGTCTTTCTTCTTTTACCAGGTGTAGTGAGTGCTGCAATCATTGTAAACTCTGCAGGAATGTTGATATTTGGACTATTTCTGTTTGTATATTTAAGTGAAAAAATTCCACAACGCTATTTAAATGTGCTACTGTTGCTTTATGCGCTTACTGATGTAGGTTTCGTTTATCTGTTTTTAGGTTTAGCCGTATATTATAGTATGAATAAACAAAAGTACAATCTTGTTTATGTCCTAGCCTTATACCTTCTAACAAGTTATTTGTATGGTTCTGAAGTTACAGGCTCGCCAAGTGGTCATTTTTTAGATACGATTGGCATCTATAGCGCTATCTTCACCCCAATAATCTTTATATATCTTTTTTACGCACTTTATAAAAGGTACTTTACTTCCAAAATAGATATGCTCTGGTACCTTTCTGCCACAGTTTTAATGCTTTCTCTTGTTCTTTCCTTCAGACAGAGAATACCTCTAGAACATTTTGCTCCTTATCTTATCATCGCCTTGCCATTAGCCGCACAGTCTTACATAAGTTCATATAGAGTTCGACTGAAGATGTACAGAAAACGTTACAAATTAGCATTTGTTCTCTCTTTTATATTTTTAATTTCGAACACTTTACTAGTGTTTTTTAATAAAGAACTGTATGCTTTTGTACAAAACCCTAAAAATCACTTTGCTTATGAAATGCATGTGGCAAAAGAACTTTCAAGTATTCTAAAAGAGAGAGGTGTCTCCTGTTTAACAACAGATGAAAAAATGCAAAAGCGCTTGAAGTTTTATGGTGTTACAAAGTGTAAAGATATTGTATTGGTTGAAAAAAACATAACAGCTAAAAAAGCAACGAATGTTACTATAAGTTACAAAAATAGTGTTTTGTACAGAGCAGATGTTACTATAATTAACAATATTTAGCTCACTTTAAACTTAGCATAATCAAAATCTATTAAATTAATAACTTTACGCTAAAATACCGTACAAATATTAAAATAGGGAATTTCACATGGCTCAAAAAGCGATACGCGAATATGATGCTAAGTCAATCTTAGCAAAACATTGGGATAAATACTTTCCAGACTTTACTTATGCATATGAGACAGTAATGGTTCAAAATGGATCAGAACTTAAAGAGGCTGCAAAAACTGCATCTTGGATTAAAGATAAAAATTTAGTTGCAAAACCAGATATGCTATTTGGTAAACGTGGTATGAATGATTTAGTTCTTTTTAGAGACAAAAAGCCAGGTGACGTTACATTAGCTAAAGCTGCTTCTTGGATAGATGAAAAATCTACTGGCGATCAGAGCGTTTATTTCTCATTTGATGGTGACAAACCTACTGGTGAACCATCTGTAGATAAACTAACTAACTTTATCGTTGAACCATTTACTCCTCATGAGCAATCAGAAGAGTATTATGTTTCTGCAACATGTGTAGGCGACAATGATGTTATCTATATGTCTGCTGAAGGTGGTATCGCTATTGAAGAAAATTGGGATGCAAAAGTGATAGAAGTATCATTTCCAATTACTGCAACTGAAGATGAAATTGCTAAAGAAATTCGTGCAAACGTACCTAAAGATGTGGCTGATAAAGATAAAGCAAATTTTGCTGAATTTTGTATTGGTTTCTTTAAAGCATACCGTGAATTAAACTTTGCATACCTTGAAATCAATCCTTTCGTTATGCAAGGAAATAAAATCGAGCTTTTAGATATGGTTGCAAAACTTGATGATACTGCTGGATTTATGATGGTAGAAGAGTGGGGCGATGTTGAGTATCCTACTGCATTTGGTATGGAAGCTAAGTCACCAGAAGTTTCAGCTATTGAAGAAGCTGATGCTAAAACTGGTGCTTCACTTAAACTTACACTACTTAAACCAGAAGCTAGAATCTGGACTATGGTTGCCGGTGGTGGTGCTTCTGTTGTTTATGCAGATACTATCGCTGACATGGCTGGAATCGATGATCTTGCTAACTATGGTGAGTACTCAGGTGGTCCAACTACTGGTGAGACAAAATTCTATGCAGAGACTCTTCTTGATCTTATGACTAGAGAGAAAGATCCTCAAGGCCGTGGTAAAGTTATGATTATCGGTGGAGCTATCGCTAACTTTACTGACGTTGCGAAAACTTTTACAGGTATCATTCAAGCATTTGAAATTTATGCTGAAAAAATGAAAGCTATTGATCTTAAAATCTACGTACGTCGTGGAGGACCTAACTATGAAAAAGGTCTTAAAGATATCAAAGAAGCTGCAGATAGATTAGGTCTTTACATTGAAGTTTATGGACCAGAAACACACGTAACTGACATCGTTCGTATGGCATTAGCGAAGTAAGGAGAAAATATGGAAAAATTATATACTAAAGATACACAAGCAATCTTCTGGAACAACAACAAAACTGCTATCCAAAGAATGTTAGATTATGATTATACAATTCAAAGAAAAACTCCATCAGTAGCTGCTATCGTTGCACCTACAAGTGGAAATAAATTTGAGAAATTCTTCTTCGGACCTGATGAAGTAATGATTCCACTGTTTAAAACAACAGCGGCAGCAAAAAAAGCACAGCCTCAAGCTGATGTACTTTTAAACTTTGCATCATTTAGAACTGCTTACGATGTTACTATGGAAGCACTTGAAATTGGTGGTTTTTCATCTATAATGATTACAGCAGAAGGAATTCCTGAGCGTTTAGCTCGTGGTATGAACCAAACAGCTCGTGAGAAAAATGTAACTATCATTGGACCTGCAACTGTTGGTGCTATCACTCCAGGTGCATTCAAAGTTGCAAATATTGGTGGAACTATCTCTAACATTATTAACTCTAAACTTCACCGTACAGGTTCTTGTGGACTTGTAACGCGTTCAGGTGGACTTTTCAACGAGCTTTCAAACATAATCTCTATCAATGCTGATGGTATTGCTGAGGGTGTTGCTATTGGTGGTGACCGTTTTGTTGGTTCTGTGTTCATCGACAATCTTCTTCGTATGGAGAAAAACCCAGATGTAAAATATATGATTTTACTAGGTGAAGTTGGTGGTACTGAAGAGTATAAAGTGATTGAAGCTGTTAAGTCAGGCGCAATCAAAAAACCAATCATCGCATGGTGTATCGGTACAATTGCTAAGTATTATGATTCAGGTGTTCAGTTTGGTCATGCAGGTGCTTCTGCAAATGGCGAAATGGAAACTGCTGAGTATAAAAACAATGCAATGAGAGAAGCTGGTATTCACGTTCCAACTTCATTTAATGATTTACCAGAGATTATTTCTGCTGTATATCATGAACTCCAYGCTGAGGGTRTAATTCAAGACATCAAAGATCCATTAATGAATTCAATTCCATCTGTTAGAAGAAGTAAAGAGTTTATCTGTACTATCTCTGATGACCGTGGTGAAGAGTGTACTTATGCTGGTTTCCCTATCTCTAGTGTTGCTACTCCTGATACCGGTAAAGGTATCGGTGATGTTATTTCACTTTTATGGTTCAAAAAACAGTATCCAAAATGGGCTACAGATTTTATTGAGACTGTAATTAAAACTGTTGCTGACCATGGTCCAGCTGTTTCTGGTGCTCACAATGCTAAAGTAACTGCTCGTGCTGGTAAGTCAGTAGTAGAGTCTCTAGTAACTGGTCTTTTAACAATCGGTCCACGTTTTGGTGGTGCTATTGATGGTGCTGCTAAGTACTTCAAACATGCAGATGACAATAACCTTGACCCGAAAGCTTTCTTAAAGTATATGAAAGGCGAAGGTGTGCCAATTCCAGGTATCGGTCACCGTATTAAGTCTCTTAAGAATCCAGATTTACGTGTAACTGGTCTTATGAACTTTGCTGCAGAGCATTTTCCTAAAACACCACTTCTTGATTATGCAAGAACTGTTGAAGCGCTTACTACATCTAAGAAAGAGAACCTTATCTTAAACGTTGATGGTACTATTGGCATCTTAATGGTAGATATGTGGAGAGCACTAGGTTACTCTGAGAATGAAATCGATGAATTCATTGAATCAGGTACTCTTAACGCTTTCTTTATCGTTGGTCGTTCAATAGGCTTCATCGGTCATGTACTTGATGAGAAACGTCTTGCAATGCCAATGTATAGACACCCTATGGATGATATCCTTTACGATGTTCCTGAAGCGGAAAAAATATAGATTCTAACTTCTCGACATTATAATCAAAGAGTTTAGACTCTTTGATTATTTTTCTTTCTCCTCATAATTCAAACACTTCTAATTCAAACACTTTTTAGCTATACTAAAGACATGAAAAAAGCATTTACAATGATAGAATTGGTATTTGTAATCGTTGTTATCGGAATTTTAGCAGCGATTATTATCCCCAACACAAGAACAAACCCTTTACAAGAAGCAGCGATTCAATTAGTCTCACATATAAGATATACACAACATCTTGCTATGGTAGATGATAAATTTGATGCTAGTGATGCAAATTGGTACAAGAAAAGATGGCAGATAGCTTTTGTATCTGTATCTGGACCAACAACTATTGCCTCAAATCATGAAATTGCATATACAATATATTCAGATTCCAGTGGGGAAAGTAGTGGTGACGCAAATTTCAATGAAATAGCAAAAAATCCAGAAAATGCAAATCAAGTAATGACAGGTGGATATAGTGGTACAGATAATAGACTAAAGATAAATGAGCCCGAATTTCAAGGAMTGNAAAAATTAAATCTTGGAAAAAGTTATGGCATAACATCTTTAAGCTTTAGCAATGATTGTAAGGTGTGGGGTAGCCATAGAATTGCATTTGACTATTTAGGAAGACCCATTAAAGGAAAATTAGGTGGAGCAAGTGGGGGAGGAAATGCAGAAGCTTATGAAGATGATAATTTAATTCAGAATGATTGTGACATTACATTAAAAGATGGAACTAATAATATTGTTATAAGAATAGTACCTGAGACAGGTTATGTCTCAATAATTTAAAAGTCTTTCTAATTCCCTTCACCGCTTAAGCAAACTCTAAGTAGTATGACCCTATAATTCCCATCCACAAACAGAGACACCTTGTTTAATACGAGGGGTTAGGCTTAAYGTTTAAGCTTTAGAATCAGTTTGAGATCATTGAAAACTAAGCAAGTAAGAAGACTAATGTTTAACAACAATAGTTTAATTATTTAGAAATAACTAATAAAACAACAACCGTCTATTCTATTTTGAACTCTAAGAAGATTTATCTTTTTAGTTCCCTTTGAAATAGTATAGATAACTATACTTTTAGTGCTAAAGCACAAGATAGAAAAAAACTAAATTTTTTTCTATCAAATCTTATGCACAAAAAAGCTCTGATCAAGGACTTTAAGCAGTTTTGATACGAGTAAAAACAAAGCCAATGAATTTTAATTCTTGGGCAAAAGATCAGTAATAAATTTACTTTTTCTTTTCATAATTAATTATGGAGAGTTTGATCCTGGCTCAGAATGAACGCTGGCGGCGTGCTTAACACATGCAAGTCGAACGATGAAGCCTAGCTTGCTAGGTGGATTAGTGGCGCACGGGTGAGTAATATATAGATAACGTGCCTCTTAGTCTGGGATAGCCATTGGAAACGATGATTAATACTAGATACTCCTTCTCTTTATAATAAGAGTTGGGAAAGTTTTTCGCTAAGAGATCGGTCTATATCCCATCAGCTAGTTGGTAGTGTAAGAGACTACCAAGGCAATGACGGGTAGCGGGTTTGAGAGGATGATCCGCCACACTGGTACTGAGACACGGACCAGACTCCTACGGGAGGCAGCAGTGAGGAATATTGCACAATGGAGGAAACTCTGATGCAGCAACGCCGCGTGGAGGATGACGCATTTCGGTGTGTAAACTCCTTTTATATGTCAAGAAAATGACGGTAGCATATGAATAAGCACCGGCTAACTCCGTGCCAGCAGCCGCGGTAATACGGAGGGTGCAAGCGTTATTCGGAATCACTGGGCGTAAAGGACACGTAGGCGGGAAGCCAAGTCTGATGTGAAATCCTATGGCTCAACCATAGAACTGCATTGGAAACTGGTTACCTAGAGTATGGGAGGGGGAGATGGAATTAGTGGTGTAGGGGTAAAATCCGTAGATATCACTAGGAATACCTAAAGCGAAGGCGATCTCCTGGAACATTACTGACGCTAAGGTGTGAAAGCGTGGGGAGCAAACGGGATTAGATACCCCGGTAGTCCACGCCCTAAACGATGTTCACTAGTCGTCGGGATGCTAGTCATCTCGGTGATGCACTTAACAGATTAAGTGAACCGCCTGGGGAGTACGGTCGCAAGATTAAAA
>NVXO02000017.1 GCA_002733945.2 Sulfurimonas sp. | reverse complement strand
TTCGCAATAAATTTAGTTATTAATGCTTGAGCCGTGTGCCGTGAAAGTGGCAAGCACGGTTCTTAGGAGAGGGGATGGCTGTGAGGCTGTCTTCTTATCTGACAAGAAGCATAGATAATATCGTTATAGAACGATTCTTCAGAACTTTAAAACATGGCAATATTTATATCAGTGACTATCAGTCTATTAAGGAGCTAAAAGAAGGTGTAAAAGCTCACATGCATAAATATAATTTTAAGAGATTTCATTCAGCTATCGGCTATCAAAAACCGATGAATTACTACCTTGAATTTATTAAAAGTGTAGGATAAAGTAACAGTAAAGAGGTAGAATTAATTAAGCTGAAAAGTTGTCTTGATTTTTCAGGCCATTATACAGTCCAGTCTAAAAAGTAGATTAGCAAAACTTTATATTGATCAACTCATAAATGGTGAAAGCTTTGATAAAAAGATAAATATAGTAAAACAAAGGTTAAAAGACTRCAATACCCTANGAAAATTAGACAGTTTTTTATAAAGTTAAGTGAGATAATAAAATGAAAATAAATAAATATATTGAAATTGTAACATCTCCTATTGGAAGTTTAAATTTAATGCCACAAAAGATACTGTTAAATTTGTATGAAAAATTAGATAAACATTATAAAAAAGTTAAAATATCTATTATTAATAATTTAGATGATTTAAATAACTTAGTTGAAAAAAAACCTGATTTAGTAGTTTCTGGTATTAAATATTTACTTTTTGATAGAGATTCAAAAAAAAGAGATTCAAAAAAAAAGATTTGGTTTCCTGATTTTTTAGAAAAACACAATATTTTATATACAGGCTCATCTAAAAATGCTCTCAAACTTGAATTTGATAAAAGCATTGCCAAGCAAAGAATAAGAGATTCTGGATTAAACACAGCTTTATCTTTTTTAGCAAAACCAGGTCAGTACAATAAAGAAACACTACCTCTGCCTTTTCCATTATTTGTAAAACCACTTTATGAAGGAGATTCGCGAGGGATAGATGAAAATTCACTTGTGCATACATATAAAGAATATAAATATAAAATAAAATCTATATTTGACCAACAACATACTGTCTCTTTGGTTGAAACATATTTAAGTGGTAAAGAGTATACAGTAGCTATCGTAGAAGATTTTAAAAATAGTTCTTACAATATCTATCCTATAGAACTTATTGCAGAAAAAAACACTAAAGGTGACAGAATTTTGGGTTTTTATGATAAGCAAAGAGATAGAGAAAAATCTCTGAAAATCAAAGATAAAAATATCAAAAAAATAATTTCTTCACTGGCTATAGATTCATTTAAAGCATTAAAAGCAAAAGGATATGGGAGAATAGATATTAAAATGAATGATAAAGGTATCCCTTATTTTATCGAAGCTAATTTAGTTCCAGGCTTAGGATATGGATATTTTTATAGATGTTATAATCTAAATACTGGACAAGAACATGAGCAAATGATTTTAGATATCGTACAAAGTACATTTTCTAAAAAGTTGAAATAAATCTAGGCTATGTTCGCATTAAGGGTTGAAAAAAGGTAAAATATAATGCCCCTAAAATCTAAGACACCAATTCAGTAAGATTTATTTTCAAAAAAGATAAAATGCCAATTYAAGTAGTWAGTGCAACACCTGATTAAACTGCTACATAAGATTTCGTAATTGTATCGAAAAAAACTTCTCCTGGAGTTTTGTATCCAAGTATCTTTCTAGGTCTACGGTTTAGCTTGTTCTGAACTTCTACTATTTGTTCAYCTGTAATCTCYTTAAAGAGTTTTTTCTTAGGAAAATATTCTCTAATTAATCCGTTAGTATGTTCATTTAGACCTCGTTGCCAAGATTGATATGGGTTAACGAAGTAGAACTCAGTATCAAGTGTTTTTGCCACTTCCTCGTGATAGGAAAATTCTTTACCATTATCACTTGTAATAGTGAGTGTATGAGCGTGTACTGGCTTGAGCAAATGAATGATTGCATCTGTTACAACTCTAGCTTGTTTAGGGTTGCCTATCCATATTTCCTTTTTTCCGGCAACCCGCTTTAAAGTTAGCTTAAACTAGAATATCCGGAAATAAATGGCCTGATATATCTGTACATTGAGAAAGCCTTTTGTCTCATCTATGGCAATCAAACGGTGAATTTTCTTAGAATGACTTTGAAAATCGTAAATACCGAAAAAATTATAAAAATGATAGTGGATAATTGAGCTATTTTTTAATGCTTCAAGAATTTCATCCTTCTCTTTTTGATTTGCTGCATCTTGTAGTTTTTTTGTGATGTACATGTAGTTCCAAAGTATAATCGCATTTTAATGAGTTTTTTTGAGTTATTAGCGATATTTTGTTCCTCAGCTGTAGCAACTGTAAACTCTGAACTGTTACCAAAGAAAACTGTCGGATAAGAAGACGACCAACAGAAGGTCTTTATCGATGCTTAACCGACATCAAATTGAGCGACTTCTTGTCGCACGTCGGATAAAGAGACATCYTCAAGTAGTTTAAGTTTATATGGGAGATAATCTCCCTTTATGTAATTGTACCCTGTATAAGGGACATTCCAAAATTCTTATCTTCTGATAATAGGTTTTATAATACCTGTTGTAGTACTTGTGTTAAAATTGTCAAAGACATTTTGGATAGTTTCGATATTTGCATATCGTCYATAAATATAACTCTGCTCTGTGACAAGAACTTTATAAGCTTTATTAAGTTTTAAAGCACGTTCCTTAGAAGGAAGTAATAATAGTGAAATGTCATTATGTAGTTTTTGAATCATACTTCTTTTAAGTTGTTTTTTTTGAGTGAAAAACTTCTTATCTGCTTCTGTATTATTTCTAAAAGCACTTGAGGAGAGGTTATTTTTTAAATAAAAACTATACTCAAATTTTGTTCCTAGATTTTCATAATAAACTTTCGCTTCTTTTACTCCTATCAGYCCTTTTTGTGACCAATGATTCCATCCATAGTTTTCTGATTTTTTTTCTGTACCTTCAAATTTTCTTGTAAAAGAAAATATAGAGTCAGTTGTTGATCCAAGATGCGAATGGCATCCCATACATGAGATGGTTTCTTCATGCGTTTGAGGACGAAGAAGACCATCTCTATCCTCTATAAAACCTTGGTATACCCATCCCATTTCATTGCGTAAACCTTCTTCATAATTTCCTCGAAAAATAGATACTGTATTATTCTCATACAGCTCTTTTCGTGCTTCTCTTTCTAAATCACTATAACTTTTCCAAGATTTTTTTTTTGCATAGCGTAACTCTTTCATGTGTGCTGCCATARTGACATGTTTCTCTTTATCATTCCAGTCTAAATATCTGACAGAATGTAAAAATTCCGTTCCCTCAGGAAACAATCCAAGTGCTAAGTGAATCATCTTTTTATTCAATAAACTTTTTGCTTGACCTACATAACTCATTTTCTCATAGGAATTTAATTTTACAMTTTTTGCAATATCTAATATACCATTTTGGTTAATATCAACGCCATATTTTTTCTCATTAACTGGGTTTTCTAAAGATATGTCTTTTTGTTTTACTACTGCTTCAACAATAGCAAGATTTAATTTATAAACATCAATATCAAATACATTGCCATAATCCTTAGAAAAAACTTTTGAAAGACGAATCATAACATCATCAGAAGAACCATTCGTTGGCCAAAACATCCCTGCAACAGGGTAGTAGCGATAAGCTCTCCAAAGTGTGTATTTTCCTTTTAAAGTTTTATCGAACCCATCTGCGTCGAAGTTAAAATAGCAATCAGGGACATACCCTTTCCACTTATTAGGTAATACATTTGACAAGGTAATTGAGCCATTTTTATCAAAATAATTGCTGTCTCTGACATATTTTAATATCATCTTATCATCGATTTTCTTTATTTCTTTTTTATGATCTTTAAAAATATTTAAAAAAGGATTTTTTATCATTTGTATAGGAAAACTATACTTTTGTTGTAAAGAGGCATCGTTATTGTAATTTGGTCTTGAGCCTTTAGTGTGGCAGATATAACATGAGTTAGAAACAGTATGAGTAAATTTATCTTTCGTCTTGGCATAGCAYATAGGAACGGTGTATATGCCACGACTGTTTACAATTTTAGAGTAACTAATGTGATTATGCTTTTCTAGCATAGAAATATATTGATGTTTATTTATACTATTAGCAGATACACTAAAAACAATGAAAATGAGTAAAATAGAAGAATACAACATCTCTACTGTAAGACTTCAGCAGGTATACCATCAATATATCCAACAATTGCTTTTAGCTGTTCATCAGTGGCATCTTCAATTAATTTTGAGTTTGGTTTTGAATTATCTTGTGCTTCGGGATTATCTTTAAATGGATGCTGGATATTTAAAAATAAGAAAGCTTTATTGTCGACAATTCCTTTATCTACACCTGCTACCTCTGCACCTATTGGTAAAGATGCAATACGTGTCATTTTTTTTGTTTTAGTGTTGTATGCCCATGTCATATTATTTACATGTTTAGTTGTATCTTCACTTATAAGTAATGTATTGTGTCCTATATAGAGAAGATTATCAGGATTGGCAATTTTTTCTGGAGAGCAGTACCACTCATCTGCATACATATCAGTAGCATTTAAAGCTCTTCCAATCACAATTGCTTCCATTTTAGTAGCACTATAGTCAGTATCTAATGTTAACTCATAGACAGCACCACAGCTATTTTTTTCTAATTTTATATCATTTCTTGGTTCTAAACCTTTATAATTATCTTCCATACTTTTTTCAATTGTACTCATAGCCACATAAAGTTTATTATTATCAACATTATAAGTTAAACCTTCTTCTTTTATGAACTCCGTAGTAGCACCTTTATATGCTGCATATTTACGAGACTCTAGAAATGCAGCCTCTTTCTTTCTTCCTTTTTTTAAGTTTAAACATTCCATTTTGTCGTCTTCATATATTTTCCTAAAACCAGTAGTACAATTTCCTTTGTCATCTGGTTTAGTGATGCTAAAAATATCGGTGAGTTTCATTTTAGCATCTATCATTTTTTTAACTTCACTGTCACTTGCGTGACCAAGCTTTATCCATCTTAGCTTAAAACTTCCACCATTTACAGCCGAAACTTGATCTACTTTAGCACTATAAAGTGTTCCRCTCCATTCTGCTTGAAATTCTTTTATCTTATCATCTGAAACAAATTTCCAAAGACCTTTTGCTATACCATCATCTGTCATGTAAATGGTTTTTTGATTTGGCATCATAAGAGCAAGCTCTGGAGTATATTTACCTGTCACATAGTGTCTTGCAGATTTTGTACTACCATCTGCCTGTGGCTGAACTTCGATAGTGTACCCGTAATTATATAACATAAATTCACTACCATTGTATCCATTGTTTTTGTCAAGATCTCTTTTACCAAGATACTTACTCATTTGGTCTATGGAGTAACAAAATTCGTTTAATACACCTWGTGTATCACTCCCTGAACCATCCAAGGCACAGTCTATAAAAAATGGTGAATTTTTATCAGCATAAATGGAGTTGAATGCATAGTCCTCTTCACCACTCAAATGTGAACCATAAGTAGTTTTTGTACTTGCACAATTTACAATGGTTCCATTCATGGCTGAAAAATCTATCGATGCCGTATTTATAGCTTCAAGTCTGCCATTTGCAACTGTAACCTCTGTTTTATATATAGAACCTGGACTCTCTTCCATGTGTGTTATCAAGTATGATTGTTTTGCAACATTTATAAGAGAATTTCCATCAGGAGCTATAGAAATATCTTCAGAACCATCAAGGTTTTTAAGAGAATTACCATTCTTATCTGTCATAAGACCTATGGTGTTGAGACCTATCTTGTCCCCCATTTTTAAAAAGTTTTTATAACTTAACTTATAATTCTTAATCGTACCATCAGTATACTTTACAGAAAGTTTTTTTGAAACACGCATCGTTTTCTTTTCTGTTTCATTTGTACTAATTGTAATTGGAGAGAACTCAATAGAACTTATATTTTTGATACTAGTATTATTTTGATGCATACTACAGCCATTAAACAACACTGTAGAGATAATCATCGTAGCTGTTATAAATAGAAACTTCATTTTTACTCTCTTTTATTTTAAATATGCTAACCAAGCTTCCGCCATTTTTTTACTTTTTGTGTACACAAGAGCTTTTTTAAAGGCAATTTTTGCTAAAACAATATCATCTGTTTCATAGTAAGCTTTACCAAGGTAAAGATATTTTTTATCATTATCTTCATTTGAGTTTTTATCTATTGAAAGGTTTATATTTTTTATTGCCTGAGCATAATTGTGCATAGTAAGATATATTTGTGCAATCTTAAAATATATCTTAAAATTATTACTCATTTGTGCAGATTTTATGTACCAGAATATAGCTTTATCATACTCTTTTGCTTCATAATACAAATCCCCTAACAAGTTAAGATTTTTATTACTCATATGGTTTTCTAGTATCTTTGCTGCTTTAAAAGGCATTTCACTATATCGAAGCATAGAAACAAGTTGCATTAACTCCGCTTGACTCAACTGAAGTTTCACTATTCTTGGTACATCTAAAGAGGCTAAGGATAGTGAAATATTATTTGTCAATGAGTATAATGAAGAGAGTTGTAGCCAATACTCTTTGGAATCTGCATCAATTTTTAACAGTGATTCTAAAACTTTTATAGCCATTTTATAGTCTTTAAGCATATAATAACTGTAGTACTTCATCTTTAACCAATCTTCTTTTGTCTTATGCTCTAAATTKATTGCTAAATCTATATTTTTAATCACATCATCATATTGAGTAAKTATCATATATATATTTGCTTTGTTTATATAAAACATTGGGTTTACGATTTTAGAGTTGTCAATTAACTTATCTAAGTTATCCAATGCATCAGTATATAATTCTAAGCTCATGTATATTTGTACCAAATTTAAATAGGCAGATATAGTTTGTTCAGGTGCAAGAGCCTTATATTTTAGAGCTTCATTGAAGTAATGACTTGCCTTTTTTAAATCATTATTTAGAGTATAAAAATATCCAAAATAAAATCTTATATAAGCTTTATCTAACTTCTTTCTCACTTTAGATGAATTTTCTAATGCCTCTAAAGTCTCTTGTGCTTCTTTAGTATTATTTACATCTAAAAATTTCTGAACTTTAGTTATCCCCTCAAATGTTACCTGTGTTAACTGATACTTTCTATCTTGCGCATCAAGAGATACTACTAACAATAAACAAAGCCATACTAATTTTAAGACCTTCATTTACTGACTCCCAAGATTAAAATTCAGACGAATAACACCGGTTTGTGCAACAGGTTTACCTGCTACAGTTTTTGGTCTAAACTTCCATCTTCTGAGAGCTTTTTTAACAGACTTATCAAAAATTCCTGCAGGGACTGATTTTAAGATTTTTACTCTTGTTATGTAACCACTAGCATCAACATCCAATGCAACTTTCACATAACCCTCTATCCCCATTCTCTTGGCTTTTGATGGATAGACAGGATTCATCTGAATCATAGGTGTCAAAACAGAATCCATTTTAGCAATTTTCATTGCTTGCATCATCTTAGGAGTACCATTACCTCCTAAACCTTTACCTAAACCTAAACTTGGCTGTACAATATCTAAAGGTATAGCTTTTGGTGCATCTTGATTYGAATTGTCTTGAGTGACCTGAGGAACCTTTGGAGGATCTTTTGGCATAACTGGTTCTGGAGGTAATTCTTTTTGAATCTCGGGTACACTTAACTCTTGTGTAGGTTGCACAAAATCAATCACTTTATATATTYCACCTTTGATGATTTCATTCCCTTTAGAGCTAATCATATAGTTCATAAATAAAAACAATATAAAGGTAATCAGAACTCCAACTGCTAAGGAAAAAAGCCAACGAATTAAACTATTTTGAATCACTTTTTGCCCCAATAGAAATCTTATTAATTCCAGCAAGTTTTATTTGATCCATAACTGACACTAAAA
This sequence comes from Sulfurimonas sp., assembly GCA_002733945.2. Taxonomy (GTDB): domain Bacteria; phylum Campylobacterota; class Campylobacteria; order Campylobacterales; family Sulfurimonadaceae; genus Sulfurimonas. The sequence goes on along the minus strand of NVXO02000017.1, from coordinate 10,717 downwards.
CTCCAGTTTCTGCTTTTGTATCAGCAGTTATGACTACACTGCCATCTGGTGTATCAGCATGTAGTTTCTCAACTGTACTTCTCAAAGCTCTAATATCGACAAGATGCTTATCTATCCATATCTCTCCAGCCTTATTTATACCTACTATAATACTTGTTTTTTTATCATTCTTTGCTGTTGAAGCCTGCGGTTTATTTACTTCTATTCCTGATTCTTTCACAAAAGAAGTAGTAACTATAAAAAATATCAACATGATAAATACAATATCAAGCATTGGTGTCATATCTATACTTTGTTCTTCATCTCCACCCATAAGAGCATCATAATTTCTACGCATCGGAATCCTTTAAAACTTTATCTCTCAATTTTCTAATTTTCTTTTGTAGAGCAGTATCTAGCTGTGTATATGCAAACAAACCTAAGACTGCTAACAACATCCCTGCCATAGTAGGAATTGTAGCCATAGATATACCGCTTGCCATCGCTCTAGCATTTGTTCCTAAGGAACTCATAGAGTCAAATACATTAACCATACCTGTTATGGTTCCAAGCAAGCCTAGTAGTGGGAAAAGTGCTATCAACACTTGCATAGTTGATACATTTGCAAAAAGTGCAATTTTTAGCTCTGAGACTTGAGCAGTCTTTAACTGTATGTTTTCCCAAGTTTCTCCTTGGGGATGGTCTCTCCAATGATTTTTAAGTTTTCTTGAAAATGTTTTATATACTATTTTATGATAAATAATTTTTTCAATAATCAGTGTCCAAAACAGTATAGAAACAAAAACTAAAAGTACTAATACTTCGCCCCCTGTTTCTAAAAAAACATTAAAATCATTTACGACTTTAAGAAAGTTCATCTGTCTTTTCATCTAAAAATTCGAGTTGTTTCGCGACTAATACACTACTTTGCTGYGTGAGAATTTCTAGAATTTTTTTACTTTTCGCATGGACTATGTTATAAATAAACAATAAAGGGATAGCCACTACTAAACCAAGAACTGTTGTCATAAGTGCTTGAGATATACCACCAGCCATAAGTTTAGGGTCTCCTGTACCAAATAATGTTATAGATTGAAAAGTCTCTATCATCCCTGTAACGGTACCAAGTAAACCAAGTAGTGGTGCGACAGCTGCAACCAGTTTTATCATTGCTAAACCTGATTGTATCTCTGGAAGTTCTTTTAATATCGCTGTGTCCATCTTTGATTCTATGGTATTAATATCTTTGCTTTTGTRTTTCTCAAATGCTAGTAAAATTCTTCCAAGTGGATTATTTGGATTTTTTTCTAAATTTTTTAACTCTTTATCCATTAAAGAATTTGTACGCGATAACTTAATATATTTATATAAGCTAAATAAAACACTTAAAAAACCTAAACATAAGATAATATACCCTATCACTCCACCTTGCTCTATTCTTTCTAGCATAGTGGCTTTTTCTTTTAACATGTGAAACAAAACACCCCGAGTAGGGTCTATTAAAACGGGTGTTATTTGTGTAGTAGAATCTAAGTAATTTTTTATGTACGAATTATACTTTGAACTAGGTTGTCGCATGATTTGTACAAACTCACCTAATGTATCATCATAACGCACATACTCATCAGCATTAAATGCTGAAAATAATCCAACACGTGTTATTTTTGTTTGTGATTTAATTCCGTTTGTATTAACTAAGTCCGTTTTGTATGTAGTAATCTTTCCCGATTCTATAATTTCTTGAAGATATAGTTTCCAAAACTTTCGTATATCCTCAATTGATGGAATGCTATGAGAGTTAGATAAATCTTGAAGAAAAGTAGCTCTATCTTTTATCTGGCTTGTAGTCATTGAAGTTTGCAACAGTGAAGARAAATCTCTTGCTTCCCCCTCAGCAATAGTAAATAAACTTTTTAGATTATGACTTCTTTTTTCTAATTCAATATTTTGTTTTAAAATCTTTTGTTTATTTGATTCAAAATCTTTTCTTAGTTTCTTAGTTTTTTTCTTTTCTAAAACAAGGGCTTTTTGACTCTCTTTTAAAAGTTTTTTTGCTTTTGTTAAGTCTTTTAAAAAACTTGTTTCTCTTTGCACATTCTCAAGAGAATTCACTGAATTATCTTTGTTAACTTGCTTATATATATCATCAAGGGATGTAGCATAAAGATTGAAAATCAGAGTAGTAATAAGTAGTATATATTTCATTTAGTTCGCCTTTGTAGTGAGTACAGGAAGTGTTAAAAAGTCAGGTGCAATCTTTTTTCTAGCCATTTTAATAGCTTTTTTAATATCTTGGTTATACTTATCTTCTAAAATTATCCACTTATGGTGAGTTAAATCATATATAGCACTCTCTTGTAAGTCTAAACTTTGATAATACAAGCCAACTCTTCCAATTCTTAAAAAATCAACTGTTTTAGAACTATCATTTTTCAAAGACCCACGATATGCTTCTAAGGTTCTAGCATAAGAGTATTCTATTTTATATGCATCAAATATGGTTCTAAATTGCTCTGAGATGGATATATTGGGATTTGCAAGATGAGATTTAAGACTTTGCACACGTCGTGTTCTTTCTTGAAAGAGGAAAGGTTTATCTGCATCGATGAATTTTTCTAAAGTCACTACCATTTCAAACATAAGTGGAATAATTCTTTTATGCGTAATAACTATTTCACTCAGTTGCTGTTTTAACTTAGGAATCTCTTTTTCTTGAGTAGCTAAATAAGACGATAGTTGCTCATTGTAAAGTTTTTGTTGCTTTAGCTCTTTTTGAATTTTCATATATGAATCATATATTTTTRCTTCTTGTGAACTTAATTTGTTTATCTTTTTTTGAGATAAGATAGATTCTTGATTTGTTTTATCAATATYCTTGATTATGCTTTGTACTTGATTTGCTTCAAGCAAGCTTGCAATCACAAACAATGTTCCCCATACTATTTTTTTCATTTTTTTCCTTTAATTATTTTAAGTTTTTGATTCACCATAGATAAATACATACTCATTTGATGCATTTATGTCTAATGATTCAGTAGTGTTGTGAACTCTGTTATATCCTGAAGTTAAAATAAGCAAAGTATTTTTATCGTGAGCAAACTGTATACTTACTGCTTGTCCAGCTAAATATGATGGACGATGTTGAAGCTGAGGGTTCAGATTCATAAAAACTGACCCTTTTGCTTTATAAGGAGAAATAGAGAAATTTGTAGGTAGAGATTCCCCTGCATATAAACCAAGTGCTATTAATAGTGAAAAATAATATTTCAAATCCTTCCTTCGTTTATTCCCTCCATATGCAGGGGGTATATATACTTAAAAAGTTGCAGAAACTGTTAAAGATGTTGTTCTTGGAGTTCCAATAAAGTATGTTGAAGTACCAGCAGTGGCACCAAATGCTCCAGCAGTAGCTAAGTAATCTTCATCTAGTAGATTATCTACACTCATAAGTACACTAACATCTCTAAAAGTTGAACCTTCTAAAGTTTTTCGGTAACCAATATATGTATTAGTAATTATATAGTCATCGATTTGGTCTGAGTTATCACGAGTTCCGTAAATTTCATTGTTATATTTAGCATTAAGTCCAAATATATAACCATTTTTACTAAAATCTAGTGCAAGGTTCAACATGTGTTTAGGAATAAATGGAACATTTTTACCGGATAAAGACACACCATTTACATCGTCTGTATATGTAGCATCTGTATATGTATAATTTCCAGATACTTTCCAAGCCTTATTTAAACGATATAGTCCACTAAGCTCAAGACCCTTAGAAGTTACACCTCCAACATTTGCAGCATAAGATGTGTCTGCGGCAAAAATATCACCTGTTCCTGCTGTAATATTTTCAATTTTATTTTGATAATCGACATAATAAATAGTTGCAGTGATAGCACTATTGTTTGAGTTAAATCTATACCCTAAATCAATATTAGTTGATTCTTCATTTTGAATACCTGGGTCATAAGTAGTTCCCGTATATACTGAATCAGGCAGCTGTGCATAGTTCATCGCGAATGATGTATAAATTTGGTTTGCACTATTAAGACTGTAAGTTAACCCAAGTTGTGGTAAAAATGGTGCACTTGAATCTTTTGCTGGTTGAGAATTTGCTGCATTTTGTACATCAGTATAAGTAACTGTTGTTACCTGAGACTTCCCACCTAAATCTATGATTAAATTATCATCTAAAAAGTGAAGTTTTGTTTGGAGATAAGCCATTACTGAAGTTGTGTCGAAATTTCTATTGAAGTTTTCATAATATGGTGTTTTATCATATGCCAAACCAGTATTTTGATCCTTTAAGTTATACCAATAACGTTTGTTTTGACGTGAACCACTTTCACCCCATAAACCAGCGAGGAGTTCATGCTCACCTATATCCATGTTCCAATTAAGAGTAGCACCATATCTTTGAGTATAATATTCGGATTGACGGAAGGATTGTTTCGTTTTATCTTTGCTACCATCAGCATTTAATACATAATTTGGTGCCCAGTTACCAGTTCCTGATTGATCATGATAGTATGGAGTTATTTTTAATTCTGATGAACCGATATCAGCTCTAAAATTCATACTGATAAGAGTATCTGTGCGAGCATTCTGCCAACCATCTGCATTATATGCATTGTATTTAGTTTGCTCTTCTTTGTCTGCATTAGAAGATGAAGTCGGATAAGCTACCCAGTTAGTATTAAGTCCATAATCACGACCATATGTTTCATAATCTGATTTTGAAATATCTAAATAATCGTGATCCTTTCTATTGTTGTATGAAAAATTAAGCTGCATGTCTACTTCGCCTAACTTAGTCATTACTTTTCCATCAATGTGTTCACGTTTTAGTTCACCTTCATTTTTCCACTTGTTTGTAGTTGTATCAGATACAGAAATATATGCACGAGTATCTTTTGCAAACTCACCAGTATCAACACGACTAAAAAGTCTTTTAGCTCCAAATGAACCTGTTGTAGTTGATACTTTTACAGAAGTTTYCCCTTGAGGAAGAGCAGTAGTATAATTAATAGAACCTCCAAGTGCGGCAGCTGAAGGTGTTGATAATGAACCAGAACCTTGGTGAACACTCACAGATGACAAGTTTTCAGTCTCTACAAATCTATTTATCGGAGCACCACCAGCAGTTGCAGATGCACCTAAAGGAACACCATCAACTAAAAAAGCAATTTGACTTTTATTAAAACCACGCATATTTACCTGAGTTGCATATTCATACAAACCAAATGAACTACCTTGAGTTACAGAAACACCTGCAACATTGTTTAAAAGACTTAAAGCATTTGTAATAGTCCCAGTGGTTTGGATTTTACTTGTGTCAATAATATTATTTGCATGTGATTCATTATCACCAATAATGGATACTGCATCTAATTGTTTAGCATTTTCAGCTGCTACTAAACTTAGTGCAGCGACTAAAGATATCGCTATTACTTTTTTCATAAATTTCTCCGGTTTTATTTTCGAGTGTGTAATGATAAAACAGATCCATTACATAAAAGACACTCTATAGTGACATTTATATTACTATAAATTACATTCTACAAATAATCATAGAAGATATTTAAAACAAGACTAAAACAACTTTTATATTTGGACCTCACTTATAGCTATTCCACCGAACATAGGGTCACTTATACTCGATTTACCTGTTTCTACATGACCAGCAAATCGTCGTGAATATTTAGGGGTATCTTTTAGTGTTACAGTAAAATCATACCAGTACCCACTTGAGCGTAAAGACCATTGTCGTTTTATTTCGCTGTTGACTTCTACTATGCCAGTTAATGGAACATCACTAAAGTAGGCGTTAGTAGTGATAGTGTAGTTGACTTCTTCTTTAGTATTGTTTGAAAGATTCAAAGATATATTGCCCTTTAGTGCATCATAAGATATTTTTACTTCAGGAGATGGGGAAGTTGTATCGCCAGTAAAATGACGATGAAAACCATTGGGACCAAGAACCCAAAGATCGTAGTTATTGTCACTTGTTGATTCCCAGTTACCAGTTAATTGTTTATTTGCTTCAACTGTATAACGTCGTGGTATTTGGTTTAAATTTTTTCGATTATACACATGAAATACTGCTGCAACTGAACCTGTATTATTAAATCTTAATTGAATTACATTGTTAGATAATACTTTAGCTGAAGTATGCAGTTCATAAGGGAGTGCCCGAGCTGGTCTTGTACCTGTAGCTTGAATAGGCATACTAATTGATGTAGGTATTGGTGGTATAATTGTTTTATCTAATGCACATGCAYGCTTAGCTTGTGCTACAGTATTTGGAAGTTTCTTATCAAAATTAGTATTATCTGGGTCTTTGAAATTAAAAACAGTTGTTAAATCTCCACAAACAGCTCGTCTCCATGCACTAATATTTGGCTCTCTAACACCAAATCTTTCTTCTATAAAACGGATTATCGAAGTATGGTCAAATACTTGCGAGTTAACCCAACCACCTTTGCTCCAAGGTGAAATAACATACATTGGAACCCTAGGACCTAGTCCATAAGCACGATGAAGAGCCAATGGTTCAAGAGGATTTTTGTGATAAGGAAGAATTGTTTCGTGATATTCTCCAGTAGTATCTACAGTGGATGCCCCTGCAAATACAGCTTCTTTGGGGTCGGTACTAAATGTTGTATAACTTGGGACTGCAGGAGGTGGAACATGGTCAAAGAAACCATCATTTTCATCAAAATTGACAATGAACACTGTTTTACTCCAAACCTCTGGATTAGCTGTTAATGCCTCAAGAATCTTAGCTGTATAATCTGCTCCTTGTGCTGGACTAGATGGATTGGGATGTTCAGAACCTTTAGCTGTAGCAACAATCCAGGAGACTTGAGGTAGTTTGTCAGCAAGTACATCTTCTTTGAGTTTATCAATGTCGCGTGTACTAACTCCTCTTTCTCTAAGTGCTGGAGAATGGTTTGGCTTTTCAAACCATGCATCACGAAAATTATGAAAACCTGCTAGTGCATTATCTGTATAATTATCTTCCATATTTTGATAGATTTGCCAAGTTACACCAGCTTTTTGTAAACGCTCTGGATAGGTAGTCCAAGTGTAACCACCATCATCTCCAGGATTTTTATCAAACCAATCATAATTATTATATGTAGCTGGACCATTACCCTTGCAAAGTGGATCGTTGGTTCCACTCCAAAGAAATAAGCGGTTAGTATTAGTACCCCCCTGAAATGAGCAGTGGTAAGCATCACAAATGGTGAATGCATTTGCCATAGCATACTGAAAGGGAATATCTTCAGCAGTATAGTAACCCATTGAGTGATTTTTTTTGTATTTTGGCCAGTTATTCATCAAGCCATTATTCCAAGCTCCTTGAGCATCAAGCCATGAGTGTGGTGTACCGGTTGCTCTCATATAATCAAACTTTTGCACAGTATTAAATCGGAAGGGAGGAATTATCTGGGGATTAGCAGTATCGGTATGATTGACTTGACACATTACATTCCTATTTTTGTTTCCAAAAGCATCAGCAATTGGTATAGCAAAGCGATCACTAAAACCACGTACACCATTCATCGTACCGAAATAGTGATCAAATGAGCGATTTTCTTGTGTTAAAATCACGATGTGCTCAACATCTTTAATCGTACCAGTTTTCCTATTAGCCTTAATCGAGAGAGCTTTTAGAATCGAAGGAGGTAGTATTCCTAAGCCAACAGTTCCGCCTATCATACGGAGGAAGTCACGTCTATTATTAATCATTATTTTTCCTATAATTATTTATGATAGTGCAGTATACATATTCAAAATTACATATATATTACAAATCCATTCTTTGGATGATGAAGTAAAGAGATACTTAGGGTGCAAATGCATATTCGGCTTTTTCCGGCAACCTACTTTAAAGTTAGCTTAAATCTTAATATGTGAGGATATATAGCTCTCCTATATCTTTAACAAGCTCCGGAAGAATTTTCCGATACCTATAGCATTCATAAATATTTTTGTCTCATTAATAGCGATAGAAAAGGAGGTTGGTATCTTAATGATTCAATTCAAAGTAAAATTATTGCTAATCGATATAACACTACAGCAGCTAATCTTTATAATTGGTTTTTAAAGCATGGATTGAAAACAAAAAAATAAAATTCTATGGGCAGTTTTGTACCTTTGTTGATTTATGCCGAAAATATTGCAAACAACTCAAAAAGAGAAGGATGAGATTCTCTCAGCTCTCAAGAATAGTTCCATTGGAGCATGGGTGTACATAAATCTATTTGGAATATATTATTTTCAGAGTCATTCTAAGCGAATCCATCGTTTAATTACCCTTGATCAAACGAAAGAGTTTATGAATGCTACAGGTCTCGAAAAATAATTTAGTAGCTTGTATGGGGATATATGAAAGCTATTTTTTTATGATTATGAATTCTTAAATGAGTTTAAGTTTATATGGGCATAAATATCCCTTTATGCATTTGTACCCAATTTTGAGGCAGAAAATGGGCACACTTTTTATAATGTCCCTATATTTTGTATGAATGGCTTTTTAGATAGAATGTTATTAATATATTTAATTATATATAATTAAATTTTATGGAGTACTCGTGACAGAATTTATTTCAAGGCTTGAGAAAACAAGAAAAAAATTATTAGACCTGACAAAACGAAATAAGCTTATTAATTACAAAAGACCTTCGAAATCACGAAACCTAAATATTATAGATGAATCGGCTCAATTTATATATAAAAACCTTGTACACGATGAAAATAGTTTTAAATTTAAGCCTATCCCCGAACCAGAACCTCTTTTACTTGAGAATAAAAAATTATTTTTAAAAAAAGMAAAATTAGAAAATCTTAAAAATAAGTCAAGTTTTAGTGGCGAAGTTAGTGTAGCAGAACAGCAATTAGAAAACATATCTGAGAGATTACAGAGTAATACAGCAAATGTATTACTAACTGCAGAGGAACATGCACAGCAGCTTGGCTTTAGAACCTCAAATGAACTGCCAGATATTGATCTCACTTTAGAAGACGTAGATGAAAAATATATTGATGAATACTTGCAAACATTACATTACCCTGGCGACCTAGAGAAGATAGTAAAAAAGATTGAATTAGAATCACGAAATATTATTCAAGAAACAGGTACAAATATGCTGTACCTAATTCTTGGACTTCTGGAGTGGACGGAAAGCAGCACCTCTAATGTAAAGTTAAAGTCACCACTAATTAGTATTCCTGTTATAATAAAACGAGGTGAACTCAATAATGAAACCAATACTTATGAGTACATTTTGGGGTGAATTATAGTTACTTGAAAAGCCTATAAATAGGGATATTGTTGAGTTGAAAGTTGTTAAACCAAAAGAAAAGAAAAAACTATTAAAAAGAGAGGTTACTTTATAATGTTATCAAAAAGAAAAATTATTACTATGATTATCCTATTGTTTGTACTATGGATATTTTATATGTTTCCAATTTTAAAATTTATTTATGCTGCATTTGTATTAATTGCTTTTACTGGATTATTTATACTAATTGGAAAAGTCTTGATAAAATTAGAGAACAATGATGTCCCACCTAATATGGAGTACTTATTAAATAATCATATTAAAAATGATATTTTAGAAGTGGATAAAGAAGAATATATGCTAATTTATAATAAAGAAAGGAATGCAAGTAAAGAGAAAAATCGGAAAAAAAGAAGCAGTGCTTTTTCAATATTAATACAATTTATCAATCAAATAGTAATAAGTTTACTCATTACTGGATTAATTGTTTCTCTATTTTCATCTAACAGTGATAGTACACAAGGGTTTTTCTGGTTTTTATTTATATATATTGTTACTATTTTTTTATTCAAATATCTCAAGGCGAACTTTAATCATAGAAATATAATCATAAAAACTGATAATATATTTATTAAAACTAAAAAGATATATTTTTATGCAGGTATTCCCGAAGATAGAAAATTAATTCAAAATATGGGATTCTTTACTACTGAAATTACTGATGAAATTGATATTCTATTTCTAATTTATAAAAGAGGTGGTAATGCATTAATTAATACATCCAACACTACATCAAGTGTTTCTAGTGTATCTCATGTATCTAGAAATGGTCATGTTTATAGTGATACATACTCAACGACTACAACTGCTGGGGATATTGTATTGTTACAAAATTTATAAGATAAAACATTTTCCAATAAAAAAAAGGACACTATTTAATAGCAAATCAAAGATTGTTTTCATAGAATAAAATAAAAGAAAGGACTTTTAATGGAAACAATTAATATAACAGACATACACCCTACTGAGGTTTTATATCCAACTACACTAAGTCTTGAGGAATTTGAGCAATCAATTAATGAACAAAAAAAAATATGAAAATAAAAGTAAAAAAGAAATGCAAAATTTTATGATAAATTCAATATTTTTTCTGTCGAAGAACAAACTATTATTTTAAATATGTTAAATAGAAAACCAAAAATAAAAGATATCGAAACAATGGATACTCAAGATTTATAATGCCCCTAAAAATCAAGACAACTTCTCTAAAGATTTAATTTCATTCTCACCTGTAACTTTATCGGTTCCTCATCCATAAATGGAATTATGACTATTTATCCATAAAAGGGTACAGACCAACAAAGGTACAAAAGCGGACATAGCTATCTAAAATACATTTAATTGCATAATATTCGGTTCATATCTGCCTAACATAGCTTTATTTT
>NVXO02000016.1 GCA_002733945.2 Sulfurimonas sp. | reverse complement strand
CAATAAATTTAGTTATTAATGCTTGAGCCGTGTGCCGTGAAAGTGGCAAGCACGGTTCTTAGGAGAGGGGATGGCTGTGAGGCTGTCTTCTTATCCGACAACTTGGGCAAATTATCTCTAATTTAGATTTAGGTGTTTCCAATAAATATTTCCTCTAATTTTAATATTTAATTTTCAAGATTATATCTTTTGTTCTTTTATTATACCTCTTTTGAAAATAGATTTTTTTCTACCTCTTTGCAAATATTCAACGACACCTATAAGCTCTTTAGAGAAATCTATTACTATTGAGTTTTTTGATGGCTCTGCAATTAAATATTCACACAAATACGAATCTATTTTTAGTTTTGTATCTTTATAATAAATAAAAGCATTATCAAATTTTTCATGCTTTAAAAATGGACCATATTCTTCACTTCCTAAAGTAGTTAATCTATTAGATAAATCAAGTAAAGAATATTTCTCATTTCTGTCAATATCTTCAATAAATATTTCATTATTAAGACCAGACATGGTTAGTGACTTTGATAAATCTATATCAGTATTTTTTTCTACCCATGTACCATCTATATGAGGCTCAAACTTAATAATTTGAGCTGGCATGTTTATGTGCATTGCTATATCTATAATCTTTATAAGTGAGTTACCATCTACATCTTTCCAATCTGAATCATTCTGTTCTCTTATTATCAATAAGTCTATTTTATTATGCTCTGCTTTTTTCTTTGCTCCAGATTGATATCCTTTTTTTGTGGCAAAAACAGCTCTTAAGTCCGGAATATCTCTAGTTTTACCAATTAGTGCATCAATTTTATCAACTGCAATATTTGAATTATAGTCCTTACATTCAATTATAGTTTTATAAATTAATCCACCAAGCTCATATTCCCAATATAGATCAAATTCCCTTTCAATGCCACAATTGTCAATAATTTTCTTATTTAATTCTATTTGTATATTTTTTTGAATGGTAATCATTTCTGTATTTAGTAATGCCTGTTGCAAAGTTGCTACAAATTGTTCATATTCTCTTCCGTTGTTATACATAGTTATCTCCAGCACTAAAGTAAAGTTTATGTTCTTAGGTCAACAATACACTACCCACGATGCTGGTACCTACATTCCAAAGCGAGTCTGTAAATGCCATTAGTAAAGTGTCTGTCTTAGTGATGTGTTGTGCCATATCTTGTCCTTGAAGAGTTTTTGTTTTATATAAAGTTGAGGGGTCCTCAATCATTAGTTTTTTCAAAAATATCATTGTGAAGAATAAAGATACCACCACCAATAGGTAGAATGGTTGTGCCCCTGCTATTGCAGACCTAAAAATATTTCATAACCTTAGCCAGCATGAAAGCTGACTAAAATTATTTATTCATGCATCTAATTAGCTATGCTCTAGCCTCGTGCCACTTAATCAGCTTATTAATCTTTTTAAAAGTTTCTGTTGTCTCTGACACTTTCGACAAAAGACATTTATAGAATTCGAGCCAAGAAACTTTTTCTCTACCTGTTGGCTTCAATTTTTTACAGCATTCACACATTGATTTAGCCATCCATGACTCTTTAGTCACACCATCAAAATGTTCAAAGAATTTATCTTCAAGTTCATTGAAATCACCATCCTGTCCACAGCTAACCCACATAGAGTCACCCCTACCTCCACCATAAGTATCATTATAATCTATCTGATCTGTTACATCCCTAATTTTCTTCACATTAGAACAATCCATCATTACCCCTTAATACTTTTAGGATCATTACCATAAGAGTTCTTCTCACGAATACGACCATTTTCACCATGAAGAGTAAACTCAGCACCTAATTTTTTTGCCAGACCTATACCATGCTCTCTGCACTCAGCTTGTGTAGTACATACTTTGCTAGCTCTAGTGTTGCCAGCTACTTTTGTTTGCCATCCATCAGGATGTTTAGAAACAGAAACTCTGCTCATTTTATAACTCCTTGATGCTAAGCTGAAATTATAATGATACAAAATGGAACAATAAATAAATATGTTTTACTCTAAAGTATAATTTAATTATACTTTAATAATATTTTTCCTATCATTCCCCTACATAAACTATGTAACATTATTACCTAGCATTTCTATATCTGCTTTATATTAGCTCCTACACAAAACATAAAGCATTGCTATCATTATATCTTTTTATCCCTAAAAATAACATTTTTACCTAGTCAAATAAACGATTTCTAATAGCTTTTTTTGTTAGACTAAAAGAACAACCCTTATATTTTGTCTACAAGCGACAAAATTTATTTCCTATACTTATAGGCTTAAAGAATTTTTATCTCTCTTCAAAAGCAATTAAATTGTAAATTCTCATAAAATTGCTTGAAATATAATGATTAGGATTTAAATAATGGCTATAAAACTAAAATTAAGTTCTATGGGCACTTTAGTACCTTTTTTGATTTATGCTGGTATTTATCATGTGCAAAATATAAATGCCTACGATAGTAGACTTAAGGAATGGATGAAGCACTTTCATGGTGTTGCTACCAAGTATTTAGAGAGTTATTTAGGTTGGATGAGACTGCTTGATAGAGAGAAAAATATAACGGCTAGACAACTTTTAGCTGTATTTGCTGGGCGGAAATTAAGTTATCAACCTTTAATGCGAACATAGCCAAAAATATTATTGTATATTAGCAATATTTATCTGTGAAATAGGTGAAAGTATATATGAAAATATATTCTGCTCTTTTATCAATTACAAAGTTTTTCGTACTTCGTAAGAAGCTCCACTACTTCAGAATTTCTGTTTTGAGATTTAAGTAAAAAAGCAGCTAGGAAAATATGCTTATACATTACTTAGTGTCTCTGAACTTTCCTTATTATAAAATCTTTATTTCATACAATTATCGCCTAAAACTTACTTTAACATAATTCTTAATAACAAAATTATATCTACATGTTCAAATTGAAATGCATAACACTTGTGTACACTACTATTATTCGGATTGATGTTAAGAATATAGATTACTATAGATAATCTTTATTCTCATTAAAAATATTTTTAAAATTTTGTGACTTAGGAATATTTTTATTAACATCTCTAATATTATCTCGTTTTATGTAAAGAGTTTCCATTAATGTCATAATGTCTTCTAACACCTCAAGTGTTACCCAATTCTTTGAACGAACTAAATGAAGTATTGTTTGAAAGTTTTCTTGATAAAGCTTTTCTGAGTTAATCTCATGAAGTTCTATTACATAATCATTTAATCCTTCTCTTATGTTAGGATAAACAAACAATAATATTGCATCGTATTCTGGAGAATAAAAAACTCTACCTGTATTGTTATCTTTTATTTCTACTACCAAATAGTACAGACCCTCTGCTTCATTTTCTTCTTTGTAAATATAGATGTTTAACTGATCACTCTTGATATGTGGAAATTGTACAAATCTCTCTTTGATTGATGGATAAAGGAGTTCTGTATGTTCTCGAGCTTCATTAATATATGTAGTGGCTGTTATTGGGTGGGAATCAATTTTTTCATATTGAGCAATATATGTATTGTAATTTTTATATCCAAGTGCAACAGCAGTAATATTTAATGCATTAGAGTGAGTAATACCGAAGCCTTGATCCTTGAGTTCTTTTGCTAGATTTTTTGCAGCACCTTTAAAGTGTGTATTGCCATTGGGAGTTAATTGCATATTTGAGCCTTTATAGTTATTCGTGAATGAAACCTATTAGGTTAAACAGTATTCTCGTTGTGTTAATCACGACTTATATTAAGACAGATGATTTTTTCATACAAAAGTTAACTTAGCCAAACCTATATAATAGGCGAGAACGGACAGGCGAACTAGAAAGCCAATATAATTTTAGCACACTAACTCTTATATAAGTTTAATTCTATATGATTCTTTACTAGAGACTTACACAGTGAAAAAATTTAAAGAGGCTTAGTTTACTTTACAGATATAGAAGTATGCTCACATGGTTACAGCAGTACTATACCAAAATAGCCCGAATCTTATTCCCCTCATTACTCCGAGCATAAGTCTTAGCAGTCAGTGTTATATCTGCATGTCCTAACAGTTCAGAGATAGTCACAAGGTTTATATTCTTAGCAACAAGTCGGGTGTAAGTGCATAAAGGGAGATTTTCTCCCATATAAACTTAAACTCATTTAAGAATTCAGAATCATAAAAAATAGCTTTCACATATCCCTATACAAGCTACTAACTAGCCTTCAATCCCTTAGCAATCAACTCATAAACAATATCCGCAAATCCAGCCCTAATCCTATCTTTTCCAAGTACCTGAGTAGCTAAATCTTGATGCACTTCCAAACTATCTATCACGGCACTATCTAGCCGTTCCATAAACCCACCAATCATTGCTTGCTCTTTGGTATTATTACTTACTTGTTGAATCAGTTTTTCATCCTCTATCATCTTGTCTTTAACTGTATTCGCATAATTAAGGGCATCTGATTCAGTAGTGTCTCCACCAAATAATTCATTCATTATTTCTAATATTTTAGATAGGAATTCTTTCTCTGGATCTCTTGCTGTAGCTCTACTACCATTAATAGAAGGTGATACACCTTTTCCATTTAGGCAAATAGTTTCTGGCTTCTGTTTATGGAGTTTATAGTGTGATAACACAACTTCTGATATATCTATATCTGGTGTAACTGTATATGTTTTTAGATTCGGGATTAATGCTTTAACAAATGCACTAAGCTTCAATAAGTCCTCATCTGCATAATCTACTATCTGCGATAAAAACTCATACATTCTTAAAAACGAGATAAGGTCTTTTTTAAATATATCAAGTGCATTCTTAGCCTCGTTAGCAACTTTTAAGTCTAACTCATGGTTATGGATACCTGTATCATCTTTATTCTTCTTAGCCTCAGCTAGACTTACTTTAACACCGTTRATATTCTCTARTGCTAATTTGTATCTATTTTTATACCTATCTACAGCAGGCTTAACTGCACTACTCATCGCAGCTTGTGTMGCTTTAGGGTTAAAGAAAGCCTTAGCATAGTTCTCTACATCCATTGTTGTAAAGATGTCACTCTCATCAAGCTTATGTTGCATGTCATAGACAATATTAGGATCTGTTACATCTTCTATCTCTGTAGTGTTATAGTACGGYTCAAATGCTTCTTTTATATCTTCTGCTTCATTGTAGAAATCGAGTATAAAGGTTTGCTCTTTACCTGSATAAGTTCTATTGAGTCTTGAGAGAGTCTGTACACAGTCAACACCTCCAAGTTTCTTATCTACATACATYGCACAAAGYTTTGGTTGATCAAACCCTGTCTGAAATTTGTTAGCCACAAGCATAACCTGATAATCATTAGTATCAAATGCTTTTCGCATCTCTCGACCTTTAAGATTAGGATTCATACTAGTCTCTGTATACTCTTTTTTACTTCCCTCTATGTCATCTTCAATCTTACCTGAGAAAGCAACCATAGCCTGCATATGGTCTATGCTATGCTCTTGTATATACTTGTCAAATGCTAATTTATATCGTACTGCTGCATTTCTACTTGAAGTAACTACCATTGCCTTTGCTTGTCCATCTAACAGTGGTGCTACAGTAGTTCTAAAGTGCTCACATATTATCTCTATCTTTTGAGCTATRTTGTGAGGATGRATRTTWAACCATTTWGCWAYTTTMACTTTWGCTCTCTTACTCTCYACYTCTTCATCATGACCCATATTCGCATGTTCAAGTTTATAAAAAAGCTTGTAAGTAGTATACCCTTGAAGTACATCTAAAATAAATCCCTCTTGGATTGCTTGCTTCATCGTATATAAATGAAAAGCTTGAGGTTTATTTGTCTCTGATGGTGCTTCATCRGGTTTAGGAAGTACTCCAAACATCTCTAGTGTTTTCGTTTTTGGTGTCGCTGTAAAAGCATAGAAGCTTAAGTTACTACTCGYACTTCTTGATTCTATAGCAGCTGTAATAATATCYTCTGCACTAAGTTCTACACCCTCTTCAATCTCTTCTACCGTTAAAACTTTTCGTAACTCTTTTGCTGTAGAGCCAGTCTGAGAAGAGTGGGCTTCATCCGCTACTATTGCATAACTRTTTCCCTTAAATGTACTATCATTTTTTATCGCAGCTAATACAAATGGAAATGTCTGTATAGTGGTGATAATAATTTTTGCACCTCTTTTTAATGCATCTCCTAGTTGTTTTGCTTTAGACTCATTAGAACCATCACGACTTATTCCAACAACAACACCATCTTTATGTTCAAAACTAGATATTGTCTCTTGAAGTTGATTGTCTARTACTGTTCTATCTGTAATCACGATGACTGAATTAAACACCGACTCTTCACTATCGTTATGTAAGGATGATAGCTGATGAGATAACCATGCKATAGAGTTCGACTTACCTGAGCCAGCTGAGTGCTGTATAAGATAGTGATTACCTGCACCTTTTGCTTTTGTATCTGCTAGGATTTCTCGTACTACATCTAATTGATGATACCTTGGGAAGATAAGTGTCTCRCTCTTACTTTTTTTACCTTGATAATCTTCTTTTGTTTTTACTTCTAGGTGGATATAACGAGCAATGATATTAAGAATAGAATCTCTTTGTAATACTTCTTCCCATAAATAACTAGTTGCATACCCATTAGGATTAGGTGGATTACCTGCCGAACCATCTAATTGACCTTTATTAAACGGTAAAAAGAAAGTTTTTGAGCCTGCAAGCTTCGTTGTCATATAGACTTCATCATTACTTACTGCAAAGTGAACTAAGGCTCTTCGCTTAAACTCTAAGAGAGCTTCTCCTTTATCTGGTCTATCATACTTGTATTGGTTTACTGCATCTTGAACATTTTGAGTAAAATCTGTTTTTAACTCTAGTGTAGCGATAGGAATACCATTTAGAAAKAGWACTAAATCTATTCTCTCTTTWCCACTYWTTGTWGTTACTTCTTGMACTACTCTAAGAATATTGGCATCATATTTAGCTTGTGTATCTGGATTATGCAGYTCTGGCTTGAATTGGCATAGTTTGAACTTTGAACCGATGTACTTGAGGTCGTTACGGAGATAGTGAAGTGATCCGTGTTTATCCATCTCTTTRGCTATATGTTTACAGAGAACTGAATCAGTCTTAGTTCCCTCGCGTTTACTCATCTTTTCGTAGGCTACAGGTTGAGTAGACTTTATGTAGTTGATAATATCATCAGGATACAGAGCTAGTTCTCTATCATAGTGTGAAGCATCGCCCTCTACCCATTTATTAGAAGTTAGGTGTTCTACTATCTCTATCTGAAACTGTCTCTCTTTGTGCTTACTCATACTTTCAACCTCATATTTAYATCAAACCTACTTCAGTACTCACTMYGAGTACTGAARTAGATATRTATTTATTWTTYTTGTTTTAACAACTGCCACKWACCACTTTTTAAACTTCCTTGACGCTYTATCARACCTTGNYYYTTTAANCTTAGTGATATCTCTTTTTATAGTCTTATCACTCACTTCACATCTCTGTGCTAACTGATCTATAGTAATACTACTATCATCAGCTACAAGAGATAAGATTTTCTCTAATCGTTTTATTGGGACATTTTTAGGGACATTTATTGGGACATTTTTTTCATTCTTTAGTTCATCTTCACAAGCTTTCAAAATTGCTTCAAGCATAAACTCTATRAAYGGWGTACTYTCWCCCAYASTTCCYGATRCTTCTAAAGCATTATARTACTCWTGTTGWGTCTCTTTTATAACACTTTCAATAGGAATAGCNNAGAAAANNTAGACTTCCACTCATAGAGTATGAGACTTTGCCAAAGTCTTCCTATACGACCATTACCATCTATAAATGGGTGAATAAATTCAAACTCATAATGGAATACAGAGCTTTTAATAAGAGGATGAATATCACTMGTACTTAACCAAGAAAAYARYTCTTGCATTAAGCTAGATACATGTCCATGAGGCGGTGCAACATGAACAACACCATCTTCACCACCAACACCTACATTGGAACTTCTAAAATTTCCTGCATTAGTAAGTATCTCTTCCATTAATATTTTATGGGATAGCAGCAAGTCATCTAGTTTTTTGTAATCGAATGTAGAGAGTTTATCATAGACTTTAATAGCACCATTAACTTCTGCTATTTCTCGTATACTTCCCATTACTCTTTTACCTTCTAAGATAGCCGTAACCTTTTCAATACCTAGGGTATTTCCCTCGATAGCGAGTGTTCCTGTAATAGTTTTTATCTTATTAGCTTTTCGTAGTGTTGGGGTAATCGCTGTTGGTGCTAATACTTCTAGCTTTCCTATAATTTCACTAATGAGACTTACTAAGTCTAGGACTCTAGGAGTAATATTAAAAGGTGGGGTATAACTCATACTTATTTTCCTATCAACAAAAATATAATTTGTTTTTTTGTGTACTTTTCTTTATAATTCTATGGATTTATCCACATAAGTAAACCATCTACAAAATAACCAAATTGAATTAACTTATCGAAACAAGCTGATGTATCATGATAAGAACAAAAGAACAATGTTATAAAGCCAAATGACAATATAGTCCACTTCCAAAGAGGATCATATTTTTCTATAGTATCCTTAATATATTTAACATCAGATTGATGATCTTTATCGTTACTGAACAAAACTTTAAAATTCTTAGGTTCAATTATATCTGAGTACCTTTCTTTAAAGTTATTATATTTTTCCTCAAAACGTACAGTTTTACTCTTAATATCTGAAATTGTATTTTTTCTATAAAACCATGTAATAATAAGAATAATCATTGTTATACTTGTCACTTCAAAAGTAAAAATATTTATAAACTTTCCCTTGTCTATAGCCGTAACTATTATGATAGATAGAAAATAAGATATAAAAATTAATATACTACTTTTCATTGTATCAACAAAACTTTCTGAATGAGCTTCAGCCTTAATTGACATATCATGTATAAATGAGGAAACCTGATTTTTTACTTCCAGATACCTTTGTACATTTTCTTTTAAATATATGTCAAAATTTGATTTAATAGCTGTATATACATCACCTTCTATATGCTTTAAGGTATTGTCTTTCAGGTGTAATGTGAGTAAGTTTCTAGTAATACCCAGTTTATCACTTATACTAGAATGATTATCATCATGATATATCCAAGAATATATTTTAAATAATGCGATTAAAGAATTTGTTGTCATATCATTTAATGTAAATGTATCCTTTATTGTCTTATATCCATATAGTTTATAATTTATGCTATTCTCTTTGAATTCTGATATATCAGATAAAAAAGTTAATGTACTTAATAAGCATAACTTACCAAATAGTGTATTTAATTCTTCATCATCTGATTCATTCAGAACAAAGAAATCTTCAGGAACTATATTAGGTACATTATTTCCTGAAACAAAACAATAATCTTTTCTTTGTTCTAATAAGTTAATTCTATCTGGAATGATAGAACATTTATCTTGCTTGAAAAAAGTTATTTTTTTTGTTGAGAGATTAATTTCTTTATTATCTAATAACTCTAAGTAAATTTGACCTTTTACAGATAAAATATTATTATATTTACTAAAGCAATCAGTTAAATCTTCAAAAGTCTTCAACCATTGAATAAAGTTATCTGAAGAGTAAATAGAAATATTATTACTATCAATATTTTTATTAACCTCAATTCTGAAAGTATATGTATATTCATCTTCAAATAATTCAGATAAATTATTATCAACTTCACTTATATCCCTAAATATAACTTTACTGTCATCTTCATAATCAATGGATATTAGCAATTCATCTCTATTATTATAAGTAGTGAATACTGATTTCATATATTCACTTGTATACAATGAAGCAATATCTACTCCAAACAAATCACTTGTATATAAAAAAGAATTAAATGTTTCTTCAATGACTACGTTATTTTGATTAGCAGTTGATTGTAACAGTTCAATTAATGTCATCATGACTTCTTAAATTCATTATACCCTTTATCAGTATAGATTTTCAAGTACTTTTTTCCACCATCTACACCAGGTATAATTTTATTTTTGAAATCTGGAATTTCACCTTTAATATTTAAATCAACATTGGTTAACAATGAAATAGTTCGTTTGACTCTTGCTTTTACCTCTTTTTTGTCAATAGTAAACTCTGTATCAAATTGACGTTCACCATTTTTCACTTGTACTGCTCTAATTTTTCTTTCAAAAGCTTGTTTAAATTCTTCTATCTCTGCTTCATCTTTACCATCTAGTGGTTCAATATCTAAACTTCCAGTTGTTCTTTCAATCATAGTATTAAAAACAAACTGTTCTTCTGACCTTAAATAACTAACAAGATTATTTCTAAAATACCAATAACTAGCCAAGTCCTCTTTAAATTCATTTTTTAGAAGCTCATCAACTTTAGTAAATGCTTTTTTCGTATTATCTGTATCATTTATTAATGGTGCTAATTCTAAAAAATCATCCCACCAAAATTTAGCAGCACCTTGTCCCTTTGGTTTAGTGCTATCAGATAAAAAGAAATCATCATCAATAATATTACCACTAATCTTACAAATTGATGTTTTTAAAATAACATGTTTTTTTGGTAAACCTCTTTGCTCTTCAAAAGTGTTTTCTTCATAAAAATCTATGTAATGTATCTTAACAACAGCACAATACTTGACACTATCCTGCTCAAAACAAGTTAGTATTAATCCACCTTTCTGTACATCCTGATCTAGTTGAGCAATACGAGTTTGAACATCTTTTTCTTTATTTAAAAGTCTCCTTGCTATAGACTCTCCAAAATCAACTCTTGTTTGCGAGTCATCTGTCTCTATCATACCTTTAATATTAGTTATTACTTGTGTAGTTCTATCTTTTATTTTATATTGTCTATTTGAATCAGAAAAATAAAGGTTACTCATTTTCTCTTTTACAAATGTCTTAACATTTTGTAAAAAGGTTTGATTATCATTATGAGTAACAATATCATTTTCTATATCTATACTGTAGTAATGAGAAAAAATATTTTGATACATTTAAAATCCTTATTAATAATTATACACTTATATTGTTATCGAAAAGCATTTAGTGTACCGCTCGTACATCAATCTTACCGGTAACAGCTGAGCTGATTAAGGCTGTTCGTTTCTCTTTGAGTAGGTCTATTGCTTTAGTTGACTTGCTTATTAGCTTGTCTATTTTTGAAGTTTTACTATCTAGGTAAATGACTATTGCTAGTTGTTCTTCAAGCAAAGGGTAAATAATTTTACAGTCTTTTACATCATCTTTATATAATGCACCAATAGTAGTAGACTTATCTGCCAGTAATAACTGAGGTCGACCATAATCACTCAAGTACCAATAGTATGCGAACTTTGAATCAAGTTTATTATTCATTCTCAAAAGATATAAATTTGGAGCTAAGGTTGCTTTACCTTCAATAGTCGGAGTAATATATATTTTTCCTATTTCACCTCTTTTAGCAACCAAAAGTTCTTTACCATATAACGGAGTTTTTCTTAAAAATTTATAGCTTTTTTCATCACAAGTTCTCTTGTTGCTTTTTCTTTTATTCTCTAAATCTGTCGCTCTCAAGTACCAAGCATACTTATCATCAGAATCTAATGTGACATTGGTTTTGACATCAGCAAAGCTTCCATTTGCTTCAAAGTCTGTTAGAAGAGTTAACCCTCTTTTTAAACTACTAAATATCCAATGCTCAGGAATCTCTCCCAACCACTCAACCCCACTATCTTTCATAGATACTGTGTTATCTAGTCCACGAGTTACGGCAGTTGAGATGACTGCTTGTCGTTTCTCTTTAAGTAGTTCTATAAGTTTTGTCTGTTTTTCGATGAGGGTGTCTATCTTTACTGTGGCAATGTCAAGGTAGTTGGCTATGGTTTCTTGTTCTTGGAGCGGTGGCACTGAAAACTTCAAAGGTTCAATATGTTTGTTATTTATTTGTGGAACAGTTGATACATCTGCAATTTCAGATAACCCTCTTGTTAATAGTAGCTTTAAAACATATTCCATTGAATATTTGCTAAATATTTTCCATGCCATTAAATTTGGATCAATCATAGATTTAGTATTTACTATGCATGCTTTATTTGTAGCTATAGCAGCTCCTCTTTTGGGAAAACAAATAAATCCTGATATTGGTCTTACATTCCCACTAGATGTAGAAACTCTATGTTTCGATGTTCTAAGAGAAGTAGATTCTATGTAGTTTAAATCATTTACCTTTATATATAATGTAGGGCTGACTTCATCTAAACTATGATCACTGACACTAGGTGTTGAAAGAATATTACCTATAAATTTACCTTGTTTTAAATCCCAATGTTCAGGAATCTCTCCCAACCATTCAATCCCACTATCTCTATAACTAGGATATTTCTTATATTTCACGAAGCATCTCCATTATCTCCGCATTAAGTGTCTCTARYTCKGMATCTATCTCTTCAAGCTCTCTTGGTGGWGTGTACTCRTAAAAGTGTCKRTTAAATGSTATCTCRTAMCCAACTATCCCAACTTCRCCATCTTTAGMATCTTTCTTCTTCTCATCTATCCAAGCAAGTGGMAYATGTGGWGTYACTTCTCTTGTAAAGTAYTCKTKTATATCTTCWSWTAGAGGWATRTTYTCRTAGTCTCKTAGRTCWGWATTTRCTTCTARCTTRCCTTTWGRGTCTTTACAKARYTCTGCTTCATCATCATGMACWGMGATATGYTTYTGCACTAGCTTGAACTGACTTGCTGTAAGTTTTGAAGTAAGGTGCTTTTCTAACTCTTTCTTAAACTCACTACGACTCATAATCTTATCTAACTCTATAGCTCCAAGAGCAGTAAGTACCTCTGCTCCAAGTTCTTTCATCTTTAYNAAANGCTTTATCRTTTTGYAGTGMTTCTAGYTTGTCTWYATCATGWGGAAARTAACTAAGCTGTAGMGGTCKYTCAACTGTWATGCGTCTATATCCAAAGTCAGTAGTGTTAAATATCTTAGATATTTTAGAGGTTTCATTCTCTCCATAAATTCTTACTATTTCATTTATCTGTTCTTCATCTAGGAACTTTCGTTTTGAACCGAGAGACTTTCTCATACTGTTACCCATTTTTGAAGCATTAACGAGTTGTACTTGTCCTTGTCTGTTGGATGGCTTGTTATTAGAAAGTATCCAGATATAAGTAGCGATACCTGTATTGAAGAACATATCATTAGGCATTGCTACTATTGTTTCAAGCATATCATTTTCTAAGATGTAACGACGGATTTCACTCTCGCCACTTCCAGCTCCACCAGTAAAGAGTGGTGAACCGTTAAGAATAATACCTATGCGACTTCCACCTTCACTTTTTGGTCTCATCTTTGAGACTAAGTGCATAAGGAACAGAAGTGAACCATCACTAACTCTAGGAAGCCCAGCACCAAACCTACCATTAAAACCTTGTTCTTTATATTCGGTTTTTACAATACTCTCRACTTTCTTCCACTCTACACCAAARGGAGGRTTTGARAGCATATAGTCAAACTTATTMTCTTCTAGTTGGTCATTACTAAGMGTRTTACCATGYTTGATRTTATCTACWGGTTGCCCYTTAATCATCATATCWGCTTTACAGATAGCATAAGACTCWGGATTTARYTCTTGMCCAAATGTTACAAGTGTTGCATCWTGGTTWAGYTCATACACATATTCAGAACCTGAAGAGAGAAACCCACCGGTACCTGCTGTTGGGTCGTAAAGACTTCGTACAACTCCACTTTTGGTTAAGACATCATCGTCTGTAGAGAAAAGTAGTGATGTAGTAAGTCTAACTATATCTCTAGGAGTAAAGTGCTCTCCTGCTGTTTCGTTTGAAGCCTCAGCAAACTTACGAATAAGCTCTTCAAACATTAATCCCATTTCATGATTAGAGATAGCATCWGGATGTAGGTCWATVGTAGCAAACTTCTCTATAATCATATAGAGTAAGTCAGCTTCRTTWAGTTTRTCTATCTGMGAGCTAAACTCATACTTCTCAAATATYTCTCTAGCRTTARSACTAAAATCATTRATRTAACTTTCTAGATTCTCTCTAATATTRTTAGRRTCTGACATCAACTTAGTAAGTGTGTATTTRGAAGTATTGTAGAAGCTATGTTTTGATTTTCGAGTTAAGAACTGCTCCATTGGGATACCAAGATTTTTTCTAGCTTCATTCTCTGCTAAAACATCATCTCTAGTAGGTTCAAGTACACATTCTAATCTTCGTAGTAGTGTAAATGGAAGAATAATCTTGCCATAATCTGATTGTTTGTAGTTACCTCGTAGTAGGTCTGCTGTTGACCAGATTAGTGCTGAGTTTGATTGTTCTGCCATTGTATATATATCCTATAATTTAATTATAGTTATTATATCTTGTTTACATAATATTTGGATAAGAATGAGTACTCCTAAAATAAATTCAAAATTTCTTCTTTTAATGAGCAATTTAAATATAGCGTTGGAAATAGGTTTTAGTTTGAACTCTTAAAGTAGCTGAAGAGTGGARTGGTAACCTAAATTCATACAAAGAATAAACAATTCTAAGTTAGAATAATTTAGATTTTAAAGGAGTAAAATTATTACCTAAAGTATCATAGAGAGATGGAATAAGAAAACTTGTTTTACTGGTTTTGAAAAAGGGGGATGTTATAGTTTGACCTTTTATTCGACTCATTTTTGTCGTTAAAAAAGTATAAAATACTATTCAATCACACAAGTATCGCCCTAACCTTACTCCCCTCATCACTTTTAGCATAAGTCTTAGCAGTAAGAGTAATATCAGCATGTCCTAACAGCTCAGAGATAGTAACAAGATTAATATTCTTAGCTACAAGTCTTCTAGCAAAAGTATGACGGAGTATATGAATACCCTTTTTATTTATAAGTGCTTTTTTCATCTTATTACTTATGACACTATAAAGTCCTACTCTACTCATTCTCTTGTTTTGGTTAGTGATAGCTATATAGTTTGTTATATATGATTCTAAGAAATCTAGTTCTTTTTGAATAARAGATACTTGTATATATACATATCTTTCTTTAGAACCTTTACCCTGTATTTTAATCTTATAGACACTATCATCTTCTATAGTACTAAAATCACTTAACTGTATTGCTAAACACTCACTAGCACGTATACCRGTAAAGAGTATAAGTTTAATAAGCAGTGAATCTCTCATCTTATTAAATGACTTCGTTTTTTTATTTATAAGTGCTAAGAGTTTYTCAACTTCATTCTCATCAAGTGCATCAACTTCAACACTTTCTTTTTTAAGAGTAAGCTTTTTAAACTTTATCTCAAATAGCCCTTTCATATCTTCTTGATCATCTATAAAACTAAAAAAGGCTTTGAGGACAGATAAATAAAGTATTTTACTTGACGAGGCACTCTTGTTATCTTTATTTATGAATTTAAGKACTATCTCTTTAGATATGTCATTTATCTCTATAATAGTGTCTYSTTCAATTATAAACTCATAAAATGATTCTAATACTCTTTCATATACTAAAATAGTATTATTAGCCATATTGAGTGMTATCTTCTCATTTATATACATTTTGGAGTAATTAKMTATTTTAGTCAAGAGTRTTTCGTTGCTCATACTRCCCTACTTTGAGGTTAATTTAGATGATTATAWYATAATAGTAKTCTTAATAAATACTTATGTATATAAAAMTNGGATYAGACTATTTARTCATCRCCTAAGTCATTTTTAGGATTTYTTAAAGACTCTTCCATTGTTCTTTTAATATCCCATCKTWTATYYTCAGARCATARKCCATTTATATARCCAATTTTATTGTGCTTAGTATTCTCAATTCCAAAAACTTCTTGCAGTGTATCWACTAGTTCACTAAAAGTTTGAAACTCAATAGTAGAATCATCTTTAGTATCATTCTCTTCATTTTGCACAACAATTTTTTYATYATAAATTGCTTCGTTAAATTCATTCTTTGGTAATACTACTATGTAACCATTACYTACTTTTTCAATCTCGATATTCATTTATTCCTCCRTATAYAGTTAATAAATTTATRCTTAATATAAGAATCCAAAGAGCCACAGAGGGATTTTATTTCCATACCCTACCTCAATATCATCYGCTGCKACATATGAATTYTCTATATCTTTAATTTGYTTAAACCCCTTATCTTTTCCACCTACCTCAAATGTATATTTATCYTCTGTATAAAAATCACCTTTTTGGGCTGCATAAATACCYATATCAAATAAAGAACCAATTGAGTGATAGTAATTATCTAGTTGATTCATAAAGAATGTTTCTCTRACATTACCAATATCTGCCTTTGTGAGTTGCATCAAGTTTGTATTTGCTAAATATATTTTCTCTGGCTTATCAAACATTTTCATATTTAATGATGACTTCATCAGTAGTTTAATCAAACCTGCATCATCAAGTTTGGATAAATACTCTTTAAGTGTTCTATCATCTGAAACTGCTATCGCTTTTTTAATCTCGGACATATTTGGAGTAAATGGTACACTTTTCATGATTACTGCTAAAAGTAACTTTATTTTTTTAATAGTAGTTCCATTCAGGTTTGGGTAAATATTTAAGAGATCACTCTCTATAGATACATTAATATTTTGYTTRAGTGTTTGAAAAAATARYRTTTCATTTTTAAGRCTCAAAAAATATGGRTAATARCCATAYTTTAAATAYTCTTTGAATARAGGKATRAYCTTTTTATCTYTAGTMKCAATYKYRTYTGTKAYTTTTTCTGCAAATNCTTTNATGATTWSCWARAAYTTCTTCWAKTGWATAYGMATYAAATKTATACTCATAATGAAGTTCTAARAATTCTCTAAAACTCATTCCRTACATATKATAAACWARAGCTCTTCTRCTTARGTCATGRCTTCCTTTGTTAATCTCTAATGCTGAACTTCCTGTWGCWATTACTTTAATGYTAGGGTAAGTGTCATATATRGCTTTTAGTTCTGCAGACCAACTTTCATACTTGTGWATYTCATCAAAGCATAARAGYTTYCCATTATTWAGYGAAAACTCATCWGCTATATCAAGCATTGTRTATTTGGAKGTRTTTGTAATGTCATCAAARCTYACATARAGTGCTTCACYYTCTTTATARTTCATATTCATRTAYTGAGCKATKGTAGTAGTTTTACCAAYTCCTCTYGGTCCTAATAYAATTGACATTTGATTATCAAAAGTATGCATATTAATAAAATAACGTTTATATTCTAAAYTATTGAGTTTGACAAACTTTTCACTCTTAATAAATAATTCTTCAAGCATGTTAAGACCTTTATGTTTTATAAAACAATTATATCACAATATTATATGTAATGTAATACATATATTTATTATAAAAAAGAGTTGAAACCAGATACTATGGATAAAAATATACATTTATATTATTGTTTTGCTCTAATAGTGGATAACTAATAAGAATAAAGATATAAATGAAAGTTGATATTTTAAGTGATTTACATCTTGATTTTTAGGGGCATTATAATAAATGGAACAACGATTTTTACCATCCAAAAACTATTGAACCATAAAGTCTCTCAGGTATGCTAAATTAGCCCCTGATAGTGGTCGAGATAGCATAAAAGCATTAAAATTCTAAATGCAAGCATTGAATAAATATAACAAATATGTTATAATAATAAAATGAATTGGAACATAGAATATTACAGTAGTGATGTTGAAGATAATATTTTAGCATTACCTAGTGGTCTTTAAGCAAGATATTTAAGATTAACAGACATGATGATTGAACATGGGTCAAACTTAGGTTTACCGCATACGAAATCATTGAATAATGGTCTATTTGAACTTCGTTTGAAAAGTAAAGAAGGTATCGGAAGAGTTTTTTACTGTACAAAAGTTGGTAAAAATATTGTTATGCTCCACAGTTTTATAAAGAAGTCTCAAAAAATACCAAAAAATGAGATGGCTATTGCACAAAAAAGATTAAGAGAGGTAAAAGAAAATGACTCATGAACAATTAAAACAAAAAGCATTGAAAAATGTAGATATAAAAAAAGAATATGATGATTTAGRTTTAGAGTTTCAACTTTTAAATGAAATGCTTCATGCAAGAAAAGGTGCAGGTTTAAATCAGTCTCAAGTAGCAGATTTAATGGGTACTAAACAAGCTGCAATTACTCGACTTGAATCAGCTTTAAGTAGTGGTTTACATTCTCCATCAATAGCAACATTAAAAAAATATGCTTTAGCAGTTGGATGCCATTTGGATATCAAATTTGTGCATAATAAAGTTGCAGTCAGTTAGTAAAGTTTCTATAATTCTTGTACTTAGGCTTTTTAACGAGCAAGCATTATTCGGAGCTGTACCAACAGCTAAAAGCCAAGTCCCCATTTAAAAAATCATTATTTATACAGATATATAAGTACCTGCTCAAGCCTTACTAAACAAGTATATGTACCAACTCCAAACGAAGTGTGGAGTGGTGATATCACTTATATCCGTATAAATGGTGGATTCATGTATTTAGCTGCTGTTATTGACTGGCACTCTAAAGCAATTTTAGCTTATAAAATCTCTAACTCAATGGATACGACACTGGCAACGGATGTACTTAAAGAAGCACTTGCAAAATATCCTAAGCCAAAGATATTTAATACAGATCAAGGAACTCAGTACACAAGCCATGAGCATACACAAGTACTAAAAGACAATGACATTCAAATATCAATGAATGGTAGAGGAAGAAGTATTGATAATATATTTATAGAGAGATTCTTTAGAACTCTCAAACATGGGAATATCTATATAAGTGATTATCAATCAATCAAGGAGTTGAAAGAAGGAGTAAAGGCTTACATGCATAAATATAATTTCAAAAGGTTTCATTCATCTATCGGTTATCAAAAACCGATGAATTACTACCTTGAATTTATTGAAAGTGTGGGATAAGGTAACAGCTACGAGGTGAAATTAATTAAGCTGAAAAGTTGTCTTGATTTTTCAGGCCATTATAACTTATGAAGTTTGAGCACAGCTATTTTCATAGTTAATTTAATTTTGGAGTAATTATAATGATTGTAATGTTGTTAAAAATAATAGTAGGTGTAATAATTATGGGGCTAACTAGTTATTATATTATAGGTATAAAACCTCCCAGATATGAGCCTGAACATGAAAAAGACTATAAAAACTTTAAAATAAAAGTTATTATAGCACTTGGATTTTTAGGTTTTATAATGCTGAACCTTATGTATATGTTTATTCCTAAAACATCAGAAATTGCTAAAATAATGTACAATTATAATTTAGCTTATCACATACCTATATTTGATGGTATAGCTAATATGGTTGTTTGGTTTATTTGTAGTTTAGCTTTTGGATATTATATTAATAGAACGGTAAAAGCATAACAAAACATAGTAAAAAAATATGTTACCCTAGCCGAAAAAAGCTTTGAAAACTAGAGAAGTTTCGCTACCATTTTAGAACTCGAAAAGGTACAATAACAGGTAACATATTTTT
>NVXO02000010.1 GCA_002733945.2 Sulfurimonas sp. | reverse complement strand
GCTGTTATTATACTGTTTTATGGGTGTCATATCACTTTTCTTAATCTGTATTTTGGTAGAATGTTATATGTTTTTGAGGTTAAGTTATTTCACAGTCTCTTTGGAACTAATAAATTACCTAACGGAAATTTTACAGTTCAAGTCAACCGTTATACTACAAAAGAAATATTATTAAACCAAACTTCTACACATTACCAAAAGCTATGTATGATTTAGATGTCAGGTGACAACTATAACTATGCTATAATATTTTCATCTGCTTTTGAGAAACAGAGATGCCAAGAAGACCAAGAGTCGACAAGGATTGTTGCCTGACCCTAAAGTTTTAGGCTGCAAGCATTTCGCTCATTCAAGAGAAATTGCACTCGAGGCGCAAGAAAAAAGGAGCATGTCATGAAAGTTATTATGAGTGGGTCAAGTGGATTTGTCGGCAGCCACCTGAGCAGAGAGTTTGAAGAGAGAGGCTGGGAAACAGTCCCTTTGACTCGATCGGACTTCAAGCTCTCGGACAGTGATCTTGCCAAAAAGCTTGCCGGAGCAGACTTAGTGATACATTTGGCCGGTGCGACGATCAATCTACGATGGACCGAAGCGTACAAAAAAGAGCTCTATTCCAGCCGCATCGATACAAGCAAAAAAATTGTCAGAGCCATGAAAATGATGGAGCAAAAGCCCAAACTRTTYATCTCTACTTCTGCAGCCGGTATCTATGCCAGCGARGGAAAGTACGATGAAGAGAATGCAGTCTATGCGGATGATTTCTTAGGCAGACTTACACAGGACTGGGAAAAGGCGGCACTCGAAGCAAAAAGCATTGGAATCAGAACCGTGATCTTCCGGTTTGGCATTGTATTGGGCCATGGCGGAGGCATACTCAAAGAGATACTCCTTCCTTTCAAGCTGGGACTAGGTGGGACGATTGGCAGTGGGAGCCAAGCCTTTTCATGGATTCATACTAAAGATCAGATGCGTGCTTATTTTTACATCATTGAACATGAAAACATGGAAGGTGTATTCAATCTTATGTCTCCAAACCCTACCACAAACTACGGCTTGACCAAAGCACTGGGTGCGGTATTGCATCGGCCCACCTTCTTTGTGATTCCTAAGTTTCTTCTAAAGATTCGTTTTGGAGCCGAGGCAGGCGAAGCCTTCGCCAGTGGACAATATGTAATGCCCAGAAGGCTTTCCGAAGCGGGGTTTAAGTTCAAATTTAAAACGATTGATGAGGCGCTGGAGGATCTGTATGGGGCCAAACAGACGTCTTCTCTGTAGATATACAATAGTGTTTAGACCTGACTTTATCCCCTACGGTGCAACTATTACTCAAGTCAACCGTTATACTACACTTTAATAAAAGACATAAAAAGGCAAAAGATGAATTTTATTGCATTAGTTACCATCACAACATTATTTATTGCAGGAGTATTCCATTTTTATTGGGCATTTGGTGGTACACTTGGATTAGATAGAGCTATTCCAACAAAAGATGGAAAAGCTTTATTAAACCCTGGAAAACTTCTTACAATAATTGTTGGATTTATTATACTTAATTTCGCATGGGTAGCTTATGTTTTAAACTTCAAAGATTTAAGTGTGATTTCTTACTCAGAACAAATTGTATATGCTGGATGGTTTTTATCAGGAGTATTTGCTATTCGTAGTATTGGGGACTTTCGTATGGTAGGATTATTTAAAAAAATAAATTCTACAAAATTTGCTGAATTTGATACAAAGTATTTTATTCCATTAACTTCATTTTGGGCTATTACATTTGCATTACTAGCATATCAAGTATAACAAATTGTAGCAACAAAAATCTGTTACTCTAGCCGATTCTTAGCTATGAAAATTTAAGAAATCTAATAAGATTAAATAGATTTATATTAAAAAAACTTGAGTGTAAATCTCAAGACATCATAACAAAAAACGGTTCTCATATTAACTTCAAAGTTAGCAAACAGTGGTAACTTCCTTTTACTCCTTTATTTCCTTATTAGAAATTTTAGTTATAATTCGGACATGAATAAAAAACAATTTACTATTTTAAGTAACGGAAATGTATCAAAAAAAGATGAAGGTATCGCTTTATACGCGAGTAAGTATCTAGAGTTAAACTACAGTTTTAGCCCAAGTGTAGATATCATCCATGGTGATGTTGAGGAAATGAATTTATTAAATACACTCATGCAGTACGAGGAAGTTTTTATCCTTGGTGTTATCGGTATTGACGATAATCCAGGTTCAATCTACCATCTTCCTATGAAACAGTTTCGTAGTTTAGGTACAGGTGAGAGTTCTGATAAGATGGGTGTTTTAGAATGCCTCAACCTGCTAGAACAAAGAGGAGAAAAGCTACCTGAAGTAAGTCTTCTAGCCATTGTTCCAGCTAGCACTGACAAAGGAATGGGTTTAAGCCCTGCTCTTCACCACTCTTTTGAGGCTTTTATGTTGATGATTGTAAAAACACTTGAGGGTAAAGAGATTACTTGTGATGCTCTAGAAAAAAAAATAACACTTAACAGTGTGATTGAGAGTTGTGCCAGTATAGAGTAGTAGGCTTAAGCTTACAAACTCTAATCTCTTCCATAGGTATTAGTATGTCACTAAAGGGATTTTTGAGGTTTATCTTTGAAAAAAGATAGAAGCGAAGTTTAGATTTAATCAAAACAAGGTTTAAAAGATACTAAACGCAAGATCTAGTAAAATTTAGTAAGCAATAGCTGACACAAAAAATAACTTATATAAGAAGAAAATCATGCCACATTTTATAATAGATTGCTCAGAAGATATTTTAAAGTTACACTCACAAGATGAAATTATAGAACAAGTAAATTTATCTGCTGTTTCAACAAAACTGTTTCATAAAAATGACATCAAAGTAAGAGTAAATGTTTTTGAAAAATACTCCACTGGAAATAAAAAAGAAAACTTTATTCATGTGTTTGCAAATATTATGGAGGGGAGAAATATGGAGCAAAAGGCAAATTTATCTAAGACTATAGTTAAAGACCTTGCTTCGCTCCTTCCCTCCGTTGCTCATATTGGAACAAATGTGATTGAGTTTGAAAAAGCAAGCTATTTTAATAAAAATATGCTTGACCCAAACTATCAGTTTTCAATGCCATAAAAACTATTTGTGTATTCTTCTAGTCTTTGTCTTATTCTATTTATCTTTTTTTCAAAACTTTCACCATTGATAAGTTGGTCTATGTAAAGTTTCGCCAGTCTACTTTTTAAAGCAGTATGTTTAGGGTAGTATTCTTTAATTAAAAAATACACATACTGTGCTAGTTCATCTTTACCTATAAACTGGTGTTCATAATTTTCTCGTTTACAAACAGCACAACAAAGACCATTTTGCATAGCCTTAATGACGCCAGAATCTGATTTCTCTTTTACAAAAACAATAGTGAATCTATCTCCTATTTCATGGTCGCTATCATGGGCATCAGAGTTGGCAAAAGGCGCTATATATTTATGTTTGTTTTTTGTTTGAAGCGCTGTTAAGTGTGTCATATTATTATGCTCTTTCACTTTTTCCTCTCCAAAAGCTTCAACGCCGTCAAGATGAGAACTTTTTAACATCTCTTTGTAAAAAGCTTGATGAAGATGATACTTTCCATCTCTATAAATCCAGTTTGGATGGGCTAATATAGAGATACCCTTTGCCTCTTTTATTTTATTTATCACCCAAATGTTTTTTGCATAATGATTTGGATCAATATTTTTGTCTATATTCTCTTTTTTGAGATTTTTTACAATGACTTGAAGCTCTTTTTCATACTTTAGAGTATCTTTTCTTTGATCTTCAATGGAAGCATTGGCATGAATAGACAAAATATGACCATTCCCTTGTGAAACTGACATATCTTTTTTCCCACCAACACTAACCTCTTCACCTGCTAGTACTAAAATGTCAATATTGTTTTCTTTTACTTTTGCGATTGCATTTAGAGAGCCTTCATAACTATCATGGTCTGTCACACTAAGAAAGTCCATACCTGCATCAAGCGAAGCCATAACCATTGCAAAAGGAGTGGCTCTTCCATCTGAATAGACAGAGTGCATATGTAAATCACCCTTGAGAGGTCTAAGTTTAATCATAGTTTTATCTAAGCAGTATAGGCTAACTAGTTTTGATTCTTTATACGTGAAGTTTACTTTTACTACAAACTCACCAAGATGGGGCATTTGATATGTAAAGGAAATAGTTGAGTTATGGATTGTATAGTTTAAAGTATCTTTATGATAGAAGTCACCCCTAGAGAGGACTTCTATTGATTCTATATTTGATGTATTTTTTAAAGTAAGGGTATAGTCTACATTTGTATTTTGTTCTACTACATTTGGACTTATTTTCATCGTTTTTTCCTGCGTTTTCTATAGTTTAACTATAAAAAGTAACACAATGGTTACAAAACTTGATTATAGTCTCATTCCATATACAAGTGTGATAATTAGAGTATATGCTCCAAGTAGATAAACATTTCTCGGATTACCTGAAAGTTTTGGTGTTTTAATCTCTGATACATTTAAGATAGCAAGACCAACTCCACTAATGTATAAAATAATAGTAAACATTTCATGACTTACTACCCCGTGAAGTAAAAATACAGATACTAAAATCAAACTATTGTTATCAAGTGCAAGCCCAGTGTATTTTGTTCCACCTGCTAACCCATAAGTACTAAAATAACTGAGTCTTATCGCTGCTGCTGCCATCATGATAAAAGCACCTATTAAAAACAATGGCTCAAACTTTCCATAAGATAAAAGTAAAATAGCTGGAGTCACTCCATAACTTACGATGTCAATGACTACATCAAGTTGTCCACCAAACTTTGCATCTGTTGGTGTTCTCCCCTTTAGTTTTCTTGCTACAAGCCCATCAGCCCAGTCAAACGCAACCGCCCAAACCATTCCTATCATAGCTGCCTCATAAAGACCTGTGATACTAAAGTAAATAGCAAGAACTGTACAGGCTAAACCTGAAAGGGACAATAAGTTAGGGAGATCTCTTACATAAGAGAGGATTGTTGGTTGTTTCATTTTTACACTTTTTTTATTTTATTTMTAWKKWTMYTYAWAWWTTAAATAAATATTAAATATAYTTTWAGTATAGCAGAATTTTAGTATTAAGTGGATACTATTGCGTATTATTTAACCTATAAGGAATTTAAATGAAAATAGTATATACTGTTGGTACTTTCGATATGGTTCATGTTGGTCATTTGGACTTGTTAGAATACTGTGCAACCTTGGGAGATAAGTTTGTAGTTGGTGTAGCTTCGGATGAAGTGGTAGGATCGTATAAAAAAAATACTCCTGTTATCCCATTAGACCAGAGAATGAGAATGCTAAAAGCATTAAAATGCGTAGATGATGTTGTCTTATACGATAAACTTGAATATGTAAGTAACTGTAAAGAATTAAATGTTGATATTTTTGTCATCGGAGAAGACTGGGGAGACAAGCCACATAATATTGCAGTTGAAAAATATCTAAAGTCAAAAGGTGCAAAAATTGTACAGGTAAGTTATAACCCTTTAACTTCATCTACAAAAATAAAACAAAATGTTGTAGCACAAACACACAAGGGAAAGTATGCAGCACATACTGTTGTATAAATAATAAGTTCTATCTAGAAAGACCTAACAAGGTCTCTCAGTAAACTCTCGCATCACTGAAGTCAACCCTTTTATCTCTAACTCATTTATTTAATAAGGAAAAAACAAATGGCACTACTACATGAAACACCTGAGAATATAGCCGAGTTGATAAAACAGGCATCTTTAACATCTAACTATAAAGCACGTCTCAAAGCATTAAACGAATTAAAAAAGTATGATTGTCCAGACTCACGCGATGTGATTACGAAGTTAGCTTTATTTGATAAAGTATTTAAAGTTAAGCAAGAAGCTTTTAAAGCTGCAAAAGTTTTAAAGATTGAAAAAAACGGTAAAGCTATAAAACTTGGCAAAAAAAATATTGGTTATAACCTAGAAGACTTCACAAAAATATTTTTAAAAATCAAAAGTGATAAAAATATGGAGCATTTAAATTTAAATCTTTGTAAAGAACACTTGAAAAAACTCAATCCTGAAATGAATGATGTAATGAAGTTTGAAAAGGGTGATAAATTTGACTCATGGATTAAAACAACTTACAACTGCCTACCTAAAAAATAGGAAGTTATGAATAGTATAAAGATAAGAAACCTCTCGTTCAAATACCCCAGTGCAGTAGAACCCATTTTTCATGCCATAAACTTAGACTTTGAAGAGGGCTGGAGTTCTGTGACTGGGATTAACGGTTCTGGAAAAAGTACACTTTTAAAACTCATCTCAAATGAGCTCAAATGTGAAAAAGGCATGATTACCGGTAATGACCTTGTAGTCTACTGTGCGCAAAATACAGAATTTCCTCCGCCTCAGCTTGAAGAATTTATGATGACCTACACAAAAGAAGCATATAAACTCAGAGACCTTTTACATGTCAAAGATGAGTGGTTAGGCAGTTGGGACGTGCTAAGCCATGGTGAACGCAAACGCTTACAGTTAGCAGTGGCTCTCTCCGCTGACTCTGATGTACTGATGGTGGATGAGCCAACAAATCATCTTGATTATCGATTACAAGCTATTGTCTTAGAGGCACTTCATAGTTATAAGGGCGTGGGTATTTTAGTGAGTCATGATAGAGCCCTGATCGACGCACTCTCCAAGCATACAGTTATGCTAAAATCAGGTGAAGTTTTAAAATACAGGTCAAAGTTTTCTTTGGCACAAGAAGCATATGATCAGACACTCTCCCACAAGAAAAAAGTACTTAACGAACAAGAACATGAACTAAAAAAACTGGGCAAAGCTGTTCAAGTCCAAAGAGAAAAAGTCTCTCTTGCTAAAAAACGCTTCTCCAAAAAAGGTGTCGGTAAGTTTGACAGCTCACTAAAAGAGAAAATTAATGGTGCGATTTTAACCGGTAAAGATAAAAATGATGGACAGATATTGCAACATACAGTTACAAAACAGCGACATCTAAGCGAGAACATGAACAAACTCTCAAAAGAGTATGCAACAGGTATCACATTTGAAGGAACTATCGCCAAACATAACTTTCCCATAGCGATAGAGAAGTCCTCTATTGCACTTTTCGAGTCAACACAACTCTGTTTTCCAAGGCTATCAGTAGATGTTGGCGAAAAGATAGGTATCAGTGGGGAAAACGGTGTTGGGAAAAGCACCTTTATCGAGTATTTTATAAAAAAAGTAGATTTTGCACACGACTTTCTCTACATAGCTCAAGAGATTACCGACACACAGGCACAAAAGTTATTTGAAGATGTTAACGACTTAAATACCGATACTAAGGGTGAGCTTTTTACTCTTATTCAAAGACTAGGTTCTGATGCCAAGGCTCTACTTAGTAGCAGTGTTCCGAGTCCAGGTGAGATGAGAAAACTGCTAATCGCTCAAGGCTTGCTAAAGTGTCCTTCTTTGATTATTCTCGATGAACCTACCAACCATATGGACCTAGAATCCATACAGTTACTAGAGTCTGCTCTAAAAGAATATGCTGGTGCCCTGCTATTCATTACTCACGACAAGACTTTTTTAGAGAACCTAAGTACGAAACAGTGGCTCTTTGAGAAAAGTGAAGAACGCTCATATAGAGTTGAAGAAATGTTATAATTGCAAATGGATATTACAACAAATGATTCGAAATTACTCTTAGCACTCAATAAACCTAAGGGTTATTTAGTCACACGTTTAGATGACCTCGGGCGAAAAACTGTCTATGACCTTTTACCTGAGTGGGTTTTTGATGATCAGTGGATGCCTATAGGACGCCTTGATTTAGAGTCTAAGGGACTTTTACTCTTCACTCAAGATGGTAAAACTGGTAACAAACTGACAAAACCTGGAAACTGTGTCAAGATATACGAGATTTGGGTTAGAGGACATGTGAGTGAAGAACATATCATTCAGGCTCTAAAAGGAGTCAAAAGTAAAGATGATTTACTCAAGGCTCTTGTTGTTGAGAAGATTGGTATGGCCAGCGCAAAAACAAAACTTCGTATACAGATAAACGAGGGAAAAAATAGACATATTCGTCGACTTTTTGGAGCGATGAAAGACAAAAAGTTTGATACACCTTTAAAGGTCTTAGACTTAAAACGAGTCAGTATAGGGGCTTATAAACTCAACATAGAGAGTGGTAAGTGGCGTTTTCTCTCAGTAGAAGAAGAGAAAGTACTAATGCAAAACCTTAAAGGATAACTACATATGATGCAAGAGATAGATGTAAGTGTAAAACCAGAATTTGTAAGAGCCTATAAAGAGGGATATCCTCTTCTTTCAAAAGAATCCATACTTAGCTGGGATAAGGTTAAAGAAGAAGGTACAGTTTTAAACCTTCTTGATGAAAAGGGAAGGTTTATCCTCAAAGCATATCATGGTATGCAAAATAAGGGCTATGGTTGGGCACTATCAACTGATATAAACGAAAAGATAGACTCGGCTTATTTTAGCAAAAAGTTTAAATCAGCACTCGAGTACAGAAAAGATTTTTACTCCTGTGAGAGTACTACTGCGTTTAGAGTCTTTAATGGCGAGGGTGATGGTATAGGTGGTTTAACCATAGACTACTTTGATGGTTTTTACCTACTTACATGGTATAGTCTAGGCATCTATGAGTTTAAATCAGAGATACTAGAAGCTTTAAAAAAATCTGTTGAGTATAAAGGCATCTATCAGAAAAAACGCTTTAACTCAAAAGGTAAATACCTTGATGAAAAAGACGACTTTGTTACAGGAGACAAAGCCCAAGCTCCCATAATAGTCAAAGAAAATGGAATTAACTTTGCAATTTACTTAGATGATGGCGCTATGGTTGGCGTGTTTTTAGACCAGAAAGATGTAAGAAAAACTATCCGAGATAAGTATGCAAAAGGCAAAACTGTTTTAAACACTTTTTCTTATACAGGTGCATTTTCTGTTGCAGCCGCACTTGGAGGCACAGCAAAGACTACCAGTGTTGACTTGGCTAAACGCAGTCTGCCTAAAACTTCAGAACAGTTTGAAGTCAATAACATTGATGTAGAAGTTCAAGACATTATAGTTGAAGATGTCTTTAACTACTTTAAGTATGCTGTCAAGAAAAATCTCTTATTTGATATGGTTGTTTTAGATCCTCCCAGTTTTGCCAGGTCTAAAAAGCGTACTTTTTCTGCTTCAAAAGATTATGTGAGCCTTTTAAAAGAGGCTATACAAATCACAAAAAAAGGTGGGATTATAGTTGCATCTACGAACTCAGCAAACTTTAGCATGATGACTTTTAGCGACTTTATATCAAGAGCTTTTAGAGAGTTAAATGGAAAGTATGCGATAAAAGAGAGRTTTTCTCTGCCWAAAGACTTTAGAGTTTTAGATAAGTTTAAAGAGGGTAATTACCTCAAAGTTGTGTTCATTGAAAAAATCAAATAAGATTGCTATCATTGGAGCTGGTCCTGCTGGGCTTATGGCTGCACAAGTATTGTCTGAAGCTGGTTTGTCACCGATAGTCTTTGATGCTATGCCTTCTGCCGGACGAAAGTTTTTACAAGCTGGACGTGGAGGTTTAAACCTTACTCACGGAGAAGACTTTAGTCTCTTTTGTACTCGTTACTTTGAAGCCCAAACTTTTTTACAACCTGCACTAGAAGCTTTTAGCCCTAGTCATATACGATTATGGGCGAAAGAACTTGGATTTGAAACCTTTGTTGGCTCCTCTGGAAAAGTATATCCCCTTGATAAAAAAGCAGCTCCCCTACTTCGTGCTTGGATACATCAACTAAAATCAAACAATACCGAGTTTAAAATGAAACATCGTCTTGTCTCATGGTCAAAGGACATTTGGCAGTTCCAAACGCCCGATGGTCTCAAAGAGTACTCTTTTGAAGGCGTTATTTTGGCTTTAGGAGGTGCTTCTTGGTCGCGTTTAGGATCCACGGGTGCTTGGGCAAAGATACTGGAAGAAAAGGGACTAAGACTAAGCCCCTTTAAACCTGCGAACATGGGTTTTAATGTGTCATGGTCTGAGGTTTTTAAAGAAAAATTCTCAGGAACTCCTCTAAAGAATGTAGAACTCAGTTTTAGTGATACTAAGGGTAATCTCCAAACTCAACTAGGTGAGCTTTTAATCAGTCAGGATGGAGTACAAGGTAGTTTAATCTATAGTCATTCTAAGCTCCTAAGAGAAAGAATAGAGCAAGAATTTCCACTTACAGTACATTTGGACCTCTTTCCTCATCGCACACTCACAAAGTTAGAAGAACAGTTAAGCAGACCACAAGGTAAGCAGAGCTTGAGTGCCTTTTGGAAACGTTTAGGACTCAGTGGAGTTAGAGCTTCTTTACTAAGAGAGGTACTAGAAAAAGACTCGCTAACTCAATCTAAGTTAGTAGCACAAACACTTAAAAAATTCCCCTTAACGCTAGAGTCTACTCGTCCTCTTGAAGAGGCGATTAGTACTGCTGGTGGCTTAGCGTTTGAAAACTTAGATGAGCATTTGATGCTTAAAGAGTTCCCTGGAGTATTTTGTGTTGGTGAGATGCTTGACTGGGAAACACCAACGGGTGGTTATCTCATAAGCGGAGTAATGGCACAAGGTAAACAAGCAGCACTTGGTCTTTTAAATAGATGTAAAAACGACAAAAGGAACATACAGATATGACATTTAAAGTAGCAGAACTATCTGATATAGATAAGGTACTAGAACTTCACTATAAGTATCAAGTGGATTCGATTTTAGAAGAAGATAAAAAAGATGGTTTTGTAACAACCACTTTTACAAAAGAGCAGTTAACTGATCTTATCAACAAAGAACAAGGTCTTTTTATCGCCATGGAAGATGATAAAGTTTTAGCATATGTGATGGCTGCATCTTGGCAGTTTTGGTCAATTTGGCCAATGTTTAGATTTATGGTTGAGGATTTGAAAAACTTGAACTACCTAGGACAAACGCTAGATGTAGATAACTCATATCAATATGGACCGGTTTGTATCGACAAGAGTGTTAGAGGGAGTGGTGTTTTAGAAAATATTTTTGATTTTTCAAGAGAGCACATGTCTAAGAGATACCCTGTTTTAGTTACTTTTGTAAATAAAATCAACCCTAGATCATATGAAGCACACACAAGAAAACTCGGTCTACAAGTCATACAAGAGTTTGAATTTAATAATAACCATTATTATGAACTTGTCTATGATACATCAAAAAAAATTCTTTAAAGGTTTAATACATACTATGCTTACA
Source organism: Sulfurimonas sp. (assembly GCA_002733945.2). GTDB lineage: Bacteria > Campylobacterota > Campylobacteria > Campylobacterales > Sulfurimonadaceae > Sulfurimonas. The sequence goes on along the minus strand of NVXO02000010.1, from coordinate 100,143 downwards.
AAAGAAGTAACAAAAGAAAATTTAAAAGATGAAAAGTGGAAAGCACATATTCAACTACTGACTAACTTTTGGTCTGCTATTGCACTCGGCGATACTCATTACAATGGTAATCCGTTCGCTCCTCATATCGAGTTTAGGGATAGACTAAGCGTAAAAGCATTTGAGCAATGGTTAAAGCTCTTTTTTGAGATACTAAATAGCATTTATGAACCACAACTTGCCCAACAGTTTCTTGCACAGAGTAAAAACATTGCAGGTAACTTTATACGTAATCTACAGCTAAGTTAGAAGGATTTTTATGCAATATTATATTTTTGATGAAGTATCTCCCAATCGTGACGCACCCTACTTAGACTTACCCGATGAGATAGACCTTATCGAGTCTATCATGGGTAAAAAACCCAAGTTTGATTCCTTACCCATTAAAATAGAAGCTGAAATAGATGAAGATGAAGAGGTAGTGTATACAGACATCATAAATCCTGGTGTACCCCTGTTTTCTGATAAAATGAAGTCTGCACTTGACGAACTTGGTGTGACTAACATCGATTACTATCCTGTACATATAATTGACGAAGATTCAAAAGATGTTCTTGCTGAGTACTGGTTAGCTATTGTGACCGACATCATATCTTGCATAGACCTTGATAAAAGTGTGTTTAAGGACTCTGCTCTTGGAAGAGCAGTCATTACTCAGTTTTCCATAGATGCTAGCAAGACAAAAGGATTGAACCTATTTAGATTTCATAATATCCCAGGTTTGATGATCATTAACGAGGAACTCAAAGATAAGTTAGCCAAAATAGACTTTGTAGGAATCAGTTTCAAACACACAGATAAATATAATAGAAAGGTATAAAATCATGAATGAAACTACAAGAGCTGAAGACTGCCCACCACTAAGTGAAATGGGGCTATAAAAAACGGTCTTTGTAGCTACACTTCCTACAAAGCTCTTCAACGGCTTTTGCTTGTCTAAAACCTTCTATCATGTTTTGTGCTCTGTTTGAATCTAGTATGTCTCTAAGAGAAGTATCATGTATGTTACCTAGGTTTATAACGCCCTCACCATCAAGACAACACGGGACGACTGTTCCATCAGCGAGTATCCCAATGTGAGACTTAAGCGCATAACAGGTTGCATCACTGTCATGTGTACTTTTGAGTGAAGGCCATTCAAAGTAGTTATCAAAGTTTAGTAGTACTTTAGCGTCTAGTCTCAGTGACTTCACCTTATCTTTATAGATGATATCTAAGTCTATTTTAGTATCAAAAAAGTTCTCCATTGTTGTAAAAAGCAACTTGTTAAACGCAGCCTCACTCAAAATGTCATCAAGATTCCAGACTCTTAAGTTTATAAATGGCTTTGGATAGTTCTCTAACTTACTTTTACATGCAAGAAGTACTCCATCCATATACTCTTCAAAACTAAGACTCAGAGGATTTTTGTTATAGCTGTTGAGTGAGATGTTTAACTGTCTTACCGCAGGGTGGAACAGAACTTCCATAGCTGTACTTTTTAAGTAATAACCACTAGTAGTCAACTCAACTGCAAAACCATATTTGAGTGCAAGCTCTAGGTACTCAAAAAGGTTTGAGAGTGTCAAAGGATCACCCATAACATGAAAAGCTAGAGATTTTGTGTATGGTTGTAGTTCTAAAAGTACTTTTTCAAAAAAAGGGAGTGACATTGTTTTTGTAGGTTGCAGTTTTGGAGGGCAAAAGCTACATGCCAAACCACAAATATTAGTGATTTCTATATGAACGCGGTTAAAATTCATTAAAGAGTGCTCTTAGTTACTAGCACAAGTTGTACAGTAGCTTGCTTTAGGCATTAAGAGAAGACGGTCAAGGTCTATAATTTCTTTACAGCTAGTACATAAAAAAGAATTTACATCAGGCAATTTTCCTAAGAAAAACAGMAGTTTTCTCTTTTTAACATAAGAACGCTTGAGTTCTAAGTCTGAAGGATTTTGCTCACTTAGGATTATTCCTAAAGAGCTTTCAGGRGCAGTGATAGCAGAGTATGATTCTACCTTATCTATATAAGTATTAACACAGGCAAGTTCTTGAGTCAGTTGCGTTTKAATGGTTAATTGCTCTTTCTTATACATATCACAAGCCTTTTCTTTTCGTAATTTTATACTTATTTAGCTCAAATTCTGCTTTTATGTTAAAATATGGGTCTAAAAGAACTAAATATAGGGATAAAAATGTTAGCACAAGCAGATATTAGTGATGTAGAACTAAAACAGAGATGGAGACTTTACTGGATTAACTGTATATTTGATTTTTCAAGTTTAAAATTTCAAGAACTTTCATGGGTAMATCACTCAGAGAAATGGCCATCTTCATATGAGCAGTGYARCTCAGCATACTTTGACAACTTAGGACTCTATAAAGGGTATGHAAAAGCTATACAGGCAGGTAATGTGTCCGAGATAGAGGCHVRRAAAGCGAGTACTTTTCATGACCTTGCAAACTTTTATGATGAACCAAGCCAAAACCCYCAAGATATACTTGAGGATGAAGAGTGGTTAGAAGTAGTTGARGCTGCAACTGTTTTTTGGACGTATCTAAAARCAACACTTAYACATCCCAGAGAAGTGGAACTTATAGGAAAACTAGAAAAAGAGTTTTCCTAAAGTTTAGTTAATTTTCCTAAGAGTAGTAKAAAATTTTATTTAACTTACAGCTAATTTTGTTATAACTTTAAAATAATTAATATTTTACTAATAGAGGGCATAATGATAAATAATGAAGAAAAATCACAAACAGAACCAAAAACGTATGAGGTCATAACTTATGAAGAGAATGTAGCCTTTAACTTTACTTCACCTGAAACAGGTGAGCCAGACTCTTTAGAGCATGAACTAACTTTCATTTGGGAAGATACTATTGAAGAGTTCATAAAAGAACATGGTGCTGATAAACCTTACAAGATACAAACTTTTAAACGGGAACGAGCAAGAGACATCTTTTTAGAGCAGGTTGAAGGTCGAACTGATGATCTCATAGAAGAAGTACAAGAAGAAATAGCTAACAAAATGAAGTTTGGTTTTGAATTTTCTGGACAACTTCACAACGATGATTAAATAATTGAGGAAAACATACTATGAGTGCATCTAACAGAGAGATACAACTACGTAAAACATGCCAGCTTTATGCCTATGTACTGACATCACTGGGTAAAGAGGTTGAGTATAGTKTACAAGAGTGTGCAGATTCGTATGACTATCCTATMGACTGTGTAAAAGAGCTTTATACTACTCTTAAAGACTTAGATAGTGAWACTTTTGAGAAAATAGTGCATAATGAAAGTGCACCTGAGGCTCATGACCTCGCGAATTGGTGGGAGATGTACCAAATCTATATACCTGTCCCTAAATCCAATAGAGAAGAATAAAGTACTTACTTAGTACTTTATTTTACTTTTATTACAGCCATCTAGCATAATACGGTCATCGTAAAACACTCCAAGCCACTCAACAAGATGTTCTTGGGTTAAAACAACATTACCTTTTTTAGTATCTAGTGCTGCACCACTTAATGGTTTAACATTCTTTAGATAGCCTCTAGCCTCTTTTAAAAGCTTCATGTGTGTTTTTAATTCTAACTTGCTCATGCCTAATCCTTTAAGTATTTTTAATTCTAATTGCTAAAGTTTAACTAACTTATACCTTGTATAGCTTTAAAGTACTTAATTAGCTTGGTTTTTTATAGACTTCATCTCATCTAAGTTCTCTATGAACAAATCAACAAGTTTTGGATCAAAATGTTTGCCCTTTTCATTCGTAAGAAATTGACAAGCATCTTCTATACTCCATGCCTTCTTATATGTCTTTTGTGATGTCAGTGCTTCAAAGACATCCACTATAGCAACAATGCGACCAAGGATAGGAATAGTCTCCCCTTTTAAGCCTATAGGGTAACCACTACCATCAAACTTTTCATGATGAGAGTAAGAAATGACAGCCCCCGCTTTTAAATAGGCATTTTGTGTGTACTTTAATATATCAAAACCAATACGAGAATGGGTTTTCATAATCTCACGTTCAGCCTCATCGAGTTTACCCTCTTTAAGTAGTATCTTATCTGATATGCCTATCTTACCTAAGTCATACACTTGACACGCATGAAAAGCCACATCTTGAATCTTTTCATTAAGCCCAGATAGTCTTGCAAGTGCTTTGGCATGATGTCCAATCTTCAAACTATGTCCATCATCTTTATGTTCTTTATACTGGGTACATTTACCTAATACCTCTAATAGTTCATGTTCACTATCTTTGAAAACTTTTGTTACATTAGTTATCTCTTCTTGTAGTAAAACTTTTTTATCATTTAAAAGATCTTCAGCTTTTTTAAGTGAGAGTGTGTTTTGAAGCTTAGCTTGAAAGAGTATAGGACTTACAGGTTTACTCACTATATCAAATGCACCTATCTTTAAGGCCTTTTCTGCAACAGCTATATCATTAGCATCTACAAGTATAAGTATAGGTGTCTCTCTATGCATATGTCTAAAGGCTCTTATAAACTCTAGAGCATCTAGTTTTGGAGTTTCATGCTCTACTACTACTAAGTCATAATTTGTCTCTTTAGAGGCTGATAGTGCTTCTTTAGCTTGAGTAAAACTATCTATGTTTAAAGATAATGACTCTGTATATTCTTGGATAAGTATTAAGGGGCTTATCTCAGTAGAGAGTGATAAGATTCTCATTTCATTAATATTCATACTCTTACTTACCTTATGTTAATTATTGTTTTAGATTTTATGGGATTATAGTATAATTGAGCTAAAGATATTAACATAGGACCCTATATGCAGCATTATCAAAGTTTAAAAGAAGACTATAAGTTTACCCAAGAAAATGCACAAATCCTAAAAGATTTACAACCTTTTATGCAAGAGTTAGCCGATGAGTTTATAGATGAGTTTTATGACTATATATGGGGTTTTGGTAAAACTGCAACCTTCTTAAAAAACAAAGAGATTATCGCATATCACCGTACAAAAATCAAAGAATGGTTTATCAACCTTTTTAACGGTAAGTACGACCTACCCTACTTCTTGTACCTTTATAAGATAGGTGAAGTGCATGTTAAGATTGGTTTACCTACACACTATGTAAATTCAGCATTTTCATTTGTTAGAACTTTTGTATTTAAACGTATAGAAGACAACTATAAAGACAAAGAAAACCATATACTAGAGATTCAAGCGGTTGGAAAAATCATAGATATGAATCTTGATATGCTTACAAGTTCATATAGGGAAGAGGAACTCGGTAAGTTTTTATCTTTATCTAAAGTAGAAAAGAACATCCTTACAGGTTTAAAGAAGTTTAACTCTTATGTAAACTACTTCCTCGCAGGTGCTTTAGCCTTAGTTGCATTTTTTGCTATAGGCTTATTTGCTTACGATATCTACTTACTTTTCTTTTCCGATAAGGGTATAGAAAAAGGTATTTTAACTGTTTTAGGGAGTTTACTTGTACTTTGGGCAGCGATTGAGTTAATCCACGAAGAGATAAACCATCTCCAAGGTAAAGGTTTTGCCATAGGTGCGTTTATCATGCTAGCTATGGCTGCTCTTATACGAAAGGTACTTATATACTCCCTCTCTAGTGAAAAAGGTGAAGACTTACTTACAATAGCCGTAGTAATCGTCTGTTTAGCTATAGCTTACTGGCTTATGGGTACAAAAAAACGAATTGGTATTGGTTAAGAATTTTTTTGATATAATAATTTATAAAGATAATTATAATACGGAGAGTAAAAATGCTAATACAACCAAGAGAAATTCCACCAGTAGCAAATGATATGATGAATATGCTTCATGAAGATGAAGTTGAAGTAGTAAATAGATTTCACGATGCAGTTATAGCACGAGATATTGACAAGATTGATGAACTCTTTGAAGAAGTTATCGCAGATGTAGAAGTACACTTTGCAACCGAAGAAGCTATGATGGAGACAGCAAACTACGAGTTTGCTACGATTCATAAAGGCGACCATGATACTATGCGTAAAAAACTCAAAGAGCTTCATGAGCGTTGGAAAATTCTTAAAGGTCCAAAAGAAGTAAAAGGCTTTTTAGAAAAAGACTTTAAAAGTTGGTTTAAACTTCATATCTCTAAATGGGATTCTGATACAGCACCAAGTCTTTAAGCTAACGCAAGGGATACTAGAGAGATAAAATCTCATCTAGTTCCTCAGAATAAATAATCTCTTTGTCTAAAAGAGACTCCGCTAAACTCTCTATAAGAGACCAATGCTTATCTATCAAATCACTAGCATTTTTTTCACCCTCACTTATCCATCTTTTTATCGCTATATCTACAGACTCATGATAGTGCTCAGATGCACGAGTAAGTGTTCGCTTAGCATCATCTACACCATTGATGTTAATGTAGCCTACTTCTTTATCCATACCGTACTTGGCTATTGCAGCATAGGCATCATGAGTTGCTTGTTGTATGTCATTTGAAGCACCCGTGTCTACACCTTTAATGTCACCAAAGCGTTTTATCTGCGCAATTCGTCCGGCTAAAGATATGCATATCTTACTTTTAAAGTCTTGTACTGTCATGTTCTCTTGTACGTCACTATAGTCATGTGCAACAAAATGTTCATTGTTATCTTTTGGTGTTAAACTAATGTGCTCTATGTGAACATGAGGCATGAGTATCTTAGAGATTACAACACGTCCAGACTCATATATAGCCGTTTCTTTAAATGTCTGCTCAGGAGAGATATATGACTTTCGTTCACCGTACTTTATCGCGTTTATCTGCTCTATAAGTATCTCTTGTGTAATAGCAGGAAGTGAGTGGCGAAGACAGTAAAACGCAGCCTCTTTTCCGACTAGTTCAAGTTGTGCACCGGTCATACCCGCTGTATACATTAGTAGTTCGTTCAGGTCAAACTCACCACTTGTAGGTTTTTTCTCGATAATGCCATCTAAAAAGTACTTTCTTGCATCTTTATCGAGGTTGTTTATCTCTATATGAATCTCTATTCTACCCGGTCTGATGATAGCATCGTCAATATTGTCTTTATAGTTAGTCGCGGCAATTACAAAAATATTTTCATTTTTATTACTAGAGAAACCATCCATCTCTGAAAGAAGTTTATTTATAGGCACTTCTCTGTTGTTATCTTCGCCGCGTTTACCTAAAGTATCTATCTCATCGATAAAGATAATTGCAGGTGCATACTCTTTAGCTTTAGCAAAAATCTGTTTCGTTTTCTCAGAACTTAAAAGTTCTAGTCCAGTTGTAGAGATAAAAGGAAGTTCTGCTTCTCTTGCAAATGCTTTTGCAAGCATCGTTTTTCCTGTTCCCGGAGGTCCGTACAGAAGCATACCTCTTGGTGGAGTGATGTCAAAACTCTCTAGTCGCTTTGGCTCTTTAAAAAAGTTTATAACTTCATGGAGTCTCTCTTTTGCTTTTGTATGCCCTGCAATATCATCAAAAGAGACATCAGGGATGTCAAAAACAAGACCATCTTCACTAAAGTCTGTTATCTTTGCCACTTGCTTGAACTTACAGCTGTTTACCTTGTATGTGATGACCCCATTTTTATCTGTGATAGTATCGTCGATGTCAAGTGTGATGTTTTTTCTAAAGAGCTCTTTTACAAGTAGTTCTTCTTCTATGAGAGGATTTATCATCTCGTTTATATAAGTTACACAAGCTTTTGAAAGAGAGATTTTAATCTCTGTGAAACTTTTAGACGTTTTACCTGAGTCAACTATGTACTCTGTAATTTTGTTAAAAAAAGTAACACTTACCTTGTCTTTAATACGTCTAGCATCAAGCTCAGGAGCAAAGTTCAGAACCTGTACTTTTAAGAAGTTTTGAAAGTTACTTCCCTCTTTGTAGTCGATGTTGTACTGTTTTTTAAACATCTCTGTATATGTTTGAAACTTTCTTTGTGCTATGCTTGAGTAGGCATTGTAAGTGAGTTTGTTAAAAAGAACGATATGCGCCTGAGAAAATCTTGACACCAACTCAGGAGTGATTGCTTGCTCTTCTCCACCACTTCTACTGTCGCGTTTTTTCTCACGACGAAGTGCTTCAAGAATCATAGTCTCAGCTTGAATGTAGTCATGTTGCACAAGGTCTTTAAATCTACTATCAAGATACAACTCTTTACCTAAACTTGTTGTGATGATAAAAATAGCCTCAGTAAAGTCAACGATATAGTTGGCATTTTCATCAGAGTAGATAATGTCAAGGTTTTCACTACATGCGTCATCTGTGATTTTATCCCAACCACAACCATCACGCATCTTACCACCCTCAAAGATAGAAAGAAGATTACTCTGAATGTTAGAATCACACTTCTCAAACGCGTCAAGCACGATGATAGCCTTAGGATTTCTATGAACAAAACCTGTTAACTGACCAACGCCATACCCTTTCCAACCAGCAGGATAMCCATAAAGCTCACCACCATTTTGTTGGTGATACTGAGTCATATCAAACTCCATGAGTTTATAACTTTTGAGATTTTTTGCCATCAACTCAGCTAAGTATGTTTTTCCAGTAGCAGGAGAACCGAGAAAAAGATAAGTCTCTCGAGGAGCATTCTTTTTCTCACTCATACCAGCTTTCATGCTACTAACAACAGTGTTTATAGCTTGTTCTTGACCAAACAATTCTTTAGAGAGTTCTTCTTTTAAAGTTTTAACAAACTCTATGTTCTCTTGAGCCTTTGCTTCATCAGCCGCACGCTCTATATCGTCATAGTCTCGAACTTCATACTCATTCTGTTTAGTTGGTTCTTTCTCATACTTGTTTACCTGTGCTTGTACCGCTGCTTCTATTTCTGTCATGTCTCTGCTCTTTATATGGCTTTAAAATTTTCGTATCATACTAAATTTTTCTTGTGTTTTAGCATAAGATACTACTCCAAGTGGTGTAGTTAAGCGAAGTCTGTAGAACATTAACTTCATCTAAGTATCTTAAATAATAGATATATATACTTAAAATAGGCTATAATATCTTAAATACTAGATATTGGATAAAAATGATTGAATTAAACACTCCCTCTGAAATTGTAAAGATGACAGTTACTAAAGTTGAAGAGCTTCGTAGGAAAAAGAAGATTACCCAAAAGAACTTTGCAAAAAAAGCAGGAATGCCGTATGGAACCTATAGAGCCTTTATAGATAYAAACATCATATCTTTTGAAAATTTAATTTCACTATTCCAAGTTTTAGGGCTATACAGAGACCTAGATGCCCTTTCATCTGTTAAAACAACTAAAACAATCCAAGAGTTAAAAGATGAAGATAAAGTTAGAAGAAGACAATAATGGAAGTAATAGTTAAAATATTTGGATTAGTTGTTGGAACACTCTATGAAAAAGATGGCATTATAAGATTTGAGTATGAACAAAACTTTATAGATAGTGGAGTGAATATATCACCTATAAAACTGCCATTTGAAACAAGCACGTACATCAATGAAGATGAGTCATATTTTCTAACATTAGCTGGAGTTTTCTTTGATAGTTTACCTGATAAGTTTGGTACCAAGGTTGTTGAGAGGTACTATGAGAGTAAAGGAGTACACCCAAGAGAGCTGAGTGTACTTCAAAAGCTTATCTTCATTGGTAAACGCGGGATGGGTGCTTTAGAGTATGAGCCATGTGAAGACATTACAGGTTCTATAAACTTAAATGAAACATTAGAGATTAGAAGTATGTATGAAGCTTCTAAAAAAATTGTAACAGGAGAGGCAACTGATGCGATTAAAGAACTGCTGCTCTTTATGGATAGTGGAGCGTCTGCAGGTGGTGCCAGAGCAAAGGCTGTAATTGGATGGAACAAGCAGACTAACAAAATAATAGGTGGAGCAGGAGAAATACCAAAGGGATATGACTACTGGCTTGTGAAGTTTGATGCACTAGATACTTTTGAGAAAGTTGCAGACTTTACTAAACTAGAGTATCTGTATATGAGTATGGCTAAAGAATGTGGTGTAAATGTACCAGAGATAGATTTACTTGAAGATGGGGAGTTTACACACTTTTTAATAAAAAGATTTGATAGAGTAGATGGTAGTAAACTACATATGCACTCATTAGCTTCAATTACACATACCAACTTCAATATTCCGCTTCATTATAGTTATGATGAGGCATTAAGAGTTGTATGGTTCATCACAAAAGACAAATCAGCAGTTATAGAGTTTTACAGACGTGCTGTATTTAACACTATAGCTAGAAACCAAGATGATCATGCAAAAAATACATCCTTTTTAATGACCAAAGAAGGAGAATGGAGCCTTTCACCTGCTTATGACATAACATACGCAAATGGAACAGGATTCACAAAAAATCATCAAATGAGTATTAACGGTAAAGTAAATAATATAAATAAAGATGATTTAATAGCACTAGCACTCAGTACAGACATTAAAARGAAGTTAGCTGTAGAGATTATTGATAAAACAGTTGAAGTGCTACAAGGCTTTAAAACAGGGGCATTAAAGTTAAACATTAGAGAGGACTTAATAAATCTTGTTGAGAGTGATTTGAGAATCTCTATTTAAAACCTTTAAAGTCTTATTAAAATGAATCTCCACTTTTAATCACTTTTGAAATTAATGCTATATTAACTTGTAAATGTCCATCATAGTAAACATTTGTGATAGCAAAATTCACTCTCAAACATTGTTTTCCTTGTAATGTTGCTTTAGATGCTAACGGCTGAAGATAGCCGATAAATTACCGGTAGGTATTTATTGGCTACTCTGTTTTTTTATCTCTTTAAGCAACATCTTTCAGTGAAACTTCAAGCATTCTTTCTATGTTTAGATGATAATCAATAGATTCCCATTCTATACCAGTATTCATACAGATTAACTTATAATTCTTCAACTCTACAATTGAAGCTTTTTTTAATGGCTCATACCATTCAATAGGTGTTGATATTATTCTATTATCTTCAAGTTTTACATGTAAATATTCATCATCAAAATGAACTTCTTTACCTTTAATTAAACCACTCATTCCAAATCCTTGTAAAGTTACTTTGATTTTCTTTGACAATTTCAAGTGCTAATTTTAAATCTTTAGGTTTTAAGTAGTTTTGGACTACTCTTAAATTTTCTAGTTCAACTTTAGCAAAGCCATCACTTTTCATGATATGAATATGTTTTGGCTCATGCTCATTGGCATAAAAGAAAAATTTAAAACCATTTTTATTTAATAAAGTTGGCACATATAAATCCTCATTTTTGTATTAGAGTATTATATCTAAATTTATTTTCTTGAAAGTTTTTGAAGAGAGATAACGGCGAAGCTGAGCTCCATTAATGTATATTTCGGAAAATTCGCTTGCGATTTTCTGGGATAGACTTTGATGTGGGACTCCTGCCATTTGTTGTATGTAGCGTAGCGAAATACGACAAATGGTTGGTGACCCGTTTAGGGCTCAGCTTCGCCGTTGTACGTTCTTGCTACGTTTTGTTAGATGATTTTACTTAGAGTCAGTATTTTTCGCCCATCCAATACCATTTAAAACAACTTTTTCAAGCTTTCTTGGACTTTGACTTTTTATTGTGGCTTCTGGAAGTAATTCTTTAAATTTATCTCTAACTTGTGCTGCATATAATAAAGCACCTTCTTTTCCAACTATAGATTTTACTGCCATATCAGTTAATGCTCCCATTATACCATCAGTTCCTTCTTGGTAAAAAAGATACATGTAAATTTTATATCCATCTTTATATGGATAAATAGCAGCTTTGTAATACTCTGCCTTTGTACTAAATTCAGATGCCATAGAACCTTTGCCTGAAACAGTATAATAAGCATTTGATGTATCAAGTTGCATCATTTGAAAACTTGGACTATTTCCAGCTAGAGCTGCTAATCTTCCAAATGCTTGAGACTGTTTTGGAGCTTTTGCTTTTAATGGTAACTCTTCAGGTAAAAGACCTTCGTTTTCATTTAAATCAGATACTCTATAGCTTACAGCTTCATACAAAGCTTTTGTTACTTTATCAATTTCAGCATCTTTAGATACTTCAAAAATAACTCTTGCTTTTTTAGTACTTACTTTAGTATCCATGATTGATGCACCTGCACAGCCACTTAAATTAATCAAAACAGTTACTGTAGTGATTAGTAAAAGATTTTTTTTTGTCATAAATATGACCTCCAATAGATTCAATTTGTGCTATAAAATAGTCACATTTCAAATTTCTTGGTTTTGAAATCTGTCATCTAACTATTTAATAGCGGATATTATATACATAATAACCTTAAAAAACTAAAATAGTGATATATAAAGTGTTCTTCTATTTTTAAAAATAGAGTAATTTATCATAATAATCAATCTAATATTAAAATTTCTAATGTCTCTTCTAGTTAAAATCATCCAATAGTTGGACAAAATGTCTGCCTATTGAAGCTAAGCTTCCCAAAAAGGACATTTTGTCTGTCTAAAGGAGTATATCCATTCACAAACCTTGGGTTAAAATGCTATAATTGCATCACTAAAGCACAAGGTCAAACCGGTGAATAACACACAAAACAAGAAACAAAAATTTATATTAAAACTCTTTCCAGAGATCATGATAAAAGGCTCTTCAGCTAAGCGTCAGATGGTTGGACAACTCTATACTAACCTACTATCAATACTCCAAAAGATAAGCTCAAACGTAGAAGTAAGAAAGTTCTCAGATAAGATAGAAGTACTCTCCCCTATCCAAGTGCTTCCTGAGGTTCGCCAACGTCTTTTAGACACATCAGGTATAGAGCAGATACTTGAAGTTCTACAGTTTGACGATATGGACACACTCGATAAAATCAAGGTCAAAGTTGGCGAACTCGTCATTGACTCTCTTGATGGTAAAACTTTTGTCGTTAGAGCTAAACGCACAGGAAAACATGAGTTTAACTCTATAGAGTTAGAGCGAACTGTTGGTGGCTACCTTCTAGCACACTCAAACGCGACAAAAGTGCAACTGAAAACCCCTGATGTTACTATACGTATGGAACTAGTTGAGGCACAACTCAACATCATCACAACAAAGTATAAAGGCCTTAGTGGTTTTCCTATAGGTACGCAGGGTGATATTCTCTCTCTTATGTCAGGTGGATTTGATTCTACTGTAGCTTCGTACCTTACGATGAAACGCGGTATAAAGACTCACTTTGTATTTTTTAACCTTGGTGGGAATGCTCATGAGATAGGTGTAAAGCAAGTAGCACTTTATCTTTGGAATAAGTTCGGATCTTCACATAAAGTAAAGTTTATATCTGTACCTTTTGATGATGTGCTTACAGAGATTTTTGCTTCTACTCCTCCTACCTATATGGGAGTAACACTCAAACGCTTAATGCTAATGGCAAGTGAGAAAATAGCAGATGAGATGGAGATAGATGCACTTCTTACGGGTGAGAGTGTTGCGCAAGTTAGTAGTCAAACACTTCGGAACCTTGCTATTATTGATGAAGTAAGCAGCAAACTTATTCTGCGTCCACTATCAACTATGAACAAACCAGAAATCATGTCAATCGCAGACGATATAGGCACACGTCACTTTGCAGAAGCTATGCCTGAGTACTGTGGTGTTATCTCACAAAACCCAATCACTCATGGTTCTTTTAAACGCATGGAGAAAGTGGCACTCAAGTTTGACTACGATGTTTTAAATAAAGCAGTTGAAGATGCGCAACATATCTATGTTCATGAAATCATTGATGATATCAACAACTTAGAAGCTGTAGAAGTTGTAAGTGATTTAAGTACAGGCGAGTTTGTTGTTATCGACATTCGCGAAGAAGCTGAGTGCATAAAGACAAGCTCTAAAACACTCAAAATTCCTTTTCATAAACTCATACGCGAGTTTAAAGACTTACCAACTGATAAAGAGTACCTGCTCTATTGTGAAAAAGGTATTATGAGTCAACTCCATGCGCAGTACTTACGAGATGAACTAAATTGTAATAATGTAAGAGTGTATAGACCTTAGCTTTATCTATATAGTGTATAATCAAACACTATATAAATAAAGGTTCACCATGAAACTTATATCTATTGTTATCGCCGCGATTTTAGGTCTTACATATGGCCAATACTATTACGGTTTTATATTTTCTCAAAAAATCTGCCTCTTTGCAGGTTTAACACTCATTATGCCAACTCTTTTTAATGTAAAACTATCAGACATCAGTCTCGTTCTTCAGTTCAAAGGACTTATGCTTAAGGGTCTACTTGTTAACTATGTAGCGCTTCCTCTTATCGCCATTGGGATAGGGCTTTTAACAGATAGTTTTGGTATAGCAGCTGGGCTTTTTTTACTCTCAGTTTTAAGTGGTGGTGGTATGGTTATGCACTGGATAAAAAACTCTAAGGCAGATACATCTATAGGTTTTATTTTACTTTTTATCAACATAGTGTTTGTTTCTTTGTCTTTACTAATGTTACATGTTTTTGGTATATATACATCTGAGTACTTCGGTGAGTCTTATATGGATGAGATCAACATTAGTAACTTTGCTAAAGCTGTTATCTATCTTCTTATACTTATACCATTTATAGTAAGTCGTGTTATTATCTTTATCAAACCACTCAAAGACTTTATAACTGCAAAACAAGGGTTTATTAGTAATATCAGTATATTTTTGATTGTATTTTATCTTTTTGGATTACAAAGTTCCCAGTCACTTTTTGAACTCTATGATTTTGAACCAGAGCTTATTTATATCTCTATGATTGCAGTAGTGGCTTTTTATGCTGCGATTTTTGCTTTAGCTAGATTGGTATATAACTTAGACTCCCCTCAAGAGAGAGCTGCGTTTTGGCACTCTATCACTCGCTATATTACACTAGCACTTGTTATATCGACATTTTCAACGGGAACATTTGGGGTAGCGATGCTAGTACCGATAATGTTTGCATACATCATTCAGATACCATTCTCAGTGCTAATTGATAAGTATATGTTTAAGAAGGCCTAGAGCTTTCGTACAAGCATCAAACCATCACCTATGGTGAGCATTGAAGCTTGTACTCTTGTGTCTTGCATGATTTTTTCATTTAAGGCACGAATAGCAGTAGTATCTGCATCAACTATCTTTGCGTTTGCTACTGTTCCTCCCCAAAAAATATTATCTATCATTAAAAGTGCATTTGGTTTGAGTAAACACAGGCACTCTTCATAGTATAAGTCATAGTTGGATTTATCTGCATCAATAAATGCAAGGTCAAAACTACTGTTTTCTAGTTTTTTTAAACTATTTTCTGCTTTATCTACATAAAGGTTTACTTGGTTTTCTATGCCAGCTTCAACCCAGTAGCGTTTAGCTATGTCTGTCCATTCTGACGAGAGGTCGCAGCCAACAGCTGACGAGCCTTTACCCATAGCACCTACAACGCTCAGCATACTATAACCCGTAAAAACGCCTATCTCAAGATAGCTTTTGGCACCAATTAAGTTCGCAATAAAACCCATAAAAGCACCTTGTTCAGGAGCAATTTGCATTTTTCCCATTTCAAGTGTTTTCGTTTCGTCTCTGAGTCTTTTTTGTAGATCAGACTCATTAACACCTGTTTTAATTATATAGTCTAAAAGAGTATCATTAATGTCAAGTGTTTTATTGCTCATAGTGTTTAGCCTAACTTTGCAGTGATAGCTGTCTCAACATCAGAGATGTCAGCAGTTCCATCAACTGTGATGTAAGTTAATGTACTCACTTCTTTTGCTTTGTTTTTATAGTAAGAAACTAGTGGTTCTGTAAGTTCGTGGTACACTTTAAGACGGTCAAGAACAACATCTTCTTTATCATCAGGACGTTGCACTAACTCTTCGCCAGTCTCATCATCTTTACCCGCTACTTTTGGTGGGTTGTATTCTAAGTGATATGTTCTACCAGATGCWAGGTGAGCACGACGACCACTCATKCGTTTTACTATAACAGAATCATCAACAGCTATCTCGATAACCGCGTCAATAGCGATACCAGCACTCGTTACAGCATCAGCTTGTGGAAGAGTACGTGGAAAACCATCTAGTAAGTAACCATTTTTACAGTCATCTTCAGCAATTCTATCTTTTACAAGACCAATGATAATCTCATCAGTTACAAGTTGCCCAGAATCCATAGCAGCTTTTGCCATTTTACCCATCTCAGTTCCTGCTTTTATAGCAGCCCTAAGCATATCACCTGTAGAAATTTGAGGGATGTTATATTTTTTTGTAAGAAATTGAGCCTGTGTACCTTTTCCAGCACCTGGAGCTCCTAAAAGAATTATACGCATTATTATGTCCTATATATTTTATTGATGAAATTATATAACAATGAGTTTAAAATTAGGATAAACTTTTTTAAGTTTGTTATTTCAATATCTATGAGGTACTTTGTCTATATTTAATTTTTTGAGGTAAATAAGATAAAAACAATTAATAAGACTTTCATTAAACTACCTCTTTTGTAATCTAAACTATTGCGTACATTCAAATATAAACTTCTCTAAGGAAATTATCTTAACACTATCATTTTCTTCATTTGTATCATAAGTTATAAGAATATTTTTCTTATGATTTTGAGGATTTAAATGCTTAAAAGCATTTAGCTCTCTTGACTTTGTTTTAGCTTCAGATATGTCGTAAGAAACTTGATAGAGTTCATCATTATCTACACAAAAGTCTATCTCATAATTATCTTTGACATAAGTAATCTCTTTTCCTTTTTGGTTAAAAATAGTAAACACCATATTTTCCAAAATATTACCACTATTTTTATTTCTATTTATACCGAGGTTTAAAAATCCATTATCGTTACTATATATCTTTTTTGTAGATTTTATCTGTTGAGTTAGCTTGTTATGATAGGCACTAACAGTAGTTATAAGAAAGTTATCTTCAAAATGGCCTATATACTCTTTTATCATTTTTGCATCTATACCTATCTTTTTAGCAAGTGTTGAGTAGTTTAAGGAAGTGGTCGCATTTGATATAACATAAAAATAGAGATCTTTTATAGCTGCAGAGTTCTTAATGTTATAACGAGGTACTATATCTTTTAGGATTATATCCTCTGCTACATTTTTTAGGTACTCTTTTTTAATACTCTCGTCACTATTGGAAATAACACTATAGTATCCACCCCATTTAAGGTACTCATCTTTAGCTCTTGATATATCTATTTTGTTTGCCACCTGTTCTAAAGAACTTAAATAAGGTATTTTTTTATATTTTAAAAACTCTACAAAACTAAAACTATGCACTTGAAGTTTAAAAACTCTACCTGTAAGAACTGTAGAATAGTTTGAAGTAAGTAATGAAGAGTTTGAACCCGTGATGATAAACTTAACATTACTATTTTCATACTTAGATTTTACAAACACTTCCCAATTTTGAAATATTTGTATCTCATCTATAAAAAAGTAGATTTTCTTTTTTGTATCAGGATTTGCAAGTTTTAGATAAGCATCGTAAAGTTTGTTTAAGTAACTTGCATCTTTTTTGTAAGGAATAAAATCAGGCTTTTCAAGATTTATAAAAAATATATTTTTAGCATCTACATCTTTTAAAAGTTCATTTATTAAAAGTTTGGCTACCGTACTTTTACCAACTCGCCTAGCACCGATGATAGCTAATACTTCTTTCGTATGTAACAAAGAGATTGCTTTTTCTAAAACTTCTCTTCTTTGAAAAGAGTTATAAACTTCAGAATTTAACCAGTGAGGATTATCCTCAAGTATAATTGGTTCCATTTAAAATACCTTTTGATGGATTGTATTCCTTATTCTATCATATTTTATGGATATTTATCTACTCGCCCCAACCTAGTTTCTCTTTAAGTACCTCAAAGTAATTAAACTCGTTTCTGTGTATTAGTTGCACCTGTTTTTGCGCTAGTTTAATATGTACAGACTCATTTTGCTCTAACTCATGCTTATCTTGTCCATCTATGATAAGAAGTGCCTTCTCTTTTGGTGTTTTCATCTCAATGGCGAACTTACCTGGAAGTACCACTGGTCTCTGCGTTAAAGAGTGAGGGCAAATAGGTGTGAGGGCAAAAACATTTGTTAGAGGAAAAAGTACGGGTCCACCTGCTGAGAGGTTATATGCCGTTGAACCCGTTGGAGTTGAGACGATTACACCATCACCAAAATAAGTATTAAAAGCTTTTCCATCAACTAAAGTTTCAACATGAATCATATTTGAAACAGAGTGTCGCGTTAAGACTATGTCATTAAAGGCATACTGTGTTACCTCTTTTTTGTTTTGAATAAATGTAGTTTCTAAGATAGAACGCTCATCAACACGATACTGTCCATCAACCATGTTTTGTACAAAACTATCTAACTCATCGAGTTGCACATCAGCTAAAAATCCAAAACTACCAGCATAAACACCAAGTATAGGAATGTCGTGTTTAAATGAGCGTCGTACAGCAGAGATAAGAGTTCCATCACCCCCAAGTGTTACAAGAACATCAGAACTCTCGCACATCAAGTCAAAGTCCATTCCCATGATTCCTATCATAGCACCACTGACACTTTCAATAATTACGTCAATATTGTGTTTGTTAAAAACTTTTTCTAGTTTAAAGTAGTTGTCTTTTAATTCTGGTGTTGATGGGCGTAGAACTACTCCAACCCTTTTTATGTTCATAGTATTCATTTGTATATTATACACTATTTTGGTATAATCGCGAAAATATTTTTACACAGGACTCTATATATATGAGAAGTCATTACAATACAGATTTAAGCGAAGCAAATGTTGGCGAGGAAGTAACTCTCACAGGTTGGGCAAATAGTTACCGTGATCACGGTGGAATCATTTTCATAGATTTACGTGACAAAACTGGTCTTATCCAGTTAACTTGTGACCCTGAAGACTCAAAAGAGTCTCACAAAATAGCAAACAGTGTGAGAGATGAGTATGTTCTTATCATCAAAGGTACAGTGCGTTTACGTGGTGAAGGTCTAACAAATCCACGCCTTGAGACAGGTGCTATTGAGATTGTTGTAACTGAVCTTCTTATTGAAAACAAGTCAGCACCACTTCCATTTGTAATTGGTGATAAAAAAGTTGGTGAAGAGACAACTTTAAAGTACCGTTACCTDCAACTTCGTGATCCAGATCTTTAYAAAGTGTTTAAGATGCGTTCAAAAGCGGCAATCGCCGCAAGAAATGTTTTAGATGAAAATGGTTTCTTAGAAGTTGAAACGCCTATCCTTACTAAATCAACTCCAGAGGGAGCTAGAGATTATCTAGTACCTTCTCGTGTTCATAATGGTGAGTTTTATGCACTTCCACAGTCACCACAACTTTTCAAACAACTTTTAATGGTTGGTGGATTTGATAGATACTTCCAAATAGCGAAATGTTTCCGTGATGAAGACCTTCGTGCTGACCGCCAACCTGAGTTTACTCAGATAGATGTTGAAATGAGTTTTTGTACTCAAGAAGATGTTATCAAAGTTGCAGAAGATTTACTTGTTGCGATGTTTAAAGCAACTGGTCACGATATCAAACCACCATTTAACCGTATCACTTACAACAATGCTATGGAATGGTATGGTTCTGATAAACCAGACCTAAGATATGATCTTAAAATGGTAGATGTTATAGACATTTTTAGTCGTTGCGACAACGAAATCTTTACAAACATTGCTAAAAAACCACATGTCAACCGTATCAAAGCTTTAAAAGTTCCGGGAGCAGATTTAATCTTCTCTAAACGTGAAATGAAAGGTTTTGAAGAGTTCGTTCGTAAGTTTGGCGCACATGGTCTTGGATACTTCCAAATGAAAGAAGATGGACTTAAAGGTCCGCTTATTAAGTTCTTTTCAGAGGAGGACATCGCACTTCTTATCGACAGAACAGAACTTGAAGTTGGAGATGTAGTTTTCTTCGGTGCTGGAGACAAAAAAACAGTATGGGACTACATGGGTCGTTTTAGAAACTTCATAGCAGAGCATGAAAAGATGAACCTTATTGATGAAGATGCATTTGAATTCGTATGGGTTGTTGACTTTCCTATGTTTGAAGTTGAAGATGGTCGCGTTAAAGCGTTGCACCATCCATTTACAATGCCTAAAGATACTGATAAAGATGATATAGAAGAGATAGAGTCTATCGCTTACGATATCGTTCTTAACGGTACTGAACTTGGTGGTGGATCTATTCGTATCCATAAAGAAGAGATTCAAAACGAAGTGTTTAAACTTCTTGGTATCGAAGAAGAAGAAGCACAAGAAAAGTTTGGTTTCCTTCTCGATGCTCTTAAATTTGGTGCGCCTCCACATGGTGGTTTTGCCTTAGGTTTTGACAGACTTATGATGCTTATCGCTAAAACGCCAAGTATTCGTGATGTTATCGCATTTCCTAAAACACAAAAAGCTTCTTGTGTACTCACAAAAGCACCATCTGAAGTTGACAACACACAACTAAGAGATTTACACATTCGTCTACGTGAGCAGAAGTAAACCTGAATGAAGAAACTCTTTTTAATTATCGGAGCACCTGGCTCTGGTAAAACTACAGATGCAGAGCTTATCGCACACAATAATGACAACATAACACACTACTCTACTGGTGATATGCTTAGAGCAGAAGTTGCTAGTGGAAGTGAACTTGGTCAAGAGATAGAAGGCTACATTACTAAAGGTCTTATCGTCCCTATTAACATCGCTATTACTACTATCACAAATGCAATTAAAAGTGCTCCAACTGATGTAGTTATCTTAGATGGCTATCCAAGAAGTATAGAACAAATGGATGCTCTTGAAGACTTTTTAAACAGTGACAGCAGTATCATACTATCTAATATCATCGAAGTTGAAGTGAGTGAAGAAACAGCAAGAGATAGAGTCTTAGGCCGCGCACGTGGGGCTGATGACAATACAGAAGTTTTCAACAACCGTATGAGTGTATATACTGAACCTTTAGCTGAGATTCAAGCATTTTACACGCACAAAGATTGTTTAAAAGTTATAAATGGAGAAGGAACTATAGAAGCAATAGTTTTAGAGATGAATACTTTTATTCAAAGTAAGATATAGAGCTTACTTGTTTAACTATAAAGATTAACTTTCATTATATAGTAAAGTCTTTACTCTAAAGTGTTAAGCTTTTACATTATCTTCAGTTGATATGTCACTTTTGATGTATGAATTGAGGTAATTATGAAAGAACTTATTGGTATTTACAAGAAGCAATATCTATTGGTTGAGAACTCAGTCACAGCTATACTGGACAGTATCGACTTCACACAGTATGATGAAATAGTGAAACATTCTCTTTTTCATGTCTCCCCTGCTATAAAGGCTACCTATAAAATAAATGCTAAACTTACACAATCAACACCACTCTACACTATAGATAACTTTGACCCTAGTTATTTAGGTTCAAACAAGGCACACCTAATAGAACGTATAGTATTTCGAGAAGACAATATTTATATCTCTAATGCATACATTAACTCACGCACTGGTTTACCTTATATCACCGCTGTTTTACATACTCAAAACGAGTATATTGTCTGTGACTTTGAACTCTACACTCTACTTAAAGAGTTGTCTCTCATAGATGGTAATGAAGCTTTTACACTTTTTACAAAGTACTTTTATGCCCTCTTTGGATTTTTACTTGCCCTCTTCTCTTTAGCACTTATTGCCTATGCTATCTTTAGTGCAGTCTCTATTTTTACAGAAGATGGAGGAACACTTTTAACAGGGTTATTTAGGTCTATTATCGCACTCACACTGGCATTAGCTATTTTTGATTTATCAAAAACCATATTAGAACATGAGGTATTTTACAAAAGTTTGAGTAGGAGTTACAACTTGGAGAACAGGCTCTTAGCACGTTTTTTAACTTCTATCATCATCGCCTTGTCTATAGAGGCTTTAATGGTTGTTTTTAAAATTACTTTAAGTGATTATAGCGATATGATACATGCTTTTTATCTTATAGCAGGAGTGGGTGTGATGATAGTTTCACTGAGTATATTTGTCTTTATCATGAGGTATCATGGGAAGAAGTAAAGCTCTTGTAAATTATGTAAATGATAAAAATGATAAAATATTTTATATCTAATTATTAGGAAAATAAAATGTCAAATACACTTATACACAATGAAGCAGAATCAAAATACGAATACCACATGGATGGACATATAGCATATATAACTTACGATGATCAAAATGGACATATGCATTTAACACATACAATAGTACCTGATGCATTAGCAGGAAAAGGCCTTGCTAGAACTCTTTTAGAAGATGTATTAGCAGAGATTAAAAAAGATGGTAAAAAAGCAGTAGCTCAGTGTTCTTACATTGTAAAATACCAAGAGAAACACCCAGAAGCTAGCGATATATTCGCATAGTAGTTAAAAAAGAGTTCGTGTGAACTCTTTTTTGAAACTTTACTCTTCTACAAATCCAAAATCTTCTTCTGCTTCAT
Organism: Sulfurimonas sp.; assembly: GCA_002733945.2. GTDB lineage: Bacteria > Campylobacterota > Campylobacteria > Campylobacterales > Sulfurimonadaceae > Sulfurimonas. The sequence goes on along the minus strand of NVXO02000010.1, from coordinate 77,692 downwards.
CACCACTCTTTTGTGCTTCTTTAATATCATCAATAAGCTCTTTACACTCATCTTCTTCAATATCACCATGTTCAATATCATCTAAAACATCTTGAAGGTCAGCTTTAAACTCACGAAGCTCTTCAATCTCTTCTTTTGCATCTTCTGTTGCTTCTTTGTTATCAGCTATTTCTTCAAAAATAGCGTCTAATGACTCATCAATATCTGGAATTACAGTCTCTTTAATTAGTGTTTCTAGTTCTTGCTCATATGACATACTTCATACCTTTATTTTATTTTTAGAATTATACTATAATTAAGTATGAATTTTTATGCAGTAATAATCGGAACTGAAATACTTAATGGCAGAAGAGAAGATGCTCACTTTGAGTTTGTTAAAAAAGAACTACAAAAGTACGGACATGAACTTTTTTCCTCTTTTGTCATAAAGGATGATGTCACACTTATGACAAAAGTGTATGAAATGATTAAAGAGGATAAGGATGCTGTCATCTTTTCCTTTGGTGGGATAGGCTCTACACCTGATGACTTAACCAGAGAGATAGCCTCAAAAGTCTTTACAAACGCAGAGCTAGTACCTCATAAACAGTTTTTAGAAGATATCATACAAAGGTTTGGGGAGAAGTCCTATCCTCACCGTATCCATATGGCTGATCTATCACCAAAAGCAGAACTACTTTTTAACCCTATAAACAATATGTCAGGATTTTCATTCTTCAACAAGTACTTTTTTCTACCCGGTTTTCCAAATATGGCACACCCTATGATAAAAGATGTCATAGCCACTCACTTTAGCGAAGTTGTTATCAGGTACCGATTAACACTCTATGCACATACAAGTGAAGAGACACTTATCACTCTTATGCAGACTCTTCCCAAAGAGATAGAACTCTCATGCTTACCTCTCTTTGTAAATGAAAATGCTCATGTTAAACTTTCTCTCTCAAGTACAGATAAAAACCTTAATAATGAGTACTTTGAAATATTTAAAATAGAGTTAGATAAGAAGAACATATACTATAAATTAATATAAAAATTCTAAATGCCGATTTAATTGCTAGATAATTCTATAAATCAAGGAATTTAGTCATGATAATTTGGTTATTGGTACTTTTATTGCTAGTTAGTTTTTATATATATTGTTTATCGAATGAACTTTGTCCCAGATGAATTAAAAATGATTATAAAGATGAACCCCATTATACTTTTAAAATATAAGAGAGCGTAGCAATGGCAATTACACTAAACAATCATGTATTTAAAGGACATAAAGCACTTCTAGGTAATAAATATGTAACATTTGGAGAGCTAGAACTTTCTCAAAGGTATGATATATACCCTGTTTCTAAAAATGGTTTTGACTGGGGTAATACTTCCAAATCTTCAAAACAGTTAGCCTACTCTATGCTTTGTCAAGTAAGTAATAAAGAACTTGCTTTAAGCTATACAGAAAAATTTTTAATTGATATAATAAAAAATCTAAACTCTAGGGACTGGGTAATGTCAACATCAGAAGTTTTAGAGTGGATAAATAAGAACAGCGAACAACAAGTCATGCAAAAACTGCAACCACCAAAACAGGCAGAAAAAAGAGTGAAGAAACCTAAAACTAATGTTGTTAAAGAGATTTGTAAAGAGTTACGCATAACACAAAAAAATCTTGCAGAAATTTTAGAAGTACCTGAGGGAACAGTTAGTAGTTGGGCTGTCAAAAATGAAATACCACGTTTAGGTAAAAAAGCAATAGAGTTTTACATGTTAAATGTTAAAAATCAAAAAATAGTAGATAGCTATAGAAGTTTTAAAGAACTTCTTGAAGCTTCATAAAGGAAATAATTGAAACCAAAGAACGAAGTTACACGTAGTCTACTTGTAGATAGACAGACATGGGATGACTCCATGAAATATGCACGAGATAGATATAAAATGAGTCTGAGTAAAGTTATAGAATCTCTCCTTCAAGAGTGGTTAGTAAAAGAGAAGAGAAAACCTTTAGATAATACAAATCAAGGGAAATTTTTCGAATAAAATAGTGTATAATTCGCCTAAGAAATTTATTAAGTGAGAAAAAATGGAAATTATACAAACAGAAGATGCTTTTAAAGCACTTATACAAGATATCAAAACAACAACTGATGGTTATAGAGACCCTCTAGCATTTGGTATTTGTCGTGTTGACTTAGGTCAGCTAAATGTAGAAAAAACACTACAAGCAACATACCCTCTTATTAACTGGGATGAAAACTTTGGAAGTGCWGCTATTTTCGTTAGAGCATTGGCAGAACAGGGTATAAATGTAGACTTTTCTCAAACAGAAGTAGTTTGTACTGTAAATGTAGACTTTTTAAGAGCATGTTTAGCTGCGTTTACACCATACTCAGATGAGGCTTATGGTGATTCTCATAAAAATATTCAAGTTATTTCAGCACTTTATACTCAAATCATCAGTAATGGTTCTTTTGAAGGTGAGTTCAAAGTAACTTTCATCTTTGATGATGCACCACTTGAGAGTGTTGAAGCATCTTACCTTAAACTCTATGCTATCTCTCAGGCAAAAGTTCACCTTCGTGAAATCAACTTAAATGGAGCATTTGGTGCATTACCAAATGTTGCTTGGTCAAATGGTCAACCAATTGAGCTAGATTACTTAAGAGAGTTCGAAATTGAACTTAAACTAGCAAATGAATATCCACATATTGATTTTGTAGATAAATTCCCAAGATTCCTTCAGCATATCATTCCTCAAGATAATACTCGTATCTTAGACACTTCTAAAGTACGTTTTGGTGCGCAACTTGCAGCTGGAACTACAGTAATGCCAGGTGCTTCATATATTAACTTTAATGCGGGAACTACTGGTTCTGTAATGGTTGAGGGTCGTATTTCTTCTTCTGCTATCGTTGGTGACGGTTCAGATGTTGGTGGTGGTGCTTCTATCCTTGGCGTTCTTAGTGGAACAGATGGTAACCCAATCAGTGTTGGTCAAAACTGCCTCTTAGGTGCTAACTCTACTTGTGGTATTCCTTTAGGTGATGGTTGTATTATTGATGCTGGAGTAGCAATACTTGAAGGTACTAAGATAGCTATTTATCCAGAAGAACTTAAAAAACTTATGGAAGTAAATACAAACATGAAAATGGAAGGCGAAATCTTCAAAGGTAAGCAATTAGCAGGTTTTTATGGTATTCACTATAGACAAAACTCTATGACGGGTGAGATTACAGCTTCTCGTTCAACTAAAGAGATTAAACTAAACGCAGACTTACACTAATTTTAATATCTTATCTTTCTCTTATCTTTATCGATATATAATAGTATATACATAAAGGAGAAGGATATGAATAAACCCAAGAACGTTTCTTCCCTCTTTGCGAACCAAACTTTTTAAATACAAGTGCAATTAGTAGCGGTTCGCCTGAGGCTACAACTAGGACTACCGATGATAATGGCTCTTCGAGAAGTCGAACTGACCTTGCAAAAGAGATACCTGACCTGTTGGTCTCGAGTGGTGTTACCGAAGTAAATGTAACGGTAATTAAGACTCAAGATGAAAGGTTTGGTACACTTTTAGATATTAAAGGATAGAGATACTCTTTAATTTAAGGAGCATTGATGCATTAGCATCAAATGCTTTAAGGTTTTTTCCTACTTCAAGTGTGCTAAATATCGGTCGTCCTATTATAAACCTTCCCTCTGCTCCATCTTTTTTTGTTTTTACACCCCAAATATTTTGAAAAATTATAGACTGCTTATTAAATTCACCTACATACAATGCAATATGACCTTGCTTGTAAACTAATGTTCTAAACGCGATAGCTTCTCTTTTTATAACTAATCGCTTTGCATCGACACTCATCCCCTCGAGGTTTACAACTCTGCCTATCTTACTTTGTTTTGAAGAGTTTCTAGGTAACCAAAGTCCAAAAGGTGCATAAAAATCTCTTAAAGTAGAAGAGCAATCACGCTGTCCAAAAATACCACCCCAGCCATAATTTGTTTTAGAGATTTCTTTTAAAATCATATCTATGTTTTTGGCGTTGAAGTCCAGTATACCTTTATGAGCTACATTCTTTTCTATTTTTGATTGTATGTAAAGTGGTTTTTTATTTTTATATTTACTAAGTGTTAAAACTGTATATGTATCTTTATCTTCACTCACAAGGGGCAACATCATACCTATTCGAGATTTAAACAAAAACTCTTGTGTCTGTGAGTATATAGATATACCCTCTTCTATGATAAATACCTGCTCAGCATGTTGCCAAAGTTTTGTGTACTTTTCATCAATAACTACTATATTTCTACTCTTTACCCAACCAAAAGCAAAACTAGACTCTACAAAAGCCCATTTCCCATCTTTAGAATAGTGTGAAAGTATTAAAGGTTTATTTGCTGCGATAGAACTATTTTGTAAATAATCAAAAGGGAAACCCTCCCCCGCTTTTTTAGAATCATATAGTACTGGTATATTTGTGGGGAATGCTCTAAGATTTACATTTACAAGTGTAAGTGCTTTTTTATTTACGCTTGCGTACTGCTCATAGTTAGCATTATTTAAATTATTTTTAAAAAATGACTGAGTATGAAGTTGAAGGTTTTCCCCATAGGTATTCCCTACTTTATATGTCTTATGTGCCCATTTTGCATCTTCTATGGTTACAGAGACCTTATCTAAATTCCAAACTCTAAAGTATTGTTTTTCATATACTTCTTGTGAAAAAGTGGAGGTTTTACTGATCTTTTTTGTATAGTAGCTTACATCTTGGGGAATAATTTTTAAATCAGCAATGTATTGTGGTATATACTTTTTCACCTTAGCTTTTAGTATTTTTATAGGTTCCTCTGTTTGAGTTTTTTTTACAGCACAAGAGTTCAAAAGACATAGTGCGCATATAAGGTAAAAAAACTTCAAACTTTCTCCTTTATTTAGTCAACATCTCCGAATCTACTTACAACACGACCTAAAACTTCTACCTCATTTGGTGAAAGCGTTTGTGTTGAGTAAACTGAGTTATCACTTATTACATCTATCTGACCATCTATTCTAGTTTGAATGCGTTTAATGAAAAGTCCTGCTTCAGTTCTGATAGTAAAAATACCACCATGATTTAAGTCTGTCTTACTTCTGTTTATAAATACTATATCATTATAGCTAAAAGTTGGCTCCATAGAATCTCCAGAGACATTTATAGCTTCAATGTTTTTAAGCTCTCGCTCTCCACCTAACATAAACATAAAGTGTTCTGGTATCGCTAACTCTTCTATCTCTTCATACTGCTCATCTGATCCACCACCAGCACTTGCATTDACATCACTAAGRTATTTCACCATATAGAACTTGTTTGTCGCTTCTACTAAAGACTCAGGAGATTGTCCATAAAGCAGCCAGTTAATAGATATGGCTTTTTTAGCACAAAAATCCAAAAGTTCAGTAAAAGGAATCTTATTTCGTTTTTTCATAGTTGCAAAATTCATTTGACTGATACCTAAAACATCAGCTACATCTTTGTCAAATACTTTTTTTGATGAGAACTCAGAAGAGACTATACTTTTAATCTCTTCTACTATATTTAAAAAGCTATTCATGTCTAACCCTTTTTTATCAATTTCACAAATTATAATATTATTTCTGATAAATGTCAAAGTTTTCATTGCATTTTGACATATTTTTTATATTTTATGACAAAATGATGTATTATTTTTCAAATTAAGACTTAAAAGGGATTTAAAATGTTAATAATTATTAAAAATACTGAAAGTATATTTGTGAAGTTAGAGTCTAAAATGGAACTATGGGCTGAAAAAATATTTTAAGAGTTTATTTCTTATTATTCTCTTCTTCTCTCTGCTTTGATTTATTTTTATGGTAACCAGCAAAAATAAATATCATAAAAAAAACAAAAAGTGTTAAAACTAAAGTATCAATATATACATTCAAGGTTATGCCTTTTTAAAAGTACTGTATGTTTGTCGTATAGCATCATAAAGAATGATACCCGTACTTATTGCAAGGTTAAGGCTTCTTCCCTCTGCTGTCATTGGAATCGTTATATTCCTATCTTTGTAAGTATTTAAAATATCTTCAGGAATTCCCTTTGTCTCACTTCCAAAAATAATAAAGTCACCATCTTTGAAATCAGTTTCAAAATATGGTCTATCTGTTTTAGTAGTTGCAAAGTGTGCATTTTCACCGATGTCATTGTTTGCAAAAAACTCATCTATAGATTCCCAGACATGTAAGTCTAGTTTATCCCAGTAGTCAAGTCCAGCACGACGCACTGCTTTTTCATCTATGTCAAAACCAATAGGTTTAATAAGGTGAAGGGATGCTCCTGCATTTACACATAAACGCCCTATTGCACCTGTATTGTTTGGAATCTGTGGATTTACTAAAACTACATTAAAACTCATATTAATACCTCTAAAAAATTACTGTTTTGTTCGCATACACGAAAATTCTATCTTCTAATGCTAACTTTAATGCGCGTGAAAGTACAACCTTCTCTACATCACGACCTGATTGTTGCATATCTTTCCAACTATAAGCATGATTAACATGTATTACTTCTTGTGCTATGATTGGACCTTCATCAAGATTATTATTCACAAAGTGTGCTGTTGCACCGATGATTTTCACACCTCTCTCATATGCTTGTTTATATGGATTTGCACCTATAAATGCAGGTAAAAATGAGTGGTGGATATTGATTATTTTATCTTCGAAAGTTTCTACGAAATGTGGAGTTAAAATTCGCATATATTTTGCAAGGACGATATAGTCTACATCCGTATAGGAGTGTAAACACTCTATAATCTTTGCTTCATGCTCTTCACGCTCTAAATCTACATGAGAAATAGCTATATAAGGAATATCAAACTTACTAACAAGTGATTCTAACTTATCATAGTTAGACACTACAGCTAAAATATTAGCTTCAAGTTCCCCTGATTCATGACGAATAAGTATGTCACCCAATGCGTGAAGCTCTTTTGTTACCATGATGATTATGTTTTTCTTTTTAGGCTCTATTACTTTTACACTGGAGTTTTTTGGAAGTACTTTGTTGATAGCATCAGTTAAGTCTTTTTTATTTACAGCACCTTCAACAACAGAACGCATAAAAAACTTATTACTCACTTTGTCAACAAATTCACTATTAGAAAGAATATTTAGGTCATAATTGAAAAAAATACTAGATACTTTATGTACCAGTCCTTTTTCATCATTTGCATCAATTAAAACTCTATACTGATTCAAACTAAACTTCCTTCTCTAACTTTTGTACTCTTGAGTCAATTGTTGCTAAAGTATATTCAAGAAAATTAAGTGTCATATCAACTTTTGCTTCAATGTTAGAATTGTTAGGTGATTGAAAACCTTCAAAAAGAACTAAAAGTCTTTCTCTAATAGAGTTTAAATACATAAGTTCACTCTCAGTAGTACTCGAAGCTTGTTGTTCCTCAACGTATTCACTTTGGGAAGTTGCTTCAAAAAATTCTTCTTTTCTGGGTCTTTGTATTGGGCTTGTCTCTTCTTGCACACCATTAGTATCTTCCATTTCTGCCAGTGTTGAGAGTATTACATCTTTTAATTCCATGCTTTTAATAACCACCTTTCAAACTCGTTAAATTCTACTTCATTTTCTATTTTTAAAAAATAATCTTTCATTTCTTGATTTACATTTAAAAACTTTTTACGCATTCCTGAGAGTCTTCTAATAGCAATTTTAGCATCACTATTGTTAGGATCTTTTTTTAACACCGCTTTATAAATATCTAATGCTTCTTCTTTAAGACCTTGAAGTTCATAAATATTTGCTAAAGTAAGTGTTTGCATAGTGTTTGAATTATCTTTCTATATAGTTTGCGATAATAGAACCTATCTCGCTTGTTGAACATACTTCTTTAGCATCATACTGTGCTAAATCACCAGTTCTATAACCTTCACTTAATACTTTTTTGATAGCTGCATCAATTTTATCTGCAGCGACAGTCTCACCAAGAGCATATCTTAACATCATAGATGCAGAAGCAATAGTTGCGATTGGATTTGCTATACCTTGACCAGCGATATCTGGAGCAGAACCATGAATTGGTTCATAAACACCAATCTTTTCACCAACTGATGCAGATGGTAAAAGACCAATAGAACCACAAAGCATAGAAGCTTCATCAGAAAGAATATCACCAAAAATATTTCCAGTAAGCATTACGTCAAACTGTTTTGGGTTAAGGACAAGTTGCATAGCAGCGTTGTCAACATACATATGTGTAAGTTCTACATCTGGATACTCTGCAGACACTTCAGTAACAACATCTCTCCAAAGCTGAGAAACATCAAGTACATTTGCCTTATCTATAGAACAAACACGCTTGTCACGTGTTTGTGCAATTTTAAAAGCTTGGTGTGCGATACGAATGATTTCTGAGCGAGTGTAAACCATAGTATTCCACCCCTTATCTTCAGTACGTCCTTTAGGCTCACCAAAATAAATACCACCTATTAACTCACGTACAACCATTATATCAACACCCTTGATGATTTCTGGTTTAAGTGAAGATGCATTAATGAGTTCATCATATACAACAGCAGGACGAAGGTTAGCATATACACCTAACTCTTTTCTAAAACGTAGTAGTCCACTCTCTGGGCGTTTTTCACGAGGAAGTGCATCCCATTGTGGTCCACCAATAGCACCAAAAAGTACAGCATCAGAAGCTAAAGATTTTGTAATAGTCTCTTGAGGAAGAGGATCACCAGTCACATCATAAGCGATACCACCCATAAGTGCTTCATCATAAGAGAAGTGAAAGTCTGAACAAGATGCAACAGCATCAAGTACTTTTACAGCTTCATCTATTATCTCAGGGCCAATTCCATCACCCTTAATAAGTGTAATTCTATATTTTTTCATCTATTTACCTTTTAGTTCATTTGCTGCAAAGTTCATTAAACCACCTGCATCGATTAATTCTTGCATAAACGCAGGAATTGGTGTGAAGTTATATGTTTTAGCTGTAGTGTTATTTGTAATAGTTCCAGCATCCATGTTAACTGTTATATCATCACCTTCACTTATCTCAGCACTCTCTGGAAGTTCAAAAATTGGAAGTCCCATATTAAATGCATTTCTATAAAAAATTCTTGCAAACGTAGGAGCTATAATAGCAGCAATACCAGCAGCCTTAAGTGCTATTGGTGCATGCTCGCGGCTACTTCCACAACCAAAGTTTTCACCAGCAACGATTAAGTCACCTGCACTCATTTTATTTACAAATTCTGGATCAGAATCTTCCATAACATGCTTTGCTAGTTCCTCAGGAACTGAAGTGTTTAAGTATCTCGCCGCAATGATTATGTCTGTATCGATATCTTTACCAAATGTCCAAACTTTTCCGTTTATGTTTGCTTTGCTCATCATAAAATCCTAATATATATTTTATTAAATAATTTTGTGATTATATCCAATTTTTGATTTTAGTTTTATGAAAGTTTTTTCTAGGAAGATGCTAAGACTTGATATTAAAAAGTATCAAGCCTATTTTAAAGTGTTACTTATCTTTTAAGATTATTAGTAGTTTGGAGCATTTCATCACTTGTTGTGATTACTTTTGAGTTAGAATCATAGGCTCGTTGCCCTGTAATAAGGTCTGTTAGTTCAACAACTAACTCAACATTTGAGAGCTCAACAAAACCTTGTCTCAGTGTTCCTAAACCATCAACACCAGGGATACCTTCTACTGGTTGACCCGAACTATCAGTTTCAAGGTAAAGGTTGTCTCCAAGAGAGTGAAGTCCAGCTGGATTTATAAAGTTTGTAGTTTGAATCTGTCCAATTACAGCAGCTTGAACCTGCCCTGGTTGGATAACGGTAACAGTACCATCAGTACCTATACTAATGTTTGTAGCATCAGGCGGAACAACAATCTCAGGAATCAGTTTATAACCATCAGAGTTTACCATTGTACCGTCTTGGTCAACTTTTAGTGCACCGTTTCTAGAGTATGTCTCTGTACCATCAGGAAGCTCAAGTTTAAAGAAACCTCGTCCTGTAATGGCTAAATCAAGTTGATTATCTGTTTGCTTGAGTGAACCCTCTGCAAATATCTTATTAATAGCTGTTGCACGAACACCTAAACCTACTTCTATACCGGTAGGACTCTTTGTTACATCTGAAGTAGAAGTACCTGCATACTCCATAACACTGTACATAAGGTCTGCAAATTCTGCACGAGACTTTTTAAAACCTATTGTATTAACATTGGCTATATTATTTGCCGTAGTGTCTATTTGTGTTTGCATTGCTAACATTCCCGTCGAAGCGGTGTAGAGTGATTGCATCATAGTATTTTAATTTCCTTTTTTATTTAAGATTTTCTAGCGAGTTTCTCAATTGCATCTCTATTCATATCGTCCATCTGAGTACTCATTGCTTTTTGATACATACCAACTAAACGATTTGTTTCAATAAGTTGTGTCATCATTTTTACAGCATTTACATTACTTTTTTCCACAAAACCTTGTTGAACAACACCACTACTCTTAAGATCAGTAATGTTCTTTATATCACCAAATGAGTACAAACCATTACCCTCTTTTTTAAGTAAAGAGAGATCTTTTGGCTGTGCTATTAAAAGTTTCTTATTTGGTGTCAACTTACTACTGTTTGGAATATTTGTAGCCATTTGACCATTTTTATCAGCAACGATAATACTATCATCACTTGTAAAGCTGATTTTACCTTTGCCCGTTGTTAAATACTCATCTGCTAAAACTTCGTAACCTTGCTTAGTAATAAGAACACCCTCATCATTTTTTGTAAAACTTCCATCACGAGTAAGTCTTACGCCTAGTGGAGTTTTAACAGCAAAGAATGTTCCCTCACTAGAGAGTGCAAAGTCTAAAGGATTTGATGTTTTTTGCATAGTACCCATACTATGGTTTGTAAAGGCATCTACTATTTTTGGTGCTCTTGTCATCGTACGGTTAATAAAGGCAGCACCCTCTTTTGTTTGATTTGCGTTAGGCAAATCATCGCGTTTTTCTTGATAGATACGCATGAAATCACCTATAACAAGGTTATCTTCTTTAAATCCAACTGTATTTACATTTGCTAAATTATTTGCGATTGTGTCAAGTTTATTAAACTGTGTCACCATTCCAGCAGCAGCTGCATAGTAGCCTGTTTGCATATATAACCCTTGTTTTACTTTGTATATTAATATACTAAAAGCAAAGAGTGTTCCAAGCATAATTTTAGATATATTTCAGCATTCATTAATTTATTTTAGGTATAATCCACCTTTAAAAACACTTAATTCACTGGAGCATACTCCCATATGACAGCTAAAGAACTCAACAAAGCAATAGAGACATTTTTCGAAGAACACAAGGGTAAAGATTGTGTTACTTATGAATCTCTAATAGAGCTTTTTGAAAAACAACCCTCAGCCGCTCAGGCTAAAAATATTTTAAAACTTTTAACCAAAAATAAAAAATGTATCTATACTTCTAGTGAACAAGCTAAAAGACTCAATGATCAAGAAGCAGAAGCTCGTCGCACTGCACAGAGAAAAATGCTTGAAGATAATGAGAGTGATAAATTTGACATCCTTAAAGAACATGAACTCTTAGAGTGGTCACGTTCGGACTCACCTGTACGTATGTACCTTCGTGAAATGGGTCAAATTCCTTTGCTTACTAAAGAAGAAGAGATAGAGATTAGTAAAAAGATAGAAGGTGGAGAAAGTATCATTATCGATGCTATCTGTTCTGTTCCTTATCTTATAGAGTTTATCTTAGACTACAAAGAACCTCTTATAAATCGTGAACGTCGCGTTAAAGAACTTTTTAGATCTTTTGAAGATGAAAAAGAAGAGACAGATGACACAACTACAAGTAGTACTGATGATGCAGCAGCAACGACAACTGAAGTAAAAGTAGTAGAAAAAAACCTTACTGCTAAAGATAAAACAAGAGTTGAAAAAGTATCTACTAGTTTTAAAGCTCTTGAAAAAGCAAAAAAAGAGTGGATAAAACTAACAGAAAAAGCACCTGAGACACTTGATGGTGATTTAACTGAAGAAATTATCAACTATTTTTTAGGTGTAACTTTCAAAAAAGCTGCACTTAAAGAAAAACTCCTAGATTTAGGACCAACTTCAAAACTTATAAACGAACTTGTTAAAGCAATGGAGACAGCACTTAAGAGTGATGATGGTTATGACAAAGAACTTAAGCGTCTTGAGTATAAACTTCCACTTTTTAATGATGCACTAAAAGCTAATCACAATGTACTAGTAAGTAAGATTCAAGAACTAAACAAAGAAGATATCGCAAACATGGTTCCAGAAGCAACTATGGTTTCTACATATATGGAAATCAAAAAACTTGTTCAGACAAAAGAAGCTTCTAAAAACTCTTTTGACATGGAACCTGAGAAACTGTTTGATATTTTAGAGCAGATTAAACGTGGTAAAAATATCTCTGAAATAAGTAAAACTAAAATGGCGAAATCAAATCTTCGTTTAGTTGTATCTATCGCTAAGCGTTATACAAACCGTGGTTTACCTTTCCTTGACCTTATCCAAGAAGGAAATATTGGTCTTATGAAAGCTGTTGATAAGTTTGAATACCAAAAAGGTTATAAGTTCTCTACTTATGCAACATGGTGGATTCGTCAAGCAATCTCACGTGCTATTGCTGACCAAGCACGTACTATTCGTATTCCTATTCATATGATTGAGACTATTAACCGTATCAATAAAATCATGCGTAAACACCTCCAAGAAAATGGGAAAGAGCCGGATGTTGATACAATTGCTGAAGAGGTTGGTCTTTCAGTTGAAAAAGTTAAAAATGTTATCAAAATCACTAAAGAGCCAATATCTCTTGAAGCACCAATTGGTAGTGAAGAAGATGGTCGTTTTGGAGACTTTATTGAAGATAAGACTTCAGTTTCCCCTGCTGACGCTATACTCAAAGATGATTTACGTGAACAAATTGAGACTGTACTTGATCAACTTAACGAGCGTGAAAAAGCAGTTATCAAACTACGTTTTGGAATAATGGATGATGAGAGTGATAGAACTTTAGAAGAAATCGGTAAAGAGTTAAGTGTAACTCGTGAGCGTGTTCGCCAAATCGAGTCTTCTGCTATCAAAAAACTTAAACACCCTAAAGTAGGTCGTCGTCTTAAAAACTACATAGAAGAGTAGGCGTATTTAACATATGAATTTTGAGCAACAGTGGTTAGAGTATGATTACAACCCTTTTATAGTATTTAATGAAAATGGGAAAATCATCTCTGCAAATTCTGAGGCTCAGTTTCTCCTCGGTGCTATAACTCCCTCTGCTCTTTTTGAACTAGCCAAAGTCTATGCAAGTGTAAACTTTGGCTTTAAAACTACTTTTATAGAACTAGTGTATGGACGTTATAAATTTTTTGGGGTAACTGTAGGATATAAAGATGAAGAGCAGATAGGGATTAAACTCTATCAGGCCCCTTCTTTCAAACTAAACACACACAAGCCAGAAGGTGAACTAACAAATATCTTCACCATCACCGATCTCTGTATCGCTACACATAGTATAAGTTCACCTATCACATATACAAAATCTTATGATCCCACCATCCCGGAAATAATAGTCAACTCAAACAAGCTTATAAAAGTACTTAATAAAATGTATGATTGCGTAGAAGAAAATGAGACGATAGACACGAAAGTTTTTTATAGAGTGGGTGAACATATTAAATATGATGGAAAGAAGTATAGTATCTTTTCTATCTCTGTAAATGCAAAAAACATTAACACGAAACAGAGTACAGAACTTAAAGCTCTTGCCGAAAACAACAACTTCTACATAGAAATATCTTCTAGTCTCACTATAAATATTCCTATGATTACTGCTTAGTGCGCAATCTCTTTAGATACTAAAGATCCCGCTACAATTCCAATCAATAGAGATGGTAGATAAACACTTAGCTCTAGTATATTATTGTTCTTTAGCACTATAAAACCTAAAACTAAAAATATATAAGGCACTATTCTAAAGACAGAAACACTACCTCTAACACCATGCTTCATACTTTTTATACTAAATGTTTTGATCTTTGCTTTTTCTTCTTTGACAATAGTTTTAAGATCTAACTCCTCTGCAGGAGCTTCGTTTATGCTATCCTCCTCATAAAGACCATGAGGATCTTCAATAGTGTCAAGCAAATCCCTATCACTTTCATAAGTCTTAGAGTCAACCTTCGTAATAACCATCTTTTTATATGCTAAAGATGCACCAATAATGACAAATAGTGAACTAAGGTATGCGACTTGTGCATTTATATAAAACACTTTTGAATAGAATGCGCAAGAGAGGACTAAGGCCTCAGAGAAAACAAGTATACTAGTAATTCTTTTGAGAATACTCATCATCGTCCTCATCATCATCGAGTTGTTTTTTTATAGCATAACGAGGCTCTTTTGCTAACTCTTCGTAAGCTTTATACTCTTTGGCATATGCTTTATATACATTTAAAATTGCAGCAGCTATACCTATACCTACACCTATCCAGAAAGTCCAAGACACTTCAGTAAGACTTTTAAGTAACCAACCGATTCCAACACCCATTAAAACGGCTACTACCATAGATATACCAAGAGAGAGTCCATCAGCTGCTTCTATTATAGGCTTTATTCGTGGTTTATGACCCAGGTCATCCTCTCTATCTTCGCTATTTATCTTGTCAGCTTTATCATTCACTTCCTTAGCCATTTTTAATTTCTCCAAGTACCTTAGCCGCAGCTTTTATAGTATCCTCTATCATCACATCAGTTGTCGCCGTTGAGATAAATCCTGTTTCATATAATGAGCATGCGAAGTAGTAACCCTCTTTTAACATTCCTGCATGAAATTTTGCGAAGAGTTCTGCATCGCTCGAAGCTGCATCAGCAAAGTTTTTTACAGGTTTTTCATTAAAGAAAAATCCAAACATACTTCCTCTAAAATCTACTTGCATAGTTATGCCAAGATCAGCTGCCACTTTTTGCATGCCATTTACTAGAGTCTTTGCTCTCTCTTGTAAAACTGCCATAACTCTTGCATTTTTCTTTAGTTTTGTTAAGGCTGCAAATCCTGCTGCCATCGCTACTGGGTTTCCACTAAGTGTTCCGGCCTGATATACTGGACCTTCTGGGCTTAATTCTGCCATGATTTCACGACGACCACCAAAGGCACCAACTGGCATACCACCACCAATAACCTTACCAAGTGTCACTAAGTCTGGAATAACTCCCGTTAGAGCCTCTGCACCATTTATAGTTCCACGAAAGCCACTCATAACTTCATCAAAAATGAGTAATGTACCGTTTTCATCACACAGTTTACGAAGAGCGTGTAAAAATTCTTTGTCTGCTGGGACTAGTCCCATATTTCCCGCTATTGGTTCTATGATTACGCAGGCTATATCACTACTATCTGCAAAACACTTCTTAACGCTCTCTATGTTGTTGTACTCGGCTAAAAGTGTATGTTTTGTAAAATCAGCAGGAACACCTGGACTAGATGGGTTACCAAAAGTTGCAGCACCTGATCCTGCTTCAACAAGTAGTGCGTCGGAGTGTCCATGATAACAACCAGTAAATTTAACAATGTCATCACGATGAGTAAAACCACGAGCTAAACGAATAGCTGACATAACAGCTTCAGTTCCAGAAGATACGAAACGTACCTTGTCAATAGAATCAAAAAAGCCTATAACAAGTTTTGCCAATTCTGTTTCTGCCTGTGTTGGCGCACCAAAAGAGAGTCCATGTCGTACCGCTTCTATAACTGCTTTTTCTATTGTCTCATCTCTATGACCGAAGATTAGAGGTCCCCAAGACTGAACAAAATCTACATATTTATTTCCATCTATATCTGTAAGGTAGGCACCCTCACCTTCGGAGATAAAGATAGGTGTTCCACCAACACTGCTAAATGCACGAACTGGTGAGTTAACACCACCGGGGATTAAGTTTTGTGCTTCTTCGAATGCTTTTATCGATGCGTTTGTACTCATGTATAAAGACCTTTGTAATATTTTTGCATATTATATCAAAGTTGTATTTACTACTGTGTTAAAACTCTTCTTCTTTCATCTCATCTTCGCTCATAGTCCAGATAAACATCAAAGGAATAAAGAGAAGTGTTAAAAAAGTTCCAACCATAAGTCCACCAATAGCAACTGCACCAAGTGGAGCTAAACGCTCTAAACCAATTGCTGAACCCATTGCAACAGGAAGCATACCAGCAGATACAGCCATAGCCGTCATAAGAACAGGACGAGTACGAATACGAATACTCTCAAACATAGCCTCGCGTTTGGCCATGCCCTCTTGCATCTTTTCCATCGCAAAGTGGATAAGCAAAATGGCATTGTTAACAATAATACCTGATAGGAGAATGAAACCCATCATGGCAGGCATTGAAGTATGATAATGCATAATGAGTAAAATCCAAGCAGCACCAATGATAGTCARAGGAATSGAGACTAAAATCATTAAAGATATTTTCACTGAGTTAAACAGTGTCACAAGAGTAAAAAAGATAAGAATCAGAGCAAATCCAATTGCTCCAACCATGCGCCCTGCAGAGTTTTTAAACTGCAAGATATCACCCGCTTGCTCCATTGTCACTCCATCAGGAAGCACTATGTCTTTTGCTTGTTCTTCAAAGTCACTCATAATGTGAGAGATAGCTGCTTTTTCTCTAAATCCATATACATTAAGAGTGTAGTTTAGTCCTTCCCTTGTGATCAAAGATGGTTCAACTAAAGTACTTACACTCGCAACTGCAGAGAGAGGAATTTTCCCTTTTTTTGTAGTTAGAAGTACTGAATCAAGCATTTTTACACTATTTCTTTTCTCTTCATCTATCCAAACTCTAACACCAAAGTCCTTACTATTTTGAAGACCAAAAGAGGTAGCTTTTGCTCCACGAATATAAATCTGAAGTTGACGTGCTATTTCAGCACTGTTAAGTCCGTAAAGAGCTGCTCTTTGCTCATCAACTGAAAGTTCATATACTCGTTTGTTTCTATCCCAAGTTTTTGATACTGAGACGAGACCTTTAGTATTTCTCATCGCTTTTTCTATCATATAACCCGCTTTTTCCAAGTCTTGGAAACTTGAACTCGAGAGTGTTACGTCTATGTTGGCTCTAATGCTTGCAAGAGCTGTTGCACCATAATCCATAACATCTAAACTATGAATATTTTTAATTTTTGCAATCTCCTGACGGAGTTTACGCTCTATCTCCCAAATACTCTCTTCTCTATGATAACGGTCAACATAAGTTGCTGTAATAGAAATATGGTCAATCCCACTTCCGCTACCGATACTCATAACACCAGCTTCTGAACCTATAGCAGATGAAAGGTAAAGGAGTTCACCATGATTTGAGATGATTTCATCTGCCTCTTTGACTATCTGCTCACTCACAGACAAAGGAAGGTTAGGATCAACTACGATTGAGATCTTCACTCCACCTGTATCCATTGGAGGCATAAGCTCTTGACCGACAGTTGGCATGACACCTTTTACGCTTACAATAAACAGTAATATTAAAACTACAAAATAACTTACTGCTACCGCTTTGCTATCAAGTGCTGCTTTAAGTGCATTTGAGAAAAAGTTAGCGATAAATAAATTCGCTCGACCAGATATCTTCTCAAAAAATGCTTCGGCCTTTAATAGCCAAGCATAATCAATTGTTAAAATTTTAAGAGAGAGCAATGGAACCGCTGTCACCGAAATGATGTACGAAGCAGCCAAAGCTAAAAGTAGTGTAGCTACAAGTGGTTGAAAAATCGTTTGCGGATACCCACCAATAAAAAGCATTGGTGAGAGTGCTATCATAGTTGTAATCGTTCCAGAGAGGTCAGCGAACATAATCTCTTTTGTTCCCGAGAACACAGCTTTATGTATCTCGTCATTTCCCTCTT
Source organism: Sulfurimonas sp. (assembly GCA_002733945.2). Taxonomy (GTDB): domain Bacteria; phylum Campylobacterota; class Campylobacteria; order Campylobacterales; family Sulfurimonadaceae; genus Sulfurimonas. Next base: position 59,714 of record NVXO02000010.1, on the reverse strand, counting down.
GATAATGGCGTTCTATATTTTCCATCACAACTACAGTATCGTCGAGCAAGAGTCCAAGTGCTAAAATAATGGCTGTTAAGGTAACAATATTAAACTCAATTCCCACTATCCACATGAGAGCAATTGTTGAAGAGTACACTATTGGAATAGTTATTAATACCACTAAAACCTGTCTAAAAGAAGCAAGAAAGAAAAAAACTACTATCGTAGACATGATAATCGCATCGCGAAGAGACTCAAACATATTTGTAGTACTCTGAACGATAGTGTCTTTTTGCGTATCGGTTACTTCAAAGTTAATTGCTGGGTATTTTTTCTTTAATACTTCTAACTCTTTTTCAACAAACTCTATACTTTTTATAACATCTGCATCAATTCCACGTTGCACTGCAATAGCAATAGCTTCTTTTTTGTTTCCAAAGAAAAGAGCACTATTCTCATAATGACCGAAGTAGATTTTAGAGATGTCTCCAAGTCTAATATCTGGTGTAATATTCATCGACTTAAGTGCAGCTACGCTATCGCGTCTACCACTAGACTTTAGAAGATAACGATCTCTCTGATTTGTGATAATGCCTATGGCATAATCTTTATTGTTACTATTAATAGTTGCCATCACTTGTGTAATGTCTAAACCGTATTGGTCTAGTTTTTCTTTGTCCACTATGATTTGCAACTCTTTGTCAAAACCACCAAAGACATCAACGTTTGCGATACCCGGAAGTTTAATAATCTGATGTTTTATCTGATTAAGTGCAAGTTGGCGAATGTCTGTGAGAGGGATATCTCCATCTTTAGGACTTAAAGCTACAGTAATTATAGGAGCTGTTGCTGCGGTAATCTGCACAAGCTTTGGGGCTAAAATAGAACTAGGGAGATCCCCTTTGATTTTATCAAGAGCGTTACTTACATCACTTGTGGCACCATCTATACCTTTAGCGTACTCAAACTCTGCATTTATAACACTTACTTCATCTATCGTTGTTGAGTAAACACGACGGATTTTAGCGAGTGTATATAACTCTTCTTCAACTGGTACACTTACATTTGATGCTAATGTTTTTGCAGAAGCGCCAGGACTAACTATTACAATAGCTATAGTTGGGTAGTTTGAGTCAGGAAATAACTTACGGTCAAGTTTTTGATATCCGACAATTCCTAAAAATAGAAACAGAACTAAAAAAGAGTATATGAAGTATGGTCGTCTAAGCATACCTTCGACCCATGAAGATGATTCCTTCATTTTACTTCTCCTTACTCAGGTTTACTTTTCCTAGTGTTGGCAGTATCGAAAGTTTTGCTTCGGCTGCTGTCGCCATTGGAGAGTTGGGACACTCTTTTAATATTGCGTCCATGTTGTCTTGGAGTAGTACTTCAACTTTATGTTCTTTAAAAACTCCATCTTGGTACAACATGACTGATGTCTCGTTTTTACGATGAAGTATCGCATTTAAAGGAATGCTACAGCCTTGCATTTTAGCTATTACTACGTCAATATTTACAAAAGCTTTGTTTGCAAAAGGAAGCGGTTTTTCCACTTTTACCTCTGCTACAAGTAGAGCATTTTGTGCGTCGTCGTATCTACTTACAATCTTACCTATCTCTTTGTTATTTACAAAAACCTTCTGTCCTTCTAATATTGGCTCAGATGTCGTAACATATGAAAAGATAAGTTTTTGATCATCCGAGTTAAGAGAGATAATTGGTTTGCCTGGAATTGCCAAGTTACCTTCATCAACAAGTATACTACCAACACGTCCACTAAAAGGAGCCTTTATGTTTAAGTAAGTCAGTTGTGCCTCAGCTTGTCTTATCTTCTCTTTTGTTGTAGCAAGATTTGTAAGTTTGTTGTGATACAAAACATTTGCATTGTCGTACTTCTCTTGAGATATAGCTTCTATGTCAAGAAGTTTTTTATTACGCGATAGTGAGCGTTTTGCATTATCAACATCTATAGAGAATGCTTTTTTCTGCTTTATAAGAGAAGCTAGGCTAGAACGTGTCTCTCTGTCGTCAAGTGCAATAAGCAGTTTTCCTTTTTTAACCATGTCATTCTCTTGTACATAGACTTTTTTTATCTTTGCTGAGAACTTTGATGCTACCAGTGCACTTTTAGTCGCTAATAATTGTGCTAGAAAGTGTCGTGTTTGACTTATCTCTTTAGTCGAAGTCTCTATTGTCTCAACACTATAATGAGTAACATTAGGTAGAGGAAGATCTTGTACTTCTTGTTTTTGTCCCTTTAAAAAGAGTACAGCCGTAGCTACGATACCTATTAGTACTATAATTGTTATTATTTTTTTCATTTTGTTTCTCCCTTTTCGAGTAAGTAGTCTAAGTAGTAACTAGCTTTTTGATAGTTATATTTTGCATTTATCATCTGTGCATGTGTCAACTCTTTTTTTGCACCTGTGTTTAACAAGTCAGTGAGAGTTAATGCATTGTTTTCATAACGAACTGTTTCAATCTTTTGTGTTTCATTAAGTAGTTCATACTGAGCAAAATAATTGTTGTACTGAGCTATTGCGAGTTTTATGTTGTTTTGTGCAGTAAGAATATTTTTACGCATCTCTATTTTCACACTATTACCCTCTAACTTAGCCTGAAAAAGTGCTAGTTTTGCCTCTTCACTCATTGCAGAAGTAGAACCAAAGTCTAGTACATTCCACTTAAGATGAACACCAACTTGCCAGTTCACAGCACTGTTCCAGTCACCTTCACTAATCAAAGTTTGCCCAGTTGAAGGCACCGTGTTTGTAGTGTCATTAGGACCAAAATTTCCCCCATAGTAAGCACCAAAATCTATCTTAGGATAGTTAGCCGCAGAGACTTGATCTATTTTCTTTTGACTTACTTGAATGTTTAAGTTTGCTGCTTTGTAACGATCCAGAGAACTAATTTCACTCTCCCCTAGAGCATTTTTATTACTTTTATCTATTACTATACTCAAAGGCGATGTTTTGTCAAACTCTTTATCTCCCATCAAAGCACTTAGCGTCGCTTTTAAGGTAGATATATTTGCTTCTAAAGAAGCGACTTGAGAACGACTAGACTGGGCACTACTTTTTGCTTTTAACACATCAAGTTTTGACTTACTGCCAAGCTCTTTCTCTTGAAGAATTCTTTCTAAAAGTCTCACCTGAGAAGTCGTGTATAAGTCTTGTGCACTTAACTGCTCTTGTAATGCTAAAATAGAAACATAAAGGTTTCGTACATTATATATAAGTTCTTCACGACCTAGTTTACTTCTTATCGAAGAGTTTTCATATTGTAAATCAGACATTTCATAACTACTCTGTTGTGCAAACCCATCAAAAAGTATCACATTGTATGCGATACCTACATTGAACAAGTCCTTTGTAGTCGGGATGGTGTAGGCACCATCAGGTGAACCAGCGATAGATATGGGAGTTAAAGGTTCTAGGGTTCGAGGGTTGTTATAGTGATCATAGGATGCTAAAACATCAACTCTACCAAACCTTTGTCCCTGTTTAGAATCACGTAAAGTTTTTGAACGTTCTACTGAAATATTTGCCTGTTGTAAGGCATTGTTATGTTCTAAAGTATAAGAGATGGTTTCGTTAAGACTCATAGCTTGTAAGGATAAAGCTGTTAAGCTTATTAGCGCAAAATGTCGCATATAATTTTACTCCTAAAGTGTCATTGTATTTGTAAAACAATTATACACCATCAATGTTAGCTTAAGGTTAAGGGAAGTGGTTTTGTATATTAATCATTGCTTAGCTATAATTCATAAAATTCTAAAAATGGAAATTTATTTGAACAGATCTACTTTTGCTCTTTTTGTTGCACTTCTTATCCATTTACTATTTGTTTTACTCTTTTGGATTTTGGGAACACTCACACCTACTCCTCCAAAGCCAAAACAAGAAGAAAATAAAATAAAAATTAGTCTTAAAGAACTTCCTAAAAAGTATAAAGAGTCTGGTTTAAATAAAAACAAACCCAAACCTCAAACAAAAGCCCCACCTATGCCAAAAGGCAAACAACTTAAAAAAATTGTAAAACCACTTGTAAAACTTAAGCCTAAACAAGCTAAAAAGATTCCAAAACTAAATAAGCCAAAGACACAACCTAAACCAAAAACACAACCAAAACTAAAAGTAGAACCACTACCTCCCGTTAAACCATTTATACCATTAATAGAGAAGAAAAAAGACCTCAATAAAACCAAAAAACCAAAAAATGACGACCCTCTAGCTTGGATGCTAGAAGACAAATCAGATAAAGAAGAAAAAATAGTCAAAAAGAAAATGGCTAATGGCGGAAATATTTCTCAAGACATTAAAGAGTTGTATGGAGAAGAGTTTGGTAAACTCACACCTGGACAACAGCAGTATATCATTGATAACCAAGAGATAATGAGACGCATTACACAACAGGTTTTATCACGTGTTGCAAGAGTAAACCTACCCCATGACCTCAATGTAAACAGAAGTAATGTCATAGAGTTTTATCTACATCCAAATGGTGATATGACAGACTTTAAGTTTCTCTCAAAAAGTGGTTATTATGTACTTGATGATACAACAAAAGAGACTATAGAGTATGCATATAGTCGCTATCCAAGACCTAAAGAGAAAACACTCATTCGCTATAATGTTTACTATCATTTAGCAAGATATTAGYCTAAAAACWKAMWWVWWYWWAACATACTCAATGAAATACACTCTGAGTGCTATGGAGCACAGGCACATGTTGAGATACTATATAGTTATCTATATAGTCAAGAGTTTAAAGATTCTACAGTCCAGTTAATAAWAAATAATAAGGTGCGTATGTCATTAATTAAGTTAAAAGGGCCAAAGCCCCTTTATAAATAGGTTCATCTATAAAACCGTACTCTTCATCAACAAAACCAGTGATACCCTCTTCTCTATGCATTTCAAAGAGTTTTATGATTACTTTTGCTTTTTTTATCTCTACTTCTTTATCTACAAACATGGCGTTTACTAGTTTTACTTGGTTTGGAGATATACAGCCTTTTGCATCATAACCCATRCTTYTYTCTARKTCTAWCCACTTDGTAAAWGTATCTTCATCCTTAAACTCTTGRAAAACAAAACTTACAGGTTTTACACCCATAGCCTTACTTGTGATAAGAAAGTGTGAAAGCATATAAGTCATAGTTGGATTATCTATGTTTATAAGTGCTTGAGAGAGTTTCATATCTGCAAAGAGGTCTAGTACACCTAGATAAAATGTAGTAACTCTTCTGTTGAGTGCTAAAGAAGAGAGATTGTGCCAAGCGGAATCTGTCTCTATTGAGAGGTGTAAGTCTATCTCATCATTTAAAAGAGCTAAGACACTTTTAACTTCCTCTTTGTTTCTTATCTTAGGTACACGAATGGCATCTGGCATAAACTGGTTTAAGTAGGTTATCTCTTCATAACCACCTTCGTCTAAAGCATTTACACGAACTACAAGTTTTTTATCGCACTTTTTTAGTTGTGTTAAAAAGATAGCCGTCAGTACAAGAGCAAAAGGTTTTTCTTCTCTACTTACACCATCTTCAAGGTTAAGCATAATACAGTCTGCATCAAGAGACTCTATTTTAGAGAGGTGTTTGATCTTGTTTGCAGAGAGCATCAATACTGATTTAAACCCTTTTTTTTTGTTTATTTCTCTATAGGTAGGAATAGCTAGTTTATCAAGTGCTTCTAAATCTCGATTTTCATATAGTTGTATAATTTTATCTATCACTATTTTTTCTTTTTATCATTTTTATGTAGATGAAGGTAGAGTGCAGCTATCTCTTTATCTGTTAAAAAGTAACGTGGCATTCCATTTTTACGTCGATTAAGTGCCTTGTAAAATTCATTGTAGCTTATAGTATTTATCATGGGTGCTCTAAAGCTTCTTTGCTTGCCTTTATGCTTGTATTTGGCGATGAGTTTTCCTTCTCCGTTGTCACCATGACATTTTTGACAACCGATGCCACGAGGGTTTTTGTAGAGTTGTGAGGCATACTCAGTTGGTGTTATAAAACTACTAGTTGCAAAGAGATAAAGTGGTAAGATTAAAAAGAGTAGTAATTTCATTATGAGCCTAAGGTTATTTATAAGGACATGATAACAAAAACATTATTAATGACCCCTGCACTATTTTTGGTTTCTTAAAGCTTTTACTCAATATAATGCATATATAAATAAATATTATACTGGGCTACATGGCATTTCATTTCAAATCACTTGCTCGTATTTTAACTATTGCAGATACAGAGTTTAGCACCGAAGAAGAGAGTCGACAACATGGATTTTTGATATATATGGGTCTACTTATGAGTTGTGGTGGACTCATGTGGGGGACATTTTGTCTTTTTTTCGATCTCTATCTTGCTGCTAGTATACCTTTTGGCTATATTTCAATCACAATTCTAAATTTCTTATTTCTTTATAAAACAAAGAATTTTTTTATTGCACAAAAAATTCAGATACTTATCTCCCTCATACTTCCATTTTTCTTTCAATACTTTTTAGGAGGTTTTGTTTCTAGTGGTGGAAATGTTCTTTGGTCTGTCATCGCTGTTTTTGGTAGTTTTACTCTTAGAGATAAAAAAGCTAGCATTGTATGGTTATTTTTCTTTATTATCGTAGTAATTACTAGTGGTATTGTAGATTCTGATGCAAAAGTATATGACCTTGGCTTGTCCCAATCATATGTTATACTATTTTTTGTTGTAAATTTTATTACGACTATTTCAATTATCTTTTCCCTTTATTATTATTTTGTAAGTAGTGAAGAAGATGCAAGGTATAAACTAAAAGAGAGTCTCGAAGAACTTAAAAAAGCAAAAGACCAACTTGTTGAGTCAGAGAGGATGGCATCACTTGATTCACTCGTATCTGGTGTAGCACATGAGGTAAACACCCCTCTTGGTGTTGGCCTAACAGGTGTTTCTCAAATCAACCATGAAATAAAAAAGATGAAAGACAACTATCATGCTGAGACTTTAACAGAAGAGGCTCTTCTTGGTTCAATAAGCATCATAGATAAACTGAGCCAAACAATAAATGAACGCCTTAATAATGCCGCTACTCTTATCAAGTCATTTAAAGACATTTCAGTAGATCAACATTTTGAAGATAAACGCGAATTTATACTAAAAGACTATATTGACAACCTAATAATGAGCCTTCAAAACCCTATAAAAACTAAACAAGTAAGAGTTGTAAACAATATCGATGAAAATATTGAACTAGATAGTTACCCAGGTACCTTCTCTCAAATACTCACTAACCTTATTTTAAATTCGATTACTCATGGCTTTGATGATGACAAAGTCAGAGAAAGTACCCTGGGATATAAAGAGCATATTATAGAAATATCATCCAAAGTTGATAATGATGTATTCTTAGTCAAGGTGGAAGTGGTTTAGGAATGAACATCGTATATAACCTTGTAACTCAAAAACTCAAGGGTAGTATGAATATAGTAAAAATATTACCGCATGGTCTTGGCTTTGATATTATTTTAGATACAACACATATAAAGGGATAAACATGCCAAATATTAGCTTTGCGAAGAAAACTATAAGTAACTCAATAGACAATATTCCAGTACATAAAATTTTAATTATTGATGATGATCAATCAGTACATGATGTGACAAATATCGCCATTAATGCAATGGAATTTTCAGGTTTTAAACTTCAGATTTTTTCTGTATATAGTGCTAAAGAGGCTAGAGATATTTTAGATAATAATCCAGATATAGCACTAGCACTTATAGATGTAGTGATGGAGACTCCTAAAGCAGGTCTCGATTTAGTTGAGTACATTAGGAATAAGCTTAAAAACAAAATAATACGTCTCGTTATAAGAACCGGACAAGCAAATGACTTTCCACAGATGCAAGTGATACAGCACTACGATATAAATGATTTTAAAGAGAAAACAGAACTCACAGTTGAACGTTTATATACAACAATTCGCTCTTCAATAAAACAATATGAACAACTCATTGAACTGCAAAATAAGTATGAAGACACATATAAACAGTTAACGACAAATGCACTTACAATGTTACCAAATCGAATCAAATTTATTGAAGATTTTTCAAATCAATCAAACCATACTTTGATACTTATAGATATAGTTGGGTTTAGTAGTATAAATGACACCAACGGTTATCTTGTTGGAGATTTTGTTCTCAAAGAGTTGGGAGGTTTTCTAACCTCAATGTATAGCCATGACTTTAAAATATACCATCTAAATAATGATTTGTTTGCATTAGTTACAATACAAGAGAACCTTAATGATATCATTGAAATAGTAAAAAATATCAAAAAAGATATTTCACAACTCAACATCGTAACAAATAACTTCAATACAACCATCCAAACAACCATTGGTGTTGCACACCAAACAGATACTGACATAGTTAGAAAAGCAGAACTAGCACTAAAAGAAGCTCGAAGTACAGGTAAAAATAAGATTCAGTACTACTCTAGTGATTTAAAAATAATACAACAGATAAGTAATACTAACAAATGGGCACCAATTATTGAGTATGCACTTAAACATGACAATATGATTGCATATGCTCAACCTATACTCAATACTCAAGATAAAAGTATAGAAAAGTATGAACTTCTTGTGCGATTAAGGCATGAAGCGACTATTTATCCTCCATTAGATTTTCTTTGTGCTGCCAAGCATAGTGGAAATCTTTATAATATATTTAAATTTATGTTCAGAGAGGGATGTCGCTTATCAAGTAAAAATAGGAATAAATACAGCATAAACATTGGTGATAGTGAATTTAATAATGAAGATTTACTACCCTATATTGAATCCACAATTAAAGAGTATGATACTGACCCCAGACTACTATCCTTAGAAATACTCGAATACAATACTATAGATAGATCTATAAAAATAGAAAAAAAGTTAAAAAAATTCATGCACTTGGAATTGAATTTATTATAGATGATTTTGGAGTGCAATGCTCTAATTTTGGACAAACAGGATTTCTTCCTATTACAACCTTAAAAATAGATGGTTCTTTTATAAAAAACTTACCTGATTCCCGTGATAGTCAGACAGTTGTTAAAACAATCCAAACATTTGCTAAAGAGAAAGGGTTTAAAGTTGTTGCAGAGTTTGTATGCGATGAAAAAGTATATAATACAGTTAAAGAACTAGGAATAGAGTTTGTTCAAGGATATTACCTAGGAAAACCAAAAGAAGCTACATAGGCTAGCATCTTTAACATCCCCCTATTAGCCTAATATTATTTTAAAAGGGTATAATAGCAAAAATAATATTTATGGGGTTTAAATGCAGTTACTTGATGGAAGAAAACTTTCAAAAAAAATAGAACTTCAAATTACAGATGAAGTAAAAAAACTCAAAGAACATTGTGGTTGTACACCAGGTCTAGCAGTTGTGCTTGTAGGTCAAGATCCAGCAAGTGCTACTTATGTTGGTATGAAAAAGAAAGCATGTGACCGTGTAGGTTTTTACTCTGTAACTCACGATATGCCTGAAAATATCTCTCAAGAAGCGATTGAACGTACTATCATCAGTATGAATGAAAATCCGAGTATTGATGGTATTCTTATACAACTTCCCCTTCCCGCGCAAATAGACACAACTAAACTCCTTGAGCTTGTAGAACCAAGTAAAGACGTTGATGGTTTTCATCCCTTTAATGTAGGTCGTCTTGTTACTAACCTAGATGGTTTTGTACCTTGTACTCCTCTTGGTGTTATGAAACTTTTAGAAGAGTATGACATTGATGTTAAGGGCAAAAACTGTGTAGTAGTTGGAGCATCTAACATCGTTGGAAAACCAATGGCATCTCTACTCTTAAACGCAGAAGCAACAGTTGAAATTTGTCACATACATACGGATGACCTTAAACGCCATACACTAAACGCTGACATGATTTTTGTAGGTGTTGGTGTGATTAACCTTATAACTCCAGATATGGTAAAAGACGATGTTGTCATCGTAGATATCGGTGTGAGTAGAACTACCGAGGGTAAACTAGTAGGTGATGTAGACTTTGAAGCTGTAAGTAAAAAAAGTTCATACATCACTCCAAGTCCTGGTGGAGTTGGTCCGATGACTATTGCTATGCTTTTGAGTAACACACTCAAATCTGCAAAAATAAATGCACAAAAAAAGAAGTTAGACTAAATGAAAGAAGTATTAAAAAAAGCATATAGATTTTCAAACTCTTGGACTGGTACAGTTATTATAGTTCTTTTTGTTATATTTTTTATAGCACAAGCATTTCGTATCCCTAGTGGAAGTATGAAAGACTCTCTTCTCATAGGTGATCACCTTTTTGCTAAGAAGTTTGCATATGGAGTTTCTATGCCCCATATTCCATTTTTAGAGATGTCAATCATGCCTTGGAGTGATGACCTGCGTTTGATAGATGGTGACAAACCTGAGCGCGGTGACATCGTTATCTTTCGCTATCCAGGAAATATTAAACAGCACTTTGTTAAACGCTGTGTTGCACTTCCAGAAGATGAACTGTTTGTAGCTGAGAAAAATCTATTTATCCACTTCAGAGAAGGTGATGCATGGATTAAAGAGCATTATCAAGGTTTTGAGATAGCTGTATATCAAGAAAAACTTTGGGTTAAAAATCCTTATATGAAAGAGCATTCTGGTATTCACCATGATGAAAAAATCATAAACAATAACAGATATCCAAGGCCTCTTTTTTATGTTAATCCTCTCAAAGTAGAAAAAGAGCACTACTTTATGATGGGTGACAACCGTGACCACTCAAACGATAGCCGTTTTTGGGGAAGTGTCCCTTATGACAACATCGAAGGTACACCTTGGTTTATCTACTTCTCTATTGATGAGAACTGGGAAATCAGATGGGATAGAATGGGGAAAACTCCAACAGATTTAGAGCAGGCTCCTTACCTTGACAAAGCAAGAGAAGAGCGCATACGTACAGACAAAGATTTCCATGGAATTACTTAATATACTTGAGATAGTAGCTACTATTTTAGCACTAGCAGTCGCTATCATTGGACATGAAATCATGCATGGATGGGTTGCATATATGTACAAAGACACAACTGCAAAAAATGCAGGGCGTTTAACTATAAACCCTATTAGCCATGTTGATTTAGTAGGTACTATTATCGTTCCAGTAAGTATGTACTTTTTACCAATGTTATTTGGTGCTGAGAGTGGATTTTTGTTTGGTTGGGCAAAACCTGTCCCTATAAACACAGGTACAGTGATACGAAACGGTGGATACAACGCAGCAATGCAAGTAGACTTAGCGGGAATAGTATATAACTTCACTATGGCTGCATTTGCTTCGATAGCTGTAATTGCTATGAATCAACCCACAAATGCTGATTCATTTATGTATATGTTTGCATATATATTTGTATTCCAACTACTTGTAATAAATGTAGTTCTAGGGGTTTTCAACCTTCTCCCTGTTCCACAGTTTGATGGTGCTCACTTTTTAATGCACCTTGCATTAAAATACAAGATAAATACAATCGCAGAGTTTTTTTATAAAAACGAACGTTATGGAATCATCATAGTACTCGTTATTTTAATGACACCGATTAAGGACTATGTCCTATTTTTACCAGTTCGAACCGTTCTGGGTTTACTACTTTCTTAGGAGAAAATATGAAGTTTTTTGTTGCAACAGATCATGCAGGAATAGAGTTAAAAGATTATACAGTTGCGTTATTACGTGAAAAAGGTCATGAAGTTGAAGATATGGGTCCTTACTCTAAAGACAGAGTAGATTATCCAGATTATGCGCATAAAGTTGCAACTGCTGTTTTAGACAATAGTGGAACTCACGGTATACTTATCTGTGGATCTGGTATCGGTATGAGTATGGCTGCAAATCGCCATGAGAATATTCGTGCTGCTCTGTGTCATGATGCATACACTGCTACAGTAGCACGTGGACACAATGATGCAAATATTTTATGCTTTGGTGAGCGTATAGTAGGTAAAGGTGTTGCAGAGTCTATTCTCGATGCTTGGATTGCTGGCTCATTTGATGGTGGTCGACATACAGGTCGGGTAGAGAAGATTGAGCTAAACTAAGGGAGCACTAATGTTTTGGGAATGGTCATTACTTACAATACTTTCTATTGTTTGCATTTACCTCTTTGTAAAGATGTACTACTTTAAAAGTATCACAAACAAAGAGCAACGTAGCAATGATATGATGAAGCTTACACTTCATGAAGCTGAAATACTTATACGTAAGTACCAGATCCAACTCCAACGTGCTCTTGGTAATGTCGATATACTCTCAGAAGAACTTACAAAGCTAAGAAATGAGCTTAAAGTTTTAAAGGGTAGAAACTCCAAACATAGACAAGAAACAGATAGACTTAACGGTAAGATAAAAGCTCTTGAGAGCAGAATAGATGCATTATTATAAGGAAGAGATATGACACTTAGCAATACAGAAAGAAAAATCATAGAAGAGTCTATTCGAGACATAAAAGATTTTCCAAAAGAGGGAATAGTTTTTAAAGACATCACGACATTACTTAACAACAAAGAAGCATATGCAGTTTTAATGAACCACCTTTATCAACGCTATAAAGAGTATGACTTAGADTATATHGCGGGTATTGATGCTCGTGGTTTTATCTTTGGTGCTGCTTTGGCTCAGATGTTACAAATTGGTTTTGTGCCTATTCGTAAAAAAGGAAAACTTCCTTATACKACTATCAGTGAGAAATATRCTCTTGAGTATGGTATAGATGAGATAGAAGTTCATATAGATGCTTTTGGTGAAGAAAAAGGTGCAAGAGTTCTCATAATAGATGATTTAATTGCAACTGGGGGAACAGCAAACGCAGCGGCTACACTTGTAAAACAAACAGGTGCTACBTGTGTTGAGTGTTGTTTTATCATCGGTCTTGCTTTCTTAGACGGTATCAAAAAACTTCAAGAAAAAACAGAAGTGTATTCACTTATAGAGGTTAAGTAATGTATATTCCAAAAGCGTCAAAATACGACCCAGATAAAAATGGACACTTCGGTATCTTCGGTGGACGTTATGTTCCTGAAACACTTATGCCTGCCCTGCTTCAACTCAAAGAAGAGTATGAGAGTATTCGTTTTGATGAAGATTTTTGGAAAGAAGTACACTACTACTTAAAAGATTACGTAGGTCGACCTTCTCCACTTTAYTTTGCTGAAAATATTTCTAAAGAGTTAGGTGCRAAAATCTACCTKAAACGCGAAGACTTAAACCATACAGGTGCACATAAAGTAAACAATGTTATCGCTCAGGGTCTTATGGCTAAACGCCTAGGTTATAAAAAAGTGATAGCTGAAACTGGTGCGGGACAACACGGTGTTGCAACTGCAACTATCTGTGCTTTACTTGGTTTAGAGTGTGAAGTGTTTATGGGTGCAAAAGATGTTGCTCGTCAAGAACTGAATGTTTTTCGTATGAAACTTCTTGGTGCAAAAGTAAACTCCGTAGAGAGTGGATCTCGCACACTTAAAGATGCTATGAACGATGCTATTCGTCACTGGGTTACAAATGCACGTGATACATTCTACATCATCGGTACTGTAGCTGGACCACATCCTTATCCTATGATGGTAAGAGATTTCCAAGCTATCATCGGTTATGAGGCACGTGCTCAAATACTAGAAAAAGAAGAGAGACTCCCTGACCATATTATCGCTTGTATTGGTGGTGGAAGTAATGCTATTGGAATGTTTCAACACTTCTTAGAAGATGAAAGTGTTGAGTGCATCGGTGTTGAAGCTGGTGGACTAGGTCTCGATACTGATAAACACGGCTGTTCTTTAGAAAAAGGTCGTCCAGGTGTACTTCATGGTCAGATGTCTTACTTACTCCAAGATGAAGATGGTCAAGTCCTTGAAGCACACTCTATAAGTGCAGGTCTTGATTATCCAGGAATTGGGCCTGAGCATGCTTTCCACAAAGAAAATCTCAGTATCAGTTATGGTAATGCAACCGATCAAGAAGCACTTGATGCTTTTGTATGGTTAAGCCAAAAAGAAGGAATAATCCCTGCGTTTGAGTCTTCTCATGCAGTCGCTTACCTTAAAAAAATACCAAATATCAAAGATAAACTCATCATCGTAAACCTAAGTGGACGTGGTGATAAAGATATGATCCAGGCTAAAGATATACTCAACTTTGACTAAAAACTTTTATTCTCTCCCTCAGGCTCTCTATAGCCTTGAAGGAGTAAAACCAATCCTTCTAAACGCCAACAACTCTATTTTACATAAAAAGCTTTCTCAAAGTATGTTAGACATGGAAAAAATCATAGTCTCACACTATAGAAGTCTATCTTTTCTTTTTTGACCATACTATTTCTACACGATTTTTAGCTTATACTCACAAAAATATGCCCAAGTAAAGACAGAACCACTCAAACTACAAACTATATAAACTCACTAGCATCCATACAATACAAAAACATCAATGAGCAAAGTATGCTTGAGATTAAACTTTCAACTTTTAACAGGCATTATGGAGGAAGTAGCGAGGGTAAAGAGTTTGAGATAAAAGGTATAAGCACTACTACCTTTGATAATGGAAAAATCATCTCCCAAAAAGACTACTATTCTAAATAAGAGTGTAGTTATCTTTATTTAGCTATTATTTTTATAAAGGATAAAAATGCAAATAACTCCAAATATGGCTGTAGACACACAAATGAATGGTACAAATTTAGATATAACACTTAAGGCAACTGGAACACTTACTCATGAAGACTATGAGGTAATGGTTCCTATGCTTGAACAAGCAATTGGCGCGATAAAAGTAATACCTAATACAAAAGTAAACATGCTCCTTGATGCAACTGAATTTACAGGATGGCAAGCACAAGCAGCTTGGGATGACTTCAAGTTTGGTATGACCTATAAAGATATCTTTCTTAAAATTGCTATTGTTGGAACTAAAGAGTGGCAAGAGTATCTAGCTAAAATGGGCAACTGGTTTATGGACGGTGAAGTTAAGTTTTTTTATGACCTAGACGAAGCCACAACTTGGATAAAGTAAACATATCAATAACTTCACTCTAGCCGAAGAGATTTGGCATGCCATTACTCATGGCTTAGGTCTTTTTCTGAGCTTTATTGGTTCTGTTGTTTTAATAACCTATGCTACTTTTAATGGCTCTCTCCTAGCCATTATTAGTACTTGCATATTTTCAGCGACACTAGTCATTATGTATGGTTCTTCTACCATATATCATGCACTTACCCATAAAAAAATCAAACTACTCTTTCAAACTTTTGACCATGCATCTATTTATCTACTTATAGCCGGAACATATACACCTATGACTCTTTACCTACTTCAAGAGTCAGACTATGGAATAGTCATACTCTTAGCGCAATGGATAACTGCAACTTTTGGTATATATATGAAGTTTAAATACCCTAATCGTTTTGAGACACTTTCACTTATTTTGTATGTACTTATGGGTTGGATGATTGTTGTAGCAATTGCACCACTTAGAGAAGTGCTTGCTGATAATGGATTTTACCTTTTAGTCGCAGGTGGAGTTACATATACTTTAGGTGTTTACTTTTATATAAATGATTCAAAACCTTACTACCATGCACTTTGGCATCTTTTTGTTTTAGGTGGTAGTGTTTTTCACTATTTTATGATTTTACTGTATGTTGTGTAGTTGTTCAAAAGAAAAAGAGTTTTATAAGAGAGTTCTCAAAAGGATTTATATAGGGTTTAAAACTGCTTTATAGTCTGGCTGAGTAGAGATTTCAGGTACAAGTTTTAATAATAAAAATAGCACTTAGATATTAATTAACTACTTTCTTATTAGGATAAAAAGTTTAGCTTGCTATTATCCTAGTTTCGCTATTATTTTTTAAAACTATATATATGGAAAAAACTATGAACATACAACTATTAAACCAAAATATTGCAGATGCTACGAGTGATATCACTTTAGAGTATATGAGTGACAAAGAAATGAAAAAAAGTAAGAATAAAAAAGTACTTAAACTTGCCGGTTTTAAAGCAGACCAAGATAGTATCTGTTTTTTACATGATAAAAATATTTTAGTATGTGGAGTTGACTCATTTGAAGCTGATGACATTAGAAGTGTAAGTGCCGTTGCCATTAAAGCACTTAAGAAAACAAACTATAAAAGTGCCAATGTGGCAATAGATGATAAGTCTCTTATTTTTGCACTTGTTGAGGGTTTTGTTCTTGGTGGTTATACTTATGAGGTTTACAAGTCTAAAAAAGAAAAAGTAGCTCTTAAAGACATCTCACTTATTTATACAAAAGATGACTATAAGTCAGCTATAAAACTCTTTAGTGATGCAGTCATTGTAGCCGATGCCACTTGTTTTACACGCGACATAGTGAACACTACTCCAGAAGATTTAAACCCACCTTCTTTTGCTAAACTTGCTCGTAAATTAGCTAAAGAGAATGGTCTTGGATGTACTATACTCGATGAAAAAGCGCTCCTAAAAGAGAAGTGTACTGCTATGCTAGCAGTAGGACGAGCTTCACGCCATGAGTCTCAACTTATCCACCTTACTTATAAACCTAAAAATCCTAAAAAGGTTATCAATCTTATAGGAAAAGGCCTTACTTACGATAGTGGTGGACTTTCACTCAAACCAGGTGCAAGTATGGTGACTATGAAGATGGATAAGGCTGGTGCTTGTGCAGTTTTAGGTATCATTAAAGCAGCTTCTGAGCTGAAACTTGATGTTGAAATAAATGCTTTTATCGGAGCAGTTGAAAACATGATAGGTGGTGATGCTTACAAACCTGATGATGTTTTAGTATCTCGTAGTGGAAAAACTATAGAAGTTCGTAACACTGATGCGGAGGGGCGTTTAGTTCTAGCTGATGTACTTGATTATGCTCAAGACAAAGTAAAAGCAGATTATATGTTTGACTTTGCAACACTTACAGGTGCTTGTATGGTAGCTCTAGGTCAGTACACAACTGGTGTTATGGGACACTCAAGCAGACTTAAACATGACCTAAGTAAAGCATCTTCAAACGCAGGTGAACTTACATCTTCTCTTCCATTTAACAAACACCTTAAAAAACAGATAAGTAGTGGTATAGCAGATATTTGTAATATCTCTAACAAGCCTTATGGTGGTGCTATAACAGCAGGACTTTTCCTTGATGCTTTCATCAAAGAAGAGAATAAAGATAAATGGCTTCACTTTGATATAGCAGGTTCAGCATATACTGAGTCACCTTGGGATGTAAATGTTTATGGTGGAACTGGTGCTGGTGTGCGTTTTATGAGTGAATTTCTAAAAAATATCAAATAATGATAATCTATATACACGGTTTTGCTAGCAGTGGACAAGGGGCTAAAGCAACACTCTTTAGAGAGTACTTTAGCCGTCAAGGTGTTGTATTTACAGCACCTTCACTCTCTAATGTTCCATCATTAGCCATAGACACTCTAGAGCAGCTTATAGAGTCTTACATAAAGTCACATAAGGGTAAGGTCTCTCTTATGGGCTCTTCTCTTGGTGGGTTTTATTCTATCTATCTCTCACAAAAGTATAATCTCAGAGCAGTTCTTATAAACCCCTCTATTTTTCCTTATGACACTCTCTCTCGTGTACCCTCACCTATGACTAACTTTTACGATGGTAGTAGTTTTGAGTGGAGAGAAGAACATTATGAAGCTTTGAGAGAGTATGAAGTAGCAGATGTAAACGCAGAGAACTTTATGCTACTACTCCAAACAGGCGATGAGTCACTAGACTATAGACATGCACAAGAAAAGTTTAAAGAGGCAGAGTTAGACATAGAGGAAGGTGGGAACCATAGTTACAGTGATATAGAAAGACACTTCAAAAAAATAGAAGACTTTCTCACAAGAGACTAAGCCTTTTGGGCATCAGCCTCTGGTTGTAAGTACAAAGCCATCGTTTCATCCATAGTTTGAATATGTCTAATAATCCATGGTATTAAATTATCTTGAACATAACTGATTACAAGACTCACATCCTTTATCTTACCAAACTCTTTCATAATAGTCTGGAGTAGATGTAGCTGTTTATCATGTTCACTCTTATGTGCATGTAAAGCAGGAAATAGGGCCTCTTCCATCAAGTCCTCTTCATCAAAAAAGTGCAGACTCATATACTTTAATAACTCTTGTAGTGTCTTTTGCACTAACTCTACTTGATCATCAAGTGCAGCCTCACTCAATTTTTTAATAATAACCATCTCTTCTATATGTGTATCATTTAAGTTTGGCATAGGAATCATCGGCAGTTGGCTATCTGTAATCAAATTAGTATCCTTTTATTTATTCTATAGTTTTAAAGACATTTTTGCAAGGTTTAGTAACTTAGTAACCGATTATTTCACCCTCGATGATATGCAGTGACTCTTTAAGCGCACTTATTGCATCTGTGCTGTTACATTCTATCTTCTCTAAGGCTAAGAGTCGCAATCTTTCTAAGTACAACTCTAGTTTTTCTTTATCATTCATACAGTTAGACTTTAAGCAGGGGTAATTTAGCAAGTAAACCTTCACAGTATTC
The DNA here is from genome assembly GCA_002733945.2 of Sulfurimonas sp. Taxonomy (GTDB): domain Bacteria; phylum Campylobacterota; class Campylobacteria; order Campylobacterales; family Sulfurimonadaceae; genus Sulfurimonas. Next base: position 41,159 of record NVXO02000010.1, on the reverse strand, counting down.
ATACTGTTCTAGTGTATCTAACCACTCTTTTTTTATACTACTTACTCCACTATATGCTCCTAAAACCATACCTATAGCGATAGAGCGAGATGCATTATCTCCGCCAACCATAGCATTGGCAGCGAGTGCACGGTTAAGTCCATCTTCTTTATCAAAGTACTTAAGTATAAAGTAAACTGCTCCGGGGAGTGTTCCCTCAGTTGGACTTGCTTTACCAACACGAATAGGCTCGGAGCGACCAATGTCCCAAAGTCTAGCCATAGATGTAATGGCTAAGTCATCAGCAAATTTTTCTTTATGTAGAGATGAACTCTCATCTGCTTCTTCTTTGTACTTTGCTATAGCCTGAGTAACCTTACTTTGGATAAAAGGACTCATAGTTACAGCTACATTTTCTATGGCATCATTAGGTGCCTCTCCATGTATAACTCTGTAAGTTACTCTTGCAAAAAACTCACCACCAGAGAGTGCTTCTTCACTTTTATGTGTAAACATAGTTTTTCTTGCAACTGATGCTATCTCTTCTTCAGTGTCATAATAAGCATAAGCAGCTACATGACGAATAGCCATTGCATTTGAGATACCACCAAGGTTAGAAACAGGGACACCCTGTTTTACTTGAGAGTATGTCTCTTTAGTCATAGTACATATCCATGATCCCCAACCATTCTCAAATCTATTCATCCAGTGAGGGATAAGAGCAGCAACATCAAACTCGCGTTTAGGCTCACTTGTAGCTGCTAAATGCTCTAAAACTAAAATATTGTAATCACCATAGTCTGTCGTTCCACCTGCTTTTTTCCCAGGATGATAGTTTCTCTCGCCCCAACCTATACCATGAGTAGTTCCACCCATTTGCTCACCCGGTGACATAAACTTCTCTATAGGCTTTTGACCATAAGCCTCATAGATTTTTTGTGCATCATACTCATAGTGAGAACCAAGACATAAGGCATCTCCAACTATAGCACCATAGAATGCACCTTTTATCGCTTCTTTTTTTGAAATATTACTCATTTTTATATACCTGTTCTTTTTTATAAGGAGTCTATCCTAGTCCATATATATTTTAGATAGATTTTTGAGTCTATCTATTTATTTTTAGAAATGCTTTATGCATCTAACTATAGAAAAACAGCTCACCAATTAATCTCTCGCTTTAACAAACCTTTTATATAACATCGGTAATAAAAGTAGTGTTAATGCAGTTGAACTGATGAGCCCAAATATAACAACTATTGCTAAAGGCTTTTGTATTTCTGAACCTGCTCCTGTTGCATAAAGCATAGGAACCAAAGATAAAGCTGCAATGGTTGCAGTCATTAAAACAGGGCGCAGTCTTCTTTTAGCACCCTCTATAACGACCTCTGCTATACTCATCGTTCTTGCTAACTCATTAAAGTAGCTAATCATTACAACACCGTTTAATACAGCTATACCTAAAAGTGCTATGAACCCGACAGATGCAGGTACAGAAAGATAACTCTCTGTTACATATAGACCAAAAATACCACCCATCATAGCAAGTGGAATCGTTGTAAAAATAATTATACTCTGTATAATAGACTTAAAAGTCATATATAAAATCATAAATATTAGTACTAAAGCGATAGGTACCACTAAGCTCAAGCGTTTCATCGTCGCTTGTTGATTTTTAAACTCTCCTCCATAGGTGATGTCATATCCAGTAGGAAGAGAGACTTCAGCGGAGATTTTGTTTTTAAGATTGTTGACAAAAGTCACTAAGTCTATGCCAGAAACATTTGTCGCAATGGAAACAAAACGTCTTGCTTTTTCGTGCTTTATTTCAACGGGTCCGCTGCTACTTACTATTTCTACAACCTCTAAGAGTGCCACAGCTTCTCCATTCGAACCAACCAAGTAGAGCTCATCAAGATTTTTTCTTAAGTAGTTTCCTCTTATAACTATAGGAAACTGTTTCATTCCTTTGTATATAGTTCCAACTTCAACGCCGCTGACAGAAGCCTGTAAAAGGTGTGCAACATCTTGTTTATCTAAACCGTAATTTCCAAGTTTTTCTTCATTAAATCTTAGCTCTTGATATGATACTCCCTCATTTTGGCGCATATATACATCCTCTGAGCCCTCTATGTTTTGTGTTATCTCTTTAATCTTCACACCCAGAGTATTGAGTTCTTCTATCTCTTCACCAAAGATTTTAATGACCACATCTCCACGAGCACCTGTAAGCATCTCTGAAGTTCTCATCTCGATGGGTTGTGTAAAACTATATTCTATACCTTGTATATCCTCTAAGACTAAACGCATCTGCTCTTTTAACCACTCAGTATCTTGTTTTCTCCAAGTAGATTTTTCATTAAAGACTAAAAAAGTATCACTATCATTAAGTCCCATTGGATCTAAACCTATCTCATCGGATCCTGTTCTCGCTATGATAGATTTAATTTCTGGAACCTCTTTCATCAGTCTTTTTTGGATTTCTGTGTTTAAGGCTACACCTGCTGGAATATTGATGGATGGTGGTGCTTCTATACCAACCACGATATTTCCCTCATCCATAGTAGGCATAAATGTTTTCCCAATATTACCGAATGCATAAAAAGTTCCTGCTAGAAGAACGACTAAAATAGCGTATATAAACAGCTCTGTCTTAAAAGCTTTTTTGAGTAGCGGTTCATATACTTTCAAAAGAAACTTCATCAAAAAAGTATCTTCGTGTCGAGGATTTTTTATAAGATAAGATGCAATTGTTGGAATAACAAATAGAGCCAATAAAATAGAAGCAGCTAAAGTAAACACAATACTAAGTGCCACCGGAGCAAATAACTTTCCTCCCAATCCTTGAAGCATTAAGAGAGGTGTAAATACTATAATGATAATTAAAATACCTGAAATRACAGGAGTACTCACCTCTTTGGCTGCACTATATATGACTTCTAATTTTGGRGTATTCTTACTGTGTGGATGAACAAGTCTTGCGATAATGTTTTCAACCATCACAACACCAGAATCAATAATCATACCAATGGCGATGGCTATACCACCCAAACTCATAAGGTTCACACTTAAACCAAAATAGTACATCATAATAAATGCACTTAAAATAGCCAAAGGCAAGATAAGTGCAACAGTTATAGCAGAAACAAAGCTCCCTAAAAAAAGAAATAAGACAATAAGAACAAGTATAAGYGCCTCAAACAGGGCTTTTTGCACCATATTTACAGCTTTTGTAATAAGGTCACTTCTATCATAGAAGATATTTAGCTCTACTCCTTCAGGTAAAGTCTTTTTCAGTTCATTTAAACGGTTTTTTACATCTTTAGTTACAGTTGAGGCATCTGCACCCTTTAGACTCAGCACAAGACCTTCTACTGCCTCACCCTTGGCATCTTTAGTAACATACCCGTAACGTGTTAGAGCTGTAGTATCTACAGTAGCGATATCACCGAGTCGTATAATCGCACCATTACTCTCTACCTTTATAACTAAGTTAGCGATATCATGAGTGTTTTTCATTCTTCCAGGAAGACGGATTAGAAGGGCTTCATCACCTCTCTCTATACGACCAGCTCCAAAATTTGCATTGTTTTTTGTAAGTTTTTTTTCTATCGCGTCTAAAGTGATGCCAAGTGATGCCATAGTTGCAAAATCTAGTTTAATGCTAAACGTCTGTACCTCTCCACCAAGAGCATTCACATCTGCAACACCAGTAATATTTCTCAAAGCAGGACGGATAACCCAATCTAAAAGGGTGCGTTTATCCATCAAAGATAAGGTATCAGAGTCAATAGTAAACATCAGTATTTCGCCCAGAGGAGTTGTAACAGGAGCTATTCCACCTGTTGCAGAAGAAGGAAGTGAATTTTTAATATTATTAAATCTTTGATAAACCCTATCACGAGCCCAATACAAGTCTGTTCCCTCTTCAAAATCAATGGTAATATCAGCTAAAGCATACTTAGAAATTGAACGAACAATTTTTTGATGTGGGATACCCTGCATCTCTAACTCTATGGGAATAGTTATCTGTTGCTCAACCTCTTTGGGTGTCATACCAGGGGATTTAATGATAATTTCTACTTGGGTAGTTGAAACATCTGGGAATGCATCAATAGTAAGCTTTGAGTAAGAGACTATCCCCCCTACCATAAGTCCTAATGCTATAACAAGAGCTAAAACYCTTTGTGAAAGTGCAAGNAAANATTAAYTTATCAATCATTATCCTGCCCTTCTAATGCTCCTTTTAAAGATATTGCACCACTCACAACTATCTTACTTAAAGGATTAATCTCAGGTGCATCAACATAAACCTTACTACTACTTCTGCCTAGTATGTCAATATATACTAACTCGTACCCACTCTTTTTTTCTATAAAAAGTGCTGATTTATTATTATATTTTACAATACTTGAAACTGAAATCTTAAAAGCATTCCTAGGCCAAAAAAGCTTTATATTTTTTTTCTCATTTGGCATAATATAGGACTCCTCTTTTGGAAGTAAGTGCACAGCCACTGTTTGTGTTCGTACATCCACTTCGGCTGCTATAGATTCCACATCAACTGGGTTATCATCTATGTAAAGAGTGAAGCCTGGCTTTAATTTTCTAGCTATACTTAAAGGAAGAGAAACTTCTAAGTGTGCACTCTGTTCATTTAAAAGTGTCATCATATGCTCTCCTCTTTGTAAGTACATCTTAGGAAAAACATTTAAGTCGGTTATTTTACCTGAGATAGGAGCATAAATTTTAATCTGTGGAATTGGTTTTTTTGTTTTTGTAATATCTTGCACTTGTGCTTTACTGAGTCCCCATTCTTGTAGTAGGTGGTAGTAAAACTCTGTTTGTGTCTCATACTTTGCAAGTGTATTTTGTGCTTTTAAGTACTGTTTCTTTGCAACTACAGATGCTTCATACAGTGGCTTTAACCTAGCAACTTCATTAGCGTTATACTCCTTCTCTATGAGGAGGTTAATATATGTCGCTTCAAGTTCAAGTATCTTAGGACTTTTTATTACAAGTAAAAGTTTTCCTTTAGAGATAGTCTCATAAATACTCACCTTGAGTTTTTCGACCACACCTTCAAGCGGTGTATCTATCCTAAAAGTTTGATTAGCGGGAAGGTGTCCCTGTGCTAAAAAACTTCCTAGGTAGACACTCTTCGTAGGCTCTGGTTTTAATGTCTGTACCATCTTGTTCTTTCCCTCAATATACAAGGGTTTTGCTATAAGAACATTTACACTTATTATCAATATTAAAGTTAATTTTTTTATCATTTTTTTATTTCCTTTGGATTTACTGCATAATCATACATATATTTTGCTACTGCGTTATGTCTATCTATTTTAAGTCCAAGTATAGTTTCTATCATCTGCAGTTTCGTTTCTGTTGCTTTTAGCATAGAGATAAAACTCTCTTCTCCTGCACGAAACCTCATATTACTCTGCTCTATTAAAATATTAGCATTCTTCTTAATGTATTCCTCTGATGAGAAGAGATATTTTTTGTATATTTCTAAACGACTTTCAAGTGTAAGTGTCTCATTTTCATAACTGTTTTTAAAATACTCCATCTCATAGTTTGTCGCTTCTAACTGACTTATAGCTGCTGCACGCCTTGCCTGATTTTTCTCCCCAATAGCCAAAGGCATAGAGATATTTAGCATATATCTATCAGTATCAATCTCTCTTGTATATGTTCCGTTAAGATTGAGTGAATTGAGACTCTGCTTTGCGATGGAAGTACCCAGTGTATTCTTTTTCATTTTACTTTCGAGCATTGGTAAGAGTGCTGAATACTCAGGGTCAAACAACTTTCCTAAATCTACTTGTAAAGATTTACATTCAAACTGACCATTAAAGGGCACCACTCTTTTAATACTGAGTTCATACTTTTGCAGTATATTTTCAAGTTTTGAAATTTGAAGATTTACATTTTCTAAAGAGAGCTGTGCCATAATGGCTTTACTAGAGTCAAACTCTCCATACTCAACACCTTTTTGAATATGCTTACTTATCGCATCATATACTGATGCTAGCTCAGCTTTGGCTTGGAGAGCATCCATTGTAATACAATAGTTACCATATAACTGCCATAGTTGTGCATTTAATCTATTTTCTAAAATTTCTGCTTGTAAACTTGCATAATGACTATTTTCTGTAATAAAACTATCTATAGTGCTATTATTTAATGTAAAACTTTTACCTAGTGCTAGCTGATACTCATCGCCTTTGTTAGAACCATCTCTAACATCTGCATAACCGACACCTGCACCTATACGCCAACTATCTTTATATAGAGAGGCGCTCTTACTTTGAAACTTTGTTTTTATTACTTCATTTTTACTTTTATAAAGATTACTAGTTTTGACTTTAGAGTAAAGCAATTCTAAGTTTTCTGCCATTAAAAGCAAAGGTAAAGCTATGAACAAAAGATATTTCATATATATTCCTTTATATTTTTGTTGTTAAATTATTTATTTTATTAGGGGTTTTATGAAGTTCTAGGTGGAGTAAAGGGAGTTGTACTTAGATGTTGTAAAACAATAAACTCAAAATCATAAATATTTTTTTCTATAAATAAGGGGTCTATAAAAAGTGAAGATGTACTTAAAAGCATGGGAAGATGAAAAACAGTGTGTGCCAATACATTATGCGTACTTTTTGATGATTTTTGTACAGTTTGCATTTTTTCATAAAGATTAAGCGTATCGGATTGCTCAACTACAAAATCATGCAGTGTAAATGTAAACATTACAAACAGTAGTATAGTTTTAATTCCAAAAGCCATCTTTTCCATAGAATTGAATTATAGCCCCTTTTAATTAACAAATAAGATTTTTATCTTACTTTAGCTATAATTTCTAAAAAATTTTAAAGGTATATAATGGGATTATCAATCGGACTTGTAGGACTTCCAAATGTAGGTAAATCAACAACTTTCAATGCACTTACAAAGGCACAAAACGCAGAGGCTGCAAACTATCCATTTTGTACTATTGAGCCAAATAAGGCTGTTGTTCCTGTTCCTGATAAACGTTTAGCAGAACTAGCTAAGATTGTTAATCCTGAAAAAATACAATACTCTACTTTAGACTTTGTCGATATTGCAGGTCTTGTTAAGGGTGCATCTCAGGGTGAAGGTCTTGGTAACAAGTTTCTCTCTACTATTCGTGAAACAGAAGTTATACTTCAGATAGTTCGTTGTTTTGATGATGAGAACATTGTTCATAACGAAGGAAGCATTGACCCTATTCGTGATGTTGATATTATCGAAGGTGAGTTAATTTTAGCTGACATCGAGGTACTTTCAAACCGTATGGATAGACTCAAAAAACAAGCAAAAGCTGATAAAAATGCTAAGGCTGTTTTAGAGTTTGCAGAAGAGCTTTTAGAGTTTTTAGCTGATGGAAACCTAGCTAGAAACTTTGACAGAACAGATACAGATGAGTATACACAGCTTGTAAATGAAGTTAGATTTTTAACAGATAAAGAAATCATGTACGGTGCTAACACTGACGAAGATGGTCTTGAAGAAGACAACGAGTATGTAAAGCTGCTAAAAGCACATGCTGAGGCTAACAACTGCGAGCTTATAAAACTCTGTGCAAAAGTAGAAGAAGAACTTATCGGGCTTGATGATGAAGAAGCACAAGAGTTCTTAACTGACATGGGTGTAAAAGAGTCAGGACTAGAGCAGATAATCCATAAAGGTTTTGATAAACTCGGTCTTATGTCTTACTTTACAGCCGGTGTTCAAGAGGTTCGCGCTTGGACTATAAAGAAAAACTCAACTGCTCCTCGTGCTGCAGCTGCTATTCACAATGACTTTGAGAAAGGTTTTATCCGTGCAGAAGTTATCGCTTATCAAGACTTTGTAGAACTTGGTGGTGAAGCTAAGGCTAAAGATGCTGGTAAAATGAGACTAGAAGGTAAAGAGTACATAGTACAAGATGGTGACATCATGCACTTTAGATTTAACGTTTAGAGTAAGAATCTATACCCATCATATACCCAACCATAGTATTGCGTAAACGCAGTAAGCCGTTATTAAAAAATGCAAGAGGTTTCACTTCAAGTGCTTCCTCTTTGTACTCTAACTTTATCAACTCTTCACTARTTTTYGCCTYAGATATCATRACTTGYAACTTTGTRATCTTGTCTTTTTTAGCATTATGCGCATTTTTCACAWGTCCCCATAACTGGCTATAACTRTAAACTACYGAAATATTTKCTTTTTTTACAAAAYCACTTTTTAKTACTTCATTGATAAGCTCATTACTCAAAGTTGGACTGGGCATACTCTCTACAAGATCTATAAAACTATCTGCTATCTCTTGAACAAAGTATATTTTATACTGTGTAAAATACTCTTTAATAAGTGTTAAAACAAACATTACATTTGTTTTGTCTTGAATGATATCAAGTGCTTTATCTTTTTCATATTTTAAATATTCATCTGCGTATGAGACCCATTCACTTGCTATCTCGCGGAAGAGCAAGTTAAGAATAAAAGAGAACTTGAAACTACTCAAGTCTTTCATATATAAAAAGTTTAACTCTTCTTTTAAAAGTATCTGTACAATTCTTTTAGCAAGAATGTCCATAACCTCTATTCTATCACTATTGCAAGTCACATTAAGTATCTCTCTTTCAAATACCTTTTTATCGCTGAAAATTGATTTTACAAGTTCATCATTTTCAGCTTCATACATAATACTACTTCAGTTTTGCGATAGTTTGTGCAAACTTCACATTATCACCAGTAGTTACATTTACATCTAACATATCTTTTTCGCTGAGTATGATGATAGTAGAACCCATTTCAAAGCAACCAAAGTCATCACCTTTATTTAGGTATAGATCTTTAAACTCATATATTTGAGGAGATGACGCTATAGCATTTGTTTGGATAAGAGGCTCAAAACTCACCTGCATTACACCAACATTTAAAGCACTTACAAGAATTATATAAAACTTTTTACCATTACTCGCTTCACAAAGGATAACTACTCGCTCATTTTCTATAAAAAGATTGAGTCTTTTGTTAAGCGATGGCATATTAACAGGATAAAATTTCCCTGGAACATGAACAGATTTTAAGACTTTTAGGTTTGTTGGTATATGATAACGATGATAGTCTTTAGGTGAAAGGTAACAGTTTATAAAACTACCATTCTCTATTATAGCTTTTTCTTCATCGCTAAACTCACTCCCAATAAAATCAGCACACTTGTAACTCATACCCTTGATTTGCAGTGCATAATCATCTGTAATAGTTCCAGCCTCAGAAATAAGAGCATCGCATGGAGAGATAAAGTCTTCAGCATCTAAAGAAAATGTTCTTGCCTCTCTAAAGTGTCTTGTAAAGAGCGCATTTAAACTTTTATACGTACTTGGTTCATTAAAATCACTCATATCAAGTCCCATGAGAGATACATATGATTGATTTACTATATTTTGAAACCATCTAGGAAACTCTTTACTCGCAAACTTACCAAAGTTTTGTGAGATTAACGATGTTATATGTCTTTTGTTCATTAACTATTTTTTCCTTAGTTTATTTTTCTTTTAGCTATTTCTTCTAGTAGTACCGTTGCATATGAACCTTTTGGAAGAGAGAAGTTAAGTTCATACTGAGCTTCTATTGGGTTAAATCTTCCTTCAATGTCAGTTGGATAAATCCAAGCAAATCTTCGTGCTCCATCTGCATTTATCTCATCATCAAACTCTTTTTCTATCTCACCAGCTAAACCTTCTGCTACTCTTACTTTTTTACCACACAGTAGTCCCGTTACAGAAATATCTCTTTCATTAAAACGAGTAAAATCATGTTCAGTTGCTTCAAACTCAAAAAGTTTACCTTTTGGATAGTGTTCCATCAAGTCTCCACTCATAAGCTTAAAAGCATGTGATTGTGCTTTCATCTTTTGCAGTTCTTCAAGAGGTATATTTAATTGTGTTTCAAGCTCTTTTGGCTCAAAACTACTCACAAGAGAGTTGATTTCAAGACGTTTAGAAAGCCAAGTATTAAAAAGATATGACTGGTAAGCATTTATAAGTAATTTTTTTACTCTAGGGTTACGCTCTCTAGCCTCACCTTTAGCAAGTTTTTCCCCGAGTATATGGTTATCTCCATCATTACCAAAACGCTGATAGCCAAAATAATTTGGCATACCATTATTTTTGATACTTTTTAATGCCTCATCAATTTTTGCAGCACTTGTTGGATTGACTTTTTTAATCTTTATATAAAAACGATTTCCCTTTAAGTGCCCTATTCTAATCTTATTGTTATGGTATGTTTTACTAATGATTTTGATACCTTCAAAATTAAAACCTTCCATAGCCTCTTCATATTTCTTATGTAAAGAGATATACTGTTTTGTCATGGCATGCTTATCTTTAAGCCCTGCATAACCTATCTCTCTGTTTTTAATGCCAAGGTAGCGTGCGATTTGCCCTACCATCTCATTTGTGGAAAGGTTTTTCTTTCTTACAAGTAGGATAAGGTGTTCACCTTCTCCTGAAAACTCATAAATTGGTAATTCTTCAACAACAAAATCGCGTGGAGATTGTTTAAAGTGAAAGTCTATACTTGCATGAGCAAGTGAGTAAAATCTATTCATTATATTCTTATTCCTTAAAAATGATGCGCTTTGCATCTGTTTGTATATTTATTTCTAGAAGCATAAGCAAAAATTGTGATTGGTGTTCTTGTCTGCTGTGCTCTTCGTTTAAGGGCTTTAGTGTCACGCTTATCAAATGCAACTAGCATCTCATACTCTTCACCACTACAAGCCACATTTTTAGCTATTTTTTTAATAAACTTAAGACCAATATCATTATGTGATGTCATCTTGGCTAGGTCACTAAAAAGACCATCTGAGATATCCATACCAGCTTTTAAAATTCTTTGCGATTTTTGAACGAATTTTTGTCTGAGTTTAATATCTATAAATTTTGATTTTTTATGTATCTTTCCTAGGTTAAACAGCTTTTTTAACTCTTTTGATGACTTACCAAGAGAACCAGTATAAGCAAAAACATATCCATTTCTTACTTTTGAGCGTAAAAGTGGTTTATCCGTTTTAGAGATAATAGTGATAGTGATATCTAATTTTGTATTACTTATAGTGTCACCACCGATAATATCGATACCAAACTCTTTTGCGACACTTTTAAAACCATCTGCTAACTCTTGCATATCTACTCTACTCATGCACTTTGGCATAGCCACACTCAGTAGTGCATACTTAGGTATAGCATTCATTGCAATAGCATCTGAAATATTTACAAGCATCGCTCTTTGTGCGATTTGCCCATAAGTAAGCCACTCTTTTTTGTAATGTACATTCTCAAAAAAAGCATCTTTAGAGTACACATAACCCTCTATAAGTGCTCCATCATCACCGATATGTCGGCTGTTAAACTGTGATATAAAATAATTTTCTAGATTCAATTGGACTTCTTTAAGCATATATTAACAACTGTCAATATAAAATAGTAGCTAATTATAACATTTTTAGGAAAATTATACATGAAACACTCTATTAAAAAGATATTTCTTAACTTAAATACCTACCTATTTTTTGTACTACTCGTCTCTTTTGTTGCAATGATGCTCACACTAGAGCAACAATTATCATTTGAAAAGGTAAATAACCTAAACAAACAAAAAATGATTATCAGTTCTTTAACAACACTTAAAAAAGATGATATAGAACTCGCACTTATCCAGTTTAATGGGAAAAGTACTCAATTACATCAAGAGATTGAGAAACTTAAGAGCCTTTACAAGTATGATTATTCAGATAAATATGTCTTTGCAAATGCAGATGAGTATCTAGCAGATTTAGATAAACTATCAGCTTACACTATTGCATTTAACAACTCTGCACATAGTTTTTATGTAAATGATAAAGATGAAGAGACTCGTAACAGTGCCCAACAAGAACTAGCAACCGCATTTGCAAACATTACAAACCATATAAATGAGATGCTCATTAAAAACATAGAGTATAGTCAAAATAAATTTAACATTATTAAAGTTGCYACAATTATTATATTTRTTTTAATACTTCTTGCAACTATCTGGTATAGAAAAAGACTTTTCTTTATCTATAAAGATATTGAATTTTTATACCAAGTAGATAAAAATAAAATTGACCATGAAATTTACACACTTGAAGCAGATGCCATTTCAATGAGAATGAATAGAAAAACAGTAACAACAGACAACCCAACTATGATAGATCCTGTAACAGGTATCAACAATAACAAGGGGATGATTAACTCATACTCAAACAAAAAAAACCTAAAAGATAGTAATTTCACTGCTTTGACAATAATTGAAATAGATAATTTTTCTAAAAGTAAACGTGCCTTTTCTCAAGAGATGACACAAAATATTCTCAAAAAAATTGCATATACTATATCTTTGCATGAACAAGCTATAGATGTAATAGCAAGAACAGACTACAATCAGTTTACACTTATTCTCTCACGTGCAAGCAAAGGACAAGCTTTTAAAGATGTCGAACTTATCCGTCAAAGTATTGAAGAACTTAAATTTAATATTGCAGATAAAGGTCCCGTTGTCATAACAGTAAGTGGTGGTTTTATAATTAAACCAAATAACACTAATCTTGATGAAGCTAATCGTCAAGCAAAAGAGATACTCCAATATGCGAAAACAACAGGGACAAACAGAATTTTACAAACAAGGGATATGGTCGAGAGACATATGTAAAATATATGTCTCAAATAGTAACTTTTTTTTAACTAAACCATTTTTCCACCCCCGTTTAACCTTTCATATAAATTTTTGCGATATAATCAAGCTTATAATTTGTTCTAATTTTAAGGAAATTTAATGAGTATTCCTATTTATACTTACGATGCTATTGTTGTTGGTGCAGGCCTTGCGGGTTGTGCAGCAGCTAGAGAGTTACAAAATGCAGGTAAAAAAGTTGCTGTTATTACAAAGCTACACCCACTAAGAAGTCATTCTGGTGCGGCACAAGGTGGAATTAATGCAGCGTTTAGTGATGAAGACAGTGTTGAGCTTCACGAATTTGATACAGTAAAAGGTTCTGATTATTTAGCAGACCAAGATGCTGTTGAGTTTATGTGTTCAAATGCACCAGAAACAATTCGTTGGGCTGAAAAGATGGGTGCTGCGTTTAGCCGTACTGCCGATGGAAAAATTGCACAACGTCCTTTTGGTGGACAGTCTTCTCCACGTGCTTGTTATGCAAAAGACAGAACAGGTCTTACACTTTTACAAACTATATACGAACAAGCATCTCGTGCTGGCGTAAAGTTTTGGGATGAATGGTATGCAGCTGACATCATCTATAAAGATGGAAAAGTTTCAGGTGTTATCGCTTTTAATATCCGTGACATGCAAATGGCAATTTTTAATGCTAAGTCTGTAATGTTTGCGACGGGTGGTTATGCTCGTGCTTATAAGATAAACTCAAATGCTCATGCAAATACAGGTGATGGTCTTTCAATCGTTGCTCGTCATGGTCTTCCTTTAGAAGATATGGAATTTGTACAGTTTCACCCATCAGGTCTTTCAGGAAATGGTGTTCTTATCTCTGAAGCAGCTCGTGGAGAAGGTGGACGCCTTATTAACTCTCAGGGTGAGCGTTTTATGGAAAAATACGCTCCAAACGCTATGGAACTTGCATCTCGTGATGTTGTAGCGCGTGCTATTTTAAATGAAATCAGAGAAGGTCGTGGTTGTGGTCCAAGAAAAGACGCTGTTTATTTAGATGTAACACATTTAGGAAAAGACCTCATTATGGAAAGACTTCCTGAACTTCGTGAGTTAGCTATCACTTTCTTAGGTCTTGACATGATTAAAGAACCTATCCTTATCTCTGCTACTGCACACTACTCTATGGGTGGTATTCCGGTAAATATCGCTGGTAACGTTCGTTTAAATAATGATGAACTTATCGAAGGTTTTTATGCAGCTGGTGAGTGTTCTTGTGTATCTGTTCACGGTGCAAACCGTCTTGGTGCGAACTCAGTTCTTGAAGCACTACTTTTTGGTCGCTACGTTGGTAAAACGATGACTGCAGAGATTGATAADATTGAACTTCGTGTTGCAACGCAAGAAGATGCTGCAACTGCACTTGCAGAAATCGACTGGGCTTTAACGAACAACGGTTCTGAAAAAGTTCCTGTTCTTAGAGAAGAGTTACAACAGAGTATGACTGCAAATGCAGGTGCATTTAGAACAAAAGAGACTCTTGATATCGTTATCGCTAAGATTAAAGAGCTTCGTGGACGTTATAAAAATATCCGTATCAAAGACAAGTCAAAAGTATTTAATACTGAACTGCAAGAATCTCTTGAATTTGGACATATGCTTGACTACTCTATGTTTATCGTAGAGGCTGCTGTTGCAAGAAACGAAAGTCGTGGTGCTCACTTTAGAGAAGATTTTGATACTCGTAATGATGATGATTTCTTAAAACACACAATGGCGTATATGGATAAAGATGGTAACATCAAACTAGACTACATGGATGTTGTTTTAGGCAAACATGAGCTTARAGCTAGAACTTACTAAAAGAGGAATAGAAAACTTATGAGTACAACTACAATTAATACACAAAAAGTAAACTTCAATGTATTTCGTTTTAATGCTGATGAAGACTATCTTCCATACTATGAAAATTATTCTATGGATGTTACTTCTGAAGAAGTTGTTTTAGACATCTTAAATAGAATCAAATGGGACCATGACGGAAGTTTTTCATATAGAAGATCTTGTCGCCACGGTATCTGTGGAACATGTGCTATCAAGGTAAATGGTCGTGTAACTCTTGCTTGTAAAGAGTCTATGACTGACATGATTGAAATTTTCGGTAACGAACTGACTATCGAGCCACTGAGTAAAAAGCGTGCTATCAAAGATATGATCATTGATAAAGCTGACTTCTGGGAGAAACATGAGGCAGTAACACCTTATCTTGATACAGAAATTGATGAAAATCCAACAGCTGAAAACCTAGTAACTCCTGCACAGGCAAATGCACTAGACGAAGCTGATTTATGTATTCAGTGTGGTGCTTGTCACTATGCTTGTCCTGTTGTTGAGATTAGTGATGCGTTTATGGGTCCAGCTGCATTTGCAGCGGCTTATAGATTTGAAGCTGATGTTCGTGATGGAAATGACTCAAGACTTACAGACGTGAACCAGATGGGTTCAGGTGTTTGGGATTGTGTAAAATGTTTTGAGTGTGCTGAGGCATGTCCAAAAGAGATTAATCCGATTGAAAAGATTGGTAAACTACACAATATGCTTTTCCAATCAGGTCAAGCAAACTCAAATGTAGCAACGCGTCATGCTGTTGGATTTGAAAAATCAATCAAACGCAATGGTGTTCTTGATGAGGGTGGTTTAGTACTTTACTCTGAGTTAGCTGGAATCGTAAAACATGTACCGGTTGCACTTAAAATGTTTAGCAAAGGTAAAATTGTTCCACCATGGGGCATTATAAAATCAGATAACCTTGATGAGATTCAAAAACTTGTAAAATCTTCATCAACTGCAAAGTTCTAGGAGTAGATAATGGGAAAATTAAAATACGCACTTTTTACAGGATGTACTGCTAAACAAAGTACACCTGAGCAAATGATGTCAACTATGGCAGTTGCTGAAAAGCTAGATATCGAACTAGTAGAACTTACAGAAGCTTCATGTTGCGGAGCTTCTCACCTACAAGATTATGATGACTTTTTATCTCTAGTTTTAAACGCTAGAAATATCGCTTATGCAGAGAAACATGGTCTTACTATGGTTACTATCTGTAATACTTGTCAACTTAATACTGCTATGACTAAGCACCGTTTAGATAACAATGCTGACCTTAAAGCAAGAGTTAATGAAAAGCTTGAAGAAGTTGGTTTAGTGTATGCAGGTACATCTAAAATCACTCACTTCTTATATGCTATCATTGATGACTTCGGTCTTGACAAGATAAAAAAGATGGTTGTTACACCACTTTCTCAGTTTAATATCGCACCTTTTTATGGTTGTCACAACATCCGTCCTTCAGAGCTTCAAAATGAGACTCATGATACTCCGGAAAACTCTTACAACCCTACTTCATTAGATGATTTAATCATCGCATGTGGTGGTAATACTGTTGATTATGAACAAAAGAACAARTGTTGTGGTTTCCATGCAGAGCTTCAAGCGCCGAAAGTTGCTGCTACTCTAACTGGAAATGCTATTGCTGGTGCAATGGATGGTAATGCTGACTGGATGGTAACTCCATGTCCACTTTGTCACTTAAAGCTAGACACTCAAACACATCATGCATCTGTAGCAGTGGGACGTGAAGTTTCACTTCCAGTTCTTCACATGCAACAAATGATTGGTCTTGCACTTGGTTGTCCTCCAGAAACACTAGGTATGAAACACCATGTTACAAAAGTAGACTTCGTTTAGTCTACTCTTCCCTTCCCGTTTTATGCGGGAAACCTTCAACTTTTACACTCTAAAATCTCAACAATGGAAATAATATGTCAGACTCAATAGAAATAATCTCGTGGAATGTCAATGGTATTCGTGCTGTGCACACAAAAGAAGCGCTTAAATGGATAGATGAACGTGAAACTGACATACTTTGTCTTCAAGAGATAAAAGCCCTTCCTGAACAGATACCTGATGGTTTATTTGATAAAGAGTATAAAGAGTTACATGTTAACTCAGCAGAGAAAAAAGGTTATAGTGGAACTGCTACATTTTCTATGTTAAAGAGTGATTACAACTCTACTGACAACCATATAGATACTATGAATGAGGGTCGTATAGTTGAGACTCACTACGATGACATAGTACTCTTTAACATCTACTTTCCAAATGGTCAAAAGAATCAAGAGAGACTTGATTACAAGATGAAGTTTTATGATGACTTACTGACTCATTGTGAGAAATTAAGAGAAGAGGGAAAAAGTATAGTTATCTGTGGAGATGTAAATACTGCCCATAAAGAACAAGACCTTAAAAATCCAAAAGCAAACTCTAAAACATCAGGCTTCTTACCAATAGAACGTGAGTGGATAGATAAACTACTCGACCATGGGTATGTGGATACATTTAGATACGTAAATGGAGACGAAGCTGACAGATACAGCTGGTGGAGCTACCGTTCAAGTGCTAGACTCAAAAATGTAGGCTGGAGAATTGACTACTTCTTTATAAGTGAAGACTTATGTGAGTCTCTTGAAGATGCATTTATTTTAGACTATATAACTGGAAGTGATCATTGTCCAGTTGGAATAAGACTCGCTATATAACTCTTCATACTTAACTCAAACCAATCTGGGATGGTTCTTATCAGCACTCTTTTGGGCTATCTCTTTGGCATTACTTACATATAGAGCCTCATAAGATTTATCTCACAAGGTATTAATGAAAATTTCTGTAAACTTCTATAAAAAAGGATTATTATGGATATGAGTATGCATATGGAAGCTATAAACTTAGTGAAGTCATTAAACGGAACATATAAACAAAAAGATAAAGAGATGGTTGTCCAAGTACTTAAAGAGTACAAACTACAGAATAACTGTAGCTATAAACATGCTTATGACAAGATGGTTGAGGGAAATCCCTCTTACTCTACATATACCTCTTGGAGACATAAACTAGACAGTTAATAAAAGGGATAAGAGTCTTACTGACCATATATTACGATGTATGTTGCAGCAGCTATAAAACATAGAATAAAAGTAGCTGCAATAATTTTACCACTACTTTGATTCTCTTTTTCTCTTCTTGCTTTTTCTTCTTTATATTCTTGACTTGGCATTTATTTTCCTTTTATTAAATTTGATTTTTATTATTTAGCCTTTGGTCTAAATGCCTTAATAACTTCTTCATTAGTTTCAATAAATGGACCTTCTAAAAGGTCTATACAGTAAGGAACAGCTGGAAAAACTGCATCTAAACACTCACGAATAGACTTTGGTTTCCCTGGAAGGTTTATAATTAAAGATTTTCCTCTTATACCCGCTGTTTGGCGTGAAAGGATAGCTGTAGGAACATACTGAAGGCTTACTTGACGCATAAGTTCACCAAAACCCGGCATCATCTTCTCACAAACATTCTCAGTTGCTTCAGGGGTCACATCACGAAGTGCAGGACCTGTTCCACCAGTCGTTACCACTAAACAGCATCCCTTATCATCACATAACTCTTTCATAGTCGCTTCTAGTATATCTTGCTCATCTGGAATACATCTATACACTATCTCAAATTTACTGATAAGATAATCTTTCATAGTATCTTGAATTGCTACTCCGCTAATATCTTCATATATACCTTTACTTGCTCTATCACTTGCTGTTATTACACCTATTTTAATTTCGCTCATTTGACTTTCCTTAATAATATTTTTTATGACACCTGTAAAAAGTGACTTGCTTCTTTTATGTAAGTTACTGTCGCTACATCTAAAAACAGTTTTCTAGCTTCTTCTACATCTATGATTGCGTCTTTACCACCAAGATACACTTCTATCTTCACACCCTTACTTTGTACTTCTAAAAGGTCTGAAATACTCCACTCATATGTTAAAAGCTCTTCAAGTTCTTCTTTCTTTTCTTTTTTAAACTCTAGTTCTTTTTTTTCATAAGGCATAAAACAACTATCTATAAAGTTTCGCATATATTTTTTTCGCTCTTTTGTATAATAAAGCATCTGTAGCCTATGAAACTTTCCACCCTGTGTTTGAAAAAATACAGGTGAGAGTAATTGAAGAGTATCTATTCGTTTTCCCTGTTGTAGTTGTTCTATTGTATATGCGAGTGCTTTAATAGATCCATAACTAAAACCACTGACGGTATAGGCACCTTTCTTTAAAAAAGGCTCAAAAAGGTACTCCTCATTTTTAAGTGAAAATCCGCTATAAAACTTCATCTAGTAACTTTCTTACATCTGATTTGGAGATACTTTCTCTCTCAAGTAAAATAGTCTCAATATTTTCCAAGCTCGTACGCATAGATAAGAGTAAAGTTTTACACTCTTTGTAAAGATTTTCTAACATCAACTTAGACTCATCCTTATCCGGTAGTAATGATGAACCCATGCCATACTCATGACACATCAGTTGAACGAGTTCTTTTGCTTCACCTAGGTCAGTGACAACACTGCTAGAGTGTTCACCATGTTTGATGTCACAAGCAACTGTTCCGGCTAAAAGCATCTGGACTCGTGACTCTAACTCTTGTTTGATAAAAGGCTCATTCGTAGCGGGAGTGAGTTTCTCATTTGAGAGTATTAACTTCTCAAAAGGTATATCAAAGTGTGTTGCAACTGCTACTTTTGCAGCTTGATATGTTATGCGAAAAGCTTTTTGTTTATCATTTAACATCTGAAGTTTTTTCTTTCCAAACATCACTTTATCTTTCACATCATGGAAATGTTCTATCGTTACATGAAAACTGTTTTGACGAAGAGAAAGAAGAGCCGCTTCATTCACAAGTGCTGCTAGTGCCGCACCATTAAACCCGACTGTCATATTTGCAACTATTGCTATATCTACCTTATTTGGTACTTTAGTTAGGTACTTGTTAAGTATAGACGCTCGCTCGCGTTTTGTTGGAAGCTCTACAAATATACGTCTATCAAAACGTCCAGCACGAAGTAGTGCTTCATCTAAAACTTCTATCTTGTTTGTTGCTGCTACAACTATTACACCGCTAGAACCCTCAAATCCATCCATCTCTGTTAGGAGTTGGTTAAGTGTGCCTTCGCGCTCATCACTTCTCTCTCCACCGCGTTTTTTACCAACAGCATCTATCTCATCGATAAATATAATACTTGGAGCATTCTTTTTTGCAGCCAAGAAAAGTTCATGCACACGTTTTGCACCCATTCCTACATATATCTGTACAAAAGAAGCACCACTTTGATAGTAAAAAGGTACATCGGCTGCGTTTGCCACAGCTTTTGCTATCATAGTCTTACCAACACCAGGAGGGCCTACGAGTAAAACACCACGAGGCATACGAGCACCAAAGTTTTTGTATCGTATTGGATTTTTCATAAAGTCTATAATCTCTTCAAGCTCAATTTTAACATCACTGATTCCACCGATATCATCAAAACTTACATCACTTTTAGTAGCTTCTAGTGACTCAGAGCTTGGAGAAGATGTTTGTGTTGGAGCTGATTTTTCCATACCATTCATACTAAAAGAGAGACCCTCTCTTTTTTGCCAAAAACGAAAAATAAATGAACCTAAACCTAAAAAAAGAATAGTAAATAAGATATAAATAACTACATTTGATTCATTACTTATCTCGACCTTGTAATCAACAAACATCCTAGGAGTCACCTGAGAAGAAGCAATCTTAAAAAGTCCATCTGCAGTTTTGAGATAAACATACTCTTTAGAGACTAAGACTTTTTGAACACTTTTTTCTGATAAAATTTCATTTGCTTTAGAGAGTGTAATAAACTTAGAAGTATCCCGAAGAACCGCAAACAGAATAAGTAAAATAATAATAAATGCAGATGCATAAATAATTAAACGATTTACCTTAGATGTTTGCATAGTTGTTCTCCTCTTTAACTTCATAGTCCTTTATTGTAACCCAGTTACCAATAAGGTCTTCTTTAGAACTTACTATAATTTTGTTAAAGTACTGATCAAGTCCATGAAACAAGCCATCTTTTTGAGACTCTATAAGAACTTCAAGTTCACCTTTCACAGCTTTTCTAAACTCATAGTTTTTACTATTTATAAGATTTTGAATCTCGTGAAGTCTCTGTTTTGCCACTTTACCATTTACTTCAGGTTTCATAGTTGCTGAGGGCGTACCATCTCGCTTAGAGTATGTAAAAGCATGAAGATGTGTGAGTGGCAAGTCTCTTACATTAGTCATTGCTTCACCCCAAAGCTCTTCACTCTCTCCTGGATGGCCAGTTATAAAGTCAGTCCCTATAGCATAACCTTTTTCATGTAAAAGTTCAAAAAGCTCTTTATCTTGTTTATATACATTACGTCTATTCATGATTTTTAGCATTGAGGGAGAAGTGTGTTGCAGGGCTATATGCATATGTCTAGCCATCCAGGGTTCATCTAAAATCTCTTTAAACTCATCTGTTATCTGTATAGGCTCAACACTTCCAAGTCTGATTCTACGAACACCACGGATTTGAGACATTTTTTTCATTAGTTTTACTAAAGATGTTTTTGTATCTTGTCCATACGAACCAACATTTGTTCCCGTTAAGATAAACTCCCCAAAACCATTCAGTGCTAAACGCTCTATTTGCTCTAAAATCTTCGTTTCGCTCATACTTCTAGCATCACCACGCACAAAAGGAATAATGCAGTAAGAACAACGAAAGTTACAACCCTCTTGTATCTTGATAAATGCACGACTTTTACCAACAAAATCATCTACAATGACATCATCAATATGGTTTAAATCACCTGGATCATAAAAAGGTTGCTCTTTTTTTAACAGTGTATCTATCTTTTCTTTTTCACTCTGTCCAAAAACACCATGAATACGTCCCTCTTTTAAAAGTGACTCACCCTTAGTGTGTGCACCACAACCTGTAAGAAATAGTTTAGCACCATTCCCCTCTTTTTCAATCCCTGAAATGTATGAGCGAACATGTGTATCTGCGCCATTAGTAACAGTGCAAGAGTTTATAACGATAGCATCAGCTTCAGACTCATTAAGTGTTACTTCGTAGTCTTCCATAGAGGACATCATGACTTGTGAGTCATAAATATTTGTTCGACAACCAAAGGTCTTAAAAAATACTTTCTTCATCTAAGTTCTCGCTTCTTTTTCATCAAAAGGAGGTGTCATTTCTTCCTGCTTTTGAACATATATTTGTTGTGTAGGGTAAGCTATAGTTATGTCATCTTCAGCATTGTAAGCATCAACCATCTCTGTTGAGATTACACTTCTAAGTGTTAATGTAGCATAAGCGTTTGTAAGATACCATGCTTCTATATCCATACCATTAGAGTTTATAAAAGAAAATATTCTTGGTTCAACATTTGTATTTTTCAGACTATAGTGTTGACGTAGTTTATTTAACTGTTTTCTTGTGATATCTGTATAACCCTTAGAAAACTTCTTGCTAATCATCTTTGCGATATTCATAGCTTTTTTGTGGTTAGAATCAAAAGTAATAGTAATTTTTACTCCATCCCAAACTGTTTTAAGAGAGTTATGCGTATAGTTTGAAATCATACGTGTAAATACATAGTTATTTGGTATAAATATAATACGTCCAGCTCTACGGTTATGCATAATTGAGGTAAGAGTTATATCTTCCAAGAGAGTGATACGAATCAGTGAGATATCCATAACATCACCTACATACTGCATTCCATCCATATCTACACGGATTCTATCACCAACATGGATGCTTCCACCAAAAACGATAACTAACCAACCAAGAATAGACATAAACCAATCTTTCATGGCAATAGCGATACCGGCAGAGGCAAAACCTAAGATAGTAACAAGGTAAGATACATTTTCAATATAGTTAAAAAATAGTATTAGAATAATAAATGTAAAGTTAGTAAATGTAATGATTTTATTTGCCATATAAAATCGTTCATTATCTGTGATGTACTTCTTAACTACAAGTTTAAGTAGGAAAAATATCAAAAATACAACTAAAATAACCATTCCGATTTTTATCAGTCTATATATTTGTTTTTCTATACCTTTGTTTAGACTAATCTCAACGATCTCTAGTCTTTTTTGATATACATCTAACGTTGCGTTAATTGTATCAAGAGCCGTCTCAAATCTATCTAATTGCGTCTGTTTATATTTTTTTGTTTCTGTGTACTTACCACTTGGATCTAAGACCTCTAGCTCTTTATAAATATCATGTTCTTTACTTAAAAGACTTATTATCTTCATCAAAGTATCACGTTTGAGTTTATACTCTTCAAAATTTATAGTAAGGTTTTTAATCGTAGAAAAACCAGTAAAGATATCAAAAGGGTTTGTTATCTTTTCTATTTCACCAATAGCTGGTGGTGTTATCAAGTCAGCAAATGGAGCTGAGTTTTTCCCTTTTAACTTCTCTATTTGTGATGTTAAAATATTCTTTTTAGATATGAGCCCATTTAACTCATCTTTTTCACTTATCGTTTTAGCGTATTTACTCAAGTAAGTGATACGCTTTTCAAGCTCTGCTAAACTCGTTCTAACTGTAAGTGAAGTCAAGTAAGAAGCATAACTTTTAATCCAAGTATTTTCTTGTGAGATATCTTTTTCAAAATCACTTAATTGTTTTTCATATGTTTGGATTTTACTTGTGTTTAATATTCTGAGGTCTTCAGCCTGTGCTTGTTTAACTGCCTTGTCTGCACTCTGTGCCCCAAATAGAGATACGCTCAAGATTAAAAAGAAAAATACAAAAAATTTCATTTGCATTATTTAGCTCCAAATGTATCTAAAACCGATAAGATAATAGACTTCTCACAAGCATCAGTAATTTTGACACCACCTATACCAACAGGAAGAATAAAAGTGATACTAGCATCGGAACTTTTCTTATCTAAGAAAAAAGTTTCATAAAAGCTATTTGTCTCAATAATGGTATACGATGTAGGAAGTGAATATTTCTCTAATAATTTTTTAACTCTAAGTGCTTCACTCTCACTCATAAGTCCCATTTTTACAGCAGTATCATTTGCCATTACCATACCGATGGCTACAGCTTCGCCGTGAAGATATTTTTTATATTTTGTCTCATTTTCTATAACATGTCCAAAAGTATGTCCATAATTCAAAGCAGCTCGAATACCTTGCTCTTTTTCATCTTGTGCTACAACTGATGCTTTTGTCTGTACAGCTTGTTTTATAGCATCTTGCAAAACATCTGGATTATTTAAATCTGCTGTTTCTAAAAATTCAAAAAACTCTTTGTTAAAAGTCACAGCCATTTTTACAACTTCTGCTACACCTGCGCCAAACTCACGAGAAGGAAGTGTAGTTAAAAAATATGGGTCAATTAAAACGGCTTTAGGTTGATGAAACGCACCTATAAGATTTTTTCCGTAGCTATTGTTCATACCAGTTTTACCACCAACACTAGCGTCTACTTGAGAAAGAAGAGTAGTGGGAATTTGAACAAAGTTAATACCGCGTTGGTAAATACTTGCAGCAAAACCAGTCATATCACCAATCACACCACCACCAAAAGCGATAAGCATAGACTTACGGTTAAACTTGTGGTTAAAAAGTGATTCGAGTATAGTATTGATTGAGTCTTGATTTTTATACTCTTCACCATCAGGAACGGTAATGATATAAAGCTCTTTTGCAGTTACTTTTGATAAGAGATAAGATAAGTGTAGTCCAGCAACTTTAGGGTTAGTCACGATAGCAACTTTTGTGTCAAAGTGAATAGGTTGAAGTGTATCTATTGTGATGTCATATGAGTTGTCTACTACTTGCTTAAGTGCTATGTTTACTTGCATTATTTATCCAAAATTATAATATAACAAATAATACTAAAAATAAGCTAATAACTTGCTAAATTAGAGTTGCACCGGAATAAAGATTTGATGATAATCATCTAACTTGTAGTAAAGCTTCTCACTATCTGTTGAAAACAGTGAATAAAAACGGCGAGATGTGAGTTTTTTTGTAAAAGGCAGTAGTTGAATAAAATTCTCTTTTTTCATTAATTTTGAGATTGGATTCTCGTTTTCATTATAAACTTTAATGCTTTTAGAAAAGATAGTTGAGAGGTTATTATAATGCTCAATCACCTGCTCTTTTTCATCTTGATGTTCAGACATATAATTATGGAGTTCTATATTAAAATTCATCTGTTCAGAGATATCAAAAATAGTGGCCGAAATTTTTTCAAGGTCTTTGTTGTTTGAAAGTATTAGAGCTGCATCTTTAAGATTAGAGAAACGTCTATCGGAGAGTTTAAGTACTGGAACATGTGCCTCATACATAGCTAGCCTAACATAACAGTCAGAAAACATCTCTTTTGAGATAATTACAAGTCCTACATGGTAGGACTTAATATCTTTATGAAAAGTTTCTCTTAAATTGACACTATCATAGTCAATATAGATAATAACATTCATACTTCTAAGACTCTTTATATACTGTAGTATCTCTATATTTGAAGGGTTTGTAACTTTGATTATGAGATCATATTTAAACTTTCTATTTGCATATACTGAGCGTCTTATAGTCTCTTTTATCGTATCGTGATTTACTATATTCATATCAATATAGAGTAAAAGGTTTGAGCCAAAAGGTGCTGGAAACTGTCCTAATTCACGCTTAATAGAACGGTATACTGACTTTAGAACTGCTGGTTCACCGACTAAAATAAGTAAGTCATTTGGTTGAATCATTTTACGTCGTGAGGGCATAATAAGTTTACGGTTTCTGTATATCGCTACAATTCGCCAATTTTTTTGCTCAATCGCACCTATATGTCTATAAACAAAAGAGCTTCCAAAAGGAACAAGCACTTCCATTATCTCACCCTCACCTACACCAACATTCTGGGCAATAACAGGAACATTTGGTAGATAGTCTAAGAGACGAGACGCTACAAGTTCATTTACATTAACGAGCTCTACATATGCATCTTTATTTTTCATCTTCCATTGATTTAAAATTATCACTCGAAGCTGCTTTTTAATGACTCTAATATTTTTCATTGTGTTTTCTACATCAATTTGTGAGTCCATGGCAATAAAAACTTGTATAAATTCCATTTTTAAAAGATTTGCTAATTTATACAAACTAGTAGGATCAAACTCATAAAATTTAAAACGTGCTGGATTTACATCATCAAATTTTTTTGCCTTAGTTTGAACGATATAATAAATATTTTCATTAGTGTATGTCTCACTCACCCTTTGAATAAAGTGTGCCCCTACATCTCCATCACTAATTATTAATATTTTTTTCATTTTTTAGTGCTTTCTCTTTAATGCGTCACAACTTTTAATCCACATCTCTTTACTCGATGCTTCCCATAACTTATCTGTAAAATATCCTGTGATTTTAATCCATTTTACTGTCGCTTCATTTGAGGTAAAAGAGGTGTATCGCTCCCATACATCAATCTTTTCCCCATCTATCGCATTATAAATATTTGCTTCAATCTTCACTCTATATGTATATGCATAACCATCAAACTTATCTGTTTTAAACTGCTCTTTCATAAGAAGAGAAGGAAATTCATTTTCTTTATCAAGTCTTTGATTATTCAAATTTCTTTTGATTATAACTGTAGTTTTGATGATTTTAGGAGATGGTATTTTACAAACTATTTTTTCTTTTTCTTTTCGCATATAATTGCTATAAAGCTTTAAATCTTGGCGTAATATTTCGTTCTGTTTTTTTTCTTCTTCGAGTCTTACTTCCATTTCTACTAAACTACTTTGAGCCTTTGTATAGTTATTTCTCAACTTACTTATATCGTTTACTATCGATTCTATTCTTTGCACTTCACCTGCGTTTAATAAAGTAAAACACGATAATAACAATGTAAAGAGAAATTTCATTAAGAACCTTTTTTTAAAAGTTTGACACCCATTTCAACATGATGAGTGTATGGAAACTGGTCAAAAAGAGCCATGTCCATTACAGTGTGTGTTTTACTAAGTATATCTAAATCCCTTACTAAACTCTCAGGGTTGCATGAGATATATACTATATGCTCATAGCGAGATATAAAATTGCACGAGTCTGTATCCATACCACTTCTTGGAGGATCAACAAATATACTCTTTATATTATATTTGTTGATATCTACCTCTTTCATACGACGGTATTCTCTACCTCCATCAAGTGCATCTACAAACTCTTCTACAGCCATACGAACAAACTCTATATTTTCTACATCATTGAGTTGCATATTTGCTTTTGCTGCATTTATGGATGACTTTGAAACTTCTGTTGCGAGTACCTTATCAAAGATTTCAGCAAACGGTATAGTAAAATTTCCAGCACCACAATAGAGTTCAAGTAAATCACCGCTAGCACTAGAGTACTGCTTCATCGCCCAAGTAACCATATCTTCATTTACTCTTGCATTTGGTTGTGTAAAACTGTTTTCTATATGATGAAACTTATAGTCTCTATCATTTATCTTAAGGATTTCCGTAATATAATCTTGACCAATGACAACTTTTTGTTTTCGACTACGTCCAATTATATAAATACCCAAGTTTTCTGCAATCACTTTTGCTTTTTCTTCCCAAGCATCATCTAAGCATCTATGATATAACATTGAGATAACAATCTCACC
Source organism: Sulfurimonas sp. (assembly GCA_002733945.2). GTDB lineage: Bacteria > Campylobacterota > Campylobacteria > Campylobacterales > Sulfurimonadaceae > Sulfurimonas. The sequence goes on along the minus strand of NVXO02000010.1, from coordinate 13,865 downwards.
ACTGCTTGAACTTAAAAAATCTATACCAAATAATTTAAAGCCTATCTCGGCCTCTTTTATAGATGTAAGTAGTTTTGGCATCAGTTCTGAGATGTATTCATTTACTTGAGGACACTCTTCTACAAACACGACACCATCTTTAGTGGCATTATTCATAGCATAACGGATTTCATCACCATCATGCCATAGTTTAAACTCGCTACGAGCACGATAATGTTGGTCTGGAGATTCAAAAACACTAATCTCCCCATCATAAAATGAAGAAAATCGTTCTTTATTTAAGTCTAGTTTTTCTTTAAGTTGTCCCGCATATCCATTCTCATATACGATACAAGCACCACATTCACCAAAATGTTTACAATTCATATTTATCCTCTATTTTATCGAAGCTACCAGGTTACCGATAAGCAGACTCCACCCATCTATAAGTACAAAAACAAGTATCTTAAAAGGCAGAGATATCATAACGGGTGGAAGCATCATCATACCCATAGACATAAGTATGGAAGCTACAACCATATCTATAACTAAAAATGGTAAAAAGATTAAAAAACCTATCTCAAAGGCTGTTTTAATCTCACTAATTACAAATGCAGGTACTACTATAGACAGAGGTACATCAGCAACACTCTGCGGGTTTTCCATCTTTCTTATACGGAAAAACAGTGCTAAATCTTTCTCTCTTGTATTTCTKATCATAAAGTTTTTTAAAGGCAAAGTCGTTTTTKCATAWGCCTCATCGTAGCCTATCTCTTCCGCAATATAGGGCTTTATGCCATTCTCATATGCCTTTGTTCCAACCGGTTCCATTACAAAAAAGGTAAGTATCATTGCGAGCATAATTAAAAGTTGCGTAGGAGGAACTTGTTGTGTACCCATAGCCTGACGTAAAAAACCAAAAACTATAACAAATCGTGTAAAAGTTGTCATGGCTAGAACCATAGATGGAGCTAAAACAAGTAGAGTTAAAACAACTAAAACGTTTAGAGACGATACTAGTTGTTTTGGTGTGTCTGGAGCTGAAAAGCTAAAGTTCATCGTTGGGATAGGTACAGCTTCTGCGCCAAAACCAAGACTTGCCATTAGGATAACAAAGATTACTACTCTTAACATTATTTAGATGTCACCTTATCTAAAACTGACATGTCGATTTTGGTATCTTTATCTTTTGTAATTCCGTAAAAATGAAGTTCAACTCTACGGTTTTTTTCACGTCCACTCTTAGTTATATTTGTAGCAACCGGTCTAAACTCAGCATAACCTGCGGCATGAACACGCGAAGGCTCTACACCATCAAGAAGCAGTTCATGTAAAACAGAAATTGCACGTGCAGTTGAGAGTTCCCAGTTGTCTTTAAACGGACTACTTGCACTTGGATTTCCTTCATCAGTATGCCCTTGCACACTTACCTGCATTTTATTTGGTAACTCTTCTATAATAAGAGCTATTCTCTTTAAAAAGAGTAGTGCATCTTGATTTTCAATCGTTGCACTACCTGGTTTAAAAAGAAGTGCCGCTGGTAGTTCTATGACAAACCCCTCTTGTGCCTCTTCAACTGTAATAGTTGGACCCTGAGTCTGTTCCATCATTTCATTTGCATCACTGGCAGCCTGTTGTACACGGTTTACAGTTTCGCTTGTCTCATCTTTAGACTCAATAGGTGTTGATTCTTGAATACGCTGTTTAGAGATTTCTGTTTTTGTTCCACCTTCTAAAACACTCATCGCTCCAGAAAGTGAACCTATCGCTTCAGAGATTTTTTTTGCATCCATAGAACTCATGGAAAGAAGTAAAACGAAGAAACATAAAAGCAGTGACATCAGGTCACCAAACGCAGCTAACCAAGCAGGAAGACACTCTTCACAATCAGGACACTTTTTTTTACCCATAAACTACTCTTTAGTCAAACTGACTAACGCGATCAGCAGGCGCTAGATAAGCTAATAGTTTTGCTTCAAGTACACGAGGCGCATCACCTGACTGGATAGACATAATACCTGAAATAATCATTTCACGAATCATTGACTCTTCATCATTTCTAATGTTTAAAATATTGTAAATTGGTGTTCCAAAAACATTTCCAATAATTGCACCGTACATTGTAGTAAGGAGTGCAACCGCCATTGATGGACCAATAGCTGAAGGATCAGCCATATTTAGAAGCATAGCAACAAGCCCGATAAGTGTTCCAACCATACCCATAGCACCAGCAAGACCTGCCCACTGGTTAAAAATAGAACCATGAATTTTATGACGTGTACTTGTTTGTTCTAACTCTATTTCTAAAAGCTCACGAATAGTATCAGGCTCACTACCATCGATAGCCATAGAGAGGCCTTTTTTCAAAAAATCATTCTCTTCACTATTTACCTCACCTTCAAGAGCGAGAATACCATCTTTTCTAGCTTTAGTTGCGAACTCAACAAGTTTTTTAATAAGATCAGCAGGATCTTCTTCACCTGGTTTAACAGCTTTCATAAAAACTTTTGTAAAAACTTTCATTTGACCTGGTTTAAAAGAGATCATAAGAGCACCGATACTACCACCGACAACGATTAACACAGAAGGAATATCGATGTAGGCACCTACACCAACTCCCATAGTCATAGCTCCTAAAAGAAGAACCAGAATTAACACTATACCAATGACCGTACCTAAATCCATTTAAAAGCCTTACGTAATTTTAATTAATTGCCTTATAATAGCACAAAAAATATTAGTATCTAGTAATCTAAATATGTTTGGAGTAGTTTTTGCATATAAATATTACCTTTAATCTTCAAACTACTTATATTCCCATCTTTATATAGGATTCTATCCTCTTTTAAGTCGTAAGTTAAACTCCCCTCTTTAGTGATAAGTCCAAAACCATTTTTATTCATTATGTATGCATTTTCTTTATACTCTTTGCAAAAAATATCTCTGCTCCAAAGAAATTCACTATGAGAAATATTTAACTGTGAGAGCAGTGTTGCTGCTATATCTTTTTGTGAAACTATTTTATCTATTTTTTTACCACGATACTCTTTTTTAATTACTTCACCGTAAAAAAGCATAGGAATATGATGCCATCTTTTATCTGCTCTACTCCATGACATGGGTGTATGATGCGAGTGGTCTGCGACAAAAATGAAAAGTGTATTTTTATACCAAGACTCTTTTTTAGCACTCTGTATAAACTCCCCAATTGACTTATCAGTGTAATACACAGAGTTTAGATAACCCTTATCACTACCACCCCATTCTACTACATCTTCCATCGGCTGATCATAAGGAGAGTGCGAACTTAGAGTAAAAAGAGAGTTAAAAAATGGCTCTTTAGATTTTGATGATTTTTTTAGTAAGTATTCAAGCATATATTCATCATGATAACCCAAAACACCCTCTTTTTTTGAATCCATTTTCATATCACTATGCTCTTCTATGATGTCAAAACCATTTCCGTACATATATGAGGTCAAGTTTCCATAACGTAGCTGTCCACCAAAGAAAAAACCTGTTGCATAGTCATTTTCTTTTAATTTTTGTGTTAAAAATGGAAGTTTATAAAACTTAGAGGGAAGATTTGTGATGTAAGTACCTGCGAGTGCTGGCCATCCTGAGAAAATCGAAGGAAGTCCCTCGTGTGAGAGTGTTGCACTGGAGTATGCATTAGTAAAAAGTATGCCTTCTTCAGACATTTTCATTATGTTTGGTATCACTTCTCTGTACTTCTCATTTTTTATAAAGTCACCTGAAAGGCTCTCCCAAATCACTAAAACAACATTTGGTCTCTCGTTTGTAAGGATTGACTCTCTCTTACAACCCTCAGGTATTGACATAAGCTCGTGTAAAATAGATTCTCTTTTTTCATTCTCTACAGTAATTTTGTATGGATTTTCTCCATTTATTATCGCTTGATTCTCTGTAATACTGTGTATAAAATTATAAACTGTACTAATGGCCACATCGTTATAAACCTTATGTTTTGAGAAGTAAACTGTACTTTGAGAAATAGGTATCTCAGCCCAACCACCCCTAGCCCCTAAAAAGATAAAAAGAGGAAGTATGAAAAGAGAGAACAGTACTAGTTTATAATCCCGTTTTGCACTCACGTCATATGAGGCAAATAGTTTTTTTACAAGAGTGTAAAAAAAGCCTAAAACCACTACTAATATCAGTGTTAAAATCAATGTAAGTATGAGAGGATTTGAAGCTATAGCCTCATCAGGGTGTTTTAAGTAGTTAAATATTTTAAAGGTAGGTTTCTCTTCCCATTCATTATATATACCAAGTTCAGCGATATAAATAAATGTAGAAAAAACAACAACACCAAGAGTATAGATAAAGAGTATGACTTTTATGATTTTAGATTTAAACAAGATATTAATGTTGAGTAGTAACCATGGGATTACTATGAGTATAGAAGCAGTTGCAATATCCAAGCTAATCGCATTAACATATGCCAAAAGAGTCTCTTGCAGAGGTTTAGTTGCCACCTGTAGTTTATCCCAATAATAAATGACAAAAATCGTTCTAAAAACTTCTATAAAAAGAAAAAAGAGAAAAAACTGTTTTACTAAAAAATAGAGACTGTTTTGCATATAGAGGAAACCTTTAATGATATATATTGTAATGATATTATAATATAAAAAATATTTTAAATCGTTTATAGTGTATAATAAGAGAAATAATTTTCAGGACTATACTCTTAAATGYTAGATAAATTTTATAAAACACCACAAAAAAGTGCTTATTTTCTCATTGTAATTCTAGCAATTTTTGCGACACTCTACAATGCCATCTTACCTCTTCATGGTGATGAAGCATATTACTGGATGTGGAGTCATGACTTACAGCTGAGTTACTTTGACCATCCACCTATGATAGCCTACCTTATCTACTTTACAAACTTTATCTCTCAAAGTGAATGGGGTGTGAGACTCGTGCCTGTTCTTGCTATGAGTATCTCTTCAGTTTATCTTTACAAACTCACAGTACTTCTTAGTGATGAAAAAACTGCCCTAAACGCAGTAGTCATTATCTCCGCTGTTCTCTTAACACATGCTGGTTATATTTTTGCAACACCTGATGCTCCACTGATTCTTTTTTGGACACTCTCACTTTATCACTCGTTCAAGGCGATATTTGAGGGGAAACTCCTTAACTTTGTTTTAGCGGGTCTATTTTTAGGTGCGATGATGATTAGTAAGTACTCTGCTATCATGCTAATACTGAGTATATTTATCTTTATCCTCACTAAACGCAGAGATCTCTTTTTAAACCCTTATCTTTATCTTTCAGCTATCCTTGCAACTCTAGTAGTTACTCCTATGCTTTACTGGAACTATCAGCATGAATGGATAAGTTTTCTCTTCCAACTCGACCATGGTTCTAGTGACTCGTACACTATACAGCCTTGGCTTATTTTAGAGTTTGTCTCTTCCCAGTTTGGTGTATTTACTCCTGTTTTTACATGGCTTTTATTTTACTACCTTATCAAAGAAAAGTTTTACTTTAAAGATGAGAAACTTTATTTTATAGCACTTAGTGTAGTCGTTATTTTAGTCTTTTTTCTTTATAAGAGTTTTTATGTAAGTATGGCACCAAGTTACTCTGCACCAGCTTATATTGGTGGTGCGATTTTACTAAGCATTATTATCAAAAAATATGAACTCAAAAAGAGTTTTGTGATCGGTCTCGCTATAGCGATATTTTTCACCCTTTTAGTAAGAATTGCACTTATAACCCACCTTCCAGAGCTACAACGTTTTATGTATAAAACAGAGGATGTTGTAAATAGAATGTACACTCATGCTAAAGAGGGAGATAAGTTTTATGGAGCACACTTAACTACTGCGGCGTACATAAAGTTTTATCTGCCAAATCATCCTGACACTGATGTGGCAATCGACTCAAGATACTCTTACTACGATATGGTTCGAGATGAAAGTATGTGGCACAAAGATGGTTTAGTCCTTTGTAGAAATAACAAACGAGAGGCACAACTTCTTAAGTACTATAAAAATGTAGAACTCATAGACACCTACAAAGTCTGGAATAAACGTACATTTTACACATACAGAGTCTCTAATCCAAAACAAATTGAGAAAAAATGAATCACATACTAACACTTCTGCGTCCTCACCAATATGTAAAAAACCTTTTTATTTTTGCACCACTTATCTTTGCGTTTAACTTTAACCAAGCGAGTGTTTTTAATGCTACTGTCGCATTTATACTTTTCTCACTTCTTGCAAGTAGTATCTATGTTCTCAACGACTTTATGGACATAGAAGAGGATAAAAAACATCCTACTAAAAGAAATCGTCCTCTAGCTAGTGGTGCTATATCTTTAACAACTGCTAACTTTCTTTTCTTAGGGCTTTCATCAACTACTCTAATAGCAACATATTTCTTCTCTACTGCGCTATTTACCGTTCTCGTTATCTACTTCGTGCTAAATATTTTGTATTCGTACAAGTTCAAACATATCGCTATAGTTGATATATTTATCATTGCTACGGGTTTTGTACTTCGCCTTTTTGCAGGTGCACAGGTAACAGACACTTCTCTTTCTATGTGGATAATCATCATCACTTTTTTACTCGCTATCTTTTTAGCCCTTGCTAAACGCCGTGATGATGTTCTGCTCTCTATAGAGGGAAAAGAGACACGTAAAAACATAGACGGATACAACCTAGAGTTCGTAAATGCGGCCATGGTTCTTATGAGTGGTGTAGTAATCCTTAGTTACTTGCAGTACACGGTTTCACCAGAAGTTATAGCTCGTTTAGGAAGTGAGTATCTTTACCTCACGACTCTTTTTGTTATACTTGCCATCCTTCGCTATATGCAGATAACTTTTGTAGAACAACAGAGTGGTAGTCCAACAAAGATTGTTCTCAAAGATACATTTATCAAAGTTACATTGCTTTTATGGCTTATCAGTTTTGTAGCGATTGCAAAGCTAGTATGATGGTTGTTCGTTACATCTTTTTTGCTATCATATCAACAATAGTAAATCTTTTTTTTCAGTGGTTGAGCTTTTTTTTATATAGTGGTTTTTTATCTCTCTACCTTGCCATGTTTTTTGGAACTCTCGCAGGTTTAGTTCTAAAATACATACTCGATAAAAAATATATCTTTTTTCATGAGACAAAGGGTGCAAAAGACAACACTAAAAAGTTTATGCTCTACTCTCTTATGGGAGTTTTTACGACCTTTATATTTTGGGGTTTTGAGATTGGATTTGATTATGCATTTGAAAGTGAAAACGCGAAATACTTAGGGGCTATAATCGGTTTAGCCATAGGTTATGTAGTCAAGTATACTTTAGATAAAAAATTTGTTTTTAAGGACTAAAATTTGAGTTTACAAAGCTGGGGAATGTACCCTCTCGTAGAAAATAATATCATCAAGTTTCAAAGCGAAAAAGAACTTGCAGACAAACTTAAAGTTACAGATGAACTGATACCTTATGGTAATGGACGTAGTTATGGAGACAGTGCTCTTAACCATACTCTTGTTCATGCAAGACCCTATGACTACTTCTTAGGCTTTGACGAGTCTACTGGTATCTTACATGTTCAAGCAGGAGTTTTACTCTCTGAGATACTCGAGAGTGTAGTAAAACACGGTTGGTTTTTAAAAATCACCCCAGGTACAAAACTCATAAGCGTTGGTGGAGCTATAGCCTCTGACATTCACGGAAAAAACCATCATATAGAGGGTTGTTTTAGTGAATGTGTTGAAGAATTTAGCATTATGTTAGCAGATGGCGAGATACAAACAGTCACAAAAGGCGAAGATCTTTTCCTTGCTACTTGTGGGGGAATGGGTCTAACAGGAGTTATCCTCACTGCAAAAATATCACTTAAAAAAATAAACTCTCAGTTTATTAACCAAACTACCATAAAAACAAAAAACCTCAAAGAGACTTTTGCTGCGTTTGAAGAGTATAAGACAGATCCATATAGCGTGGCTTGGATAGACTGCCTTGCGAAAGGTGAAAACATAGGAAAGTCACTTCTTATGGTTGGTGACTTTGCAGATGATGGCGACCTAAGATACAAGCCAAAATCAAAACTTAACATTCCGTTTAACTTTCCCTCTTTCGCTCTCAATACTCTGAGCGTAAAAGCTTTTAACTGGCTCTATTATAACAAGTCAAAAGATGGCGTTTCACATCAAAGAGTGCATTTTGACAGCTTTTTTTATCCACTTGACAGCATTAGAAACTGGAACCGTATTTACGGTAAAAATGGTTTTACTCAGTACCAGTTTATACTGCCAAAAGAGTCTAGTTTTGATGGTCTAGAACGCATCCTAGATAAAATCTCAAAAAGTGGAAAAGGCTCATTTCTTGCAGTCCTTAAACTCTACGGAAAAGAAAATGAAAACTATCTCTCTTTTCCCATAGAGGGTTACTCTTTAGCACTTGATTTTAAGATAGAAGATGGACTCTTTGAGCTTTTAGATGAGCTTGATGAGATAGTTGTCGAGTGTGGTGGTCGAATTTACCTTACAAAAGATGTTCGTGTAAGTAAAGAGACATTTGAGTATGGATATGACAAGATAGAAGTATTTAGAAAATTTAGAGAAAAAAACAATATGAGTGAGAAGTTTAACTCACTACAAAGCAAAAGGTTGGGATTATAATATGAGTTATGTTTTTATAGTTGGTGCAAAAAGTGATATAGCAAAAGAAGTAGCGCGCGTATATGCAAAAAATGGTTATAACCTATACCTAGGAGCAAGAAAAGTGCACGAGTTAGAAGAGTTTAAAACTGACTTAGAAGTTCGTTCGACCGTAAATGTAGAACTTATAGAGTTAGACATAACGTCTTATGAAACGCACCAAACAGTCTATGAAAACCTTAGTGAAAAACCTCTAGGTGTCATAGTAGTTTCAGGTTACATGACAGAACAACACAAAGCAGAGAAAGAGTGGAGTGAAACACTCAAAACTATAAATGTTAACTACACAGGAGCCGTAAGCCTTTTAAACATCATCGCAAATGACTTTGAAGAAGAAAAACGCGGTTTTATCGTTGGTGTGAGTTCAGTTGCAGGCGATCGTGGTCGTAAAACAAACTACATCTACGGAAGTGCTAAGGCTGCGTTTAGTGCTTATCTAAGTGGTCTAAGAAATAGACTTTGTGAGAGTAGCGTTACAGTTCTTACTGTTAAACCAGGTTTTGTAAACACTAAAATGACAGAGAGTTTAGCTCTACCTGAAAAACTCACAGCAGAGCCTATACAAGTTGCTGAGGATATATATAAAGCACARCAAGCAGGTAAAAACACTCTGTATACAAAATGGATATGGCGATACATCATGCTTATCATTACCAATATTCCAGAGTTTATCTTTAAAAAACTAAGTATTTAAAACGATGACAAAAGCATACGAAAAAGAGATAAAAATAGTAGGGCTGATTCTCTTAGCAAAACTACTCATCTTAGCACTCGTGCCACTTACAGGTGATGAAGCATACTTTATAAAGTGGGCGACACATCTTAGTAGCGGTTACTACGACCATCCACCTATGGTTGGTTGGCTTATCTACCTTATGAGTTTTGTCAGCGATGACATAATCTTTTTTAGACTTTTTTCTTTTATGGCAGCTATAACGGTTGCGTTTAGCATCTACAACATCGCTAAACTCTACATAGACGAGAACAAAGCCTATCTACTTTTTTTACTTTTTTTAGTCTCCCCTGTAGATATTTTGATGTCACTTTTTACAAACGACATCCCTCTTGTTCTTTTTGGAACTTTAGGAACTCAGTTTTTTCTATACTCTCTAAAAAAAGAGCAGACTATAAGATATGCCCTACTTTCAGGACTCTTTTTAGGGGCTGCGTTTTTAAGTAAGTACTTTTCAGTTTTTCTCTTTTTCTCACTTTTTGTTTTTGCTATAAGTGTCTACAAAACAAAATCCATAAAAACATTGCTCATAGCAATGCCAATAGTCCTTTTAGCCATCGCCCAAAACATGTACTTCAACTATAACTGCTGTTGGAACAACATCATGTTCAACTTCTTTGCTCGGACTGAGAGTCATTACAACTTTGAGACATTTTCAAACTTTCTTCTTAACCTAGTCTATGTCGTAACGCCATGGGCATTTTGGTTTTTGTATAAAAGTAAAAAGAACTTTGTAAAAGACGAACTGCTTATACTGCTTTCACTTATTTTAGGACTTATGTTTTTAGTGTTTTTCACGGTTTCACTCAAAAATCTCATGGGCATACACTGGTTTATACTTTTTCTTCCATATATCTTTTTACTCTTTGCATATCTAGATGATGTGTATCTCCACAAACTCTTTAAGTACAACGCCATTTTTACGGCGATGCATATTATCATTTTACTCAGTGTGCTTATAGCACTGCATCTACTTCCAAACTCTATTTTTAAACCGAGTTACTTTTATGAAGATGCCGTTCTTAGCTCAAACATGAAAGAGACTTGTCAGGTTTTAGATAAAGAGTATGGGGATAAAAAGCTCTTCTCAACGGGTTATACAAACTCTGCGATGTTTAACTACTACTGTAAAAAAGACATGCCGATGATATTTAGCAACTCTGTTTTTGGTCGTATGGATGATAAACTTGTTGATGTTCGCTCTCTTAAAGACACAGACTTCTACATCTTTAATAACCGTGAGATAAAAACAAAAGAGTATGAAAATGTTTGTGATGAAGTGAAGATAGAAACCTTTGGAGTCGAAGATGCCACCTTTTATGTAGCTGAGTGTAAAGGTTTTAACTACGAGAGTTATAAAACGCACTATCTAAACATACAGCAGAAAAAGTTCTATGACATACCTGAGTGGTTGCCACAAGGTAAGTGTTACTTTAACGACAGGTACTACAAGGATGAGCCTTCTAAATGACTTTAGCACTCTTTGATTTTGATGGCACGCTTACTACTAAAGACTCTCTTGGAGAGTTTATAAAGTTTGCCGTCGGTACACCGACTTACTACTTTAAACTAGCTCTTTTTTCTCCTATATTTTTTCTCTACAAAATAAAACTGATGGACAACTCTTATGCAAAAGAGTTACTCTTTAGACTCTACTTTTACAAGATAAACGAAGATGAGTTTAAAGCAGTGGCACAAAAGTATGGCGAGACAAAAATCAACGATATACTTAGAGAAAACATCTATGAGAAGTTTTTAGAGCACATAAAAAATGGAGATAAAGTCATCCTAGTCTCAGCCTCTATGAGATGCTGGCTCTCACCATGGGCACAAAAACACAAGGTCGAACTCCTCTGTACTGAACTCGCGTTTAAGGAGAAAATCTTTACAGGACACTTCGCCACAATAAACTGTCATGGAGAAGAAAAACTCCGTAGAGTCCAAGCACACATAAACTTAGATGACTACGAAAAGATATACACTTATGGAGATAGCAGCGGTGATGACGCTATCCTTGCCATCGCAGATGTTAAGGTTAAAGTGTAGTGGTTTTTTAGAAATCTAAGGGACTTATTAGTTTTGTTTTATTTATCTCAGAGACGACATGTGTATAAATCATAGTTGTCTCCACAGACTTGTGTCCTAAAAGTTCCTGAATACTTCTTAAATCAACTCCTGCTTGAAGAAGATGAGTTGCATAGGAATGTCTAAATATATGAGAAGTCACACGCTTGTTTAAGTTTGCTTTTTGTGAAGCTAACTTTATATTTCGACCTAGTGTTTGAGGATGTATATGATGTCGTCTTTTTACATTACTTCTTGGGTCTTTTGATATATTATTCATTGGAAAGAGATATTGCCATTTAGTTTCAGATTTTGCTTTTGGATTTTTTTTCTCATAAGCAAATGGCATATAAACAGTTCCAAAGCCATCACTTACATCTTTTTGGTGTATCTCTTGTATTTTTTTCACTTGTACTTGTAGTTCATCTTTTATTTTCATAGGTAAAGGTACTATTCTGTCTTTTAAAGATTTAGAGTCCCAAACATAAAGTTTGTTAAATCCAAAATCAATATCTTTAACTCGAATGTTAAGAACTTCACTCATCCTCAGTCCACATCCATACATTAAAGTCACCACTAGCTTATATATACCCGTTAAGTTTTCTAATACTTTTTGTACTTCTATTGTTGTTAATACTACCGGTATATGTTTTCGTTCCTGTGCTCGTAGTGCTTGTATATTCCACTCTGTTGTATCTATTCCTAAAACTTCCTTATACAAAAATAGTATCGCATTAAATGCTTGGTTTTGTGTTGAAGGACTTACCTGCTTTTTTGTGGCTAAGAATGTAAGATACTCTTCTATTTCAATTTTTGCCATTTCCACAGGATGCTTCTTGTCATGAAAAAATATATAGTGCTTAAAACGAATTTTGTCACGAACAATATCAAGTAACTTTTTCTTAATAAGCATAATGTTTTCTCCTCTTCTTAAGGAATAAAGTGTGCTTTTATGAAGATTTAAGACAAATAAACGAACACTTTGTTCAATTATCAGTATATAAAGTAATAAAAACACACTTTATTTTTAAGTATACTAGTCATTATTTTAAATAATCATCAAAAATATGACAAAATGCAATATAATTAAAGATAAACTAATATTTTCCGTGTTTATTTATTTGTTTGTATACGAGTTACTTATGTTATAATGTTCGTTGAATGAATAGTTGTACGTTCCCGCGGAGCGAGAACGTACAACGGCGAAGGACATAAATGAATGTAGAAACAATAAATAAATTAGCCAAAGATTTAGTGGAAGAAAATTCTAGATTAAAAATAGTAGGTCACCTACAAAATATTATTACAGCATTAAATAGTATAGTTACACAACCTAACCAACCACAACATCAAGCTAATTTAACAACTTATTTAAATAATTTTTATCAAGCAGTGTCAAATTCTAATGTAAATGAGCTAAGCCCTGCATGGTATCAAATATTAGTAGAGTTAAATATATATGATATATTTGGAAATATTTTAAAAGAAAGAGTTGAAAATATTTTAAATACAAACAGTATAACTCCTGCCAATGCAAAACAAGAACTTGATTTAATATTTAATAAATTAAACATTACTATCAAAGGCTTTGAAAATACAGTGCAAGGATTAAAATCTTTAAATATTGGGTATAACGAATTAGAGCAAGGTGAATGCGAAATAGGTATTTTAATTCCTAGAAGTTTTATAGATAACAATTTAGAAAATTTTGGGAAAGAAATTAAAGAACTGACATTTATATTCAATAATTTTTCAGAATTTTTTCATGGAAAAAAAATCCCATTAGAACTAAAGGCACTGTCAACTACTGATCCATTAATCACTTTTGCAACAATTACTACTATTGCAGCAGGTATTGCAAAGACTACAGGATTTATAATTGACAATTATAAAAAATTACTTGAAATTAAAAAACTTAAAAATGAGTTGAAAAACCAAGGTTTATCAGAAACTGAACTCAAAGGTATAGACGACCATAGTAACGACTATATGGCAAAAAAAATTGATGAACTCATTGAAGCTTTGGATAAAGAATATAATATTATTAGTGATAACGGAAGAAAAAAAGAAGTATTAAATGGCTTAAGAATAAGTCTTAATAAAATTGCCAATAGAATTGACAGTGGTTTTAATTTTGAAGTTAGAGTTTTTATAAATAATGAACAAAATGAAAACGAAATAGATAATGAAAATCAGAAACTACTTGATGAGATTAAAGTTGCAACACATTCACTACAGTTTTTAAAATTAGAAGGTGACCCAATATTGAGTTTACCTGAAGACAAGAATGTATAACAAAACAGAGAGACTGTGCATTTAGTCCCAAAATCCCTAATTTAGACTAGATATTCAACTCAAATTCTCAAATATTTCATCTTTTTTTGAGAAC